>NZ_JBIWPJ010000008.1:0-87680 GCF_044768205.1 Streptomyces sp. NPDC101160 | reverse complement strand
CCTTTGGGGTCGCCCACAAAGTGGGGCATGGGCGGGCCCCCGCTGTGGGGGGGTTTCGCGTGGGCCGCCCCCGGTTTGGGCGTGGGGGGGCGGGGGGGGGGGCCCCCCCCCCCCCGGGGGGGGGGCCCCCCCTTCCGGCGTCTACTCGGTCGGGTAGTCGGGGATCCAGGGCAGCACGTGGAAGTCGCCGGTGCCTTCCTTGACCTTCTCGAAGGGCGGTGCCGTCTGGCACAGGGGGACGTCGCCGGCCTCCGGGTCCTGGGTCATCCAGCTGTAGCCGAGGCGGTCGTGGCTGCCCAGGTCGTGCACCGAGACGCCGACGCGGCGGCCCATGAACTTCGGCACGTCGGTCTCCACGACCCGCCCCGTCACGACGGCCACCTTGCCTCCGGTGGCCAGGCAGTCGACCTTCACCACCGAGTAGCCGCCCGGGTGGCCGGGCTTGTAGTGGCTGAACCGGAAGGTGCCGGTCGCGTTCTCCGGATGCATGTTGTCGTTCGCCGCCAGATGCGCGTCGAAGGTGAACGTGATGTCGTCGCCGGCCGGCCGGTACAGCTTCGCGGTGCCGGTCAGCGCGGCCGCCTCGCGCGGGCCCCTGCCCGACCGGTCGGCGTCGGCGGTGGCGGAACCGGCGGCGCCGGCGGTGATCAGCAGGGCGGCGGCGACGGCGGCGATCCTCGTACGCCGGTTCATGCGGCGGTCGGTGCGGCGCTTCGTCGGGTGGTCCATCAGACGGTCCATCGGTGGCGGTCCTTTCGGCAGGTCGTCCGGCCCCCTCGACCGGACGCCCCCTACTCTTCCGGCCCGGCCCCGCCCGTACATCGCGCCGCGGAACGGTCCCCGTCTCCGCCGCGCGGCGGGGGAGCCGTACACCGGCAGGACGATCATGGTTCACGCCACGCGCAACGAATCGCCGCCGGGGCTGGTGATCGCGCAACGCTTCGACGGTCGGTCCGCAACGCTCCCGCCTTGTCCCGGCCGCGCCCGAAACCGTACCGTTTTTGACGTCTTCCCCTTCAACTTCGACCTCCGAGGACGGCCCATGCCCGCGCTGCGCACCGCCCTGCTCCAGAGCTCCGGCGAGCTCGGTGACGTGGCCGCCAACCTCAAGGTCCTCGACGAGGCCGCCGCCCGCGCGGCCGCCGCCGGCGCCGACGTGCTGCTCGCTCCCGAGCTGTTCCTGACCGGGTACGCCATCGGCGACGCCATGGCCCGTCTGGCCGAGCCGGCCGACGGCCCCTCCGCCGAGGCGGTCGCCGGGATCGCCGCCCGCCACGGCCTCGCCGTCGGCTACGGCTACCCGGAGCGCGACACCGAGCGGCACGGCGTGATCTACAACTCCGCCCAGCTCTTCGGCCCCGACGGCGCCCGGCTGATCCACTACCGCAAGACCCACCTCTTCGGCGAGTTCGAGGCGAAGTGGTTCACGCCCGGCAACGAGTCCGTCGTACAGGCGCAGCTCGGCGGCCTCACCGTCGGCCTGATGATCTGCTACGACGTCGAGTTCCCCGAGAACGTACGGGCGCACGCGCTGGCCGGCACCGACCTCCTCCTGGTGCCCACCGCGCTGATGCACCCGGCCGAGATCATCCCGCTCTCCGTCGTCCCGGTCCGCGCCTTCGAGAACCAGCTCTACATCGCGTACGCCAACCGGACCGGCCCCGAGGGCGACTTCGAGTTCGTCGGCCTGTCCGTCCTGGCCGGCCCCGACGGCACCGCCCGGGCCCGCGCCGGGCGCGGCGAGGACCTCGTCCTCGGCGACGCCGACACCGACTTCCTCGCGGCCTCCCGCGCGGAGAACCCCTATCTCCGCGACCGCCGCCCGGGCCTGTACGGCTCCCTCGTCTAGAGCCGTCCCCCGCCCGCCCCCCTGCGATCACCCTTTTTGTGCAAGGAGTCCGTACCCCATGACGTCCACGGTGCCCACTGCCGTCCAGCACACCGACGGCCAGCCGCCGATCACCATGTTCGGTCCGGACTTCCCGTACGCCTACGACGACTTCCTGGCCCACCCGGCCGGCCTGGGCCAGATCCCGGCCACCGAGCACGGCACCGAGGTCGCGATCATCGGTGGCGGCCTGTCCGGCATCATCGCCGCCTACGAGCTGATGAAGATGGGCATGAAGCCCGTCGTCTACGAGGCCGACCAGATCGGCGGCCGGCTGCGCACGGTCGGCTTCGAGGGCCCGGAGACCGAGGGTCTGACCGCCGAGATGGGCGCGATGCGCTTCCCGCCCTCCTCCACGGCGCTCCAGCACTACATCGACCTGGTCGGCCTGACCACCCGGCCGTTCCCGAACCCGCTGGCCGAGGCCACCCCGTCGACCGTCGTCGACCTCAAGGGCGAGTCGCACTACGCCGAGACCATCGCCGACCTGCCGCAGGTCTACCGCGACGTCGCCGAGGCATGGAACAAGTGCCTCGACGAGGGCGCCGACTTCTCCGACATGAACCGCGCCATGCGCGAGCGCGACGTCCCGCGCATCCGCGAGATCTGGGCGAAGCTCGTCGAGAAGCTCGACAACCAGACCTTCTACGGCTTCCTCTGCGAGTCCGAGGCCTTCAAGTCCTTCCGGCACCGTGAGATCTTCGGCCAGGTCGGCTTCGGCACCGGCGGCTGGGACACCGACTTCCCGAACTCCATCCTGGAGATCCTTCGGGTCGTCTACACCGAGGCCGACGACCACCACCGCGGCATCGTCGGCGGCTCGCAGCAGCTGCCGCTGCGCCTGTGGGAGCGCGAGCCGGAGAAGATCGTCCACTGGATGCAGGGCACCTCGCTGGCCTCGCTGCACGAGAACGGGCAGCCGAAGCCGGCCGTCACCCGCCTGACCCGCGCCGCCGGCAACCGGATCACGGTCACCGACGCGTCCGGCGACATCCGCACGTACCAGGCGGCGATCTTCACCGCCCAGTCCTGGATGCTGCTCTCCAAGATCGCCTGTGACGACTCGCTCTTCCCGATCGACCACTGGACCGCGATCGAGCGCACCCACTACATGGAGTCCTCGAAGCTCTTCGTGCCCGTGGACCGGCCGTTCTGGCTGGACAAGGACGAGGAGACCGGCCGGGACGTCATGTCGATGACGCTGACCGACCGGATGACCCGCGGCACGTACCTCCTGGACGACGGCCCGGACAAGCCGGCCGTCATCTGCCTCTCGTACACGTGGTGCGACGACAGCCTGAAGTGGCTGCCGCTCTCCGCGACCGAGCGGATGGAGGTCATGCTGAAGTCGCTCGGCGAGATCTACCCGAAGGTCGACATCCGGAAGCACATCATCGGCAACCCGGTGACGGTCTCCTGGGAGAACGAGCCCTACTTCATGGGCGCCTTCAAGGCCAACCTGCCGGGCCACTACCGCTACCAGCGCCGCCTGTTCACGCACTTCATGCAGGACCGGCTGCCGGAGGACAAGCGGGGCATCTTCCTCGCCGGCGACGACATCTCGTGGACGGCCGGCTGGGCCGAGGGCGCGGTGCAGACGGCGCTCAACGCGGTGTGGGGCGTCATGCACCACTTCGGCGGCGCGACCGACGCCACCAACCCGGGCCCGGGCGACGTGTACGACGAGATCGCCCCGGTCGAGCTGCCGGAGGACTGATCCCGGCGCCTAAGGGCGTGCCAGTGGGGTGAGCAGCATCCGCCCCACCAGGCCGACCGACCGGTCGAGGCGTTCGGTGAACTCCTCGGCCAGGTCGGGCAGCCGCCGCAGCTGCCACAGCGAGCGGGCGGCGAGCCAGGCTCCGTCGCGGGCCCGGTCCAGGCTCCAGCAGCCGAGCAGATGCGTCAGCGGGTCCGCGACCTCCAGGAGGTCCGGGCCCGGCATCAGTTCGTCCCGGATGCGCTCCTCCAGGAGGACGAGGACGTCGCCGACCCGGTCGAACTCGTCCTCCAGCTCCTTCGGCGCGCAGTCCAGGGTCCGGCAGGTGTCGACCACCGCGAGGGCCAGGTCGTGCCCGATGTGCGCGTTGATCCCGGCGAGGGCGAACTGGAGCGGCCGTACGCCGGGATGGCGGCGGTAGTGGAACAGCGGCCGCCAGCAGGCGGGGGCCGGGCGGCCGGTGGCGACGGTGTCGACCACCGCGAGATAGCGCTGGGCGAACCGCACGTCGAGGGTGGCGGCGGCCCGCCGGTCGGCGAAGGTGCCGGCCTCGATGGCCCGGCCGATCTCCTCGGTGACGGTCAGATAGACCCGGTTGAACACGGCGACCCCGTCGGCCGGATGCCAGGCCGCGCGGAGCTTCCGCATCCGGTCCACCACGGGGTCGACGGCCGTGAAGGGTCCGAGCTGGAGGTGCTGCGTCTGCGCCATGGGTGCAGGGTGGCAGCCGGAGAGCCGGACGGAGCGGTTCCGCCGCCCGGCTTCCCCAGAACGGGCGAATGCGTCAGGACTTCGCCGCGGACGCGTCGCCGGAGGTGCTTCCGGTGTCCCCGGTGCTCCCCGCGGTGTCCTCGCCCGTCTCGTACGAGCTGGTGCCGGAGTCGAGCAGCGGCTCCTGCTGCTTCATGTGTGCCGGGGCGAAGGCGCGGAGCACGTGGTAGCCGGTGATGACCACGATCGTGCCGAGCGCGATGCCGCCGAGCTCGAAGGTGTCGGTGAAGGTCAGCTTGACGCCACCGACGCCGATGATGATGCCGGCCGCGGCCGGGACCAGGTTGAGCGGGTTGCGCAGGTCGACCTTGGCGTTGATCCAGATCTGGGCGCCGAGCAGGCCGATCATGCCGTAGAGGATCACGGTGATGCCGCCGAGCACACCGCCGGGGATGGCGGCGACGACCGCGCCGAACTTCGGGCAGAGGCCGAAGAGCAGCGCGAAGCCGGCCGCGGCCCAGTAGGCGGCGGTGGAGTAGACGCGGGTGGCGGCCATGACGCCGATGTTCTCGGAGTACGTGGTGTTCGGCGGGCCGCCGACGCCGGTGGAGAGCATGGACGCGACGCCGTCGGCGGCGATCGCGGTGCCGAGCCTGTCGTCGAGCGAGGTGCCGGTCATCTCGCCGACGGCCTTGACGTGACCGGCGTTCTCGGCGATCAGCGCGATGACGACGGGCAGCGCCACCAGGATCGCGGACCACTCGAAGCTGGGCCCGTGCAGCGAGGGCAGGCCGATCCAGTCGGCCTTGGCGACGCCGGAGAGGTCGAGCCGCCAGTGGTCGGTGACCTGGCCGCTCGGCGACACCGAGTGGATCTTGCCGAAGACCAGGTCGAAGACCCAGGAGATCGTGTAGCCGAAGATCAGGCCGAGGAAGATCGCGATCCGCGACCAGAAGCCGCGCAGACAGACCACGGCGAGGCCGGTGAAGAGCATCACGAGGAGCGCCGTCCACTGGTCCTGCGGCCAGTAGACGGAGGCGGTGACCGGCGCCAGGTTGAAGCCGATCAGCATGACCACGGCGCCCGTGACGACCGGCGGCATGGCCGCGTGGATGATCCGCGCGCCGAACCTCTTCACCGCTAGACCCGCGAGGAACAGCACCGCGCCGACCACGAACACCGCGCCGGTCACCGTGGCGCTGGTGCCGCCGGCCGCCCGGATCGCGGCGGCGACGCCCACGAAGGAGAGCGAGCAGCCGAGGTACGAGGGGACCGTGCCGCGCGTCGCGAGCAGGAAGATCACGGTGGCGACACCGGACATCATGATCGCGAGGTTCGGGTCGAGACCCATGAGCACCGGGGCCACGAACGAGGCCCCGAACATGGCCACCACGTGCTGGGCGCCGAGCCCGACCGTACGCGGCCAGGACAGGCGCTCGTCGGGCCGGACGACGGCCCCGGGAGCGGGTGTCCTCCCGTCGCCGTGCAGGGTCCAGCGCACGCCGAGGCTCATGTGCTCGCTCCAGTTCTCAGGGGTTCTCAGGGGGTGAATGCGGCGGTCGATCCGCAGGTGAAGACCAGCCACATGGTAAGGGCCGCAGGTCAGCGCACCTCTTCCGCCGTACGCGCCCCGGCCGCGCCCGCTCCGGCGCGCGCCCCGGACCTGAGCACCCCGGCGCCGAGCACCAGGCCGAAGGTGAGCAGCGTGACCAGAGCGAACGAGCCCACCAGCGAGGTCGCGTCCGCGATGCCGCCGATCGCGGACGGGGCGATCAGACCCGAGGTGTACGTGATGGTGGCGACGCCCGCGATCGCCTGGCTCGGGTTGGGGCCGCTGCGGGCCGCGGCGGCGAAGGCGAGCGGGACGACGACCGCGACCCCGAGGCCGATCAGCCCGAAACCGGCCATCGCCACGGCCGCGTGCGGCGCGAGGACCACGAGCAGCCCGCCCAGGGTGGCGGCCGCGCCCCCGACCCGTACGGTACGGACCGCGCCGAAGCGGTCCACCACGCGGTCGCCGGCCAGCCGCGCCACGGCCATGGTGAGCGCGAAGGCGGTGGTCGAGGCGGCGGCGAGGCCGGCCGAGGTGCTCAGCTCCTGCTTGAGGTAGACGGCCGACCAGTCGAGGCTCGCGCCCTCCGCGAAGACTCCGCAGAACCCGATCGCGCCGATGACCAGGGCGGACCTCGGGGGCAGCGCGAAGCGCGGCGGGGCCTCCTCCTCCGGCGCGCTGCGCAGGTCGAGCACGCCCTGGCAGGCGACCAGGCCGAGGGCGGTGAGGACCAGGGCGGCGAGCAGGTGGTGGACGCGGGCGTCGCCGCCGAGCTGGGCGGCGACGGTGCCGGCCGCCGAGCCGAGCAAGGCGCCCGCGCTCCACATGCCGTGCAGGCCGGACATGATCGAGCGGCCGAGCCGGTTCTCGGTCTCGACGCCGAGCGCGTTCATGGCGACGTCGGACATGCCCGCCGTGGCGCCGTAGACGAAGAGCGCAGCGCACAGCCCGTACACGTTCGGCGCGAGCGAGGGCAGCGTCAGGGCCAGGGTCCACAGGGCGAGCAGCCCGCGCAGCGCCGTGCGGGCGCCGAAGCGGTGGCTGATCGCGCCGGCCAGCGGCATCGCGAGCGAGGCGCCGACCGCCGGGAAGGCGAGGGCGAGCCCCAGCTGGCCCGCGCTGACGCCCGCGTGCTCCTGGATCCACGGGATCCGGGTCGCGAAGCTGCCGGTCACCGCGCCGTGAACACAGAAGACGGCGGCGACGGCGAACCGGGCCCGTCGCAGCCGCTCGGTGGTGAATTCGGTCTCCGCCGCCATGGGCCCTCCCCTTGAGAGTGGTCGCTTGAGTGGTCGCCCCTCGGTCGCCGTAAACTATCAGGAACCCTGCCTGATAAATAGTGCGCAGACGGCCCCGTGCCCCGCCGGGCATCTGAGAGGATCACCGCATGGCCGCATCCCCGAGCACCGCCCGGGCCATCAACGACCGGCTCGCCCTGCGCCTGCTCCAGGACGAGGGCCCGTTGACGGCCACCCAGCTCAAGACGCTCACCGGACTCTCCCGCCCCACCGTCGCCGACCTCGTCGAGCGGCTCAGCGGCTCCGGACTCGTCCATGTCGTCGGCGAGGCCGGCGCCGAGCGCCGCGGCCCCAACGCCAAGCTGTACGGGATCGTCGCGGACCGCGCCCATCTCGCCGCGCTCGACGTGCGCACCCGGTCCGTGGCGGTCACCGTCACCGACCTCCTCGGCGCCACGCTGGCCGAGGCGGCCGCGCCCGTCGGCGACGACGTCGGCACCGGCCCCGCCGTGGAGAAGGCCGTCGCGCTCCTGGAGCGGACCGCGCGGGAGGCCGGCGCCGAGCGGCTGCACACCGTGGCCGTCGGCGCGCCCGGCCTCATCGACCCGGCCACCGGCGAACTGCGCGACTCCAGCGGGCTGCCCGCCTGGCACCGCCGGCTCGTCGGCGCCCTCCAGGAGCGGCTCCCGGCGCACGTCCTGGTCGAGAACGAGACCAACCTCGCCGCCGTCGCCGAACTGCGCGAGGGCGCGGCCAGCGACCGGGACGACTTCGTCCTGCTCTGGCTCGGCCAGGGCGTCGGCGCGGCGGTCGTCCTCGACGGGCGGCTGCGCCGCGGGGCCTCCGGAGGCGCCGGCGAGATCGGCTTCCTGCCCGTGCCCGGCACCTCCGGGCTGCCGTCGGCCTTCGGCTGCGACGGCGGCTTCCACGAGCTGGCCTGCGTCGCCGCCGTCGAGGCGCTGGCCGTCGCACACGGCCTCGACCCGGCGACCGCGCTCGGCTCCGGCCACGGCCCCTTCCTGGACGCCCTCGCCCACCGCCTGGCCGTCGGCGCGGCGGCCGTGGCCGCCGTCCTGGACCCGGGCTGCCTGGTCCTGGCCGGCGAGACCGGCCACCAGGGCGGCCCGGAGCTCGCCGCCCGCGTCGAGACCGCGCTCGCCACGCTCTCGCCCCTGCGCACCGAGGTCCGCGCCACCGCCCTGGGCGACGCGGCGGTCCTGCGCGGCGCCCTCCTGCGGGCCCGCGACGTGGCGCAGGACGCCCTCTTCCCGTAGACCCCGCGAACGCGCCCGCGCCGCGCCCCGGACAGGGGGGCGCGGCGCGGGCGCGGGAGACCCGGCGGCGGCAAGGGCCGTGAGACCGCCGCCGGGGGTTTCTCGGGAGCGCGTGCGCTAGCAGGCGCCGAGGTCCTGCCAGACGCCCCAGTCACCGGTCGTGCCCGGCTCCTCGTTCTGCGTCCACCACTTGGCCTTCCAGTTGTGGCCCTTGTGGGACACGGTCTGGCCCGCGGTGTAGATCTGCCCGGCCACGTACGCGGGGGCGGTGCAGGTGCCACCGGTCGGCGTCGGGGTCGGCGACGTGGTGGTGGGGGTCGGCGTGGGCGTGGTGGGGGTCGGCGTCGGGGTCGCGGTCGAGCCGCCCGGCTCCACCACCGTCGTGCCGCGCGCCAGGTCGGCGGCGAGCGCGTACGCCGTGCCGTTGACCGTCACCGTCCAGTTCGACGGCGTCGAGACCGGCAGGTAGTAGTTGAAGGCCACGTCGACGGTGGCGCCGGGGGCGAGCGACTGCCAGGCCGGGAGCTTCAGGGAGACCCGGTGGAAGTCGCCCTTCAGGCCGCCCACGTTGCTGCCCGTGTGGTCGCTGCTGATCACCTTCGTACCGAAGCCGGACTGGTCGGAGGCGTTGTTCGGGGCCGAGGTGGCGTAGTCGAACTGGAACTCCGTGCCGCCCGGCAGCGTCGTCTGCGTGTTGTTGGTGATCCGCAGCTTCGGCGTGATCGGGTAGTTGGAGTCGCCCAGCTTGAAGTCGGTGAACTCCACGCCCACGTTCACGGCCTGCGCCGGCAGCGCCCGGTTCGACTTCTTCGCGCCGTACGGGCCGGCCGCCTTGAACTTGTCGTACATCAGCGAGGTGAGCGTGGAGCCCATCTCGTACTGGCCCTTGGCCGCGTTCCAGCCGTAGTCGCCGGCCAGCTCCCAGACCATCGTGCCGCCGATGCCGCGGTCGACCACGTAGTCGGCCTTGGCGCCCACCGACTGCTCGTCCTCGGTGGACAGGAAGACCTTCTTGTCGGCGTTCCACAGCCACGGGGCGACCAGCGTCGGGTCGTACTTGCGGGCGTAGGTGCCGGTCAGCTTCGTGCCGGCGGGGAAGCCGTACTTGGTGACGTAGTCGCCGACGATCCCCTTCTCCAGGTTCTTGGCGTGCCACATCGGGTTGGAGCCGGCGGGCGACTCCTGCCCGTTGGTGTCCTTGTCGTGCCACAGGTTGTCGATGCCGGAGGCGCCGTCACCGCACTTGGTCAGGCCGGAGCCGGCCGGGCAGGCGGTCGAGGCGGCCTTGCCCCACAGGCCGTCGGTGCCGCCCTGCACGTTCTTGTGGCCGCGGGTGTAGTAGGGCAGGCCGATGTTGATCCGGCCGGCCGGCATCGAGCCGCGGAAGTAGTGGTACGCCCAGTCGGTGTTCAGGTAGCCGATGGAGCCGTACTGCGAGGAGCCGTAGACGTTCGCGGCGGCGAGCTCGGCGTCCTTGCCGTCGTCGAAGAGCGAGGCGTTCGGGCCGACGTACTCGTTCCAGGCGCCGTGCAGGTCGTAGGACATGATGTTGACGTAGTCCAGGTACCGCTGCATCTGGAAGGTCTCCATGCCACGCAGCAGATAGCCCGAGGAGGGCGCGGCGACGGTCAGCAGGTAGTGCCTGCCGTCGGCGGCGCCGGCCCGGTCGAGCTTCTCGCGCAGCGACTTCATCAGCGCCGCGTAGCCCTGCACGAGGCCCGCGCGGCGGGCGTTGGCGAGCTGCCAGTCGAGCGGGTTGCCGGCGTCCTTCATGGTCGTCGGGTACTCGTAGTCGATGTCGACGCCGTTGAAGCCGTACTTCCGGACGAAGTCGACGGCCGAGTTCGCGAACGTGTCGATCCCGGCCTGGTTGACCGACCCGTCGGCGTTGGTGGCCATCGCGTAGAAGCCGCCGGAGTTCACCCGGTTGCCGCTGTCGTCGAAGTAGCCGCCGGTCTCCGCCCAGCCGCCGACCGAGATCAGCGTCTTCACGTTCGGATGGCTCTTCTTGAACTTGTTCAGCAGGTTGAAGTGGCCCTTGTAGGGGTACGCGGGGTCCATCTCGGCGCCCGCGACACCGGGCCAGGTCATCCCGGTGGCCGCGTTGTCCGGGCCGTCCGCGCCCACGGACAGCTTGTTGTCGCTGCCGACGTGACCGAAGGCGTAGTTGATGTGGGTGACCTTGTCCCACGGGATGTCGGAGGCCAGATAGGCCGGCTCGCCGTTCTTGCCGGTGCGCCAGCCGGTGAAGTAGCCGATGACCCGGCGCTGGTGGTCCGCGCCCATCTTCTCGCGGCCCTCGGTGTCGTAGACCGAGCAGTACGGGACGTCGACGCCGGGGGTCTTGTAAAGCCCGTCGGGGCGACAGCTCTCGTTGTCGGCCGCGTACGAGACGCCGCCGGACGCGAGCGAGCTGATCAGCAGCCCGGCGACGGCCGCGCCGGACGCGAACAGCGACGCTCGCTTCTTCGTGGGGGACAACACGATCGGTTCCTCCAGGGGAGGTCATCGGAACACAACGAACAAGGGGGTGGGTCGTGTTGGGCCCGTGGAGTGCGCACACCGGCGGGCCGTACCTCGGAGGTGACTCGGAGATTAAGAGGACTAGACCAGTGCGTCAATAGGTCTGGACCAAAGACGTGTTCCGTGGGAGGGTGAGCCGGGCTGTGAGTCAGCCCACAGGACCTCACCCGTATGACCGGTCGCCGTCCGTGGCACACTGGCCCTGTATCAGCAGCAGCGCACTCCGGGGTCGGTGTAATTCCGAACCGGCGGTATAGTCCGCGACCCGTCCGCAGCCAGCGGCCGGTTGACCAGGTGAGATTCCTGGACCGACGGTGAAAGTCCGGATGGGAGGCAGTGCGCGGCGGGCGACCCCTTCACCGGGGTGAGCCGGCCGTACGTCCGCTGGTCGCCGTACCGGTTTCCGGTCCCGGCGCACCAGGAGGGCTCTCGGCTTCGGCGCACCCTGCGCGAGGCCGTCGTATCCGCTCTCTGTCGTCATCGACAGGCCCCGGAGTCCGTGCCCGAAGAGGCAGGAGGACCCGGTGGCCACGCCAGCCGA
Organism: Streptomyces sp. NPDC101160; assembly: GCF_044768205.1. Classification (NCBI taxonomy): domain Bacteria; kingdom Bacillati; phylum Actinomycetota; class Actinomycetes; order Kitasatosporales; family Streptomycetaceae; genus Streptomyces; species Streptomyces sp. NPDC101160. The sequence continues at coordinate 76,236 of NZ_JBIWPJ010000008.1, read as the reverse complement.
CATCACCGCCATGCGACGCGCGATCGCGCTCGCCGCCCGCGGACTCGGCTCCACCAGCCCCAACCCCGTCGTCGGCTGCGTCATCACCGACGCCTCCGGCCATCAGGTCGGCGAAGGCTGGCACCAGCGCGCCGGCGGCCCGCACGCCGAGGTCCACGCCCTGCGCGAGGCCGGCGTCCTGGCCCGCGGCGGCACCGCGTACGTCACCCTCGAACCCTGCAACCACACCGGCCGCACCGGCCCCTGCGCACAGGCCCTGATCGAGGCCGGGATCGCCCGCGTCGTCTACGCGGTCGGCGACCCGAACCCGCAGGCCACGGGCGGTGCCGACACGCTGCGCGAGGCGGGCGTCGAGGTCGAGCAGGGCCTCCTGCGGGACGAGGCCGAGGCCGGCAACACCGCCTGGCTCACCTCCGTACGCGAGGGCCGCCCCTTCGTCCGCTGGAAGTACGCCGCCACCCTCGACGGCCGGATCGCCGCCGCCGACGGCACCTCCCGCTGGATCAGCTCCGCCGAGTCCCGCGCCGACGTCCACCGGCTGCGCGCCGAGGCCGACGCCGTCCTCGTCGGCGGCGGGACGCTGCGCACGGACGACCCGCACCTCGCCGTCCGCGGCATCGAGGGCGTCACCCAGCCACTGCGGATCGCCCTCGACACCCGCGCCGAGCTGCGGCCCACCGCCCGGATCCTCGACGACGCCGCGCCCACCCTGCTCGTGGTCGGCGAGGACGCCGACACCCGGCACCTGCCCGGCGTCGAGCTGCTCCGGCTGCCCCTGCACGACGGCCGCGTCGGCGTGCACGAGCTGCTCACCGCGCTGTACGCCCGTGGCATCCGCTCCGTCCTCCTCGAAGGCGGCCCCACCCTCGCGGGCGCCTTCGTCGCCGCGGGCGCCGTCGACCAGGTCGTCGGCTATCTCGCCCCGGTGCTGCTCGGCGCGGGCCCCGCCGCCCTCGCCGACGCCGGAATCACCACCCTCACGCGTGCGTTGCGCCTCGACGTCATCGACACCGCGCGCATCGGATCCGATATCCGCATCACCGCCGTTCCCGGCGCCGTCCCCAGCGCCGGCCCCACCGCCCCTGCCGTCCTGACCCCCAAGGGAGCCTGACCGTGTTCACCGGAATCGTCGAAGAGCTGGGCGAGGTCGTCGCCGTCGAGCAGCTGCAGGACGCCTCCCGCTTCCGCCTGCGCGGCCCCGTGGTCACCGAGGGTGCCCGGCACGGCGACTCGATCGCCGTCAACGGCGTCTGCCTCACGGTCGTGGAGTTCGGCGACGGCGAGTTCACCGCCGACGTGATGGCCGAGACCCTCAAGCGCTCCTCGCTGGGCGCCCTGGAGGTCGGCTCCCGCGTCAACCTGGAGCGGCCCATGGCCGTCGGCGGACGCCTCGGCGGCCACATCGTCCAGGGCCACGTGGACGGCACCGGCACCATCCTGGAGCGCGAGCCCTCCGAGCACTGGGAGATCGTCAAGGTCGGCCTGCCCGCGCAGCTCGCCCGCTACGTCGTCGAGAAGGGCTCCATCACCGTCGACGGCGTCAGCCTCACCGTCGTCGAGGTCGGCGACGACTGGTTCACCATCAGCCTCATCCCCACCACCCTCGCCCTGACCACGCTCGGCATCAAGCAGCCCGGCGCCCCGGTCAACCTCGAGGTGGACGTGATCGCCAAGTACGTCGAGCGGCTGCTCGGCCCGAACGGACAGTCGAACGGACAGGAGAACGTCAAGTGAACTGGCTCAACTCCGAGGCGTTCGCCGTCTTCGGCCAGCACATCATGTGGTCCGACATGATCGGCAACACGATCGGCCTGATCGCCCTGGCCCTCGGCTGGCGCCGCTCCATCCTCACCTGGCCCGCCCAGCTGCTCTCCGGCCTGATCCTCGTCGGCGCCTACGCCTCCGCCCACCTGGCCGGCGGCGTCGGCAAGCAGCTCCTCGTCATCGGCGTCGCCGCCTGGGGCTGGTGGCAGTGGAACCGCGGCAGGCAGCAGGCGCAGGACGGCTCCATCGCCGTCCGCTTCGCCACCTGGAAGGAGCGCGGGGTGCTCCTGGGCGGCGCGGTCCTCGGCACCCTCGCCGTCGGCGGCCTGTTCACCCTCTACCCGCAGCTCTCCTGGAGCCCGTGGGCCGACGCGTACATCTTCGTCGGCACCCTCGTCGCGATGGTCGCCCAGGCCCGCGGCCTGGTCGAGTTCTGGTTCGCCTGGCTCCTCGTCGACCTGGTCGGCGTCCCGCTCGCCTTCAGCAGCGGCCTCGCCTTCTCCGGCCTCGTCTACGTCATCTACTTCGCCCTCGTCATCTGGGGCATGCGCGACTGGTGGCTCAGGTCCCGCGCCGCCGCCCCCGCCACTCTGGAAGGAGCCCACGCATGACCAGTGCGCTGCCTCTCTGGGACGCCACCGACCTCACCCTCGACCCCGTCGAGCAGGCCATCGCGGACATCGCCGCCGGCCGCCCCGTCGTCGTCGTGGACGACGAGGACCGCGAGAACGAGGGCGACCTCGTCATCGCCGCCGAGAAGGCCACCCCCGAGGTCGTCGCCTTCATGATGAGCGAGTGCCGCGGCCTGATCTGCGCCCCCATGGAGGGCGACGAGCTCGACCGCCTCCGGCTGCCGCAGATGGTCGACCACAACACCGAGTCGATGAAGACCGCCTTCACCGTCTCCGTCGACGCGACCGCCGCCCACGGCGTGACCACCGGCATCTCCGCGTCCGACCGCGCCACCACCCTGCGGATGCTCGCGAGCGGCGTGCACGAGCCCGGCGACTTCGTCCGCCCCGGCCACATCTTCCCGCTGCGCGCCAAGGACGGCGGCGTGCTCGCCCGCAACGGGCACACCGAGGCCGCCGTCGACCTCGCCCGGCTCGCCGGGCTCCGCCCGGCCGGCGCGATCGTCGAGATCGCCGGCGAGGACGGCGCGATGCTGCGGCTGCCCGAGCTGATCCCGTTCGCCCGCAAGCACGGCCTGACGATCATCTCCATCGAGGACCTGATCGCCTACCGTCGCTCCGCCGAGCCGACCGTCCGCCGCGAGGCCGAGGTCCACCTGCCCACCGCGCACGGCGAGTTCACCGCGTACGGCTACCGCTCCACCGTCGACGGCGTCGAGCACGTCGCCCTCGTCCACGGCGAGATCGGCGACGGCCGGGACGTGCTGGTCCGGGTCCACTCCGAGTGCCTCACCGGCGACGTCTTCCACTCGCTGCGCTGCGACTGCGGCCCCCAGCTCCAGGCGTCCATGGACCGCATCACCGAGGCCGGCCGCGGTGTCGTGGTCTATCTGCGCGGCCACGAGGGACGCGGCATCGGCCTGCTGTCCAAGCTCCGCGCGTACGAGCTCCAGGAGCGCGGCCGCGACACCCTCGACGCCAACCTGGAGCTCGGCCTGCCCGCCGACGCCCGCGACTACGCGGCCGGCGCGCAGATCCTCGCCGACCTCGGCGTCCGCACCCTGCGCCTGATGACCAACAACCCCGACAAGGTCGACGCGCTCACCCGCCACGGCCTCACCGTCGAGGGCCGCGAGCCCATGCCCGTCCAGGCCGGCGAGCACAACCTCGGCTACCTGCGCACCAAGCGCGACCGGATGGGCCACGACCTGCCCTGGCTGGACGGCACCCCGGCGTCCACCTGCGGAAACCAGTAACTCGGCACGTACCGAAGACCGACCAAGGAGAAACATGAGCGGCAAGGGCGCACCCGTCCTCAGCGTGAAGAACTGCGGCGACCTGCGTGTGGCGGTCATCGCCGCCCAGTGGCACGAGAAGATCATGGACGGCCTCGTCGACGGCGCCCTGCGGGCGCTCAGCGAGCTCGGCATCGAGGAGCCCACCCTGCTGCGCGTCCCCGGCAGCTTCGAGCTCCCCGTCGTGGCCAAGGTGCTCGCCGGGCGCGGCTACGATGCCATCGTGGCCCTCGGCGTCGTCATCCGCGGCGGGACGCCGCACTTCGAGTACGTGTGCCAGGGCGTCACCCACGGCCTCACCCAGGTCTCGATCGACACCGGCGTACCCGTCGGATTCGGCGTCCTGACCGTGGACAACGAGGAGCAGGCCCTGGACCGGGCCGGCCTGGAGGGCTCCAGCGAGGACAAGGGCCACGAGGCCGTCACCGCCGCCGTCGCCACCGCGACCACGCTGCGCACGGTCAGCGAACCCTGGCGCTGAGTGCAAGCTTCGCACCCCGTACTCTTAGGACATCATGGCGAACAAAACCTTCGAAGAGCTCTTCGCCGAGCTCAAGCTCAAGGCCGAGACCGGCGACCCGGCGACCTCCCGTACCGCGGAACTGGTCGGCAAGGGCGTCCATGCCATCGGCAAGAAGGTCGTCGAGGAGGCCGCCGAGGTCTGGATGGCCGCCGAGTACGAGGGCAAGGAAGCCGCCGCCGAGGAGATCTCGCAGCTGCTGTACCACGTCCAGGTGATGATGGTCGCCCGCGGGATCTCGCTCGACGACGTCTACGCCCACCTCTGAGCACCCAGCACCCGACACCCCGAAACTCCTGAGGCAAAGGAAGCCCACCCCATGCTGCGCATCGCCGTCCCCAACAAGGGTTCTCTCTCCGGACCTGCGATGGAGATGCTCCATGAGGCGGGCTACCGGCAGCGCAAGGAGTCCAAGGAGCTCGTCACCGTCGACCCGGACAACGAGGTGGAGTTCTTCTACCTCCGTCCCAAGGACATCGCGATCTACGTGGCCTCCGGCCGGCTCGACATCGGCATCACCGGCCGCGACCTGCTCCTGGACTCCGGCGCCAACGCCGAGGAGATCCTGCCGCTGAACTTCGGCCGCTCCACCTTCCGCTACGCCACCCGCCCCGGCACCGCGAAGGGTCCCGAGGACTTCCACGGGATGACGATCGCCACCTCCTACGAGGGCATCGTCGCCAAGCACCTCGCCGAGCAGGGCGTCGACGCCTCCGTCGTGCACCTCGACGGCGCCGTCGAGACCGCGATCCAGCTGGGCGTCGCCCAGGTCATCGCGGACGTCGTCGAGACCGGCACCAGCCTGCGCAACGCCGGCCTGGAGGTCATCGGCGAGCCGATCCTCACCTCCGAGGCCGTCGTCGTCCGCCGCACCGGCGCCACGCCCGACGACCCCAAGGTGCAGCAGTTCCTGCGCCGCCTCCAGGGCGTCCTCGTCGCCCGCTCGTACGTGATGATGGACTACGACTGCCGCGCCGAGCACCTGGAGCAGGCCGTCGCCCTCACCCCGGGCCTGGAGTCGCCCACCGTCTCGCCGCTGCACAACGAGGGCTGGGTCGCCGTGCGCGCCATGGTCCCCGCCAAGGAGGCGCAGAAGGTCATGGACGACCTGTACGAGCTGGGCGCGCGCGCCATCCTCACCACGGCCATCCACGCCTGCCGCCTCTGACCAGCCTGTCGCCGCTCAGCCGGCCGCTCGCCGCTGAGCCGGCCGGTGGCCGCTGAGCCGGCCCGGCGCCGCCGGGCCCGCCCGCCGACCCGCCTGACGCACCTCCGCGAGGAACCCCCGATGTCCGACGCCACGCCGCCCGCCCTCCCGGTCACCTTCCGGCCGGCCCGCACCCGGGTCGTCCTGCTGACGCTCGGTGTGACGATCTTCGTCGTCGTCGCGACCGTGGGGCTGGTCCTGGAGAACGTCGGACCGGGGGAGCGGGCCAGCTTCCTCTCCACCGCCGCGCTGTTCCTCGGCGTCCTGGTGCTTCTCGCCCGGCCCAAGGTCGTCGCCGACGACGAGGGTGTGACGGTCGTCAACATCACCCGGACGCGCCGACTCGCGTGGGCCCAGATCCTGCGGGTCAACCTGCGCCACGGCGACCCCTGGGTCTTCCTCGACCTGAGCGACGGCACCAGCCTGCCCGTCCTCGGTATCCAGCCGGGCATCGCCAAGGAGAAGGCCATCAGCGACGCGCGCGCCCTGCGCGCGCTCGCCGAGAGCCACGGCAGCGGCTCGGAAGCGGCCTGAACGGCCGGGCAACCCTGATCCGTCCCCCATACGGGGCCGACCCCCTGCCCGACACGGCGCGGGCGTGACTACTCTTGAGGCGGTGGTGCCGAGCGGCACCACCGCCTCGCATGTGCAGGGCCGCCCGCCGGCGGCCCGCGAGGCCGCCCTTCGACCCGAGGAGTGACTCCCTCCGGCAATGGACGGATCGTCCGGTAGTACCTGCGCCGCCCCCTCCCTGGAGGCGGCGGCATGATCGTCTCTCTGTCGCTGCTCGCCGCAGCCTTCCTTCTGATCCTCGCCAACGGTTTCTTCGTGGCCGCCGAGTTCGGCCTCGTCACCGTGGAACGCGCCGAGGCCGAGCGCGCCGCCGCCGAAGGCGACCGCCGCGCCCGCGGCGTCGTGACGGCGCTGCGCGAGCTGTCCTTCCAGCTCTCCGGCACCCAGCTCGGCATCACCATCACCTCGCTCGTCACCGGCATGCTCGCCGAGCCCGCGCTCGCCGGCCTGCTCGACGGGCCGCTCGCCGCGACCGGACTGCCCGAAGGGGCCGTCTCCGGCATCTCGGTGCTGGTCGGCATGCTGCTCGCGTCCGCCGTGCAGATGGTGGTCGGCGAACTCGTGCCCAAGAACTGGGCGGTCTCCAGGCCGCTCCAGGTGGCCCGCTTCGTCGCCGGCCCGCAGCACGTCTTCTCCACGCTGTTCCGTCCGGTGATCTCCGTACTGAACACCGTCGCCAACCGGCTCGTCCGGCTCTTCGGCGTCGAACCGGCCGACGAGCTCGACTCGGTGCGCACCCCGGGGGAGCTGGTCTCCCTCGCCCGCCACTCGGCCCAGGCCGGCGCCCTCGAACAGGACACCGCCGACCTCTTCGTACGGACCCTGTCGCTCGGCGGGCTCACCGCCGAGCAGGTCATGACCCCGCGGGTGAAGATGAGCGCCCTGCAGTCGGACGCCACCGCGGCCGACGTCCTCAACCTCACCCGGGCCACCGGCCTGTCCCGCTTCCCGGTCTACCGCGAGCGGATCGACGAGATCGTCGGCATGGTCCACCTCAAGGACGCCCTCGCCGTCGTCCCGCACGAGCGGCACCGCACCCCGGTCGGCCGGATCTCCGTGCCGCCGCTGCTCGTCCCCGAGTCGCTGCCGGCCCAGGCCCTCCTGGAGCGGCTGCGCCGCGAGCAGCCGATCGCGGTCGTCGTCGACGAGTACGGCGGCACCGCCGGCGTCGTCACCCTGGAGGACATCGTCGAGGAACTCGTCGGCGAGGTCCGCGACGAGCACGACACCGCCGCCGACGAGCGGCCCGAACTCGCCCCCGTGCCCTCCGAGGACGGCAAGGAGGTCTGGGAGGCCGACGGCTCCTGCCGGGTGCACACCCTGCACCGGATAGGACTCGACGTGCCCGACGGACCGTACGAGACGGTCGCCGGGCTCGTCGCCGACCTGCTCGGGCGCATCCCCGCCCCGGGCGACCGGGCCGAACTCCCGGGCTGGCGGCTCTCGGTGCGCCAGGTCGACCGCTACCGCGCCGAACGGGTGCGGATCATGCGCACCGCCCAGGTGCCCGTCGCCGTGGAGGCCGCCCGATGAGTCTGCTCCCGCTGCTCTTCGCCGTCCTCCTCGTGCTCGCCAACGGCTTCTTCGTCGGCGCCGAGTTCGCGCTCGTCTCCGTGCGCCGCAGCCAGATCGAGCCGCTCGGCGGCAAGCGGGCCCGCCAGGTCCTGTACGGCCTGGAGAACCTGCCGCAGATGATGGCCGCCGCCCAGTTCGGCATCACCGTCGCCTCGCTCACCCTCGGCGCCGTCGCCGAGCCGACCGTGGCCGCGCTGCTCGAACCCGTCTTCCACGCCGTGCACGTGCCGGAGGGCCTGATCCACCCCCTCGGGTACGTGCTCGCGCTCGCCGTGGTGGTCTTCCTCCACCTGGTGATCGGCGAGATGGTCCCGAAGAACCTGGCCATGGCCGACCCCGAGCGCACCGCGCTCCTCCTCGGCCCCGGCCTGGTCGGCTTCGCCCGGCTCTGCCGGCCCGTCACCACCGCCCTCGGCGCCTGCGCCCGGCTGGTGCTGCGGGCCTTCAAGGTGGAGCCCAAGGACGAGGTCGAGGCCGTCTTCACCAGCGCCCAGCTCGGACGCCTCGTCGAGGACGCCGGCCAGGCCGGACTCCTCGACCCGGCCGAGCAGGAGCGCCTGGAGGACGCCCTGGAACTGGGCACCCGCCCCGTCACGGACGTCCTCATCCCCTCGGCCTCGCTGGTCACGGTCTCCCCGTCCGTCACCCCGCGCGAGATCGAGGAACTCACCGTCCGGACCGGCTACTCCCGCTTCCCGGTCTGCCGCAAGGGCCGCGGCACCTTCATGGGCTTCGTCCACGTGAAGGACGTCCTCGACCTGGAGGACCGCGAGCGCGCGGTGCCCCAGCACCTCTGGCGCCCCATGGCCACGCTGCGGTCCGAGCTGCCGCTCGACGACGCCCTCACCGTGATGCGCCGCGCCGCCACCCACCTGGCCCAGGTCTCGGACGCCTCCGGCCGGGTGCTCGGCCTGGTCGCCCTGGAGGACGTCCTGGAGATGCTGGTGGGCGAGGTCCGCGACCCGGCCCACCGCCTCGCCCCGGCGCCACGGCCGGAACGGCCGGCGGAGGCGCTGGCAGGTTAGATGCCCGGTGGTTCCTGCGGGCCGCGGTCCATCGGGCCGCGGCCCGACAGGACCTCGCCGTACGCCTGCATCAGGTCCGGCAGGCGCAGCGTCGCGAGGTCGTCGCGGGTCGGGGTGGTCGCGTAGCCGGACAGGCGCAGATCCCGGTACGCGCAGGACTTCTCGTACAGGGTGCGCAGGAAGCGTCCGTTGCCGAGTTCGTCGATCCAGCCCTGCTCGACGACGTGCCCGCTGATCGAGCCCAGCTCCTCCAGGGCCTCCTCGTCCCAGCAGTCGCCGTTCGCGGCGGCGAGCACCTTGCCGATCTCGGTCAGTTCGAGCGGGCGGTACGAGGGGAAGTCGACCCGGGTCGTGAAGCGGGAGGAGAGCCCGGGGTTGGCGGCGAGCAGCCGGTCCATGCCCTCCGGGTAGCCGGCCAGGATCACCACCAGGTGGTCGCGGTTGTCCTCGGCGCGCTTGAGGAGGACCTGGAGGGCCTCGTCGCCGTAGGCGTCGCCCTTGCTGTAGCCGGTGTTGGAGAGCGAGTACGCCTCGTCGACGAAGAGCACGCCGCCGACGGCCGAGTCGATCAGCTCGTTCGCCTTGACCGCCGTCTGGCCGAGGAACTCGCCGACCAGGTCGGCGCGCTGGGCCTCCACGAGATGGTCGCCGCCGAGCAGCCCGAGGGCGTAGAACACCCGGCCGAGTATGCGGGCGACGGTGGTCTTGCCGGTGCCGGAGGGGCCCGAGAAGACAAAGTGACGTTTCGGCGGCTGGACGGGAAGGCCCTGTCCGGCGCGCAGCCGGGCCATCTCCAGCTGTGCCGACAGGGCCTTGACCTGCCTTTTGACCGGCTCCATGCCGACCATCCGCTCCAGCTCGGCGAGCGCCTCGGCGAGCAGCGCCGGGTCGGTCGGGCTGGCGGGGAAGCGCGGCGGCACCGGCTGCGGCGGGACCGCCGCCTTCTGCCGGACGACGTCGGGCGGCTCCGGCGGCGCGGGCGGCGGTACGGCCTCGGGCTTGAGCAGCAGCCCGTCGCCGACCGGCGCCTCGGGCACGAACCGGTCGCCGTCCACCATGTCCTGGCCGAGCCCGCCGTACACCGCGGTGGTGAGGCCCGCCGGGTCGTCCGGGCCCTCGAAACCGTCGTACTCGGCGATCGCCGCGAGCCGCGCCGCCGTGTCCATGAACGCCGGGTCGATCCGGTGCACCGCCCGGTACAGAGGGAGCGCGGCGGCGCTCCGGCCGGTGCCCTCGTGGGCCCGGGCCAGCCAGTAGCGCAGCTCCTTGCGCTGCGGCTGTTCGCTGCGGCAGCGCATCAGCGCCGCGGCGAGCAGCGGCTCGGCCTGCCCGTACATCTCCAGGCGCACCCGCGCCATGCCGCCGAAGAGCCCCGCCTCGATGCCGAGCAGCGGGTCGTCGACGAGTGGTTCGGTGTGCCGGACCAGCTGGTCCCAGTCCTTGACCAGATAGGCGCGGCAGGCGTGCAGGAAGCGCACCTGCGGGTCGGTGTCGACCGGCGGGAGCCCGGCGAGGGCCCGGTCCAGCTCGGCCACATGGCGGCCGTCGAGCCAGTGCGAGGCGTGCGCGAGCAGCAGATCACGCGGGCTCTCCAGGACCGGTTGCACCCACCAGCCCAGCCAGTACCAGGAGTTGAGCGTCCTGCGGTGCCGGGACCGCTGCTCGCCGAAGCGCTCGCGGTTGCGGTACATGCGCAGCAGCGCGGTCGTGGTGTCGACCCGCAGCGCGTGCAGGCCGAGCCAGCCGTCGGCCATGCCGGGGTCGATGCGCACCGCCGTACGGAACTCCTCCTCGGCCTGCGGATAGGCGCCCATGGTGTAGGCGTCGACTCCGCGCAGCCAGGCGAGTTCGGCGGGGGCGTGTGCGCCCTGTGTGCCGAAGTCCATCGGGTCCCCCACAACCGTCTACACGTGGACGGGAATTGACCGCACCGAGGGGCATCGTACCTGCGCAGGGGGTGCGTGATGAGGGTGAAGAAGCCGATCTCCCGTGATCGACGCGATCCGTCGGCTGCCCACGGGCGGTGACCCACGGTGAGCGTGGGGGCGGAACGAAGCCCCCGATCACGGGGGAACAACCGGGGGCTTCGCGTCCGCGGCGGCTCCGAAGGGCCGCACATTGAGAACGTAAGACCTGTACGCCCCTTGGGTCAAGCGGAGTTGAGGCACTTGCGGAAGCGGGGTGCGGGCCACTCAGTTTGCGGTCGGGGAGTCGTCACGGTGAGTGATGATCTGGTTCGGGCTTGCCGCCACGGCAGGCCCTGGCAGCCACTCGTAACCCTCTCCGCGCTCCCGCACCAGGGCGTCGGCGAACGGCCGTGAAGGGTCCCCGGAGAAATGGCGAGACTCCGCCACCGTCCAGCCGTCCCAGAAGTCGGAGAGCCCGGGCCCGTCGCGGCGCCGGCCGCGCGCCCAGGAATCCTCGGGCCCGCGCTCCATCCACAGCAGCCGCGCCAGATACGGGCGCACCGCCCGCCGCCCGGCCCCCACGCCCTCCATGAGCACCACGGGTGCGGCCGCCAGCGGCCGGGGCGCGCCGAAGCGGCGCAGGACCCAGTCGTACGGGTGGTAGAGCGCCGTCTCGCCCCGGGAGAGCGGCTCGATCACCTCACCCAGGAGCCGGCCGGTCCACTCGAAGAGCTCCTCGTGCGTGGCGAGGTCGTCGAGATGGAGCACGGGAGCATCGCCCAGGGCGGCCGCGAGCCGGCCGGCGAGCGTCGACTTGCCGGACCCCGCGTGCCCGTCGACCGCGACGAGCCGCACCGGGCCGCAGGAGGGCGGCAGCCGGCGCAAGGAGGCGGCCACGCGGTCGAGATCGTTCATGGCCCCAGGGTAGGGGAGCGGCGCCGCCCGGGTCCGCCGCAGGTCAGCACGGCAGGGGCCGCCAGTGGTGAAGACCAATATTGCTCGCGCGGCACGTGTCGAATCGCTGGCAGAAGCCGTCCGCGTGCCGCGATTATGGGCGCGCAGCCCGTCCGTTCGCCACCACCGACTGGAGGGTCACCGCCCATGCCTCCTGCCACCCCGCGCAGAACCGTCCTCGCCGCCCTCGCCGCGGCGGCCGCCACCGCCACCACGGCCCCGGCCGCCTCCGCCGCGGACGCGCAGGCCTGCGCCGACCGTGAGACGTGCACCGACGAGCCCGCGGGCCACGCCCCGGCGCCCGGACTCGTCGACAACCGCTTCTGGTCCACGTACACCGACTGGCGCTGCGGCACCCCGGCCGGCACCAGGGCCGTCGCCAGCCACCGCCCCGGACTGGAGATCGACACTCCGGCCGGCCGCACCGACTACACCGACCCGCACACCGGCCGGACCAGCACCTGGGAGTACGCCGGCTGGACCTCGCCCGTCCACACCTCCACCGTCCCCGCCACCGAGGTCATCGCCTCCTGGAACGCCCACACCCCGCCCGGCACCTGGCTCCAGGTCGAGCTGCGCGGCACGTACGGCGACGGCACCGACACCCCCTGGTTCGTGATGGGCCGCTGGGCCGCGGGCGACGCCGACATCCGCCGTACCTCCGTCGACGACCAGAGCGACGGCAAGGCGACCGTCTGGACCGACACCTTCTCGATCGACGACCCGGCGAGCGGCCTCCGGCTCGTCTCGTACCGCCTGCGCCTCACCCTCCACCGCAGACCCGGCACCACCCTCACCCCCACGGTGTGGCGCATCGGCGCCATGGCCTCGGACATCCCCGACCGCTTCACCGTGCCCGCCTCCGAGCCCGGCCCCGGCCACGAGCTGGTCGTGCCGCGCTACTCGCAGAACATCCACGTCGGGCAGTACCCCGAGTACGACAACGGCGGCGAGGCGTGGTGCAGCCCCACCTCCTCCCAGATGATCGTCGAGTACTGGGGCCGCCGCCCCGCCGCCGAGGACCTGGCCTGGGTGAACCCGTCGTACGCCGACCCCCAGGTCTGCCACGCGGCCCGCTTCACCTACGACTACCAGTACGCGGGCTGCGGCAACTGGCCCTTCAACGCCGCCTACGCCGCCACCTACCCCGACATGAACGCCGTCGTGACCCGGCTCCGCTCGCTCACCGACCTGGAGACCCTGATCCGGGCCGGCATCCCGGCCATCACCTCCCAGTCCTTCCGCAAGGACGAACTGACCGGCGCCGGCTACGGCACCTCGGGTCACCTCATGACCGTCATCGGCTTCACCGCCGACGGCGACGTGATCGCCAACGACCCGGCCTCACCCGGCGACGAGGCCGTCCGCCGGATCTACAAGCGGCGCGAATGGGAGAACATCTGGCTCCGCACCAAGCGCTACAACGCGAGCGGGAAGGTGGTCTCGGGCACCGGAGGCGTCTGCTACCTGTACTTCCCGGACCGCCCGACTCCCGTACAGCGCAAGGCGCTTGAGGCGGTGGGGGTGTGGTGAGCGGGCTCGCGGCGGCCGCTTGATCGGGGGAAACCTCGCGAACCGCGTGCGCGCCGTGATCTTGGGATGCCACAGTCGGATCATGCGTAGTGACGAGGCCGGCGTGCAGGGATCCGTCACCGACCTGGCTCGGGAGCGGTGGGGGGTCACGCTGGGCGGAGAGTTCCCGGCGCGGTTCGCGGAGCCGGGGTGGAGCCATGAGGAGACCGTCGACCGCCGCTGCCCGGCCTGCGGCGGCGAACTGCACGCGCTGCGCAGACCGTACGAGTCCCAGGGCCGCACCTACCAGTACACGGCGCTCGTCTGCCCCGCCTGCCCGACGGCCTTCACCCTCGCGGATCTCGGCGTGAAGCGGTACGACCAGCTGACCGACGCCGTGCCCCGCCAGGCCGGGAAGGCGACCGGGACCGGGTCTTCCCGTCCGGCGCGGGCCGTGACCGTGACCGTCCGGGTCCCGGCGCAGCCGCGCCCGGGGACGCGCGCGGGCCGTGGCCCGGCGTGGCCGGACGACCTGGCCGTGCCGGACGGGACCGAGCAGCGCGCGCTGTTGTGGTGCACGGTGGCCGATCCCGCGTGGCGCCCGGCCGACGCGGCGCTCGCGGCGGCCGAGGACGTGCGGGTGATCCTTCCGGACGGCCCGGAGTACGAGCCGCTGCGGACGTGGCTGAAGGAGCGGGCTGTCCCGTACCGGGTCAGCCGCTACTGGGAGGAGGCCGGTCAGGTCGGCACGGTCGGCGACACCGGTGGCCGTACGGAGCTGGTCGTGGCCGGTCCTGGCGGCGCGGCGCCCGCCGCCGGGCCCTGGGCGACGGCGGCCAGGGACGCCTTCGCCGCCCAGTGGGACGCGCTGGAGGAGTTACCGGACGGCGATGGCGACGGTAACGGTGACACGTACCTGCCCGTCGGCGAACTGGTGCCGCACGACTGGGCCGGGCTGCTGCCGCACCCGTCCTTCAACCCGGTGCAGGCCGCCGCCGTCCCGGTGGTGCTCGAAGGCACCGGGCATCTGGTCGTGGTGGCGCCGACGGGCGCCGGAAAGACCCCGATCGGAATGGTCGCGGCCCTTGAGGCGCACGCCCGCGGACGCAAGGCGGCCTGGCTGGTGCCGCAGCGCTCGCTCACCGACGAACTCGACCGCGAGCTCGCGCTGTGGCGCCGCCGCGGGCTGCGGGTGGTGCGCCTGACCGGTGAGGCCGCGGTGGACACGGAGCTGATCCGGTCGGCCGACGTGTGGGTGGCCACCACCGAGAAGTTCGAGGCGATCTGCCGCGCGGGCTCACTGCGGGACGCCCTCGCGGAGGTCGGCTGCCTGGTGGTCGACGAGATCCATCTGCTCGGCGACCCGACGCGCGGAGCCGTACTGGAGGCGCTGCTCGCCCGGGTACGCGAGGACAGCGCCGCCACCCGGATCGTCGGCCTGTCCGCGACGGTCGCCAACGCGGACGAGGTCGCCCAGTGGCTGGGCGCCCGCCTGGTCCGCACCACCTGGCGCCCCACCCGGCTCACCTGGCAACTGCCCCTGCTGCCCCCGGTCGACGAGACGGACTGGGCCGCACGGGCCGCCGTCCGCACCGAGGCGACCGTACGCATCGCCCGGCAGGTCACCGAGGACGGCGGCAGCGTCCTCGTCTTCTGCGGCAGCAAGCGCCGGGTGCGGTCCACGGCGCTCGCGCTGGCCGCCGACCGCGGCGTGCCCGTCGTCGGCGTGGACGCCGACGACGCCGAGGCCGTGGAGCGGCTGTGCACCAAGGCCGGCGTACGGCTGCACTACCGCGACTGGCCGTACAAGCGCGAGGCCGAGCAGGCCTTCCGCGCCCGCGAGGCGGACGTCCTGGTCGCCACCTCCACCGTCGCGGCCGGCGTCAACCTGCCCGCCCGCGCGGTGATCGTCGCCGACACCACCATCGGCCTGGACCGCGTCGAGGTGTCCATGGTCCAGCAGATGTTCGGCCGGGCCGGCCGCATCGGCGCCGGAGAGCGCGAGGGCTGGGCGTTCCTGCTCACCGACCCGGCCGAACGGGCGCACTGGCAGGCGCGGTTGGCCGCCGGATACACCGTGCGGTCGCGGCTCGACGACCACCTCGCCGACCATCTCCTCGCCGAGGCCGTGCAGGAGCGCCTGTCGACGCTCGACGAGGCCGAGCGCTGGTGGGCCGGGACGTTCGCCGCGTACCAGGGCCACGACAGCGTCGAACCGCTGCACGAGGCGGCGCAGTTCCTCACCTCCGTGGGCTGTCTGCGGCCCGCCGACGACGGTGACCGCCTGGAGCCCAGCCCGCTGGGCCGGCTGACCAGTCGCTTCATGGTCGACGCCATGCTCGCCGACGACCTCACGACGGCGTTGCGGGAAGCGCCGGTCCCCGAGGATCCGCGCGCCGCCGAGCAGTTGCTCGCGGCCCTGCTCAGCACCCGCCTGCCCGTACTCGAACAGGCGCCGTTCACCGAGCGGGCGAAGGCCGCCCTGCGCCGCGTCCTGCGGGACACCGAGCAGGCGGACGCGTCGGACGGCGAGCCGGGCGATCCCTGGGGCCTCGGCCCGGCGGAGGAACCGGTGGCCGGAGCGGCTCCGGCCGACGACGAGCAGCGGCCACAGGCCGGAGACCTGTCCCGCGCGGTCCTGCTCCTCGTGGCGACCCGTCCGCGCCTCTTCCGCGGCCGCCCCGGCTACGTCCTCGGCATCCCCATGGACTCCATGACCGGCATCCTGGAGGAGGCCCGGCGCTATCTGGCCTGGCTCGGTGCGCAGGGCCCGCTCGGCACCGTCCACCCCTGGGTGGCCGTCGTCGCCGGCGACCTCGCGCTGCGCATCCGCTGGCGCACCCTGGGGGTGCGCCGAGGAGCCGGACGCCTGCTCTGGATGTGCGAGCGCATGGCCACGGCCCCGCTCGCGCCCGAACTCGTCCCTCGGCTGTGGAGCGCGGCCCGGGCCCGCGGCATCGACGCGCCCGACTGGAACGGCACGACCCCGCCCGGCGACTGCGCCCTGCCCCCGGACCGCTACCGCGCCCTCCTCGCGGAGCGCGCCACCGGCACGCGCCTCACCCTGACGGACGACGCGGTCCACGTATGGGCCCCGCCCGGAGCCGTGGTCCACCTGTGGAACGGCGCGACGACCGCCCGGCACGTCGCCGACGGAGAGGAGACCACACTGCTCCTGCCGCCCGCCGACCCGGCCGACCCGTCGGCGGGCCGCCGAGGCGCGGCCGTCTTCACCCGCAGCGACCGGCTGGCGGCAGGGTGGCTCGGGGAGTACGCGGCGATGCGCGCCTGACCGGGCGGCCGCGGCTGACGCGGGCGGCCGTGCCCGACACGGGCGGCCGAGGTCTGGGACCGGACGGCTGATGGGTGCGCGGCGCGACAGCCAGGCCGTGGACCGGACGGCTACGGCGCGACCGCCTCGGACAGATGCGGCCGCGGACCGGACGGCTGATGCCGGCCGCTCCGGACGGCCGCGGCCGGAGATTGGATGGCTGAGGTGCGCGTGGCGGCGACGGCCGCGGTCGCGGACCGGACGGCTGATCCGCGCCCGCCCCGGACGGCCGCGGTCGCGGACCGGACGGCTGATCCGCGCCTGCCTCGGACGGCCGCGGTCGCGGACCGGACGCTGATGCGTGCGCGGCGGGGACAGCCGGGTTCCCGGACCGGGCCGGGAGTGAGGCGGCGCCGGCGGCCGGCCCGTGCCCGTACCGTCTCAGCCGCCCGCCGAACGGGCATACTCCACCCGCCACCGCGCCCGCCGCCCCCTCGCGCGCCTTGTCCCGAGGCAGCATCGGCGCAGTGTCGAAGCCCGGGCGGGCCCGTGAGGGCGCCGGCCGGGCCCCGAGAGGGAGGAGTGCGCCGCCATGCCCGACCGCGCCGACCGCGCCGATCACGCCCCGCAGCCCGTGGAGCGGCGGCTGCCCACCGAGGAGGCGAGGGAGCTGTTCGCCCTGGTACGGGAGATCGCCGCACGCGAGATCGCGCCGCGCGCCGCCGAGGAGGAGGCGGCCGGGCACTTCCCGCGCGAGCTGTTCTCGCTGCTGTCCGCCTCCGGCCTGCTCGGCCTCCCGTACGAATCCGCGTACGGCGGCGGCGACCAGCCGTACGCCGTCTACCTCCAGGTCCTGGAGGAGCTGGCCGCCGCCCGGCTCACCGTGGCGCTCGGGGTGAGCGTGCACAGCCTGTCCTGCCACGCGCTCGCCGCGTTCGGCACCGACGAGCAGCGGGCCGCGCACCTCCCGGCGATGCTGGGCGGCGGACTGCTCGGCGCGTACTGCCTGTCCGAGCCGTCCTCCGGTTCGGACGCGGCCGCGCTGCGCACCCGCGCGGTCCGGGACGGCGGGGGAGACTGGGTGCTCGACGGCACGAAGGCGTGGATCACGCACGGCGGCATCGCGGACTTCTACACCGTGATGGCGCGCACGGGCGGCGCGGGCCCGAAGGGGATCACCGCCTTCCTGGTGCCGGGGGACGCGCCCGGCCTGAGCGCTGCCGCGCCGGAGCGGAAGATGGGCATGAAGGGCTCGCCGACGGCGCAGGTGCATCTGGACGGCGTCCGCGTGCCGGACGCGCGGCGGATCGGGGCGGAGGGCCAGGGCTTCGCGATCGCGCTGGCCGCCCTGGACTCGGGGCGGCTCGGGATCGCCGCGTGCGCGGTGGGCGTCGCGCAGGCCGCGCTGGACGCGGCCGTGGCGTACGCGCGGGAGCGGCGCCAGTTCGGCCGGCCGATCGCGGACTTCCAGGGCCTGCGCTTCCTGCTCGCGGACATGGCGACGCAGATCGAGGCCGGGCGGGCGCTGTATCTGGAGGCCGCGCGGCTGCGGGACGAGGGCCGGCCGTTCGGGAAGCAGGCGGCCATGGCGAAGCTGTTCTGTTCGGACGCGGCGATGCGGGTCACGACGGACGCGGTGCAGGTGCTCGGCGGCTACGGCTACACCGCGGACTTCCCCGTCGAACGGTTTCTGCGGGAGGCGAAGGTGCTCCAGATCGTCGAGGGCACCAATCAGATCCAGCGGGTCGTCATCGCGCGTCACCTGGCCGGACCAGAATCCCGCTGACCCGCACGGTCCGGTCGGCCCAGACGGGTCCGGCCGCCAGCCGGCTCCACTCCTGGTCGCGGTGGCCGGGCAGGGTCCGGCCGTGGCTGGCCCACAGCTGGAGCACCGCCGAGTAGATGGGCGGGTCGGACGGGTGCGGTGCGGGCGGGGGCGGAGGAGCGGGCGCCGCCTGCGCGGGTACGGGCACGGGCGTGGGTACGGGCACAGGTGTGGGCACCGGCGTCGGCGCCGCTGCGGACGCCGCCTGCTGAACCGATTCTTCAAAGCGCGGCTCGGACTGTCGGTGCCGGCCGTATCCGCTGGGTGTCGTATACAGCGTGGTCATGCCGTGACCAACGGTCCGGCCGTACCCCCGGTCACCGCCGGACGTGGTCGAGAGGCAGTTCGACGCGTCCCCGGACCTTCCCGCCGTGCACGACTCTGGCCCTCGGCAGGATATCTGACATACCGTCAGATCCGATTCGACGCCGAGGAGGTAACACGTGTCAGACGACCGGCCCGTCCCGCTCGACGAATACCCCGTGCACCAGGCACCGCTCTCCATGAAGCACCACGTCAGCGGCGACCGGAACGCCTACGACCGGTGCATCTTCCACGTCTTCGACCACCAGGGCCGCGCCCTGCTCATCGCCGGCCTCGGCGTCTACCCCAACGCCGGCGTCGTCGACGCCTACGCGACCCTGCGCACCGGCGACCGGCTGCACGCCGTCCGCGCCTCCGACGCCCTCGGCGACGACCGGATGAACCTGGCCGTCGGCCCGCTCCGCATCACCGTCGACGAACCGCTGCGCCGGCTCGGCCTGCACTGCGACCCGGACCCGCACGACCCCGACGGGCTCTCCTTCGACCTCACCTGGACCGGCGACTTCCCCGCCGTCTGGGAGCCCCACCACACCCAGCGCCGCGGCGACCGCCTCACCCTGGAGGGCCGCCGCTTCGTGCAGGCCGGCCACTGCGCGGGCGTGATCCGGGCGGGCGGCGAGGAGTTCACCGTCACGGCGGGGGAGTGGACCGGCACCCGCGACCGCAGCTGGGGCGTCCGGCCGCTGCCCGGCGAAGAGCCGGGCCGCGCCGAGGAGTTCCGCCCCGAGGGATTCCACTGGCTCTGGATCCCGATGCGCTTCGAGGACCGCTTCCTCATGGTCATCGCCCAGGAGGACGCGGACGGCTACCGCACGCTGAACGAGGCGCTGCTGGTACGGGACGGCCGGCGTGACACCCAACTCGGCTGGCCCCGCACCGACATCACCTACCGCTCCGGCACCCGCGACCCCGAACGCGCCGTCGTCCACCTCACCGACCCGGCCGGCAAACCCCTGGAGATAGGCGTCGAGATCCTCGCGTCCTCCCCGCTCGCCGTCGGAGCCGGCTACCCGCCCGCGCCCGACTGGCA
Source organism: Streptomyces sp. NPDC101160 (assembly GCF_044768205.1). Taxonomy (NCBI): domain Bacteria; kingdom Bacillati; phylum Actinomycetota; class Actinomycetes; order Kitasatosporales; family Streptomycetaceae; genus Streptomyces; species Streptomyces sp. NPDC101160. The sequence continues at coordinate 56,822 of NZ_JBIWPJ010000008.1, read as the reverse complement.
GCACGGCAGCTGGCAGGGCCGCGACTGGACCGACCGGCGCGTGTACGACCTCTCCGACCCGTCCGCCCATCCCCTGGCCGCGTTCGGCGTCACCGACCACGCCGCCCGCTTCACCCTCGACGGCCGCGTCGGTCACGGCATCTTCGAGCACGGCTCCTTCGGCCGCCACGACCCCAGCGGCTTCGCCGACCACACCTCGACAGCCCCGTGAGGAGCCGCACATGACATCGGCGCCCCGCCCCCGCACCACCACCCGCGACCCCGAGGAACTCGGCCGCCGCCTCACCGCCTGGCTCGACGCACGCCTGCCCGGCGCGCGGGTCGCCGGCCTCGCCGTACCCGGCTCGAACGGCATGTCCAGCGAGACGCTGCTCTTCGACCTGGAGCATCCGGACGCCCCGGTCCGCGGCTGCGCGCTGCGGCTGGCCGCCGACCCCGCCGCGTACACCGTCTTCCCCGTGTACGACATGGCCCGCCAGCACCGCGTGATGCGGCTGGTCGCCGAGCACACCGACGTGCCCGTGCCCCGGGTGCTGTGGCTGGAGGAGGACCCCGGACCGCTCGGTGCGCCCTTCTTCGTGATGGCGCGGGCGGAGGGACGGGTGCCGCCGGACGTGATGCCCTACACGTACGAGGGAAACTGGCTGCACGCGGCGAGCGACGCCGAACGGGCCGTCCTGGAGGCCGAGTCGGTCGGCATCCTGGCGCGGCTGCACGACCAGTTCCCGGCGAAGGAGGCGGAGTTCCTGCTTCCGGAGGGTCCGGAAGGCGCCGGGGACCCGCTGCGACGGCACGTCGACGCCCAACGGGCGTACTACGCCTGGGTGGTGGAGGGCCTCGCGCCCTCACCGCTCATCGAGTCGGCCTTCGACTGGCTGGAGCGGCACTGGCCCGCGGACCCCGGGCCGGCGGTGCTGACCTGGGGCGACGCCCGGATCGGGAACATCGTCTACGACGGGTTCAGGCCCGCGGCCGTACTCGACTGGGAGATGGCCGCCTTCGCCCCGCGCGAGGTCGACCTCGGCTGGACGGTCTACCTGCACCGCTTCTTCCAGGACCTCACGGTGGGCTTCGGCCAGCCCGGCCTGCCGGACTTCCTGCGCCGCGACGCGATCGAGCGGCGGTACGCCGAACTCACCGGGCACACGCCCCGGGACATGGAGTTCCACACCCTCTACGCGGCGCTGCGGCACGCCATCGTCATGCTCAGGATCGCGTACCGCCAGGCGTACTTCGGCGAGGTGGAGGTGCCGGAGAATCCCGACGGCCTGATCCTGCACCACGCCACGCTCGCGGCGATGGTGCGGGGACGCTACTGGTGACGGCCGGTCCCGTGACGGCCGGACCCGTGGCGAGGGACCGGTGACAGCCGGACCGGCGCGAGCCGGTCCGGCGAGTCGCGCGTCAGGCGGCGCGGCGCAGCGAGGTCCGCTTGACCGGGCGCGAACCCGGGCCGCCGACGTGCGAGAACGGCTGCATCCGCCAGTCCAGGCCCTGAGGCAGCGTCAGGAGCAGCGCGGTGTCCTGCTCCTGGACCTCAAGGGTCTCGTCGGCGGGGCTGAGGTCGGCGGCGGGCCGGCCCGTACCGGAGCAGACGGTGAGGACGAAGGGGTTCCACGGCGTCGGGCAGAGCGCGTGCTCCGGCAGGACGTCCTCGTCCGCGAGCAGCGCGATCGGCTGGTCGCACTCCGGGCAGATCACCCGGAACATCTCAAAGGTGTCGTACGCGTCGAGCTCGTCGGGCGTCTCTTCGGACGGGTCGACGGACGTGCCGACGGAATCAACAGGCTCCTGCATGGAGAATCTCCCCCTCGAACGGGTCGGCCGGATCCGATCGGCCTCGACCACAACAAGCAATTCCCATACGGGCCACTGCATAACCGTGAGGTCCCGCCCGAGGCCTCTCGAATCCTGTGGCGTTCGTCACATGCCGCTCGCAGGTGCCCCGCGGATGTCCGATCCGTGGCATACGGGTCGCCCCCGGCTGTCCTCCGGCCCCTCCGGGGCAATAGGGTCACCGCATGGAGGAGCTGGATCGTCAGATCGTCGAGTTGCTGGTCAAGGACGGGCGCATGAGCTACACCGACCTGGGCAAGGCCACCGGCCTGTCCACCTCGGCCGTGCATCAGCGTGTCCGCCGGCTCGAGCAGCGCGGAGTCATCCGCGGCTACGCCGCCGTCGTCGACCCGGAGGCCGTCGGCCTGCCGCTCACCGCCTTCATCTCGGTGAAACCCTTCGACCCCAGCGCCCCCGACGACACCCCCGACCGGCTCGCCGACATCCCCGAGATCGAGGCGTGCCACAGCGTCGCGGGGGAGGAGAACTACATCCTCAAGGTGCGCGTCGCCACCCCCCTGGAGCTGGAGCACCTGCTCAGCCGCATCCGCTCCCAGGCCCACGTCTCCAGCCGCACCACCGTCGTCCTGTCCACCCCGTACGAGGCCAGGCCGCCCCGCATCTAGGGGGCCGGGGCCCCGCATCCGGGGCCCGGCGGACAAAGCGGCCCCCACCAGGTCCTAGCCTGGTGGGATGAGCGCGTACGAACACCGCACCGTGCTGCTGCGCGGTGGAGAAGTCCACAGCCCTGCCGACCCCTTCGCCACCGCCATGGTGGTGGAGCGCGGGCACGTCGCCTGGGTGGGCTCGGAAGGCGCCGCCGACGCCTTCGCCACCGGCGTGGACGAGGTGGTCGACCTGGAGGGTGCGCTCGTCACCCCCGCGTTCGTCGACGCCCATGTGCACACCACCGCGACCGGTCTCGCCCTCACCGGCCTCGACCTGTCCGCCGCCGCCTCGCTCGCCGACGCGGCCGAGCGGATCCGCGCCCACGCCGCGGCCCGCCCCGCCGACCGGATCCTCATCGGCCACGGCTGGGACGCCGCCCGCTGGCCCGAGCGCCGCCCGCTGACCCGCTCCGAGCTCGACGAGCTCACCGGCGGCCGCCCGCTCTACCTCACCCGGATCGACGTCCACTCGGCCGTCGTCACCACCGCCCTGCTCGACCTCGTCCCCGGAATCCGCGCGCTCGACGGCTTCCACGACGGGCAGCAGCCGCTCACCGGCGACGCCCACCACGCCGCTCGCGCCGCCGCCTACGCCGCGCTCTCCCCGCGGCAGCGCAGCGAGGCCCAGCGCGCCGCCCGGCAGCACGCCGCCTCGCTCGGCATCGGCACCCTGCACGAGTGCGGCGGTCCGGAGATCTCCTCCGAGGACGACTTCACCGGCCTGATGGACCTCGCCCGCAGCGAGCCCGGCCCCCGGATCGTCGGCTACTGGGCCGACCTCGACATCGAGCGGGCCCGCGCGCTCGGCGCGCTCGGCGCGGCCGGCGACCTCTTCGCCGACGGCTCCCTCGGCTCCCACACCGCCTGCCTGCACGAGCCGTACGCCGACCACGCCGGCCCCGGACACGCCGGCGTGGCCCACCTCGACGCGGCCGCGATCGCCGCCCATGTCGTCGCCTGCACCGAGGCCGGACTCCAGGCCGGCTTCCACGCCATCGGCGACGCCGCCGTCGACGCGGTCGTCGAGGGCGTCCGCACCGCCTCCGAGAAGCTTGGCCTCGCCCGCATCCGCTCCGCCCGGCACCGCGTCGAGCACGCCGAGATGCTCAGCCCCGAGTCGATCGCCGCCTTCGCCGAGCTGGGCCTCACCGCCTCCGTGCAGCCGGCCTTCGACGCGTACTGGGGCGGCGACGAGGGCATGTACGCCGACCGCCTCGGCGTGGAGCGGGCCCGCACCCTCAACCCGTACGCCGCACTGCTCCGCGCCGGCGTGCCGCTCGCCTTCGGCTCGGACAGCCCCGTCACCCCGCTGGACCCCTGGGGCACCGTGCGCGCCGCCGCCTTCCACCGGACGCCCGAGCACCGGGTCTCCGTCCGTGCCGCCTTCACCGCGCACACCCGCGGCGGCTGGCGCGCGGTCGGCCGCGACGACGCCGGCACCCTGGTGCCCGGCGCGCCCGCCGACTACGCGATCTGGCGCACCGGTGAGCTGGTGGTGCAGGCGCCCGACGACCGGGTGGCCCGCTGGTCGACCGACCCGCGCTCCGGAACGCCCGGCCTGCCGGATCTGTCCCCCGGATCCGAGCTCCCGGTCTGCCTCTCGACCGTCGTCTCCGGGCAGACCGTGTTCGTCCGGCCGAACGAGTGATGTGAGCACATTTCGTACGGCCGTCCGGCTTTTTCCGGGCCCGCCCATTGACCTGCGGATCCTCCTGGGGCGTCAGCAGGGACGGCTCATCGCCGCAGGTCAAACGGGTGTTGACAGCAGGCCGTCGGCGGCCGGTAGGTTCGGCCCGTCCACCACGGACGTCCGACCGGTTGCAGACCTCCACGCAGGCACCGAACGCCGCCCGCGCCTCGGGGGCGAGGGAAGGTTTTTCCGGCGGAGGGTGCGACCCGGGTGGGGTACCGGCGTTCAGTAGACAACGGCCTCGGCCGATCCGCAGCCAGCGGGTCCCGGGTCGGCCCGAAGGACGCCGGGCCCCGATCCCGCACTTCGTGCGTGGGGCTCGCTATGGTGGGGGCTCGCGTACGTATCCCGAAGGGGCAGTAGTGAACGACGGTGGCCAGAGGCGTTACGGCCCGCTCGGCAAGGCTTTGGTGATCATCCCCACGTACAACGAGGCGGAGAACATCAGGCCGATCGTCGCGCGCGTGCGGAAGGCGGTGCCGGAGGCGCACATCCTCGTCGCCGACGACAACAGCCCCGACGGCACGGGCAAGTTCGCCGACGAGATCGCCGCCGACGACGACCATGTCCACGTCCTGCACCGCAAGGGCAAGGAGGGGCTCGGCGCCGCCTACCTGGCCGGCTTCCGCTGGGGCATGGACAACGGCTACGGCGTCCTCGTCGAGATGGACGCCGACGGCTCCCACCAGCCCGAGGAGCTGCCCCGGCTGCTCACCGCCCTCAAGGGCGCCGACCTGGTGCTCGGCTCCCGCTGGGTGCCGGGCGGCCGCATCGTGAACTGGCCCAAGTCCCGCGAGTTCATCTCCCGCGGCGGCAGCCTCTACTCCCGCCTGATGCTCGACGTCCCCATCCGCGACGTCACCGGCGGCTACCGGGCCTTCCGCAAGGAGACCCTGGAGGGCCTCGGCCTCGACGACGTCGCCTCGGCCGGCTACTGCTTCCAGGTGGACCTCGCCCGCCGCGCCGTCGCCGCCGGCTTCCACGTCGTGGAGGTCCCCATCACCTTCGTGGAGCGCGAGATCGGCGACTCCAAGATGAGCCGCAACATCGTCGTCGAGGCGCTGTGGCGGGTCACCGGCTGGGGCCTCACCGCCCGGGCCGAGAAGGTCGGCAGGCTGCTCGGCCGCAAGTCCTCCTGAGGCGCCGCCCCCGGGGGGCCGATCCCGTACTGATGTCTCCTTTACGACGTTCCTGCGGGCTCCCAGGCACACTGGGGGGCATGACGACCGGCGCATCTGCCCCCCTCGCCCCTCAGCGCTCCCGGGCGCGCACGTTCCTCCCGCTGGGCCTCGCCGTCTGGCTGGTCCTGGAGATCTGGCTGCTCACCGTCGTGGCGAACGCGGTGGGCGGCGTCACCGTCTTCCTGCTGCTCGTCGCCGGTGCCGTGCTCGGTGCCGCCGTGATCAAGCGGGCCGGCCGACGCGCCTTCGCCAACCTCACGGGGACCTTCCAGCGGGCCCAGGAGGCGGCGCGGCGCGGCGAGGTGCCGCAGCCCGACGACCGGGCCGGCGCGGCGGACCGCAACGGCTTCCTGATGCTCGGCGGACTGCTCCTGATGATCCCCGGCCTGTTCTCCGACGCGGCCGGTCTGCTGCTCCTGATCCCGCAGGTCCGCACGGCCGTCGGGCGGTACGCGGAGAAGACCGTGGAGCGGCGGATGGGCGCCGCCGCGCCGGGCAGCCTCCAGGACGCCTTCCGGCAGGCCCGCATGCACCGCCCGGACGGGAAGGTCGTGCAGGGTGAGGTCATCCGCGAGGACGCGTCCCAGGGCCCGCGTGAGCCCCGGGACGACCGCCCGCCGCTGATGCCCTGAGCTTCCTGAGCGCCGCGAGGGCCCGGCTTACCCGGGCCCTCGCGGCGTATACGGCGCCGGCCGGGCCCCGGCTCGGGCTCGTACGCGCGGCTCTCCGGCTCGTACGAGGGGTACGGCAACGGGCTCGTGCGACGGGGTACGGCAACGCCACGGGGCCCCGGCAGCGCGCGGGCTACGGCGACGCGCGGGATACGGCAACGCCGCGGGGCCCGGTACACACATCGTGTACCGGGCCCCGCGGCGTTTCTCGTATGGCCGTGCGGCCCTCCGCCCGACTGGGGTCAGGCGGACTTCCGGCTGTCGCGCGGATGCACGGCGATGTTCATGGCGCCGGACCGAAGGACCGCCAGCCGCTCGGCCAGCACCTCCTCCAGCTCCTCGCGGGTACGCCGCTCCATGAGCATGTCCCAGTGCGTACGCGCCGGCTTGGCCTTCTTCTCTTCGGGGCCGTCTCCGTCCACCAGGAGTGCCTGGATTCCGCAGACCTTGCACTCCCACTCCGGCGGAATCTCCGCCTCGACCGAGAAGGGCATCTCGAAACGATGGCCCTTCTCGCATGCGTACTCCACGGCCTGGCGCGGGGCCAGATCGATGCCGCGGTCCGTCTCGTAGCTGGTCACCACGAGGCGCGTGCCGCGAAGAGCTCGCTCACTCATGAATCGTGCCTCCCGGGCTTGTCGCCCACAGGACAGGTGTCGCTGTCGTCGTCATCCGGTCAACGTCCGGTCGGCGGTAAAGATTCCCGTTCCCGGTCATGCGTCGCCCGTCGTGCCGCCCGTTTTTGTACCCACCATTGCCCGTTTTGTCACATCTGGCAGCAGATGTCACCTAGCGTCTTCACTAAGTCAGCACGCAGTAACGGTCCGCCTGGCAGGCCAAAGGCGTACACTACCGCCCATTCACTTCCGCGTCTAAATCCGGGCAGGTACGGGGTTGCCCGCCTCGGCCACCGCGCGCCTCACCGGGACCCGCGCGAGCAGCACGGAACCGACGGCGAAGAAGATCACCAGAGAGATGATGGCATCCCGGTAGCTCCCGGTCAGCTGATACGCGAGACCGAACACCAACGGACCCAGCCAGCTCAGCCCCCGGTCGCTCATCTCGTACGCGGAGAAGTACTCCGCCTCCTTGCCGCGCGGCACCAGGTGTGAGAAAAGCGACCGCGAGAGCGCCTGGCTGCCGCCCAGGACCAGGCCGATCGCCGCCGCCAGGCAGAAGAACGCCACCGGCGCCCCGGAGGGCAGGAAGTAGCCGGCCGCCAGGATCGTCGTCCACACGCCCAGCGAGCCGAGGATGGTCCGCTTCGCCCCGTACGAGCGGGCCAGCCGCCCCATCGCGAGGGCGCCCGCCACCGCGAGGATCTGCACGAGCAGCACCGCGGTGATCAGCGTCGTCTGGTCCAGGCCCAGCTCCTCGGAGCCGTACACCGACGCCTGCGAGATCACTGTCTGGATCCCGTCGTTGTAGATCAGGTACGCCAGCAGGAACGACAGCGTCAGCGGATGCCGCCGCATGTCCCGCAGTGTCGCCGCCAACTGCTTCCAGCCGCTGCCGACCGCACCCTCACCGTGTCCGCCGTCCGCGCGCTCGGTCCGCCGGTCGCGCAGCCGTCGCAGCGGCACCAGCGTGAACGCGCCCCACCAGAGCCCGGCCGAGGCCAGACAGATCCGCACCGCCATGCCCTGGGACAGGCCGAAGGAGTCGTGGCCGGAGAACAGGACCAGGTTGAGCACTAGGACGAGCGCACCCGAGGTGTAGCCGAACGCCCAGCCGCGCGAGGAGACCGTGTCCCGCTCGTCCGGCTCCGCGATCTGCGGCAGGTACGCGTTGTAGAGCACCATCGACACCGACAGCGACGCGTTCGCCACGATGAGCAGGAACGCCCCGAGCAGATAGCGGTGCCCGTCCAGGAAGAACATCCCGGTCGTGGCCGCCGCGCCCACGTACGCCGAGGCCGCGAGCAGCGGCTTCTTCCGGCCCGTACGGTCCGCCGCCGCGCCGACCAGCGGCATCGCCAGGACGGCGACGACGATGGAGAAGGAGACGGAGTACGCGAAGAGGGAACCGGCCCGCACCGGGATGCCGAGCGGGTGGACGAAGCCGTCCCGGTCCGCCGCGGCCTTGGCGATCGCGGTCAGATACGGGCCCAGGAAGACCGTGACGACGCTGGTCGAATAGACCGAGCACGCGAAGTCGTAGAAATACCAGCCGTGCTGCTCGCGCCGCCGGGCGGCCGGATCGGCGGCCTGGCCGTCGTCCCGCTGCTCGGTCGTGTCGACGTCGGTCAAGGCCGCGCCCTTTCGTTCGTCCCCGTGGGTCCCCGTGGTGGTCCGCGCGCTCAGAACCACAGTCCTCGGTCCGTGAGGACGTCGCGCAGCGTCTCCAGATGATCGGTCATGATGCCGTCCACGCCAAGGTCCAGGAGGGCGTGCATACGTTGCGGTTCGTTCACGGTCCAGACGTGGACCTGCAGGCCGCGCGCGTGCGCCTCCCGGACGAAGCGGCGGTCCACCACCGGGATGCCCGCCTGCCGTTCCGGCACCTGCGCGGCGACGGCGCCCGCGCGCAGCGCCGCCGGGATCCCGAGCGAGCGCAGCCGGAGGCCCAGGACACCCTTCACGCCGTACGAGGTCGCGAGGCGCGGCCCGGCGAGCTTGTGGGCCCGCGCGATCCGGGACTCCGTGAAGGAGCCCACGCAGACCCGGTCCCAGGCATCCGCCCTGCGGATCAGCTCGACGAGCGGGACCAGCGCGGACTCGGCCTTCAGGTCCACGTTCCAGCGGGCCTCCGGGAACTCGTCCAGCAGGTCCGCGAAGAGCGGCAGCGGCTCCTTGCCCGCCACCCGCGCCTGCCGGACCTCCGACCACGGCAGATCCCGGATCCGGCCCTTGGCGTCCGTCACCCGGTCCAGCGTCGAGTCGTGGAACGCGACGAGCCGGCCGTCCGCGGTGGTGTGCACATCGGTCTCGAAATAGCGGTAACCGGCAGCGGCGGCCCGCCGGAAGGCGGCCGCCGTGTTCTCCAGACCGTCCGCCGTGCCGCCACGGTGGGCGAAGGGGAGGGTGGCCGGGTGGTCGAGGTAGGGGTGGCGTTCGCGAGTCACGGGCGCAGTATGGCCTGCCCGGGTTACTCGGCGGTAGACGGGCTGAACGCCGGAACGTGAGGATTGGATCCAACCTCCGGGATCGTGGATCCAGCGTCGTGGATCGTGGATCCAAGCTCCGGGATCGTGGATCCAGCGTCGTGGATCGTGGATCCAAGCTCCGGGATCGTGGATCCAACCTGCTGGATCGTGGCTCCAGCCTCCTGGATCGTGGATCCAACCTCCCGGACATCGGATCCAGGATCCGGCTCCGCCACCGCGAACACCTTCAGGAAGAACTGCGCCAGCGGGCCGATCGACAGCGCGTACACGACCGTCCCCACGCCCACCGAACCGCCGAGCAGGAAGCCCGTCGCGACCACCGCCACCTCGATCGCGGTCCGGACCAGCCGGATCGACCGCCCCGTCAGCCGGTGCAGGCCGGTCATCAGACCGTCGCGCGGGCCGGGCCCGAAGCGGGCCGCGATGTAGAGGCCGGTCGCGACGCCGTTCAGGACGATGCCGAGCACCATCAGGGCGATTCCGGTCGGCAGGCCGTCCGTCTCCGGCACGAGCGCGAGGGTGCCGTCCATCGCGAGGCCGATGACGAAGACGTTGGAGACCGTGCCGAGGCCCGGCTTCTGCCGGATGGGTATCCACAGCAGCAGCACGATCGCGCCGACGATGATCGACACGACGCCGATGCTGAGCCCGGCGCGCTCGGCGATGCCCTGGTGGAGCACGCCCCAGGGCTCCAGGCCCAGGCCGCCGCGGACGAGCAGCGCCGAGCTGACCCCGTAGAGCGTGAGGCCGGCGTAGAGCTGGACGAGCCGGCGGGTGAGGTGCCGGCCGCGGAGACCGGAGGCGATGGACAAGGAAATGCCCCCTTGGGTGATGGCGTCGAACCAGGGCGTGGATGAGGGCCCGGGTGGTGCAGGTGGACTGGCGCATGCCACTCTGTGGCGGGGGGCATCACGCCAACCATGGCCAATTCGCGGAAGGTGGACTGATTTCCATGGCCCAGTGGACTTCGGCCGTGGGTGCGGCGCAGCTCGCCCGGCAACTCCAGGCCCAGCAGACCAGGCCCGCCACGCCCGGCGCACGCAAGCCGCCCGCCTACCGCGCCCTCGCCGACGGCATCCGGCTGCTCGTCCTCGAAGGACGCGTCCCGGTCGCCGCCCGGCTGCCCGCCGAGCGCGAGCTCGCGCTCGCCCTCACCGTCAGCCGTACCACCGTAGCCGCCGCCTACGAGGCGCTGCGCACCGAAGGCTTCCTGGAGTCCCGGCGCGGCGCCGGCAGCTGGACCGCCGTCCCGGCCGGCAACCCGCTGCCCGCCCGCGGCCTGGAACCACTGCCGCCCGAGTCCCTCGGTTCCCTCATCGACCTGGGCTGCGCCGCGCTGCCCGCGCCCGAGCCCTGGCTCACCCGGTCCGTCCAGGGCGCCCTCGAGGAACTGCCGCCGTACGCGCACACCCACGGCGACTACCCGGCCGGGCTGCCCGCGCTGCGCCAGATGCTCGCCGAGCGCTACACCGAGCGCGGTATCCCCACCATGCCCGAGCAGATCATGGTCACCACCGGCGCCATGGGTGCCATCGACGCGATCTGCCATCTCTTCGCGGGCCGCGGCGAGCGGATCGCCGTGGAGTCCCCGTCGTACGCGAACATCCTCCAGCTCATGCGCGAGACCGGCGCCCGGCTCGTCCCCGTCGCCATGGCCGAGGGGCTGCGCGGCTGGGACCTGGCCCGCTGGCGGCAGGTCCTGCGGGATGCGGCGCCCCGCCTCGCGTACGTCGTCGCCGACTTCCACAACCCCACCGGCGCCCTCGCCGACGAGGACCAGCGACGCCAGCTGGTCGAGGCCGCGCGCTCGGCCGGCACGGTGCTCGTGGTCGACGAGACCATGACCGAGCTGTTTCTCGACGACGACCTGGAGATGCCCCGCCGCGTCTGCGCCTTCGACCCGTCCGGCGCCACCGTGCTCACCGTGGGCTCGGCGAGCAAGGCGTTCTGGGCGGGCATGCGGATCGGCTGGGTGCGGGCCGCGCCCGACGTGATCCGCGCGCTCGTCGCCGCCCGCGCCTACGCGGACCTCGGGACCCCCGTCCTGGAGCAGCTCGGCGTCAACTGGCTGATGCACACCGGCGGCTGGGAGCAGGCCGTGTCCCTGCGCCGCGCCCAGGCCCGGGAGAACCGCGACGCCCTGGTGGCCGCCGTCCGCAAGGAGCTGCCCGACTGGGAGTTCGAGGTGCCGCGCGGCGGCCTCACGCTCTGGGTGCGCACCGGCGGTCTCTCCGGCTCGCGGCTCGCCGAGGTGGGCGAGCGGGTCGGCGTCCGGGTCCCCTCGGGCCCGCGGTTCGGCGTCGACGGCGCCTTCGAGGGCTACATCCGGCTGCCGTTCACGGTCAGCGGCCCGGTCGCCGAGGAGGCGGCCGCCCGCCTCGCCGCCGCGGCCCGCCTGGTCGAGTCGGGCGCGGGGGCGGGCGTGGAGAGCCCCCGCTCCTTCGTGGCCTGACGGCGGGGTACGCGGCAGGGCGTACGAAGAGGGCGGCCGCACCGATCACGTGCGGCCGCCCTCTTCCGTATCCAACATCCGGGATCCAACATCCCGAGTCCGGGATCCAACATCCCGAGTCCGGAATCCAACATCCGGGATCCAACATCCGGGATCCAGGATGCGGGATCCAGGATGCGGGATCCGGGATCCGGGATGCGGGATGTTGGATCCAACGCCATGGATCCGACATCCCGCATCCACTATCCGATCCGGCCTCAGCCCTCCGCCGGCACCGGCGACGGCACCGCCGCCCCCGGCTCCTTGCGCAGCGTCGGGGCCGTGTCCGCGTCCAGGTCCGGTTCCAGGCCGAGCTCCGGGGCCGAGCCCGCGGTCGTCCGGCGCTCGGGGAGCAGCTCCAGGACGGCCTGGCGGTGCGCCTCGCTGGTGGCGTCGTCGTACGGGTCCGGGGTGGCCGGCACCTGGAGGCGGAGGACCGGGCCGGTGCCGAGGCGGGCGTAGCCGCGGCCGGGCGGGACGTCGGGGACCGGGGTGGTGTGCGGGCGGGTGCCGAGGACCGCGGCGATCTGGTCGGGGGCGGCGGGGCCGAGCACGACCCGGGCGCGGGTGTGGCTCCGTACCGTCTCGGTCAGCGTGTCCAGGCTGTCGAACTGTTCCGCGACCACCACGGTGACCTGGGCGGCGCGCCCGTGCCGGAGCGGCAGCTGGAGCAGGTCCTGCGGGTCGGGGCGGCCGTCGGCGGCGGCGAGGTCGCCGAGGACGCTCGGCCGGTCGAGCAGGATCCACAGCGGGCGCCGGGTGTCCTCGGGAGCCGGGTGGCCGGACTGGCGGGCCCGGTTGGCGGCGACGAGCCGGCGTTCGGTCTCGTGCGCGGCCCACTCCAGGCTGGCGAGGGCGCCCGTGAGGCCGCACTCGACGGCGAGCACGCCGTCCCGGCCGACGAGGCACGCGTACTCGCCGGTGCCGCCGCCCTCGATGACGAGGACGTCGCCGTGCGGGAGCGCCTGGAGAGCGATCGAGCGGAGCAGGGAGGTGGTGCCGCTGCCGGGCTGGCCGACGGCGAGCAGGTGCGGCTCGGTGGAGCGGGGGCCGGTGCGCCAGACGACGGCCGGGGCGTCCTCGGTGCCGTCGGAGGCCCGGACCGGCACGGTCCGCTGCACGGCGTCGGCGTCGGTGAAGCCGAGCACCGTCTCGCCGGGCACGGTGACGAAGCGCTGGGCGGCGATGGTGGTGGGCAGGGCGGGCAGCACCCGCATCGTGAGCCGGTTGCCCTCCTCGTCCCACTCGAAGAGGTACTCGCGGCCGCGCCCCGACTTGGCGTGCAGCAGCTGCTCGACGCGCGCCCGGGCGGCGGGCTCGCCGTCGGGGAAGTACGGGGGGTAGGAGATGCGCAGCCGGGTGAGCCGCCCGTCCTCGTCGAAGGCGTGGTCCGCGAAGGCGGCGGCCCAGTCGCCGCCGTGCGTGAAGAGCGGCTCGGGGTCCTCGGGCAGCGACAGATAGGGCACCAGGGCCTCGTAGAGGCCCTGGAGCCGGGCGACCTCGGCGTCGTCGGGTCCGGTCTTGACGACCGGGCGCTCCCGCCCCTGCCAGGCGGCCGCGCCCATCAGCGCGACGAGCGCGAGGAGCGGTCCGTACGGCACGAGGGCGACGACGAGGACGCAGGCCGCGACCAGGAACAGCGTGGGACCACGCCGTTCTTTGGGGGTCGCGGCCCACTTGGCGCGCGCGGTCGCGGCCAGCTTCCGCAGACCACGCGAGATGGTGATCAGCGGATGGAGCACGTCGGTGGCGCTGTCGGCGGCCGTGCGCGCGATCTCTCGGCTGCGAGCGATCTGTGCGGTGCCGCTGCTCAGAATGCGGGGGAGTGGTCGCCGGGCCACGTCGTACTCCTGGAGGGGTGGAAGGGGTGGAGAGGCGTCAGAACTTGATCCCGCCGAGGAGGCTGGCGAGGCTCTGACCGCCGGCGGTGATGCTCGGCGCGATGGCGGTGCCCGCCAGGTAGAACCCGAAGAGCGAGCAGACCAGCGCGTGCGAGACCTTGAGGCCGTCCTTCTTGAAGAACAGGAAGGAGACGATGCCGAGCAGGACGACGACTGAGAAGGACAGGATCATGAGCGGTTCTCCTGATTGAGGGGACAGTCACGATGAGTCCTTCCAAGTTCACGGCAAGTATCTATATGACTAAAGGTGCAAATGGGTGAATCATTCGCGTTTTCACTTGACCGGCGGACGCCGGGCCCCTCTCCGGGTGGCGAATCGCATGGTTTGCGATAGTGCGCCCCGCCGTCGTGGACCGCGATCATCCTTGCCGCGGACACGCCGCCTCATGTCGTGTCGCGGGCAGTACCCTGTCGATTCACTCGTACGGCCGCGCTTGCCGTGCGTCGCAGGTCAAGCAGGCAGCAGGCCGGGCAGATAGCAGGCCGGGCAGGCGGCAGGTCAAGCACGAAGGGCGGTTGTGAACCATGAGCGAGAACGAGACCCCGGACCCCGAGGTCGTCGAGCTGGCCTCCAAGGTCTTCGACCTCGCGCGCACCGGCGACGCGGTGACCCTCGCCGCGTACCTCGACGCCGGTGTCCCGGCGAACCTCAGCAACGAGAAGGGCGACTCGCTCGTCATGCTCGCCGCGTACCACGGCCACGCCGAGGCCGTGACCGCCCTGCTGACCCGCGGCGCCGACGCCGACCGCGCCAACGACCGAGGCCAGACCCCGCTCGCCGGTGCCGTCTTCAAGGGCGAGGACACCGTCGTCCGGGCCCTGCTCGCCGGCGGGGCGAATCCGGAAGCCGGGACTCCGTCCGCCGTGGACACCGCGCGGATGTTTGGCAAGACCGAACTCCTGGAACTGTTCGGAGCTCGGTGAACGCGGGCTGAACCCCAGGTGAGACGGTGCCGTAAATGTGGTCGCGGTGGCGAAATGGGTGGGTCATCATGACGTCGGGCCCGGATGGGGCCACCGACGAGAGGCAGAGGAAGATGGTCACTGGCAAGCGCAGGACGACGGGCGGCCGACATGTTGCCGCACGGCCTAGGCGAACAGCCTGACCCGGTTCATCCCGGATTCCCCCCGGTCGTGTCGACAGCTTGATGTGAGGCGTCTTCCATGTTCGATCCAGTCATAGCGCCGAGCGGCACCCTGCTCGGTCTGCTGCAGCGGGGCCGCGGCGACGGCACCCTGCATGCGCTCGCCGCGCCACGTGCCGAGGCCCTCGCGGCCCTCAACCACTGCGTTCTCGACGACCCGCGCCAGGACTGGCGGGTCGAGAACCGCTCCCTCTACTACGCCCGGCTCTACCTGGACCTCGCCGGAGGTCTGGAGGAGATCGAGGCACACCTCTTCGGCGCCGAGGACCACCTCGACGACGAGGAGTCCAGGACCGGGCTCGCGCTCTCCGTCCTCGGTCACCTGGCCTCGTACGGACGCCAGGACGCCCTGCTGCTCCTGCGGCGCTACGCCGCCGCCGGGACCAACTGGGCCTGGGCCCTCGACGAGCTCGCGCTGCGCGACGACGACGCGGGCCTGCGCGCCCTCGCCCTGCCCGTGCTCGCCCGCTTCCCGGCCACCCCCGAGGGCGAGGCCGAGCTCGCCGCCACCGTCCGCGACGCCTACGAGCCGCGGCCGTGGCGGCTGTGGGCCGAGGACCCGCGCGCATCCGTGGGCGCCCGCATCCGGGCCGCCCGCGAACAGGGCTCCTTCGACCGCTGGCAGCGGCAGCTGACCCCGACCGGGCCGCGCCCCGGCTGGAGCGTCCGGGCCGTCCTCGACTGGGCCCAGGAGGGCCACGAACGCGGCGCCGAGCTGCATCTGCCCGCCGCCCGCTGCCTGGTCGCCGTCGCCGGCCCCGAAGACCGCGGGACGATCCTCGACGCGGCCCGCAGCGGCCCCGACGGCGCCCGCTGCGCCGCCCTGCACTACCTCGCCGAGGCCCAGGACCCCGCCGTCCTCGACCTCGTCGAACTCGCTGTCAACGACGGCCCGCGCACCGTCGCGGACGCCGCCGTCACCGCGTACGGGAGGATGAGCGGCGAGGCCGCCGTCGACCGCGCCCGCGGCTGGATCCACCGCCCCGACGCGCTCGGCGCCGCCGCGGCCGGGACGCTCGCCTGCCGCGGCGGCTCCGAGGACTCCCCCCTCGTCCTCGGCGCCCTCCGCGAGACGATCCGCTCCCAGGGCCCCGACGCCCCCGCGCTCTACCCCCTCGTCGACGGCGCCGGCCGGCTCGGCATCGCCTGCGCCGCGCCCGTACTGCGCCACGTCTACCGCGAGACCGCCTCCTCCGAGCTGCGCGGCCGCACGGCCCGCGCCCTCGCCGCCACGGACGCCGGTTTCCCCACCGGCTTCGCCGTCGAATGCCTCTGGGACTGCGAGGAGACCACCCGCGAGGTCGCGGCCCTGCACGCCGAGACCGGTGACGTCCGGGTCGCCGAGCGACTGCGCCGCCTCGCCGTCGACCCCGCCGAGGAGGCGGAGGTCCAGACGGCCGTGCGCCAGCGGATAGGACCGGACCTGGACCTCCAGGTCTAGGGGGTGTCTCGCCGATCATGCCGGGCTCGCGACTCCCCCAGAGCTTCGCCTGGGAGGTGCCCCCAGCACCGCGCCTCGCCGCGTTGTCGTCGGTCGCCGATGCTCCGCATGGACTCCCTCCTCCGCCTTGCGATGCGTCCCCTAGGCCCTGCGGGCCTGGGGAGACCCCATGCACCAGACGCCGCTCCCTGATCCGGCCTGATCGACAAGACACCCCCTAGGATCCGCACGCCCCTCGGGGCTCCGCGTTTCCGCGGTACGACGGGGGTGGCCGCTTTCCGGCCACCCCCGCGGCCGCGCGGGCGTCGGCGTCCCCCGTGCCCTCGGCGCGGTAAACGCTCATGGGACGTTCCCCGCCCGTCCAGATCCACTTTGACGGGGACACGCCGAACGCGACGAGAACACCCGTATGCGTGTCGTCATCGTCACCGAGTCCTTCCCGCCCGATGTCAACGGTGTGGCCCACACCGCCCTGCAGACCGCCCGCCACCTCGTCCGCCGCGGCCACGCCCCGCTCGTGGTCGCCCCCGCCGTCCCCGTCACCGCCGCCGGCGACCCGGACGCCGCCGCACCCTGCCCCGTCGTGCGGGTGCCGTCGCTGCCGCTGCCCGGCTATCCGCAGGTGCGGGTGGCGCTGCCCAGCCGCCGGGTGTCCCACGCCATCGCCGCGCACCGCGCGGACCTCGTGCACCTGGCCGGCCCGTTCGTGCTCGGCGTGCGCGGAATGAACGCCGCCGCCCGGCTCGGGCTGCCCGCCGTCGCCGTCTACCAGACCGATCTCGCCGGCTACGCCCGTACGTACGTGGGCGGCGGCGAGTCCGCCGCCTGGCGCCGGCTGCGGGCCGTGCACGGCGCCGCCGACCGGACCCTCGCGCCCTCCACCGCCGCCGCGCGCGACCTGGAGGCGCACGGGATCGGGCGGGTCCGGATCTGGCGGCGCGGGGTCGACACCGCGCGCTTCCGGCCGGAGCTGCGCGACGCGGCCCTGCGGCGCGAGCTCGCGCCGGGCGGGGAGACGCTCTTCGGGTACGTGGGGCGGCTCGCGCCCGAGAAGCGGGTGGACCTGCTCGCGGCGGTGTGCGGGCTGCCCGGGGTACGGGTCGTGGTCGTCGGCGACGGCCCCAGCGAGCCGGGGCTGCGGGCGGCCCTGCCCGGGGCCGTCTTCCTGGGCCGCCGCACCGGCGACGAGCTCGCGCGGATCTTCGCCTCGCTCGACGTGTTCGCGCACACCGGCCCGTACGAGACGTTCTGCCAGACCGTGCAGGAGGCCATGGCGAGCGGCGTCCCGGTCGTCGCGCCCGCCGCCGGCGGCCCCCTCGACCTGGTCGCCCACCGCCGCACCGGACTCCTCGTCCCGCCCGAGGACGCGGACGCGCTGCGCCAGGCCGTCGCCTCGCTGGCCGCCGCACCGACGCTCCGGGCCGCATACGGCAGGGCCGGGCGCGCCGCGGTCGAACAGCGCACCTGGGAGGCGGTCGGCGACGAGCTGATCGGCCACTACCTGGAGGTGCTGCGGGAGCGGACGGCGGTGGCGGCGTGACCGACACCCGCCATGACACCCCTCGCGGCCACCGGCACGGCAACCACCAGGGCGGGCAGCGAGGCGACGGCACGCGGCACGGCGACCGTCACGGCACGCGCGACAGCGCCGGAGGCCCGTTGCGGATCGTGCGGCTCGCCAACTTCGTCACCCCGACCTCCGGCGGCCTGCGCACCGCTCTCGACCAGCTCGGCCGCGGCTACCTGGCCGCCGGTCACGAACCCGTCCTCGTCGTCCCCGGCGACCGGCCGAGCGACCGGGAGACCGCGCAGGGCCGGGTGATCACCCTGCCCGGCCCCGAGCTGCCCGGCACCGGCGGCTACCGCGTCCTCGCCGACCGCCGCCGGCTGCGCCGGCTCCTGGAGGAGCTCGCCCCCGACCGCCTGGAGGTCTCCGACCGGACCACCCTGCGCTGGACGGGGGAGTGGGCCCGGCGCGCCCGGGTGCCCTCCGTGATGGTCTCCCACGAGACCGCCGACGGCGTGCTCCGCACCTGGGGCCTGCCGGCACCGGTCGCGGCCCGGGCGGCCGACCGGCTGAACCGCCGCACCGCGTGGGTGTACTCCCGGATCGTCTGCACCACCGAGTGGGCGGAGCGGGAGTTCGTACGGATCGGGGCGCGCAACGTCGTCCGGGCGCCGCTCGGCGTCGACCTGGACCGCTGCCGGCCCGGGCGGCGCAGCGCCGTCCTGCGGGCGCGGTACGCGGCCGGCGAGCGGGCGCTGCTCGTGATGTGCTCCCGGCTCTCCGTGGAGAAGCGCCCCGGCACCGCCCTCGACGCCCTCGCCGTGCTGCGCGCGCAGGGGCTGCGGGCCGCGCTCGTGGTGGCCGGTGACGGACCGCTGCGCGGCGCCCTGCAGCGGCGGGCCCGGGAGCAGCGGCTTCCGGTCCGGTTCCTCGGCCATGTCGGCGACCGCGAGGAGCTGGCCGACCTCCAGGCCGCGGCCGACGTGTGCCTCGCCCCGGGGCCCGCGGAAACGTTCGGCCTCGCCGCCCTGGAAGCCCTCGCCTGCGGCACGCCCGTCGTCTGCAGCGCCTCCTCCGCGCTCCCCGAGGTCGTCGCCGACGCGGGCGCCTGCGCCGCCGACGACCCGGTCTCCTTCGCCCGCGCCGTCCGCACGCTCCTCGCCCGCGACGAACCCGCCCGCCGGGCCGCCGCCCGCGGCCGCGCCGAACTCTTCTCCTGGTCCCGCGCCACCGCCGCCTTCCTCGCCGCCCACGACGCCCGCCAGGAGGCGCCGCGATGACCGCCGGCCTCTCCGGCGTGGAGGAGAAGGCCGCGCCGCCGACCGCACCCCGGATCACCCGGTTCGTCGTGCTCGGCGACTCCCTCAGCGAGGGCGTCGGCGACCGCGTCGGAGACGCCTGGCGCGGCTGGGCCGCACTGCTCGCCGAAGGCCTGGCCGGCGAGCACGGGCAGGTCGCCTTCAGCAACCTCTCGTCGAGCGGGGCGCAGAGCCGGGACGTCGCCGAGACCCAGCTGCCCGCGGCGCTCGCGCTGCGGCCCCAGCTCGCGTCCGTCGTCGTCGGCGTCAACGACACGCTGCGCCGCACCTTCGACATCGGCCTGCTCGCGCGCCGCCTCGACCGGGTCTGCGCCGAACTCACCGCGACCGGCACCGTCCTGCTCACCGCCTGTCTGCCCGATCCCGGGCGGATGCTCGGCCTGCCCGCGCCGCTCGCCCGGCCCCTCGCCCGCCGGCAACGGGCCGTCAACGCCGTCACGCACGAACTGTCCGCCCGCTACGGCGCCGTCCATCTGCACCTGGACGCGCCCGCCTGGACCGACGACCGCACCCTGTGGAGCGCCGACCGGCTGCACCCCGGCGAACGCGGCCACCGCACCATCGCCGCCGCCTTCCACGCGCTGCTCCGCGAACGCGGCCTCGCCCACGGCGCGGCGCCCTCCCGCGAACCCAGGCAACCGCCGCCCACCCGCGCCGACGCCGTCGTCTGGCTGGCGACGGCCGGCACCGCCTGGGTCGTACGCCGCTGCGGCGACCTGCTGCCCCAGCTGCTCGCGCTCGCCGCCACCGAGGTCCGCTACTCCGCCACCGGCACCCGCGACCGCCTCGACGCGCGCGCCGACCACGCCCTCGCCCAGGCGCTGGCGGCCACAATGAGGGCATGACCGGACGCTGGGAGTTCTGGATCGACCGCGGCGGCACCTTCACCGACGTCGTGGGCCGGCGCCCCGACGGGCGGCTCGTCACCCGCAAACTGCTCTCGCACGATCCCGCCCGGCCCGACGACGCCGCCGTCGCCGGCATCCGGCTGCTGCTCGGCCTCGACCCCGGCGAGGCCGTGCCCGCCGACCGGGTCGCGGTCGTCAAGATGGGCACCACCGTCGCCACCAACGCCCTCCTGGAGCGCCGCGGCGAACCCACCGTCCTGCTGATCACCAGCGGCTTCCGCGACGCCCTCCGCATCGCCTACCAGAACCGCCCGCGCCTCTTCGACCGGCACATCGTGCTGCCCGAGGCCGTGTACGCGCGCGTGATCGAGGTCCCCGAACGGGTCGACGCCCGCGGCGGGACCGTCACCCCGCTCGACGAGGACGCCGTCGCCGCCGCCCTGGCCGCGGCCCACCGCGACGGGCTGCGCTCCGCCGCCGTCGTCCTGTTGCACGGCTACCGCCACCCCGCCCACGAGACCCGCGTCGCCGCACTCGCCCGCGCCGCCGGCTTCACCCAGGTGAGCTGCTCCCACGAGGTCAGCCCGCTCATCAAGCTCGTCCCGCGCGGCGACACCACCGTCGTCGACGCCTACCTGTCGCCGATCCTGCGCCGGTACGTCGACGAGGTCGCCCGTGAACTCGCCGGCATCCGCCTGATGTTCATGCAGTCCAACGGCGGCCTGCGCGAGGCCGCGCACTTCCGCGGCAAGGACGCCGTCCTGTCCGGCCCCGCCGGCGGCGTCGTCGGCATGGCCCGTACCTCCGGACAAGCGGGCTTCGACCGGGTCATCGGCTTCGACATGGGCGGCACCTCCACCGATGTGTCGCACTACGCGGGCGAGTTCGAGCGTGAACTCGGTACACAGGTCGCCGGCGTGCGGATGCGCGCCCCGATGATGAGCATCCACACCGTCGCCGCGGGCGGCGGCTCCGTCCTCCACTACGACGGCAGCCGCTACCGCGTCGGCCCCGACTCGGCCGGCGCCGTCCCCGGGCCCGCCTGCTACCGGCGCGGCGGCCCGCTCACCGTCACCGACGCCAACGTGATGCTCGGCCGGATCCAGCCGGACCACTTCCCCGCCGTCTTCGGTGACGACGGCGACCGGCCGCTCGACGCCGACGTCGTCCGCGAGAGGTTCACCGCCCTCGCCGCCGAGGTCGGCGGCGGCCGCACCCCCGAGCAGGTGGCCGCCGGCTTCCTGGAGATCGCCGTCCTCAACATGGCCAGCGCCGTCAAGAAGATCTCCGTCCAGCGCGGCCACGACATCACCCGCTACGCCCTCACCAGCTTCGGCGGCGCCGGCGGCCAGCACGCCTGCGCCGTCGCCGACGCGCTCGGCATCGACACCGTCGTCGTACCGCCGCTCGCCGGTGTCCTCTCCGCGTACGGGATCGGGCTCGCCGACGCCACCGCCATGCGCGAGCGGTCGGTCGAGGCCGAACTCGACGCCGACGGCACGGCCGAGCGCGTCCAGCGGCTGTGCGCCGAGCTCGCCGACCGCACGAGCGAGGAGCTGCGCGCCGACGGACTGCCCGAGGAGGCGATCAGCACCCGCGCGCGCGTGCTGCTCCGTTACGCCGAAACCGACGCGAGCCTCGCGGTGCCGCTCGCTCCGGCAGAAGAGATGAAAACCCGGTTCACAGCCCTCCACCGAGAGCGGTACGCCTTCACCATGGACGTGCCGATCGTCGTCGAGGCCGTCTCCGTGGAGGCCGTCGGAACCGCCGGACCGCACGGCCCCGTCGTCGTCCCCACAGAGGCGTCCGAAAGCAGCCGCGAGGGCGCCCCCACGGCCCGCGCCACCGTCACCATGTACAGCGGCGGAGCGGCCGCCGACACCCCGCTGCACCGCCGCGAGGAGCTGCGCCCCGGCGACACCGTCACCGGCCCCGCGATCCTCGCCGAGGCCGACGCCACCACCGTCGTCGACCCCGGCTGGGCCGCCACCGCCGCCGAAGGCGGCCACCTGCTGCTGCGCCGCGTCACCCCGCGCCCCACGCGCACCGCCGCCGGCACCGACGTCGACCCCGTCCTCCTGGAGGTCTTCAACAACCTCTTCATGGCGATCGCCGAGCAGATGGGCGTGCGCCTGGAGAACACCGCCCACTCCGTCAACATCAAGGAACGCCTCGACTTCTCCTGCGCGCTCTTCGACCCCGACGGCAACCTCATCGCCAACGCCCCCCACATCCCCGTCCACCTCGGCTCCATGGGCGAGTCCATCAAAGAGGTGCTGCGCCGCAACGAGGGCGGGCTGCGCCCCGGCGACGTGTACGCCATCAACGACCCGTACCACGGCGGCACCCACCTCCCGGACGTCACCGTCGTCACCCCCGTCTTCGACGAAGCAGGAAGCGAACTGCGCTTCCTCGTCGCCTCCCGCGGCCACCACGCCGAGATCGGCGGCATCACCCCCGGCTCCATGCCCGCCTTCAGCCGCACCGTCGACGAGGAGGGCGTCCTCTTCGACAACTGGCTCCTGGTCCGCGACGGCAGGTTCCGCGAGGCCGAGACCCGCGCGCTGCTCACCGGCGCCCCCTACCCCTCGCGCGACCCCGACACCAACCTCGCCGACCTGCGCGCCCAGATCGCCGCCAACGAGAAGGGCATCGAGGAGCTCCGCAAGACCGTCGCCCAGTTCGGCCTCGACGTCGTCCACGCCTACATGCGGCACGTGCGCGCCAACGCCGAGGAGTCCGTGCGCCGGATCGTCGCCGGGCTCCACGACGGCTCCTGCCGATACGAGACCGACGGCGGCGCCGTCATCCGGGTCGCCGTCCGCGTCGACCGCCGACAGCGCTCCGCCGTCCTCGACTTCACCGGCACCTCGCCCCAGCAGGACGGCAACGCCAACGCGCCCACCTCCGTCGTCATGGCCGCCGTCCTCTACGTCTTCCGGACCCTGGTCGCCGACGACATCCCGCTCAACAGCGGCTGCCTGGAGCCCCTCGACGTCCGCGTCCCGCCCGGCTCCATGCTCGCCCCCGCCCATCCCGCCGCCACCGTCGCCGGCAACGTCGAGACCTCCCAGGCCGTCACCGGCGCGCTCTACGCGGCCCTCGGCGTCCAGGCGGAGGGCTCCGGCACGATGAACAACGTCACCTTCGGCAACGACCGCACGCAGTACTACGAGACCGTCGCCAGCGGCTCCGGCGCCGGCGACGGCTTCGACGGCGCCGACGCCGTCCAGACCCACATGACCAACTCCCGGCTCACCGACCCCGAGATCCTGGAGTGGCGCCACCCCGTCCGCGTCGACTCCTTCGCCGTCCGCGAGGACAGCGGCGGCCGCGGCCGCTGGCACGGCGGCGCCGGCGTCGAGCGCCGCATCCGCTTCCTGGAGCCCATGACGGTCGCCCTGCTCACCGGCCACCGCCGCGTCCCCCCGTACGGCATGGCGGGCGGCGAACCGGGCGCGCTCGGCGCCAACACCGTGGAGCGCGCCGACGGCACCGTCGACCGCCTCGAAGGCGTCGACACGACCGACGTCGGCCCCGGCGACGTCCTCGTCGTCCGCACGCCCGGCGGCGGGGGCTACGGCCCGCCACCGCTGTGAGCCGGGTTGTCAGCAGTACGGGGCGAAACGCACCGCCGTCCCCGGCACCGCCTGCGCCGCCCGTGCCAGGTCCTCCTCCCGCACCACCGCGACCACCGGATAGCCGCCGGTCGTCGGATGGTCGGCGAGGAACACCACCGGACGCCCGTCCGGCGGCACCTGCACCGCGCCCAGGGGCATGCCCTCGCTGGGCAGTTCACCCGCCACGGCGCGCTCCAGGGCCGGGCCCTCGGTGCGCAGTCCGATGCGGTTGCTCGCCGCGGAGACCCGCCACGCGCGCGTGGACAGCGCCCGAAGGGCATCGGGCGTGAACCAGCGGTCGCGCGGGCCGAGCCGGACCCGCAGGACGAGTTCGTCCGCCGGGCCCGGCCACGGCGGAGCGTCGACCCGACCCCGCACGGCCGGGTCCGTCCCCAGCGGCAGCACCGCCCCGTCCGCCAGCGGCGCCGGCCCGAGGCCGGACAGCAGGTCGGTGGACCGGCTGCCGAGCACCGGTTCGACGGCGATCCCGCCGCCGAACCCGACGTACGAGCGCAGCCCGCGCACCGCCGCGCCCACGTCGAGCAACTGCCCGGGCCCGACCCGTACCGGCGCGCCCCAGGCGGCCGGCCGGCCGTCCACGGTCACCGCGCACGGCGCGCCGCCCACCACCACCGTCACCGCGCAGCGCGGCCGCACCGCGCAGCCGGTGAGCGTGGTCTCCAGGACGGCGCGGTCCTCGTCGTCGCCGAGCAGGCGGTTGACGAGCCGTACCGTGTCCGGGTCGAGCGCACCCGAGCGCGGCACCCCGAGATGGGCGTGGCCCGGGCGGCCCAGGTCCTGCACGGTGGTCAGCGCCCCGGCCCGTACGACGGCGAGCTCGCGGCCGGTCATCGGCCCGCCGCCGTGAAGCGCACCCGGGTGCCGGGGGAGAGCAGCGCGGCCGGCTCGCGGCCGGTGTCCCACAGGACGGCGTCCGTCGTGCCGACGATCTGCCAGCCGCCCGGCGAGGAGCGCGGATACACGCCCGTGTACGGCCCCGCGAGCGCGACCGACCCGGCCGGCACGGCGGTGCGCGGCGTGGCCCGGCGCGGCACCTCGTACCGCGCGCCGAGGCCCGTGAGATAGCCGAAGCCCGGCGCGAACCCGCAGAAGGCGACCCGGAACTCGGTTTCCGAGTGGATCCGCACCGCCGCCTCCACGGACACCCCCCACAGCGCGGCGATCTCGGCCAGATCCGGTCCGTCGTAGCGCACCGGCAGCTCCACGGACGCCGCCACGCGCGCGTGCCCCTCGGAAACCTCCCAGGAGCGCAGCTCGGCCGCCAGCCGCTCCGGCGCGGCCACCCCGTCCAGGAGCACGGTCCGGGCCGCCGGCACGATCTCCCGTACACCGGGCAGCACGCCCTCCGCCCGGCGGCGCAGCAGCTCCGCGTGGAACGCCTCCATGGCCTCGCCGCTCGCCAGCTCGACGAGCAGCCCGTGCTCGCCGACCCGGAACACCTCGCGCGCCCTCACGCGAACGCCTCCACCACGACCCCGGCGGACTCCAGGGTGGACCGCACCCGCCGGGCCAGGTCCACGGCGCCGGGCGTGTCGCCGTGCAGGCACAGCGAGCGCGCCCGTACGGCCACCGCCTGCCCGCAGTGGGCCGTGACCGTCCCGAACCGGGCCATGGACACGGACCGTTCGACGACCTGGTCGGCGTCGTGCAGCACGGCGCCCTCCCGGTCCCTTGGCAGCAGGGTGCCGTCGGCCCGGTAGGCGCGGTCGCCGAACGCCTCGCCGACCACCGGCAGTCCGGCCCTCACAGCGGCCTCGTGGAGCCGGGAGCCGGGCAGCCCGAGGACGGGCAGGGCGGCGGCGCCCGAGGCGAGCAGCACCCCGTCGACGACCGCCGCCGCCTGCTCCTCGTCGCGCACCACCCGGTTGTAGAGCGCCCCGTGCGGCTTCACATAGGCCACCGTGGAGCCGGCCGCGCGGGCGAACACCTCCAGGGCCCCGATCTGGTACGCCACTTCCGCCGCCAGCTCCGCCGCCGGTACGTCCATGGCGCGCCGCCCGAAACCGGCCAGGTCGCGGTAGGAGACCTGGGCCCCGATCCGTACCCCGCGCTCCGCCGCCAGCTCGCAGACGCGCCGCATGGTGGCCGCGTCGCCGGCGTGGAAGCCGCAGGCCACATTGGCGCTGGTGACCACCGAGAGCAGCCGCTCGTCGTCGGTCAGCGTCCAGCGGCCGAAGCCTTCGCCGAGGTCGGCGTTGAGGTCGATCGAGTCCCGGGTCATTCAGGCAATGTAAGGATCGTTCAACAATCCGACAAGAGTCGGGTCCGCGATGTAAGAAAGGCACCATGGACGGAACCGGCGAACTCCACGAGGACCGCGCCCTGCTGGGCCGCACCAGCACGGCGGAACGGGTCGCCGACATCCTGCGCAGCCGCATCGCCGAGGGCTTCTTCGCACCCGGCACCCGCCTCTCCGAGGACGGCATCTGCGGCGCGCTCGGCGTCTCCCGCAACACCCTGCGCGAGGCGTTCCGGCTGCTCACGCACGAACGGCTGCTCGTCCACCGGCTCAACCGGGGCGTCTTCGTCCGGGTCCTCACCGTCGACGACGTCGCCGACATCCACCGCACCCGGCGGCTCGTCGAGTGCGCCGTGGTACGCGGCCTCGGCGAGCCGCCGTACCCGCTCGACGAGCTCGCCGCCGCCGTCGCCGAGGGCGAGCGCGCGGCCGCGGCCGGGGACTGGACGGGCGTCTCCACCGCCAACATCCACTTCCACCGCGAACTCGTCGCCCTGGCCGGCAGCGCCCGCACCGACGAACTGATGCGGGGCGTGCTCGCCGAACTCCGGCTCGCCTTCCACACCGTGGGCGACCCCCGCGGACTCCACGAGCCCTACCTCGCCCGAAACCGGGAGATTCTGGACGAATTGCAGGCGGGTCGGCGCGACCGGGCGGAACGGCTCCTCGCCCGCTACCTCGACGACTCCCGCACACTGATCACGGACGCGTACGCCAGGGCGGTCGACGAGCGGGGAAAGTGACGAGGCTCACGGGTGCGCGGCGGGGCGGCGCGCGGGCCGGGGCCGCGACCCGGGCCGTATAAGCGCCGTTTCGACCGTTGTCAGTGCGAGGACCTAATCTGTGCACCGTGACTTCGCCTGCCTCGACGGACTTCGCTCCGCCCCAGCTCAGCGCGGGGCCGCGCCCCGCGCAGGGCCCGGCCGCCGACGAAGGGCTCGCGCGGCGGCTCCGCGCGCTCGCGTGCACCGCCCCGCTGCACGACCTGGACGTGCGCAAGGCGAACCTGGCCGGCGAGTACTCGGTCTACGCGATGGCCGAGGTCGCCCTCGCCGCGATCGACCTGGTCACGCTCAACATGGACTTCGACACCGGCGCCGACCACGAGCAGATAATCGCCAGGCTGCTGCCCCGCGTCGCCGCCCAGGCCCCCGAGCGCCCCGCCGCCGAGCACGAGCGGGTCGCCCGCTGGGTCCTCGAGAACCTGATCAACGTCGGCAGCGTCGACCGCGGCTTCCGCGCCGTCTACGGCACCTTCGGCGCCGACGGCGTCTACACCCGCCGTGACTACGACTTCAAGCTCGTCGAAGAGGTCCCCGGCTACGGCGGCGGGGTCTATCTGCGCACCACCGACGAGGCCGTCAACGTGCTGGTCGGCGCCCTCGACACCGACGTCACCAGCGCCCAGATCGCCGCCGAGGTCAAGCTGGAGGTCCTGATCAGCCGGGGCCGGCTCGCCGACGCCCAGCTCGCCGCCGAGCAGGCCCGCTACCGGACCGTGCAGTACGCGGAGACCCTCCGCCGCACCCTGGAGGCCACCCGGCGCAACGTCCGCGCGGTCGACTGGCTGAACGCCGTGCCCGACATGATCGCCGAGGCGCTCGACCACGTGGCCGACCGCTACCGCCACGAGAACGCGATCCTCACCAACATCCGCAAGGCCCGCGACGAGGCCGAGGACCAAGAGCACAAGCGGCGCGCCGCCGAGCTCGTCGACATCGTCAAGGACTGCATCCGGCGCCACACCCAGCTCCAGTCCCGCCTCCTGGAGGCCGGACCGCTCTTCCGCGCCGAACAGGACCGGCAGGCGTTCGCCACACCGACCGTCTACACCGGGCTCGACCTGTACGGGCAGCTGGTCGCCCCGATCCTGCCGCTCCCCGTCGAGCAGGCCACCAGGGTCACCGACGCCTTCTTCGCCCACGGCACCGGCCTGCGCACCCCCACCGCGGTCCGTGTCACCGACCTCGTCGACCTGCTCCTCACCCCGCCCGTGGAGCGCCAGCACCTCGGCGCCGAGATGCCCGAGCCGGACCTGATCGCCACCCCCGACGACAGCCGCTTCAGCGAGGAGCAGCTGGCCACCGCGATGGAGCTGCTCGACCTGGAGCACGACGCCCCGCGCCGGCTCTCCGGCCTCCTCGCCGACGCCCGCCGCCTCGACCCCGACCTGCCCTACCTCGTCGCCCTGCTCGCCGTGCACGCCGCCAGCCCGCCGGTCGGCACCGCCTACCGCCAGGGAGAGGAGCGCCTCCTCTTCGCCGTCGACGACGGCACCACCCTCGACGACCCCGAGTTCGGCGGCGCCGACCTCATCGTCGGCACCGCCCTCCTCGACGCCGTGGGCATGGCCGCCGACCGCACGGAGGCCACGTGACCCCGCCCGGCCCGCAGGACGAGACGGCGCAGGACGAGACGGCGCAGGAGGAGACCCGGGCGGGCGAGACGTCGACGGACGGAACTCCGGCGGGCGAGGCCCTGCAGTCCGAGAATCCCGCGGACGCGACCGCGGCGGGCGAGAGCCCCTCGGACGCGACCGCCCCCGACGCGACCGCCCCCGACGTGGCACCCGCCACCCCCTCCCGCCCCGTCCCCGGCCCCCGCGTGGCCCATGTGACCGTCGGCCGGCCGAGCGCGGGCGACGCGGTGGAGGAGCCGGTGCCCGGCGACGGGCCCCGGGTGCGCGGCGTCGACGTCCGCACCCCGGCCGCGCCCACCCCGCGGGCTTTCGTGCGGCCCGTACCGCTGCCGCGGAACCAGCGGCCCGCGGCCGAGCCGGCCGCCACCGTGCCGCCCGTCACCGTGACGCCCGTACGACTGCCCCTGCCCGCCCCCGCCCCCGCCACCGAGTCACCGAACCGCCGCACCGAGGAGCCCCAGCCGTGAGCGAACACCACGTCGAGCACACCGACGCGTGGAGCGAGCCGGAGGCCCCGCAGACGCCGGCCGCGGCCCCGGCGGCGCTCACCCCCGCCGACGCGGCCGACGCCGCCCGGCTCGTGGCCTTCGGGCTGCAGCCCAAGCTGCTGCCCGCCCGTGACGCCGAGTACGGCGAACTGCTCCGCCGCTACCGCGAGGACCCCGGCTTCGCGCGGCTCGCCGACGCCGTCGCCACCGGCCTCGGCCTGGTCGTCCTGGAGGTCTCCCCGCGCGCCGGCATGGCCGTCACCGCCGCCGAGGACTCCGTCTTCGCCGTGCGTATGGGCGACTACGCCCGCCGCGCCTCCACCGACTCCGCCGACCGCTTCCTGCACGGCCTCGCCCACCTCGCCGTCGCCACCATGGCCTTCCCGCGTCCCGAGGACCTCGCCGACGACGGCTACATCGGCCGCCTCACCGTCAACGGCGTCGACGCCTTCGTCCGCCAGGCGTGCCGCCGCCTCGAAGAGCGCGCCGAGCAGCAGGGCGAGAACACCGATCCGGAGACCGACGCCCCCGGTCTGGAGGCCGCCTGGCGGATCTACGCCCGGCGCAGCTCCACCGGCGCCACGAAGGACGCCCGCCGCCTGGCCGGTTCCACCACCGGCATCGTCGGCAAGGCCGTCGCCTTCCTCACCGACTCCGGCTTCCTCCAGCGCACCGGCGACGAGTCCGGCGGCTCCTACCGCACCACCGCCCGCTACCAGCTCCAGGTCCGCGACATGGCCGGCAGCGCCGCCATGGCCGAACTCCTCGAACTCGGCGTCGTCCCGGTCAGCGACGGCTCCGCGACCCTCCTGCCGCCGCCCGAGGGCGACGACCTGGAGCTCGCCGCCGACGCCGGCCTGCCCTTCCACGCGTAACAGCGCCCCGCGTCACCGCCCCGCGTAACCGACCACTCCCAGCACGAGAGTCCGCCGCAATGTACGAGCTGTCCCGGGTCCGCCTCTACTCCATCGGCCCGGCCGGTGCCCGCTACGCCGACACCGTCCTCGACCTGCGCGGGGTCGGCGCGCCCGTGCCCCACCCCGCGCCCACCCAGGCGGAGTTCTTCGAGGAGGAGCCGGTCGGCCCGCCGCGCCGCCCCGCCCCCGCCGGCGTGCTCTTCCTGGAGAACGGCGGCGGCAAGTCCGTCCTGCTCAAGCTGATCTTCTCGGTCATGCTCCCCGGCCACCGCAACACCCTCGGCGGCGCCAGCTCCGGCGTGCTGCGGAAGTTCCTGCTCGCCGACGACTGCGGCCACGTCGCCCTGGAGTGGCAGCACACCCTCACCGGCGAACTCGTCGTCGTCGGCAAGGTCAGCGAGTGGCGCGGCCGCCAGGTCTCCAACGACCCGCGCAAGTTCGCCGAGGCCTGGTACTCCTTCCGCCCCGGCCCCGGGCTCAGCCTCGACAACCTGCCCGTCGCCGAGGCCACCTCCGTCCGCCCGCCCGTCGAGGGCGCCTCCGGCGCCACCGGCCGGCGCCGCACCATGAAGGGCTTCCGCGACGCCCTCACCGAGGCCGGCAAGGCGTACCCGCACCTGGAGGTCTCCTGGGAGGAGATCCACGACCGCTGGAACGAGCACCTCGGCGACCTCGGCCTCGACCCCGAACTCTTCCGCTACCAGCGGGAGATGAACGCCGACGAGGGCGAGGCCGCCGGCCTCTTCGCGGTCAAGAAGGACTCCGACTTCACCGACCTGCTGCTGCGCGCCGTCACCGACACCCGCGACACCGACGGCCTCGCCGACCTCGTCAGCGGCTTCGGCAACAAGCTCGGCCGGCGCGCCGAACTCACCGCCGAACGCGACTTCACCGCCGGCTCCGTCGACCTCCTCAACCGCATCGTCGAGGCCGCCGAGACCCGCGCCCGCGCCCGCGACGTGCACGCCGGCGCCGAGCGCCGCACCCGCACCCTCGCCCGCCGGCTCACCGCCCGCGCCGGCGAGGAACGCGGCCGCGCCGCCGAACTCGCCCAGCAGGTCACCTCCGCCGCGCACGCAGTCTCCGACGCCGAGACCGCGCGCGGCCGCGCCTCCCTCGTCGCCGCCGAACTCGCCTACCGGCACGCCTCGCTGGCCCTCGCCGCCGCCGAGAAGGGTGCCGCCGCGCAGCGCCGCGAGCTCATCGACGCCCGCACCCTGCACTCCGCCTGGCAGGCCGCGGAGTCCGTGCTCCGCCACCGCGCCGCGAGCGACCGCTCCGCGCGCGTCGCGGCCGCCATCCGCGAGGCCGAGCGGGACGCCGCCCCGGCCCTCGCCGCCCGCGCCAAGGCCGCCGCCGACCTCGTCCGGGCCCTCGCCTCCGCCGCCGAGGAGGGCGAGCGCCACGCCGCCGAGGAGGAGGAGCGCTCGGCCGCCCTCCAGGAGGCCGGCGAGACCGCCCACCGCGACGCCACCGCCGCCGCCACCGAGGCCCAGCGGGCCCGCAGCGAGGCCGGCCACCTGCG
This sequence comes from Streptomyces sp. NPDC101160, assembly GCF_044768205.1. NCBI lineage: Bacteria > Bacillati > Actinomycetota > Actinomycetes > Kitasatosporales > Streptomycetaceae > Streptomyces > Streptomyces sp. NPDC101160. Next base: position 25,789 of record NZ_JBIWPJ010000008.1, on the reverse strand, counting down.
CCAGCGGCTCGCCGAGGTCGAGCAGGAGACCGCCGAGGCCGTCCGGGCCGGCTGGCTCGACGACACCGCGCCCGACGCCGACCCGGCCCGCGCCGCGCTCGCCGCCAGCGACGCCGAGAAGACCACCGTCGCCGCCTGGGACGCGGCCCGCGAGGCCGCCCGTACCGCCACCGAGCGCGCCCGCGAGGCAGCCGCCGCCGAATCCCGCGCCGAACTCGCCGCCGCCCGCGCCTCCGACGCGGCCGAGGCCGCCGAGAACGCCTACGACGCCGAGCGCCGCGCCGCCGAGTCCCTGGCCGCCGACCCGCGCCTGGCCGAACTGCTCTCCCTGCCCGGCGCGACGCCGGGCACCGGCGGCTCGGCGCTGCCGGGCCAGCGGTCCGCCGCCTCGGGCGCCGGCTCCCCGGCCGCCGGTGGCGCGCAGGGCGACGCGGGTGCCGGCCGCGCCGAAGACGGTCACGGCCACCGCGACGGCGCCCGCGGCCCGGGCGCCGGTTCCGTGACCGGCGGCGGTGCCCCGGACGGTTCCGGCGCCGCGGCCGGCACCACGGCCGCCGGTGCGCCCGTCGCCGGCGCGGCCTTCGGCCTCGCGGCCGGCTCCGAGCCCGCAGCCCGAGGCGCCCTCACCGTCACCGAGTTCGACCGCACCGCCGACGACCTGCGCGCCCTGCTCGACCAGTCCATCGCCTCCGCCGAGCGCCAGCTCTTCGACTTGCGCACCGCCGCCGCCGACGACAACCGCATCCTCGGCGCCCTCGGCGACGGCGGCCTGCTGCCGCCCGGCCCCGACGTCCTCGCCACCGTCGAGTACCTCGGCGAGCACGGCATCCCGGCCCTCCCCGGCTGGCGCTACCTGGCCCAGGCCGTCGACCCGGCCGACCACGCGGCCGTCCTCGCCGCCCGCCCCGAGCTGGTCGACGGCGTCGTCATCACCGACCCCGTCTCGTACACCCGCGCCCGCGAGGTGCTCGGCGGCGCCGCACTGCTGCCCCGCTCCACCGTCGCCGTCGGTACCGCCGCCGCCCTGCTCGCCCCGGTGCCCGCGCCGGAGAGCGGGCAGGAGACGGACGTCTTCCTCGTCCCGCCGAACCCGGCCATGCACGACGAGCACGCCGCCGACGAGGAGCGCCAGGCGCTGCGCGCCCGCGCCGCCGCCCGCGACGAGGAGATCCGCACCCTCGCCGCCCGGCTCACCGGCGACCGCTCGCTGGCCGCCCGCATCGGCGCCTGGCGCGCCGACTGCCCGCCGGGCATGCTCGCCGAGCTCGCGGCCGCCGCCGCCACCGCCCGCACGGCCGCCGAGGCGGCGATCGCCGCGCTGGCCGAGGCCCGTACGGTCCGGGCGGAGGCCGACGAGGCCGCCGCGGACGCCACCCGGGTGCGCGACGAGCGCCAGGAGGCCGCCCAGCGCGCCCGCCGCGCCGCCGACGCCCTCGCCGGCCTCGCGTTCCGGCTGCGCGAGCGCTCCGCCTGGCAGGCGAAGCTCCGCGAACTCGCCGACGAGGCCGCCGAGTCCGAGGCCCGCGCCCAGACCTGCCTGGAGCGCGCCCGCGCCGCCGACGAGGACCGCCGCGCCGCCCAGCGCGCCGCCGACGACGCCCACCGCACCGCCCGCGCGCTGCGCGCCGAGCGCGCCGAGATCGCCGGCGCCCCCGAGAACCTCCCGGAGGAGGACGCCGACGCCCCGCGCGCCGCGCTCCCCACCCTCCGCGAGGCGTACCGCGCCGCCTCCCAGGTGTACGAGAAGGTCGGCGTCGGCGCCGACCTGCGCGCCGAGCAGGCCCGCGCCGAGAGCGACGAGTCCGCCGCCCTCGCCGAGCTCGACCGGCTCACCAACAAGGTCCGCACCCGCGCCGAGCAGCTCCTGGAGTCCACCGACGGCGCCGACGGCCCGTCCCGGCAGGCCGCCGCCGCCCGCGCGGAGGCCCTGGTCCAGAAGCTGGAGACGCGCACCTCCGAGGCGAGCGAGAAGCTCGGCCGGCTGCGCGGCGAGGCCGAGCGCCTCGCGCCCGAGGACGGCGAGGCGCACACCGAGCTGCCCGAGGAGCTCATCCCGGCCGACGCCGAGCACGCCCAGGCCCTGCTCCGGACCGCCACCACCGAACTCGGCGCCCGCACCGACGCCCTGGAGGCCGCGCGCGCCGCCCACGCCGGACTGCTCCAGGCCCACCGGGCCGCCGAGGACGCCGCCGGCGGCTTCGACGAGACCGCGGCGCTCCTTCGCGACCTGCTCCGCGACCACACGGAGGAGGAGCAGGACGAGCCCGAGCCGTACCCCGGCCCGCTCGCCGAGGCCCGCGACTCGGCCGCCGAGGCCCGCCGTTCGCTGCGCGGCTGCGCCGCCGAGCTGTCGGCCGCCGACGCCGCCGTCCGCGAGGCCGGCGACATCCTCGTCCGGCACGCCAACTCCAACCGCTTCGAGCAGGTCCGCACCCCGGCCCGGCAGCAGATCCGCGAACTGCCCGCCGCCGCGCTGCCGGAGCACGCCGCCAAGTGGGCCGAGGCGTTCGCGCCCCGGCTGCGGGTGCTCACCGACGAGCTGGCGCAGCTGGAGCGCAACCGCGACTCGATCGTCGACCGGCTGCGCGGGCTCGTCGAGTCCTCGCTCGCCACGCTCCGCTCCGCCCAGCGCCTCTCCCGGCTGCCCGAGGGCCTGGGGGAGTGGTCGGGCCAGGAGTTCCTGCGCATCCGCTTCGAGGAGCCCGACCAGGCCACGCTCACCGAGCGCCTGGGCGAGGTGATCGACGAGGCCACCCGCGCCGCCGTGAAGAAGAACTCCGACCTGCGCCGCGACGGCATGTCCCTGCTGCTCCGCGGCGTCCAGGCGGCGCTCGAACCGCGCGGCATCGCCGTCGAGATCCTCAAGCCGGACGCGGTGCTGCGCGCCGAGCGCGTCCCCGTCGGGCAGATGGGCGACGTCTTCTCCGGCGGCCAGCTGCTCACCGCGGCCATCGCCCTCTACTGCACGATGGCCGCGCTCCGCTCCAACGACCGCGGCCGCGACAAGCACCGGCACGCCGGCACCCTGTTCCTCGACAACCCCATCGGCCGCGCCAACGCCACGTACCTCCTGGAACTCCAGCGGGCCGTGTCCGACGCGCTCGGCGTCCAGCTGCTCTACACGACCGGCCTGTTCGACACCACGGCCCTCGCCGAGTTCCCGCTGGTCATCCGGCTTCGCAACGACGCCGACCTGCGGGCGGGCCTGAAGTACATCAGCGTCGAGGAGCACCTGCGGCCGGGCCTGCCGCAGCCGAGCGCGGAGGGCGAGACCATCCACGGCGAGATCACGGCGACCCGGATGTTCCGCCGCACCCCGGTGGAGGCGGCCGCCTCGGCCGAGGAGTGACGAGGGCTCAGCGCTTCCCGGGGAACGCGGCACGCACCGCGGATCCCCGGGAGACGACCGCGACGGCGACGACCGGCAGCATGCAGACCACCTGCGTCGCCGCGTACCAGAGCGGGCAGACACCCGGGATCAGGTCCACGCCGACGATCGCGACCGGCAGGACGACGGAGACCTGGCTCACCCGCTCGTAGGCCCGCCGCGAGCCCCGCGAGGCGGCGACGGCCTGCCGGTGGAGCACGACGGCGACCAGGGGCAGCAGCACCGCCCTGATCCACATGAAGGTGTTGACCATGTGGCCGGTGGCGGCGAGGACGACGACGCCGACGAGACCGGCGGTGGCGAGCGCGCCGTAGAGCGCGAAGCAGCGCCTGACGGTGGCGAAGGCGGTGTTGACGGCGGTACGGGCCCCGGCGTCGAGGCCGGCGTGGGCGTTCGTGTTCGTCTCGGTTTCCATGCCGACGACGCTACGAAGCGGGCCCAGGACCCGGTATCGGCCTGGACCCACGACAGGGTGGGGCCGGCCCCACTCCCCGGCCGAGCAGGCCACGGGCGGGCCCCGCGCGGTGCACAGTGGAACCACTGATCGGCATCGCGACGGGGAGAGCCATGAGACAGCTGGGCGCGTGGGCGGCACGGGCAGGCGTGGGATTCGTACGAGCCTGCCTCGTCGCGGCCGTGACCCTGCTCGTCCCGGCCGTGTGGGCCGCCGCCGTGGCCCTCGGCATCCACGGGGGAGCGGCCAACCCCTGGTCCTGGCTGCTGCCGTTCGTGCTGGTGGCCGTGGGCACCTTCGCCCTGTCCCGCCCGGTCTGCGGGGCGGTCCGCTTCCTCGTCGCGCGCTGGACCGGCACCGTCGTCCCCGACGGGTATCTGCAGGCGGCGCCGGTGACGCGGCTGTCCACCGGCTTCTGGTGGAACGGCTTCTCGTACGAGCGCACCCGCCGCGACGCCCTCATGGACCAGAGGCTACGGCTCCGCCTGCGCGACCCGGCCGTCTGGCGTGACGTCCGCTTCACCGTCCTCGCGCCCTGGACGGCGGGACTGGTCGCGGCCCTCCCGCCGGCCGGGCTGGCGGCGGCCGTCCTCGGGCTCACCCGGCCGGAGCCCGCGGCCCGGCTCGCCGGAGCGCTCGGCCTGTGCCTGGCCGTCGGCTCCGCCCCGTACGCCTGGCGGCCCGTCCGGCCGGTCGCCGTCCGCTTCCTGCGCCCCTCCCGGGCGATGGCCCTCGCCGAGCGGGTCGACGAACTGACCGCCCAGCGCGCCGACGTGACGGTCGCGCAGGCCGCCGAGCTCCGCCGTATCGAGCGGGACCTGCACGACGGCGCCCAGGCCCGGCTCGTCGCGCTCGGGCTCTCCCTGGCCACCGCCGAGAGGCTGATGGCGACCGACCCCGAGGTGGCCAGGGCCCTCATGCGGGACGCCCGGGCCGGCGCCACCGCCTCGCTCGCCGAACTGCGCGAGCTCGTCCGGGGGATCAGCCCGCCCGTACTGAACGAGCGGGGGCTGGTCGACGCGGTCCGCGCCCTCGCCCTGGACGTCCCGCTCGACGTGACCGTCACCGCGACCTTCGCCGAGGGCCTGGGGAACGACCCGCACCGCCTGGAGCCGCCCATCGAGTCCGCCGTCTACTTCGGCGTCGCCGAGCTGCTGACCAACGCCGTGAAGCACGCCCGGGCCGGCCGCGCCCGCGTCACGCTCACCCGCGACGACCACGGCATCGTCGCCGAGGTCGAGGACGACGGGCGCGGCGGCGCCGAACCGCGGCCCGGCGGCGGGCTCGACGGACTGCGCCGCCGCCTCGCGGTCTTCGACGGCACTCTGGAGATCACCAGCCCCGCCGACGGCCCGACCCGTGTCAGGATGGCGGTGCCATGCGCGTACTCGTAGCCGAAGACCTCTACCTCCTGCGAGACGGACTCGTCCGCCTGATCGAGGCGTTCGGGCACGAGGTGGTCGCCACCGCGGCCACCGGGCCCGAGACGCTCGACGCCCTGCGGACCTGGCGGCCCGACGTGTCCGTCATCGACGTCCGTATGCCGCCGGCCCAGGCCGACGAGGGTCTGCGGGCGGCCCTCGCCGCCCGCGCCGAGATGCCCGGACTGCCGGTCCTGATCCTCTCCCAGCACGTCGAGCAGTTGTACGCTCGTGAGTTGCTCGCCGACGGTTCCGGGGGCGTCGGCTATCTGCTGAAGGAGAGCGTCTTCGACGCCGACCAGTTCATCGACGCCCTGGAACGCGTCGCGGACGGCGGGACCGCCCTGGACCCGGCGGTGATCGCCAAGCTGCTGTCCGGCGGTGCCCCGGACCGCGGCCTGCAGCGGCTGACCGAGCGCGAGCACGCCGTGCTCGGCCTGATGGCCGAGGGACTGTCCAACCAGGCCATCGCCCGGCGCCTCTTCCTCAGCGAGGGCTCCGTCGGCAAGTACACGACGTCGCTCTTCGGCAAGCTGGGCATCACGGACGACGACAACACCAACCGTCGCGTCCGCGCGGTCCTCACGTACCTGGAGAACAACTAGGAGCAGTCGGGCGGGAGTCGGGCTAGGTCGCCTCCGACAGCGCCCCCGCGTCGGCGGTCCGTTCGGCGGCCCGCTCCTCCTTGCGGCGCTGGCGCCGCGGCTTGCGTTCCGCGCTGCTCGGCTCCGAGACGACCCCGTTGCGCTGCCGCCACACCTGGCGGGTGATCCAGACGTCGAGCACGCTCCAGGTCGTCACCACCGTGCCCGCCACCGCCGCGACGGTCGCCGGGAACGCGATCCACGATCCGGTGACCGAGCAGAGGAACGCCACCGTCGCCAGGATCAGCGTCACCGAGGTCAGCAGCACGGCCCGGACCGCGGCCGTGCGCACGGGATCGGGCATCCGGCGCCGGCCCTTCTCGTCCTCCACCCACAACTGCCGCACCGGCCGCGCCTCGTGCTCCATCGCGCTGTCACTCCCCACCACCGAACGTCTTCAGGTCGGCTGCCCGTCTTCGGCCGCTTTACGCGGACACAACCCTCCCCGGTACAGAATGACGCACGAGGGTGGGAAAAGGTTTCGCCGGGGTCCTCGCCGCCTGATCAGCGCGTGCGAGCGGAACGAACAATTCCAGCCATCTGTCCAGGGACGGAAAATGCCGGACTGTCACCGGACTGTCAGGTGTCCTACGCCACACTGGCGGAACCCAACTCCCCGAATACCGGGACATCTCATGATCAACACTCACTCGACCGGCTGAAAATCGTCCGGACGTGTCTTCGAGATGGCTGTGATGCAGTAGTAGGCTCGCGCCGCCGTTTACTTGAAGCCGAAGATTGACGCCGCGTGTTGACCCCACGTGTTGACGCCGGTCGCGACGATGTGAGGAGCCTCCGCGGCCGCGGAGGCCGAGCTGGGGGAGGCCATGCGCTTTCGCGGGAAGTCCATCCGCCGGAAGATCGTGGCACTGCTGCTCGTGCCGCTCGTCTCCCTCACCGGCCTGTGGGGCTTCGCGACGGTACTCACCGGCCGGGAGGCCCGTCAGCTCCTCGACGTCGGCTACATCGTCAAGAAGATCGGCTACCCGATCGAGGACACCGCGCGCGTCATCCAGAAGGAACGCCGCCAGTCCCTCGTCTACCTCGCCGACCCCCGCGCCGCCGAGGCCATGACCCGGCTGCGCGAACAACGCGAGGCCACCGACCGGCAGATCGCCCTCATCCGCCGCAACGCCGCCGAACCCGGCGTCAAGGGCGACATGGACCCGATCACCGCCCGGCGGCTCGCCACCGTCCTCGACGGCCTCGACGGACTCTCCGCGCTGCGCCGCTCCGTCGAGAACCGCAGCATCGGCCGGATGCAGGCCCTCGACTTCTACAGCCGGCTCGTCGACCCCTGCTACAGCCTCCTGCTCAGCCTCCACGCGCTGGAGAACGTCGAGATGGACAAGCAGGGCCGTGCCCTCGTCGGCATCACCCGCGCCCGCGAACTCCTCTCCCGCGAGGACGCCCTCGCCGTCTCCGCGCTCATCGCCGAACGCGTCACCGCCGAAGAGGTCCGCACCATCACCGACCTCGTCGCCGGCCGCAAGCTGCTCTACGAGACCAACCTGGAGATCCTGCCGGTCTCCGAGCGCGACCGCTTCGAGCAGTACTGGGCCGGCGCCGACACCGCGCCGCTGCGCAAGGCGGAGGAGTCGCTCATCGACGCCGGCGCCACCGACCACCCGCGCGCCGTCTCCGCCGAACGCTGGCAGCAGCAGGCGACGCCCGTCCTGGACGCCCTCGCCCACGACAACACCGCGGCCGGCGACCGCTATCAGGAGCGCGTCCAGCCCGTCGCGTACAACGTGCTGATCAAGGCCGGCATCGCGGGCGTCCTCGGCTTCGTCGCCCTGTTCGTCTCCGTCATCGTCTCCGTCCGCATCGGCCGCGAACTCGTCCGCGACCTGCGCCGGCTGCGCAAGGAGGCCCAGGAGGTCTCCGGCGTCCGGCTGCCCAGCGTCATGCGCCGCCTCGCCGCCGGCGAACCCGTCGACGTCGAGACCGAGGTGCCCCACCTGCGGTACGAGGAGGACGAGGTCGGCCAGGTCGGCCAGGCCCTCAACACCCTCCAGCGCGCCGCCGTCGAGGCCGCCGTCAAGCAGGCCGACATGCGCCGCGGCGTCTCCGAGGTCTTCGTCAACCTGGCCCGCCGCAACCAGGTCCTGCTGCACCGCCAGCTCACCCTGCTCGACACCATGGAACGGCGCACCGAGGACACCGACGAACTCGCCGACCTGTTCCGGCTCGACCACCTCACCACCCGTATGCGCCGGCACGCCGAGGGCCTGGTGATCCTCTCCGGCGCCGCCCCCTCGCGCCAGTGGCGCAAGCCCGTCCAGCTGATGGACGTGGTCCGCGCGGCCGTCGCCGAGGTCGAGGACTACGAGCGCATCGAGGTCCGCCGGCTGCCCCGGCTCGGCGTCGGCGGCCCCGCCGTCGCCGACCTCACCCACCTCATCGCCGAACTCCTGGAGAACGCCACCGTGTTCTCGCCCCCGCACACCGCGGTCCAGGTGCTCGGCGAGCGCGTCGCCAACGGCTTCACCCTGGAGATCCACGACCGCGGCCTCGGCATGAACCCCGACGCCCTGCTCGACGCCAACCTCCGGCTCGCCGAGACCCCCGAGTTCGAGCTCTCCGACACCGACCGCCTCGGCCTCTTCGTGGTCAGCCGGCTCGCCCAGCGCCAGAACGTCCGCGTCTCGCTGCAGCCCTCGCCGTACGGAGGCACCACCGCGGTCGTCTTCATCCCGGCCGCGCTGCTCACCGACGCCCCCGAGACGCAGGGCGCCGGCTTCCGCCTGGACCGCAAGAACCTCGACCGCGCGGACGCGGAGAGCGGGCACGCCACCGGCCCGGACGTACTGCCCAGCCGGCGCCCCGCGCTCACCAAGGTGCCGAGCCCGGCCCTGGACGGCCCCGTCGAACTCGAACCGCCGCTCGGCAGCGACGCCTTCGACGAGCTGCTCGGCGGGGCGGACGACCTCCTCGACACCGACAGCGAGCGCGGCGGCCTGTTCCGGGCGCGCGAACACCGCCGCCGCGGCGACCAGCACCGGCACCACCCGACCGCGGCCGGCGAGTCGGCCGACGACGCCGGCCCGCTGCCCCGCCGCCGCCCGCCGACGCTCGTCGTCGACCACGGCCGCCGCCTCGACGAGCCGGGCGGCCGGTCGCACACCGGTTCCGGCACCTCCGGCGCCCCCGGCCCCGAGGACACGATGGAGCTGGCCCGCGTCCGCCCCGCGCCCACGCTCGTCCCCGTACCCGGACCGGGATCGGGACCAGGGAAGGGAACGGCACCGGCGCCGGGACCGAAGGAGGGACCGGCCCCGTTCGCCGGGCTGCCCCGCCGCGTCCGCCAGGCCAGCCTCGCGCCCCAGCTGCGCGAGAGCGGCGAACGGACCGGCGAGCAACCGCTCCCGGCCGCCGGCGCCGCCGAGCCCGACTCCTTCGAGCGCGACGCCGAGGAGGTGCGCAGCCGGATGGCCGCCATGCAGCGCGGCTGGCAGCGCGGCCGGCGCCGCAACGCCGAACCGGCCACACCGGCCTGCCCGGCGGGAACGGACATGTCGGGACCGGACACGGCGGGACCGGACACGGCGGGACCCGGGACGAAGGGGTCCGGCACGACGGGGTCCGACATCACGGCACCGGGCACGACGCCGCCGGGCACGACGGCAGCCGGCACGACCGCGGCCGGCACGACAGCGCCAGGAACGACAGCACCAGGAACGACACCCGAGGGGGACGGTCGATGACCGCACCGAACGCCGCAGCACCGCACAGCTCCACCCACGGCAACGGGGAGCTGAACTGGCTCCTCGACGAACTGGTCCAGCGCGTCGGCTCCATCCGCAAGGCGCTGGTGCTCTCCAGCGACGGCCTGCCCACCGGCGCCTCCCAGGACCTCACCCGCGAGGACGGCGAGCACCTCGCCGCCGTCGCCTCCGGCTTCCACAGCCTGGCCAAGGGCGTCGGACGCCACTTCGAGGCGGGCAGGGTCCGGCAGACCGTCGTCGAGCTGGAGGACGCCTTCCTGTTCGTCACCGCCGCCGGTGACGGCAGCTGCCTCGCCGTGCTCGCCGACGCCGACTCGGACGTCGGCCAGGTCGCGTACGAGATGACCCTCATGGTCAAGAGGGTCGGTGCCCACCTCACCACGGCGCCCCGGTCCGGGCTGCCCACCGGAGGATGAGTAAGGGGGACGGCATGAGTGACGGCATGAGAGGCGCGGACCGGTCCCACGAGGACCCGGCACGCCACTGGTACGACGACGAGGCGGGCCCGGTGGTCCGCCCGTACGCCATGACCCGCGGCCGCACCAGCGCCGCGGGCCAGCACCGGATGGACCTGATCGCGGTGGTCGTGCCCGAACCGGCGGCCGACGACCCCGGCCGCGACCAGACGCTGTCCCCCGAGCACGTGGATATCGTCGAACGCTGCTCCGAGCAGCCGCAGTCGATCGCCGAACTCGCCGCCGGACTCGACCTCCCCGTAGGGGTGGTACGGGTCCTCGTCGGCGACCTCGTCGACGACCAGCTTGTCCATGTGACCCGCCCCGTTCCGCCGGCCGAACTGCCGGACGTGAGCATCCTTCGCGAGGTGATCAATGGCCTTCGGGCGCTCTAGCACCAGCCGCACCCACCCGCCGGTCGAGCCGATGACCCTGAAGATCCTTGTCGCGGGTGGCTTCGGGGTGGGCAAGACCACGCTGGTGGGCGCGGTCAGCGAGATCCGGCCGCTGCGGACCGAGGAGGTCCTCACGGAGGCGGGCCGGCCGGTCGACGACCTGCACGGCATCGAGAACAAGTCCACGACCACCGTCGCCATGGACTTCGGCCGCATCACGCTCCGGGACGACCTCGTCCTCTACCTGTTCGGCACGCCCGGCCAGGACCGCTTCTGGTTCCTGTGGGACGAGCTCGCCCAGGGCGCGCTCGGCGCGATCGTCCTCGCCGACACCCGGCGCCTGGAGGACAGCTTCGCCGCCATCGACTACTTCGAACGCCGGGGCATCCCCTTCACCGTCGCCGTCAACTGCTTCGAGGGCGCCCGCCGCTTCCCGGCGGACGCCGTCCGCGGCGCCCTGGACCTCGACCCCGAGGTCGAACTGCTGATGTGCGACGCCCGCGACCGCGAGTCCGTCAAGAACGTCCTCGTCGCCGTCGTCCAGCACGCCCTGGTCCTGGCCGAACACCCCACGGCCGCCGCGACCCGCTAGGCCACCCGCCGTAACCCGCGGGCCCGACCGTCCCGTACGTCCTACCGGACCGCCACCACCGCCGAACCATGGCCGAACAGGCCCTGGTTCGCGGTGATCCCGGCCCGCGCGCCCGGCACCTGCCGGTCGCCCGCCGTGCCCCGCAGCTGCCAGGTCAGCTCGCAGACCTGCGCGATGGCCTGCGCGGGCACGGCCTCGCCGAAGGAGGCGAGGCCACCGCTCGGATTGACCGGGACGCGCCCGCCGAGGGCGGTGACCCCGTCCCGTACCAGCTTCGCGCCCTCACCGGCCCCGCACAGCCCGATGTCCTCGTACCACTCCAGCTCCAGCGCCGTGGACAGGTCGTACACCTCCGCGAGCGACAGGTCCTCCGGCCCGAGCCCGGCCTCCTCGTACGCGGCGCGGGCGATCGACGCCCGGAAGGTGTGCGGCGCGGGGGAGCAGGCGACGGCCGAGTCGGTGGCGATGTCGGGCAGGTCGAGGACCGTCCTGGGGTAGGTCGGGGTCACCGTCGACACCGCCCGGATCCGCACCGGGTCCGGCCGCCCGTGCCGCCGCGCGAACTCCATGCTCGACAGGACCAGCGCCGCGCCCCCGTCCGAGGTGGCGCAGATGTCGAGCAGCCGCAGCGGATCGGCGACCACCGCCGACGCCGCCACCTCCGCCGCGCTCACCGCCTTCCGGTACCGGGCCAGCGGATTGAGCGCGCCCGCCGCCGCGTTCTTCACCTTCACCAGGGCGAAGTCCTCCGGCGTGTCCCCGTACAGCGCCATCCGGCGCCGGGCGTAGAGCGCGAAGTACGTGGGGTTGGTCGCGCCCAGGACGCGGAACCGCAGCCAGTCCGGGTCGTCCGGCCGGTCGCCGCCCGCCGGCGCGAAGAAACCCTTCGGCGCCGCGTCCGCGCCCACCACGAGGACCACGTCCGCGAGCCCGGCGAGGATCTGCGCCCGGGCCGTGCCCACGGCCTGCGCCCCGGACGCGCACGCCGCGTACACGCTGGTCACCCGCGCGCCCTGCCAGCCCAGCGCCTGCGCGAAGGTGGCCCCGGCCACGTAACCGGGGTAGCCGCCGCGCACGGTGTCGGCGCCGACGACCGACGTGACGTCGGACCAGTCGAGACCGGCGTCGGCGAGCGCGGCCCGGGCCGCCGCCGTGCCGTACGAGACGAAGCTGCGGCCCCACTTGCCCCACGGATGCATCCCGGCACCGAGCACGGCGACGTCGTTCATGCCCGGCCCCCTTCCACGGACGGACCCACGGGGCGCCACTGCCAGGTGGTCCAGGTGTGCTCGTCGTCCTCGTTCAGGACCCCCGGCACCAGCTCGACCTCCGCGCCGACGGCCAGATCCGCCGTCCGCACCCCCGGCGCCGCCTGCCCCAGCACCACCATGGCCTCGGCCGCCAGCTCCACCGCGATCAGCGTGTACGGCTCCCAGGGCGCGTCCGGATCGGAGACGTACGGCGCGGGCGGGCGGTAGCGGCCGTCGGTGTACGACCAGATCGTGCCGCGCCGGGAGAGCGGGGTCCCGGCCAGCTCGCCCCCGCCGGGGCAGCGCGGATTGCGGCACCAGTCGTCCACGCGCGGGAAGAAGACCGACGCGCAGGCGGTGCAGCGGGTGCCGAGCAGCCGGAACCCGCTGTCCGGGACGTCGTCGGTGAACCAGCCAGTCACCACGGGCCTGCGCGTGCCTGCCATCCGTAGTCCCTCCCGTCGGCTCCGGCATCTGACGGAGCATCAGAAGTCTGGCACGGCCGTGCGGGAGGAGGGAAGACGCCCGCGTGGGAGAAGGGGAGACGCCCGCGCGGGAGGGGAGAAGACTCCCGGGCGGGACCGGGGGATGACTCCCGTGCGCTCCGGTGACGGTGCGTCGGTGCCTCCGTCAGCGCCCCGCGACCGACCGCCGCGCCACTGGGAAGTCGAAGAACGTCGACGGGAACGGCTCCGGCTTGAACGTGAAGTGCCACCACTCCTCCGGCAGATTGACGAAACCCTGTTCGGTGAGAGCGCCGCGCAGCAGGTCCCGGTTGGCGCGCTGAACGCCCTGGATCCGCGGGTCGTCGGTGTGGGAGAGCGTGTCGAAGCAGTCGAAACCGGTGCCCATGTCCACGGAGTTATCCGGGAACCGCTCCGCCTGCGGCCTGAAGCACTCCACCTGGGGCTCGCCCGGCACATAGCGGCGCGTGGGCGCGGCGGGCAGCCGCACGATCGTCAGGTCCACCGTCGAACCGCGGCTGTGCCCGGACTTCTCCGCGATGTAACCGTCCGCGAACAGTCGCGACTTGTCCACCAGCGGATAGAACTCCTTCTTCATCCGCTCGTCCGCCAGGTCCTTCGCCCACCGCACGAAGTGGTCCACCGCCCGCTGCGGCCGGTAGCAGTCGTAGACCTTCAGCGTGTAGCCCCGGGCCAGCAGCCCCACCTGCGCCCGGTGCAGCGCCGCGGCGGCCGGCCGGGTCAGGATGCACACCGGCTGCCGGTACCCGTCGACCGGATCCCCGACGAAGTTGTGCGCCGTCGGATAGCGCATCTCCTGAAGGATCGTCGGGTCCACCCGGTCGAGCGCCACGAACTCCGGCGGCGCCTTGGGCTCCGGCGTCGCACCCGCTGCCGTATCCGGGGTCGCAACCAGGGCCGCACCCGGGGCCGCACCCGGCGCGGCACCGGCGGAGGGTACGGCGGCGGTGGCGGCGAGCAGACCGGCGGCGGCGAGCGCGCCGAGCGCGCGGAAGGCGGAGGCGAGTCCAGTCAGTCGAGTCATGCGCCCCGTCTACCAGTTCCGGCAGCGCCGGGAAAGGGTGATCGCATACCGTCGGCCCCGTGACCGAATCCCCGCTGTCCCCGCACGCCCACTGCTCCACGTGCGGCGCCCGCTACCCGGCCGACGCCGACTGGCCGCGCACCTGCCCCTCCTGCGGCACCACCGCCTACCGCAACCCCCTCCCGGTCGCCGTCGCCCTGCTCCCCGTCACCACGCCCCGCGGCACCGCCCTCGTCGTCATCACCCGGGCCATCCGGCCCCACGTCGGCCGCATCGCCCTGCCCGGCGGCTTCGTCGACTACGGCGAGCACTGGCACGAGGCCGTGGTCCGCGAACTGCGCGAGGAGACCGGCATCGAGGCCGCCGCCGACGACGTCCGCCTCGCCGACGCCCTCAGCTCCCCGCCCGGCCACCTCCTCCTCTTCGGCCTCCTCCCGCCCCGCCCGGCGGGCGCCCTCCCGCCGTCGACCGTGACGGACGAGACGAGCGGCCACCACCTGCTGTACGGACCGGAGGAGCTGGCGTTCCCGCTGCACACGGAGGCGGTGCGGCGCTTCTTCGCGGGGGCGTACGGCTGAGTGGGCGGTTGGATCCAACGTCCGGGATCCGGGATCTGGGGCGCTGGATCCAATCTCCCGGATCCAATCCCCTGGCTCCTGTATCCCGGACGTTGGATCCAGCGCCCCGGATCCAGCGCCCCGGACCCGGGCTCCTGGATCCGAAATCCTGGATCCGAAATCCGGGATCCCGGATCCCGTCACCCCTCCCCGAGCCCCCGCACCCGCACCGGCAGCCCCGCCTCCTCCACCCCCTCGTCCGTCACCCGCTCCACCACGACCCGCCCGTCCACCAGGCGCGACTGGTACCGCTCGATCTCCGCCGGCTCCCAGCCGTCCCCGGTGTCCCGCACCACCAGTCCGCCGCCCGTACGCCCCGCCGCCGGCGCCCACACCTCCAGGACCAGCTCCTCGCCGTCCTCGCCCCGCACCGGGACCACCGCGCCGGCCCGCGCGAGGACCGGCACCCGGGACAGGGGCGCGTCGAGGAGGACCTGGCCCGGGCCCTCGTACGACCGGCCGGTCGCCGTGTCGTACCAACGCCCGCGCGGCAGCCGCACCGCCCGCCGGTCCGTGCCCGGTGAGAGCACCGGGGCGACGAGGAGCGAGTCGCCGAGCAGGAAGGCGTCCTCGCAGTCCCGCAGCGCGCGGTCCTCCGGCGTGCCCCACCACACCGGCCGTACGTACGGCGCGCCGGTCATCCGGGCGAGCCGGGCCAGGGTGACGAAGTACGGCCGCAGCCGCTCCCGTTCGGTCAGCGCGGCACGCGCGTGCTCCAGCACCTCGGGCCCGAACTCCCACGGCTCGCGACGGCCCGCGTCGATCGCCGCATGGGTGCGGAACAGCGGCAGCCACGCCCCCAGCTGGTACCAGCGCAGGAACAGCTCCGGCGTCGGGCTGCCGTCGAAGCCGCCCACGTCCGGCCCCGAGTACGGCACCCCGCACAGCCCGAGCCCCAGGACGAGCGCCAGCGACGCCCGGAGCCCCGGCCAGCCCGAAGAGACATCGCCCGACCAGGTCCCCCCGTACCGCTGCATCCCCGCCCACCCGGAGCGCGAGAAGAGGAACGGGCGCTCCTCCGGCCGCAGCCGGCGCAGCCCCTCGTAACCGGCGCGCGCCATCGTCAGCCCGTAGACGTTGTGTGCCTCGCGGTGGTCGCCGCCGCGGCCCTCCAGGCTGTGCCGGGCGGAGCGGGGCAGCGTCTGGTCGCCGAAGGGGGCGAAGGAGACCGGCTCGTTCATGTCGTGCCAGAACCCGGAGAAGCCCTGTCGCAGCCGCTCCTCGTAGAGCGCGCCCCACCACTCGCGCGCCTGCGGATCGGTGAAGTCCGGATAGGCGCACTCGCCCGGCCACACCACGCCGTGCACCTCGTCGCCCCGGTCGTCGCGGACGAAGGCCCCGGCGGCCCGCCCGCCGTCGTAGACCGGATCGCCCGGCTCCGCCTTCACCGCCGGGTCGACGATCGACACGAGCCGCACCCCGCGCTCGCGCAGCTTCGCCGCGAGCCCGGGCAGATCGGGGAACCGCTCCCGGTCGACGGTGAACACCCGGTGCCCGTCGTAGTGGTCGATGTCCAGGTGCAGCACGGACAACGGCAGGCCCCGGTCCAGGTAGCCGTCGACCACCCGCCGCACCTCCCGTTCGCTGCCGAAGCCCCAGCGCGCGTGCTGCGGCCCGAGCGCCCAGGCCGGCGGCAGCGCGGGCGCGCCGGTCAGCGCCGCCCAGCCGTGCAGCACCCGCGCGGGCGGGCCCACGACCACCCAGCAGCGCAGCGGGCCGCCGTCCATCCGCACCTCGCTGGTGCCCGGCCGGTCGTGCCCGGATCCGGCGCCCTCCTCGCCCTCGGCGAGGACCACCCGCCCGTCCCAGCTGTTGTCGTAGAAGGCCAGATGCGTGCCGGCGTCCGCGACCACCAGCTGCACCGGCATGGTGATGTACAGCGGGTCGTCGCCGGGGGAGAAGCTGCCCTTGGGGTCGGTGTTCCACAGCCGGTACGAGCCGTCCCGCAGCCGCGGCCCGGCGGCCCGCCCGCCGAGCCCGAAGAACCGCGCGTCCGCCGGCACCTCACTGCGCTGCACCCACCGCGCCGCCTGGCCCTGCCCCGCGGGACTCGCCGCCTGGCCCTGCCCTGCGGGACTCGCCGCCTGGCCCTGCCCTGCGGGACTCGCCGCCCCGCCCTGCCCCGCGGGACTCTTGACCCCGCCCTCCGCGCCCTGCCCTATGGAGCCCTCCCGCACCGGCTCCCACCAGCGCGGCGGCAGGTCCCGGCGCAGCACCACCCCGCCGGGCGTGCGCACCTCCACCGCCCCGTGCCGGGACACCGCGACCGTCACCCGTTCCGAGACCACCCGCCAGCCGCCGTCGGTGTCCGGCTCCAGGACGGCCCGTGGGTCGGGCTCGGGCGGCTCGCCCGCCAGCGCGTACGACGGCAGCGGCCCCGCCCCGTCCCAGCCCCAGAACACGGTGCCGCCCGCCGACACCGAAACCCGCAGCTCGGAGCGGGCGAAACGGATGATTCCGCCGCCCGGCAGCGACTCCACGTCCGCCACCGCACCCGGTACCCGGGCCCTCTCCGCACCCCGCCGCGGCAGCGCCCGCGCGTCCGCACGCCGCTGCCGCCACGCGGACCGCACCGCCCGCAACCCCTGCACCGAACCCAGCTCCCGCACCGAACGCACCAGTTCACGACCGTCCATGCAGCTCACCCTGCCATCCGCGAAGGGGCGTGCGAGGTTCGTTCAACTGCCGTTCACCCGTGGTGGGAGCACATATTCAGCTACCGGACCATGGGCGGGGAACCCTGGTGCGAAAGAGGATCACATGGCATCGTCCCTGTCAGCCGCGTCACGCGCACACCCCGCACGTGCGCGCGACACACGCAGACCCCGCGTACAGCCAGGGAGCCGACCCAATGACATCAGCGCAGACCGAGCCGCTTTGGCAGCCCGACGAGGACCGCGTCGCCGCGGCCGCCGTCACCCGCTTCCAGGCCTGGGCCGCCGAGCGCCACGGAGCGCCCGCGGACGGCGGCTACGCGGCCCTGCACCGCTGGTCCGTCGAGGAACTCGAAGCCTTCTGGGCAGCCGTCGCCGAATGGTTCGACCTCCGCTTCGCCACCCCGTACGAGCGCGTCCTCGGGGACCGCGCCATGCCCGGCGCCGACTGGTTCCCCGGCGCCACCCTCAACTACGCCGAGCACGCGCTGCGCGCCGCCGAGCAGCGCCCCCACGACACGGCCCTGCTCCATGTGGACGAGACACATGAGCCGAAGCCGGTCACCTGGGCCGAGCTGCGCCGCCAGGTCGGTTCCCTCGCCGCCGAGCTGCGCGGCCTCGGCGTCCGGCCCGGCGACCGCGTCAGCGGCTATCTGCCCAACATCCCCGAGTCGGTCGTCGCCCTCCTCGCCACCGCCGCCGTCGGCGCCGTGTGGACCTCCTGCGCCCCCGACTTCGGCGCCCGCAGCGTCCTCGACCGCTTCCAGCAGGTCGAGCCGGTCGTCCTGTTCACCGTCGACGGCTACCGCTACGGCGGCAAGGAGCACGACCGCCGCGACACCGTCGCCGAGCTGCGCGCCGAGCTGCCGTCGCTGCGCGCAGTCGTGCACATCCCGCTGCTCGGCACCCCGGCCCCCGAGGGCACCCTGGAGTGGTCCGCGCTGACCGCCGCCGACACCGAGCCGGTCTTCGAGCACGTCCCGTTCTCGCACCCGCTGTGGGTGCTGTACTCCTCCGGTACCACCGGCCTGCCCAAGGCGATCGTGCAGTCCCAGGGCGGCATCCTCGTCGAGCACGTCAAGCAGCTGGGCCTGCACTGCGACCTCGGCCCGGACGACGTGTTCTTCTGGTACACCTCCACGGGCTGGATGATGTGGAACTTCCTCGTCTCCGGTCTGCTCACCGGCACCACCGTCGTCCTGTACGACGGCAGCCCCGGCTACCCGGACACCGGTGCCCAGTGGCGCGTCGCCGAGCGCACCGGCGCCACCCTGTACGGCACCTCCGCCGCGTACGTCATGGCCTGCGCCAAGGCCGAGGTGCACCCCGGCCGTGACTTCGACCTGTCCCGGGTGAAGTGCGTGGCCACCACCGGCTCCCCGCTGCCGCCCGACGGCTTCCGCTGGCTGCACGACGAGGTCCGCGAGGACCTGTGGATCGCCTCCGTGAGCGGCGGCACCGACGTCTGCTCCTGCTTCGCAGGAGCCGTTCCGACGCTCCCGGTGCACATCGGCGAGCTCCAGGCCGCCTGCCTCGGCACCGACCTGCAGTCCTGGGACCCCTCGGGCAAGCCGCTCGTCGGCGAGGTGGGCGAGCTCGTCGTCACCAACCCGATGCCGTCCATGCCGATCCACTTCTGGAACGACCCCGACGGCAGCCGCTACCGCGACAGCTACTTCGAGATGTTCCCGGGCGTGTGGCGGCACGGCGACTGGATCACGATCACCGACCACGGCTCGGTGATCATCCACGGCCGCTCCGACTCCACCCTGAACCGGCAGGGCGTGCGCATGGGCAGCGCCGACATCTACGAGGCCGTCGAGCGCCTCCCGGAGATCCGCGAGTCCCTCGTCATCGGCCTGGAGGAGCCGGAGGGCGGCTACTGGATGCCGCTCTTCGTCCACCTCGCCGACGGCGCCACCCTCGACGAGGAGCTGATCGGCCGCATCAAGCGCACGATCCGCACCGAGCTCTCCCCGCGCCACGTCCCCGACGACATCATCGAGGTCCCGGCGGTCCCGCACACCCTCACCGGCAAGCGCATCGAGGTCCCGGTCAAGCGCCTCCTCCAGGGCACCCCGATGGCCAAGGCGGTCAACCCGGGCTCGGTCGACAACATCGACCTGCTCTCCTTCTACGAGGAGCTGGCCCGCACCCGCAAGTCCCAGTAAGCCACCCGACGAAGGGCCCCGCGCGGGTGCGCGGGGCCCTTCTCGCCTTGCCTTTTCGTCCCGCCGTCCCGCCGGCTCGCCTTCTCGGCTTCCCGGCCCCGGGGCTCAACCCCCGTACGTCGCCTGCACGTCGCCGAGCACCGCCGCGAAGTCCGCGGCGAGGCGCTCCGCCTGCGCCGGCTGCAGCGTCGCCGTGGTGATCCGTACGGCCGTGGGGGCGGCGATCCGGAACCGGGCGCCCGCCGCCACCCACCAGCCGTGCGTCCGAAGCCCGTTCACGACCGCGGACTCGTCGCGGACCGGCACCCAGAGGTTCATCCCGCTGTCCCCGACCGTGCGGATCCCGTACGAGCCGAGCGCGCCGGCCAGCGCCAGCCGCCGCTCCGTGTACGCGGCCTCCCCGGCCGCCACCAGGCGGGAAACCGCCGGGTCGGAGAACAGCCCGAGGACGGTTTCCTGCAGGATGTGGCTGACCCAGCCCGACGTCATCACCATCCGGCCGTCGTGCCGTGCGAGGGTCACCGGATCACCCGCGACCCCGGCCCACCGCAGATCGACGCCGAGCCGCTTCGAGACGGTCCGCACCTGCGCCCACCGCTCCAGGCCGGCCGCGGCCAGCGTGGGCGCGGGCGGAGCCTCGATCTCGACGGTGTAGTCGTCCTCGACGACGAGCACCTCTGGGTACTCCCGCAGCAGCGCCACGAGTTCGTCGCGCCGGGCGGGGGAGAAGGAGGCTCCGGTGGGGCACTGGGCGCGCGGGGTGACGACCACCGCCCGCACCCCGGCCCGCAGCGCCACCCGCAGCGCCTCGGGCACCATGCCCTCGCGGTCCACGGTCACCGGAACCGCCCGGAGCCCCAGCGCCGGCACCAGGTCCAGGACATGATGGAAGCCGGGATCCTCCACGGCCACGGCGTCCCCCGGGCGCAGCTCGACCGAGAGCAGCCGGGCGATGCAGTCGAGCGCTCCGTGCGCGAAGGTCACCCGCTCCGCCGGTACGCCGCTCCGTGCGAACCAGGCGACGGTCAGCTCCTCGAGCGCGGTGAGCCGGGGCACGGCGCGGTGCGAGCCGAAGGCGGGGCGCACCTCGGCGGGAGGCCGGAGCACCGGCAGGAAGGCGGGGTCGGGCAGGCCGGTGGCCAGGTCGACCAGGCCCGGCGGCACCCGCGGCGGGCGCCGCGAGGCCACCGACGGCGCCTCCGCGACCACCGTGCCGCCCCGGCCGCGCGTGACGACGAGACCGCGTTGCCGCAGCTCCTTGTACGCCGTCGCCACCGTGCCCGGACTCACGCCGAGCTCGTCGGCGAGCCGTCGTACGGGAGGCAGCGCGTCACCCGGCGCGAGCTCGCCCTCGGTCACCCCGCGCTCGACGGACGCGGCAATCCCCTTGGCCGTCGCCCCTGTGATCGCATATTGTGTTGCCACGTACTGAACTATGTATCAATACAAAGCTCGTTGTCAAGGGGGAACCGAGTGAGCCGTCGTACCGCGTGGCACCGCACCGCTCTCGACCGCATACCCGGAGGCCGCGACGGCCGCCGGATGCTCGTCGTCAGCATCATCGACAAGACCGGCACCGGCCTCTGGGCCGGCTGCACCGCGCTCTACTTCACCTACGTGTCCGGGCTCGGCCTCGGCCAGGTCGGCCTCCTCATGACCGTCGCCGGCGGCGTCGGCATCGCCGGCGCGCCGCTCGCCGGCCGCATCGCCGACCGCTTCCCCCTCGTCCGGATCATCGCCGCCGCCCAACTCATGCGCGGCGCCGCCCTCCTCGCCCTCCTCACCACGGACAACTTCCTCCTCCTTACCCTCTACTCCGCACTCGGCGCCCTGCCCGACCGCGCCGGCAGCGTCCTCATCAAGCTCTACGCCGCCCGGATCGCCGGTCCCGACCGCGTCCGCTACCAGGCCATCCAGCGCACCACCGTCAACATCGGCTGGTCCCTCGGCGGCCTCGGCGCCGCCGCCGCGCTCGCCACCGGCAGCACCCGCGCCTACGGACTGCTCCTCGTCGGCAACGTCGTCACCTACCTCGTCATCGCCCTCCTCACCCTGCGCTGCGCCGAACCCCCGGCCCCCGCCCGCGTCGTCGCCACCGCGACCGACGGGCACACCAAGGCCGCCCGCCCCGCCAACCCCTGGCGCGACCGCACCTTCCTCGCCTACACCGCCACCGACGCCGCCCTCTTCCTCGACGACACGATCCTCCAGGTCGCCGTCCCGCTCTGGATCGTCCACGCCACCACCGCCCCCGTCGGCCTCGCTCCGCTGCTCCTGGTCCTCAACACCGTCCTCGTCGTCCTCTTCCAGGTGCCGCTCGCCCGCTTCGGCGCCACCACCCGCGCAGCCCGGCGCCTGATCGTCCCGCTCGTCGGCCTCTGGATCGTCGGCACCCTCGCCCTCGCCGCCTCCGCGGCCGGCGGCCGCGCCCTCGCCATCACGGCCCTCGCCGTCGCCGTCATCGCGCTGACCTTCGCCGAGATCATCCACGCCACCGCCTCCTGGGAACTCTCCGTCGCCCTCGCCCCCGCCGAGGCCCAGGGCTCCTACCTCGGCGTGCACGGCCTCGCCCAGTCCGGCCAGCGCTTCGCCGGACCCCTCCTCGTCACCGGAGTCATGACCGCCGGCGCCCTCGCCTGGCCCGTCCTCGGCCTCGCCCTCGTCGCCACCGGAGCCGCCCAGTACCGGCTGATCCGCGACCGCGTCGAACGGGCGGACCCCCCGGCTCCGGCCGAACCGGCTGCCCCAGCTGCCCCGACCGCCCCGACCGCCCCGGCCGAGCAGTCGTCACTGTCAGTGCCGACAGTTACGGTGAGTGAGCACTGATCGACCGTGCCCACACCCAGGGGGAGAGATGAACCAGCACCACCGCACACCCGGCGCCTCCGGCCAGGCCCGCACCACCCGCACCACCACGACCGCGCTCCGCCGCGCGCTGCGCCGCGAGATCGCCGGCACCGTCGCCCTCCTCGCCGACGAGGAGGACTTCACCGCCATGAGGCAGTACGCGTCCTTCGCCTTCGACGACCACGCCCGCTACCTCGCCCACGTCGACGAACTCCTCAAGACCCTCGCGGCCCAGGTCGGCCACACCACCGTCGCCCTCTTCGACCCCGAGGAGTACGCCGACTACTGCGCCGACACCGGCCTCGACCCCGACCACCCCGCCAGCCGCAGCCGCTACACCGCAGAACGCGCCGCCGGCGGCCCCCGCGTCACCTACACCGGACAGCCCCTCGACGCCCTCGTCCCGCTCCTCGTCGACACCGCCGTCCGCCGCGCCACCTGGGAGTACGCCACCATGCTCCTCACCGACGCCGGCACCTGCGCCGACTGCGGACAGGACATCGGCCGCGCCTCCTTCGACCGTGCCTCCCAGCTCCTGCTGCGCCTCCTCGACGCCGCCGGACCCGGCACCCACCACCTCGTCTGCAGCGTCCCCGCCGAGGGCGACCAGCTCATCGCCCTCCTCCACACCACCCGCGACAGCTCCGGCCCCGCCCGCCTCGACACCGCCGAAGGCGCCGAGTTCGTCACCGTGCTCGCCGCCGGCATCGCCCGCTCCACCCCCGGCGGCGTCGTCCTGCGCACCAGCACCCCCGGCGCCCCCGACCGCCTCCACGGCTGGCGCCTCCACCAGGGCCGGCTCGTCCCGCTCACCGAGGCCGAGGTCTTCGACGCTTACTGCACCGACGCCCGCACCGGCGAACCCATCAGCCCCGAACCCCACGTCGACTACCGCGCCGGCTTCCCCCTCACCCCCGACGACCCAGGCCACCACCCCCACTGACGCCGAAGGGGCTTCCCGCCACCTCGTGGCGGGAAGCCCCTTAGACAACCGAACCGGTCACGGTCCGCCGGATCACTCCCCGGACAGCACCGCCTGCGCGGCCATCCGGGCGTCGTGCGCCGTGTCCGCCGCACGCGCCGCGGCCGCCGCACGCTCGCACTGCGCCAGCGTGTACTTCGCCAGCGTCGCCCGCACATACGGAATCGACGCCGCACCCATCGACAGGGAGGTGACACCCAGACCCGTCAGCACACACGCGAGCAGCGGATCCGAGGCGGCCTCACCGCACACACCACAGCTCTTGCCCTCGGCCTTGGCGGCCTCCGCGGACAGCGCCACCAGATCGAGCAGCGCCGGCTGCCACGGATCCTGCAGCCGCGACACCGCACCCACCTGACGGTCGGCGGCGAAGGTGTACTGCGCCAGGTCGTTCGTGCCCAGGGACAGGAACTCGACCTCCTGCAGGATCGAGCGCGCCCGCAGCGCGGCGGACGGGATCTCCACCATCGCGCCGAACTTCGCCCGCAGCCCCGCCGCACGGCACGCGTCCGCGAACGCCTTGGCGTCCGTACGGTCGGCCACCATCGGCGCCATGACCTCCAGGTACACCGGCAGACCCTCGGCGGCCTTCGCCAGCGCCGTCAGCTGGGTCCGCAGCACCTCGGGGTGGTCGAGCAGCGTCCGCAGACCCCGCACGCCGAGCGCCGGGTTCGGCTCGTCCGCCGGCGTCAGGAAGTCCAGCGGCTTGTCCGCTCCCGCGTCGAGCACCCGCACGACCACCCGGCCCTCGGGGAACGCCTCGAGCACCTTGCGGTACGCCTCGATCTGCTTCTCCTCCGACGGCGCCTTCGCGCTGTCGTCCAGGAACAGGAACTCGGTACGGAACAGACCCACGCCCTCGGCACCGGCCTCGACCGCCGCCGGCACGTCCGCCGGACCGCCCACGTTCGCGAGCAGCGGCACCTTGTGCCCGTCCGAGGTCGCCCCCGGACCGCTGGAGGCGGCCAGCGCGGCCTTCCGCTCCTCGGCCGCGCGGGTCAGCGCGTCCTTCTTCTCCTCGCTCGGCTCCACGAAGATCTCTCCCGTGGAACCGTCCACCGCGATGACCGTGCCCTCGGCCAGCTCGCCCGCACCCGGCAGCGCGACCACGGCCGGCACACCCAGCGCCCGCGCGAGGATCGCGCTGTGGCTGGTCGGCCCGCCCTCCTCGGTCACGAAACCGAGCACGAGCGCCGGGTCCAGCAGCGCGGTGTCGGCCGGCGCCAGGTCCCGGGCGATCAGCACGTACGGCTCGTCGCTGTCCGGCACACCCGGCATCGGTACGCCCAGCAGGCGCGCCACGATCCGGTTCCGCACGTCGTCCAGGTCTGCCACCCGGCCGGCCATGTACTCACCGGCACCCGCGAGCAGCTCCCGGTAGTGCGAGAACGCGTCGTAGATACCGCGTTCGGCAGTGCTGCCGACCGCGATCCGACGGTCGACGTCGGCGATCAGCTCCGGGTCCTGCGCGATCATCGCCTGGGCCTCGAGCACCGCCTGGGCCTCGCCGCCGGCCAGATTGCCCCGAGCGATCAGGTCGGCTGCCACAGCCTCCACGGCCTGACGGGCGCGCCCCTGTTCGCGCTCCGCCTCATCGGCCGGAATCTGCTTGGCCGGCGGTTCCAGGACCGCCGTGCCCATGTGCCGGACCTCGCCGATGGCCACCCCATGGCTGACACCGACGCCTCGCAGCGTTGTCTCCATCTCACCGTCTCCGATAGAGCGGCGGCCGGGCCGCCGCGTCGTTTCAATGTCGTATGCGCGCTCGTCGGAAGGACGAGCCGGCGGTCACTTCCAGGAGAAGAGCGCGTCGCCGGCCTTCACGTCCCCGGCCTCGACGACATCGGAGAGAGAGTCGGCCGTGGCTTCGAGCGCCACGATCGGACAGATGGCGGACTTGCCGGCCGCTTCGACAGCGCCGGGGTTCCACCGCACGACCGCCTGTCCGCGCTGCACGGTGTCGCCCTTGTTCACGAGGAGCTCGAAGCCCTCGCCGTTGAGCTGAACGGTGTCGATGCCGAGATGGATGAGCACACCGTGGCCCTGGTCGTCCACCACGACGAACGCGTGCGGGTGCAGAGAGACGATGATCCCGTCGACGGGCGACACCGCCTCGCCGGGCTCACGGACGGGGTCGATGGCGGTGCCAGGACCGACCATCGCACCGGAGAAGACGGGGTCGGGTACAGCGGCGAGACCGATGGCGCGTCCAGCGAGTGGCGACGTCACGGATGTCATGGGATGCCTCCCAGGGGCGGAGATCGTGTTACGCCGTCACTACCTGTCCTGGACGGCGTACTGGTTCAGAAGCCTATGTCATAGGAAGTCCTAGTTCCGCACGAGATGTACCGGTTGGCGGACCTAGGGACTACCGGAAACGATTTGCGTCTAGTGACGGTGGGATGTACTGTCGTACTCCTGCGTGACTCCAACGCGACGCTGAGTCGTGAGTCCGCAGCGCCTATCAAGCCAGATCCTAACCTCAGTGGTCTACACCTCTGCATGCTCGCGGAGGGTGTGGTCAGAGGGGCCGAGAAAGCCTGGTAGTGTTTGACCCCGCCGGAAGGGCCCGAAAGGCAAACGCCAGGAAAAGGGACCGGAAAGCACCGAGGAAATCGGATCGGAAAGATCTGATAGAGTCGGAAACGAAGGAAGCGCCCGGAGGAAAGCCCGCGAGGGTGA
>NZ_JBIWPJ010000007.1:0-626951 GCF_044768205.1 Streptomyces sp. NPDC101160 | reverse complement strand
ACTCACCCTCGCGGGCTTTCCTCCGGGCGCTTCCTTCGTTTCCGACTCTATCAGATCTTTCCGATCCGATTTCCTCGGTGCTTTCCGGTCCCTTTTCGACTTTCGTCTTTCCGGGCCCTTCCGGCGCTTTCCGACTCTATCAGATCCTTTCGGCGTCTGATCCCCGGTCAGCGGGGTTTGCCTTTCCGGCTGTTGGGCCGTTCCGACGAGTGAGACTTTAGCGGATTCCCGGCCCCCGAAGCTAATCGGGGACTCACGCTCAAACCTCGAACGCGGATTCCTCATTTCGCAAAAACGCACGGAAAGACAAGACGGCGACGCGACAAAGCACACCGTCAGGCGTTGAGAGGTTCTTGCGGAATCGCTGTCCGGGGCCGACCGGGGTCGGTGCTCACGTCGGACAACTCGGAGAACACTACGGACCCGGGGGACCCCATGTCAACTTCGGCCCTGGAGGGCACCCCCGTAGGAGTCGCTGAAGGGGTTGGGCCCGAGAGCCCAACCCCTTCGACACCACTGCGCTCGTGTCCCAGCCCGAACGCCGCCGGCTACGAGTGGGCGACTATCGCGTCGTCTACACGATCGACAACGGGGAGCTGGTGGTGTGGTTCGTTCACGTGGGACACCGGTCCACCGTTCACGAGACCTGACTGCCCACTGACTCCACGTCAGAATATCCAGCACCCATCCAGCACGGTGACGGACGAAGGGGTCGGACTCGACAGAGTCCGACCCCTTCTGGGCTGCACGTTTGACCCATTACGTCACGTGTAGTATGCAAACGATTACATGTTAAAGCGGAACGTTCAGCACAGGGCTCCCACCTGCGAGAATGCGGGCTCCGAGGCCCCCATCCAGCACCGGTCCAGCACGGTACGAACTCATCCAGCGCACGCGCGGCGAGAGGATCTGCCCACCGTTCTCGTTGTGTACACATGGAACACTCGGTACGCTTGGGCGCATGACGCAGCCACTGCCCATAGAGTCCATCCGCGACGTGCGCGCGCACCTGGCGGAGGTGGTGGAGCGCGCGGACCGCGACGACGTGCCCACAGTGATCACACGCCGAGGCAAGGAAGTCGCCGCCGTCGTCTCCATCGAGGTGCTGCGCAAGTACCAGGAGTGGGAAGAGCGCGAGATCAACCGGATCATCGACGAGCGCATGGCCAACCCGGCCCCCGGCATCCCGATCGAGGACATCATGAGGGAGACGCTGGCGCGCGGTGAGTGACTACCGAACCGTCTTCCGCCCTGAGGCGCAGGCCGAGCTTCGGAAGATCCCCCGTGACATGGCGCTGCGCATCCTGGCCAAGCTGACCGAGCTGGAGAGCGATCCCCTCGGCTTCAATACGACCGCACTCGTATCGCAGCCTGAACGCCGTCGCCTGCGAGTCGGCGACTACCGAGTCGTCTACACGATCGACAACGGAGAGCTGGTGGTCTGGGTGGTTCACGTCGGACACCGCTCCACCGTTTACGACGCCTGACATCGACTGATCCGGCGTCAGAATATCCAGCACCGATCCAGCACGGTGACGAAGAAGGGGTCGGCTCCATCAGGAGTCGACCCCTTCCGACCTGCACACTTGACGGATCATCTAACGTGCAGTAACAGGCTGACTACACGTTGAACCTGAACGTTCAGCACAGCGCTCCCACCTGCGAAAACACGGTTCTGGAAGTGGCTATCCAGCACCCATCCAGCACGGTGCGAGTTCATCCAGCACATCCAGCACATCAGGCGGCAGTGTCGTAGCCGGCGGGGTCCTCTGGGGCCTCCGGCCGCATCGCCTTCTGCATGATGTCACGGCAGCGGTCCCACGCCTCCGGGACCAGGTGCCCATAGATGTCAACCGTGGTCTTGATCGACTTGTGCCCGAGCCACCGGCTCACCTCATGAATCGGAACGCCGTTCGCCAGGGCGGTCGACGCGAAGAAGTGCCGAAGGCTGTGCGGGGTGTACTTCGGACTGCCATCTGCGTTGACGAGGCCAGCAGCCTTGAGCGCCTTCCGCCAGTGGTACCCGTACGTCGAGGCCGTGGGCATGATGCCCTTGCCGCGCTCACGAGGGGCAAAAAAGACCTCGACGACCTTCTTCTTGCCACTCCTGGTCTCGAACCCAAGCGGTATCGGGGTCCATGCTGCGGCGTGCTCGTCGATCTCCTCCCCAATGAAGAGGGGCATCGGGATGTCTCGGTACTCCCCATCCTCCCTGTGTTTGAGCGGAACCAGGCGGGTACGGGCGTCACCCCTGTTTGCCTTCGAGCTGACCTGCCAGCGGACCCGTATGAAGTCGTCCCGCCGGCATCCGACGTGAAAGGCCAGGGCCTCGCTGATCCGCAGGCCAAGACCCGCCTGAAGGGAGATCGTCAGCTTGTACTGAGGAGAGATGTACTGATGGATGAGGTTGACCTCGTCAAGCGTCGGGATCTCGTCCTCGTCGACAGCAACGTTGGTCGGCTTGATGTCGACGTCCCTGGCGGGGTCGTCCTGGATCAGCTTCTCCTCTTTGGCCGACCAGAAGATGTGCTTGACCATCTTCATGCGGTCGAACACCGTGCTCTCGGCGAGCACCTTCAGGATCGCCGCCTTGAAGTGCTCGATGTCACGCTTTGTGATCGAGGCCAACGACTTGCGTCCAAGTTGCGGCAAGAGATGGTTGTCGAGGAAGCCCCTGTAGTTCGAGTGCGTCGCGTCACCGACCGTTCGGCGTTCCAGCCAGTCGTCGGCATAGGCCCGCAGGCTGATCTTCCCGGCGTCCGGGTCGATATAGACGCCCTGGTCCTTGTCAGCCTCCATCTTGGTGCCGTGGGCTTCGGCCTTCGTCTTGGTGGGGAAGGTCTCCTCGCGCTGCCGCCCCGTACGCCCGCCCGGCTCGCGGTATCGAACGGTCCACTCGTGGCGGCAGCGAACGGCCTCACAGGGGTAGAACTTGTTTCGCTTGTCCGACTTGCATCTCTGGAAAACGGTAGCCATGCGGCCCCCCTTGCTTGCTGGGACAGGGCTCCGCCCGTTACCCGTAGTGGTCGTCGAGGTAGGCGACGATGTCGCGCTCGCGGAATCGCAGGAGGCGGCCGACCTTCTGGGCCTTGATCCCCCACGTCCGGTACTTGTTCTTGACGGTGATCTCGCTGACTTTCAGCCAGTCAGCTACTTCCTCCGGCGTCAGCAGCCGGTTGCTTCCTCCTGCCGGCACACAACTCCTCTTGGCTACATGTTTACAACTAGGCCGCGTAGAGCGCGGTTCGCCCCTCGAAGGAGCGGCGGGACTGCTTCGTGAGGTGCCACATGCCGAAGTCGCACTGGTAGATGCGGTTCTCGCGCTCGATGGCCCGGCGCTGGCCTCGGCGTTCGGCAGTGCGGTCACGCTTGGCCTGGGCGCGACCAAGGGCCTTGTCGGCTGCCCGCTCGTCGGCGAATGCCCGCTTGTCGGAGCACTCGCAGGTGTGGAATTCGACGGTCTTCATGGTCTGGCTCCTTCGGGTGTTCAGTAGCGTGGTGGCGTGAGGCTTCGGTTTCGGACCATCCGCATGTAAGTGAGGACGGCGGGACGCTGAACTCCGAGGTACTCGGCGAAGTGCCGGGCGGGGTTGATGACGCCTTCGGCCTCGGCCTTCGCGATGTGGGCGGCAAGGCGGCTGAGGAAGGCATTCGTCACCCGCGCCGTGTCACCGCGCAGTGCGCGCAATTCAGCGATCTCGGCCTCGGTGACGCTCGGGGCGCGGAGGATGTCGTCCGGGTTGGCGCTGGTCATGGGCATCCCTCTCTGGGGTCACTTCTGCTGGAACTTGCCGCACGGGCATGTGGGGATCTGGCAGGCACCTCGGGCGGCGCCGGCAAGGGAGTGGGTGAAGGGGGCGTGCCCGCAGTCGGCGTGGAAGCAGTACCCCTTCCACCCCTTCTTGCCGTCCGCATTGGCGAGCATGGCGCCGGGGCTGTAGAGCTTGACCACCCGGCCGGTCCCGCCGAAGGCCATCTTCGAAGCGAAGGTCTTGATCTCGGCCTCGGAGCCAAAGGGGCCGAAGTTGAGGCCGCGGTGGCCGTCCTTCCAGGTGTGGACGAGAGCGAACAGGTCCCGCATCTGGAGGAGTTCGGCAGCTGTCTTGTAAACGGCCTTGGCCATCTGGTCGGCACTCTCGAAGGTCGGGTCCTCGAGAAGCGCCTTGATGGCTTCGACCTCTTCCTTTCGGGGAGTCAATCTCATGGCTACACCTTAACAAGGATGTTCCATGTTTACACCTGCCGCCATGATGACCTCCCTCACGGTCACGTAGAGGTCCCACACTGTCCCGTCGTTGCGGATCACTGCGTCGAACTCGTATCCGGCGAGGGCGTTCTCGCTGGCGTGCCCGGCATGGGCAGCGTGGTCTTGCCCGGCCCGCTCGACGAGGATCACCAGGCCCCCGCGCGAACGGATCGCGTCGGCCTCGTTCGGAAAGCGCACGTCCGTGATGACGGTGGGGCCCCAGGTCTCGCAGTCGTGAAGGAGCGCGTGGACCCACACGTCCTCCCCGAGGGCTGCCCGGCCGCCCTCCGTTCCGAGCCTCTGGAGGTACTGACGCACCTCGGGATAGACGTCCTTCGTGGTCTCCCACCCGTAGCCGTCGACTTCGTATCGGAGGCTGGTCACACCCTCGGCGTACTCCTTCTCCAACATGATCGGGTCGAGGGCGTACAGCATCTCCTTGACCTTGTCCGCGAACGCCTTTCGCTGCCATCCCGAGCTGAGGAGTGCTTCGGCAGCGGTGTCCTTCCCCGAGCGTGCAGCGCCCGCGAGGCCGACGAGCAGCGCGGGCTCGCTACCGGATTCCGCGGTGCCGACGGGCGCGAGTTCGGTGATCGGAGTGTTCATACTGTTCATCCTTCGTGGCTGTCGTTGAGTCGGTTCAAGCCGGGCGCCTGCTCTCCGCCCTCGCACACGTCGCAGTCGCAGTCGTGCAGGCAAAGCAGGCAGGTGGGCTCGTCGCAGTAGGGGTCGGGACCGTGCCAGTGCTCGGGGTCGGGCTCCTGACAGCCCCAGCCTGCGCAGGTGTGGTCGCGGCTCCAGGTTGGATGGATGACGTGCTCTCGCTGGCTGAGTAGTCCGTGAGCAAGGTGTTCGCCGGGGCAGTGAAAGCGGGAGCGGTCCGCGCTCTCCCGGTCCCGGAAGGCCGCCCGGCACTGGGTGCACTGGAGGCGGCCTTCCGGACGCTTGCGGAGGTCGTGCCTCACTGAGCCACGGCGCCGAAGGCGGGTACGGCCGGGCCGAGCGTCCACGTTCCGCCGGCCCTCGGGGCAGCCTCCTCAATCGCGGTCTCGAAAGCCCATTCCCCAGCCATCAACGACTCGCGCATCCGCAACTCGGCGTGTCGGCCCTTGAGGGTGCGGAGCTGGATCTCGACCTCGCGTGCCTCGCGCTCGATCGCCGTCAGGCGGTCGCTCCGGCGGCTGCGGAGGAACTCGACGGCCTTCTCATGGACGAGTTGAGCGTCCCGCCGGTGCATCTCGGTGAGAGCTCGGACGATCTCGCCGGTCCGGGCGGTGGCTCCCTCGGGTGCCTGGTAGTCGCCTATGCCGGTCTGAATGCGCCGGACATGTATGTCCCAGTCGGTCTGACCGGGGCGTACGACGGTGTACTCGGCCAGGCGGGAGCCGCAGACTTCCAGTGTCCCGGACGCCCCGGAGCGATTCCACGTGCTGCGGCCGTAGGCGACCGTGAAGGCTGTGGGGAGGAACTCCCACGCCCGCTCGGAGTCGGAGACTCTCAGCTCATGAAACTCAGGGGCGATCTCAACCGTCCCACGGACCCGGGGTCCAGTCAGCCTGTACCCGGTGATCCAGGGCTTTGAGGCTTCGACTCGCTCGACGGTGACGGAGCCGAAAGACAGGTCCAGCGTGCTCATGTTGTGCTCTCTTTCGTGTGCTGAAGGGGGCCGCCCCTGCCCTCTCCCTGTGTGGACAGGGACGGCCGATGTGCCGTGTTGGATCAGGCGGCGATGCCGGCGGACTGGCCCGCATAGAAACGGAGGGCGTCGCGGGCCTGCGCTCGGGCGAAGAGGCCGCCGTAGAAGCCGAAGCAGGAGTCGACTTCCTCCCAGGTCTGCATGGACTCGTCGGGGTCGTCGTCGCGGGTCCAGTCGACGCGCTTCTCAACGACGAAGCCCCAGACGTCTCCCTCGGCCCACGCTTCGTACTCCTGCATCTCCGCCTCGACGTATCCCTCGGTGAGGAGGCCGCCGTCGATGGCGAGGGCCTCCTCGCCGGTCACGTACCAAAGGGAGCGCGGGCCGCAGTCAGGTGCGGACTCGATGACGGTCCCGCCGTGCATGATCGAGACGTAGCGGGTGAAGATGTCGACGCCGTTCCGGCGGTTCCACTTCAGGCGATCCCATGCCCATGCGAGGGGCCCGCCGTCCGTGTCGACGGGGTGGTACTGCCCGAGGTGAGTGTCAATCGTGAGGGCGTGGACGAGCGTCTCGTCGTTGCGGGGGTTCTCGGGGTGCTCGTCGAGCACCAGGCGCACACGGAAGCGGCCGTCATCGGTGGTGGACAGAACGTCGGTCATGGCTTCTTCGTCTCGTGTAGGGAGGCGCCCCCTGCTCTCCCTGTGTGCAGGGGGCGGCCGTTAGGGGTGTGTGTCAGGCGGCAAAGCGTGCGGCGTGGGCGTCTGCGTCCCAGGCGGGCAGGGCGAGACCGAGTTCGGCGTAACGGAGAGCGCGGGCCTCCGCTCGGCTGGGTCCAGAGAACTTGCAGCCCTTGTGCCGGCGAGGCGGCGCCGGGTTCTTGCCGGTGCGCTCCCGCATGTGGCTGTAGAAGACCTCGATGTCGACGCCGCACAGCAGGCAGTGCAGGGCCCAGCGGTGTTCGCTACCCGGGTAGCCCTCGTGGACTCCGGCGCACCGGGTGCGGGTGCAGCCGTCGGGTTCGGTGACCGGCTCGGCGCGGGTGGTGTAGCCGAGTTCGAGCTTCCGAACCCAGGCGGCCTCGAGGCCGTCGCGGTTGCGCTTGTTGTCGCGCAGGAAGGTGGAAAGGAACGGGGTGGTCATGTGTCCTGCCTTTCGGGCGATGGGTGGGGGTCAGGCGTTGTCGGGTGCGGGAAGGTAGCCGAGCGTGCCGACGGGATCGACGGCCCAGACCTCGCCGGGGTCGAGTACGAGTTCACAAGTGCGGATCTCGGAGGTGCAGAAGTCGCAGCGGAAGAGTCCGCGGGCCGTGGCGCCGAAGGGGGCTCTGCTGCACTCGGCGCAGATGATGGTGATCACGGGTAGCCTTTCGGGGTGGCCCCTCTCTGCTCCCTGTGGAGAGGGGCCGCTTGCGTTACTTCGCTTCGTCCTCGGCGAGGATTTCGAGCAGGTCGTCGCAGGCCCCGTACTCGGCGTCGCTGACGTGGCGCCACTCGGAGTCGGGGAGCATTTCGACCGGAAGAGACAGGGCCAGGCTGGAGGCGGTCTCGGCGAGGTTGATGAGCGTGTACCACTCCTGGGTCATGGGGTCGTAGTCGTTGCGCCACTCCTCCACCTCGCGAGCGGTCTTGAGTACCTCGGCGACGAGGTTCTTGATCCTGTCGAAGCCGATCGACTGGGCGTTCTGGATGGACGGCATCATGAGTGCTGCTCCTTAGCGCAGTTGGGGGGCCGCCCCGGCTCTCCCTGTGTGCAGGGGCGGCCCGTGGAAGCTGGTCAGGCAGCGAGGGCTCGGCGACCGCCCACGCGGGTCTGTCCGAGGTCCGCGCGTCGGCCTGCGGCCTCTCCGGCGGCCTTGCCCGAGCCGCCCCGCTTCGATCCGCCACCGCT
Source organism: Streptomyces sp. NPDC101160 (assembly GCF_044768205.1). Classification (NCBI taxonomy): domain Bacteria; kingdom Bacillati; phylum Actinomycetota; class Actinomycetes; order Kitasatosporales; family Streptomycetaceae; genus Streptomyces; species Streptomyces sp. NPDC101160. Next base: position 619,179 of record NZ_JBIWPJ010000007.1, on the reverse strand, counting down.
CCGGGTGTGCGGGTACGCCTCCTTGAAGCGGGCGAGCGTCACGGCCTTGCGGTCCGCGAGGACCAGGTCTGCACTGCGGCCGGTCACGCTGGGCGCGGCCTCCTGGCGGGCTCGGGCCTCGATCTCTTCCAACCGGGCGTAGACGGTGAGGATGAACCCGGCGAGGAAGGACTTCCGGTAGGTGATCGTCTTCTCTCCCGGACGAGGGCGGCCGTGCCGCATCGCGTTGAACGCCTGGAGCTGAAGCGAGGTGAACAGCATCTCCACCCGCTCAAGGTCGGACTCGTAGCCGAAGAGGTGGACATCAGTCCCGTTCAGCTCGATCGCCTTGCATCCGAGCGCCTTGACGATGTAGCCGAGCAGGTACTTCCGGTCACTGCCGTACGTACCCGTGATCTTGATGATCCGGTCTCCGGGGCGGTCCTGGGCCGGGTCCGCGTCAGCGAGCATCGCCTTCTCGATGCCGTACTTCGCCATCAGCTCAGCGGCCTTCGCGAAGTAGGCGTCCGCCTCCTCGGGACTGGTCGCCGGGTCCTCGGCCTTGGCCAGGATGGCGCGGATCTTGGCGAGCTTGCCGTCTTCAGGCATGGGGGTAGCCATGTCGGGGCCTTTCAGGGGTTGATGCGGGCTGGCATCGTCAGGGGGGAGGAACCGCCTCCCGCCGACCTCCCTTCGGGAGGTTTCGCCTTTGCATCTGGCGGGTCAGACCGTGATCGGGTCCCAGCCGCCGAGGATGTGGGCGATGGCGAGGGCGTCGATCTGGGCCTTCGCTTCCGCCTCGCGCTGCTCATAGGTCGGCAGGTCGTAGGTCAGGGTCACCTCGGTAAGCGGTTCGAGGGCGAAGGGCCCGAAGAGCCCTGCCACCAGCACGTCACCGAATCGAAGGACGAGAGAGTGTGCGCCGCAGTCGGGGGCGCGGAAGGCAATTTCATCGTCGGGCTTGATCATGATTGGCATCGCTTTCCGAAGGGGCCTCCCTGCTCTCCCTGTGTGCAGGGAGGCCCGGGGCGGGAGGGTCAGACGGCGGAGGTGCGGATGGCGTCACGCACAGCGGTGAGCTTGATCTTCAGTTCGGCGAGCTTGTCCGCGTTCTTCGTGGCGCGGTTGCGCTCCCAGGCCCAGATGTCGCGGTACACCTTGTCGTCCGGGTTGTCGGCGAGCAGCTTCTCGGCCCGGTCCTTCTCGACCAGCTCGTACGCCTCACGGCGGACGACCGCGCCGAGAAGCGGTGCCCAGTGGGTTGTGATCAGCTCGTCGTCGGTCACGTACTGCCAGAAGACGGCGTGGTGCAGTGCGGCGGCAAGGTCGGCCTGCTGGTGGTACTCCTCGGCCATGTGCGGAAGGTTCTTGTCCTCGGCCTTGCGGGCCATAAGGCGGAACTCTTCGCGGTCGTAGGCCAGGGCGAGGCCGTAGATGGTGCTGTGCGAGAGCAGGGTGCCGGCGACAGCCTTGACCGCGGATTCGGTCTGGGGGTGCATGTGTCCTCGTACTTTGGTGGTCGGTGCTGACGCTGGTTGGCTCGTCAGAGGGCAGGGTCCGCCTGCCGCTGACGCCCCGGAGGGACGTTTCGCCTTTGGTCAGAGGTGGTGACGCCGGATCATGGAGTGGGCGGTCGTGTAGTCCTTGGTCCGGCCGCCGTTGACGCTGAAGCCGAAACGTCCGTAGAAGCGGCGGAGGCGGTGCACGCTGCTGGCCCCGAACTCGCCCGAGGGGGTGCCGGTCATGGTCACGCCCTGGCGGTCGGCCTCGGCGGTGAGGAGCTGCATCACCCGCGTCCCGAGGCCCTGATTCCGCAGGTCTGACGGCACGATGAGCTTGCTGAGGGCGAGGTGTCCTGCGGAGTCGAACTCGATCCAGATGACGACCTCGGGGGCGCTGTCAGCTATCTGCTGACGCAGAGGGGCGAGCCAGTCGGGGTCAAGGGTGGTGCGACCGTGCTTGAGCATCGGATGCCTCTCGGGATGCTTAGGCCACCCCCGCCCTCTCCCTGTGCGGGAAGGGGTGGCGGGGTGATCAGATGAGGGCGAGCTGTCCCGCGATCGGGGCGTTGAGGTGCTCATTGCCGAGTCGGGTGAAGTAGTCCTCGCGGGCCTGGCGGTAGATGTCCTCGACCCGCTGCCAGCTCACACCGCCGTCCGGCTCGTGGCCCATCAGCTCGTTGATCTCGTCCTGGCAGCTCTCGGCGATCTCAGCGGACTGCTGTTCCGAGTCCTCCCCGTACTCGCGCTGGGCCTGCGCCAGGGCCTCGTTCACGTTGGACTGCCAGCGCTCCCACTCGCGGTCGGAGTAGTCCGATTCGTCGAGGATCGGGTAGACCTCTAGTGCGGAGATGATTGAGCACGCCTCACGCCAGGCCGCGGTGAACTTCGGTCGGTACTTGATCGGGGTGAGCGAAGGTCGGCCGTAGTGCTCGTTGTCCCAGTCCCAGTCGCTCTTGCACCCGGTACACAGGAAGCGTCGGCGACCATGCCTCTTCCGGCTGACGGCCCAGTCCGCGATGCTGTCGCACTTCCGGCAGAGCATCACGTCGTCGGCGTAGACCTGCACGAAGACCTGGGAGCACGGGCCCCAGCCCCAGTGGCGTATGCCGGCGTCGATGACGTGCTCGTCCGAGACTTCGGTGTCGTTGCGCCCCTCATCGGCGGCGGCCCGAAGGAGGTTGAGCGCGCTGTCGTAGTTGGACTCGGCCATCAGATCGTCGGCGTGGTCCGCCTTGCCAATCACCGGGGCGTGCGTCCGGTAATACCGGTCATCACCCCCAAAGTTCGTCGGCCGCTCCAAGAGCTTGTCCGCGTACTCCCTCAAGGTGTCGTCGTCGCACTGGTAGCTGATCATGTGTCCTCGCATTCACAGAGCTGGGCTGACGGGCTGGCTCGTCAGGGGGGAGGCACCGAACCTCCCGCCGACACCCCCCACCGCACCCAGACCGGGGGCACGATGGGACTGCTGGGCGTTTCGCCTTTCGCAGGGTCAATGTTTACACTCGGGCGTTGAGGTCGATCGCCGCGAAGGCGACTTCCAACTCCTCTTCCGTCTTGGGCTCGACGCCGTTCAGGCGGTCGATCTCGGCGGCCTGCTGGGCTATGACGCGGTTGGCCCTGTCGAGAGCGATGGCCAGCTCCTCGCACCGGAGGCCAAGGTTGTGGGCCATGGTCAACAGGGGGAACCGCTGAATCTCGGTCTTGGCCAAACTGACCTGCCGCTTCGGCCGTTCGATCGCTGCGATGGCCTCGACCGTGAGGAACACGGGGCCGACACAGTAGGTGCACTTCTCCCCTGCGTCCCGTGCGGTGACCTCCCGCTCATAGAAGCTGAAGTCAACGCACTGGTAGCACCGGAAGTCGCCATCCACCCGCTTCACCCCGACGACCTTGCCGTACTGCCGATCGCGGCTGGAGAAGACGAACTCGCTCATGTGGCCTTGCCTTTCGACATCCAGCTCGTGTTCAAAGTTTACACTAGCCGGAAGGTTTCGCCGGGCCTTTTGGCTCAGCGTTGGTTTCAACTTTACACCACTCACCGGATGGGGATTCACATTCGGCCTGGTCAGCGGTAGGCACTCCCATGTCCCACCGCCAGGACCCCTGGCCTTGCGGTCTCCCGGACTCGGTCCGTTCGATGTGGCTACATCTTAACACTATCTCCGGGTGACTCCGCAACTCCTCTTGTGAGCTGCGGATTTACCGGCCTTGCGTGTCGTTCCGCCCGCCCCGTTGCCGGTTCGTTCGGTGCGATGTGGCTACACCTTAACACGCTGTCCGTGGGGCGCCGCAACCCCGACCGCTCGGAAGCGCTGGAGTCCTTAGCCTCTTACGCGTGTGCGTGTGCATCCGCTCTGCCCTGACGTGCCGCATTCAAGCCCGTCTGAGCCTCTACGACAGGTTCTGTCCCGTGCCTGCCGGTCTAGCGCTCATGCGTGGTTATGAGAAAAGACAGAGCAGATATCCACAGTTGGGGATATCGGGGTGATCCACGAATGAGTGCACAGCATGTCCGGATTGGCGAGAGATGGCCCAGGGGGTGGGGGTATGACCCAGCCGGCGTGGCTTTCCCGGCCGCCACGTCTTAGCAGCTCGGATTCCGCCACGGTTCCAGGGTCGACCAGCGGCCGGAATACGTGGCGCCACCTGCACCTATGCACGTCAAGCCATGCACGAGAACGCCCCCGAACTCAGGCCAACCTGTGTGCAAGTGGCCCCGTACGCGGGAAGAATGGCGCCGGGTAGCGGGGGCGACCGCCTCACGCACGAAGGTCGCTCAGGAAGGTGTCGCTCTTGTCGATCAACCAAGACAGGGCCAGCGTCGAAGCGTACGCGCAGTGGCTGTTACGGCTCCTGGACCTGAAGAAGGTCTCCAAGGCCCGCAGGATCAACGCTCGAACCAGCCTGGAGCGCCTCGACGCCCATCGTGTACCCCTGGACCACTTCAAGGACGCCATCCCATTCGACAGTGAAGCAGCCCTGAACTGGCGAGGCGCCGAGCACGGGGACCAGCCTGCCGACGTGTTCACCATCGCCACGCCGGCAGACGTTGACAACCGTCTCAACGTGGCAACAGTGCAGCGCTGCAACGATCCAGGCCAAGAAGACGACGGCCGGATGCTCCTTCGCCGGGTCCGGCTCGTCAAGCGGCCCCTCTTTCCCGTCCCTCGCGCCGCTCGGTACGTCGTCGAACTGGCGACCCTCGCGGTGACTGATGAAGACCGCGGCGTCGCGGAGACACGCGTCAGCTACTTCGGATCGGACGGTACCCCCGGCGGCCTCTTCGCGAACCTGGTCAGCGGGGAGCCCGACGCACAGGCAACCTTGATGCTCCGCATCGCCTTTGGCCTTCAGTTCATGCGCCACTACGACTGGCACGTCCGCGTTCAGGGGCCGAAGGGCACCGGCCTTCTCATCCCCGCCACCGCGGTCGGGTGCCGGAACCTGCTCAAGGAGCGCGACCTGACCGAGGGGGAAGTCAGGCGCGCATCGCTCGTTCACCTGGTTGCGGAACACCAGCGGCGAAAGCCTTCCGCGCCGACCGGCAGCACTGACCCGGCAGACCTGGCATGGGTCCGCGAGCACAGCCGCGGGCGCCGGCAGTTCACCTGGAACGGCATGATGGGCGAAGTGCTGCCCGCACAGGATGTCCTAGACAGAATCGCCACGAAGGCGTAGTTCGAGGCGGAGCCTTGCCAACGCGGCAGGCTCCGCCGTTGCTCGCATGCCTGGCTTCACGAAGACGCGGCCTACGGCCGCCACAGCAGCATGCCGTCTTCACCATGTCCGCCCTCCGGGCGGCATCATTTTCTTCGCCGCTGCTCTACCGCCGCCGCCCTGCGGGCGCCGCCGAAGTGTGACTGGGGTCACAAGGGGTCGCCTTTCCGGAATCAAGATCAACTAGCGACTTATATATGTAAGTACGTAAGTCGCAAGGCTCGCGAGGCTTGAGCCCTAAAGGGCTCGCCAGCATAAAGACGCCTTGGGCCCCGAAGGGGCCACCAGCAGGAAGGCGCGTATGCGTAATTACGCATTTCGCGCGGGGGGTCAGATTGAAGATCCTCGAACTCTGCGCTGGCTACGGCGGGCTGGGTATGGCTGTGGCTCCCCTAGTCAGTGGTCGTGTGGCGTACGTCGCCGAGACCGCGCCAGGCCCAAGTGCAGTGCTCGCCAAGAGGTATCCGGAAGCTCCGAACCTCGGCGATATCTGCGAGATCGACTGGACCGAGCTTGTCGGCCTGGTCGACGTAATCACGGCGGGATTCCCCTGCCAGGACATCAGCATTGCGGGGAATCGGGTTGGAATTCGAGGCGCTCGTTCTGGAGTCTGGGTCAATGTCGTTGACGCAATTCGCGTCATTCGACCGAAGCTCGTCTTCCTGGAAAACGTCTCGAATATCCGGACGCGCGGGCTCGAAGTTGTCCTCGGTGACCTGGCCCAGATCGGGTACAGCGCGCGGTGGGTGTGCGTACGAGCTACCGCAGCTCAAGCTCCTCACCTCCGTGACCGCTGGTTCTGTATTGCGACCCTTGAAGACACCGACCGCGAACCTGGGCAGTAACGGTGGTGCCCGGCACCCTGACGAACGCCGAGCGGGCGGTCACGGCCCCACACTCGACGACGAGGTCTGCTACCTCCTCCCCTACTCGGAAGCGATCCGGGAAGGCCGGCAACCCGAGTCCTCGATCGACGGCCTGCGCTCCCCTTCCCACTGGTGGGGTGAGTACCTCCCCTCCATTCGACGGTGGGAAGACGTGACCGGCCGCGCAGCTCCCCCACCTGCTGAGGTCGGCCGTAAGGGCGGCCCCAGGGTTACGGCTGAGTGGGTCGAGTGGCTGATGGGTCTCCCCCATGGCCATGTGACCGGCGTCCCGGGCCTGACGCGCGGGCAGCAGCTCCAGATCCTCGGGAACGGCGTCGTCCCCCAGCAGGCGACCACGGCCTTCAAGGCTCTCCTCGACCTGGGGGTGTAGATGCCGAACTGGCGCGGCTCCGATCGGCGGGAGAGGCTGCCGGCGGACTGGCCGCGAACCCGAATCCGCATTCTGCGGCGCGACGGACACCGCTGCACTGCCCGTGATCAGTACGGGAAGCGCTGCGAGGAGCCTGCCACGGACGTGGACCACATCGTGCCTGGTGACGACCACCGAGACGCCAACCTGAGATCGCTCTGCGGGTGGCATCACCAGGCCAAGTCCTCGCGCGAAGGCGCGCTCGCGCTGGCCGCGAAGCGCAAGCGCATAGAGCGGCGGTTCCGTAGGACCGAGGGGCATCCCGGCCTGCTGTGAGCCGCAAGGGTCGATAGCTCAACTGGTAGAGCGCCGGTCTCCAAAGCCGGCGGCTGGGGGTTCAAGTCCCTCTCGACCTGCATGAACATCTGGTCGTGGCTCTGGGTCGGGTGGCTCGGAGCCTTCGCTGTGATCGAAGGAGTAGCCCTTGCCCGAGACGATCGAGGAGACACCTTCTCCGAGCACGTCTGGAAGTGGTTCGGCATCGGACGACACGATGAACCTCGGCCTGCCGTCACGGGCTCGGTGCGGCTGCGCCGCTTCGTGCTCCTCGCCTTCTGCACCTGGCTGTGGACGCACTTTCTGACCGGCGGCGCGTTCTGATCTGATCAAGGAGGTGAGCCAGTGCCCGGCCCCGTACCCAACCGTGAAGCCGATCTGGCCCGCCCCCGCGAGCGCAAGGGCGGCGACGCGCAGCCCGTGACGCGCGGCGTCGCCCGGCCCACGAAGGTGCCGAACGCCGACCGCACCTGGCACCCCATCGCCAAGCGCCTGTGGGACTCCCTGAAGACGAGCGGCCAGGCGGACTTTTACCAGGACTCCGACTGGGCGCTCGCCTTCTCCCTCTGCGAAGACCTCTCCTTCTACAAGAAGTCGGGGAAGCGGTCGGGGCAGATGCTCCAGACGATCTACTCCGCCTTCGAGCGACTCCTCGTCGCTGAGGGCGACCGGCGCCGCGTCCGCATCGAGCTGCACGAGCCCGTGCTCGAGGAGCAATCCGCTGCGGTCCTCGCAATCGCTGACTACAAGAAGGATCTCGGCCTCGAAGCCTGATCTCGGGGGGTGAGCCATGGCCGCAACGGCAGACCTCACCCTCGAAGAGATCGAGGCCCTGGAGCCCGAGTTCCACGGGCCGACCTGGCAGAAGGATGCGTTCGGACAGTGGAAGCTGCCGGCGCGCACGCTCGGCTGGCAGATCGCCGGATGGTGCGCCGAGTACCTGGACGGCGAAGGCTCCACCGACGACAGGCGCGTGCCTTGGAAGTTCACCAGAGAGCAGCTCCGTTTCCTCCTGTGGTGGTACGCCATCGACGAGGAAGCCGAGTTCATCTACCGCACGGGCGTCCTCCAGCGGCTCAAGGGCTGGGGTAAGGACCCGCTCCTCGCGGTGATCTCGCTCGTGGAGTTTGTCGGGCCGTCGCGCTTCTCCCACTGGGACGAGAACGGCGAGCCGGTGGCCAAGGCGCACCCCCAGGCATGGGTGCAGGTGACCGCCGTCAGCCAGGAGCAGACGACGAACACCATGGGCTACCTGCCGGTCCTGATGTCCGAGAAGCTGATCTCGACGTACGGCATCAAGATGGGCGCCGAGCTGATCCGCGCCGACCGGGGGCGCAAGCGCCTTCAGGCCGTGACCAGCTCGTACCGCGCGATCGAGGGTAAGCGGACCACCTTCACCCTGCTCAACGAAACCCACCACTGGATCTTGGGCAACGGCGGCCACAAGATGTACGAGACCATCGACGGCAATGCCACGAAGATGGATTCTCGCTATTTGAGCATCACCAACGCCTTCATGCCTGGTGAGGACAGCGTCGCCGAGCGAATGCGCGAAGCGTACGAGAAGGTCCGGGCGGGCCTGGCGGCCGATGTCAGCGCGATGTACGACTCGATCGAGGCACACCCGAAGACCCCGCTCACGGCCGAGGCCCTGCGGATCGTCATCCCGAAGATCCGCGGGGACGCGGTGTGGCTCAAGGTCGAGTCGATCATCAAGTCCGTTCTGAACCTGACGATCTCGGCCGCGCGCTCGCGGCGCATGTATTTGAATCAGATCGTCGCCGAAGAGGATGCGGTCTACGGCCCGGCGCAGTGGGACCCCTTGGGGGATAGCTCGCTCATGCTGAACCCCGGAGACGAGATCGTCCTCGGCTTCGACGGCGGCAAGTCCGACGACGCGACCTCGCTGGTCGCTCTCCGCGTCTCCGACATGGCGGCCTTTCTGGTCGGTCTGTGGGAAAAGCCGGACGGCCCGTCTGGAAAGAACTGGGAAGTGCCGCGCATCGAGGTCGACTCGGCTGTGCACGACGCCTTCCGCATGTTCTCGGTGCAGGGCTACTACGCCGACGTGGCTCTCTGGGAGTCGTACATCTCCGAGTGGGATGAGCAGTACGGCGAGGGCCTGGCGGTGCGGTCGCCACTCGGTAAGGACCGGATCGGCTGGGACATGCGGTCGTCGCTGAAGTCTTCGACGATGGCCCATGAGCGCCTGATGCGCTCGATCTTCGACGGCAAGCTCCGTCACGACGGGGACCTCAAGCTACGCCGGCACGTGCTGAACGCCCGGCGCCGGGTTAACAACTACGGCGTCAGCTTCGGCAAGGAGAGCCGGGAGTCACCCAAAAAGGTCGACGCCTACGCGGCACTCATGTTGGCGCACGAAGCCCTCGTCGACCTCCGAGCCCGCGGCAAGCGGGTCCGCAAGCGGACTGGTCGGGGCTTCTTCCTGTAGCAGTGTAAACATTGAACAAGGGTGGTGAACCATGGCTGAGTACACGCCTGCCGCCCTCGCGGTGCAGCTCCTTGCCACCCTGGGCCGGGACAAGGCCCGGCTGATGCGGATCGACGACTACCTCCACGGACGACACGACGATCCGTACATGCCGGCGCAGGCCGACGACGAGTACCGCCTCCTGGCGAAGCGGGCCGTCTCGAACTGGGCCCCGCTCCTCGTTAACACTCCGGGCCAGGCGCTCTACGTGGACGGCTACCGCGCGGGTGACGAGGCGAGCCGCGGTGCGGCAACGGATCTTGCATCCCCGCAGTGGCGGCACTGGCAGCGGTCCCGCCTTGACGCCCGCCAGTCGGCGGTCTACAAGGGTGCGCTGACGTACGGGCACGCCTTCACCTTGACCGAGCGGGTGAAGGGCGTGGTCCTCACGAAGGGCCTGTCCGCACTCAGGACCAGCGCACTCTACGAGGACCCGGCCAACGACGACACTCCGCACGCGGCCCTAACTGTGGTCACCTGGCCCGTCGGCGAGAAGGCCGGCAGGGCCCGCATGTGGGATGGCCGCTTCGAGTACGCGGTGACCTTCAAGGGCCTGGAAGACAGCGACAACATCACGGTCGGCAAGGGCAAGCGCCACGGCGCAGCCGAATGCCCAGTGACGCGGTTCGCGGCGTCGGTTGACCTGGAAGGCCGCACGGTCGGCCTGGTGGAGCCGATGATCCCGCTCCAGAACCGGATCAACCAGACCGTCTTCGACCTGCTGCTCGCGCAGTCCTACGGCAGCACGAAGGTGCGGACCGTCACGGGCATGGCGCCACCGGTACAGCGCGACCCGGAGACGGGCGAGGTTGTCTATGACACGCAGGGCAACCCAATCCCTCTGCCGATCAACCACAATTCCAAGCGCTTTCTGTTCGCTGAAGACCCGGATGTTCGATTCGGCAGCCTGGACGAGACCCCGTTGCAGGGGTTCATCGACTCGATCGACATGAGCGTCCGGCACCTGAGCGCCATCGCGCAGGTGCCGCCCCACGCGATGCTGGGCCAGATTGCGAACCTCTCCGCCGAGGCCCTTCAGGCCGCCGAGATCAGCCTGAGCCGCATGATCCAGGAGTTCCGTACGGCCTTTGGCGAGGCGTGGGAGCGGGTCTTCCGCCTGGCCGCCGAGCTGGAAGGCGCCCTGGGTGCCGAGGACTTCACGGGCGAAGTGATCTGGCGCGACATGGAACAGCGCTCCCTTGCCCAGTCTGCTGACGCACTGGGCAAGCTGCGCGAGCAGCTCGGCATTCCGGCGAAGGGCCTGTGGAAGCGGGTTCCGAATGTCACGCAGACCGAGCTGGATGAATGGGACGACCTCGCGGACGAAGAGGACTCCGTGGGCCAGCTCGCCTCCGCCCTCACACGGGCGACCGCTGAACCGGTCACCGCTGAGCCGTTCCCGGCGGCAGCGTGACGCGTACGAAGCGGCAGGCCGAGACCGATGAGGTCTCGGCGGCCTTCCACGTTGCCCTGACCCAGATTGGAGCGCAGACCACCGCGGAGGCCCTGGCGCTGTGGGCGGACGTTCCGGCTGACCGTCGAACGGTCACGGCTGGTGCCTGGCTGCGCCGCGCCATCACCCTCGTCATGGGTCGACGCCGCCAGTCCCGCGATCTTGCGCGGGCCTATTTCAGGCTGGCGCGCGCCCTTCAGACCGGGACGACGGTGGCCGATCCTTACCACCCTGAGCCAGAGCACGTCACCCTCGGGGACCTGCGGCGGGAGTTCGCAGCACTGGCAGGCACGTACGAGCCGCCCGCCAGACCGCTGGACGAGCCCCCGCCCGCGGACAGTGAGAGCGCGCCGCCTGCCGGCGCTGCAGAAGAGACCCAGCCTCTGCGGGTTCGCGATCAGACCCGCGGCCCTTTTTCGGGGCCGGATGACGACGAACAGCAGGACCAGGACGAGGGCCTCGACGAGCACCGTAACCAGGGTGACGGCGAAGACGACGATGATCACGACTGGGACCGAATCCTTGTCGAGGAGCTGGACCAGCTCCGGGAGTCCGAGGAGCGGATCGAGCGCCAGGCCGAGGAGGAACTCCGGCTCGTGCTCGATGCCCTCGGCCCCACGAACCTTGACCGGCGCCTGACTCTCGAGGACGCCGATCCTGACGAGGCCCACCGCCAAGCGGGGTCGCAGCAGGCGGCAGCCGCCGCGCGGATCGCGATGAACGGCGCCCGTTCAACGAACTGGAATCACATGACCCGCGACCGGCGGGCGCTCGGGTATGTACGCCTGTCTCGTACGGGCACCCCGTGCGGCTGGTGCGCCATGCTGATCAGCCGGGGCCCGGTCTACAAGACCCGCGAGTCCGCCACCTTCAACGACGGCGACCGCTACCACGACAACTGCCACTGCTACGCGATGCCGGTCTGGAACCGGGGTCAGTACCAGTCGAGCGAGCTGACCGCCCTGGCGCGGCAGTACGAGGCCCTGTGGCCACAGGTCACAAAGGGCCACACCGGCAGGGACGCGGTGAGCGTCTGGCGCCGGTTCATCCGCAGCAAGCAGCGAGCGGCAGCCCAGGAGGCGCAGACCGCTGCCGACACGACCCCGGAGGCGTGAAGTGCCAGAAGAGAAGCCCGACGAGACCGCTCCGACCGGCGAGACCCAGCCCGGCCAGAAGCCGGACGAAGAGCAGAAGCCGGACGACAAGGCCGGTGCCGGCGGACAGCCCGGCCCCGAAGACGACCTGCCCGACTGGGCCCGCAAGGAGCTGGCCAAGGTCCGCGGTGAAGCCGCCGGGTATCGCACACGCCTGCGCGAGGCCGAGACGAAGCTCTCCGGGGCGAAGACGCCGGAGGAGTTCGAGGCCGCGCTCGCCGACGTGAGGGCGAAGAACGCCGAGCTGGAGCACTCGATCGTCGTGGCCACCGTCGCCCGGAAGTTCGACCTCCCGGAGGCGCTGGCGGGACGGCTTCGCGGCTCGACTCCCGAGGAGCTTGAAGCCGACGCCAAGGCTCTTCAGGTGCTCCTCGCCCCCGAGACTCCGCCTTCCCTGGGCGGCGGCCTCAACCCGTCCGATGAGGACGACGGAGAGATGGACCCGCGCAAGCTCGCGCGGCGAACCCGGCGCTTCTAGCGGCTCCGGTGATCCCCCTTCCTCAACCCCCGTGCTGACTGGCCGGGGGATTTCTTATGCCCCGGAGGTAGCACCCCTTGCCCACCCCTCAGCACCAGGTAGTCAAGCCGCAGAAGCTCGCCGCAACCGCAGTCGGCATGCTCGAACAGGAGCTGATCGTCCCCCGCCTCTTCCGCCGGGAAGGTATCGACCAGTTCAAGGGCGCCGAGAATGACACGGTCAACATGACCGTGGAAGGCATCCTGCCGTTCCGTGAGTACGCCTTCCGAAACGACCGGTCCTCGCCGATCGAGTTCGATGTGTACTCCGAGCGGAAGATCGCCGTCAGCTTCGGCGGGAACGTCTACTCCGCCGTCAAGGTCACCGACGAGCAGTACGACTTCGACCTCGACGGCTGGTCCAAGCTCCTGCGCCCGCAGGTCAAGGCTGTTGCCCGCGGCCTTCAGCGCCGGGCCGTCAACACCCTGACCGGCCAGGCGTACGCCGTCACCATCGGCAACGCGCAGGCGAACCTTCGCGGTGCGCTGATCGAGGCCCGCCGGGTTCTCAACAAGTTCAACGTGCCGGACGGCGACCGCTACCTCCTGGTGGGAACTGAGTTCGAATCCGCGCTCCTGAACGACGACAAGATGAACCTCGCCCAGAACGTCGGCGACGGCGCGGCCGAGTCGGCACTCCGGACCGCCACCCTCGGCGACCGGTACGGCTTCCGGATCGTGGTCGACCAGACCATCCCGGCCGACTACGCTTACGCCTTCGCGTCCTCGGCGTTCGTCTTCGTGACCGGTGCGCCGGCCGTCCCCCAGTCGGTACCCTTCGGCGCCACACAGTCCTTCGAAGGCATCGCAGCCCGCTGGGTCCGCGACTACGACCCGACGTACATGCAGGACCGCTCGGTCGTGAACACCTACGCGGGATTCCGTAGCGTGACGGACATCCTCGTCGGCTGGGACAACGCCAACAACAAGGAAGTCATCAGCTCCGGCGAGCACTTCGTACGCGGCATCAAGCTCCAGCTCGACGCCAAGTCCGACTACCCGGCAGCCGCATCCGAGCTGGCCACCATCACCGGCATCAGCGACGCGAAGGTCTGGACCCCGACCGGCTACAAGGCCGAGACCGATCCCGCCAACGCCTGACGAGCAGGCAGCCATGTAAACATGTAACCCATGGATGCATGGCTGCCTCCCCGCTGCCTGCGGAAGGAGGAGACCTGAAGTACGCCACCCTGGACGAGCTGAAAGACCGCCTCGACTGGGAGCTGGACGCCGACGAGCTGCGGATTGCGGCTGGCGCACTGGAAGACGCCTCGGACCTGGCCGCCACCTACGGCCGGGAATGGCCCGAGGCCACAGCGCCGCGGCTGGTCCGGACGCTGGTCCTGAAGTCCGCAGCCAGATACCTGCGCAACCCCAACGGCTACACGCAGTCGAGGGCAGGCGACGAAACGCTCGCCTGGTCAGACGCCCACGGCCGGGACGCGGGCAGTGTCTACTTCACCCGCGAGGAGATCCGGCTCCTGGAGGAGCTTGCCGGCCGCAAGCGCGGCATCACCAGTGTTGCCGTCTCGGCCTGGGGCACGAAGCCCCAGCGGGCAGATACCAGCGGGCTCGTTCCCGTCGACTACTCCCCCACCTCGCCCTTTCCTCTCTTCGGGAACGAGGGCCCCTGGTGAGCGTGCAACGCAGGCGCGGCCAGACCGCACGCGTATGGCGGACAGCCGAAGTCATCGACAACCGCGGCAACAAGGTGATCGCGGTGGACGAGAACAGCGCCGTCACCGTCAAGGCCGCGTTCATCCCGCAACGCTCTGGCAAGGCCGAGGTGCCCGGCCAGCAGCAGATCAACGTCGTCCGCATGGTCGTCGACCCCCACATCGAAGGCGTGACCCTGTGGTCCCGCATCGAGTACCAGGGCCGCATGTGGGACATCGTGTCCCCTCCCGCTTACCACCACGGCGACCGCCGCACACGACACTGGTCGATCGACATCAGGGAGCGGCCCTGATGGCGACGATCGAGAACAAGGTGGGCCGCCTCAAGCTGGAGAAGTACATCGCCACCCTGCCGGGAGTGCAGGCCGCCCTCGACGAAGCCCGTTTCGAGATCGCCGCACGAGCCGAAGCGCTCCTCCTCCAGCACCGCCAGGAAGGCCACGCCTCCATCGACGTGGTGGACGGCGATGTCGACAAGTACGTGGTCCTGGACGACGAGAGGGGCAAGAAGGCGGCCCTGTCGATCGAGTACGGCCGCGCCGAGTCCATCGCCGTGCGCCGGCGCAAGGACGGCACGACGCAGCTCGAAGTAATACCCGCCTCCGAGGGCCTGTTCATCCTGGCCCGCGCCGCGAACCTCCCCAAGAAGAGGAAGGGGAAGGTGCACCTCGACTGATGGCAGGACTCCCTGACCACATCAAGGCCATGGCCGAACTATCGCCCGTCGAGGATCTCCTCCTTGCCGTCCTCCGCGAGGGCCTGCCCGGAATCCGCGTGAAGTCCCTGGTCGACCTTCACGAACAGTTTCCCCTCGTCCTGGTCCGCCGCGATCCGACATGGGGTGAATGGCAGGGCGACACCCGCTTCACCGACGCGGCGCGCGTTGTCATCAACTGCTTTGTTCCGGACCCCAACGGTGACGAGGAAGCCGCGATCTTGTCGGAGGCCGTCCGCGTCGTCCTGCGGAACGCCTGGCTGAACCAGAAGGTATATCCGCGCCGCGGCCACATTATCCGCGTCGATCTGAACTCTGCGCCACGACGGGCAACCGACTGGGCCACGGCAACAGGCCCCGTTCAGTATGCCGACCTCCCAACCGGTGTTTGGCGCTACGAGTCGATCTACGACGTGCAGATCCGCAAGCCGCGGACTCGCCCATACACCCCTTAACAGTCCCCACTGCACGAGGCCCGGAATTCCTTAACAGGGAGCCGGGCCTTTTGCATGCGCGAGCAAGGATGCAGCCCCTTGGCAATCAATGACCTGGCCACCCTCGTTGTAGGAAGTGGCAATTACCTGACAGCGCCGGTTGGCACCACGATGCCGGCGGACCTTCTGACACCGCTCAGCCCGTGGCAGAACGTTGGCCACACCTCCCTCGAAGACATCTTCGGCATTACGTCCGAAGGCGGCGAGGCAACTACAATCGGAAGCCTCCAGAACAAGTCCCTGCGGACGAAGTACTCGGCCCGGACCGAGACCATGACGTTCACTTTGCAGCAGTTCGATACTGCCGGGCTGAAGCTCTACTTCGGCGCCAATGCGCCCATCCTTCCGGACGGCTCGGTCGGCGTTCCGACCAATCCGGAACCCACCCAGTCGGCCTTTCTCGCGGTATTCGTGGACGGCGACAACCATTTTGCCTTTTACGCCCCCCGTGCCGAAATCTACCGTGCGGACGACATGGCGATCTCAGACACGGAGAGCCTTGCAGGACTTCCGATCGGCGTTAAGCCGATGGTCCACAACACGAATGTGTGGACGTACGCCATCACGCCGCTAGGCGGCGTCCTCGCGACCGGTGCCACGGCTGGCTCCCCTGGGTCCTTCACGCCGAACGGCGCGACGGTCCCGACCAACCTCGCTGCCCTCGCAGGGGTTACCGCGACGCCCGCCACCAAGTGGACCACCGGTCAGCACCTGATCCTCGGTGACGGTTCCAAGGCGTGGTGGAACGCGACCGCGTGGGTCGCCGGCACCGCCACCTAACCAAACTCCCGGCGCGGGCGCCTTGCGGACCCGTCCGCGCCGGGCTGTCAGCCGCCGGTCCGCTTTCCCGTTCTGTCTTATCTCTGGAGGTCCGCAACCCCATGGCTTCTTACTCCCTCGACGACATCCGCGCTGCCGCGGAGCGTAAGTACGGCAGCACTGACATTCAGGTCGGTGACGAGACCGTCCGCCTCCTCAATCCTCTTCGCCTGCCGAAGGCCCGGCGCGATGCGCTGATGACGCTTCAGGAGGAGATGGGTAAGGAGGAGTCCGATCAGGCTGCGCTTCTGTCCAAGGCGATCCTCACCATCGCCGCTTCCGAAAAGGCGGCACAGAATCTCCTGGACGAGGTGGACGGCGACCTCGCCATCCTCGCCGAAATTTTCGGCCACTACGGCGAGAGCACCCAGGCGGGGGAAGCCTCGGCCTCGCAGGACTGATCGACGAATACGGAGAGGGCCTCTATCCCGACCTGCTTTTTCACTTCGGCATTGACCTGCGCGATGTTATAGCAGGCCGGGGGCCCTCCCCCGCGCTCGTCCTTCTGCTCGTGCAGAGGCTTCCCGACACCTCACTCACGGTGGCTCTCGCTTCCGGCAGTCGTGAGCATTTTGGCTGGGGGCAGGACCGCCATTTGGCCGCCGACCTCTTCGATGCGATTAATCAAAACACCAGGGCGAC
Organism: Streptomyces sp. NPDC101160; assembly: GCF_044768205.1. Lineage (NCBI taxonomy): Bacteria > Bacillati > Actinomycetota > Actinomycetes > Kitasatosporales > Streptomycetaceae > Streptomyces > Streptomyces sp. NPDC101160. The sequence continues at coordinate 602,449 of NZ_JBIWPJ010000007.1, read as the reverse complement.
CGGCCAGTGGGGCAAGGGCAAAGCCCCGAAGATTCCGCACTATCCGAGACCGCAGGCGAAGAAGACCGAGAAGCAGAAGCCCAGGAAGCCCCGCTCGGTAGCAGATATCTACAAGCATTTCCAGCGGAGGTAGCCGGTGTCGGATGCTCAGGTCGTCGGCCGCGTCGCGGTCAAGGTCATGCCGGATACGTCCGGCTTCAAAGAAGACCTGAAGAAGAAGCTCGAAAAGATCGAGCACGATCTCGCGATCACCATCCGCACCAAGGCTGATGCAACCGGTGCGCGCAAGGACGTTCTCGAAGCGGTCCGGGCCATCAACGGTGACAACAAGAAGACCGACAGCCGCAAGATCCGCTTCTACACCAAGCTCGACCTTGCCGGCATGGCCACCGAGGTTACAAAGGCCGCCCGCGAGTACCAGGCCCGCGCCAGCCAGCACAAGATCGTCTTCAGTGCGACCGGCCGACAGGTCGTGCAGGCCGCCAAGCAGGCTCGGCAGGAAGCACAGAGCGAGCTGTCCGACCTGCACCTCGGCGTCAACCTCGACTCTCAGGGGTCGGTCATGGCGGCCGTGGCCAAGGTCCGGTCGGCGATCGAAGCGCTCGGTGAGACCGACATCGAGATCGGGATCAACACCGACGATCTGACCGCGGCCGTGGACATGTTCGAGGAGCGCCTCGACGAGATCCAGCACATCACGCTCCGGGTCGACAAGGACTCGCAGTCTTCGGTACAGGCCGCCATCAGCCAGATCGACCGCGAGCTGTCCGACCTCCGGGCCGTCGAGATCAAGGTCAAGACGGACCGGGCATCGCTGGAAGCCGCGCGCCGGGAGCTGGAGAGGGCGCTCCGCCTGGAGCTGAAGGTCGACCCGCGGTCCTCGAGTTCGGTGAAGGCCGCCATCGCGCGGATCGACGCCGAGCTGGCCAAGTTCAAGGAGATCGACCTCTCGGTCAAGATGGACGAGAAGTCGCTCCAGAAGGCGCGGGCCCGCCTTGAGAAGCACCTGACCCTTGACCTCTCCGTCGACAAGAAGTCGATGTCCTCCGTCGAGGGCGCGCTGAAGCAGATCGAAGACCAGCTCGCTGAACTCGGCCGGGAAGAGATCAAGGTCAAGGTGGACAAGAGGTCCCTCCTGACCGCCCAGGCGCAGATGAAGGCCATCCTCGATCAGGAGATCCTGGCCAAGGTCACCGCCGACCGGGCAGCCGCACAGCAGGCGGCCGACGGCATTCAGGCCCTGTTGGACGAGATCCAGGTCCGCCCGAAGCTGGATGAGCAGAAGGTCGCGCAGACCAAGCGGCAGCTCGAAGCAGCCTTCGAGCAGATGCGGAACCTGCGGGCACAGCTCACGCCCGAGCTGGACGCGCTTGCCACGCGCAAGGTCCAGCGGGACATCGACGACCTCCAGGACCGCATCGACGGCCTGAAGGCGGAGATCGAACCTGAGCTGTCCCGTACGGGTGTCATGGCCACGATCGCGCACATGGCGGTCCTCACAAGGAACCGCGTCGTCGACCTGATTCCGAAGGTCAACGCCTCCGCCGCGGCTACGGCCGCCGCGATGCTGAAGGCTCTCTCCGGGGCCCGCGTTCTGGGCGACATGTTCGAGCGTCTGGGCAACATGGTCCGCAACCTCGACCGGTCAGCACCGATCATCGGCACCCTGGCGACAGCGATAGCGGGCCTCGCCGGCTGGGGCATCTCCGCAGCCTCGAACCTCTTCACGATGTCCGCCTCGCTGGCGCAGATCGGTGCAACTTCGCTGGCCCTGCCGGGAATCCTCGGCGGAATGGCGATCGGCGTCGGTGCCACCGTCGCCGCCTTCAAGGACTTCAACAAGGTCTTGCCCGGCGTGAAGGGCCAGTTCAGCGCCCTACAGGACCTGATCAGCTCGAACTTCTGGGAGCAGGCAAAGGCGCCGATCAAGGACCTGATCGACACGCTCCTTCCGGAGCTGCGCAACGGGTTCGCGCAGACCTCGACTCAGCTCGGCTCGTTCTTCGGAGGGTTCGCCACCTCCCTCAAGGGGGCCCTCGCTCCGGCTCTCGGCGGGATGTTCACCGACCTGTCGAAGTCGATCGAAATCGCTGCCGGCGGTACCGAGCACTTCGCCAACATCATCAAGGTTCTCGGCGAAGTCGGCACGGGCTACCTCCCCCAGCTCGCCCAGTGGTTCGTGGACGTCGCCGAGAAGGCGTCGAACTGGCTGAACATGAAGGGCGAGTCCGGCCTCCGCGAGGAGATCGACGCAGGCGTCCAGGCGCTCAAGGACCTGGGCGGCGTGATCTTCGAGACCGGCGGCATCTTCGCGGGCCTCGCCAGGGCAGCGCAGGCAGCGGGCGGTTCGACGCTCGGCATGATGCGCCAGACCCTCTCGGGCATCCACGAAGCCGTCGACAGTAGCGGCGTTCAGGCGAAGCTCATCGGCCTGTTCACCGCTGCGCACGACGCGATGCGGAACATGGCCCAGAGCGGCGGCGCCGAGATCAAGGCGTTCTTCGGGCAGTTCACCGGACTGCTGACTCAGGTCCTGCCGCAGGTCGGCACGATCCTGGGCACGGCCATGGGCGCCATCGCTGGAGCCCTGAACCAGGACGCCGTCTTCTCCGGCATCTACGCCCTGTTCAACGGCATCCAGGCCGCGGTGAATGCCCTCGCCCCGGCGATGGCTCCCTTCGCCCAGGCGCTCGGCATGGCCCTGACGCTGGTCGGCTCTCTGCTGACCACCCTCGGCCCGCTGGTCGCCGCCGTCCTGACGCCCCTCAGCCAGGCGTTCACGATGCTCGTGCCGGCGATCGAGCCTCTGATCGGCCTGCTCGGTGACGCGCTGGGCGGAGTCATCGCGGCCCTAGCCCCGCTCCTCATGGCGCTCGTCACGGCAGTCACTCCGCTGATCGAGCAGCTCACGGCGGGACTGGCCCCGATCATCCCGCTGATCACCGAGGCCCTGTCGGTCATGTCGGCCGCGATAGCTCCGGTGATCACGCTCCTGGTCCAGATCCTTCAGGCCGCGATCACCCCGCTGATCCCCGTCGTGCAGGCGCTCGCCGCGGAGTTCCTGCCAAAAATCTCCGAGGCGTTCGCTCACGTCATGGAGGCCGTCAGCCCCCTTCTGGAAATCCTGAAGGCGGTCGTCGACTTCATCATGCCGATCCTGGCTCCGGCTATTGAATGGCTGGCCGGGGTCCTCCTTGATTCTCTGGTCGGCGCGCTGGAAGGCGTGGCCACGTTCTTCAGGGGCACCTTCGATTTGATCATGGGTGTCTGGAATACCTTCGCCGGAATCTTCACAGGCGACTGGAGCCGGGCATGGGAAGGCATCAAGCAGATCGGTTCCGGAATCTGGGACATGATCAAGGGTGCTTTCTCGGTCCTGATCAATGTCGGAATCCTCGGCATGTTCAGGAAGGGATTCGCCCTCCTGAAGGCTGGATGGACGGCCGGATGGAATGCGATTAAGACCTTCGGCACGAGCCTGTGGGCTTCGATCCGGGCGAACTTCTCGGCCTTCATGACAGCCCTGAAGGAGACCCCCGGCGCCGCATTGCAAGCCCTGGTCAGGTTCTTCGCCGACTGCTGGAGGTCCATCAGGACGGCAGCCTCGGAGGCGTGGGCGGCGGTCAAGTCGATCTTCATGACAAAGGTAACCGAGACGGTCCAGACCGTCAGGGATCTACCGAGCAATGTTCAGCAGATTTTCAGCGACGCCAAGAACCTGCTGGTCTCGGCGGGTAAGGCAATCATTCGCGGTCTGATCGACGGCCTGAAATCGATGTTCGGATCGGTCAAGAGCACGCTCGGCGACCTGACGAGCAAGCTGACCGACTGGAAGGGTCCGGCCCCAAAGGACGCCGTGCTCCTTTACGATGCCGGTCGCCTCATTATCAAGGGCCTGATCAAGGGCCTTGAGTCCGAGTACGCCAACGTCAAAAAGTCGCTGAATGACCTGACCGCACAGATCCCGAAGAACGCCTCCAAGGCCCTGAAGGATCGGATCACCAAGGACCGGACGGCGCTTCTCAAACTGGCCACGCAGTGGGAAACCGGATCGAAGCGGCTCGAAGCAGCGCGGGACAAGCTCGACAAACTCCGTGAGGAAGCGAGCCGCTACGCGCAGTCGGTCGCAGACAAGGTCATCGCCGCAGGCGATGTCACAAAGATCGACGACGCCTCGTTCACCGGCATCTCCACGGGGCTGAAGAACGCGGTCGAGCGCGCGAAGAAGTTCGCCGACGTTCTCAAGAAGCTGAAGGCCCTGGGCCTGAACGCTGAAAGCTTCGACCAGATCGCCATGGCTGGCCCCGAGGCCGGACTCGCCGCGGGCGAAGCCATCGCCAACGCCGGCGCATCCGGCGTCGCCGAGATCAACGCCTTGCAGAAGGAGCTGGAGAAGTACGCCGGGAAGGCCGGGGCCACCGCGTCGCACCACATGTACGACGCGGGGGTGAAGGCAGCCGAGGGCCTGGTGAAGGGCCTTGAGGCACAGCAAGGCGCGATCGAGGCCCAGATGCTCAAGATTGCGGACGCGATGGTCAGGGCAATCAAGCAGGCCCTGGACATCCACTCGCCCTCGCGGCTTTTCAGGAAGCTCGGCTCCTTCGTCGGCAAGGGCTTCGGCCTCGGCGTCCGGGACGAGCAAGAGCGCGTCAAGCGCGCCTCCAACGCGCTCGCTACGAGCGCTGCCTCCGGGGCATCCCGCGAGGTCACAGCCGCTGTCTCCGGCGGCCTGGCGGCGGCCGACTCTGGCCGGTCCGTGACGAAGGTCTTGAACTACTACGCGGGCTCGGCCAGCAGTTCCCTCTCATCCGAGGAGGAGCTGTTCGCGGCTGCCTCGCGGGCGAGGATGGTCGGCTGGTGAAGCTCGAACTGGCTTCAGCCTCAGACAGGCTGGACCTGAACGGGTACGAGAAGGACGGGCTCGGGTTCCAGGCCCTCGCCGGGATAACCGGCCTGGGCCTGCCCAAGCTCTCCGTGCAGTGGCTTGAGGGCGCGGGTGACGGCGCCGCCTACCGCGGGAGGCGAGTCCTCCCCCGTGACATGGACATCCCCCTCGACATCGTGGGCCGTGACAGGGTGCACCTCGCCGAGCTGGTGAACCGCCTTGCGCGGGCACTCGCCGCCGAGTGCACCCTGACGTACATCGACGCCGAGGGCATGCGCTGGTCCGCTCCTGTCCAGTGGACCGGCGGGGGAGATATCGACCCCGGTGCCGGCGAGCGGGACATACAGACTGTGATTACGCTGCGCGCCCCGAGTCCCTACTTCCTGGCGGAGTCCGCGCAGACGGTCACGATCGGCGGCGGTACGGCTCCCGCGTTCCTGTCGTCCCTGTCGTCGATGCCCCTCGCATCGTCACAGGCGATCGGCGACGTGCAGCTCTCCAACGACGGCGACGTGCCCGCCTTTCCCGTCTGGGAGGTGACCGGGCCCGGCGACAACTTCAAGGCGGTCAGCCCCGCGGGAAAGATCCTGCACTGGACGGGGTCGCTCGCCGCCGGAGAGAGGCTGATCGTCGACATGGGGGCGGCCACCGTCCGGAGCGGCACGGGTATGAACAAGTACACGCTCCTGGCTACGGCCCCCCACTTCTGGTCAATCCCCCCGGGCTCCTCAACAGCAACGGCTTCCCTGCTGAACATCACGGCCGACTCCCGGATCGTGTGCTCCTGGCGTCCCCGGAAGTGGGTGGTGATCTAGTGCGAGCCGAGGACCTCCTCGTTGAGGTGCGCGACAAGTTCCTCACCAGGGTCGGCGCCATCCCCGCGGATCTCCTAACGCTGGAAGCGGAGGACGTACACAACAACGTCGGCACGTGGAATCTCAGCATCAACGCCGAGCACCCGCTCGCCACGGCCCTCTCCATTCCCGGCGCGGGCATCATCGTGACCGGCCCCACCGATGTCCTGTTTTCGGGACCGGTCACCAAGACGGAGAACGCAGCCACCGCCACCGACCCGCTCGGCACGCTAAAGGTCGAGGGCGTAGACGACACGGTCATCCTGTCCGACATGCTGGCGTGGCCCGACCCCTCCAACGGGAACCCGGCCTCGCAGAACTTTGCCTACGACGAGCGGAGCGGTCCGGCCGAGACCCTCATGCACGCCTACGTCAGCGCGAACTGCGGACCCACAGCCCCAGCAAGCCGACGCCGCGCAGGGCTGGCCATGGGAACCAACGGTGCCCGAGGACCGACGGTCAGCAAGGCAGCCCGGTTCCAGCAACTCGGTGAGCTGTGCAAGGAACTGGCCGAACCTGCCGGCCTTGGCTTCCGCGTAGTGCAGCGCGGGGCGAACCTGGTGTTCGAGACCTACGCCGTGCAGGACCGCACAAAGGAGGCCCGGCTCGGCGTCGTGAACAACACCCTCGCCGGGCAGCGCGTCAGCACGTCGACTCCGCAGAAGACGCGGGTCATTGTCGGCGGTGACGGAGACGGGTCGAACCGGATGTTCGTCGGCGTCGACAGCCAGGACTCAATCGCCTCCGAGGCGGACTGGGGACGCCGTATCGAGACGTTCATCGACGAGCGATCCTCGAAGGACCCGGCCGAGCTGAAGCAGAAGGGCACCGAGGCCCTTGCCGACGGCGGCGCGACAGTCACCGCGGCCCAGGCCGTGCCCATGGAGGACTCGGCCCTCGACTTCGGCCGCGACTGGTTCCTCGGTGACAAGGTGTCTGTCATCGTCGGCACGTCTGAGATGGCAGCCCTGGTCACCGGCATGGTCCTCAAAGTCGACTCCGACGGCTACCGCCTCGGCGCGACGCTCGGAGACCCGACACCGCTCAGTCCCGCGCTGGCTGACGCGAAGGCCGCCAAGGAGCTGGAATCCCGCGTCTCCTCCCTGGAGCGCACGGCGGAAGCTACGCCCTCGGGTGCCCGGGAGCTGCCGGCAGGCACGCTGACTCAGGCCAGCCCGACCGACGCCTATCCCGAACGTGCCAGCATCATCTACCTGACGGCGGCGGACGCCACCGCTGGCGGCTGGGACTTCGGCGGCAAGTACGGCTTCGTCACCACCCGCCGTCAAGCGAACGGCGACGCGTACCAGACATGGAGCCGCGTGCACGCCGCCGCAACCACGCACGAGGAATGGGTGCGCGGCGGCAACCGCTCATCCGGCTGGAGCGCCTGGCGCCAGGTCGGCTTCGAGAACCAGCTCGTGGCCGCGAACTACACCCAAGGCTCCCTGCCCGGCGCCTACCCCTTCGGCACGTCCACGGTCACGCTGAACGAAACCCAGGCAGTCGCCGGGGGCTGGGCGTTCGGCACGGGCGGCCGGTACGGCGTGCTGCGAACCGTCCACCCCGTGGGGTCCACTTTTGCCCACCAGACCTGGCTGCGCCTGAGTCCGACGGTCACCGAGGAATGGACCCGCTCAGGAAACGATGCCGGCGGCTGGACGCCATGGCGTACCTCGGCTCACAACGAGAAGGCTGCGAAGGGCGTCGTGGCCATCCAGAACCTCGCCCTCTCGGCCTATGTCGCCGATACCGCCACGCTCGTCTACACGCAACAGTTCACGGCCGAGGCGGGCCGCTGCTACAAGGTCGCGCTAAGAATCGCGGCCGTCGACACCGACAATACGGGCGACAGCACGACCGCGCGCTACGCGAAGCAGGGCGCGTATACCACTGTCCGGTGGGCTTCGGGTGCGACCGTCACGACCTCGAGCTCCCTTGTTGGGGACGCATACAGCACGACCTTCGACGACGACTCGAATACGTCGAATGGCCTGGACATCAACTGCTACATCAACAACCCCCCTGCCGGACCGATCACGGTCGGCATCACGCTCAACACCCGTCGAGCTGCCGCGACCTACGGCATGGTCCGCTACATTCCGGGCGGCCTGTCGACGCTCGTCATCGAAGACGCGGGCGCGGCCATTTAAGGAGCTTCACCTTTGGCAATCACGTCGTACCCCTTTGACAGCCAGGTAGTCACGGAGACGCAGTTCAGCCAGATGTTCCGCGAGTTCCAGGACTCGGGAGTCGCAGCCTCCCTGGGTGCTTCGGGCTTCACGGTCAGTACCGGAACTGGCATGACGGTCACCGTCGGACCGGGCCTAGCGTTCCTGCGGGGCCACATGGTGCAGTCGACGGCCACGGAGAACGTGACCCTCGCGACCTCCAGCGCCCAGGTCCGGGTGGACCGCGTGGTCCTCAAGCTGGACCCGGCGACCAACTCGATCACCCTGGCTGTGAAGGCCGGCACCGCGGGGTCCACCACCCCGCCCGCCCTCGTGCAGACGGACACGGGCATCTACGAGCTGCCCCTCGCGTCGATCACAGTCGGTGCGAGCGTCACCGGTATCAACTCCGGGGACATCACCATGACCCGGCCCTTCGTGGGACACCGCGTCGGCGCGTGGATCACCGCGACCCGTCCCGCGTCCCCGCGCCTGGGACAGCTCGGCTATAACAACTCCACCGACGCCTGGGAGTACTGGAACGGCTCCGCCTGGACCCCGCTGTTCTCGACGGTGGACTGGGCAAACCTGTCCGGCAAGCCTGCGACGTTCGCGCCGTCCACGCACACGCACACCTGGTCCCAGATCAGCGACCGGCCTTCGACCCTGCCGCCCGCGGCGCACACGCACGACTGGTCCCAGGTCACTGGTAAGCCGACGAGTTTCGTCCCCACCGCTCACGGCCACGCCTGGGCAGACATCAGCGGGACTCCCACGACCTATCCGCCTGCCGGCCATGCGCACAACTGGAACGACATCCAGGGCAAGCCGGGCCAGTTCCCGCCCACCGACCACTGGCACGGCCAGTACCTCGACTCCGGGGGCACGATCCAGCGTGCGAACGGTTCGGACCGCCCGCACAGCTATTCGCCCACGGGCGCTACCTGGTACGCGGTCTGGGTCGACGGAAACCACAACTTCTGCCGCAACACCAGCGCGCGGCGGTTCAAGGAGAACATCCGGGACATCCACATTGCCCCGGAGGCAGTTCTGTCTCTGCGCCCCCGCCTCTACGACCGCAAGCCCACCGTCAATGACGAAGGCGAAACCGTCGAGGGGCGCCGGGACGAGTTCGGTCTGATCGCCGAAGAGGTCAACGAGACGCTTCCCGAGATCGTCGTCCATGACGAGGAGGGACAGATCGACAGCGTGCGGTACGACCTCATCGGCGTGGCCCTTCTGCCCGTAGTGCAGGAGCAGGCCAAGCGGATCGAGCGCCTGGAGCAGCTCGTCAGGGACATGTCCCGATGAGTTTTGACCCTGCCGTTCAGGTAGCGCTCGTCTCCGCCGGCGGAGTCGTCACCGCGGCCCTGGTGGGCGTCCTGGTCGAGCTTGTCCGGCGCCAGGGGACAGCCCTCGCCGAAGTGCGCGAACACGCGCAGGAGGCCCGCGAGCAAGTCTCCAACGATCACACGACGAACCTGCGAGACGACCTGGACAGGGTGATCGCGGGACTCGACCAGGTCCTTGCAGGACAGGCCCGCCACAGCCGGGACATCCGCGATCTCCGCGCCGACCTGGCCCACGAGCGCATCGAACGGCTTGCCGTGTCCGAGCGCCTCGACCACCACCTTGCGTCAGCTCCAGAGACCGGCTGACCCAACACCTTTCTTGCAGGCCCCTCCCGATCCGGGACGGGGCCTTTTCCATGTCCAAAGGAGCACAGCCCTGAGCATCAACATCGTTTCCCGCGCGTCCTGGGGCGCGAAGCCGTGGAACGGCACCCCCAACTACGTCAGCCTCAGCCAGCGCACCGAGTACTTCATCCACTACGACGGTGGTGACCCTGTCAACCGGACGGGCAACGCGGTCCCGCAGGCGATCGAGCGGACCCACCGCGCCCAGGGGTGGGCAGGCATCGGCTACAACTTCGTCATCGACCAGACCGGCGCCATCTTCGAGGGCCGCGGCTGGACCCTTCAGGGCGCGCACTGCCCGAATCACAACGTCTCTGGGCTCGGCGTTCAGATCGCCATCGGCGGCGACCAGGCCCCCTCGGAGGCGGCCCTGCGTTCGGCCCGCGCCCTGTACGACGAGGCATGCCGGCGCACCGGCCGCACCCTGACGAAGCGCGGCCACCGCGACGGGTTCGCCACCGAGTGCCCCGGCCCGAAGCTCTACGCCTGGGTGCAGGCGGGAATGCCGGTCAGCGGCTCCAGCAACGACGGTGGGGACAGCACCCCGTTCCCAGGCCGCTCGGCGTTCGTGCTGGGCAAGACCCACCCGGCCGTCACCGTGCTCGGCCAGCGCCTGGTAGCCCACGGCTTCGGCCGCTTCTACAAGGAGGGCCCTGGGCCGCGCTTCACCGAGGCCGACCGCTCGGCCACCGAGGCATTCCAGCGGGCACAGGGCTGGAGCGGTTCCGACGCAGACGGATACCCGGGCCCGACGACCTGGTCCCGCCTGATGGCTCCGGCAGGCCGCTGATGAGCAAGATGCTGATGCCCGGCTCCAAGCCGATCACCCTCACGAGCCTGCTGCCTGTCCGCTACCGCTCGCGCGCCGGGGCCTTCCTGGCCACCCTCGGCGTCGCTGTGTCCATCGCGGCCATCGTCTATGCCGACAAGCCCGAGGTTGCCGTCATCGTCCAGATCGCAACCGCCCTCGGCCTGGTCGAGGCCCCGGCGCCGGACGACACCGAGTGAAACAAGCCCCCCTGCTGGTCCTCACGGACTAGCAGGGGGGCTCCTTCGTCGTATCAGGGCTGGTCGGCCTTGGCAGCCTTCATCGCCTCGATCTCGTCCATCGTCATCACGGGGGTCTTCGAACGCCGCACCGCAGGCGGGGTGGCTTTGCCGCGCACCGCCGCCTTCTTCGGAACCGGCTTGCTCGCCGGCAACCGCTCAGGCGCCTTCGCGGCCTTGGCCGCCGCGAGGATTGCCACTACCGCCCGCTCGACAGGCGCCAGCTCCGGGGGTCCCTGGACAGCAAGGTCGTCCCCGAAGAGGTCACGTAGCGGCGCGGCGTCCTCGTCGCACAGGTCCCGTTCGCGGGGCTCGCTGCCCGCGAGAGCCAGGGTGTAGCGGGTCGTGGGGCGGTCCTTGCTCTTGCACTGGTCGCATAGGCGCACGGTGATCGTTAGTTCCATTTAGGTGCCCCCTCGCGCAACGTGACTCTGTTTGCGCTAATTGTCGCTCATTGCGGGGGCAGGGACCGAGTGTGTCAGAGGGAGCTGGATTCGAGCCTCTGGAGGTAGCGGCTGCCCGTGCGCCGGTCCCGCCCCATGATCTGAGCCAGAGCCGGGCCGGTGACCTCTTTCTGCTGCTCCTTGAGCTTGGCGACGGCCTCGCGGATCTCCGCGATGCTCGGGGTCGGACGGCCGGGTCGGCGCCGAGAGCGGGCCTTGGCCACCTCGTCGACCGGCAGCTCCTCGCCGTCAAGTGTCGGCTGCACGGGCACGGCCTCCTGGTCCTGGTGCTCCTCGATCTCGACTACTGCCGAAGCCTCCGCCGGCACCGCCCTGGTGGCACGGATGATCATGTGGGCAACGTGTCCGGCAACGATGCCCGGAACAGTGGAGACGGCCGCAGTAAGCGCCATGGACGAGTGCATGTACCCGGCGGCTATCCAGTGGGCAACGATCTGTCCGACGACGGTCATGGCCAGGGCGCCGACAGCGCCGACGACGGCGGTTCCGCGGCCCTTTTCGCCCTTCTTGCGGGTCTCTACGAACCAGACGGCGAAGCAGGCGTAGACGCTCATGCAGACCGGCATTCCCGCTGCCGTCCACGTGCCCCATCCGGCCGTACGGGCGAGTTGATACTCGCCGGGGGCGGACATCGCGAGGGCAACGGCGAGGACCAGGCCGCCGAGGACGTAGGCGTACCAGGGCATGCGGGCAGGCTGAGACATGGGGATGCCTTTCGAGGGCGCTACGAGGTGAGGGAGGACTGCGGGAGCCGTCAGGCGTGGGAAGGGCGCGCCATTGCCGCGCGGGCCTGGGCGGCACCCTTGCGGTAGTTGGCGACGAAGGTGTTCTCGTCAGGCCGTGCCTGGTCCGCTTCCTGGGGTGCGGCGAGCAGGTCGCGGGCAAAGTCGCCCAGCTCGATGCCTGCGCAGACGCCGCAGATGCCGGAGTCCTGGCCTGCGGGCAGGAGTCGGCCACAGCCGCTCGTCGCGCAGTCCGTGTAAGTCCGCCAGTGACGCTTGGCCTCGGGCCGCTTGCGGTCGAGGCGGTCCTCGATCAGCCTCGAGGCGCTGTACAGCTTCCGGGGCAGGCCCTGCGTCACCGCGTCGGTGATCTCGGCGACGGTCGCACCACGGTCCAGCCAGTCGGCGAGGGACGGAACCAGCTTGGCGACCTGGCGCTCGGTGAGCTTGAGCCGGGGATCGAGCGCGGCGAAGCGCCGGAGAAGGCGGGCGGCCTCCTTCTGCTGCTTGCCGTCTTTCCGGCTCTCGCCCTCCCTTTCCGTGCCGGCGCCCGGTTCAGCCTGCGCGGGCTCACCCCCGGCGGGAGGGTTGGGAGGGTTCTTTCGCCCGTACTTAGAAGAGTCCTTTTCCCCGTTAGGGGACGTGCCCGCTGTGCCGGTGGCCGAAGGACTGGTGACCGGGCGGGTGGGAACCGGGGATGAAGCCAGGTTCGGCAGCTCGTACACATCCACGGACGAGACGATCTGGTTGGACTCCTCGTCGCGGCTGGTCTTCGTCACCCAGTACCCGAACTCCCTCAGCTCGGCCACGGCCTTCGCAACCGCGGAACGTCCTTGCGGGTAGCCATCAGAGAGCGTGCGGACGTTCTCCTTGACCCCGTTGGGCAGAGAGAGGACGAGAGCGAGGATGCCGCGCGCCGTGTGGCTGATACGCGGGTCCTGGATCGCCTTGTTGGCGATGATCAGGAAGTCCCGCTCATGCGTCGGGATACGATGGATCTGCATGGGGAGTGCTAGCTCCTGATGCCGGACCCCGGGGTGTTACCAGCACTCGCGGGGTCGCCTATTTAGCTGCACCTCTGACCAGGCACTTTGCGTGCCCGGCTGAACGATGATCAGCTTCGTTGTCGGGTTCAGCTTGACATGATTGCCACTCGTTGGTCAATCTTTACTCGCAGAACAAGACTCAGGGCTGTCCTGAGGGATGCGAGCAGACCGCGTAACCGAGACCCGAAGGGGGAGCCGTGCCCGCTTCCAAGATCGTCGACGAGCAAGAGGTCATCGACTGGATCCTTGACGGCAAGACGTACACGGAGATCCAGAGGATCTACCTGGAGAAGTACCACATTGAGACCACGATTCCGATGTGGTCCCGCTTCCGTGCCCGGCGAGGACTCGAAACGCGCAATGTCCGCGACGACGCCCTGACGCCCTGGAAGGTCAAGGACGAGCACCGGCACCAGTACCCGCCCATCATGCTCCGCTTCGAGGCCCGACTAAGGGAAGAGACTCAGGCCCGCAAGCGCGGCGAGGAGCCCAAGCGCCCCCTGAGCGAGCGCGACCGGAAGCGGCTTGCCTCCTGGAAGCAGTCCCTGAAGACGGATGAGCATGACCTCGTCGTCCACTACGACCCGGACACCGAGCAGGGGTTCTTCCTGGTTCCGCGGAGGCCCGAGGACAAGGACCTCATCCGCGAGCCCGGCGCGTAGTAGCTCATCAGCCAACCCCTCAGACGGACCGGAAACCAACCTCGCTCAGACTTTACACCCGAACACTCGAACGTGCATTCGAACAGAGGTGGCTCCTCCGCACAGGGCGCCCGCCCCATCCCGTTCGAGCGCGCACGCACGCACGCACGCATCCCCCACCGGGACCGGAGGGGGATTTTCCGTATGCCCGCTGACCTGCACCTTTGTCGATCTTGAACGTGATCCAAATTGTCAGCGCCAGGTGCAACCATTGCCTACGGTCATGGGTCTGACTTGTCACCATCTGCTCGCACGCAGCGATGGACCCTGTCGTTTTAAGCCAGTTGACACGGCAACAACCGGCCAAGTAGAAACGGACAGGGTGGTTCAATGTTTACACCAGGGGGGCTTTACGTTCATGATCAGTTTCGACGCGGTGCACCTTCCGCAAGGCACGTTCCTCACCGGCGATCCCGCCGCGTGGGACTGTGCCCTGATCGTGCGGCCGGAGACCCCGGCCAGCGACATGCGGGCAGCGTTCACTGCGGTTCGGCTGGCCGGGATGGAGCCGATCCCAGTCGCCGAGCATGAGCCCGAACTCCTGCCAGACGGAACGGTGCGATGGTGGCTCGTTCCGGTTGACGCGGAGGACCCCTTCACCGAAGACCAGCCAGAGGAGATCACCGCTTGAGGATTGTCGACCTCGTACGGGCGCCCGCCGTTCCCCGCGACGGCTGGGACCGGCCGCTTGTGGTTCCGAAGTCCGGGGGCAAGCCCGTCCCCCTCACCCGCACGACGACGTACATCGACTGCATCGAGGACAAGACCGCTCTGTCCGGATGGAAGTCGCGCATGACCCTGGTCGGGGCCGCGCGGCGCCCGTCCATGCTGGACGTGGTCAACCAGCTCGACCCTGAAGTCCCCGACGACAAGCGCCGGCTGAACGCCCTGACCGAGCAGGCCATGGAGATCGCCGGGGCCCACGCCAAGCGGGAAAAGGGCACGCACCTGCACACCCTGTCCGAGTTTGTGGACCGCGGCGAGCCGCTGCCCGCAGGCACCACCGTGGGCGATCAGCGCGACATGGCTGCCTACCTGGGCGCCACCGTCGAGTTCGACGTGAAGGCAGTGGAGAAGTTCGTCGTCGTACCCGAGCTGGGCACGGGCGGCACCTTCGACCGGCTCCTTCAGTACGCAGGGCCGGGCCCGGACGGCAAGCCGATCGAAGGCGACTTCATCGGCGACGTGAAGACCGGCAGCATCCAGTACGGCGGCCTCAAGATGGCGACGCAGCTCGCCGTCTACTCGCGCGGCGAGCTGTACGACTACAGCCGCTTCCCCGTGGACCCCACGGACAAGAAGACGTTCGCCGCGTGGAAGAAGCGGGAGGTGCCGGCGGAAGAAGCAGCGCAGGCGTACAACGTCCTGCCTGGCGTGTCGCAGAAGTGGGGCATCATCATCCATCTGCCCTCGGGCTCGGCCCAGTGCACCTTGCACTGGGTGGACCTGGAGATCGGCTGGGCTGCTGCCAAGCTCGCCCGCGAGATCCGCGCCATACGCGGCACGAAGGGCGCGATGCGCCCCTGGGTGACCGGCCTCACAAAATAGCCAGGTGCTAACCGCCGGCACACGTGTTAAGTTTGACCCTAGAAAAAGGGAGTGAAGTGAAGGCAGATCAGGCAGAACTCGTAACGTCCTTCCCGGACGGATCTATCGGTATCACCATCAAGTACGGCAAAAGCTACGAGGACACCTGGGCGGTCTTCCGTGGCTCCGTGAGGCAGGTCCGCGAGCTGCTCTGCGACTATTTCGGATTCGAGTGTAAAGATGTAACATCCCTCTCGCTGAGTGACCTCGTCGTCAACGCAACGAGCCTCGCCCACGGCAAGGGAAACATCGCCTCGATCCTCGACGCCCGGATCATCCCGGACGACACCGCAACCGCGGCGCCGGCTGACGATCCGTGGGCGGCTGCCTCGGCCGTCCCTTCCCAGCCCCAGACCGACAGCGGTTCCACCTGGATTCTCGGCGAGATTGAGAAGCAGACCAGCGTGGCCGACCTCCAGAAGCTGTGGGCGGCGAACCAGACCCACTTCGCCGACCCCTCCGTGATGACCGCATACAAGGCCCGTGGTCGGGCCCTGAAGACCGGGTGAGCCCGATGCCCGTCATCGTCCTCTGCCTCGTCCTGACCCTCTCCGCGCCGAGCGCGGTCATCACTCCCAGGCTCTACGAGCCCACCCCCTATTTCCGAACTGAAGGAGAACCCGAGTGCCCCTGAACCTCGTCGAGATCGCGACCGCTGGCGGCGGCTGGCTCAAGCCCGCAGATGTGAAGGACGCCCCCGCCCTGCTGATCGAGGTCAACTCCTACGAGGCCCAGCGCCCCACCCCGAACGGGCCGAAGGACTCGGCCCTGTGCACGGTGACCGTCTTCAAGGACCGCGCCGCCCTCGACGCCCTCACCCCCGAGATCAACAAGGGGATGCGCATCGAGCAGACCCTCCTCGCCCGCGACCTCGCCCCGCTCGTGGGCAGCGCGACCATCGTCACCCTCGACCAGATCCCGCCCAAGCGGCCTGGCGCCTACCCGGCCTGGGTCTGGCGGCCGGTAGCGGACGCGAGCGTGCGACAGGCGGTCATCAAGTACGCAGAGGAGCGCGAGGCCGCTGTCGAAGCGGCCGTCGCAGAGGCCCCGGACTTCGACTGATCTACCTGAGGGGACAGGGGCCAGCAACGAGGCTGGCCCCCGTCCCCAGGGCCCTCGGACCCCTGCCTTCCCGTATCGCTAACAGAGAGGAGACAGCAGTGCTGACCCCCGCTAGATCGCTCGCGCTGCACGCCGAGTCCGGCAAGGAATTGCCGAGGGTCGAAGCCTTCGACGCCCTGTACGCAATGGGGTGTCGTCCGCGGCACGGCGAGGTCATCATGATCGCGGGCCGCTCCGGCACCCAGAAAAGCGGATTCGCCTTGTACTGGGCCGCGATGATGAATCTGCCGACGTTGTACTTCAGCGCAGACATGTCCCCCTTCACGGCAAGCTCGCGACTGGCGTCGATGGCGTCCGGCGACACCACGGAAATGGTCGAGGCCGGGATGGCTGCGGGCGGACGGCACCGCCAGGAGTACCTGTCCGCCCTCGCGGAGTCGAACATCACCTTCGCCTTCGGCTCGCCGATCACCTGGAAGAACATCGACGAGGAGCTAGAGGCGTTCGTAGAGCTGTGGGACGCCTACCCCCAGCTGTTTGTCTTCGACAATTTGATGGATTTCGACTCGGCGGAGAGTGATTACACCGAGCAGATGGCCGTCATGAGCGGCCTCACTGAACTGGCCCGTGCGACCGGCGCGACCGTGATCGTCCTGCACCACGCCTCCGACAAGTCGTGGGAGGCCAAGAGCGATCCGTGGGCACCACCGTCCCGAGATCAGATCAAGGGCGGATTGAGCGAGAAACCCGAGCTCAGCCTGTCCGTGGCGCTCGACCCGAACTCGCACGAGTACCGGGTCGCCGTGGT
This sequence comes from Streptomyces sp. NPDC101160, assembly GCF_044768205.1. Lineage (NCBI taxonomy): Bacteria > Bacillati > Actinomycetota > Actinomycetes > Kitasatosporales > Streptomycetaceae > Streptomyces > Streptomyces sp. NPDC101160. The sequence goes on along the minus strand of NZ_JBIWPJ010000007.1, from coordinate 585,405 downwards.
CAAGCAGAGGATGGGGCCCTGCGATCCGACCGCGAAGCGGTACGCGTCTATGCGCTGTCACCCCGAGGTGACCCGCTTCTCGAAGCTCGAACGCCTTACCCCTGCCGCAGTGCCGGCGCAGCCCTGGTCCCCGACCGCCGTCCTCCAGAAGCACGGAGTGTAAAGATTGACCACAATTGCTGAGCGCAACAAGGCCAACCGGCGCAAGGGCGCCGCCTGGGAGACGGAACTCCTCGTGGGCCTGCGGTCCGTCGGCGAGGACGCCGAGCGGCTGCGACTGACCGGCGCCGAAGATGAGGGGGATCTCGTCATCCGCGAGGACGGCGGCCTCTTCACCGTCATCGAGACGAAGAATGCCCGCTTCGAGCCTGGCCCGTTCCTCGACGAGGCCGAGCGCGAGCGGCTCAACTTCGCGAAGCACCGCGGCATCAGCCCGGACCAGGTGGAGTCGATTGTCGTCGTCAAGCGCAGGGGAAAGGGCTGGCGCAAGGCGTTCGTCCTGACCACGGTCGAGGCGTACCTCGGGCTGGATACCGCGTGATCACCGTGACGTTCGAGGAGGAAGCCGAACGCAACCGGCTGGTCATCGAGCTGGGGCGCTTCGATCTGAGCACGGCGGCCGGTCAGGGCCTCGACGAACTCGGGTACGACGATGACAAGGGCTGGTTCGTCGGCAGGCGCGTGCCATGAGGTTCGGCCGGATCGACAGCGACGACCAGGAGCGCGAGAAGCCGACGCTCGAATCAGTACTCGCCTACTACGAAGTCGACTTCAACGACCAGCGCGCATCCGGCATGGCCGAGTGCCCGCTCCACGACGACCAGACGCCGTCCTTCTCATGGAACACGGACCGGCAGGTCTGGAAGTGCCACTCCTGCGGGAGGGGCGGCGACTCATTCACTCTGATCATGGAAAAGGAAGGCACTGATTTTGTCGGAGCGCGAGCCCTTGCGGCCTCTGTCTCCCTCGCAACGCGAGATGCTGGAGGAAGCGACCGCGGCGTATCAGGGAGCGCTTACGGCGGACGCCGCACGGTATCTCCTCGGCCGGGGAATCGGCCGCGCGGAGGCGGCTACGTACCGGCTTGGCGTCGTGGGTAGCCACCCCTATCCCGGCCACGAGAAGTACAAGGGGATGCTCGCCATCCCGTACCTCGACCGTAAGAACACCCCGCTGACGATCCGCTTCCGCTGCCTGCAAGAGCACGACCACCGCGCCTTGGGCCACGGCAAGTACGCAACGGTCAAGGACGACCTGCCCCGCATGTACGGGGTCGGCTCCGTCCACAAGGCCGACAGCGTGATCGAGGTGACCGAAGGCGAACTCGACCGGATCATCCTGGAGAAACTCGGGCTGCACGCGGTCGCGATCCCCGGCGCCTCCATCTGGCAGGGGCGCCACAGGCGGATGCTGGCGGGCTTCAACAGGGTCCGCGTCTGGGGTGACCCCGATGATGCCGGCGCCGAGTTCACCGCCCGGATCTGTCGGGCCCTGCGCTCCGCGAAAGGCATGCGCCTGCGGGCTGGTGACGTGACCGAGACCTACATGCAAGAGGGCCCCGAAGCCCTGCTCAATTTGATCAAGGAGGACGACCAGTGAGCGAGATGACCACGAGGAAGCCCACAGGCCGCAAGGCAGATCCGCTGACCGTCATCCTGGCGGAAGTGCGGGCCGGGGCGCGGGCGATACCCGACCTTCCCGCCCACCTGGTCGGCGGCAAGTACCCAGACAGCGCCGTCAATATCTACCACCAGCGCGGCGCCGACTGGCAGGAGATCAACCGGGCTCGAAAGAGTCAGGGGCGGCTCGGCGTCGATGGCCTGGCCGTACAGGTCGCCTTCGCCGCATTCGGCGGACGTACCCCGGTAGAGATCCGCGAGGGCCTGGTACGGCTCGCCTCTCTCGCCGTGGCCGCCATCGAGCAGATCGACCGGGAGGACCGGTGAGCGAGCCGCTGCCGGGCAGCCCCGGCCCGACCCTGACCCGCCTGTATGAGGAGCTGGAGCCCGACGTGCGCGAGACCGTCCTCGTTCGCCTGCTGGACGGCTCATCGGCTGAGCGCCTAGCGCTGGTCTTGCGCCGGCACGGGCACGCGGTGAGCGCCTCCACCATCCGCACGTACCGCCGATCCCTTCGCGATGGAGTGTAAAGTTTGAACCAGATGGAATTGCTGAACGACCTGCTTGCCACACCTGCCGCACCAGCCATGGCGGCACGGCAGGCCGACCCCGACAAGGACTTCACCCGTCAGATCGAGGTCGCTGGCGACGCAGCAGAGGTGACGGTCCGGGGCCCCGAGGGCATCGACCCCGAGTCGACGGCGGCCGACGTGCTCCGCGCACACCAGCTCGACCCTGCTGAGTGGGAGGTCACGGGCTTCCGATCCTCAGAATGGACCATGGCCAACGGTGAGCCGGGGGTGTCCGCCCGGTTCTCATTCGGTCGCCGCAAGATGTCGGCGGCTGCCGAGCGGCCGAGTATCGACGAGCTACTGAAGGTGTTCGACGAGGCGCCGGGCTGGGTGCCCGTCCACGGGGAGGGGGCGCACACTCTGATCATCGCGCTGGGCGACATGCAGTTCGGCAAGATCGACGGGGACGGATACGAGGGTACGCTCCTGCGGGCGATGCGCTGCATCGACAAGGCCGCGGATCTTCTCGGCGTGTACCGCACCCGCTTCGAGATCGAACACGTCCACCTCGCGTGGCTCGGTGATCACATCGAAGGCTTCCAGAGCCAGGGCGGCGCGAACGCGTGGCGCACCGGCCTAACGCTCACTGAACAGATCCGGCTCACCCGGCGCCTCATGGCGCACGCGATCATCAGGTTCGCTCCCGAGGTATCCCGCCTGACCGTCGTCGCCGTTCCCGGAAATCACGGCGAGGCCGTGAGGTTCGGGAAGGGCATCACCAGGTACGACGACAGCCACGACACCGACGCCCTGATCTCCGTCAGCGAAGCCCTGACGCTCGCGGGCGAGGAGTTCGCCCACGTCGAGGTGTACGTACCCGAGACGGACGAGCTGACGGTAGTCGTCGACTGCTCGGGCACGGTCGTCGCGCACGCGCACGGCCACCAGTGGAAGGGCGGCAAGCACTTCGACTGGTGGCGGGGCCAGGCATTCGACAAAACGAGCGCCATGCACACCGCCGATCTCCTGCTGGCCGGTCACCTGCATCACGAGTTCATCGACACGGACGGCCCGCGCACCTTCGTGCAGGTGCCGGCGATGGAGTCGGAGTCGACGTGGTGGCGGCACCGGAAGGGCACGCGGGGCGCTCCCGGCCTTCTGGTCCTGGTCACCAAGGACGGCGAAGTGCCGGTCAAGGAGGTCGTCCGGTGAACACCTCACCCAGCGCCGACTGGCGAATCCTCGACCTGCCCGCGGTGGTGGCCCTCGCGGGCCGTGCGGCCCGCCGAATCGCGGACGGCTACGAGGACACCCTGACCATGGAATACGAGGACGCCCGGCAGGAGGCGCTGATCATCCTGGCGACGAAGTCCGCCATGGTGAACGAATGCCTTGCTGATCCCACGCTCGGCCTGGGCGTGCTTTACCACCGCCTGGTCCTTGACCTGGTGGACAAGGTGAAGACCCAAGCGAAGTACCGCATCCGCCACACCTCCTACGAGGCGGCCTGTGAGGCGGCCGAGAGGGGGCGCGTGTGAGCGGGTACGAGCGACGGCTCGTCGAGCACCTGCTTCCAGCCGTATGGGACGTGGAAGCTGCGTACGGCATCCGCAACCCGCAGGCCCCAGACGCGGACATGCCGAAGGGCACGGTCGACAAGAAGGCCGCGGGAACTCTGTTCGCCCACCTCGCGGACATCCGTCGGGGCTGGCAGGCGGCTCCCCTCTCCCTGGCTGAGAGGCGGGCGCTGTTCATGCGCTTTGCCCTCGACTGGGACGACCAGCGGATCGCGGCCCGCGAGACGGTAACTGACCGGGCCGTTCGCTATCGACTCGAGCGCGGGGTCGGCAAGCTCGCCGCCCACCTCAATGGGGGCGAGTACATCGACAGCTACGACGAATTGGACACCGCAGCGTGAGCGAGCCCCTGGCCGACGAGCCGCCAGTCAAGGAGCCTCGGCCTTCCGTGAACCCTCCCGGGGGCATGAACCCAGAGGACTTCGAGTTCTGGGACGACGCGACCCTGACCTTCTACGAGCGTCGCGCAGACGGAACGGTCATCGCCCGGCCCTACTCGGGGGCCGAAGTCGCGCACCACGAGGAGGAACTGACACTCGACAGCCTGCACGCCGAGGCCGGGTCCGCGATCGACTACCTCGACGAGCGAATCGACCTGAGCCTCGCCTACCTGGGCCTGCCCACACCGACCGACGCGGAGACGGCAGCACAGATCCGGGTGCTGTCCGACCTGTCGGCCTACAGCGCCGGCACCCTGAAGCGGCTGATCAAAGTCTTGGCTGTCATGTTGAACAAGCCGATCTAACCCTGATCGATCCGATATACGCAACTGCCTTGACGCGCAGCCCAGTTGGGCCCCAAGAGAGGGCCCTTCTGGCGTTTCCGCAGGTAGAATGCCTGCATGACGTTCAAGATGACGTGGGCGCTGGCCGCCGAGCACGTAGACGAATGGACCGGCCAGGACTTCACCGAGGCTGCGGCAGTGCTGGAGAGAGAGGTCGGTGCCACCGTCTCAGCGAGCGGCATGAACGAGGGCGGTCAGATGCACTTTCGCGAGACCTTCCTCGCTCCCGTTCGCGACGGCATTCCAGGCGCCGGCAGGGAAGCAGTGGAGGCCGGGCGGTCCTGGGATCAGGCCGCTGGTCCCCTTCTTGTCGTTCTTGCCCCTGCCGCTTGACGAAGCTCCCGAGGCGAGGGGACGCAGGCAGCAAGGTCAACCCAGTGATGGCATCCGGCCACTGCCAAGTAGCTGTGGCTGGCCCACTCCTCGCCACCTTGATCCCGGAAGCGTAGGTTCGCCTCATCAAGTGCTGGCAAGTTTGGGCAAGTTCCTCGCGCTTCAGCGAGGCCGCAGGCAAGCTCTGGCACGGGAAGCGTAACCGGCGACGGAGGAGGACATCATGGCCCTGCGCATGCTCGGTAAGGACCCGAACAGCCCTGACGGCAACTCGCCCACGATCTACGTGGACGACGAGACGGACAGGTACCTCGTCCAGGGGTACAACGTCCTGGACGAGGAGCGGCTCAAGCAGTTGAACCTCCCCGCGCACGAGGGGGCGGTGGAGATCCCCCGCTATATGGTGCAGTTCTTCCTGGCAGAGGACAGGGAGGCCGCTGCCAAGGACACCGAGCCGGAGGTGAGGAAGGGTGTCGAGTCCCCCGACGTTTAAGGAGCTGTTCCGCGACTGCCAGCGGACGGCTGTCCACCTGGAGGCCCGCGACGCCTACAGCAAGACGCACTCGACCTTCGTTGACTGGAAGGCCGGCAGGCCGATCGAACCGGCCGAGCGCTGGTCCGCATGGCACTCGATCGTCTCGGAGGCGGTCTCGCGAGGTGTCGAGGTGCGTCGAGCCCGGATCGTGTCGACGCCTGTGAGCGAGTACATCCGCTTCGAGCATGAGGTGACCGAGGGGCTCAACATCGCGGCGGGCGAGCATGTGCGGTGGCTCCCTCGGCGGAACGCTTCGGATCTACTCGTGCCGGGCAACGACTTCTGGCTGTTCGACTCCCGGCTGCTGTACCTGAACCACTTCGACGGCGAGGGCGAACCCACGGAGCCCGAGATCACCGAAGACCCGGAGATCGCGAAGCTCTGCGAGTCGGCCTTCGACGCCATCTGGAGCAGGGCGATCCCGCATGCCGAGTTCGAAGCCCGCTAAGCACCACGCATAGGACCGTCACTCCCATGGAATCGGCATCTTCGAGCGCCCAGGAAGCACGCAAGGCGCTCGGGAAACGCCTCGCAGAGATCCGGGAAGCAGCCGGACTCACCAAGCGAGCCCTGTCTGAAAAACTGGAGTGGCACGAATCGAAAGCATCGCGCTTCGAGAGCGCCAAACGCGCGCCCTCGGAGCGCGATCTTCGCGAATGGTGTAGCGCATGCGGTGCTGACGACCAAGCGGACAACCTCGTCCAGACCGCCCGCCGCATCGAGGGTATGTACGTCCAGTGGCAACAGTTGGAGAGCGGCGGGCTCAAGCAAGCCCAGCAATCAGCCCTTCCCCTTTGGGATCGGACGCAGCAGTTTCGCTTTTACTCGCCGTGGCTGATCCCCGGACCGGTGCAGACGGCCTCCTATATCAAGGCGTTGCTGACCTCCATCCGCGACCGTCGCAACACGATCGACGATGTCGACGCGGCTGTTGAGGTCCGCCTCGAAAAGCAGAAGATCGTATACACACAGCGGACATTCGCCATCCTCTTGGAGGAGAGCGCCCTCTACAACCGGATGGGCGGCACCGATGTGATGGTGGGCCAACTCGGCTATCTGCTTAGTGCCATGGCCCTCCCCAGAGTGGCTATCGGGATCATTCCCCGCCACATCGAGCGACCGCTCATGCCCGTCGAAGGCTTCTTCATGTTCGACGACCACACAGTCAAAGTCGAACTCGTCTCAGCCCACCTCACGGTCGAGCAGGAGCCTGAACTTCGCATGTATGCGCAGACCTTCGCCGAGCTTTACGAGATGGCCGTGTTCGGCTCGGCTGCTCGGGAAATAATCACCGCTGCCATTGAATCGTTCGGGTGACCGACTGGCAAGTCCGGGCAAGTTCCGCTTGAGCGCGGCAAGTTCCGGCACGTTTCACTACCTCCTGGCAAGTGCGGGCAATTTCCTGGTGCTCCGGATATCTCCATCCGTAGCTTGATGCCACGGCTCCAGAACTTGCCCGGAGGAGGCTGGGATGGCTTTGGCAAGTACCGGCAAGGCGTTGGGGGCGGCCGAGGAATCGGCCGAGAATCCCCCCGTCGACACCGAAGGAATTTCCTTACGCACGGATTCGATCCTCGCGATGCGGATGGGGTCCACGACCCGCGAGGACATCGACGAGGTCACGCCGGCAGTCGTCCAACACCTGAACCTCCTGCTCAACCAGGACCTGGGGGCGGACGAGGACGCCGAGGTTCAGCAGCTCGTCCGCAAGGGACTTACCCTGATCGACTCCAAGGAGCGCCCGACCGCGGAGACGCCGACCTTCGGGGCGTGGCTCTACGCCCGGGACGTCGCTACGCTCACGCGGCGGCTGCTCTGGGTCTACGCCGAGCGCAACGGGCTGGGCGCGCCATGAGCGTTAAGGAAGACCAGATCATCCGGGAGCTCTCCCACTATCTCCACGAACACCAGGGCGACCAGATGGCGTTGATGCCGGTGTACGACGCCGCCCTCGACCACTCGCGGCGCCGAGCCTGCACGCACGATCAGCGCTGTCCGCTCGTGATGACGGCGGCCGTCGTCGTCGACGAGCGGGGCCGCGTCCTGTGCCTGCGGCATCAGGGTGGCTACGCCCTCGCGGAGGCCGAACCGGAGGACCAGGACGACTCGCTCAGCGAGGCAGCCCTCCGCCTGCTGGTCGAGGAGGTCGGCATCCGAGACGTGTGGACGCACCCCGGAAACGAAGGCCCCTTCCTGGTCGACGTGACGCCCGCGAGTCAGCACGGGTATGGCCCTCGCCTCCGGGTCGGCATTCGTTACCTCTTCCGGGCACACGCGGGCGCCGTGCACTCGTCGGTGCTCGAAAGGGGCTACGCGGCCTGGGTGCCGCTGTCCGAAGTCGCCATACCGGCGCTCCGTGACCGCCTGGAGACCCTCCTGATCGGAACCTGATGAGCCCCCGAAACGAACAGCTCGCCTACCTTGCCAGCCTCGTGGCTCTCGGCGGCACCCTCCTCTTCGCCATCTGGAGGGGCTGATGTACGAGCGCAGGGCCGCGGAACCGCCAGCCAAGCCGACTCCCCCTGTTGGGACAGTCGAGCAGCGGAACAGGCCACCGGGCGACGTGCGCATAGGCGACTTCCTGTACCTCGATGGAGCGTTTCAACGTGTCCGGGACATGAGGGCCGCCGGCACATCGGCTCACCGCGTCTTGCACTTCGCCGGGCGTGCGCCAGTGATCATGCGCCAGCCCCGGACCATCTACCGGCCCCTCGAACTCCTCTGACCAGAACGCATCCGCGTATCTCTCGACCCTTCTCACCTCACGCCGCGAGGAGCTTCGCCATGCGCTTCCGCAAGATTCACGGGGCAGGGAACGACTTCGTCCTGCTGACCGACCTGGCCCCGGCCGACAAGAGGGAGTGGCCCAAGGAGGCCGAACGCCTCTGCGCCAGACGTACCGGCGTCGGTGCGGACGGCCTTGTCATCAGCAGCCTGGTCACCGATGAACCGACCGTTCTCGAAGTCGACTGCTTCAACGCGGACGGCTCGGTCGCCACGATGTGCGGCAATGCACTCCGGTGCTCCGCCTGGGCCGCGCACCAGGACCACGGCTTCAGCGAGATGCGCCTCCGCATGGCAGGGGTCATGCACGACGCTCGCGTCACCGACGACTCCGTGTGGGTCACGGCCGAGGTTGGCATGATCGACCCGCGTCGCGTGCAGACCGTGATCAACGGCAAGCCGACCTGGTTCGACAGTGTGCACACCGGCACCGAGCACGTCGTCGCCATTGTGGATGACGCGGACGCCATCGAGGCGGTTACGGTCGGCCGCCTCATCCGCCACCATGCCGCCCTCGCGCCTTTGGGGACCAACGTCAACTTCGTCCAGCCGTTCGGTGACCAGGCACTCAAGATCCGGACGTACGAACGCGGTGTCGAAGCGGAAACCCTGTCGTGCGGCAGTGGAGCCGTTGCGGCGGTCGTCATCGCCAGGATGCGCGGACTCGTAGGCCCGCGCTCCGTCACTGTCCACAACCGTGCCGGCGAACCGCTCACGGTCCGTTCCCACAGCAGCCGACCCAAGCAGACGCAGTGGGTCGGAGGCCCGGTCACCAACACCTTCGAAGGGGTGCTCGCATGACTCTCTTCCTCACCTCCAGCTCGGAAGCCGCGGTGCAGGAGGCCACCGCGAAACTTCGCGACTGGCAGCGCGACCACCAGGGGCTCAGGGTCGCCCTGATCTACGGCCCGGTGTCGGCCGAGGACCGGCTCTACCACTCGAAGTGCCCCGTGGACCAGCGGTCCGTGACCGCGCTGTCCGAGGCGCTGGACGAGATCGGGGCTCGCTGGCGGGAGCTGAACCCGTGCGAGACGGACTTCATCATGGAGCTGTCCACGTACGAGGTGGCCCTGTCGAACCTCCACGGCCCGTACGGCGAGGACGGGCGCCTGCAAGGTCTGCTCGACTACCTGCGCGTGCCGTACTGCGGCAGCGGGGTCGGAGCATCCGCAGTGGCCGCCGACAAGATCCTCTGCAAGCGCGTGATGCTGACGCTCGGCGTCCCCACGCCGGGCTGGTGGGCGTGGTCTCCCGGGGGCACGGTCAACTGGAGCGGACGGCCCGTGATGGTGAAGCCGCCCTTCGGCGGGTCGAGCGTTGGCATGAGCCTGGTCCGAGAGCAGGCGGAACTCGCCAAGGCCCTGGAGGACGCGGCCGGCACGGAAGGTGACGCGGTACTCGTCGAGGAGTATCTGACCGGTACGCCGCTGACCGTCGGCATGCTGGAGCTGCCCGGGGGCGAAGTCGTCGCGTTCCCCCCGCTGGCGACCGAGGCGACCGATGCGGAGTTCTACGACGCCGACACGAAGCTCGACGTGGACTCCAGGGGCGGCGTAACCGTCCGGGCCGCGGAGCTGGCCCCCGAGGTGCTGGACAAGGTCAACGAGCACGCCACGCGTCTGTGGAACGGGCTCGGGCTGCGCGGCTCGGCCCGCATCGACTTCATCGTCACCGAGGACGGCGACGCGTACGTGCTGGAGGTCAACAGCACGCCGGGCATGTCCCGTGACAGCAACTTCACGGTCGGGGCGGCGATGGTCGGGCTCACGCACACTGATGTCGTACTGGCGATGCTTCATGAGGCCCTGGCTCGGCCGCCGTACGATGTCCCCCTGCCCACTCCCGTGTTCTCCAGCACCACGGTGACGCGGGAGGCTGCCGTCTCCCTGTAGGAGCAATGCCGCTGTGCCGCGCGCCCACTATGTCCCCATGTGCCGACAGCTCATCACCCCCGCCGAATGGGATCTCCACGGAGGGTGGGCACTGGGAGACAGGATCGAATGGTCCAACCGGGCGTGTGGCCTGGCATCGCTGAGAATGATCCTGCTCGCCTACGGGCGGGAGGCGCCCACGGTGACGGAACTTCTGAAGCTCGCCGTGAAGCACGAGGTTCTGACCCCGCGTGGAGCACTTCACGCGGGGATCGCGAGCCTGTCGACCGAACTAGGTGTTCCCGGCCTGGCAGAACCCGTCCCCAATGAAACGCTGCTCGGCCGCCTAGCTGACGCCCCCCTCATCGCGTCCGTGACCGAGCAGTTCCCCGACGACGGCCGATCAGGCGGCCACCTCGTCATCCTGCGCGGCTACGAGGACGGCCCCGATCCGACGATCCTCTTCCGAGACCCGTCGGCTTGGGGCCAAGCACATGATCGGGTCCTCCTCAGTCGCTTGTCCGCGTCATACACGGGTCGCGCCATCACCTTCGCACCCCTGACCACCACTGGAGAGTTTTGATGCCCGAGACAGGCGACGGCACGGCCGAGGCCGCAGGCGGTCGGAGGATCGCTGTGCTCGGTGAGATGCTGGAGCTGGGCGACGAGGGAGTAGAGGCCCACCGCGAGATTGGTCGCTTCGCAGCCGAGAGCGGCGTCGATCTCGTCGTAGCGGTCGGCGGGGCCCTTGCGAAACAGCTCGCCCTCGCAGCAGGAGCGGCGGGCGTCCCAGACATCGCGTTCGTCGGCGACAACGCGACCGCCGCGGCCTATCTCGACTCGATCCTCCAGCCCGACGACGTGGTGCTTGTCAAGGCGTCTCGCGGCGGCCAGCTATGGCAGATTGCCCAAGCCCTCAATGGACAGCCCGTGACGGGGCTCAGCGACCACTAGGTTGGCGGAATGGACGACGAACCGCTGTCGGAGTGGTTGGAGCGCCGGGACGCGAAGATCGGCCGCCTGCGGGCTGTGCCCATCGTGTCGGGCGACGGCCCCAGGGGGGCGCACCTGAACCCGGACGCGCCACGTGCCATCGAGCGCTGGAGCGGTCACGCCTGGGAGCCCCACGGGTTCGCGTCCAACCTCGCTGAGGCGAAGCGCATTCTGCACCCTGAAACCAACAAGCCTTCGGCGCCTGCTCTCGGCCCCGGGAGGCAGCCGCTCGCCCCAGGCAAGGGCCGGCACCGGAAGCCGTAGGCGCTCTCTGAGCCCCGACTCGTCCCTCCCCGGAGGTGAACGGGCCGGGGCTCTGTCGTGACGACACCGGCCCAGGAACCATCCAGCACCGATCCAGCACGGTGCGGGTGATGACGGGTGATGACGGGTGACGAGGTGTCAGATTATCCAGCACCTATCCAGCACGGTGAAAAGCTAGGGGTCCACCCCGGGAGAGGTGGACCCCTTCTGACCTGCATGTTTGCCAGATCAGCAATGTGGTGCTATGTAGCGCATTAGACGTTGAAGCGGAACTCCACGACGTCGCCGTCCTGCATGACGTACTCCTTGCCCTCCATGCGCGCCTTGCCGGCGGCGCGGGCCTCTGCCACCGAGCCGGTGGCGACGAGGTCGGCGAAGGAGATGACCTCGGCCTTGATGAAGCCCTTCTGGAAGTCGGTGTGGATGACACCGGCGGCCTCGGGGGCGGTGGCGCCCTTCTTGATGGTCCAGGCGCGGGCTTCCTTGGGGCCGGCCGTCAGGTAGGTCTGCAGGCCGAGGGTGTCGAAGCCGACGCGGGCGAGGGTGGCGAGGCCGGGCTCCTCGGCGCCGACGGACTGGAGGAGCTCCATGGCGTCCGCCTCGTCGAGCTCGGCGAGGTCCGCCTCCAGCTTGGCGTTGAGGAAGATCGCCTCGGCGGGGGCGACCAGGGCGCGCTGCTCGTCCTTGAAGGCCTCGTCGGTCAGCTCGTCCTCGTCGACGTTGAAGACGTAGAGGAAGGGCTTGGTGGTGAGCAGGTGGAGGTCGTGGAGCAGCTCCGCCTTCTCCGAGCCCTGGACGATGCCCGCCGAGAAGAGGGTGTCGCCCTTCTCCAGGAGCTCCTTCGCCGCCTCGACCGCGGCGACCTTGGGCGCCACGTCCTTCTTGATCCGGGATTCCTTCTGGAGGCGCGGCAGGACCTTCTCGATGGTCTGGAGGTCGGCGAGGATCAGCTCGGTGTTGATCGTCTCGATGTCGTCCTTCGGCGAGACCTTGCCGTCGACGTGGACGACGTTCTCGTCCTTGAAGGCGCGGATGACCTGGCAGATCGCGTCCGACTCGCGGATGTTCGCCAGGAACTTGTTGCCCAGGCCCTCGCCCTCGCTCGCGCCGCGCACGATGCCGGCGATGTCGACGAAGTCGACCGTGGCGGGGAGGATGCGCTGCGAGCTGAAGACCTCGGCGAGCTTGTCCAGGCGGGGGTCCGGGACGCCGACGACGCCGACGTTCGGCTCGATCGTGGCGAACGGGTAGTTGGCCGCCAGCACGTCGTTCTTGGTCAGGGCGTTGAACAGGGTCGACTTGCCGACGTTCGGCAGGCCGACGATTCCGATCGTGAGCGACACGGTGGCGACTTCCCTAGGAGGAGTGGAGGTGGGGCGATCCCCCAGTTTACGGGGGCACCGAACCTGGCCATGACGGCGCTCTTCGCGCCAAGGTCACCCAAAGGGCGTGTCCCGCACCGTCTTCCCGGCCCCTTCCGACCTACGTTGGTGGGGTGGAGCAGCACAGGACACGCAAGCCGCAGGCCCGACGCCCCGCCGCGGGCCGGCCGCAGGGGCCGCAGGGGCCGCAGAACCCGCAGAGCCCCCTGGCGCCGCCCGGCGCCCTCGTCCAGGGTGCCGCGGTCTACCGGGTCGCCGCCAAGCCGCGTCCCGGCCGGCCCCGGGTCGAGCGGCCGGCCCGGCCCGCGCCGCCGCTGGTCGTCGCGCTGCGCAGGCTGCCCAACCCCCGGCTCACCGGTCTCGGCGCCGGGCTCTTCGCCTCGGCCGTGATGCTGGTGGTCGGCTTCCTCGACTGGCTGCTCCTCGACAGCTCCCCGCTCGCCTTCGGGCTGCTCTTCCTGCCGGTGAGTGCCCTGACCGCGCTGTGGGTGCGGACCGCCGACCTGGTCACCGCCCCGATCAGCGTGCCCATCGCCTTCGCGGTGGGCGTCGTGCCGATCTCGGGCGGTACGGGCGGGGTCGGCGGCCAGGCGATGGCCCTCGTGACGGCGCTCGCCGTGCACGCCGGGTGGCTGTACGGGGGGACGCTCGTCGCCGGTGTCATCGCGAGCGTCCGGAAGGTACGGGACATGGGCCGCCGCCAGGAGCAGCGGGCCCGGGCCCGGGCGCAGGCCCAGGCGGCGCCCCACGGCTAGGGCGCCCCGGGCCGGGTCGAAGGCGACGGCCGGGACGCCGTCGAACGCGTGGTGGGTCTTGGTGACGAGGCCCGTGCCCGCCTCGTAGCGGTACAGGTCGGTCGGTGCCGTAGAGCCTGACCGCGCGGGGCGCTCCGGACCGAGACGGTCGCGGCGTTACGGCTTCGCCGCCGTCGCCACCGTCGTCGCCGTCGCCGCCATCGCGGCTCCCACGATCCCCGCGTTGTTCTGCAGCTGCGCCGGGACGATCTCCGCCCGAATGCCCTCGATCAGCGGCAGGAACTTGTCGGCCTTCCGGCTGACGCCGCCGCCGATGATGAACAGCTCCGGCGAGAACAGCATCTCCACGTGCGCCAGGTACTTCCGCAGCCGCCGGGTCGCCCAGTGCTCCCAGCTCAGCTCCTCGTCCTCCCTCGCCTTCGAGGAGGCGCGCTTCTCGGCGTCGTGGCCCTTGAGCTCCAGGTGGCCGAGTTCGGTGTTGGGGACGAGGGTGCCGTCGACGAAGAGGGCGGAGCCGATGCCGGTGCCGAGGGTGAGCAGGATGACCGTGCCCTTCCTGTCGCGGCCCGCGCCGAAGGTCATCTCGGCGATGCCGGCCGCGTCGGCGTCGTTCAGGACGGTGACCGGCAGGCCGCCGAGGCGGTCGCGGAGCAGCCGGCCGGCGTCGACGCCGATCCAGGCCTTGTCGACGTTGGCGGCGGTCCGGACGGTGGAGTCGGTGACCACGCCGGGAAAGGTCACGCCGACCGACCCCGACCAGCCGAAGTGGCCGACCACCTCGGCGACGCAGCCCGCGACGTCGTCGGGCGTCGCGGGCTGCGGGGTGAGTACCTTGTGGCGCTCCTGGGTCAGGTCGCCGCGGTTCAGGTCCACGGGCGCGCCCTTGATGCCCGACCCGCCGATGTCCACTCCGAAGACGTTCATGGACTCAACGTTACGGGCCGGAGCGCTCCGTCACCCGTCATTCACCAGGTCGTCGGCGCTCGTCGGCGCTCGCTCGGTGCTCGCCGGTGGGACGTGCTCACTCGCCGGCGAGCAGCGCCTCCGCCTTGGCCCGGAGGTCCTTGTCGCGCAGCTCCTTCGGGAGCGAGAAGGTCAGCGACTCGTCGGCCGTCTTGACCAGCTCGACGTCCACGTAGCCGCGCTGGGAGAGCCACTCCAGGACCTCCTGGACGAGGACGTCCGGCACCGAGGCGCCCGAGGAGAGGCCGACGCTGGTGACGCCTTCCAGCCAGGCCTCGTCGATCTCGCTGGCGAAGTCGACGAGGTACGCGGCGGGGGCGCCGGCCTGCTTGGCGACGTCGACCATGCGCTGCGAGTTGGAGGAGTTCTTGGAGCCGACCACGATGACCAGCTCGGCCTGGCCGGCGAGCTCCTTGATGGCGGTCTGGCGGTTCTGCGTGGCGTAGCAGATGTCGTCGGACGGCGGGGAGATCAGCTGCGGGAACTTCTCCTTCAGCGCGTCCACCGTCTCCATGGTCTCGTCGACCGAGAGCGTGGTCTGGGAGAGCCAGACGACCTTGGACGGGTCGCGGACCTCGACCTTGGCGACGTCCTCGGGGCCGTCGACGAGCTGGATGTGGTCGGGGGCCTCGCCGGAGGTGCCGATGACCTCCTCGTGGCCCTCGTGGCCGATGAGGAGGATGTCGAAGTCCTCGTTGGCGAACCGCACGGCCTCCTTGTGGACCTTGGTGACCAGCGGGCAGGTCGCGTCGATCGTCGCGAGCCGGCCCTGGCGGGCCTCCTCGTGGACGGTCGGGGCGACACCGTGGGCGGAGAACATCACGATGTTGCCCGGCGGCACTTCGGTCGCCTGATCGACGAAGATCGCGCCCTTCCGCTCCAGGGTCTGCACGACGTATTTGTTGTGGACGATCTCGTGGCGGACGTACACGGGGGCCCCGTACTGCTCGAGGGCCTTCTCCACGGCGATCACGGCACGGTCCACGCCCGCGCAGTAGCCGCGGGGAGCGGCGAGCAGGACACGCTTCGGGCGGTTGGTTGCGGGCGACGCAGTCATGGGTCCCATCGTAAGGCCGCGTCGGTCGGCGGTTTCCTCACCACGGTGGCCGAGACTGACGCCATGGCTGAGGAAACGCGGGTGGCCGATCACGAGCACCTCCGACGGAGCCTCGGGTTCCGTGATCTGGTCGTCTACGGGCTCCTCTTCATCGCCCCCATGGCACCGGTCGGCATTTTCGGCACACTCGACGCGAAATCGCACGGGGCGGTCGCACTCGTGTACGTGGTGGCCACCGTCGCCATGGCGTTCACGGCGTTCAGTTACGCGCAGATGGTGCGGGTCGTGCCGCAGGCCGGCTCGGTCTTCGCGTACGCCCGTACGGCCCTCGGGGAGGGGGCTGGGTTCGTCGCCGGCTGGATGGCGATGCTCGACTACCTGCTCATCCCGGCCGTCGCGTACCTCTTCGCGGGCATCGCGATGGAGGCGCTGGTCCCACAGGTGGACCGATGGATCTGGACCGCGATCGCGGTCGTCGTCACGACGCTGCTCAATCTGTGGGGGGTGCGGGCGGCGGCGCGGGTCGGCCTCGCCGTGCTCGCCATGGAGATCGCGGTGCTCCTGGTCTTCGTCGTGTCGGCGGTCGTCGTGCTCGTACGGGACGGGGCGCAGCGCGACTGGTGGTCGCCGCTCGCCGGGGACGCCGGGTTCTCGGCGGCGGCGGTGCTCGCGGCGGTGTCGGTGGCGGTCCTGTCGTACCTCGGCTTCGACGCCATCGCGACCTTCGCCGAGGAGGTGACGGGCGGCTCGGCGAAGGTGGCGCGGGCGGTGCTGTTCTGTCTGGCGCTCGCCGGGGTGCTGTTCGTGGCGCAGACCTGGCTGGTGGCGCTGCTGCAGCCGGTCTCGTCGAAGGCGATGGCGGTGGACCCGGCGCTGCAGGGTTCGGCGTTCTACGACGCGGTGGACGCGGCCGTCGGACGGTGGCTGCACGACCTGGTGGCCGTCTCGAAGGCGATCGGCGCGGCCTTCGCGGCGCTCGCCGGGCAGGCGGCGGGCGGGCGGCTGCTGTTCGCGATGGGCCGCGACCGGCGGCTGCCGCACGTGCTGGCCCGCACGGACGCGGGCGTGCCGCGGGTGGCGCTGCTCGTCTCGGCGACGATCACGATGGTCGCGGCGGTGTGGGCGGCCCGGCAGCCCGACGGCCTGGACCATCTCGTCTCGGTGGTCGACATCGGCGCCCTGACGGCCTTCGTCCTGCTCCACGCGAGCGTGGTGGGCTGGTTCGCGCTGCGCCGCATGGCGGGCCCGCCGCGCTGGCTGCCCCACGTCGTGGCGCCGGTGGTCGGCGCGGCGATCCTCATCGCGGTGATCGTGGAGGCGGCACCGTCGGCACAGGTGGTGGGCGTGATCTGGCTGGGCGTCGGCCTCGTGGTCCTGGCGATGCAGGGAGCGCGACGGCCGCTGCGGTGACCGGGGGGATGGCGGGACGGGTGGGCGCCGGAGCGCGGGGCGCCGGACAAGTGGGCGCCGGGCCCGTGGGCGCCAGACCGCGCAGCACCGGACCCGTGGGCGCCAGACCGCGCAGCACCGGACCCGTGGGCGCCAGACCGCGCAGCACCGGACCCGTGGGCGCCAGACCGCGCAGCGCCGGGCCCGTGGGCGCCAGACCGCGCGGCACCGGACCTGTGGGCGCCGGAGCGCGCGGCGTCAGACCGCGGAGCGCCAGGCCGCGCGGCGCCCCACCCGCGGGCCGGCCTTGCCGACCGCCACCGCCACCGCCGGCCCCGGGCCCATTCACGCCCGGTGCCAAGGCTCGGCCGGGGCCAAGGCTCGGCCGCACGACCGGTCCCGTTGTCGCACCCGCCCGTTACGCTCGGCGCATGGGTCTGAACACGTCCGCCGAAGCGCCGCTGCCCGTCGGGGAGGTCTCCCGGCTCATCGGGGGGTGGATCGACCGGCTGGGGGTGATCTGGGTCGAGGGGCAGATCACCCAGTTGTCGCGACGGCCGGGTGCCGGGGTGGTGTTCCTGACGCTGCGCGATCCGTCGTACGACATCTCGATCAACGTGACCTGCTACCGGCAGGTCTTCGACGCCGTCGCCGACGTCGTCTCCGAGGGCGCGCGGGTCGTCGTGCACGCCAAGCCGGAGTGGTACGCGCCGCGCG
Organism: Streptomyces sp. NPDC101160; assembly: GCF_044768205.1. Taxonomy (NCBI): domain Bacteria; kingdom Bacillati; phylum Actinomycetota; class Actinomycetes; order Kitasatosporales; family Streptomycetaceae; genus Streptomyces; species Streptomyces sp. NPDC101160. The sequence continues at coordinate 567,870 of NZ_JBIWPJ010000007.1, read as the reverse complement.
GGCAGCTGTCGCTGCGGGCGGCGGAGATCCGGCCGGTCGGCATCGGCGAGCTGCTGGCCCGGCTTGAACAGCTCAAGCGGACGCTGGCCGCCGAGGGCCTGTTCGCGCTCGACCGGAAGAAGCCGGTGCCGTTTCTGCCGCAGCTGATCGGCCTGGTCTGCGGCCGCGCCTCGGCGGCCGAGCGGGACGTCCTGGAGAACGCGCGGCGGCGCTGGCCCGCCGTCCGCTTCGAGGTGCGCAACGTGGCGGTGCAGGGCGTGAGGGCGGTGCCGCAGGTGATCCAGGCGGTGAAGGAACTGGACGCGCACGAGGACGTGGACGTGATCGTCGTGGCGCGCGGCGGCGGCAGCGTCGAGGACCTGCTGCCGTTCTCGGACGAGCAGCTGATCCGGGCGGTCGCCGACTGCCGTACGCCGCTGGTGTCGGCCATCGGCCACGAGCCGGACTCGCCGCTGCTCGACCTGGTCGCGGACCTGCGGGCATCCACGCCGACGGACGCCGCCAAGAAGGTCGTCCCGGACGTGGGCGAGGAGCTGGAGCGGGTGCGCGGTCTGCGGGACCGCGCGCTGCGCTGCGTACGGGGGCTGCTGGAGCGCGAGGAGCGGGGCCTGGCGCACGCGCTGGCGCGGCCGGTGATGGAGCACCCGCAGCGGATGGTCGAGGTCCGCGAGGACGAGCTGGCCGCGCTGCTCGCGCGCAGCCGGCGGACCCTGGGGCATCTGCTCGACCGGGCCGACTCGGAGCTCTCGCACACCCGGGCGCGGGTCCGGGCGCTGTCGCCCGCGGCCACGATGGAGCGGGGTTACGCGGTGCTCCAGCGGGCGGACGGCGCGGTGGTGCGGGACCCGGCGGAGGTCGCGGTCGACGAGGAGCTGCGGGCGCGGGTGGCGGCGGGCGAGTTCACGGTGCGGCGCTCGTAGGACGTCGGGCCCGTACGCGTAGGACGTCGGATCCGTACGTAGGACCTACGTCAGGGAAGTGTCGAGAAGTACAGAGAACTGCACAGACATGACAGAGAACCGACAGACAAAGGTGGAACGCATGGCAGCGCGCGCGGACGCGGACGAGACTGCGACTGCACTCGGCTACGAACAGGCCCGTGACGAGCTCATCGAGGTCGTCCGGCGCCTGGAGGCGGGCGGCACGACTCTCGAGGAGTCGCTGGCGCTCTGGGAGCGCGGCGAGGAGCTGGCGAAGGTGTGCCGGCACTGGCTGGAGGGCGCCCGGGCGCGCCTCGACGCCTCGCTGGCGGCCGAGCGGGAGCAGGAACAGGACGCGGCGGAGGACTGAGCGCCGAGGGGCCGGGCGCCGAGAGGTCGGGCGCCGAGAGGTCGGGCGCCGAGAGGTCGGGCGCCGAGGGGTCGGGCGCCGAGGGGTTGAGCGCGCCGGCGGGCCGCGTACACTGAATCCTGTGAAGCGGATCACTATCCGGTTTTAAATAGGGCGAGTAGTTGAAACTTCACCTACTTCCGTCGTACTGTCGAGGCATCGCTCGAACTCCCTGACGAGCGACCCGTGCAGTTCGGAAGGTATGCAGCATGTCTCTCGCCCTTGACCCCGCCGCCCAGGACCTCCTCTTCCGTGAGGCCCGCACTGCCAACACGTTCACCGACGAGCCGGTGACCGACGAGCAGGTCCAGGCGATCTACGACCTGGTCAAGTACGGTCCGACCGCTTTCAACCAGACCCCCCTGCGCATCACCCTGGTCCGCTCCGCGGAGGCCCGTGAGCGCCTCGTGAAGCACATGGCCGAGGGCAACCAGGCGAAGACCCAGGCCGCCCCGCTGGTCGCGATCCTCTCCGCGGACAACGAGTTCCACGAGGAGCTGCCCGCCCTGATGCCGCACTTCCCGCAGGCCAAGGACCTCTTCTTCTCCGAGCGTCCGGTCCGCGAGCAGTCCGCGCTGCTGAACGCCGCCCTGCAGGCCGCGTACTTCATCGTCGGCATCCGCGCCGCCGGCCTGGCCGCCGGCCCGATGACCGGTCTCGACTTCGGCGGCGTGCAGAAGGAGTTCCTGGACGCCGACCACACCCCGCTGATGGTCATCAACATCGGCAAGCCGGGCGAGGACGCCTCCCCGTTCCCGCGCCAGCCGCGCCTCGCCTACGACGACGTCATCACGACCGTCTGATCGGCGTACGCACAGCACGTACGAAGGAAGGCCCCCGGTGCATCGCACCGGGGGCCTTCCCCGTACCTCCGCCCGCGCAGGCGGACTACGCCTTCTTCGCCTGGAGCGCGCCCGCCATCTCGGCCAGCCGCTCGAACGACGCCGTGCCCGTCACGACCGTCGTCGCGCCGTCCTCGGTGCGCACCAGGGCGTCGTACTTCGGGCCCTCCCAGCGCTGCCAGACCCGCCCGGCCACCGTCTCGGTCTTCCCCGAGTTCTTGGCCTGCTGGGTGACCGCGGGCACGAACTTCTTCGGGTCCTCCGTCGACTGGTTGAGGGCCACGTACTGGGTGTCGGGGCTCAGGAAGCCGAGCCGCCAGGCGTTGTGGTCCTCCCGCTGGTACGAGACGACCGTCGCCTTCCATCCGTCGCCCAGGCCCTCGGGGGCCAGCACCGGGTACGGTGCCGCCCGCTGGGCCGTCAGAAGCTCCACCCGGTAGTCCTTCGCCTTCACCGGGGTCGCCGTCTCGTCGTGCGGGATGAAGACGTACATCACGCCCGCGGCGACCGCGATCACCGCGAGGGACTGGAACATCCCGCGTACCGTCTGCCTGCGTCGCTGGTTACCTGCCACGCCCCCATGGTCGCATCATGGTGTTGTGCTCATACGTGGGCCCCTCTGCTCAATTTGTCGACCTGACGATAGAGTCACGGCACCCTCTTGTTTTTCCGGCCGTCGCCCGTCGCCGTAACAGAAAGGTGCGCACCGATGTCCGAGCACCACCACCTGCCGCCCGAGCTCGAGGTCTCCCCCGAGGCCCCCGACCGCAACCTCGCCCTCGAACTGGTCCGCGTGACCGAGGCCGCCGCCATGGCCGCGGGCCGCTGGGTCGGTCGCGGCGACAAGATCGGCGCGGACGGCGCGGCGGTGAACGCCATGCGGGCCCTCATCTCCACCGTCTCGATGAACGGCGTGGTCGTCATCGGCGAGGGCGAGAAGGACGAGGCGCCGATGCTCTTCAACGGCGAGCGGGTCGGCGACGGCACCGGCGCCGAGGTCGACATCGCCGTGGACCCGATCGACGGCACCACGCTCAACGCCAAGGGCATGCCGAACGCGATCGCCGTGCTCGCCGCCGCCGACCGCGGCAGCATGTTCGACCCGTCCGCGGTCTTCTACATGGACAAGCTGGTCACCGGCCCCGAGGCCGCCGACTTCGTCGACATCAACGCGCCCGCCTCGGTCAACATCCGCCGGGTCGCCAAGGCCAAGGGCATGAACGCCGAGGACGTCACGGTCGTCATCCTCGACCGCCCGCGCCACGACGGCATCGTCAAGGAGATCCGCGAGACCGGCGCCCGGATCAAGTTCATCTCCGACGGCGACGTGGCCGGCTCCATCATGGCCGCCCGCGAGGGCACCGGCGTCGACCTGCTGATGGGCATCGGCGGCACGCCCGAGGGCATCATCTCGGCCTGCGCCATAAAGTGCCTGGGCGGTGTGATCCAGGGCAAGCTGTGGCCGAAGGACGACGCCGAGCGGCAGAAGGCCCTGGACGCCGGGCACGACCTGGACCGGGTGCTCTCCACCAACGACCTGGTCTCCGGCGAGAACGTCTTCTTCGTCGCCACCGGCATCACGGACGGCGAGCTGCTGCGCGGGGTGCGCTACCGCTCCGAGACGGCGACCACGCAGTCGCTCGTCATGCGCTCGAAGTCCGGCACGATCCGGCAGATCGACTCGACGCACCGGCTCGCGAAGCTGCGCGCCTACAGCAAGATCGACTTCGACCGGGCCAACTGAGACCGAGGCCGGCAGCCGAGGACGGATACGAAGAGGGGCGCCCCCATGTGCGGTGGGGGCGCCCCTTCCCGTACGGGCGACGGACCCGTCGGTACGGCGGTCAGCCGGCCTTCGCGATGCGCTCGGCGCGCTCGGCGGCCGCGGCCTTGCGCAGCTCGGCGTCCCGGCGGCGGCGCCGGGCGAGGACGACGCGGCGCTCGGCGGCGGTGAGGCCGCCCCACACCCCGTACGGCTCGGGCTGGAGCAGGGCGTGCTCGCGGCACTCGACCATCACGGGGCACCGGGCGCAGACCCGCTTGGCCGCCTCCTCGCGGGAGAGCCGGGCGGCGGTGGGCTCCTTGGAGGGGGCGAAGAAGAGACCGGCCTCGTCCCGGCGGCACACCGCCTCCGTGTGCCACGGGCCGCCCTCGTCCTCCCGGGCGGGGGTGCGCTGGGGCGGCACGGCGGCGACCCGGAGGGGCTGATGCGGCATCTGCAGCACGGTCTACTCCTGACGACGGCTTCCGCTGGCGGGGGCGATTGGCGACGCAACGAGCCCTACCCGCTGTGCGTGCGCCTATGCACTGCGTGCCCCGGCGTTCCGAAGCGCGGACACGGGACGGCGAAATCCGGTCACCGGTCGGAGCGGAACGCGGGCGTCAGCCGCTGATCAACCGACCGGTCACCGTCGGGTCACCGACCGGCCGTCGTCCGATCACTGACCGAGATCCTTGCGGAACTTGGCCTGAAGGTTGCTCTGCAGGTCGGTGACCCACTTGCCCCGCTTGGGCTTGGCCTCCACGTTCCCGAAGACGGACCAGCCGTTGACGACGATGACCGGGGCCTGCGGGTCGGCGCCCTCGGAGGTGACGACCTCGAAGTTGCCGAAGACGCCGGTGCCGCTGCCGCGCAGGGTCACGTTCTCCGGGACGCGGACCTCGACGTTGCCGAAGATCGAGGTGGCGTTGATGGTGGTGAGACGCTGGGCGAAGATCGCCTCGGTCAGGTCGATCTCGACGCTGCCGAACAGCGAGAAGGCGTTGGTGCGACGGCCGACGCGCCAGCGGCCCTTGCGGGTGGAGGCCGAGAACACGGCGACCAGGTTGTCCGCCGGGCCCTCGACACCCTCGTCCCCGTACCCGGGCAGGGGCTCCGGGCGGTGGCCGGTGGCGGGCAGGTCGCGGACGAGCGGCTCCAGCTCGCCGACGGTCTTGGCCCGGTACACGGCGTCGATCCGGTCCGCGTGCTCCTCGGCGTCGAGCCGCCCCTCCGCCAGGGCGTCCCTGAGGATGTCCGCGATCCGGTCCCGGTCGGCGTCCGAGGCCCGCATCGCCCCCTGCGGATCGGCGAATTCGGGCCGTGCCGCGGGGGCGGCCGACTGCTCGGGCTGCTGCCGCTCGGGCTGCTGGGGCTGCTTTTCGAGGTCCACGGAGCCAGCCTAGCGAAACGCGATAGATCGCGACCAGAGGGCTCGGCGGGAGCTGCACGGAGAAGCCCTCTCCGGCCCTGGGGCGGGCCGGAGAGGGCTGAGGCGAGGGCTCATGGGGACCCGGAGGGGTCAGCTCACCGTCGTCCCCAGGGTCGCGGTGTTGTTGCCCGGGTCCGGGTCGGGGTTGCCGCTCGTGACCGTCGCCCTGTTCGTGATCACGGTGCCGGGGACGGCCCGTACCGTGACCGTGAGGGTGACGGTGGCCTGGCCCCCGCGGCCGATGCGCCCCAGCGCACAGGTCACGGTGTCGGACGTGCCGGTCGGGGGCACGGTGGCGCAACTGCCCCTGGTGGACGTGGCGCTGGAGAACCGTCCCTCACCGGGCAGGCTGTCGTCGAGCACCACGTTGTCGGCGGCGGCGGGTCCGTCGTTGCGGACGGTGATCGTGTAGGTGAGGCTCTCGCCGTTGGCGACGGGCGCGTCGGAGGTCGTCGTGACGCTCAGGTCCGCGCGCGGCAGGGCGATGGCCAGGCTGTGGTCGAAGCCCGCCGCGACCGCACCGACACCGTCCAGCATGCGGGAGCAGGGCGCTGTCTGCCGGGGAGCGCACACCTGGACGGGGTTGGTCTCGTACGTCGTGTCTCCGCCTCCCGGAAGGCGGGCGTTGCCGAGCTGTCCCGAGATGTTCTCGCCCCAGGCGCGGACGGTGCCGTCGGACTGCCGGCTCAGACTGTGCCGGAAACCGGCGGCGACGGCGGTCGCCCCGCCGAGGTACTTCGTGCAGAAGCCGATGGTGCCCGTCGCGCAGACCCGTACGGGGACCGGACTGTCGGTCGCGCCCCGGGCGCTGCCGTTGCCCAGCTGGCCGCTGAAGTTGTCGCCCCAGGAGCGCACACCGCCGTCCGACAGGACCGCGAGACTGTGCTCCGAGCCCGCGGCGACCGAGGCCACACCGCTGAGGTAGGTGGTGCAGCCGGCGGTCGTACCCACGGCGCAGACGCGGACGGGTTCAAGTCGGTTCGTCGTCGTTCCGTCGCCGACCTGACCCGAGGAGTTGCCTCCCCAGGCGCGGACCGTGCGGTCCGCCATCAGCGCCAGGCTGTGCGAGCCTCCGGCCGACATGGTCCGCACACCGCTGGTCAGCAAGGTGGGGACCGGTACGAGCCGCTGCTGGGTGGTGCCGTCACCGAGACGGCCGTCTGCGTTGAAGCCCCAGGCCCGCAGGCCGCCCCCGGCGTCCAGCGCGAGGCTGTGGGCCCCACCCGCGGAGATCGCGGTCACGCCGGTGAGGAACCTGGTGCAGCCGGCCCCGGTGTTCTCGGCGCAGACCTGGACCGGGACGTTGCTGTCGGTGGTGGTGCCGTTGCCGAGCTGGCCTTGGAAGTTGTCTCCCCAGGCCCAGACCGTGCCGTCCGAGCGCAGGGCGAGGCTGTAGTTGTCACCCGCGGCGATGGCGGTCACGTCGGTGAGGGAACCGACCCGGACAGGTGCGCTCCTGCCCTCGTTGGTGCCGTCGCCGAGCTGGCCGACACCGTTGTCGCCCCACGCCCAGACCGTGCCGTCGGTGCGCAGGGCGATGTTGTGCCAGTCCCCGGCGTCGGCTTCGATCACATTGTCCAAGGGCTTCGGACAGGGGGCGGTGCCGCAGACCGTGACCGGGACGTTGGAGCCGCCCGGGGAGGCCGCGTCGCCCAGCTGGCCGAGGGCGTTGTCTCCCCAGGTCATCGCGTTGCCGGGCAGGGCCGACCGCCCCGCGGTGGCCTCCCCGGGGGCCAGCCCCACCCACAGCAGCCCGGCCGCACCGAGGACCAGCGCCCGCCGCAGGGCGGAGCCGCCACGCACAGCACGTTTCATCGATCGTCCTCTCGTACGCATCAGCTCACCGGCGTCCGGAGCGTCGCGGTGTTGTTGACCTGCTTGGGGTCGGGCGTGGTGGCGCTCACCGACACGGCATTGGTGATCATGGTTCCGGCCGGCGCGGTGACCGTGACCCGGATGGTCACGGTGGCCTGGGCGCCGGCCCCGATCCGGCCGAGCGGGCACGTCACCGTGCCGGACGAACCCACCGGCGGACCGGTGCAGCTCCCTCTGCTCGGCGTGGCGCTCTGGAAGCGGCTCGCACCCGGCAGCGTGCTGCTGAGCGACACGTTCTCCGCCGCCGACGGCCCGTCGTTGCGCACCGTGACCGTGTAGATCAGCTGCTCCCCGGAGGCGACGGGTTCGTCCGCGCCGATCGCGACCCGCACGTCCGCACGGGTCCTGACGATCGCCAGGCTGAAGTCGGAGCCCGCCCCGACGGCGCCCACACCGTCGAGGAGGCGCGAGCACGGCGCGGTCCGGCCGGGAGCGCAGACCGTCACCGGCGTCGTCCTGTTCGTGGTGGTCGCGTCACCGAGCTGCCCGGAGGCGTTGGAGCCCCAGCCGCGGGCGGTGCCGTCGCTCTGCCGGCTCAGGCTGAAGGAGGCGCCCGCGGAGACGGAGGTCACCCCGCCCAGGACGGTGGCGCATCCCGCGCCGGTCCCGGACCCGCAGACCTTGACGGGCGTGGTCCGGTCCGTCGTGGTGCCGTCGCCCAGTTGACCGAAGGCGTTGTCACCCCAGGCGCGTACCCCGCCGTTGGAGAGCACCGCCACGGTGTGGGCACCGCCGGCGTCGGCGCCGGTCGCCCCGGTGAGGAAGCTCGTGCAGCCGGCACCGGTGCCCACCGCGCACACCGGGCCGGGCAGGAGCCGGTCGCCGGTGGTGCCGTCGCCCACCTGGCCGTCGGCGTTGCGGCCCCAGCTGTAGACCTGGCCGGCGTTGCGGAAGACCGCCACACTGTGCGCGGAGCCGGCGGCGAGCGCCACCACGTCGCCACCCACCTGCACATAGACCGGGGTCGGGCTCGAAGAGGTGGTGCCGTCGCCCAGCTGACCGTCCGTGTTGTTGCCCCAGGCGCCGAGGCGGCCCCACGCGTCCACGGCGAGGCTGTGCTCACCGCCCGCGGCGATGTGGATCACGTCGGCGAACGAACCGAAACACTCGTTCTCCGGATTGGGAAGACAGGCGACCTGGACGGGTGAGGGCCGGTCGGTGGTGGAGCCGTCGCCCAGCTGGCCCGCGTTGTTGCGTCCCCAGGCCCAGATGTGGCCGTCACGCGTGAGGGCGAGGGTGTGGTTGTCGCCCGCGGCGATCGCGGTGACGTCCGTGAGGGAGCTCACCCGGGCGGGTGTGGTCCGCGCGTCGGTGGTTCCGTCGCCGAGCTGTCCGTACTGGTTGGCCCCCCAGGTCCAGACCGTGCCGTCGTCGCGCAGCGCCACGCCGTGGCCGGCTCCGGCGTCGACCGCGTCCACGTCGGTCAGGGAGCCGGCGCAGCCGGCGCCGTCGCAGATGGTGACCGGGGTGGTGCTCAGTCCGGAGCCGACGCCGCGGCCGAGCCGTCCGGCGTCGTCGCTGCCCCAGGCGTAGCCGGTGCCGGGCTCGGCGGCCCTGGTGGCGTCGCGGGCGGCCACCGGACCGGCGCCCGGACCGGCACCCGCGGCCGCCGCCGGGGAGAAGCCGGCCGCCAGCAGGGCGGCCACGCCCAGGGCCGCGGCCGCTCTCCGGACGGACCGGCCTCGGAACGTGAGTCTCATGATCATCCTCTCCGTGCGTGACAGAGGGGCCGGAGCCGACGGAACCGGACCTGGGAACATCACTAACCGTGCCGGATCACGCACGCCACGTGAGGGCGCAATTGGCCGACACGTACACCACCCGTGCCGAACTGAGCCTTACCTCACAGCCGCCCCCGCGGAGCCGCGCTCTACGCTGGATGGCGCGCCGCCAACGGAGGCGGCGCCGCTGTCTGCCGAGTGAGGAATGGCCGTCGACATGCCAGAGTTCGCGTACTCCGATCTGCTCCCCGTGGGAGAGGACACCACGCCCTACCGCCTGGTGACCTCCGAGGGTGTCTCCACCTTCGAGGCCGACGGCCGTACGTTCCTCAAGGTCGAGCCGGAGGCGCTGCGCCAGCTGGCCGCCGAGGCGATCCACGACATCCAGCACTACCTGCGCCCGGCCCACCTGGCCCAGCTGCGGAAGATCATCGACGACCCGGAGGCGTCGAGCAACGACAAGTTCGTCGCGCTCGACCTCCTGAAGAACGCGAACATCGCCGCCGCCGGCGTGCTGCCGATGTGCCAGGACACCGGCACCGCGATCGTCATGGGCAAGCGCGGCCAGAACGTCCTCACCCAGGGCCGCGACGAGGAGGCCCTCAGCAAGGGCATCTACGACGCCTACACCAAGCTGAACCTGCGCTACTCGCAGATGGCCCCGGTGACCATGTGGGAGGAGAAGAACACCGGCTCGAACCTGCCCGCGCAGATCGAGCTGTACGCGACCGACGGCGGCGCGTACAAGTTCCTCTTCATGGCCAAGGGCGGCGGCTCCGCCAACAAGTCCTTCCTCTACCAGGAGACGAAGGCCGTCCTCAACGAGGCGAGCATGATGAAGTTCCTGGAGGAGAAGATCCGCTCGCTCGGCACGGCCGCCTGTCCGCCGTACCACCTCGCCATCGTCGTCGGCGGCACCAGCGCCGAGTTCGCGCTGAAGACCGCGAAGTACGCCTCCGCGCACTACCTGGACGAGCTGCCGACCGAGGGCTCCGCCGAGACCGGCCACGGCTTCCGCGACAAGGAGCTGGAGGAGAAGGTCTTCGAGCTGACGCAGAAGATCGGCATCGGCGCCCAGTTCGGCGGCAAGTACTTCTGCCACGACGTGCGCGTGGTCCGCCTCCCCCGCCACGGCGCCTCGCTACCGGTCGCGATCGCCGTCTCCTGCTCGGCCGACCGCCAGGCCGTCGCCAAGATCACCGCCGAGGGCGTCTTCCTGGAGCAGCTGGAGACCGACCCGGCGCGCTTCCTGCCGGAGACCGAGGACTCCCACCTGGACGCGGGCGAGGTCGTGAAGATCGACCTCAACCAGCCGATGGACGAGATCCTCGCCGAGCTGACCAAGTACCCGGTCAAGACCCGCCTGTCGCTGACCGGCCCGCTGGTCGTGGCGCGCGACATCGCGCACGCCAAGATCAAGGAGCGGCTGGACGCGGGCGAGGAGATGCCGCAGTACCTGAAGGACCACCCGGTCTACTACGCGGGCCCCGCGAAGACCCCCGAGGGCTACGCCTCCGGCTCCTTCGGCCCGACGACGGCCGGCCGCATGGACAGCTACGTCGAGCAGTTCCAGGCGGCGGGCGGCTCCAAGGTCATGCTGGCCAAGGGCAACCGCAGCAAGCAGGTCACCGACGCGTGCGGCGCGCACGGCGGCTTCTACCTCGGCTCGATCGGCGGCCCGGCGGCGCGTCTCGCGCAGGACTGCATCAAGAAGGTCGAGGTCGTCGAGTACGAGGAGCTCGGCATGGAGGCGGTCTGGAAGATCGAGGTCGAGGACTTCCCGGCGTTCATCGTGGTGGACGACAAGGGCAACGACTTCTTCCAGAACCCGGCCCCGGAGCCGACGTTCACGCACATCCCGGTGCGCGGCCCCGGTCTCTGACCTCCGGCCCGTATGAACCCGTGACAGGCCCCCGGCACTCGCCGGGGGCCTGTTCGGCTTTCCCCGGATCCCCGGATCCCCGGACCCCTGATTCCTCTGATTCCCCTGATGGCACGATGATCCGCACGAACAGCGGGGAACAGGGGGACACCGATGGCCGACGCGAGCCTGAGCGGGCGCGGGCGGGAACTCGCCTTCCTTGAGCGGCTGCTCGCCGAGGCGGCGGAGGGCCGCGGCGGCGCCGTGGTGGTGCGGGGTGAGGCGGGGGCCGGGAAGACGGCGCTGCTCGAACGGGCCGGGGTGCTCGCGAGTGAGGGCACGGTGCTGCGGTGCGCCGGGGTCGAGTCGGAGGCGGCGCTGCCGTACGCCGGGCTGCAGGTGCTGCTGCGGGGGACGCTCGACCGGGCGCGGCGGCTGTCGGGGCGTCAGCAGGCGGCGCTGCGCGGCGCGGTCGAGCCCGCGGGGCTGCCCGCGCCCGGGGACCGGTTCCTGGTCGGGGCGGCCACGCTCGGGCTGCTGGGGGAGCTGGCGGAGGAACGGCCGGTGGTGGTGCTCGTCGACGACGCGCACTGGCTGGACCTGGAGACGGTGGATGCGCTGCTCTTCGCGGCCCGGCGGCTGGGCATGGCGCGGGTGGCGCTCGTGTTCGCCGTACGGGAGGGCCTGTTCGACGGTGATCCGGGGCTTCCGGTGCTGCAGTTGGGGCCGCTTTCCGACGAGGAGGGTACGGCGCTGCTGGCCGGCCGTGCGCCGGAGCTGCACGCGGCGGTCCGCGGCCGGGTCCTGGGGCTCGCGGCGGGCAATCCGCTGGCGCTGGTCGAGCTGGCCGGGGCGCTGACGCCGGCCCAGCGGGACGGCAGTGAGCCGGTGGACGAGCGGGAGATCGCGGTGCTGCCGGCGTCGCGGCGGGTGCGGCGGATCTTCGACGAGCGGATACGGGCGCTGCCCGCGCCGACCCGCGCGCTGCTCACGGTCGCGGCGGCGGACGACACCGGTGACCCGGCGCTCGTGCTGGCGGCGGCCGGGCGGCTCGGGGCGGGCGCCGGGGACCTGGGCCCGGCGGAGGCGGCGGATCTGGTGCGGGTGAGCGGGCACCGGTTCGCCTTCCGGCATCCGCTGGTGCGGGCCGCCGCCTACCAGGGCGCGCTGCTCGCGGAGCGGACGGCCGCGCACCGGGCGCTCGCGGACGCGGCGCCGGCGGGCGGGGACGTGGGGCGCCGGGCCTGGCATCTGGCCGCGGCCACGGTCGGCTACGACGAGCGGGTCGCCGCCGAACTCGAGCGCAGCGCCGAGCTGTTCCGCGCGCGGGGCGGCCGGGCGGCGGTCGCGGCCGCGTACCGGCGGGCCGCGCAGCTGACCGACGGCCAGGAGCCCCGTTCCCGTCGGCTGGTCGCGGCGGCGGCCGCGGCCGCGGAGGCCGGGCAGGTGGAGTTCGCGGCCGCGCTCGCCGACGAGGCGGGTCCGGTGGGCGATCCGGCCGCGGTCGCCCGGCTGGCCAGCATCCGGGCGGCCCTGGAGCACGGCCGGGGCCGCGCGGAGCCGGCGCGGCTGCTGCTCGTCGAGGCGGCCCGGGAGGTGACGCCGGTTCAGCCGGACACGGGCGCGTGGCTGTTGTTCGAGTCGGCCGCGATGGCGTGGGACGCGCCGGACGCGGCCGCGGCGGCCCGGGACACCCGGGAGCGGCTTGCCGGTCTGGACTTCGGCGACTGTCCGGTGCACCGGGGCGCGAGCGGGGTGCTGGGCGCGATGGCGGGCGACGTCATGGGCGCTTCGGCGATCCGGGAGTTCGCGGCGTACGTGAACCGGACGCGGCGCGAGCGTGGGCTGGCCCAGCAGGTGCGGCTGCACGGCTGGAACATGCTGCTCGGCGAGTACGGGGCGGTGCACGACGAGGCGGTGGCGCTCGAGCAGGAGTGCCGTGCGGAGGGCGCGGTCGGGGTGCTGCCGCGGGTGCTGCTGCGGCTCGCGCGCTGCCGGCTGTTCCTGGGGCGGCACCGGGACGCGTACACGACGGCGGTCGAGGGCCTGGAGATCGCCCGGGACACGGGCCAGCGCCATCTGGCCGGGCTGCTCCGGTCCGAGCTGGAGGTGCTCGCCGCGCTCGACGGGGAGGAGGCCGGCGGGACGGATCCCGAGCGCGGGCTCTTCGCCGGTGTCGCGCCGGTCCCGGTCCTGCGGCTGCGGGCGCAGGGTCTGCTCGATCTCGGGCTCGGGCGCTACGAGGCCGCGCTGCGGCGGTTCGCGGCGCTCACCGACGGGCCGCACCGGCACCTGATGGTCGCCGTGCACAGCCTGCCCGACCGGGTGGAGGCGGCGGTGCGGCTCGGCCGGGCCGAGGAAGCCCGCGCGGCGCAGCTGCGGTTCAGCCGCTGGGCGATCGCGACCGGGACGCCGTGGGCGCGGGCCGTGGAGCTGCGCTGCCGGGCGCTGCTCGCGCCCGAGGGGGCGACGGAGCGGTTGTTCGGGTGGGCGCTCGAAGCCCACGGCGCGGGCGAGCGGCCGTTCGAGGAGGCGCGCACCCGGCTGCTGTACGGGGAGTGGCTGCGGCGGGAGAAGCGCCGGGCCGACGCCCGTGAGGCGCTGACGGGGGCGCTGCAGGCGTTCGAGCGGACGCAGGCGCGGGCCTGGGCGGACCGGGCCCGCGCGGAGCTGCGGGCCCTCGGCGCGGCTCCGGCGCCGGCGGCCGCCGGGCCGGACCTGGTGGGCCGGCTGACCGCGCAGGAGCTCCAGGTGGTGCGGCTCGCGGCGACGGGCCTGAGCAACCGGGAGATCGGCGCGAGGCTGTTCCTCAGCCCGCGTACGGTCGGCTACCACCTCTCCAACGCCTATCCGAAGCTAGGCGTGACCTCGCGGGCCGCGCTCGGCGGCCTCGGCGGGCTCGCCGGCCTCGGGTAAGGCATGCCGCGGGACCGGCTACGGCACTTCGGGGCCGGCAACCCCGTCATCTGACAGATCCGCCGGTACGGGCTCAGCTCCTACGTTTCTCCCGTTGACCGGTGGGCGGTCAGCGGGAGTCCGAGCCACGGGAGTCGTCATGAAGGTCCTGGTCCTGGGAGCCACCGGTTACATCGGTTCCGCGGTGGTGGCGCGGCTGACCCTTGAGGGCCACGACGTGGTCCCGCTGGTGCGCGACGCCCTCGCGCTCGCACCCGACGCCCCGGTGAGGGTGGGTGATCTCACCGATCCGGAGTCGCTGCGGGCGGCGGTGACGGACGACGTGGACGCGGTGGTGAACCTGGCGCCGCCGACCGGTGACGAGGCGGTGGACGCCGCCGCGGTCGACGCGCTGCTCGCGCCGCTGCGGGGCACGGGCCGGGCGTTCGTCTACACCAGCGGCGTGTGGGTGCTCGGCGCCACCGGGGACGCCCCGGCGGACGAGGAGGCCGCGACCGACCCGATCGCCATGGTGGGCTACCGGCCGCGGATCGAGCGGCGGGTGCTCGACGCCGCCGGGGACGGCGTCCGGGCGCTCGTGGTGCGCCCCGGCATCGTGTACGGCCAGGGCGGCGGCATCCCGGCGCTGATGACCGGCTGGGCCAGGGAGCACGGCACGGGCCGGTACGTGGGCTCGGCGGCGACCCGCTGGCCGATGGTGCACGTGGACGACCTCGCCGAGCTGTACGTGCTGGCGCTGGCCAAGGCCGGGGCGGGCGCCGTGCTGCACGGCGTCGCGGACGAGGCGGTGCCGGTGGCCGCGCTCGCGGCGGCCGCGGACCTCGCGGCGGGCGGCACCGGCCGGGCCGAGTCGTGGCCGCAGGAGCAGGCCGCGGAGGTGCTCGGGGCGCCGTTCGCGGAGGCGCTCGCGCTGCACCAGGTGGTGTCGGCGCGCCGGTCCTTCGAGGACCTCGGCTGGCGCCCGAGCCGCCCGCACGTCCTCACCGAGCTGACCGGCGGCACCCGTGACTGACGCGCAGGACCTGACGAAGGAGGAACTCATGACGTACCCCATCTGCCGCGGCTGCGGCACCCAGTACGCCGAATCACGCACCGACTGTCCGGTCTGCCTGGACGAGCGGCAGTACGTGCCCCGGAGCGGGCAGCGGTGGACGTCGCTGAAGGAGCTACAGGCCGAGGGGCACGGCGGACGGTTCGAGGAGCAGGGGCCGGGTGTGACCGGCATCGGCGTCTCGCCCGAGTTCTCGATCGGCCAGCGCGCCCTGCTGCTGCGCACCTCCGCCGGGAACGTGCTGTGGGACTGTGTGCCGTACCTGGACGACGAGATGGTGCGCCGCGTCGAGGAGCTGGGCGGCATCGACCACATCGCGATCAGCCACCCGCACTTCTACTCGGCGATGGTCGAGTGGGCGCACGCCTTCGACGCGCCGGTCCACCTGCACGAGGCGGACCGTGAGTGGGTGGGCCGGCCGGACCCGGCGGTGCGGTTCTGGAGCGGGCGGAGCATGCAGCTGACGGACGAGCTGACGCTGATCAACCCGGGCGTGCACTTCCCGGGCAGCGCGGTGCTGCACTGGAGCGCGGGCGACGGGGCGCTGTTCACCGGTGACGTGATCAACGTCGGTCCGGACCTGCGCTGGGTGAGCATCATGTACAGCTTCCCCAACCACGTACCGGAGCAGCCGCAGAAGGTCCGTCTCGCCGCCGACGTGCTGGCCGGCTTCCGCTTCGACCGGCTCTACGGCGCCTGGTGGGACCGGGTCATCACGACCGGCGCCGAGGAGGTCCTGTCCCGGTCGGTCGAGCGCTATCTGCGGTTCGAGCGCGGGGAGTGACGCGAGGGGTGGCCCCCTCCGGGCCGGCCGCCCGCAGGGCCCCGGGGTCCGCGGGGGTGACACCGGGGTGCGGCGGGTGGCGGGAGGGCGAGGGCGGGCGGCGGTGATCTTCTGATCAGAAAGTCGCTACCGACCGGTAGCCCTCCCGTTACCTACTGGCCAGTATGGGTCGCGAGCATGTCAACCACTGAGCCGGTAGACCCCTCGGGAGCCCCCCATGCCCTCCTCCGCCACCAAGGCCAAGGCCGCCGCCGCCCTCGGCCTGACCGCCGTCCTGCTCGTCGGCCCGGCGCCCGCCGCCTCGGCCGCCGACCCGGACACCCACCACACGTCGAGCGCCGCGATCCAGGGCGTCGACTACACGACCTGGCGCCATGACGTGGCCGCGGTCGTCGACCAGGCCCGCCCGTACATCGAGGAGCGGGCCGAAAACTCCGACGGCGAGAAGCAGGCCATCGTCCTCGACATCGACAACTCCTCGCTGGAGACGGACTTCCACCCGTTCTGGGAGCTGCCGACCCCGGCCATCCCGGAGGTCCGCGCGCTCGTGCGGGACGCGCACGAGCGCGGCGTGGCCGTCTTCTTCGTCACCGCCCGGCCCGGCATCATCCACTCCCTGACGGACTGGAACCTGAAGCAGGCCGGCTACCCGGTGGACGGTCTGTACGTGCGCTCGCTGCCCGACCTGTTCGCCGAGGTCAGCACGTACAAGACGGCCAAGCGCGCGGAGATCGAGGCCAGGGGCTACACGATCGTCGCGAACATCGGCAACAACACGACCGACCTGGTCGGCGGCCACGCCGAGCGGACGTTCAAGCTGCCGGACTACGGCGGCAAGCTGTCGTAGGGCCTCTTACGAGGTGATGTGGAAGTCCATCCGGTTGTAGTCCCCGTCGGGCGTCGAACGGACGTAACCGTGCGCGGACTTGAAGTCGCCCGTGCCGCCGGTGATCGCGATGTCGAAGGCGGCGGGCGTCTCGTTCGACGTGTCGAAGTGGGTCAGGGCCTGGGCGGCGAGCTGTCCGCCCGGCCCGCCGTTCAGGACGATGGTGCCGACGCAGGTCACGTCGGCGGAGTCCCCGGAGACCCGGATCACTCCGCAGATCACGCCGTCCCGGCCGACCTTCTCGCCACCCTTGGTCTTGTAGAGGTCGTCCGCGAAGGTCAGAACCTGGCCGACCTTGGGCGGCGGGCCGCTCTCCTGGGAGTTGGGGCCGGGGACTTCCTTGGCGTAGAGGGTGAAGTCGTAGGTCTTCCCGCCGTCGTCGTGGGCATATGCCGGGACGGCGGCGGCCCCGGCGAAGGCGGCGGCCGCGACCGCGCAGGCGCCGAGCGCGCCCGTCCTCCTGAAGCGTCGGAACATGTCCTGCCTCCTGTGGTGGCGGATCTCCCCGAGCACCGCTTCCGATTGTCCGACGCCCCGCGGGCGCTCGCACCCGCTCGGGGGATGATGGGCGCATGCCAGAAAGAGCTCCCCTCCGTACGACGGTCCCGGCCGCCCTCGCCCTGCTCGCGGCGGGGCTGCTGACCGCGTGCGGCACGCAGCAGGAACCGGCCGCGCCGCCCGCCCCGCCCGCCGCCGCCCCGGCCAAGCCCTCGGCCGCCGCGCCGAAGGCCGCCGCCGCCGTCCCCGCCGGCTCGCTCGGCGGCCCCGGGACGGCCTGTGCGCTGCCCGTGTCCTTCACCCTCGCCCAGGGATGGGCGCCGAACGCGGTCAAGGACCCGGAGAACCCCGAGTTCGCGGCGCTCACCCGGCAGGGCCCGGCCGTCGCGCGCTGCGAGGTGGACGCCAAGCCGGCCGGGAACATCGGCTATCTGCGGGTGTGGACCGCCCCGAAGAGCGCGGCGAAGGATCCTGCCCGCACGGTGCTCGAAGCCTTCGTGAAGGCGGAGACGGGGGTGAAGGGCGCCGCGTACAGGGACGTCCGGGCCGGTTCGCTGGCCGCCGTCGAGGTCACGTACACGGTGCACAGCGAGGCCCTCGACGAGACCAAGCCGGAGCGGGCGTTCGCCGTCGAGACGCCGAAGGGCACGGTCGTCGTCCACCTCGGCGGGCTCGACGCCGAGGAGCACACGGCGATGCTCCCGGCCTACGAACTGGCCAGGAGCACCGTCAAGCCGCTGTGAGGAAGCTCCGTTACGCGACGAACCGCTGGTTCGCCGAGCCGTTGCAGCTCTGCAGCCGGACCGGTTCCCTGGCCGCGCCCTGGGTCAGGCAGAGGCCGGTCGCGGAGGCCGGGCGGATGGTGTCGCCGTCGCGGACGAACTTCTGGTTCGCGCCGCCGTGGCAGTTCCAGATGATGAGCGCCGCGCCGGCCGCGTAGTTCGCACCGGGCACGTCCAGGCAGCGGTCCTGGGTGAGCTGGGTGTGCACGCTGCGGCGGGCGGGGTCGTACCACCAGTTCTGGTTGCGGCCGCCGTGGCAGTCCCAGCCGAGGACGGCGGTGTTGTTCGCCGACTCGGATCCGCTGACGTCGAGACAGTTGCCGGTGGCGGCGTTCTTCAGCGGCTTGTAGACGTCGTCCCAGGCGAGCGGGAAGAGCGTCGGCGTACCGGAGGAGTCGACGTCGGCGCAGCCCGCCTCGCGCACGTTCGCGTTGTAGATCTGGGTCAGGCAGGACGCGAAGGCGCCGTGGCCGCGGTAGTTGGGGTGGAAGGACTGGCGGACCGAGTTCTCGTCCGGAGTGCCGGGCTTGGACAGGTCGATGTAGAGGCCGCGGGCCCAGGTGTCCTCCATGCAGACCTCGTGGCCGTTGAAGAGCCGCGAGTTGTCGAGGAAGACGGCCCCGGTGTCGGCCGCCGCCTGCCGCATGCCGCGCTCGAAGGCGGGCACGGCGCTGTTGCGGCCCCACTTGGTGTCGGAGTCGTAGCCCTCGCCGCCGCAGGCCAGCTTGCCGGGGAAGTCCGGGTTGTCGTAGAAGTCCGGGCCGATGGGGCTCGGGTAGCCCATGACGACGAGCTTGTAGTCGCCGTCGGCGTAGCCGGCGCCCTGCATCACGGTCCGCAGGTCGCGCACGGTCTGCTCGACCTTGGGCACGAGCGCGTCGACACGGGACTGCCAGCCGGGGGCGTACTTGGGCTCACAGGGGCCCTGGGAGAGCAGGAAGCGCTCCACGCAGTCGGTCATCACGGGGCCGAACTGGAGGTCGTCGTTGGCACCGGCGACGAGCAGCACCATCTTGATGCGGGTGTTGCGCGCCTTGATGGCCAGGTTGTCGCTCTGGACGAGCTCGTCGGCGTACTGCTTCGCGCCGCCGATCCGGATGTTGCCGGTGTACGCGCCGGAGCAGGCCACGTTGAACGTGAGGTCCGCGGGGATCCCGGTGCGGTGGATGGCGGAGTCGGGCGAGCGGTGGCACCAGTTGTCGGGGCCGTTGGTGGGCGACTCGTAGTTCCCGACGCCCTCGCCGGAGATCTCGCTGTCGCCCAGCGAGATGAGCCCCGTCCTGCGCTGGGCGAACGGGCGTTCCTCGGGGCTTCCGTAGATCTTGGTGGCCTCCGCGGCGCGGATCGCCTCCAGCTCGGGAGAGAGCGGTACGGAGGTGATTCCGGCCGCGGTGCTCGTGTCGGCCGCGCCCGCGGGGGCCGCGGCCGTCATGCTGCCGAGGGCCGCCGCGGCTGCGGCGAGAGCGGCGATCGGCCAGCGGAGTCTGTACCTGGTGCGCCTCATTGCGCCTCCTGGAAGTGGGGTTACCCACGGTTTTTGCTGGCCGGTAAGCGCCTTGGGAATACGTCGAACGAGACAAGTGCTCAACTTTTGTAGGAGGTTGACGAACCATGAGCAACGAAGACGGCTACCGCATCGAGCACGACTCCATGGGCGAGGTCCGCGTCCCGGCCCACGCCAAGTGGCGCGCCCAGACCCAGCGCGCGGTGGAGAACTTCCCCGTCAGCGGGCAGCGCCTGGAGCGCGCCCACATCGAGGCCCTGGCCCGCATCAAGGCCGCCGCCGCCAAGGTGAACGCCGAGCTCGGCGTGCTCGACGCGGACGTCGCGCGGGCCGTGCAGGACGCCGCGGCGGAGGTCGCGGAGGGCCGCTGGGACGAGCACTTCCCGGTGGACGTCTTCCAGACCGGCTCCGGCACCTCCTCCAACATGAACACCAACGAGGTGCTCGCCACCCTCGCCACCGAGCGGCTCGGCCGGGACGTCCACCCCAACGACCACGTGAACGCCTCCCAGTCGTCCAACGACGTCTTCCCGTCCTCCATCCACATCGCCGCGACCGCCGCCGTCACCCACGACCTGATCCCGGCACTCGACCGTCTGGCCGTCTCCCTGGAGCGGAAATCAGCCGAATTCGCGAGCGTCGTGAAATCGGGCCGTACGCATCTGATGGACGCCACACCGGTCACCCTCGGGCAGGAGTTCGGCGGTTACGCGGCCCAGGTCAGGTACGGGATCGAACGGCTGCGCGCCTCACTGCCCCGGCTCGCCGAACTACCCCTGGGCGGCACCGCCGTCGGCACCGGCATCAACACCCCGCCCGGCTTCTCCGCCGCCGTCATCGCCGAGGTCGCCCGCGCCACCGGCCTGCCGCTCACCGAGGCCCGCGACCACTTCGAGGCGCAGGGCGCCCGCGACGGCCTGGTCGAGACGTCCGGGCAGCTCAGGACCATCGCCGTGTCGCTCACGAAGATCGCCAACGATCTGCGCTGGATGTCCAGCGGCCCCCGCACCGGCCTCGCCGAGATCAACCTGCCCGACCTCCAGCCGGGCTCGTCGATCATGCCGGGCAAGGTGAACCCGGTGATCCCCGAGGCGGTCCTGATGGTCGCCGCCCAGGTGACCGGAAACGACACCACGGTGGCCGTGGCCGGCGCGGCCGGGAACTTCGAGCTCAACGTGATGCTGCCGGTCATGGCCAAGAACCTGCTGGAGTCCGTGCGGCTTCTGGCCAACGCGGCCCGCCTGCTCGCCGACCGCACGGTCGACGGGATCACCGCCAACGCCGAGCGGGCCCGCGAGTACGCCGAGTCCTCGCCGTCCGTCGTGACCCCGCTGAACAAGTACATCGGCTACGAGGAGGCCGCCAAGGTCGCCAAGAGGTCGCTGGCCGAGCGCAGGACGATCCGGGAGGTCGTCCTGGACTCCGGGTACGTCGAGCGGGGCGACCTCACCCTCGAACAGCTCGACGAAGCGCTCGACGTCCTGCGCATGACCCGCCCCTGACCGATCCTTGCCGTGCCCCTGACCGATCCGTGACCTTCGCCGCAGCGCCGCCGGGGACCCGCCCCTAAGATCTGCGCATGACAGGATCCGGCCGCTCCCCGCACTGGGCGCCGGGGGATCACATCCTCTGGCGCTACCGCGACAACGGCACCGGCGACGTGCACATCTGCCGCCCGGTGACCGTCGTCCAGGACACCCCGGAGCTCCTCGCGGTCTGGATGGCCCCCGGCACCGAGCTGGTCAAACCGGTCCTGGCCGACGGCACCCCCGTGCACGAGGAACCGCTGGCCACCCGCTACACCGCGCCGCGCACCACCACGCGCTCGCACTGGCACGGCACCGGCGTCCTCAAGCTGGCCGCGCCGGGCGACCCGTGGTCGGTGTGGCTGTTCTGGGAGCGGGGCTGGCGGTTCCGCAGCTGGTACGTGAACCTGGAGGAGCCCCGCGCCCGCTGGGACGGCGGCGTCGACTCCGAGGACCACTTCCTCGACCTCTCCGTCTACCCGGACCACAGCTGGAAGTGGCGGGACGAGGACGAGTTCGCCCAGGCGCAGCGGGCCGGCCTGATGGACGCCCGGCAGGCCGCCCGGGTCTCGGCGGCGGGCCAGGCGGCCCTGGAGCTGGTCCGGGCCTGGGGGGCGCCGTTCTCGGCCGGCTGGGAGGACTGGCGGCCCGACCCGGCCTGGCCCGTACCCGAACTGCCGGCCGACTGGGATCGCACCCCGGCGCACACCGGCTCATGAGACCCTTGCTGGGCCCCCGGGGTGCAACCGTAGGATCGTCCTCCGCAAGCACCTGGACCAGCACCGGGACCAGCGCCCGACGGATCGGACAGCACGTCAGAGACCAAGCCCGCGACCGGGCCTGACCATCAGTCACCCAGGAGCGTCTCATGAGGGGGAGAGCAGTGTCGGAGCCGTGCGCGGGTGCCTTCCCCCCCTCCCCCGCATCCACCGCGCCCGGGGGGTTTAGCCCTGCCGAAGGCGCGGCATCGGCGATGAGAGCGCGTGCAACGCACCACCGGCCCGGACGGACGGAATCCCAGTCGTGACGGAGCATCCCACCTCCCACGAAGGCCGCAAGGCGATGGCCGCGCGACCGCAGGAACGCACTCGCCCCCGCCAGGAACCGGCGGCCGCGGCGGCCGTCGCGGTGCCCGCGCCGGCGCCCGGCGGGCACGGCGACAAGCCCGGCGCCGCCGGCAGCCCCGACACCGCGGCGGCGCGCCGCGAGGGCGAGCGGCTGCGGTTCGTGGGCGCCGCGACCCGGCGCATCGCACGCGGCCTCGACCTCGACGAGATCGTCCTCGGCCTGTGCCGGGCGACCGTGCCGACGTTCTCCGACGCGATCCTGGTCTATCTGCGCGACCCGCTGCCGGTCGGCGACGAGCGCCCGGCCGAGCCCTTCGTGCTGCGGCTGCGCCGCACCGACCGGCTGCGGTTAACGGACCTGGAGGGCGAGGAGCTCGTCCTCGTACCCGATCCGGATCCGACGCCAGCGGCCGAGCTGTGCGAGGTCCGTTCGGGCGGCGCGCTCGCCGAGGTGCTGCGCGGGGTGCGGCCGGTGCCCGGCGACTCCGCCGCCGCCCGCGCCGCGCTGCCGGAGCTGCTCGGCCCGGACCATCCGCTGCCCGCCGGGCACCGGGCGATACTCGCGCCGCTGCGGGGGCGGCGCCGGGTGATCGGCGCGGCCGTGTTCCTGCGCCGCCCGGAGCGGGCCGCGTTCGAGCCGAACGACCTGCTCGTCGCGGCCCAGTTGGCGACCCACACCGCCCTCGGCATCGACAAGGCGGTGCTCTACGGCCGCGAGGCGTACATCGCGGACGAGCTGCAGCGCACCATGCTGCCCGACTCGCTGCCGCAGCCGACCGGCGTCCGGCTGGCCTCCCGCTACCTGCCGGCGGCGGAGACGGCCCGGGTCGGCGGCGACTGGTACGACGCCATCCCGCTGCCCGGCAGCCGGGTCGCGCTCGTCGTCGGCGACGTCATGGGCCACTCCATGACCTCGGCGGCGATCATGGGCCAGCTGCGCACCACCGCGCAGACCCTGGCCGGGCTCGACCTGCCGCCGCAGGAGGTCCTGCACCACCTGGACGAGCAGGCCCAGCGGCTCGGCGAGAACCGCATGGCGACCTGCATGTACGCGGTGTACGACCCGGTGTCGCACCGGATCACCATCGCCAACGCGGGCCATCCGCCGCCGATACTGCTGCACCTGGGCGGCCGGGCCGAGGTGCTCCGGGTCCCGCCGGGCGCGCCGATCGGCGTCGGCGGGGTGGACTTCGAGGCGGTGGAGCTGGACGCGCCGGCCGGGGCCACTCTGCTGCTCTACACGGACGGTCTCGTGGAGTCCCGGCTGCGGGACGTGTGGACCGGGATAGAGCAGCTGCGGGAGCGGCTCGCGGCGACGGCCCAGCTCACCGGCCCGGACCACGCGCCTCCGCTGGAGGCGCTGTGCGACGACGTGCTCGACATGCTCGGCCCGGGCGACCGGGACGACGACATCGCGCTGCTCGCGGCCCGCTTCGACGGCATCGCGCCGAGCGACGTGGCGTACTGGTTCCTGGAGCCGGAGGACGCGGCGCCGGGCCGGGCCCGCCGGCTGGCCCGGCGGGCGCTGGCCCGCTGGGACCTGGAGGAGCTCACGGACTCGGTGGAGCTGCTCGTCAGCGAGGTCGTGACGAACGCCGTGCGGTACGCGGAGCGGCCGGTGACGCTGCGGCTGCTGCGCACGGACGTGCTGCGCTGCGAGGTCGGCGACGACTCGCCGCAGCTGCCCCGGCAGCGGCGGGCGCGGGATACCGACGAGGGCGGCCGCGGTCTGTTCCTGGTGAACCGGCTGGCCCGGCGGTGGGGCGCGACGCGGCTCTCGGGCGGCAAGGTGGTGTGGTTCGAGCTGGCGACGCGCTGAGCGTCCGGCCGCGCCGGGCCCGTACGCGTACCCGTAGCCGTAGCCGTAGCCGTAGCCCTAGAGCCTCGGGCACGAAGAAGGGCCGGACCCCCGGGTGGGGGTCCGGCCCTTTCGTCACCGGCCTGATCGGCCTGTTCGGCCTGTCAGCGGCCTGTCACTGGCCTGACGGCTTTCCGTCGACGGCGCCCGAGTTGCCGTCCGGGAGCGGCGGCAGCGTCGGGTCCGTCGTCCTCGTCCGGGTCGGCGTCGGCTCCGGCGGGGTCGTCGCGGTCGGCGTGGGCGGCTGCGGCGGCGTGGTGCCGGTCGGGGTCGGCGGCTGCGTCGGCGCGGAGCTCTCGTCGGAGGGCGTACCGGTCGGGGTCGGCGAGCCGGTGGTCGCGGTCGGCGTCGGGACGGTGTCGCCGCCGGAGGTGCCGTCCGTCTCCAGGTCGAAGGCGGTGTCCGAGCCGCCGCCGAGGGCCTTGGTGGTGTAGGCACCCCAGATCTCGGCCGGGGTCTTGCCGCCGTTGGCGCGGCCCGGGTTGATCTTGTTGGTCAGGGTGACCTGGTTGCCCACGGAGTCCTCGCCGAACAGGCCGACGGCGGTGACCAGCTCGGGCGTGTAGCCGACGAACCAGGCCGAGCGGTTGTTCTCGGAGGTACCGGTCTTGCCGGCGGCCTGGTACGGGCCCGCGGCACGGAAGCCGGAGCCGGCCTGGACGACGCCCTCCATGGCCTTGGTGGTGGTGTCGGCGGCCTCACGGCTGATGACCCGCTCGCCGATCGACTTCACCGGCTCGACCGTGCGGTCCTTGTGCTCGGCGGACTTCACGACGGTCGGGGTGACCTTGACGCCGTGGTTGTCGAGGGTGGCGTAGGCGCCGGCCATGTCCATGGTGGAGGCGCCCATGACGCCGAGCGACATCGCGGGGGTCGCGCCGAAGTCCTTGCCGTCCTTGAGGCCGAGCGCGATGCCGGTCTGCTTGGCCTTGGCGGGGCCGACGTCCACGATCATCTGGGCGTAGACCGAGTTGATCGAGCTGTTGGTGGCCTTCTGGACGGTGACCGGGCCGTAGCTCTGGCCGTCCTCGTTCTCCGGGGCGAAGGGGACGGCGCTGCCGACGACCGGGCGCTTGCTGGTGCCGTCGTAGATCGTGCCCAGGCCGATCTTGCGCCCGTCCTGGGTCTCGGCGCCGTTGTCGAGCGCGGAGGCGAGGACGATCGGCTTGTACGTGGAGGCCGGCTGGTAGTCGCGCCGGGTGGCGTTGTTCGTCCAGTGCTCGGTCGCGCCGACGCCGCCGTACATGGCGACGACCGCGCCGGTCTTCGGGTCGACGGAGGTGGCGCCGGCCTGGACGGTGGCGTTCTTCTTGCTCTTCTCGCGGTCGAGCTTGGCCTCCAGCTGCTCGTCGACCGCCTTGACCAGGGCCTTCTGCTTCTTCTCGTCGATGTTGAGGGTGATCGTCCAGCCGCCGGCCTTCAGGTCCTCCTCGCTGACGCCCTGGCGGATCAGCTCCTGGTTGGCCGCCTCGACGATGTAGCCGGACTGGCCGCTCATGCCCTTGGGGGCCTTGGGCTTCTGCGGGGCGGGGAACTTCAGCCCGGCGCGCTTGCCGGCGTCCAGCCAGCCCTCCTCGACCATGTTGTCGAGGACGTAGTTCCAGCGCGCCTCGACGAGCCTGCGGCCCTCGGGGCCGGCGAAGGTCCAGTCGTACTGGCTGGGGGCCTGGAGCACGGAGGCGAGGTAGGCGCCCTGGGCGACGGTCAGCCTGGTGGTGTCCACGCCGTAGTACGCCTGCGCCGCGGCCTGGATGCCGTAGGCGTTCCGGCCGTAGTAGCTGGTGTTGATGTAACCGGCGAGGATCTCGCTCTTCTTCATGCGCTGGTCGACCTTGAGCGCGATGACCATTTCCTTGAGCTTGCGGGTCGCCGTCTGGTCCTGGCTCAGGTAGTAGTTCTTGACGTACTGCTGGGTGATCGTCGAACCGCCCTGCTTGCCCTTGCCGGTGAGGGTGTTCCAGGCGGCGCGGGCGGTGCCGAGGATGTCGACGCCGTTGTCCTTGTAGAACGTCTTGTTCTCGGCGGCCACGAAGCTGCGCTGGACGTCCAGCGGGACCTTCTCCAGGCCCACGATCTCCCGGTTGATCTTGCCCGTACGGGCCATGATCTTGCCGTTGGAGTACTTGTAGACGTTGCTCTGGAGGGTCGCGTCCGCGTTGGCCGTCGGCACCGGGACCATCAGGTAGAGCACGTAGAACGCGCCCATGGCGAGCAGAGCGCCCACGAGGAACGTGCCCAGGAGTCTCTTCCAGGTGAAGAGGCGGCGTATGCGCCCCTTGCCCGCCTGGCTCTTGCCCGTACGGCCCATGTCCTCGTTCGCTCCGCTCGTCCCGCTCGTCGTCGAATCAGCCCAGAATCGGCGCACAATCCGCGCAGAATCAGCTCAGCAAGCTAACACCGCCCATCGCGACAAAGGGCGATCGATCCGGCTTTTCCGGGCGTGAGAATCAGCACCCACGCCCAACGGAACCGACGCTCAAGAGCCCTCGATGGTTGCGTTCGCGGGGGCGTTCGACGAGGCCAGAGGGGTCAACAGGGGCCCACGGGGGGCCGCAGGGGGGCCGCCGGGTGGCCACCCCGGGGGCTATACATTGTGCGTATACACGCCATGTACAGTGACGGGCATGTCCATCGGTCACACCCTTCTCGGGCTCCTGGAGTCCGGCCCGCGCCACGGCTACGACCTCAAGCGCGCCTTCGACGAGCGCTTCGGCCACGACCGGCCACTGCACTACGGGCAGGTCTACTCGACCATGTCCCGGCTCCTGAAGAACGGCCTCGTCGAGGTCGACGGCATCGAGGCCGGCGGCGGCCCCGAGCGCAAGCGGTACGCCATCACCGAGGCCGGCATCACCGATGTCGCGCACTGGCTGGCGACCCCCGAGAAGCCGGAGCCGTACCTCCAGTCCACGCTCTACACCAAGGTCGTCCTCGCCCTCCTCACCGGACGCGGCGCCGACGCGATCCTGGACGTGCAGCGCGCCGAGCACCTGCGCCTGATGCGCGAGCTCACCCGGCGCAAGAAGGACGGCGACCTCGCCGACCAGCTGATCTGCGACCACGCGCTCTTCCACCTGGAAGCCGACCTGCGCTGGCTGGAACTCACCGCCGCCCGGCTCGACCGGCTCGCCGAGGAGCTCCGCCGATGAGCCCCCTGCTCGAAGCGGTCGGCCTCACCAAGGCGTACGGGCCGACCCCCGCCCTCACCGGCGCCGACTTCTCCCTGCGGGCCGGCGAGGTCGTCGCCGTGATGGGCCCCTCCGGCTCCGGCAAGTCCACGCTGCTGCACTGCCTCGCCGGCATCGTCCGCCCCGACACCGGCACCATCCACTACGACGGCCGCGAACTCACCGCGATGAGCGACTCCGCGCGCAGCGCGCTGCGCCGCTCCGACTTCGGCTTCGTCTTCCAGTTCGGCCAGCTGGTGCCCGAGCTGACCTGCGCCGAGAACGTCGCCCTGCCGCTCCGGCTGAACGGCGAACGGCGCAAGGACGCCGAGCGCCGGGCCGGCGAGTGGCTGGCCCGCCTGGAGGTCGAGGACGTGGCCGGAAAGCGCCCCGGCGAGATCTCCGGCGGCCAGGGCCAGCGGGTCGCCGTCGCCCGCGCGCTCGTCACCGCCCCGCGGGTGATCTTCGCCGACGAGCCGACCGGCGCCCTCGACTCGCTCAACGGCGAGCGCGTCATGCGGCTGCTCACCGACGCCTCCCGGGACACCGGCGCCGCCGTCGTCCTGGTCACCCACGAGGCCCGGGTCGCCGCCTACTCCGACCGCGAGATCACGGTCCGCGACGGCGCCGTACGGGACCCGGAGTGGGCCGTATGAACCTGCGCTCCTGGGCCCGTGACCTGGGGCTCGGCGCCCGCCTCGCCGTCACCGGCGGCCGCGGCGGGCTGCTCCGCACCACCCTGACCGCCACCGGCATCGGCCTCGGCGTGGCCCTGCTGCTCGTCGCCGCGTCGCTGCCGAACATGCTCTTCCAGCGGGAGGTGCGGGAGTCCGCCCGCGCCGTCGACGCGAGCCGGGAGGTCACCCGGCCCGGCCCGGACACCTTTCTCCACACCGAGCAGGAGACCCTCTACCGCGACGACACCGTCACCGGACTCCTGCTGCGGCCCGAGGGCCCGCACCCCGCGGTCCCCCCGGGAGCGGCGAAGGTGCCCGCGGCCGGCGAGATGCTGGTCTCCCCCGCCCTCCGCGACCTGCTCGCCTCACCCGAGGGCGCGCTCCTGCGTGCCCGCCTCCCGTACGAGATCGCCGGCACCATCGGCGACGCGGGACTCATCGGCCCGACCGAGCTCCGTTACGTCGCCGGGAACGCCGCCCTCACGCCCGGACCCGACGTCAGCCGCGGCGTGCGCTACGGCTGGTCCGTGCCGGAGGAGCCCGCCAACTCCTTCCTGCTCCTCCTCGTCGTCATCGCCTGCGTCGTCCTGCTGCTGCCCGTCCTCGTCTTCATCGCGGCCGCCGTCCGCTTCGGCGGCGAGCAGCGCGACCGGCGGCTCGCCGCGCTCCGGCTCGTCGGCGCCGACACCGCCATGACCCGCCGGATCGCCGCCGGCGAGTCCCTGGCAGGCGCGGTCCTCGGGCTCGCGGCCGGCGCCGGGTTCTTCGCCGCGGCCCGGCAGCTCGCCGGCACCTTCCAGATCTGGGACGTCAACGCCTTCCCGTCCGACGTGTCACCGGTGCCCTGGCTCGCCGCCGTGATCGTCACGTCCGTGCCCGTCGCCGCCGTCGTCGTCAGCCTCGTCGCCCTGCGCGGCGTCGTCATCGAACCGCTCGGCGTCGTCCGCGCCACCGCCCCGAAACCGCGCCGGCTCGTCTGGCGGCTCCTCCTCGTCCTCGCGGGCGTCGGGCTGCTCGTGCCGACCGTCGGCCGGGTCGAGGCCACCGGCACCACCATCGACACCGCCGGCATCGCCATCGGCGCCACCCTCGCCCTCATCGGCCTCACCACCCTGCTGCCCTGGCTGGTGGAAGCCCTGGTCAAGCGGCTGCGCGGCGGCCCCGTCGCCTGGCAGCTCGCCACCCGCCGGCTCCAGCTCAGCAGCGGCACCGCCGCCCGTACCGTCAGCGGCATCGTCGTCGCGGCGGCCGGCGCGATCGCCCTGCAGATGCTGTTCCAGGCCATGCAGAGCGACTTCATGCGCGTCACGAACATGGACACCGCCCGCGCCCAGTTGGAGACCAGGGTCGGCGCCCGCGGCGGCGACGACGCCCGGCGCGCCATCGACGCGCTCGGCCGGACCGAGGGCGTCACCGGCGTCATCGGCACCATCGAGTCGAACGTCTACTGGCCCGGGCAACTGAAGAAGAGCGACGAGATCGGGCCGATCACCTCGATCAACGTCGGCGACTGCGCCTCCCTGAAGGAGCTGGCCCACCTGCCGTCCTGCGCCGACGGCGACGTCTTCGTCGCCCTCGCGCACGGCAAGGAGGGACCGGAGGACGCCTGGGTCAAGCGGACCGCCCGCCCCGGAGCCCTCGTCGCCCTGCGCGAACCGCGGCCCCGCCCGGCCGGCCAGTCCGACCGACCGGATCAGCCCGGCCGACCGGATCAGCCCGGCCGACCGGATCAGCCCGGCCGACCGGATCAGTCCGGCCAGTCCGCTCGGTCCGCCCAGTCCGGCCAGTCAGCTCGGTCCGGCCAGTCCGCTCACTCGGACCCGATGCCGACCTGGCGCATTCCGGCCACCGCCCGCTACGTCGACGCGCGCCACGACCCCATGGGCCAGATCCGGTTCGGCGTGCTCGCCACCCCGAAGGCCATCGACGCCACCCGCCTCGAACACCCCCAGGCCGGCGCCATGATCCGTGTCGACCCGGCGGTGCCGGACGCCGCAGAACACGTACGGAACACGGCCGCCGCCCTCGACCCGCTCACCCGCGTCATCACCCTGCAGAACTTCGAACGCGACGGGCGCTTCAGCAGCGTCCGCACCGGCATCCTGGCCGGCGCCACGCTCACCATGCTGCTCGTCGCCGCCTCGCTCCTGGTCACCACCCTGGAGCAACTGCGCGAACGCAAGCGGCTGCTCTCCTCGCTCGTCGCCTTCGGCACCCGGCGCACCACCCTCGGCTGGTCGGTGCTCTGGCAGACGGCCGTGCCGATCGTGCTCGGCATGACGCTGTCAGTGGCCGGCGGACTCGGGCTCGGCGTGCTGCTCCTGCGGATGATCGGCAAGCAGGTCGCGGACTGGTGGGTGTTCCTGCCGGTGACGGGGGTCGGGGCCGGGCTGATCCTGCTCGTCACGGTGCTGAGCCTGCCGCTGCTGTGGCGGATGATGCGCGCGGACGGCCTGCGGACGGAATGAGCTGATCACACAGGCCGACCACCACCGCCTAGCCCGCCGGAACGATCCGCACCGGAAGGCCTTCCATCGCCTCCCGCAGCGAGCCCGCCAGCTCCTCGAACTCGGACTGGCGGGCCGCCCCCGCCCGCATCGCCAGCGCGATCCGCCGCGACGGCGCCGGCTCCGCGAAGTCTCCGGTGAGCAGCGCGCCGTTACGGGCCGTCTCCACCTTCACCGCGGTCCGCGGCAACAGCGTCACCCCCAGCCCGCCCGCCACCAGCTGCACCAGCGTCGACAGCCCCGCCGCCGTCGTCGTCACCGCCGCCCCCTCCGTACGCCCCGCCTCCCGGCACACGTCGAGCGCCTGGTCCCGCAGACAGTGCCCCTCGTCGAGCAGCAGCAGCTTCAGTTCCCGCAGCACCTCCCGCGGAATGTCCCCGCGCCCCGCCAGCGGATGCCCCTGCGAGGTCACGAGCACGAAGTCCTCGTCGAACAGCGGCAGCTCCGTCACCCCCGGCACCCCCAACGGCACCGCGAGCAGCAACAGATCGAGCCGCCCCGCCGCAAGCCCTTCGAGGAGCGACGACGTCTGCTCCTCGTGCACCTGCAGATCCAGCTCCGGATACCGCTCGTGCACCAGCCTGAGCACCGTCGGCAGCAGATACGGCGCCACCGTCGGAATCACCCCGAGCCGCAGCACCCCCGTGAACGGCGCCTGCGCCGCCTCCGCCTCCTCCATCAGCTCCCCCACCGCGTCGAGCACCGCATGCGCCCGCACGGCCAGCCGCTCCCCCGCCGGCGAGAGCAGCACCTTCCGCGTCGTACGCTCGAGGAGCTGGACGCCGAGCGCCTCTTCGAGAGCCGAGACCGCACCCGACAGCGCCGGCTGACTCATCCCGATGGCCGCCGCCGCTTCCCGGAAGTGCAGATGCTCCGCGACCGCCGCGAACGCTCTGAGCTGGGACAGACTGGGCTGCTTCACACGCCGCACCGGAATCACTGATAACCACCTTCGATCAATGTGGCCCAGTTTGCCCATAAAGTCCTACGAGGGCAATTGACCTCCTCCGCCACCCTGAAGTGCGCGGATTCTCCGTCTGCGAGAGTCCCCCGAGAGGGGGGCACCGCTCCGGACGGGTTCCTGCTTCCTCCCCACGGATAGTAGGGATTGCGCGCACCGCCCGGCTCACCACCAGGTCTTACATGCGCTCCACAGGCGTGAACCGCCACCGTCACCGGCGACGGGCCCCCGGTCCGGGGGTGGATGGTTCCGTCATGGTCGCCGCGAGGACACGACGTCCCTCATGGCGAATGGCCTTTCCGGCATTCCAGTCCCGGTCATGCCGGACCCCGCACCCGGGGCAGGTCCAGGCGCGCACCCACAACGGCTTGGCACCGTCGCGACGCCCGCAGGACGAGCAGATCCGGGAGCTGGGAAACCGTCTGTCGACCTTGACGAACGAACGCCCACGCCGCTTCGCCTTGTACTCCAGAAATCCGACGAACTGCGCCCAGCCCGCGTCGTGCACACTCTTGGCCAGCCGGGTACGCGCCATTCCCCGCACATTCAGCGCCTCGCAGTAGACGGCTTGGTTCTCGCGCGTCAGCCTGTGGGCCCACTGGTGGTGGAAGTTGCGGCGCGCGTCCGCCACGGCGGCGTGAGCGCGAGCGACCTTGATCCGGGCCTTCTCCCGGTTGTTCGACCCCATCTCCTTCCGCGACAACTCCCGCTGCCGCTTCGCCAACTTCTTCTCGGCCCTCCGCAGAAATCTCGGGTTGGCGATGTGCGAACCGTCGGCCAGCACGGCGAACCGCGTGAGCCCGAGATCAATGCCCTGATCCCCGTCAACCGGCGGCAGCAGGTCCGCGTCCGAATCGGTCTCCACGACGAACGACACCCAGTACCGACCGCTTCGATCCCTGATGAGCGTCACCGACGACGGCACCGACGGAAGATCACGACTCCATTTGACCCGTACATCCCCTACCTTGGGCAGTCGAACCCTGCCGTCATCGAGCACCCGGAACCGGTCCGACACCGTGAACCGGGCCGTCTGCCGCACGTCCTTCCGGCTCTTGAACGCGGGCGGGCCCACCCGGGGACCCGGCCGCCTGCCGGCCTTGGAGTCCTCGTGCGCCTTCCACGCTTGATCCAGATCCCGCAGGGTCTGCTGAAGCACCCCGACCGGAGCATCCGCGAGAAATGCCCGTCCCGAGGTCTTCTTCGCCTCCGTGATCAGCAACCGACCGAGCTCGGCGGCCTTCGGCACGCTCCAGTACGGCCCCTCGGTGAACCGCGCCCGCGGGCTTCCGAGCGCGCTGTTGGCCCGCTTGCGCGGTGCCACGATCGCAAGCGCGTCGTTCCAGACCACGCGCTTGCAGCCGAACACCCGAGCGGCGCGGATGCGTTGCCCCGGACTCGGCCAGGCGCGGAACTGATAACGAAGCTGCACACGGTGACCGTACGGCGCGCGACTCCAGCATGTCCGGATCGATCGAAATCGCCTGAAACTGCCTGCCTGTCGACACCTCACCCGCAAGAGATGGACACATCACTGCGATACTCGAACGATCACGCACCCAGACTGATAGGCGACTCGGATCAGACTGACCCGATTGATCGATTTCACTGTCCGATATCCGGTGTGAAAGCCTTCATGCGTCCAACCCCTCATCCGCATGGAGAATCACTGTGCTCACCGTCGGTGACAAGTTCCCCACCTACGACCTGACCGCCTGCGTGTCGCTGGAGAGCGGCAAGGAGTTCGCTCAGATCGACCACAAGACCTACGAGGGTCGGTGGCGCGTGGTGTTCTTCTGGCCGAAGGACTTCACCTTCGTCTGCCCGACTGAGATCGCCGCGTTCGGCAAGCTGAACGACGAGTTCGCCGACCGTGACGCGCAGATCCTGGGTGTCTCCGGTGACTCGGAGTTCGTGCACCACGCCTGGCGCAAGGACCACGCCGACCTGCGTGACCTGCCCTTCCCGATGCTGGCCGACTCGAAGCACGAGCTGATGCGCGACTGCGGTGTCGAGGGCGCCGACGGTTTCGCGCAGCGTGCCGTGTTCGTCGTCGACCCGAACAACGAGATCCAGTTCGTCATGGTGACCGCCGGCTCCGTCGGCCGTAACCCGAAGGAGGTCCTGCGGGTGCTCGACGCCCTGCAGACCGACGAGCTGTGCCCGTGCAACTGGAACAAGGGCGAGGACACCCTCGACGCGGCCGCGCTGCTGGCCGGTGAGTGAGCATGGCGCTCGATGAGCTGAAGGCCGCCGTACCGGACTTCGCCAAGGACCTGAAGCTGAACCTCGGTTCGGTGATCGGCAACGCTGAGAACACAGGGCTGCTCACGCAGCAGCAGCTGTGGGGCACGGTGCTCGCCTGCGCGATCGCCTCCCGTTCGCCGAAGGTGCTGAAGGAGCTGGAGCCGGAGGCCCAGGCCAACCTGAAGCCCGAGGCGTACCAGGCCGCGAAGTCGGCCGCCGCGATCATGGCGATGAACAACGTCTTCTACCGGACCCGGCACCTGCTGTCGGACCCGGAGTACGGGACGATGCGCGCCGGTCTGCGGATGAACGTCATCGGCAACCCGGGCGTCGAGAAGGTCGACTTCGAGCTGTGGTCGCTGGCCGTCTCCGCGATCAACGGCTGTGGCCAGTGCCTGGACTCGCACGAGCAGGTCCTGCGCAAGGCCGGTGTCGACCGCGAGACGATCCAGGAGGCCGTGAAGATCGCCGCGGTCATCCAGGCGGTCGGCGTGACGCTGGACGCCGAGGCGGTCCTGGCCGAGTAGGGCCCGCCGCAGAGCACGACGAAGGCCCCGGGGTTCTCCAGCGGAACCCCGGGGCCTTCGTCGTGTCCGTACCGGCGTCTACTTCTTCAGCGCGGCCATCAGCTGCCTCATGTCCTCGACGAGGTACGTCCGCATGGCGGCCGGGTCGAGCTTCGGCACCTCGCGGGGGATGCCGTGCTCGTCGATCTCGTCCGCCCGGACGTCGAGGCTGATCTCGGCCTGCCCGTCGAGGACCTCCAGCGAGGTGTCGCCCAGCGGCCCGCCGGCGTAGGCCAACTCCCCGAGGCCGTCGATCCAGTCACCGCCGCCGAGGCCGCCGGGGTCGGACCGCAGGGCCTCGAACTCCGGGCGCGGGTCGGTGACGCGGTGCAGCCGGTAGTCGATGGTCACCTCGTACGGGGCCTTCTTGCCCTTGAGGTAGACGGAGCAGCTCCAGGAGAAGAGGGCGGGCTGCTCCACCTTGTACGGCTGCTGGTGCATGGCCCGCTCGCCGGTCTCGCGGGGGCCGATCGCGGAGGTGAGGCCCTCCAGCTTGGCCGCCGTGCAGGGGTCGCGGTCCGTGCGGTAGCCGCCGAGGTCGGGGCCGGCGTCGCGGGCGTGCCCGTACGCGTAGAGCCCGCCGGCCCAGACGGCGGAGGCGACGACCGCGCCGCCGAGCGCCCACGGCCAGGGGCGGCGGGCCCGGGGGGTCCGGGGCCGCCCGGGCTCCTGGGCGAAGACCGGCGGAGGGCCGGCGTCGGGAAAGGCGGGGCCGCCGACGAGTTCGGGTTCGGAGATCACGCGTCCACTCCCGGGAGACGGTCGGCCGAGCCGGGCGCCGGGGTGGGCGCGACCTCGAAGGCGGTGGCGCCGCGCGGTTCGGGCGTGGCGCGCAGGGCCTGTTCGGTGCTGTACGCACGGAGGTAGCCGACCACGGTGTTGAGGACGGCGACCAGCGGGACGGCGACGACGGCGCCGCCGATGCCGGCGGTGAGGCCGCCGGCGGCGACGGCGAGGACGACGGCGAGCGGGTGGACGCGGACGGCCCGGCCGAGGATG
This sequence comes from Streptomyces sp. NPDC101160, assembly GCF_044768205.1. Classification (NCBI taxonomy): domain Bacteria; kingdom Bacillati; phylum Actinomycetota; class Actinomycetes; order Kitasatosporales; family Streptomycetaceae; genus Streptomyces; species Streptomyces sp. NPDC101160. The sequence continues at coordinate 533,055 of NZ_JBIWPJ010000007.1, read as the reverse complement.
AACGGCTGGAGGACGTGGCCTTCGATCTGCTGCACGGCGAGGACGACGACGAGCACCATGAGCGCGGTGAACACGCCGTTGGTGACGAGGGCGACGACGCAGGCGAGGGCGCCGGAGACGACGGCGCCGACGAGCGGGATGAAGGCGAAGAGGAAGATGAAGACGGCGAGCGGCACGGCCATCGGGACGTCGAGGAACCACAGGCCGATGCCGATGAAGACGGCGTCGATGAGGGCGACGAGGACGGTGCCGCGGACGTAGGCGGTGAGGGTGCGCCAGGCGCGCGGGCCCGCGCCGGCGACGCCGGGCCGGGCCTGGGCGGGCACCAGCTTGAGCGTCCACTCCCAGACCTTCTTCCCGTCGTAGAGCAGGAAGAGGGTGCAGAACATGGCCAGCAGGATGCCGGTCATGCCTTCCACGATGACGGTGACGCCCTGGAGTCCGGCGGAGGTGATCTGTTCGGCGTTGGCGCCGATGGCCTCGCTGAGGTTCTTGGCGATGTCGTTGATCTGCTGCTCGGTGACGTGGAACGGGCTGTCGAGCGCCCAGTGCTTGAGTTCCTCGATGCCGTCCTTGACGCGGTCGGACAGGTTGTCGACGTTGTCCATGACCTGCCAGACCACGAACCAGCCGACCAGGCCCATGATCACGAAGCCGGAGACGGCGGTGATGGCGGTGGCGAGGCCGCGCGGCAGGCCCTTGCGGCGCAGCAGGGCGACGGTGGGCTGGAGCAGCGCGGTGATGAGGAGGGCGGCGACGAAGGCGAGGACGACCAGCTGGACGGAGCTGATGACCTTCATCAGAACCCAGACGGTGCCGGCGAGGACGAGCAGGCGCCAGCCGGCCTCGGCGGCGACGCGCATGCCCCAGGGGATGGCGGCGACGGGGTCGGGGCGGGCGGCGACGGCGGGTGCGTACGCGGGGGGCGCGGGTACGGAGGCGGAGGTGGAGGTGGAGGTGGAGGGCTTGTCCGGCTGCTCCGTCGCCGGGCGGGCCGGGGCGGTCGCGGGGGCCGGGGCGGCGGTCGGCGCGGCGGTCGGTTCCGGCGCGGGGGCGAGCCCGAGGTCCCGGTCCGGGTCGAGGTCGTGTCCGGTGGCCAGGCGGGCCGGGTCCACGGGGGCGTACGGCTGCGAGGCAGCGCACGGCTCCGGCGTCGCGTACGGCGGACCCGCGGGGTCCTCGCGTACGGCCTCCGCGCGGCGTTCCTCAAGGCGTTCGCCCATCCGGCTCAGGCTCCTGCCCAGCCGGTTCAGCCATCCTGGCAGTCTCGACATGCTCTTCCCTCTCCCCCCTCGGGTCCTCGAAACTACACCTACCTACGGGCGAAGCCCCTCACCGGAAGACGGTGAGGGGCTTCGAAGGGTTGAGCGGAGGCCGCTGCCGGTCCTAGTACCAGCGGTTGGCCTGCCAGAACGACCAGGCGCCGCAGGGGCTGCCGTAGCGGCCGTTCATGTAGCTGAGGCCCCACTTGATCTGGGTGGCCGGGTTGGTCTGCCAGTCGGCGCCGGCGGACGCCATCTTGGAGCCCGGGAGGGCCTGGACGAGGCCGTAGGCGCCGGAAGAGGCGTTGGTGGCACGGTAGTTCCAGCCCGACTCGTGGCTCACGATGTTGCTGAAGCAGGAGAACTGGTCGCCGGCCATCATCTGACGGGCCATGGCCTTGACGTCGGAGATGGAGTACGACCCCTGGGCGGCGAAGCTGGAGGCGTCGCGGAGGGCGGACCGGCTGGCGCGCTCGGCCTCGGCGTCCTTGCGCTCCTTCTCGGCCTTGTCGGCGGCCGTCTTCTTGGCCTCGGCATCCTTGGCGGCCTGAATGCGGGCGGCTTCCTCGGCGGACTTGCGCGCGAGGGAGTCGGCGGCGGCGGCCTGGACGTCGGCCTGCTCCGAGAGCGAGGAGACCTGTACCTGGGCCTGCTCGCCCGCGGGGATGTCCGCGAGCAGCGTCGTACCGGCCGCGGTGGCCTCGAAGTTGTCGCCCGAGGGCTGTGCGGCGTTGCCCGAGGCAACACCGGCGATGGCGCCGACAGTGGTGACCGCAGTGGCCGAAGCCACCGCGAATCCCCGGACCGAGATCCGGCTCACACGGTTTCCTTCCACAATCACCCGCACGCGTGACCACGCGGGCGAAATCGTGCCCCTGGCGCAGGTCTTCGTACTAGATGACTAGTGGGTCACAGAAGACACGGGCCCGTGGTGCTGTGGGCGGCATACGGCGAACGGCTGTTGAGTTGTGTGGTGCTGCACCCCTGAGGGTGCACGTGTGCCGTATGCGGGGCCTGACGGAAGCAAGACTCTGCCGGACGGCGACACCGCAAGGCAATTCCGTGTTGCGTGTGAAAGCTCACACCTGGGTGGGCGCACGGGATTTGGCGGATACGCGCGACAGCGCGACGCCGCCCGGCTAAGCTCTCGCGCTTTGCCGGGCGGCGCCAACTGGCGTCCCATACGGGTCAGATCTGGACGTCCTCCAGCATTTCGGTCACGAGCGCGGCGATCTGCGAGCGCTCGGAGCGGGTGAGCGTGACGTGCGCGAAGAGCGGATGGCCCTTCAGCTTCTCGACGACGGCGACGACTCCGTCGTAGCGGCCCACCCGCAGGTTGTCGCGCTGGGCGACGTCATGGGTGAGCACCACACGGGAATTCGCCCCGATCCGGGACAGAACGGTCAACAGCACGTTCCGCTCCAGGGACTGGGCCTCGTCCACGATGACGAACGCGTCATGCAGCGAGCGGCCCCGGATGTGGGTGAGCGGCAGCACCTCCAGCATGCCGCGCTGCAGGACCTCCTCGATCACCTCGCGGCCCGCCACGGCCGACAGGGTGTCGAAGACGGCCTGCGCCCACGGGCTCATCTTCTCGGCCTCGGTGCCCGGCAGATAGCCGAGCTCCTGCCCGCCGACCGCGTACAGCGGACGGAACACCATCACCTTCTGGTGCTGACGGCGCTCCAGGACCGCCTCCAGGCCGGCGCAGAGCGCGAGCGCCGACTTGCCGGTGCCGGCCCGGCCGCCCATGGAGACGATGCCGACGTCGGGGTCGAGCAGCAGGTCGAGCGCGATCCGCTGTTCGGCGCTGCGGCCGCGGATGCCGAAGGCCTCCCGGTCGCCGCGCACCAGCCGGACGTTGCCCTCGGAGGTGACGCGGCCGAGCGCCTTGCCGCGCTCGGACTGCAGCACGAGACCGGTGTGCACCGGCAGTCCGGCCGCCTCCGGCACGTACAGCGTCTCCTGGTCGTAGAGGATGTCGATCTGGTCGGCGGAGAGCCCGATCTCGGTCATCCCGGTCCAGCCGGAGGAGTCCGTGATGGCGAGCTCGGCGCGGTACTCCTCGGCGAGCAGGCCCACCGACGACGCCTTGATCCGCAGCGGCAGGTCCTTGGAGACGACCGTGACGTCGTATCCCTCGGCCTGGAGGTTGCGGGCGACGGCGAGGATCCGGGAGTCGTTGTCGCCGAGCCGGTAGCCGGCCGGAAGGACGCTGGGGTCCGAGTGGTTGAGTTCGACACGCAGGGTGCCGCCCAGCTCCCCGATGGGGAGCGGTGCGTCGAGGCGCCCGTACCGGACCCGGAAGTCGTCGAGCAGGCGCAGCGCCTGCCGGGCGAAGTAGCCGAGTTCGGGGTGGTGCCTCTTGGCCTCCAGCTCGGTCACCACGACGATCGGCAGCACGACTTCGTGCTCCTCGAAGCGGGACATCGCGCTGGGGTCGGCCAGCAGGACGCTGGTGTCGAGAACATAGGTGCGCCTGTCGGACAAGCGGCGCTTAGTGCTGGTCACCACGGAAGGACAGACCCCCTTTGTCGACCCCTGAGAGGTCGGGGTGCGACGGCTCCGCGGGCCGCGGAGCCGGTGTCGCGGCGGAATGGGACCGGGCTCAGGCCACGATGCGCGGGCCGAGCGCCGGCCCTCCGCTTCTCCCGTGCGTGTCCCGCACGGTCGTCCTGGTGCAAAGGGCCTCCCGGGTGGCGGTCTCCGTGCCGCTCACTTCACAGGGGATATGCCCTCGAACACACGCCGTCATGCCATGGCATATGACGGCGCGTTCATGAACGGAGGGTGACGGACGGGGCGGGACGGGCCCCGGGGGCTCTCAGTTGCCGAAGCGGCGGTGCCGGGCCGCGTAGTCGCGCAGCGCACGCAGGAAGTCGACCTTGCGGAAGGCCGGCCAGTGCACCTCACAGAAGTAGTACTCGGAATGCGCGCTCTGCCACAGCATGAAACCGGACAGCCGCTGCTCGCCGCTGGTGCGGATCACCAGGTCCGGGTCGGGCTGGCCGCGGGTGTAGAGGTGCTCGGAGATCAGGTCGATGTCGACGACCTCGGCCAGCTCCTCGAAGCTGGTGCCGCGCTCCGCGTGGTCGAGGAGCAGGGAGCGGACCGCGTCCGCGATCTCCTGCCGGCCGCCGTAGCCCACGGCGACGTTCACGAGTATGCCCTTGTTGTCCAGGGTGGCCTGCTCGGCCTCCTTGAGCACGGACTGGGTGCGCGCCGGCAGCAGGTCGAGGGTGCCCACGTGGTGCACCCGCCAGCGCCCGTCGGAGGCGAGGGCCCGCACCGCGTCCTCGATGATGCCGAGCAGCGGGAGGAGCTGTTCCTCGGGGCGGTTCAGGTTGTCGGTGGAGAGCATCCAGAGCGTGACGACCTCGACGTCGGTCTCGGCACACCAGCCGAGCAGCTCCTGGATCTTGTCCGCACCGGCCTTGTGACCCTGCTCCGGGGTGCCGCCACTGGCCTTGGCCCACCGGCGGTTGCCGTCGAGGATGACGCCGATGTGCTTGGGCACCTGGGCGTGGTCGAGGCGGCCTTCCACCCGGCGTGCGTAGAGCCCGTACACCAGGTCGCGCAGGTTCACTGTTCTTTACCCCTCCATGCAGTGTCGGCCCCCCGAAGCCGCCACATTACTGCCGACGGGTAACGAGCTCCCAGCCCGGGACTGTCACAAGTCCGTGATAAGCAGAGATACGTGACTGATTCCCCCCTCTACCGCGCCGCCGCGGACCGCTACGACGCCATGGAGTACCGGCGCACCGGCCGCAGCGGGCTCAAGCTCCCCGCGATCTCGCTCGGCCTGTGGCACAACTTCGGCGACGACCGCTCGCTCGACTCGCAGCGGGCGATCCTGCGCCGCGCCTTCGACCTGGGCGTGACCCACTTCGACCTGGCGAACAACTACGGCCCGCCGCCCGGCTCCGCCGAGCTGAACTTCGGCAAGATCTTCGCGCAGGACTTCGCGCCGTACCGGGACGAGCTGATCGTCTCGACGAAGGCCGGCTATCTGATGCACCCCGGGCCGTACGGCGAGTGGGGCTCCCGCAAGTACCTGATGTCGTCGCTCGACGCCTCCCTGAAGCGGATGGGCCTCGACTACGTCGACATCTTCTACTCGCACCGCTTCGACCCGCACACGCCCCTCGAGGAGACGATGGGGGCGCTGGCCTCCGCCGTGCAGCAGGGCAAGGCGCTGTACGTGGGCGTCTCCTCGTACACCAGTGAGCAGACCGCCGAGGCCGCGCGGATCCTCAAGGACATGGGCGTCCCGGCCCTGATCCACCAGCCCTCGTACTCGATGATCAACCGGTGGACGGAGGAGGACGCCCTCCTCGACACCCTGGAGGCGGCCGGCATGGGCTGCATCTCCTTCGCGCCGCTGGCGCAGGGCCTGCTGACCAACAAGTACCTGACGGGCGTCCCGGAGGGCTCGCGCGCGACCCAGGGCAAGTCCCTCGACCCGAACCTGCTCTCCGACGACGTGCTGGGCCGGCTGCGCGGCCTCGCCGGCATCGCGGAGCGGCGCGGCCAGTCGCTGGCCCAGCTGGCGCTGAAGTGGGTGCTGCGGGACGAGCGGATGACGTCGGCGCTGATCGGCGCGTCGAGCGTGGCGCAGCTGGAGCAGAACGTGGCGGCGCTGCACGGGGCTCCGCTGACGGAGGAGGAGCTGAAGGAGATCGACGCGTTCGCCGTCGACACCGAGGGCACCAACATCTGGGCCGGTCGGGGCTGAGCCCGTAGCTCCAGGCGGCGGGGAAAGAAAACGGGCCGGTCCGTGGGGGGGATACGGACCGGCCCGAGGGGGGGTTTCCACCATAACCCTTCATTAACCGTGTTGTGCGCCGCGCGCGCCGACCGGTCATCGCCGATTCGCCCGGAGACCAAGCGGCACAAGGGCTGTAGCGGCCCGTGGCGGGTTTGCGCCCGGGCGTGGCGGCGTAATCCGTACCTCCCACGGGGGACCCCGGTCACGGGTCGCCCGGTTGACGCGGCGAGGGGGTGGGGCCGCAGGTCAGGAGGTGCCTCGGCGGCGGAGCAGCGTGATGCCGTCACGACGGGCGACGAGCTCGTAGCCGTACGTGCGCTGCGCTGCGGCCAGCTCCGCCTGCTGCTGCGCCAGGGGGTAGGGCCAGTGGCCGCGCCGGTACGGCCAGGCCTCGGGGGCCTCGGGATCGTGGATGATCCATTCGGCCGTGGGCGGCGGCAGGTCCTTGCGCCGGTACTCGTAGAGCCGCCCGCCGACCGGGAAGGTCGGAAAGAGGACGACCGTGCAGCGGGAGGTGAGCTGCGGGGCGAGCCGGTTGGAGGCGGCGACGGTCGCGCCGTCGGGGATCCTCGCGAGGAGCGCCCGGGCCGCCTCCAGGTGCGGGGTGGTGTGCCAGGTGGCCCGCTGGGCGAGCTGCGCCAGCGGGAAGGACGGGACGAGTACGGCGGTCACCGCGAGGACGGTGGCGAGCGCGGCCCGGACGTGGCGCCGGTCGTGCTCCCGCCCGAGGACGTCGAGGAGTCCGGCGAAGACGACGGGCATGAGGATCGCGCTGTAGTGGAAGGCCGTGCCCCAGTGGAAGACGTTCTCCGACGCCATCCGCCAGCCGAGCGTGGGCAGTGCGATCAGCGCGAGCGGTGAGCGCGGCGCGAGCAGCGCGGACGGGGCGAAGACCAGGATCAGGGTGGTGGCCTTGAGGTCGGGCCGCAGCAGGTCGAGCGGGGCGTGCGCGAGCGCGGAGAGCAGCGAGCCGTGCGCGGCGGCGAGCTGGCCGCCGTGGGCGTAGCCGCCGGTGGGGGCGAGCGCGGGCAGCAGCACCTTGATCTCCAGGGCGGAGCCGAGCAGTCCGGCGGCCGCGGTGGCGAGGCCGAGCCGGCGGGCACGTCTTTCCGTACGGCCCTTGAGGGCGATGTACGCCCCGACGGCGGCGAGCGTGAAGCCCAGGTCCTCCTTGACGAGCAGCAGCGGCGCGGCCCAGGCGACGGCGGCCCGCCAACGCCGCCGCCCGAGGGCTTCGAGGGACCAGGCGAGCAGCGGTACGGCGAGGGCCACCTCGTGGAAGTCGAACGCGGCGGCGGACGCGATGCCCCAGCTCAGTCCGTATCCGGCGGCGACGGCATGGGCGGCGCGCGGGCCGACGGCGCGGACGGCCCAGCGGGTCAGGGGCACGGCGCCGAGCGCGAGGAGCGCGGACTGGGCGACGAGGAGGGTGAGCGGCGAGGGGAAGAGGCGGTAGAGCGGCGCGAGGACGGCGAGGAGCGGGTGGAAGTGGTCGCCGAGGAGGTTGAAGTGCTCGCCGCGCAGGGGCACGACGGGGGCGCGGAGTTCGGCGTAGGCGCGGACGGCCTGTTCGAAGATGCCGAGGTCGTAGCCGGTGGTGCGCATGAGCTGGTGACGGCGCACGGCGACGGTGGCGTAGAGGAGGCAGAGGGCGGCGGCCCAGACCCACGGGAGGAGGTCGGCCCGCTGTCGTTCCCTCGCCGCAGTCGGTGTCGGCACATATGGGGTCAATTCCGTATCGATTGTCCGCATATGGGCTGATGCTAGGGCGGCTCGTTCAGGGCAGGGCGGTGAACGCGCCGAGCAGCAGCCCCAGGAGCGCACCCGCGATCATGAACGGCCCGAACGGGATCGCCGAGCCGCGCCCGGCCCGGCGCGCGAGGACGAGCCCGAGCCCGTACACCGCACCGAGCAGGAACCCCGCGAACGCCCCCGCGAACAGCACCCCCCAGCCGTACCAGCCGAGGGCCGCGCCGAGCGGGACGGCCAGCTTCACGTCGCCGAGGCCCATGCCGTCCGGATGGAGCAGGAAGAGGCCCAGGTAGCCGCCGCCGAGCGCGAGGGCGCCGAGGAGGGAGTGCGGCCAGGACCCGGCCGCGTACGGCAGGAGCGCGGCGAGCGCGAGGAGCAGCGGCAGCGCGGCGGCGAGCGGCAGCGTCAACGGGTCCGGCAGCCGCTGGACGCGCGCGTCGACGACGGCGAGGAGGGTGCCGAAGGGGGTGACGAGCAGCCAGACGAGCAGCTCGGGCCGCGGCCCGCCGGTGGCCACGGCGAGCGCGGCGCAGGCGAGCGCGGTGACCAGCGGCGCGAAGAGGGGGGCCCGGGTGGTCGCGCAGCCCGCCCGCCCGGGGCCGCCGAGCCAGCCCCGCGCCGGCCCCGCGAAGGGATGGCCCGCAGGACAGGCGGCCCGCCAGGGCTCGTCGGGGGCGACGGCGAGCCGGTAGGCGGCCCGCGGGACGAACAGCCCGGCCGCCGCGCCCCACAGGGCGGAGCCGGTGACGAGGGCGATCGACAGGGCGTCCACGGGCCGACCTTAGGGCTACTGTCGTGCGCATGGGGAGGACTTGGCGGGATGGGCCGGGATGGCTGGACACACCGGACGGCGGGCCGGTCCCTCTGGAGATCGCCGCGACCTACAGGGCGCGGCGGCGGGGGCTGCTCGGCCGCGACGGCATCGACGGCGCCCTGCTCATCACCCCGACGAACAGCATCCACACCTTCGGCATGCGCTTCGCCCTCGACATCGCCTATCTCGACCGCTCGTTCACCGTCCTCGACGTGGTCACGATGCGGCCGGGCCGGCTCGGCATGGTCCGCTGGCGCGGCCGGCACGTCCTGGAGGCGGAGGCCGGCACGATGGCGGGCTGGGGGCTGCGGCGCGGAGTGACCGTCAGGGTGGACCGGCGCCGAGGAGCGTGAAGGCGCCGTCGGCGGCGGAGGCCGGCGACGGGGTGGTGGTCACGGCGGACCGGCGGAGGCCGGCGACAGGGGGTCGTCACGGCGGACCGGCGCCCAGGAGCGTGAAGGCGCCGTAGGCGGCCGAGGCCGGCGACGGGGTGGTCGTCACGGCGGACCGGCGGAGGCCGGCGACGGGGTGGACATCACGGCGGACCGGCGCCCAGGAGCGTGAAGGCGCCGTAGGCGGCTGAGGCCAGTGCCAGGGCGGCGAGGACGGGCACGGCCGTACGGGTGCGGAGCCGCGCCAGGGCCGCGGCGGGCGGCAGCAGCAGGCCGAACGCGGGCATCATCAGGCGGGGCCGGGAGCCGAAGTAGGCGGCGCCGACGAGCGAGACGACGACGACGGCGACCGTGTAGACGAGCAGCGGCAACGGCTGCCGCTGCCGCACGCACAGCACGATCAGCCAGCCGAGCAGCCCGAGCACGAGGCAGAGGCCGAGCGCCGCCGGCCACGGCAGCCCGGCGATGAAGCGGGCGAGGGCGACACCGCCGTCGATGGAGTTGCCCCAGGCCGCCTGCACGTCGAAGTAGGCCGTCGCGCTGCCCTGGCGGACGCCGACGTACACGACGTACGCGAGCCACCCGAGCGGCGCGAGCAGCGTCCCCACGACGAGGCGGGCCCGCAGGCGCCGTTCGCGTACGACCGTCACCACGGCGCTGATCCCGATCGCGGCGATCAGCGCGGCCGCCGTCGGCCGGGTGAGCCCCGCGAGCACGGACAGCGCCCCGGCGAGGATCCAGCGGTCCCGCAGGACGGCGAGGACGGACCAGGCGGCGAGCGCGGTGAACAGCGTCTCCGTGTACGCCATCGACTGCACGAACGCCGTCGGGTACGCCCCCCACAGCACTGCCAGGACGACCCCGGTGCGCCGACCCGCGACGTGCGCGCCCACCGCGTAGATGCCCCAGGCGGCGGCGAGCGAGGCGGCCCAGGAGACGAGGAGCCCGGCGGTGGAGGCGTCGACGGGGAGGACGGTGGCGACCGCCCGCTCCAGGGCGGGGAAGAGCGGGAAGAACGCGAGGTCGGCGTGGACGCTGCCGTTGGGGAGCGTGACCTGGTAGCCGTATCCGTGCTCGGCGATCCGCGTGTACCAGACGGCGTCCCAGCGCCCCTTCAGCCGGTGCAGCCCGTCCTCGCCGGTGACCGCGGCCGCGACGGCGAGGACGGCGAGCCCGAGGAGGCGGGTGGCGGCGTAGCCGCCGAGGGCGAGGGACAGGGAATGGGGATGGGGATGACGCGGGGCGGAGCGGGACATGCGCTCGATTATCAGCCGCCTGGACGAAGACGCTGGAATCGCGCGGCCATGACGGGCCCGAACTGCGTCACGATCGCGTGGCCGGGCTCGTGGGGGTGGGGCAGGTCACCGAGGAAGGACGTGACGATGACCTCGTCGACGCCGACGACTCCGCGGCGGCTCTGCTCCTCCAGGAAGTCGAGGGTGCCCCGCCAGTCGACGGTGCCGGCATCCCCTTGGAGGAAGGAGCGGACGGTGTCCTGGACGACGTCCCAGAAGAAGACGTGCGGCTGGACGCAGCCCTGGCTGAAGACGTGCGCGTCGTAGGCGTCACGGAAACCGGGGACGCGGGCGACGAGGTCGCTGACGAGCTGGACGCTGGGAGTGGCGGGAGTGGCGGGGGTGGCGGGAGTGCTGGAGGTGGTGGGAGTGGTGGGGGTAGGCGTGGTCATCGGCTGCCCGTTTCGGATGCGCTGGGGAGCTCGCTCGTGCGAGCGCGTGAGGGCCGGCTCCTTGATCAGGATGCCCGCTCCGACGTGCCCGATCTCATCGATTAACGGCGCTTTTGCGCTTTCCTGACGATGCCTTTCGCGGAGTTTTCCACAGGGGATGCGAAGTGTCGCTCTTCCGTGGATCGTTGCTCGTATGTACGAGTTGGGGAGGCTCGCCAGGGGCGGGGTGCTGCTGACCGTTCGCGCGTACGAGGCGGGCTGGACGCGCGGGCGGCTGCGGGGACGGCTGCGGCGCGAGGGATGGCAACCGATCTGCCGGGGGGCATGGGCCGCCCCGGGGAAGGAGGTGGACTGGAAGGGCCGGGCGCGGATCGTGCAGTCGCTCCGCCCGGACCTGGTGTGCAGCCACGGAACGGCTGCGGCACTGCACCGCATCGAGCACCTGGGCGCATCGGGCGGGCCCGGGGCGTCGGGCGGGCCGGACGGATCTGTCGAGTCCGCCGGGTCCACCGGGTCCACTGGGTCCACTGGGTCGGAGCCGCTGGAGCTGCTGGAGTTCACCACCCGTCGGAAGGGCGCGGGCGGGATCACCGGCAGGGCCGGCTTCCGGGGCCGCGTCCGAGTCCGCGTCCGCGTTCACTCGACCTCGTTCCTGACGGAGGCGGACAGCTCCGTACGGGCCGGGCTGCGCGTGACCACACCGGCCCGGACGGTCGGCGACCTGATGCGCCGTGGCACCCGCGAGGAGGCCGTGGTCACGGCGGACTCCGCGCTCGCCCGGCGCACGGTCCAGGGCATCCGCCGCGCGCCACTCGTCCGCCGGGAACAACTCGATGCCGAACTGGCCCCGCGCCGGCCGGGCGCGGCCCGCGCCCGGGCGTGGCTCTCCCTGACCGACCCCGCCTCCGGCTCCCCCGCCGAGACGATCGCCCGCCTCCGCATGCACGACGCGGGCCTCCACCCGGAGAGCCAGCCCCTCCTGCACAGCCGCTCCGGCCGCACCCTGCGTCCCGACTTCCTCTTCCGCGCGGCGGGCCTGGCCGTGGAGATCGAGGGCTACGCCTTCCACGGCAGCCGCCAGGCCCACGAGCGCGACATCGACCGTTTCAACGCCCTGACCGACTGCCGCGAGGTCCGCCGGGTCCTCCGCTTCACGGCGAGGGAGGTGTTCCGGCACCCGGACCGGATGATCGCGACGATCAGGGGCGCGCTGGAGCGGGACTGGGGCGGGTGACGGTCATCGCCTCCGAGCGCTCTCGATCTCCGCCGCCCCGCGGGCGTGGCGCCCCTGTGCGCGACGGCGGGTCCGCTGGGCCAGGGGCCAGGCGCCGAGGCCGGCGACGAGGACGGTGCCGGTGGTGACGCCCGCGATGCCGATGGCGCGCAGGGTGGGATCCGGGGCGCGTACCGGAGCGGAGGAAGCAGGATCCCCGCCCGTGGAGGGCGGGGTGAGGGCGAGGTCGAGGGAGACCGGGACGGGGGTGGGAGCGGAGCGGTCGAGGGTGAGTTGGACGTAGTACGCGCCGGCGAAGCGCATGGCGCCGACGGCGTTCGTGGTACCCGTGGAGCGGTTGGCGTAGGCGGCCGGGGCGGTGGCCAGGGAGAGAGTGGCGGGCTCGCCGGTGTAGAGGCCCTTGGCCTCGTCGACGGCGCCGCGCGCCGGGTTGTACAGCGCGAGCCGCAGCCCGTCCGGCAGCGCGGAACGCCCGGGCGGCGCGGTCGCGTTGCCGAACCGTGCCCGTACGAAGAGCTGCTGCCCCCAGTCGACCGGCACCCGGTAGAAGCGGCTCTCCCCCGGCCGCAGCTCGTCGCGCCAGGTGCCGCCGTCGCCGGAAAGGCCGGCGGCGTCGTTGAAGCCGGTGCCGCCATGGGCCGCGCGGGCCTGCCCCGTGCCCAGCCCGGCCGGCGGCTCGGTACGCCACGCGGTCGGCGCGGGCGGCGCGGGTTCGTCGGGCGCGGGCTCGACGACGTACCCGAGTTCGACGGTCCGCCGCGCCGCCGAGCCCTCCGCCCGCCCGACACCCTCGACGACGAACACGTACTCCCCCGGCTCCTGGCAGTCCCGCCCCGGTTCGACGCGCCGGCTGACGTAGTCGGCGATGGGCCGGGCGGTGTCACCGTAGAAACGGACGTCGGTGTTCATGCCGCACGGCGTGCCGCCCGGGGTGCGGAGGGAGAGGGAGAGCCCGTCGACGACGTCGACGGGCGCGCCGGGGGCGGGGGCGAGGACGGCGGAGAGGTAGACGTTCGAGGTGCCGTCGAGGCGCACCCGGTAGGTGCGGGTCTCGCCCTTCGCGACGCTGTCGGTGTACGTGCCCGGCCCCGGCAGCACCGCACCGGTGCCGACGGGCCGGGCGTCGGGCGCGGTGCGGTACGCGGGCGGGCCGCTGCTCCCCGCGTGGGCGCCGAGCGCCCCGACGACGACGAGCGCGGCTGCTATGACCGTGCGCATCGCCCCGCTACCCGCCGGAGGTGCGGGGGAAGGACACCTCGACGCGGCGGTTCTTCTTGCGGCCCTCCTCGGTGGCGTTGTCCGCGATCGGGTAGTCCTCGCTGTACCCGCGGATGTCGTACGTCGTCCCCGCGCCCAGGCTCTTGGCGAGCTCCTGCTGCACGGCGTCGGCGCGTTCCTTGGACAGCTTCAGCCCGTGCTCGTACGTCCCCAGGTCGTCGGTGAACCCGAAGACGCGCACCCGGCCCGACCCCTGCTTCCTGATCTCCGCGGCGATGGCCGCGATCCGGGCGGCGGCGGACGGGCTGAGCCTGGCGCTGTCCTTGCCGAACAGCACCTCGGCCTGCAGCGCGAACGTCACGTCCACGTTCGTGTCCTCGCGCCGCTGCTCGCCGCCCTCCTCCTCGACGATCTGCTTGATGTCGAGGACCTTCGGCGGCGCGAGCGTCGCGCCGTCGGGCAGCATCAGCGCGGGCGAGTTGGTGTCGATGGCGGGCGGGGGCGCGCCGGTGGAGGTGGAACCGGGTGGATCGTCCCCGTACGCCGTCCCGGCGGAGGCCGAGAGCAGGACGAGACCGGCGGCGAGGGCGGCGAGGCGGCGGCGTGTGGAGGTCATGGCGGCGCTCTCAGGAGAGCTTGATGGTGGCGGGGGTGAAGGTGGGGAGCTGGAGGGAGACTTCGGTGGTGGTGGGGGGTGGGGCGGGGAACTGCATGAAGACGGGGATGCCGGTCTGGGGGGCGAGGCTGCTGAGGTCGGTGGTGGTCAGCGGCCGCCCGTCCGTGTCGCGCAGAACGTAGTACCGCTTCTTGCCGACGGAATCGAGGAGCGTGGCGCCCCCGAGGGAGTTGCTGTGCTTGACGATCTCCGTCTCGTCCCCGCTGAGGCGTGAGGAGATCGCGACCGCATCGTGCGAGGTGTTCGTCAGGCGGCCGCTGACGGTGAGGAAACCACCCGCGTCCCGCTCGACCGAGTTGACCGAGAGCTCCAGCCCCGTAGGTCCCTTGAGCGCCGCGAGGACCTGGGTGGGATCGGCCGAAGGTGATGGGTTGGACGCCTCTCCGCCGCCTCTCGGAGCGACGGAACTCGCCCGGGGTGAGGCCTGCTTGGGCGACTCGTCGCTGCCGCACCCACTCACGACGAGAACCAGTCCAGCCGCAAGGGCGACGGCCGCCCCCCTGCGGGCCTTCCTCGCGTACCGAACGTCCATGAATCCAGGTCCTTCGCTCGTCAGTCGGCAAGTCGAACAGTGAAGAGGTCCGCCGCGTCGGGCAGTCGTGGGTCTTCCGGGTCGATCGTCCACTCGACGCCATCGCAGACGAGGCCGGTGATCGGCTCGGGTTCGGGGCTCGGTGTGGGAGTCGGCTCGGGCGTGGCCGATCCGGTCGGCGTTGGCAGGGTCGGCGGAGGTGTCGGCTCGGGCGCCTCGTAATGACAACGAGGCTCCAGAACGGCGGTCGCGGTCGCGACGGCGTGCGTCGTCTCCGTCCCCGGCACCAGCGATTTGCCCACCGTGTCCAGAGTGCGGATCTGCACCCGGAAGCCGCGCTCGACGGGATCGCATCCTCCGTCCGGGATCGCCGCGTTGTTCTTGGCCGCGAACAGCTCCGCTCGCTTACAGGCCCGAGCGTCGGAGTACTCCTCGCCCTCCAGGTACTGGTCCCACTCGGCCGGATCCAGGATCACGTCGAGCCAGCCCTCTCGCAGCTGCTCCCTCGCGTCCTGGGCTGCGGCGAGCGCGGCCGCGTCGGCGGCGGTCTGCCCTCCGCCTCGCGTGACCGCCGCCTGGCCCACGGCGAAGTAGACGAACGCAAGGAACAGCAGACCCGCAATCACGGCGACGTAGACGGGAAACGCCTGGCCGGCGTCGCCGCGCTGTTTGCCTACTTCCCGCCGGTCAGGCTGGTGATCTTGCTCGAGATCGCATCCCTGATGCTCTGCCCGATGCTCGTCCCGGAGATCGCGACCACGATCGCCACCACCACCACGATGATCCCCAGGTACTCCACCGCCGTCTGCCCGCGGTCCCCGTCGCGCCTCTCGGCGCCCCAACTCCCCATCCGTACCTTGGCCTTGGTCAGAGCCTTCAGCAGCGCCTCGTTCATCGTGTTCCCCTCCGAGTCCGGCGACTCGGGCAGGGTACGCCGGGTGGGGCCGGTGTTCACAGGGTCCGTAGGCCCAATCACGCTCGGTAGTCGCCTCGGGCGGCGTCACGACGCCGTCCTCGTGCCGAGCCAGGAGGCGATGGCTTCGCCGCGGGTGGTGCTGTGGAGTTTGGCGAAGATGCGGTTGATGTGGTTCTTGACGGTCTTCTCGCTGATGGAGCAGGCGGTGGCGATCTGCTGGTTGGTCAGACCGGACGCGATCAGGTCCATGACCTCCACCTCCCTCGCACTCAGACCGAATCGCTCAATTCGTTGCACTCGCGAAGCCGGATTTCTGAAGTGCAGTATATTCGCGAGAGTTGGCCGCGCGCCAGCATGTGCAGTCGCACGCACGACCCGGACGAGTTCCGCCACGTCGAACCGGCCGTGGACCAGCCGAGCCACAGCCCCCGCCCCCGCCCGCGCCTCCACCGGCTCGTGCGTCAGCAACAGCACCGGGGCGTGGGCCGACAGCTCCGCGACCGCTTCCCGGTCCGCGTCGACGACGATCACGTCCGAGGCGGCCGGTTCGGTGACCAGCTCGATGTCCGGGCAGGCGCCCAACAGCACCGTCAGGCCCGCTCGTACCACCGGGTTGGCGCCCACCACCAGGACCTTCAGCATCCGCGTCCGCATCTCATTCGCCCGTGATCGAGCCGAAGTCGGTGCCGGTGCCGAGGAAGAGCCCCGCCCCCAGCAGGATCATCGTCGCCGGGACCATCAGCGTCGTGATCACCATCGTGGCCTTGGGTACCGCCTTCGCGGCCTTGCGCCGCGCGTTCTGGGCGTCCGTGCGGCGCATGTCGTTGGCGATCTGGATGAGCGTGTCGACGATCGGGGCGCCCAGTTCCTCGCCCTGCTGCAGCGCGGTGACGAACTGGGCGACCTGTTCGGAGTCGTTGCGGCGGCGCAGCTCGTCGAAGGCCTCGCGGCGGCTGACGCCCATGTCCATCTGGCGCAGGGTGATGCGGAGTTCGTCGGCCCAGGGGCCCTCGTACTTGTCGGCGACGCGTTCCAGCGCCTGGCGGAAGCCGAGGCCGGCGGAGACGACGACGGCGAGGACGTCGAGGAAGTCGGGAAGCGTGCGTTCGATCTGGTCCTTGCGGATGCGGACGGCCGACCAGATGCCGACCTCGGTCCAGAAGGCGCCGAAGGCGAAGAGCACCACCGCCACCAGATACGACCCCCGGCCCAGCATGAGGAGGCCGCCCAGGCCGCCCAGGAAGCCGTAGACGGCGCGCCTGGCTCCGTACCGGTCGATCGTCAGGCCGCCGGGGTTGCCGGCGAGGTCGATGCGGCGGCGGACCGAGTTGACCCGCTTCGGGCCCATCAGCCGCAGCACGGCCGGCGACCATCGCATGCCGAGGCGGTCGACGGCGGAGTAGACGGCGCCGGTGCGGGTGGCGCCGACCTCCAGGGCGAGCTGGAGGTCGGAGGGGAGTTTGGCGTCGGCGCGGTAGAGGCGGATGCCGTAGCAGATGCCCGCCACGGACACGCCCGCCAGCAGGGCCCACAGGAGTTCCACGGTCGTCACGCCCCTCACACGTCGATCTTCGCGAGGCGGCGGATGATCACGAAGCCCACCGCGTAGAGCCCGAAGGCCAGCACCACCGCGAGCTGTCCGAGTCCCGACCCGGTCATCCGGTCGAGCGCGCCCGGCTGCATGTTGTCGATGAGCAGCAGCGAGCCGACGCCGATGACCGGGACCGCGTACGCCGTCAGGCTCACCTGCGACAGCTGCGTACGGACCTCGCGCCGGGTCTCCTTCCGTTCCTCCAGCGTCTCGGTGAGGTTGCGCAGCGAGGAGACCACGGTGCCGCCGGCCCGGTTGGCGAGGACCAGGGTGGTGACGAGGACGACGAGCTCGCGGGACGGGAGGCGCTCGGCCAGCTCGCCGAGGGCGTCGTCGATCGACGTGCCGACGGCCAGCTGCTGCGAGACCTTGGCCAGTTCGTCACCGGCCGGGGACTCCATCTCGTCGGCGGCGAGCGAGAGCGCCATGCGCAGGGCGAGGCCGGCCTGGGTGGCGTTGGCGAGGATGCGGGAGAGCTCGGGGAGCTGGTTGATGAACTTCTCGATGCGCTTCTGCCGCTGCCAGTTGAGGAAGCCCATGGCGACCCACACGCCCAGGAAGCCGCAGATCGGCCCGAAGAACGGGGAGAGCAGCGCCTGCCCGGCGATCCACAGGACGGCGACGGTGACCGCCATGTAGACCACGAACTCGCCCGGCGTGATCTCCAGTCCCGTGGCGGAGATACGGAGTTCCAGCTTGCGCCCGAGGGTGGTTCGCCGCACCCGCCGGTCGACGCCGCGGAACCGGCGCCTGCGCCGGCCGCCCGCCCCCGTACCGTCGGCGCCCTCGCCCGCGGTCTGGCTGAGCCGGGCGATCAGCGCCGAGCGCTGGGCGGCCCCGCTCGCGTACAGCTGGATGCCGACCACGGCGAGGACGCAGCAGACCAGCGCCACTCCGGCGGTCAGCCACGTCGGGTTCAGGTGCACGACAGGTCTCCCCCTACTTCGCTTCCCGCGTGGCGAGCTGTTCGTCGGTCGCCGCCACGCCGAACGCCTGCGGAATGGGCTGGCCCGCCATGTACAGCCGCTCGGCGACCCGGCGCGGCAGCGGATGGTGGGAGAACGCGCCGTACACCCGCCCGTCGGCGGCGAGCGGCTGGGCGTCGAAGCGGCAGACGGTGGCGAGGAGATAGCGCTCGCGGCCGCTGGAGGCGAGGATCGCGATCTCGGTGACCCGGCGCGTGCCGTCGGGGTGGCGGGTGAGCTGCACGAGGACGTCGACGGCGCTGTTGATCTGGTCCCGCAGCGCCTCGAACGGCACCTTGACCTCGGACATGGACGCGAGGGTCTGGAGCCGCATGAGGGCGTCCTCGGCGGAGTTGGCGTGGACGGTGGCGAGCGAGCCGTCGTGGCCGGTGGACATCGCCTGGAGCATGTCGAGCGTCTCGCCGCCGCGCACCTCGCCGACGACGATGCGGTCGGGGCGCATGCGCAGCGAGTTGCGCACGAGGTCGCGGATGGAGACCTGCCCGCGGCCCTCGATGTTGGGCGGCCGGGCCTCCAGGCGGATGACGTGGGACTGCTGGAGCTGGAGTTCGGCGGAGTCCTCGATGGTGATGATCCGCTCGCCGTCCGGGATGAGCCCGGACAGGGCGTTGAGCAGTGTCGTCTTCCCGGTGCCGGTGGCGCCGGAGACGATGATGTTGAACTTCGCCTGCACGAGCCCGGACAGCAGGAACAGCATCTGCTCGTCCATCGACCCGAGCCCGATCATCTCGTGCAGGGTGTACGAGCGCGGGAAGCGGCGGATGGTGAGCGTGGCGCCGGTGAGCGAGAGCGGCGGGATGATGACGTTGACGCGCTCGCCGGAGGGCAGCCGGGCGTCGACCATCGGATTCGACTCGTCCACGCGGCGGTTGACGGTCGACACGATCCGCTCGATCGTCTGCATCAGCTGCTCGTGCGACGCGAACCGCAGCGGCAGCAGCTCCACCCGGCCCGCCCGCTCGACGTAGATCTGGTCGGGGCCGTTCACCATGATCTCGGTGATCGACGTGTCTTCGAGGAGCGGTTCGAGCACGCCGAGGCCGAGCGCCTCGTCCACGACGCGGCGGATCAGCTGGGCCCGCTCGGCCGTGGAGAGCACGGGGCCCTCGCGGCTGATGATGTGACCGAGGACGCGCTCCAGCCGGGCCCGGCGCTCGGCGGCGGCGAGCGCGGACATCTCGGTGAGGTCGATCTCCTCCAGGAGCTTGGCGCGGAACGACGCGACGAGGTGGCCGTCCTCGCGTCCGGCGCCGCCCGCCCGGTTCTCCTCGGGGGTGTGGATACGGGCCCGCAGGCTCATCGGCGGTCCTCCTCGGGGACGGGCATGGTGGCGGTCCTGGTCACGTCGCCGATGGTCAGGAAGGGGATGAGGGACGGGATGCTCCGTACGGTGACGGTCGCGACCCCGCCGTCCACGTGGACGTCGCTGTGGCCCGCGACCCACCCGCTCATGGCCGCCCGCCCCGCCGCCTCCGGATCCGGGACGGACTCCGGGTCGTCCACGCTCGCCGCCCGCGCCGCCGCCCGCGCCCCCGTGCCCGCCTGCTGGGCCGCGTACGCGACGATGCCGAGCTGGACGCCGGCGAGGCCGATCAGCAGCAGGATGGGCAGGAAGCCCAGGTACTCGACGGCGACCTGGCCACGGTCACGACGCTTCATCGGTCCTCCGCCTCCTCGCGTACGGCGCCGGCCTCTCCGCGTACGTCGAAGGGGAAGCTCACCGCCCCCGGGAACAGCACGGGCACCCGCAGCGTGACCGTCACGTGGACCATGCCGCCCGACGAACCGCACGTCACGCTCGCCCCCGACTTCCACGCCCCGTCCAGGTGCCGTGTCGCCGCGGCCTCGCAGTCGTCGCCGACCGCCTCCGCCCGCGCCGCCTCGTCCGCCGCGTTCCCCGCCAGCGTGTACGTGTAGCCGATCAGGACGCACTGCCACAGCAGGACGAGCGTGAGCAGGATCAGCGGCAGCATGCCGACGAACTCGACCGCCACCTGTCCCCTGTCGTCCCGTCTGATCGGCCCCATGGTCAGCGCCCGGTCCCGCGCCGTCGCAGCCCCAGCGCGCCGCGCTCCGGAGCCCGTACCAGCTCCCTGCTCTGCTGCTCCCCCGCCTTGACCAGCCCCAGTTCGCCCGCCAGCGCCCACAGCGCCTGCTTGATCGTCGAGCGGGCGTCGAGGTCGTGCAGCCGGCCCGCGTCCACGACCGCCGCCAGTTCCTTGAACTGGGCCGGGACGGCGACGCCCGCGATGCGCGTGCCGGTGATCTTCTGGATGAGGGCGGGCTGGATCTCGGTGCCGCGGGTGTGGCGGTTGACGAGGACCGTGGTCTCCTCGGGCTTGCGGACCTGGAGCCGGTCCCACATGCGTACGGCCCGCTTGGCGGCCCGTACCGCGACCACGTCCGGCGTGGTGACCAGGAGCGCCGCGTCCGCCATCTCGACGGCCGCCGCGCCGGCCGCGTCCAGGTGGGTGCCGCAGTCGATGACGACGACCTCGTAGCGGCCGCGCAGGGCGCTGACGATCTGGCGGGCGGAGCGGTCGGTGACCTCCTCGCCGCGTTCGCCCTCGCCCGGGGCGAGGAGCAGGGAGAGGCCGGTCTCGTGGACGTAGACGGCGTCCTGCAGAACCCGTGGCGAGATGTCGCTGATGGCGGCGAGGTCGGCGAGCGAGCGGCGGAACTGGACGTCGAGGTACGAGGCGATGTCGCCGCCCTGGAGGTCCATGTCGACGAGGGCGACGGCGCGGCCGGAGGCGCGGGCGGCGAGGGCGAGGTGGACGGCGGTGACGGTGGTGCCGACGCCGCCCTTGGCGCCGCTGACGGTGACGACGGTGCCACCGGGGCCGGTGGGGGTGTCGGCGGCGGCGCCGAGGTGGCGGCGGACGCCGGCGGACCACTGGGCGGCGGCCTGGACGCGGCTGGCGAGTTCCTCGTACCCGAGCGGGAGGGTGACGAGGCCGCGGGCGCCGGAGTCCATGGCGGCGGAGAAGAGGACGGGGCTGGCGTCGGCGGTGATGAGGACGACGCCGACGGCGGGGAAGCGGAGGGCGACCTCGCGGATGAGTTCGAGCGCGGGGACGGGCCCGATGCGCTCGTGGACGAGGACGACCTCCGGGAGGTCGTCGACCGACCCGGCGGCGAGCCGGGCGAGGGTGTCGACGAGCTGGGTGGAGTCGGTGACGGGGCCGGCGGGTTCGGCGTCGGGGAGCTGCCCGATGAGGGTGGTGACGGCGCGGGCCGCGTCCGGGTCGCCGACGGCCGGCAGGATCCTGGTGGTCATACCGGGTGCCTCACTTGTCCTTGCCTGTCCTCACTGGTCCTGGCCACGTGTTCCTGTCACTTGTCCTTGTCGAGCGTGTACGTGCGGTCGCGCGGGTCCGGCGGGGTGCCGCCGGCGGGGCCGGGGGCGACGAGGGCGAGGCGGACGTGCTCGGCGAAGGACTCGGCGTAGGCGACGCGCTGGGTGTCGGCGGTGGAGAGCGCGAAGGTGATCGGGACGGCCTCGGTGGCGCGGCCGCCGCGGTCGTCCTGGTTCTCGATCGGGGTCAGCTTGCCGATGGCGAGGACGTGGGCGCCGGCGACGATCAGCTTGGACTCGGCGGGGCGGCCGCCGCGTTCGCCGGCGAAGGTGGCGTAGATGTTGACGCTCGCCCCGGGCGTGATCTTGCCGGCGACGCCCGTGGCCGCGTCGATCATGATGGCGATCTCCTGCTGGCCGGGTTCGAGCGCGGGCCGCTTGACGATCATGTCGCTCTGGAGGAGGGAGCCGGCTTTCAGGGTGGTGACCGCGATCATGCCCTCGGTCTCGCGCAGGTTCGTGACCGCGGTGGCCGGAAGCCAGCGCTTCGGCATGGAGATCCGCTCGAAGCTGCCGGGGCCGAGCGGGGTGTACGGCGCGATGTCGTCCTTGACGCGGTACGCGGCCACCTCGGGCCCGACCTTGGAGTTGACGTCGCTGATCACCGAGAGCACGCCGGCGAAGGCGCCGAGGGCGCACAGGACGGAGAGCAGCAGCAGGATGACGCCACGGCGCTGGCGGGAGTTCATGGCCGTACTACCTCGATCGTGGACGGGTGACGCGTCGGACAGGGGTCATCTGGCCGTGGTGGCCTCGGCGGTGGCGGGCAGCGGCGCGGCGCAGAAGCCGCAGCGGTCGCCGATGAGCTCCATCCGGCACCAGTGGCAGGTCTCGCGCCGCACGGAGGAGACGAGTTGGTGCAGGACGGGCAGGTCCGGCAGGTACGCGGTGAACTCGACGAGCCGTCCGGTGCCCCACCAGCGGGGCGAGGACTCGGGCAGCGCGGCCTCCTGGACGGCGCGGACCTGCCAGCCGGGGGCGAGCGCGGCGGTGGGCCAGTCGGTCTGGAGCTGGCCGCGGGCGAGGACGAGGTCGGTGGCGAAGTCGGGCCCGGCGAGCCCGTCGGGGCCCCCGCGCCCGTCGGGTCCGGCCGGGGCGGTCCCGGCGCCGATGCGTACGAGCTGGGGCGTGGGCCCCGCGAGGACGGCGAAGTGGGCGCCGGGCAGCCAGCCCTTGAGGTGGGAGCCGAGTCCGACGGGCACGTGGTCGAGCTTGGCGACCGAGCCGAGGACGGCGCCCGCGTACACGTAGTGGGTGAGCAGCCGGGCGGCGGAGGCGAGGACTCCGGGGCTGAAGTCGCAGGCGGAGAGCTGGCGGAGCTGGCGTACGAGGACGGCGGCGCCGAGCGGCGGCAGTTCGGTCCGCACGATCGCGATCCGGTCGGATTCGAGCAGCGACCGTACGGCGTGCAGGCGTCCGGCGGTCGCGGGCGGCGCGGCGGTGGGGCAGACGACGATCAGATGGCCGTGGAGGTCGAGCAGTTGGCGGACGTCGGCGAGGGCGGCGTCGAGCGGCCGGGTGTCGGGGCCGGGCAGGACGGCGGCGGGGGGTGTCTGCGGATCGGTCGGCGGCAGCACCAGGTCGGCGCTGGTGACCGCAATCGCTGTCGGCACGTCGGGCTCCCCCGATCCCTCAATGATCACTAACTGCACTCGCAGCGTTACCGCCTCTGCACTTTATCCAGGCCACTGGAGTGGTGAACACACAATCCTTCAAGCTCCGTCACTTTCTCGACCGAAGCGGGCGGCTCTGAACTGCCCTTCTCGCCAGAGGTCTTGACAACCCAATTGGTCTGGACCAACTTGTTCCCGCACCTCCCCTCATCCCCCTCCCCCCCACTCCCCCTCGGAGGCATGCGTGGACCGCACCACCCGAGCCGCCCTGACGCTCGCCGTCAGCGCCGGGCTCGTCCTCGCCGGCGGCGCCGGCACCGCCCAGGCCGCGGACGTCAACGTCGCCAGGAACGCGGGCTTCGAGAACGGCCTCGCCAACTGGTCCTGTTCGGCCGGCAGCGGCACCGTCGTCTCCTCGCCCGTGCACAGCGGTACGGGCGCCCTGCGGGCCACCCCGGCCGGCATGGACAACGCCCAGTGCACCCAGACCGTCGCCGTGAAGCCGGGCTCCACGTACACGCTGAGCGCCTGGGTGCAGGGCGGTTACGCGTACCTCGGCGCGAGCGGCACCGGCACCACCGACGTCTCCACCTGGACGCCGGACAGCGCGGGCTGGAAGCAGCTGACGACCACCTTCACGACCGGCGCGAGCACCACGTCCGTGCAGGTCTACACGCACGGCTGGTACGGCACGGCCGCCTACTCCGTCGACGACGTGAGCGTCTTCGGCCCCGACGGAGGCGGCGGCACCGACCCGGCGCCCGCGGTCCCCGCCGCCCCGGCGGGCCTCGCCGCCGGCTCCGTGACGTCCTCCTCCGTCTCTCTCAACTGGGGTGCGGTCTCGAACGCCACCGGCTACAAGGTCTACAAGGACGGCGCCCTCGCGGCGACCGTGAGCGGCACCTCCGCCACCGTCACGGGGCTCGCCGCGAGCACCTCGTACCAGTTCCAGGTCTCGGCGACCAACGCCGCCGGCGAGTCCGCGAAGTCGGCGGCGGTCACGGCGAGGACGTCCGACGTGACCAACCCGGGCCCCGGGCCGGCCGTGCCCAAGCACGCGCTGACCGGCTACTGGCAGAACTTCGACAACGGCGCCACCGTGCAGAAGCTGCGGGACGTGCAGTCGCAGTACGACATCATCGCCGTCTCCTTCGCGGACGCCACCAGCACGCCCGGCAAGCTCGCCTTCACCCTCGACCCGGCCGTCGGCTACGCCTCCACCGCCGACTTCAAGGCCGACATCGCCGCCAAGAAGGCGGCCGGCAAGTCGGTGATCCTCTCGGTCGGCGGTGAGAAGGGCAACGTCGCCGTCAACAGCGACGCCTCCGCGACCGCCTTCGCCGACAGCGCGTACGCGCTGATGCAGGAGTACGGCTTCAACGGCGTCGACATCGACCTGGAGAACGGCGTCAACTCCACGTACCTGACGAAGGCGCTGCGCCAGCTGTCCGCCAAGGCCGGCCCGTCGCTGGTCCTGACGATGGCGCCGCAGACCATCGACATGCAGTCCACCGGGACCGAGTACTTCAAGACGGCGCTCGCCGTGAAGGACATCCTCACGGTGGTCAACATGCAGTACTACAACAGCGGTTCGATGCTCGGCTGCGACGGCAGGGTCTACAGCCAGGGCTCGGTGGACTTCCTCACCGCGCTCGCCTGCATCCAGCTCCAGGGCGGTCTCGACGCCTCCCAGGTCGGCCTCGGCGTGCCCGCGTCGACGCGCGGTGCGGGCAGCGGCTACGTCGACCCGCAGATCGTGAAGAACGCCCTCGACTGCCTGGCGAAGGGCACGGGCTGCGGCACGTTCAAGCCGTCGCAGACGTACCCGAACATCCGGGGTGCGATGACCTGGTCGACCAACTGGGACGCCACGGCCGCAAACGCCTGGTCGAACGCGGTGGGCCCGGCCGTGCACGGCCTGCCGTAGCCGCTCCCTCCTTCGGGGGATCACGTACGCGGCGCCGCCGCTCCCCGGGCGGCGCTGCGCCGTTTCCGGGCCGGGGAACGCGACAATGTGGCCGAACTCCCTGTCTTGACCGGTTCATGCCACGCCTCGACCATGTCAGCACCGCACGACCCGTCACGCAGGTCCGTCTGCTCGTCGCACTCCCCCACACTCCCCACCCAGGAGACAGCATGCGACTTCGTACCCGCGGAAAGCCGGCCGTCCTCGCGGCCCTCATGGCACTCGCGCTCGCGGTGCCCGTCACGACCGCCGCCACCAGCCACGCCCGCACCGCCGTCAGCGCCACCGGCGGCGAGGAGGTGATCCGGCAGTACGAGATCGCCGGACCCGCCACCGTCGCCGAGCGTTCCGACCTGACCGCCACCGGCGTCTCCATCGACCAGGTCGACGCCCGCTCGGTCGTCGTCAGCGCCAACGCCCAGCAGCTCGCCCACCTCAAGAGCCTCGGCTACCAGCCGACCGCCCTGCCCGCGCCGCCCGACCGCGGCAAGAGCGCCAAGTCGGCGCTCGGCCCGCTCGACTTCCCGTCCGCGGACGCGAAGTACCACAACTACGCGGAGATGAACGCGGAGATCGACCAGCGGCTCGCCGCGTACCCGTCCATCATGAACAAGCGGGTCATCGGCAAGTCGTACCAGGGCCGCGACATCATCGCCATCAAGATCAGCGACAACGTCGGCACCGACGAGAACGAGCCCGAGGTCCTCTTCACCCACCACCAGCACGCCCGCGAGCACCTCACCGTCGAGATGGCGCTCTACCTGCTGCGCGAACTCGGCGCCGGCTACGGCACCGACCCGCGCATCACCAGCCTCGTCAACAGCCGCGAGATCTGGATCGTGCCGGACCTCAACCCGGACGGCGGCGAGTACGACATCGCCTCCGGCTCCTACCGCAGCTGGCGCAAGAACCGGCAGCCCAACTCCGGCTCCTCCTACGTCGGCACGGACCTCAACCGCAACTGGGACTTCAAGTGGGGCTGCTGCGGCGGCTCCTCCGGCTCCAAGAGCTCCGAGACCTACCGCGGCTCCGCGCCCGAGTCCGCCCCCGAGGTGAAGGTCGTCTCCGACTTCGTCCGCTCCCGAGTCGTCGGCGGAAAGCAGCAGATCACGGCCGCCATCGACTTCCACACCTACAGCGAACTCGTCCTCTGGCCCTTCGGCTGGACCACCGCCGACACCACGACCGGCATGACCCAGGACGACCGCGACGCCTTCGCCGCGATCGGCAACAAGATGGCCGCCAGCAACGGCTACACGCCCGAGCAGTCCAGCGACCTCTACATCACCGACGGCTCGATCGACGACTACCTCTGGGGCACCCAGAAGATCTTCGCCTACACCTTCGAGATGTACCCGACCTCGTCCTTCGACGGCGGCTTCTACCCGCCCGACGAGGTGATCGAGCGGGAGACGAGCCGCAACAAGGACGCGGTGCTGCAACTCCTGGAGAACGCGGACTGCATGTACCGGTCCATCGGCAAGGCCGCGCAGTACTGCTAGACGCGCCCGGCGCTCTCGGTGCTCTCGGCGTTCTCGTCGAAGTACGCGTCCAGGACCGCGTCGAGGAGTGACTCCCACTCCTTGACGCGGTCCTTGGACGTCGCGTCGACGTCGGCCGTGTACCAGCGCCGGTTGGGCGTGTGCACGACCACCGTGAACCGCTTGCCGAAGCGGCCGGTCGCCGTCTCGACCGCACCGATCTCGTCCCAGCGGAACTCGCAGCTCTCCTCGTCGAGGCTGAGCCGTACGCCGGTCGCGTCGGCGACGATCCGGGCCCGCCGGTCGGCGGCCTCGAAGACGGGCCCGTCGGGGGCCGTGTCCTGCTCGACGGCGTCCGGCACGGCATCCGCCGGGACCGCGTCCTGAGGCTCGGCGTCCGCCGGTTCCTCCGGCGACGCGGGCTGAAGGCCCGCGACGCCCGTGATGCCCGGGACGAACGCCGGGTCCGTCGCGGCGCCTTGCACCGCCTGCATGCTGGGTCCTGTGCGCTGCTGCTCCACGGCGAAAGTATGACCGACGTTCCTGTGAGCGTGTCAGTCGAGTACGGCCATCGCGTCGATCTCGACGAGCAGGCCGGCCGGCAGGCCGACGTACACGGTGGTACGGGCCGCGGCGGGGGCCTTCAGGCCCTGCTCCTCGAAGTACTGGTTGTAGATCTCGTTCATCTCGGCGAAGTGGTCCACGTCGGTGAGGTAGACGCGCATCATCATGACGTCGTCCCAGCCGGCCCCGCCCTCCTCCAGGATCGCCTTGATGTTGGCGAACGTCTGGAGCGTCTGCTCGCGCAGGGTCGGGCCGGCCGGGGTCGGGGCGCGGCCTTCGACGGCGGGCAGGAAACCGACCTGGCCGGCCACCTGGAGGATGTTGCCCTTCCGCACGCCGTGGGAGAACCTCGCGGGCGGGGTGGTGTGGGTGGCGGGCGTGAGGGCGGTCTTCTCGGTCATGCGCTGTCCTTCGGGGTGTCCTTCGGGGTGTCCTTCGGAGGGGTGGTACCGGAGTAGTCGTCGCTGATGTCTTCGGCCGTGCGCCGCACCTGCGGCAGCAGGGCGAGGAGTTCCTCGGCCGTGACGACCACGTTGGGCGCCGACACCGACATCGCGGCGACGACCCGGCCGTCGGGGCCGCGGACCGGCGCGGCGACGCAGTTGGTGACTCCTCCCCCTCATGGATGAGGGGGCTTCTCGCTATGCCGGTTGGGCTTCGCGACGGACCAGCCCGGCCCGTAGAACGTTCAGAGCGCCCACCGTATCCGCGTGCGCGCTGTGGCCGCAGGACTGACAGTGGAACTTCTCCTGGGTGGTCCGGTTCTCCGCTGAGACGTGCCCGCATACGGGGCAGGTTCGGGAGGTGTTGCGGGGGTCCACGGCGATCACTTCCCGTCCGGCATTCGATCCACGCACTCACGCGCGATACCAGCCCCGACCGCGAAGCGGCCCCGACAAACCGGAACCAGCGCAGCTTGGCGGCCTGCGCGCCGATCACGGCCTTGGCCGCTCCTTGGACCCTGCCGACGAGGCCGATACCGCGCATCGACCGGTGCTACCCGGCGAAGGTTGAGCGGCGAGAATCGTCAGGCGACACCCATCCACCCTCGACGAGGAGGACGCCCCATGCCGGAGCTCACATCGGAGTCCATGCCCGACCTGGCGAACGAGGTCGTCGACCACCGTTTCAAGGCCCTGCCGCCCGACGCCGAGGGTCTGACCGTCGGCGAGCTGGCCGCCCAGCGCCGCAACCTCTTCACCGGTGGCTTCACCACCCCGGTCCTCGCCCTCTCCGCCGAGTCCGTCGAGCACAACCTCCGCCTCCTGGAGACGTACGCCGAGCGCCACGGTCTCGCCTTCGCGCCGCACGGCAAGACCTCCATGGCCCCGCAGCTCTTCGACCGTCAGATCGAGCACGGCGCCTGGGGCATCACCGCCGCCGTCCCGCACCAGGTCCGCGTCTACCGCGCGCACGGCGTCGCCCGGATCTTCCTCGCGAACGAGGTCGTCGACCCGGTCGCGCTGCGCTGGCTCGCCGCCGAACTCGACGCCGACCCCGGCTTCCACCTCGTCTGTTACGTCGACTCCGTCCGCGGCGTCGAGCTGATGGACGAGGCCCTGCGCGCGGCCGGCGCGCGGCGCGCCGTGGACGTCGTGGTCGAGCTGGGCGCCGCCGAGGCCGGGCGCACGGGCGTGCGGACCGAGGCCGAGTGCGAGGCCGTCGCCGACGCCGTGGCGGCGACGGACCGGCTCCGCCTGGTGGGCGTGGCGGGGTACGAGGCGACGATGCCGAAGGCCGACCCCGCGCTCGTACGGGAGTGGCTGGACCGGCTGGTCGGGCTCGCGGTCGCGTTCGACAAGGCGGGCCGGTTCGCGCCCGACCTGCCGGAGATCGTGGTGAGCGCGGGCGGCAGCGAGTGGTTCGACACGGTGGCCGACGTCTTCGCAGAGATCCCGGAGCTCTCCCGGCCGGTCCTGAAGCTGCTGCGCTCGGGCGCGTACGTCTCCCACGACGACGGCCAGTACCGGGAGCGGACGCCGTTCAACCGGGTGCCCGAGGAGGGCGCGCTCCACCCGGCGTTCCGGCTGTGGTCCCAGGTCCTGTCCCGGCCCAACGCCGAGCAGGCGTTCACCAACGCGGGCAAGCGCGACGCCGCCCACGACCTGCACCTGCCCGAGGCGCAGGTGGTGCGTGACGGGCGCACCGGCGAGATCCGGCCGGCCGAGGGCGTCACGGTCACCGCGCTCTCCGACCAGCACGCGTGGCTGCACACGGAGCCGGGCGCGGACGTGGAGGTCGGCGACTGGGTGGGGATGGGTCTGTCCCACCCGTGCACGTCGTTCGACAAGTGGCAGCTGATCCCGCTGGTGGAGGCGGACGGCACGGTCGTCGACTACGTCCGTACGTTCTTCTAGTCCCGGGAGTCCCGGTGGATCTCGTCTTCCAGGACGCCGAGGTCGTCGACGGCAGCGGCGCGGACTCCTACCGCGCCGACGTCGCGATCGCCGGCGGGCGGATCGCCGCGATCGTCAAGGAGGGCGCGGCGGCCGGCTGTCTGCGCCCCACCGCCCGGCGCGTCGTCGACGCCGAGGGGCTCGTCCTGTCCCCCGGCTTCGTCGACATGCACGCCCACAGCGACCTCGCGCTGCTCCGCGACCCGGACCACAGCGCGAAGGCCGCGCAGGGCGTGACGCTGGAAGTCCTCGGTCAGGACGGCCTGTCGTACGCACCGGTGGACGACCGCACACTCGACGAGGTCCGCCGGACGATCGCCGGCTGGAACGGCGGCGGTCCGGGCGACACGAGCGTCGACTTCGACTGGCGGACGGTCGGCGAGTACCTGGACCGTCTCGACCGGGCGCACGGAGGCCGGGGCATCGCGGTGAACGCCGCGTACCTCGTCCCGCAGGGCACCGTACGGATGTACGCGGTGGGCTGGGAGGACCGGCCCGCGACCGACGCCGAGCTGGACCGCATGCGGCGGCTGGTCGCCGAGGGCCTGGAGCAGGGCGCGGTCGGCATGTCCTCCGGCCTCACCTACACCCCCGGCATGTACGCGCCCGACGCCGAGCTCACCGAGCTGTGCCGGGTCGTGGCGCGGTACGGCGGCTACTACTGCCCGCACCACCGCTCCTACGGGGCGGGCGCGCTCCGGGCGTACGAGGAGATGGTGCGGCTCGCGGCGGAGGCGGGCTGCGCCCTGCACCTCGCCCACGCCACGATGAACTTCGCCGTGAACGAGGGGCGGGCGCCGGAGCTGCTCGCCCTGCTCGACGCGGCGCTTGCGGGCGGCGCGGACATCAGCCTCGACTCGTACCCGTACACCCCCGGCTGTACGACACTGGCGGCCGTGCTGCCGAGCTGGGCGCACGAGGGCGGGCCGGAGGCGCTGCTCGCGCGGCTGCGGGACGAGGCGACGGCGGAGCGGATCCGGCACGATCTGGAGGTGACCGGGTCGGACGGCTGCCACGGGGTGCCGGTGGAGTGGGCCACGATCGAGGTCTCGGGCGTGTCCGACCCCGCGCTGTCGCACTTCGTCGGCCTGCGCCTGCCCGACTGGGCGACAGCCCGCCGGCTGCTGCTCGCCGACCGCCTCGGCACGGCGATCCTCCAGCACGTCGGCCACGAGACGAACGTCCGCGCGATCATGCGCCACCGCGTCCACACGGCCGGCTCCGACGGCATCCTCCACGGCGCGAAGCCGCACCCCCGCGCGTACGGCACCTTCCCCGAGTACCTCGGCCGCTACGTCCGCGAGGAGGGCGTCCTCACTCTGGAGGAGTGCGTCGCGCACCTCACCTCACGCCCGGCCGCCCGTCTCCGCCTCCCGGACCGCGGCCTGGTGAAGGAGGGCTACGTGGCCGACCTCGTCCTCTTCGACCCGGCGACGGTCGCGTCGGGAGCGACGTACGAGAGGCCGCGGGCGCTGCCGGTGGGCATCCCGCATGTGCTGGTCAACGGCCGGTTCGTGATCGAGGACGGGCGGCGGACCGACGTGTTGGCGGGACGGTCGGTCCGGCGTCCGCCCGTCCGGGGGTGAGCGGGGCGCCCGCCCCGGCCTCCCACCGCTCCCGGCGCATCCACACCAGCCCCAGCGCCAGCGCCACGCCCGCGAGCGCGAATCCGTACGCGGGCGTGTGCCCCGACGGCGCCGTCTCGTACGTCAGGGCCGCGCACAGGACCGCGAGGAACTGCCCGAGCCGGGTGTCCCATGCCACCGCCGCCACCGCGCACACGCCCCACAGCACGTACCACGGCTGGACCATCGGCGAGAGCGCGACCAGCACGAGCAGCGAGACGCCCAGTCCGAGGACCACGTCGAGCCGGCCCTTCCAGACCCGCCAGGCCGGCACGCCGATGATCGCGACGGCCACGAGCAGGCCGAGCTTCTGCACCGTGCCCTTGACCGGCTCCGGGTCGTCGCCGACGAGCAGCCCGAGCCCCAGCCCGACGTCACTGGTGACGGAGAGCGCCGTGTGGATGGTGGCGGCGACGCTCTGGGTGCGGAGCCAGCCGAAGCCGGTGCCGGCCAGCACCGTCGCGCCGGCAGCGACCGCCCCGGCCACCGCCCCGGGCAGCACGAGCCCCGCCAGGACGCCCCGGCGGCGCGCGACGAGCACACCCACGAACAGCAGCGCGACCGCCGCCGGCGACTTGACCATCATCGCGAGGCCGAGGACCGCGCTGCCGGTCACCCATCGCCCGCGCACGGCGAGCAGCACCCCGCACAGCACGAGGGCGATCATCAGGCCGTCGTTGTGGAGTCCGCCCACGACGTGGATGAGGAGAAGGGGGTTCAGCGCGGCGAGCCACAGTGCGCCGGGGCCGCCGCCCAGGCCCCGTACCGCCCACACGATCAGGGCGAGGGCGGCGAGGGCGAGGAGCCGGAAGCCGAGGACGGCGGGCAGGATCTGGCCGCCGGTGAGCTTGACGACGGCCTGGGCGAGGACGAGGAAGACCGGGCCGTACGGCGCGGGGGTGTCGGTCCAGTGGCCGCCGACGCTCGCCGCGGCGTCGTGGCCGAGTTCGCCGGGGGCGAGGACGGAGGGCCCGGAGCCGTAGACGTCGTGGCCTTCGAGGACCATCGCGCCCTGGGCGATGTAGCTGTAGACGTCGGCGCTGTAGAGCGGCGGGGCGAGCACCAGCGGCCCGGCCCACCAGCCGAGGGTGAGCAGCGGGCGGCCGCCGGCTCCGGCGGTGAGCTGCCGCCCGTACTGCCACCACGCGAGGAGCAGCAGCGTCAGCCCGAGGTACGCGAGCACCGCACCGGCCGTCTCGACGCCCGAGGCGCGCGGCTGCCACAGGCCCCACCCGCCGCGGACCGGCAGCGTCCCGGCGGCCCAGCCGCCGACGGTGACGGCGAGCGAACCGGCCGCGCCGAGCCACCGGCAGCCGGCGGTGCTGAAAACCCACATGAGGGAAAAACCTACCCGCTGCCTCCGCGGGGCCCCTACCGCTGCTTCTTCTTGTTGCCGGGCGCGGAGCCGGACCGGCCGGGGCGGCCCGTGGTGCTGCTCGGCGCCGGCGCGGACGGCGAGGCGGTCGTGCCGCCCTTCGCCGTGGCCGGGGCGGACGGCGACGCGGTCGCCGTGCCGGACGGGGTGGCGGTGGCCGTGGCGGACGGGGAGATCACCGCTCCGGCCGCGTCGCCCTGGCCATCGTCCTGTCCGGATCCTTCGCCCCCGTCCCCGTGGTCCTGCTGGATCAGCGCCGGCATGCCGGGCTGTCCGCCGTCCACGGCGGGGCCGGGGCGCCGCACCGGACCGGAGTCGAGGGAGGTGACGGCGGCGAGGACGCCGATGACGACGATCGCCGCGCTTCCGATCATCCAGAGCGGGCCGGGGCCCCGGCGCTTCGGGGCATGGCGGCGGCGCGTGCGTCTCGGGGGCTCGGCGCCCTCCGTCTCGAACTGGCTCACGAGGCGTGATTGTAGGGAGCACGTCACCCACCCCGGTCGGCCCCTCCCCGGTGTGACGTGGCCCAAAACACGGAGCGCGCCGCCGCACCCCGCCGTAAGCTCTCGTCATGCAGGTGATCCAGTCCACGAAGCTCGCCAACGTCTGTTACGAAATCCGGGGCCCGGTGCTCGAAGAGGCGATGCGGCTTGAGGCCGCGGGTCATCGCATCCTCAAGCTCAACACCGGAAACCCGGCCGCCTTCGGCTTCGAGTGTCCGC
This sequence comes from Streptomyces sp. NPDC101160, assembly GCF_044768205.1. Taxonomy (NCBI): domain Bacteria; kingdom Bacillati; phylum Actinomycetota; class Actinomycetes; order Kitasatosporales; family Streptomycetaceae; genus Streptomyces; species Streptomyces sp. NPDC101160. Next base: position 500,127 of record NZ_JBIWPJ010000007.1, on the reverse strand, counting down.
CGGCCATCCTCGAGGACGTGCTGCGCAACCTCGCCGAGGCGCACGGTTACGGGGACGCGAAGGGCCTGCTGTCCGCGCGGCGCGCGGTCATGAGCCACTACGAGACCAAGGGCATCCCGCTCTCGGTCGAGGACATCTACCTCGGCAACGGCGTCTCCGAGCTGATCCAGATGTCGATGCAGGCGCTGCTCGACGACGGCGACGAGGTGCTGGTCCCGGCCCCGGACTATCCGCTCTGGACGGCGTCGGTGTCGCTCGCGGGCGGGACGGCCGTGCACTACCGCTGCGACGAGCAGGCGGACTGGATGCCGGACCTGGCCGACATCGAGCGCAAGATCACCGACCGCACCAAGGCGATCGTGATCATCAACCCGAACAACCCGACCGGCGCCGTCTACGACGACGAGATGCTGCGGGGCCTGACCGAGATCGCCCGTCGGCACAATCTGGTGGTCTGCTCGGACGAGATCTACGACAAGATCCTCTACGACGGCACCACGCACACCCCGACCGCCGCCATCGCCCCGGACCTCCTCGTCCTCACGTTCAACGGGATGAGCAAGAACTACCGGGTGGCCGGCTTCCGCTCCGGCTGGCTCGCGGTCTGCGGCCCGAAGGCGCACGCCTCCTCGTACATCGAGGGTCTGACGATCCTGGCCAACATGCGCCTGTGCGCCAACATGCCGGCCCAGCACGCGGTGGCCGCGGCCCTCCAGGGGCGCCAGTCGATCGAGGACCTGGTGCTGCCGGGCGGGCGGCTCCTGGAGCAGCGGGACGTGGCGTACGAGCTGCTCACGCAGATCCCGGGCGTGACGTGCGTGAAGCCGAAGGGCGCGCTGTACCTGTTCCCGCGGCTCGACCCGGCCGTCTACAAGATCAAGGACGACCGGCAGATGGTCCTGGACCTGCTGCGGGCCGAGAAGATCATGGTGGTGCACGGGACGGGCTTCAACTGGCACGAGCCGGACCACTTCCGGATCGTGACCCTGCCGAACACCACGGACCTGGCGGAGGCCGTGACGCGGATCGGCCGCTTCCTGGACGGCTACAGCCAGCACTGACGCACCCGCTCGGCGGTTCCCGGCCCGGTTTCTTGACCCGCCCTTTCCGGACTCGGCTCAACTTTAGATTGAATCCAAGCTAGGATGCCTCCAGAGCTACTGCAGGAGGCCGTCCCCATGTACGAACCGATCCGCACCAAGTCGGTCCACCGGATGGCCGACGACGACCAGAACCGCAGCGCCTACCCGCACCGCTCGCGCGGGGAGGAGCTGGACATCCAGCTCGCCGGCCACCTCGCCGCCCTGCTCGCCGTCACCGACGAGCTCGGCGACACCGAGGCCGGCGAACTCATCGCCCGGCAGGTCGCCAGGCTGCGCGGCGCGCCCCCGGCGCGGCACGCGGGGCTGAGCGGCGCACCCGCCGAGGCGCTGCACCGCAAGGCGCACGCACTGGCGGGCCGGGCGCTGGTCGTCGCCGCCTCCCGGGCGGACACGGCCGCCGCGATCCTGGCCGCCGAGCGCATGGACGCGCACACGGCGGCGCTGTCCGGCGACCCGCTGGTCGCCGCCCCCTGATCGGCCCCGGTCCGCGCGTACACGAAGCCGCGCGGACCGGGCGCCACCCACACGACCTCCGGGGCGTCCGGACGCGTCCCGTCCGGTTCGTTTCCGGGATCGCGGCTTCACTCCTCGTACATCCAACTCCCCCTGGAATGTGGGTTTCCGCGAGCACGCTGCCCGCGTGAGACGCATTCTGGGAATCGTCCTCGCCGTCCTGCTCCTCGGCGGCGTGGCCGCCGCCCTCGTGGTGGGCGGCGACAAGGACGACAGCGGCACGGCAACGAAGACCGTGCGAGGAGTCATCGGGTCGGAGAAGGCCGAGTTCTTCGCCGATCCCGAGGTCGTGAAGGCCCTGGCAGCCAGGGGCCTCACCGTGCGGACGGAGACCTCCGGGTCCTGGGACATGGAGCAACTGCCCCTCAAGGGCTACGACTTCGCGTTCCCGTCCGCCAAGGCGCCGGCCGACGAGATCAAGGCGAAGGAGAAGGTGACGACCGCCCCGCTGCGGCCGTTCTACTCGCCGCTGGTGGTCGTCGCGCACAGCGCCGCCGCCCAGGTCCTCGCGGACAACGGGCTCGCCACGCTCGGCCCCGGCGGCCACACCGGCACCCTGCGGATGGACGCCTATCTGGCCGCCGCCCGCGCCGACCGCACCTGGCAGCAGCTCAAGGGCTCCGCCGGGCACGCCGAGCTGACGGGCACGCTCTTCATCACCTCCACCGACCCCGTCGCCTCCAACTCCGGCGCGCTCTACCTCGCCGCCGCGAGCTATGTCGCCGACGGCGGCCGGGTCGCCGGGGACAAGGCCGCCGTCGACCGCACGGCGCCGCTCCTGCGCAAGCTGATCCAGGTGCAGGGCGCCCAGCAGTCCAGCTCGGACGCGCCGTTCCGGGACTTCGTCAGCGGCGTCGGGAACCCGCTGGTCCTGGTGTACGAGTCGCAGGTCGCGTCGCAGCTCCTGGCGAAGCAGCCGATGGGCGACCTGGTGGTCCTCTACCCCGACACCACCGTCAACAGCGACCACACCCTCGTCCCGCTCACCGAGGCCGGCCGCACCCTCGGCGAACTCCTCTCCACCGACCCGGAGTTGCGCAAGCTCGCGGTCCGGCACGGCTTCCGCCCGCAGGGCGCGGCGGCCGAGTTCACCGCCGCCACCGCCGGCCACACCGGCTACCTCAACCAGACGCTCACCGGAGTCCGCCAGGCGCCCGTGCCCACCTCCCAGGTGCTGCACCGGATGGCGCTGCGGGCCCGCGACCAGGGGGACACCGCATGACGACGCCTTCGCTCCAGCCGCCCACCGAGACACCTCTCGTCCTCACCCCGCCGGAGCCGGTCGCGCCGATCCGCGCCGAGCAGGCCGCCACGCTCGTCCCGATCGACGACTCGGCACGTACGGAGATGGAGCGCCGGGCCGCCGAGTACGTGGGCTCGCTCGCCGGACTCGACGCCCGCTCGCCGGAGTTCACCGGCCGCATCGGCGAGATCGCGGCGCTCGGCTCCGGCGAGATGCGCACCGCCGCCCAGCAGTCCAACCGGATGCTGGACCGCACCGTCCGCTCCCTCGGCTCGGCCGGCGGCGACGCGACGACCCGGGTCGGCGATTCGCTGGTCGAACTGCGGCGCACCATCGAGGACCTCGACCCGCGCGACACGCCCGCCAAGGGGATGCGGAGCCTGCTGTCGAAGCTGCCGGGCGGGAACCGGCTGCGCGACCACATCGCCCGGTACGCCTCCTCGCAGGACACCGTCAACCGCATCCTCGACGCCCTGAAGGGCGGCCAGGACGAACTGCGGCGCGACAACGCGGCGTTGCAGACCGAGCGGGCCCGGCTGTGGGAGACCATGGGCAGGCTCCAGGAGTACGCGGTGCTCACCGAGGCCCTCGACGCGGCGGTCGAGCAGCGGCTCGCCGGCACCGCGGACCCGGTCCAGGCGGACGCGCTGCGCGCCGACGTGCTCTTCCCGGTGCGCCAGAAGCACCAGGACCTGCTGACCCAGCTCGCCGTGTGCGCGCAGGGCTATCTGGCGATGGACGTGGTCCGGCGCAACAACGACGAGCTGATCAAGGGCGTCGACCGGGCCGCGACGACGACGGTGACCGCGCTGCGGATCGCCGTGATGCTGGCCTCCGCGCTCGACCACCAGAAGAAGGTCGTCGAGCAGGTCACCGCGCTGCGCGGGACGACCGAGCAGCTCATCCAGGGCAACGCGGCCGCGCTCGCCGGCCAGACCGGGGACATCCAGCGGCTCGCGGCGGAGCCCGCGGTGGGCCTGGAGACCGTGCGCACCGCCTTCCAGCAGATCTATTCGACGCTCGACGCGATCGACACGTACAAGGTCCGCGCGACCGAGTCGATGGCGCAGACCGTGGACGCGCTCTCCACCGAACTGCGCACCGCGAGCACGTACCTGGAGCGCACCCAGGCGCGGGCCGGCGGTTCCGGCGCCGGCGCGGCCGGCATCCTCGAAGGGGGCCGCGGATGAGAACCCGTACGAGATCCCGTACGCGTACCCTGGCCGCCCTCGCGCTGGCTCTCGCCCTCGCGGTGACCGGCTGCTCCGGCGAAGGCGACGGCGACAGCGACGCCAACGGCAAGGGCGCCGCCGACTCCGGCGAGTACCGCCCCGGCACCCTCCGCGTCCTCGCCTCCTCCGAGCTCGCCGACATGGCGCCCGTCCTGGAGGAGGCCCGCAGGGCCACCGGCGTCACCGTCCGCCCCACCTACGCCGGCACGCTCGACGCCGCCAGGCGGATCGCGTCCGGTGAGGCCGACAAGCAGTTCGACGCCGTGTGGCTGTCGTCCAACGACTACCTGCGACTGAACCCGGCCTCCGCCCGCCGGATCACCGGCGAGACGCCGGTCATGACCTCGCCGGTCGCCCTCGGCATCCGGCCCGCGGCCGTGACCCGGCTCGGCTGGGACCCGGCGAAGGTCACCTGGTCGCAGATCCACCAGGCCGTCGCCGCGAAGAAGCTCAGCTACGGCATGACGGACCCGCTGCGCTCCAACTCCGGCTTCTCCGCGCTCGTCTCGGTCGCCTCGGGCCTGTCGGGCGCGCAGTCCGCGCTCACCGACAAGGACGTGAAGGCGGCCACGCCGAAGCTGAAGGAGTTCTTCGCCGGACAGAAGCTGACCTCCGGCTCCTCCGGCTGGCTCGCCACCGCCTACGCCCGGCGCACCGACGTCGACGCGGTCGTCAACTACGAGTCGGTGCTGAAGTCGGTCCCCGGCGGCCTGACCGTGATCCGCCCGGCCGACGGCGTGGTCACGGCGGACTACCCGCTGACCTCGCTGACCGCCGCCCGCCCGGAGGCGAAGGACGCGGTCCGCCGGCTCGCGGCCCACCTGCGCACGCCCGCGGCCCAGCGCCTCATCACCGAGCGCACGTTCCGCCGCCCGGTGGTGCCGGGCGTGGCCCCGGCGGCCGGGCTCGCCACCGACCCGCGGCGCGAACTGCCGTTCCCCGGCAGCCGGTCCGTCGCGGACGGGCTGCTCGACTCGTACGACAACACGCTGCGCCGGCCCTCCCGCACGGTCTACGTCCTCGACACCTCCGGCTCCATGGAGGGCGAGCGGCTCGACCGGCTGAAGACGGCCCTGGCCGAGCTCACCGGCGACTTCCGGGACCGCGAGGAGGTGACGCTGATGCCGTTCGGCAGTGCGGTGAAGACCGGCGAGGTCACCACCCACACCGTCGACCCGGGCGCGCCGAAGGCCGCGCTCGACGCGATCCGCGGCGACGCGTCCCGGCTCAGCGCCTCCGGCGGCACCGCGATCTACTCCAGCCTGGAGCAGGCGTACGCGCGGCTCGACGACGCGCGCGCGGACGACACGTTCACGTCGATCGTGCTGATGACGGACGGCGCGAACACCGACGGCGATCCGGCGTCCGCCTTCGACGCCTTCCACGCGAAGGCGCTCACCCCGGCCCAGCGGCGCGTCCCGGTCTTCCCGATCCTGTTCGGCGACTCCGACAAGGCGGCGCTCGACCACATCGCGCAGCTCACCGGCGGGAAGCTGTTCGACGCGACGACGGGCTCGCTCGACGGGGCCTTCGAGGAGATCCGTGGCTACCAGTAATCCGGTGCTCCGATACGTCGAGTCCCGCAAGAACCTCACGGGCTGCGCCTGCGGTCTGGCCGGGGTGGCGCTCACCCTGACCACCGGCGCCGCCGGCTCGCTGTGGCCGGTGGTGGTCGCCGGGCTGTACGGGGCGGGCGCGCTGATCGCCCCGCCCGAACGCCCGCCGGCACCGGCTTTCCCCGAGCCGGCCGAGCAGGTCGAGGCGCTGCGCGCGGACCTGGACACGCTGCGCGGCTATCTCGCCGAGGTGGAGCTGCCGCCCGCCGCGCACGGCCGGCTGACCGAGCTGGACACGCTGATCGGGGCGCTGCTCGAACCGGGCTGGGTGAGCGACCCGGAGCAGGTGCGGGTCCTGGCCCGGGCGGTGCGCCAGGACGTCCCGGAGGCGGTCGACGCGTTCGTACGGAGCCGGTGGTGGACCCGGGTGGTACCGGGGGCCGAGCCTCCGGAGCGGCATCTGGAGCGTCAGTTGACCGCGCTGCACACGGAGGCGGCGCAGATCGCCTCGGCGCTCCAGGACGCGGAGGCCCGCCGGCAGCAGACCCACACGCGCTATCTGGAGGACCGGGGCAGGTAGCGCCGTGGGAGAGGAAATGCGCCGGCCCCCGGAGCCGTGAGGGGGCTCCGGGGGCCGGATGCGTCGTGACGGGCCGTCGTGACCCCAGCTGGTCAGGGCGGAAATCGGGGCAACCCGCCACGAGTCTCTACGGGATCAGCCCAGGCGCTCGACCAGCGCCTTGTACTCGTCCCACAGTTCCTTGGGCGTGTGCGTGCCGAAGGTCTCCAGGTGCGCGGGGACCAGGGCGGCCTCCTCGCGCCAGACGTCCTTGTCGACGGTGAGCAGGAAGTCCAGGTCCTCGTCGGCCAGCTCCAGGCCGTCGGTGTCCAGGGCGTCCTTCGTCGGCAGGATGCCGATGGGGGTCTCGACGCCCTCGGCCTTGCCGTCGAGGCGCTCGACGATCCACTTCAGGACGCGGCTGTTCTCGCCGAAGCCGGGCCAGACGAACTTGCCGGCGTCGTTCTTGCGGAACCAGTTGACGTAGTAGATCTTCGGCAGCTTCGCGGCGTCCGCGGACTGGCCGATCTTGATCCAGTGCGCCATGTAGTCGCCCATGTTGTAGCCGCAGAACGGCAGCATGGCGAAGGGGTCGCGGCGCAGCTCGCCGACCTTGCCCTCGGCGGCGGCGGTCTTCTCGGAGGCCACGTTGGCGCCGAGGAAGACGCCGTGGTTCCAGTCGAAGGACTCGGTGACCAGCGGGACGGCGGAGGCGCGGCGGCCGCCGAAGAGGATCGCCGAGATCGGCACGCCCTTCGGGTCCTCCCACTCGGGCGCGATGATCGGGCACTGGCCGGCGGGCACGGTGAAGCGGGCGTTCGGGTGGGCGGCCGGGGTCTCGGACTCCGGCGTCCAGTCGTTGCCCTTCCAGTCCGTGAGGTGCTGGGGCAGCTCCTCGGTCATGCCCTCCCACCACACGTCGCCGTCGTCGGTGAGCGCGACGTTCGTGAAGACGGAGTTGCCCCACATCGTCTTCATGGCGTTGGCGTTGGTGTGCTCGCCGGTGCCGGGCGCGACGCCGAAGAAGCCGGCCTCGGGGTTGATCGCGTAGAGGCGGCCGTCCTCGCCGAAGCGCATCCAGGCGATGTCGTCGCCGATGGTCTCGACCGTCCAGCCGGAGATCGTGGGCTCCAGCATGGCGAGGTTGGTCTTGCCACAGGCCGACGGGAAGGCGGCGGCCACGTACTTGGCCTCGCCCTGCGGCGGCGTCAGCTTGAGGATGAGCATGTGCTCGGCGAGCCAGCCCTCGTCACGCGCCATGACGGAGGCGATGCGCAGCGCGTAGCACTTCTTGCCGAGCAGGGCGTTGCCGCCGTAGCCGGAGCCGTAGGACCAGATCTCGCGGGTCTCCGGGAAGTGCGAGATGTACTTGGTGCTGTTGCACGGCCACGGCACGTCCTCCTCGCCCTCGGCGAGCGGGGCGCCGAGGGTGTGGACGGCCTTGACGAAGAAGCCGTCGGTGCCGAGCTCGTCGAGGACGGCCTGTCCCATGCGGGTCATGGTGCGCATGGAGACGGCGACGTACGCGGAGTCGGTGATCTCGACGCCGATGGCGGAGAGCTCGGAGCCGACCGGGCCCATGCAGAAGGGCACGACGTACATGGTGCGGCCCTTCATCGAGCCGCGGAAGATTCCCTTCTCGCCCGCGAAGATCTCCTTCATCTCCGCCGGGGCCTTCCAGTGGTTGGTCGGGCCCGCGTCCTCCTCCTTCTCGGAGCAGATGAAGGTCCGGTCCTCGACGCGCGCGACGTCGGTCGGGTCGGAGGCGGCGTAGTACGAGTTCGGGCGCTTGACCGGGTCGAGCTTCTTGAAGGTCCCCTTGGCGACGAGCTCCTCGCAGAGGCGCTCGTACTCCGCCTCGGACCCGTCGCACCAGACGACGGCGTCGGGCTGGGTGATCTCGGCGATCTCGTTGACCCAGGAGACGAGCTCCTGGTGCTGGGTGGGGACGGTGGAGGGAGCCGCGTTGTCGCGCGCCACGATTGCTCCTTGAAGAGGGGTTTTTAAGATGTATGCCCCTTGGGGGCTGCGACCCGGATGCGTCGTAGGCGCTCATCCGGTGCCGACCGCACTCATTTGATCATCCGATGCTACCGCCCATCTGTCCAGAGGGCCGCACACGTGAGCATCGCCACTCATATCCAAGGCTTACGGGGGCGTCGGTACGATGCCGAACCATGACTGCAGCCTCGGCGGACCTCGCCATCACGGAGCAGCGCCCGGCGCTGCCGCTCCCGCTCAAACCGAGACTCCGAGGCTGGCTGCACGCCGGAATGTTCCCCGCGGTGATCGTCGCGGGGCTCGTTCTGGTGGCCCTCTCCGACTCGCCGCGGGCCCGGATCGCCTGCGGCATCTACGCGCTCACGGCCTGTCTGCTCTTCGGCATCAGCGCCCTGTACCACCGCGGCAACTGGGGACCGCGCGGCGAGGCGGTGCTGCGGCGGCTCGACCACGCCAACATCTTCCTCATCATCGCGGGCACCTATACCCCGCTGACGCTGCTCCTCCTCCCCGATTCCACCGGCCGGCCGCTCATGTGGGCGGTCTGGGCGGCGGCCGCGGCCGGCATCGCCTTCCGGGTCTTCTGGGTCGGCGCCCCTCGCTGGCTGTACACGCCCTGCTACATCGCGATGGGCTGGGCCGCCGTCTTCTTCCTGCCGGACTTCATGCGGGCGGGCGGCATCGCCGTCCTCGTCCTGGTGATCGTCGGCGGCGTCCTCTACAGCGCGGGCGGAGTGATCTACGGCATGAAGCGCCCCGACCCGTCACCGCGCTGGTTCGGCTTCCACGAGGTCTTCCACTCCTTCACCCTCGCCGCCTTCATCGTCCACTACGTCGGCATCTCGCTGGTGGCCTACCAGCACGCATAGCGTCCTGACCAGGCACAATGAACGCCATGGCGACCCCCGACCGCCCCTCCCTGCGCGAGCGCAAGAAGCTGAAGACCCGCGCCGCGATCCGGAAGGCCGCCTACCGGCTGGTGGCGGCGCAGGGGTACGACGCCACGACCATCGAGCAGATCGCCGCAGCGGCCGAGGTCTCCCCGTCCACCGTCGTCCGCTACTTCCCGGTCAAGGAGGACATCCTCCTCAGCGACGACCAGGACGCTCTCCTCGTCGACCGGCTGCGCGCCCGCCCCGCCGACGAGGAACCCCTCGACTCGTTGCGCACGGTGATCCTCGACGCCGTCTCCGCCGCCCTCGCCGAGGACCCGGCGGAGACGCTGCTGCGGGCCCGCTTCCTGGTGGAGGTCCCGGCCGTCCGCGCCCGCTTCACCGAGACCACCGCCGAGACCGGCCGGCTGCTCTCCGGCGCGGTCGCCGAGCGCACCGGCCGCGACCCCGACGACCTGGAGGTACGGGTCTTCACCGCCGCCGTCCTCGGCGCGCTGCGCGAGGCCACCGTGCACTGGGCCGAACACGGCCGCGGCGACGAGCTCGTGACGCTCCTCGACCGCACCGTCGACACCCTCAAGGGCGGCCTGACCCTGCGCTCCCCGAGCCACCGGCCCGGCCGAGCGCGCCCCTGAGCACCTCGCCCGACCTCGGGTTCGCCGCGCAGCCCCACACCCCGTGCGGGCAGTAGTCGGTGAAGGTCTGGTAGACGGGCCGCTGCCGCGCGAACCAGTCCAGCATCCCCCGTACGTACGCCGGATCGTCCCCGTTGCGGAACAGCCCCCACTCCGGGAACGACACCGGCTTGCCGTGCGCCGCCGCGAACCGGGCGTGGAAGGCGAGTCCGTACGGCTCCGTCACCTGTTCCTCGAAGGAGAGCCCGGCCGGCTGGTCGTAGGCGTCCATGCCGACGATGTCGACCACGTCGTCGCCGGGCCAGCAGCGCGTCCACGGCAGGGCGTCGAGCCCGCGGCTCGGCGCGAAGTCGAAGCGGAAGCGCTGCCCCGGCACCTGCCGCAGCACCGTCACCACCCGCCGCCAGTACGCCTTCCACGCCGCCGGGTCCGGCCCGCAGCGGTGCGTGTACGTGGTGCCGTTCATCTCCCAGCCGAGCACCAGGACCGCGTCCGCGAGCCGGTGCGCCACGAGCCGCTCGCCGAGCGTGCGGAAGTGCCCGTCGAACGCCCCGGCCGCCCCGCGCCGCAGCCCGGCCCGCGCCTCCGCGTCGCCGACGCCCTCCTCGTTGCGGTCCATCAGCGGCACGTTGAGCACGAAGAGCCGCCCCGGCCGCTGCTCCTTCCACCGCGCCCACGGCCCGAACAGCGCCGGATGCCCCTCGATGTTGGACCAGCGGTCGCCCGGCAGATAGGTGTGCCCGACCGTCAGCGGCGCCCCGCCCAGCCACTTCTCCACCTCGGCGATCCGCCGCGCCCCCGCCTCGTCCGAGCCGGTGAAGAACCCGGCCGGCACCGGCGCCCGCTCCCGTACGGGCCGCGGTACGGGCTCCGCCGGCGGGTCCCGGCCGTCCGGCGCGAGCCGCCCGTACGACACCAGGGACACGAGAACGGCCGCGAGCAGCACGGTCAGTGCCACTCGCGGCCATGTCGTCCAGGGGCGGAGGGGGCGCACGTCAGCTGGTCCAGAACTCCCACCAGCGGGTCAGGATCAGCATCCCGATGATCCCGATGTGCAGCACCGGCAGCGCGAAGGTGAAGTCGCCGAGGAAGCTCCGCACCACGGCCGGCGCGGGCAGCAGCCCATGGCGCACGGTGTGCGCGGTGGTGTACCAGAACATGGTGATCGTCGCGCACCAGGCCAGACAGCACCACAGGCACAGCGCGTTGATCTCGTACAGCGACTGCTGCATCAGCCAGGTGCAGAAACCGACGCCGAACAGCATGCCCGCGTTGAGGCCGAGCCAGAACCAGCCCCGGTAGCGGGCGCCGGCCAGGATCCCGGCGCCGACGGCGACGACGACGGCGTACGTGACGAGGCCCAGCATCGGGTTCGGGAAGCCGAACACGCCCGCCTGCTCGCTCTTCATGATGCTGCCGCAGGAGATCACCGGGTTGAGGCTGCACCCCGGAGTGAAGTTCGGGTCCTCCAGGAGCTTGAACTTGTCGATCGTGATCACCCAGCCGGCGAGCACGCCCGCCGCCCCGGTCACGATCAGCATCCAGGCGAAGGCCCGGCTCGCGCCGGTCCCCGCTCCGCCTGCCCGCCCGTCCTGCTCCTGGGCCTCGTCCCGCTGCCGCGGCCCCGGGACCCCGGCCCCGCCGGGTACGTTCAGCGTCGTCATCGCGCCGCCCCCTGACCGCTCAGCCCTGGATCCGGCTCACCGGCACCGTGATGTGCGCCGAGCTCCGCACCACCTTGTCGTCGGTGACGAAGGCCTTCAGCCGCTCCTCCGTGATCGGCGTGCCCGGCGCCGCCTCCGGCCACGGCAGGAGCGGGATCGTCAGGATGGCGTTGCCCCTCTCGTACGCCGCCTCCTGCCACTCCGGCGTCACCGGGCACTGCGCCTGCATGAACGGCAGGTTCAACACCGCCCGCTCCGCCTCGACCAGGAGGTGCACGCCGAGCTCCCGCTCCTCCCCGGCGAACGCGACCTCGGCGCCGATCGTCGCGCCCATGCCCTCCAGGACCGCCCGCAGCTCCTGCGCGCCGGCCTCCGGACCGTGCAGGCCGTCCCCGAGCGAATACACCATCAGACGGGGGATGGCGGGCAGGTCGTCGGTGGGCCCCATGGTCCACGAGACGGCGGTGAGCGTCCCGATCGAATGGGCGCTGTGCGCCCTGGACTCGACGTTGGATGTGGTCATGAATCCGGATGCTAGGGGACGAACACCCGGCAGCCGGAGCCGAATTCACTCATTCGGCCGAGAATCCGTCGACTGTCATTTCCGCCGCAACGAACCGGGGTTTTCATCGTTGTGCCCATAGGGCACCTTTTTCGACCCCAGGAGATCAATCATGATCGTCCCGCGCCGGGTGGCCGTGCGTTCGCTTTTCGCACTGGCCGTCACCGCCTTCACCGGCGGCGCGTTGACCCGAATCACCGCCATACCGGCCCGGCAGGACCGGACCGACCCGAACGACGCCGAGGACCCGTACGCCTTCGACGAGATGTACGCGGGCCGTCGCATCCAGGGCTTCGCGGGACCTTCCGGAGAGCCGCTGGTCCTCGTCGACGGCCGGCCGCTGCATCTGATGCGCTGCGCCGACGGCGGCTGGGTCACCCCCATCGACCACTACGAGTCCTGTCCGACGCCGCTGGCGGCCACCCGCGCGGCCGTGGCCGATCTCGGCCCGGCCCCGCTGAGCCGGTACGCCGCCTGGCACGGCAGCCACGCCGACAGCGGGGCCGAGGGCGCCCGCCCCGGAGGGAGCCCGCGTGCCGTACACGCGTAAGAACCAGCGCGATCTGACGAGCCCCGAGCGCAGGCGCTTCGTCTCCGCCGTCCTGGAGCTCAAGCGGTCCGGGAAGTACGACGAGTTCGTGCGCACCCACATCGACTACTACGTCGCCGACGGGGAGGGGAAGCGCCGGGTGGCGCACATGTGCCCGAGCTTCCTGCCCTGGCACCGCAAGTTCCTGCTGGAGTTCGAGCGGGCGCTGCGCCGGATCGACCCGACGGTGACCGTGCCGTACTGGGACTGGACCCGGGACAACACGCCGGCGGCCTCGCTGTGGAGCGAGGACTTCATGGGCGGCAACGGCCGGCGCGGCGACTTCCAGGTGACGACGGGCCCGTTCGCGTACGCGGGCGGAAAGTGGACCGTGCGCTACGGGATGACCGAACAGCGCTTCCTGAGCCGGGACTTCGGCCGTCCGCGCGATCCGATCACGCTGCCGACGGCGGCGGACGTCGACCAGGCGATGCGGGAGCACACGTACGACTCGGCGCCCTGGAACTCCACCAGCGGCTTCGGCTTCCGCAACCGCCTGGAGGGCTGGGCGTCCGGCACCGGCAACGACCGCTTCCGGCTGCACAACCGGGTGCACCGCTGGATCGGCGGGCTGATGCTGGGCGGCGGCTCGGTCAACGACCCGGTGTTCTGGCTGCACCACGCCTACATCGACCTGCTGTGGTCGCGCTGGCAGACCCGCAACCCGGGAGCCGGCTATCTGCCGAAGGACCCGCCGCCGCTGGGCGATCCGCAGTACCGCAAGGTCGCCGCGCTGCACGATCGGCTCGGCCCGTGGAACGTGACGCCGGCGGAACTGCTCGACCACAGCGCGGTCTACCGGTACGCCTGAGGCGCCGGAGCAGCGAAGACGCCGTGTCCCCCCGGCCCAGACGGGCCGGGGGGACACGGCGTCCTACGAGTGGTGCGGGACGGGGATCAGCCGCCGTAGCCGCCCTCGCCGCCCTTGTCGTGGCCGTCGACGTTCGCGCACTGGTTGCCGAAGGCCGGGTTGATCAGGCCGACGAGGTTGACGGTGTTGCCGCAGAGGTTGATCGGCACGTGGACCGGAACCTGCACGACGTTGCCGGAGGCGACGCCGGGCGAGTGGGCGGCGACCGCCTCGGCGCCGGCGTCGGCGGCGGCGAGGCCGGCACCGGCCATGGCAACGGCACCGGTGCCGGCGAGAACAGCGGCAGCCTTCGCGATGCGAGACATCAAGAACTCCTTGAACGTGGAAAGCGACCGCGAGAACCACGGTCACGTGTGTCGTTCAACGGCGGAACGACCGTGGGGTCACGGCCATTGCGCCGAATGGAACGAAGAACCTAAGAACCGGAGAAGAGGACCGGAGAAGAGGACCGGAGAAACCGGCGGGATCAGCGGAATCTTCGGAATCAGCGGTTCCGAAGATGGCCCGCGGAACATCCGTACGCCCGCCGTCGGCTACGACGGAACGCACCGGAAGCCGCGGGCCGCGGCCATGCGACAAGCCTTTCCTTGCAACGAGCGGCGCTCCCTCGGGTGGCGGGAAGAATCGTGTCTTCACCCGCCGGGCCGCAGCTCGCACAAAGAAGCGTGCACCCGGAGCGTCAGCGCGCGTCCGGGTGCACACCCAGCTGGGGGTCGAGCGCGCCGCCGAGCGCCGGCGTGAGCACACCGGCCTCGGGCAGACCGAGCTCCGGCAGCCCGCCGAGCCCGTCGCCCGCCGGGGTGCCGAGCGGGTTGCCGACGACGGCGCCGGGGGTGACGGCCTTCATGTCCGAGCGCGGGCTGAGCAGCTCGGCCGTGCCCGGCTCGCTGCCCTTGAGGAGCTCGGGCAGCGGCGCCGCGATGTCGGTCTCGGACAGCGCGCTGTCCAGCGGGATACGGGGCAGGGTGAGGTCCGGCAGGCCGCCGGAGCCCTGGTGGAAGCCGGTGGGAGCGCCGGGGATGGGAGTGGGGACGCCCGTGCTGATGGTGGGGGCGTCGCCCGGGAGCACCGGGTCGAGACCCTGCAGCGGGACGACCACGGGCGCGTCGGCGGCGGCCGGGGAGGCCAGGGCCGCCGAGGCGATGGCGGCGGCGAGGAGTCCCAGACCGGCGTGAGATCGCAGATTCATGTCCTGCAAACGAGTTGCCGGGGTGTTTCGTGACGGCATTCGCCTGAGTGCAGCAATGGACGGCCCCCACCGGTGACCGGTGGGGGCCGTGGTTGACGGTGTTCCCGTGCGGGGCCGGGGTCAGCCGAGCGGGCCCGCGCCCAGCGGGAGACCGCCGAGCAGCGAGGCGGCGCCGCCGCTGCCCTTGCCGGTCTGGTTCAGCTGGGTCGCGGCGTCGGTGACGGTCTTGACCGGGGAGCCGTCCGTGGTGCTGCTGAGCGCGTCCGTCTTCAGGCCGCCGCTGGTCAGCGAGCCGAGGCCACCGTCCAGGCTGGTGGGCAGCACCGACTCCGCGGCCATCGCGGGCGCGGCGACGCCCATGGCGAGCAGAGAACCGGCGACGGCCGCGGCAACCTTGGTGGGCTTCATGAAGAGAGTCCTTCCTTGTGTGAGCAAGTCGCTTGTCGCACAGGGGAGTTGAGTGAACCCCGTACGTCCGTTCCTGACATCGGTAACGAGGGGCACGCCCGGCGGAAACCCCGTCGACAACCGTTTTCCCGACACTGCACCCGAATGACGGAAACGGCCGTGCCCGCCCAGATTCCTGGACGGGCACGGCCCGGGGGGTGCGGCCGGTCAGCCGACCGGCGGCTTGACCGGCAGATCGACCGGGGCCGCGGGCGGCTTGACCGGCAGTTCACCAGTGGAGGCCGGCGGCTTGATCGGCAGGTCGGCCGGGGCCGGCAGTTCACCGGTGGAAGCCGGCGGCTTGACGGGCGGGTCGGCCGGGGCCGGCAGGTCACCGGTGAAGGCCGGCAGATCGACCGGCAGGTCGGTCGGCGGCTTGATCGGCAGGTCGGCCGGCGGCTTGGTCAGGTCGGGCAGGCCGGGAAGAAGGCCCGGAAGGCCGGACAGGTCGGGCAGGGCCGGCAGGGTCGGCGCGGACAGGCCGCTGCCGAGGGCGGTCGCCACGACGTTGTTGACCAGGGAGGTCACGGTCGAGGCGATCCCGGTGACGTTGCCGGACGTGACGGAGGCGAGCAGGTCGGCCACCGCCTTCTGCACCGTGGCGAGGACGTCACCGATGCCATCGGCCGGTGCCACCGCTGCGGTGTCGGGGAGCGAGGCCCGTTCGTACGGGGCTGTTTGGTCGGCGAAGGCGGGACCCGCCGTACCGAGAGTGACGGCGGCGGATATCGCCAGGGCGAGCAAGCGGCGTGATGACTGGGGACGCATATGTGTTCTCTTTCCTTATGCGTCGGACAACTTCCCCGTCACCGTGCCTGCGGAGATAGCGCTCCGCAACCGGAGGGCTACCGAGCGCCATGCCTCCGTTCGAGTGAATCCACCCTTCTGACCTGCTCCTCCCGGGGGCGTACGCCGTTGCACCCGGCGGCGCACAGGGGTGCGCCCGGAGGAGTCACCATCGGTGAGCAGACGGCGAAAGGCCGGCGCGCCGACCCCGGTCGGGGCGGCGCGCCGGCCTCGGAAGGACCACGATCCGGCGTGCGCGATCAGGCGTTGATGCAGGTGTTGCCGAAGGCCGGGTTCAGGGCGGCGATGCCGTTCACGGTGTTGCCGCAGACGTTGATCGGGACGTGGATCGGGACCTGGACGACGTTGCCGGACAGCACGCCCGGGGAGTGCACGGCGGCGCCCTCGGCGCCGGCGTCGGCGGCGGCGACACCGGTGGCACCGGCGACAGCGGCGGCGGCACCGACGGACAGGGCGACAGCCTTCGCGATACGGGACATGGGGAACGTCTCCTCGATCGATTTACAACTCGGACGGCGCGGACGGTTTGGTCCGGCGCTCTCATCAACGCCCCTGGATTTCATCGGTTGCTCTCCCGAACGGGTGACGTTCAACCGATCTTTGGGCCATAGGAGGGTCATTCGTCCGACCGGGCCCAGAAAGGCGCAACACGCTCAACGAGGAACCTGCCGCATGGATACGGGAGTTCGCGTTTCCGGGCATCTAATGCTTACTATCGCCCGGCTCGGGGGTTATAACGGTCCCGAACGTTGCTTCCGGTCCCGTCGCGCGTTCATCTATTTCGCGTGGCCGACTTCTTCCCCTCCCCCGGTCTCCACGGGTCTTCCCTTCCTTCTCTCGTCAAAGCGGAGCACCTGTATGCGGAATTCAGCGGTTCTTGCCGTACGTAGAGGTCTGGTGTGCGCCGTGTCGGGTGCGGCGCTCTCCGCTGTGCTCCCGGCCGCCTTCGCCGCGGCGCCACCCGTCCCGCCGGCCGCGGAGGCCGCCCGACTGCCCTTCACCGCGCGGTACTCGGCCGTGCAGCACGGCGGGATCCTCCGCGCCGCGAACTCCTCGGCGCGGGGCGCGACGGGGGCCGAGACGGTCAACGACAACGCCACCGTCAAGTACGTCGACGTCGACGACGACCCCAACACCTACAACTCCAGCCGGGCCGAACTGCGGGTGCCGGCCGGGGCCCGGGTCAGCTGGGCCCGCCTGTACTGGGGCGGGAACCTGCACGTGGGCGAGCAGAAGCCGGCCAAGGACAACGGGCGGGTGCTGATCGCCGAGCCCGGCGGCCGGTACAAGGCGGTGCTCGCCGACACCACGATCGGGCACCGCACGGCCGACGGCGCCGACGCCTTCCAGGCGTCCGCCGACGTCACCGAGCTGGTCCGGTCGGCCCGGCCGGGCCTGTGGACGGTCGCCCAGGTGAACGTCGCCATGGGCCGTTCGGCGGTGGGCGGCTGGGGCGGCTGGACGCTGGTCGCGGCCTACGAGAAGGCCGACGAGCCGCTGCGGAAGCTGACCGTGTGGGACGGCTTCGAATCGCTCGGCCCGGCCAACCCCGAGCTGGAAATCCCGCTCGCGCTCGGCACGGACCGCATTCCACGGGGTGCGGACGGCCGGCTCGGCCTTGTCGCGTACGACGGCGACCGCGGGACTTCCGGGGATTACCTCGCGGTGGAAACGGGCCTGGCGAAGAGCGTCACGCGGAGCGTGATCTCCGATTCCGCGAATTCCGCGGACGACGTGATGAACTCCAGCATCACGGAATCGGGAGCAAGTCTGATGGAACGACTGCCCGCTCATCACACCACCCTGGGGTACGACTCGGACGTCTTCGATCTGCGGGGGGCGCTGCACCATGGGGCCGATCGTTTCCACATCCGCCTCGGAAGCCCGAAGGACGCCGTCTGGCTCGGCGCGCTCTTCGTCCAGGCGGACATCACGCGTTGATACGAACCCGGGTACAGGCGCGGCTACGGGCCCGGGCGCGCGGCCGGACGTGCTGCACGCCGTCCAGCCCGGTGACGGCGGGGTCGCCCGGGTCGTCACCGATCTGGTCCGCGGGCAGCTCGCGGCGGGCCTGCGGGTCGCCGTGGCCTGCCCGCCCGGCACCGAACTGGCGGCGGCGGTACGCGCGGAGGGCGCCGAAGCGTACGACTGGACGGCCGGCCGCGACCCCGGCCCGCGCCTGCTCCGCGAGACCCGCGACCTCGCCCGCCTGATCCGTACCGTCGCCCCGGCCCTGGTCCACGCCCACAGCGCCAAGGCCGGCCTGTGCGCCCGGCTCGCCCTGCGCGGCCGGGTCCCGACGGTCTACCAGCCGCACGCCTGGTCCTTCGAGGCCGTCACCGGCACCACCGCCGCGCTCGCCCTCCGCTGGGAGCGCTGGGCCGCCGCCCACTGGACGGCCCGCGTCCTCTGCGTCAGCGAGGCGGAGCGCCGCCGCGGCGAGGCGGCGGGCGTCCGCGCGTCCTGGTCGGTGATCCACAACGGTGTGAACACGGAGCGCTTCGCGCCGGGGCCCGACGAAGCGGGATCCGCGCCCCTCGTCGTCTGTGTCGGGCGGCTGTGCCGGCAGAAGGGGCAGGACGTGCTGCTCGCTGCCTGGCCCGGGGTGCTCGACGCGGTGCCGGACGCGCGGCTCGTGTTCGTGGGGGACGGGCCGGACGGGGAGCGGCTGCGGGCGGGGGCCGGGGCTTCGGTGCGGTTCGTCGGGGCGGTGCCGGACACCGCGTCCTGGTACCGGGCCGCCGACGTGGTCGTGTTGCCGTCCCGCTGGGAGGGCATGGCGCTCGCGCCCCTGGAGGCCATGGCGAGCGGCCGGCCCGTCCTGGTCACCGACGTGGACGGGGCGCGGGAGAGCCTGCCGCCGGGGCACGAGGCGCAGTGCCTGGTGCCGCCCGACGACCCGGCCGCGCTCGCCGCCGCGCTCCGCCGCCTTCTGGGCCGGCCCGGGCTGCGGCACTCGCTGGGCCGCGAGGCCCGCGAGCACGTACTCAGCAGATTCGATGTGCGGCGCACCGGCGCGGCCGTCGCGGAGCTCTACCGCGAACTGGCCGGAGTGCGGGGCACGGAGCACAGAGAGCCGATTGCGCAGTGACTACGGAAAGCACCAGCGTCCCTCCCTCGTTCCCCTCGCGGCGCCTCGCGGCTCCGCGCGGCGGCACCCACCGGCTCGCGCTGCCACCGCGCCGCCGGGCCCGGCGGCGGTTCACCGGCCTGCCGCTGTTCGCGGCCGACGCGCTCGCCGTGCTGCTCGCGGTGTGCCTGCTCTCGGCCGTGCACCGGCGCTGGGAGGTGGCGCTGTCCGTCGGCGCCCTCGTCGTGCTGCTCGACGGCCGCGCCGGGCTCTACCGCCCGGCGGCGGGCCCCGTCGGCGTGCTCGACGAACTGCCCGCGCTCGCCGCCCGCGCCGGGGTCGCCTGGTGCGTGACGGCGGCCGCGGCCGCCGCGTACTCCCCGGCCCTCGCGATCGGCCCGCTGCGGCTGTGCGCCGCGTACGGCACGCACGTCACGGCCGTCGTCGCGGTGCGCGGCCTCGCGCACGGGCGGCGCCGCCGGCTCGCCCGGGCGCACCCGCGCTCGGCGCTCGTCATCGGCGTGCCGGGCGCGGCCCGGCGGTTCGCCTCGGCGCTCGCGCAGCACCCCGAGTACGGCATCCGGCCGGTCGGGGTGGTCGGCGTCGCCGGCCCCCGGAAGGACGAGGAGCGGGTCCACGAGCAGGCCCGGGAGCGGGGCCTGCCGGTGCTCACCACGAGCGAGGAGATCCACCGGGCGGTCATCCAGAACACCGTCCGCGACGCCGTGTTCCTGACC
This sequence comes from Streptomyces sp. NPDC101160, assembly GCF_044768205.1. NCBI lineage: Bacteria > Bacillati > Actinomycetota > Actinomycetes > Kitasatosporales > Streptomycetaceae > Streptomyces > Streptomyces sp. NPDC101160. The sequence goes on along the minus strand of NZ_JBIWPJ010000007.1, from coordinate 480,456 downwards.
GAGGACGAGGGGCTCGTGACGCTCTTCCAGCACTACGGCTGCGCCACCTGGCGGGTCGGCGCGGAGCCGGCCGGCGAGCCGATGAGCGACCACCTGTGGGGCTACGGCTGCCGCCGTCTCGTACCGCTCGCCGAGCGCCGCGGGCTGACCGCGAAGCGCGCCCTCGACGTGGCGCTGGCCGCGCCCGCGCTGGCGCTCGCGCTGCCCGTGCTGCTGCTGTGCGCGCTCGCGGTGCGGCTCTCGGACGGGCCCGGAGTGCTGTTCCGGCAGGAGCGGGTGGGGCAGAACGGCCGGCTGTTCACGCTGCTGAAGTTCCGTACGCTCCGGCCGTCCGACGAGACGGAGTCGGCGACCCGGTGGAGCGTCGCCGACGACCACCGGATGAGCGCCGCCGGGCACTTCCTGCGCAAGACCTCCCTGGACGAGCTGCCCCAGCTGTGGAACGTGCTGCGCGGCGACATGAGCCTGGTCGGGCCGCGGCCCGAACGCCCGTACTTCGTCGCCCAGTTCAGCCGCGTCCACGCCGGATACGCGGCCCGGCACCGGATGCCGGTGGGACTGACCGGTCTTGCCCAGGTGCACGGGCTGCGGGGCGACACCTCGATCGAGGACCGCTGCCGCTTCGACAACCACTACATCGACCACTGGTCGCTCTGGCAGGACGTCTGCATCCTGCTGCGCACGGCGGCCGGTCTCGTGCGACCGACGGGAAGCTGATGACGACAGCCGTGGTGGGCGTGCCGGGTGCGGACCCGGGCGTGCGGGAGGGCGTTCGAGCGGGCGTGCGGGAGTGGGCGCGCCGGGCGTGGGCGCTGTCCCCGGTCCTCGCCGTGATCGCGCTGCTGCTCGTGCCGGGCGGCGGGGGCGGCACGCAGGGCGGCACGGGCGGCACGGGCACCATCGCCGACGCCGCGTCGGGGCTGCTCGTCCTGATCTGCCTGGTCCGGGTGGTGCGGAGCGGGGCGCGGCCCCTGACCCGTACCGCCGCCGTCGTGCTCGGCCTGCCCGTGTTCGGCATCTGCCTGGCCGCGATCACCTCCAACGACCCCGGCGCGAGCCTGCCGGGCGTCGCCCGCTACGTGCAGATCTTCGTCCTCGTCCCGGCCGCCGTCATGGTGACGATCCGCGACCGGCGGGACTTCGCCGTCGTGGCGTGGGCGCTGATCGGACTCGGACTCCTGGAGGGCGCGGTCGGCGTCGTGCAGTACCTGACCGGGACCGGCGCCTCGTACCAGGGCGCGGACGTCCGGGCCGTCGGCACCTTCGGCGCCACCGACGTGATGGGCATGGCCACCGTCGTCGCCTACGCCCTCGTCATCGCCACCGGCCTCGCCCTCGGCGCCCGCGCCGGCCGCGCCCGGACGGCGGCGCTGGTCTGCGCGGGCCTGCTCCTCGTCCCGCTGGTGCTCTCCTTCAGCCGCGGCGCCTGGATCGCGACCGTCCTCACCTGCGGCGCGCAACTGCTCCTCTCGGGGCTGCGGCGGGCCGGGCGGGTCGCGCTCGCCATGGGGGCGCTCGTGGTCGTCCTGGTGGGCGGCTTCGGCGTCGGCTCGGAGATGGTCAAGGAACGCGTCACCAGCATCACGCAGGTCACGGCCGCGCCCGACCAGTCGGTGACGGACCGTTACACGCTGTGGGCGGCGGCGGGGCGCATGTGGCGCGGCGATCCGCTGACCGGCGTCGGTCTGAAGGGCTTCCCCGCCTACCGCGACTCCAACGCGTCCCTGGCGCTGTCGTCGGGCAGCGACACGGCCGGCGCGGGCGCCGCCTTCGCCCGCCAGCCGCTGCTGTCCCCGCACAACATGTACCTGCTCGTGCTGAGCGAGCAGGGCCTCATCGGCCTGCTCGCCCTCGCCGGCAGCTGGGCCGCCCTCCTCGTCGCGGCCCTCCGCCGGCTGCGGCTCGGCGCGGACTGCGCCCTGGTCGCCGCCGGAATCCTCACCTGGCAGCTCATCGACTTCTTCTACGCGGACATCGGCGGCCCCTCCACGGTCCTCATGTCCGTCATCCTCGGCCTGGCCGCCTGGTGGTCCCTGACGTCCCGAACGGAGGTACGCCGTGCGTGACCCCTGGTCGGACCCGTCGGCGGCGCGGGCGACGGACGCGGCGCCGGACGGCGGGCGCGCGGGTGACGGCTCGGCGTACGCCGAGCCGGAGCCCGGGGGCGCGTACGGGGGTGCCGGGATCGCCGGCGCGCCGCCGTCCCGCACGCGCGGTGCCTCGCTGCCCGAGGCGCCGGCGGCCGGGGCCGGGGCCCCACTCTGGGCGCCGGCAGGCGGGCACGGCGGCACCGGTTCCGCGGGCGCGCCGGAAGGCGCGTACGGCGCGCCGGCGCCCGGTGGTTCAGCGGCCGGGGCCACGTACCGCGGGCCGGAGGGCGCGTACGGCGGGTCGGCGGCCGGTGGTTCGGCGGCCGGGGCCACGTACCGCGGGCCGGAGGGCGCGTACGGCGGGTCGGCGGCCGGTGGTTCGGCGGCCGGGGCAGGGACCCCGTACCGCGGGCCGGAGGGCGCGGCCGGGGCCGCGTGGCGCGCTGTCGCCGGGCGGGCGGCGGCGCACGAGCCTCGTGGCGGTGCTGGAGGCGGCCGGGTGGCGGGGCGCGCGCCGTACGGTGGGCGGCCCGCGGCGCGGGATCTCCGGCTGAACACCGTGCAGGGGACGCACGGTCACGCCGTGGCCGACCCGGGGCCGGTGTGGCGGGATGCCCGGCCGGGCCCGGGGCAGGGCCCGGAGAACATCAACGTCCTTGGGCCGGCCGATGGTTGGGCGGCGGACCCGCTGTGCGGGCTGCCACGTCCCGGGGCCGGTGCCACGGACGGTGCCGTCGCGCCGCCGCTTCCGGCGGGGCCCGATGACCCGTGGACCCTCTTCGCCGCCGACCCGCTGTGCGGGCTGCCGCAGCCGCAGCCCCCGCCCCAGCCCCCGCCCCGGCATCCCGACGACACCCTGCAGCTGCTGATGCGGCACGGCGGGGTCGAAGACCCGTGGGCCGCCTTCGCCGTCGACGCGCTGTGCGGGCTGCCGCGAGGCGAGGCGCCCCATGCCTGGGGGGCCGCGCCGATCGGCCAGGTCGGAGTGCGGGCCACCCGCGCCGAGCGGCCCGCGCTGCTCGGCGGGCGACCGCTCGGGTACGGGGCGCGGCCCGTCGAGACCGCGCCCGCGGACCGGACCGGGGCGCGGCACGCGCGGCGCGGGTCGGGGCGGTTCCTGCTGCGGGCGGCGGTGGTGACGGCGGGGCTGACGGCGGCCGGGGCGGTGCTCGGGCTCCTACGGGACCAGATCCTGGCGCGGTACTTCGGGGCCGGCGCGGAGACCGACGCGTTCCTGGTGGCGTGGACGGTGCCGGAGTTCGCGTCGACGCTGCTGATCGAGGACGCGATGGCGCTGATCCTGGTGCCGGCGTTCTCGCGGGCGCTCGCGCGGCGGTCCGGTTCGCTGTTCGGGGATCCGGTGCGGCAGCTCGTACGGACGACGCTCCCGCGTCTGGTCCTGGCGGTCGCCGCGGTGGCCGCGCTGCTCGTGGCGCTCGCGCCGCTGCTGGTCGAGGCCCTCGCGCCCGGCCTGCCGGATCCGCGGCTCGCGGTGGACTGCACGCGGCTCACGGCGACGTGCGTGCTGTCCTTCGCGCTCGCCGGGTACTGCTCGGCGGCGCTGCGGGCGCACGGCTCGTTCCTGCCACCGGCGGCGATCTACGTGGCGTACAACGTCGGCATCATCGGCACGACGCTGGTGCTGCGCGAGCCGCTCGGGGTGCGGGCGGCGGCGGCCGGGGTGGCGGTCGGCGGCGTGCTGATGGTTCTCGTGCAGGCGCCGTCGCTGCTGCGGGAGTTGCGCGACCGGCCGGTGCCGAAGGAGCAGCCGAAGTCGCTGCCGTCGGGCGACGGACGGCTGCTGGTCCTCGGGATGATCGCGCCCGTCGTGGTGTTCGCGCTGTCGCGGCAGTCGCAGATCCTGATCGAGCGTTTCCTCGCCTCGCCGCTGCCCGCCGGAGCGATCTCGCACCTCAACTACGCGCAGAAGATCGCGCAGATGCCGATGATCCTCTCCCTGATGCTGTGCACGGTCAGCTTCCCGGTCGTCGCCCGCGCGCTCGCCGCCGGAGACGCCGAGGGGGCGCGCCGCCGGGTGGAGCGGGACCTGCTCCTGGCGGCGGTCGTGGTCCTGATCGGCGCGTCGACGGTGATCGCCGCCGCACCGCAGATCGTCGAGATCCTGTTCCAGCGGGGCGCGTTCGACGCGGCGGACACGGCGGCGACGGCCGCGGTGATGCGGGTGTACGCGCTCGGGCTGCTCGGCCAGACGATGGTGGGCGCGCTGGTCCGCTGCTACTTCTCGGCGGCCCGTCCGCTCTGGTACCCGGCCGCCGCGATGGGCGCCGGGCTCGCCGTGACCGCCGCCGCGGGGGCGGCGGGCGCGTATCTGTGGGGCGCGACCGGCATCGCGGGCGCGAACGCGCTCGGCATCACGGTGACCGCCGTGATGCTGCTGACCGGCGCCCACCGCCAGTCCGTGCCGGTCGACGTGCGCCGGCTCGGCGAGGGCCTGCTGCGGCTGGCGACCGCCGGCGCGTGGGCGACCGGCGCGGGCTGGCTGTGCACGCTGTTCGTCGGCCCGCCCGTGCTCTCCGTCGCCCTCGCCGCGCTCGTCGTCGTCGGCGTCTTCCTGCTGTTCATCGCGTGTGCCGCCAAGGCTCCCGAGATCCCGCCCCTCCCCCACTCGCCCTGCCGGAACCGAAGGACCCCCCATGCCCGCCCCCGCCGTGCTGCGTCGTCTGCTGCCGAAGCCTCCCTTGTGGGTGGCGATGTACCACTCGATCGCGGACGTCCCCGATGATCCGTACAAGGTGACCGTCTCCCCGGTGCGCTTCGCCCGCCAGCTGCACTGGCTGCGCGACCGGGGGCTGCGTGGGGTGTCCGTGCGGGAGCTGCTCGCGGCGACCGCCGCGGGCCGGGCGCGCGGACTGGTCGGGCTGACCTTCGACGACGGGTACGCGGACTTCGTGGAGTCGGCGCTGCCGCTGCTGCGCCGGCACGGATTCACGGCGACGGTGTACGTGCTGCCGGAGCGGCTCGGCGGCGACAACGCCTGGGACGCGCACGGGCCGCGCAAGCCGCTGCTCGACGAGGACGGCGTCCGGCGGGCCGCCGAGGCCGGCATGGAGATCGGCTCGCACGGGCTGCGCCACGTCTCGCTCACGGAGACGGACGACGAGGGTCTCGCGGCCGAGACCCGGCGCAGCCGGGAGCTGATCGAGGAGATCACCGGCGACCCGGTGGCCGGCTTCTGCTACCCGTACGGGACGGTCGACGCGCGTGCGATGCGCGCGGTCCGCAAGGCGGGGTACGCGTACGGCTGCGCGATCGACCCGGGCCCGCTGTCGGGGACGTACGCGCTGCCCCGGGTGCACATCGGCGAGGAGGACACCTCCTGGCGGCTCACCGCGAAGCGGGTGCTGCATCCGCTGCGGCGGCGCCGGCCGGCCGATCTGCTCCCCGCGCAGGGCGGGCCGGCCGACCGGGCGGTGCTGTCGTGACGCGGGCGAACCCGGGGCCGGACCTGAAGGTGCTGCACGTCATCACCGGGCTCGGCATCGGCGGCGCCGAGCAGCAGCTGCGGCTGCTGCTCCGCCATCTCCCGGTGCGCAGCCGGGTGGTGACGCTCACCAACCCGGGCGCGGTCGCCGAGGGCATCGAGGCCGACGGCACGCCCGTCGCCCACCTCGGCATGACCGGCAACCGGGACGTCGGCGCGCTGCCGCGGCTCACCCGGCTGATCCGGCAGGGCGGTTACGACCTCGTGCACACCCATCTGTACCGGGCCTGCGTGTACGGCCGGCCGGCCGCGCGGCTCGCCGGGGTGCGGCCGGTGATCGCGACCGAGCACTCGCTCGGCGACGTCCAGATCGAGGGCCGGCCGCTGTCGGCGGGCACCCGGGCGCTGTATCTGGCGACGGAGCGGCTCGGCACGTCGACGGTCGCGGTGTCGCCGAGCGTGGCGCGCCGGCTCGCGGACTGGGGCGTGGCCCCGTCCCGTATCCGGGTGGTGCCGAACGGCATCGAGACCGGCCGCTTCGCCTTCCGGCCGCGGGCCCGGGCGCTGGCCCGGGCTGCGCTCGGGCTGCCCGCGGACGCGTTCGTGGTCGGTGGGGTGGGGCGGCTCGCGGCCGGGAAGCGCTTCGACCGGCTCGTACGGGCGGTGGCGTCGGTGCCGGAGGCGCGGCTGCTGCTCGTCGGGGAGGGCGACCGGCGGGCGGAGCTGCAGCGGATCGCGGCGGAGTGCGGGGTGGCGGACCGGGTGCTGCTGCCGGGCGCGTTCCCGGATCCGCCGGAGCATCCGGCGGGCGGGCGGCTCGATCTGCCGTCGCTGCTCGCCGCGATGGACGTGTTCGTGTCCACCTCTCCCGACGAGACCTTCGGTCTCGCGGTCGTCGAGGCGCTCGCGGCGGGCCTGCCCGCGCTGTACGTGGCGTGCCCGGCGATCGACGACCTGCCGCCGGGCGCGGCGCCCGGCGCCCGGCGGATCGGCGAGTCCGTGCCCGAGCTGGTCGGCGCGCTGCGCGAGGCCGGGCGGGCGCGGGCGGCCGGCGGGCCGGAACGGCTGCCGCCGCCCGGGGCGGTCCGCCGCTACGACATCGCGCACAGCGCGGAGCAGTTGCTGTCCCTGTACCAGCGGGCCGTCCACGGCCCCCACCCTTCCGTGAAGTGAGAGCTGCGCCATGACCCCCATGACCCCCGTGACCGCGACACCGCCACGTCCCTTCCTCCTCACCCCCGCCCGCTGGATGGTGCTGCCGGCCGCCGTGCTCGCCGGCGCGGCCCTCGGCGGCGGCTACGGCGCCGTGAAGACCCCGCAGTACGCGGCGACCAGCTACGTCATCGTCGTGCCGGCCGAGCAGGCCGACCCGTCGGCGGCGCTCGGCTTCGCCCAGGCGTACGGGCGGGTCGCCACGGACATCGCGGTGACCGGCGACGCCCAGGTGTGGGCGGGCGTCTCCGCCGACACGCTCCGCTCCAGCGTGCAGGCGGCGACCTCGCCGGACGCTCCGATGATCTCGATCACGGCGCGGGCGCCGAAGCCGGCGGCGGCCGTGTCGATGGCCGACGGGGTGGCCCGGGCGCTGGTCCTCAACGGCTCGCACGTCGCCGGGAACACCGGCGTGAAGGTGGTCCAGTTCTCGCGCGCGACGAAGCCGGTCTCCCCGGTGTCGCCGTCCGCGGGGCTCTCGGCCCTCGTCGGCGCCTGTGCGGGCGGGCTGCTCGGCGGTCTCGCGCTGCTCGTCCGGCCGAAGCGGCAGACGCGGGACGGGGCCGGGGCCCGGCACTCGCGGCAGGGCACGGCGTCGGTGCCGGGCCCGGCACCGGCCTCGCAGCAGCCGGAACCGGAGGCGGTGTGACGGTCAGGCAGTTCGCGCCCGCCGCGACCGGCGCCGGGGCCGGACCGGGGCCGCGGACGTCCGGGACGCTGCACACCGAGGTCCTGCGGGACGGCGATGCCTTCGGGCGGCTCGGGCCGGAGTGGACGGCGCTGTACGGGCGCTGCGCGACGGCGACGCCGTTCCAGTCGCACGCGTGGCTGCACTCCTGGTGGCTGTCGTACGGGCGGCCCGGCGCCCTCCGGGTCATCCTCGTCCGGCGGGCCGACGGCACACTCGTCGGCGCGGCGGCGCTGCTGCGGGCGCGCGGCCCGCTGCCCGTGCTCACCCCGCTCGGCGGCGCGATCACCGACTTCACGGACGTCCTGCTCGACGACGGCTGCCCGGACGCGGCGCCCGCGCTCGCCCGCGCCGTCGCCCGGGCGGCGCGCGGCGCGGTCGTGGACCTGCGCGAGGTGCGGCCCGGGGCGGCGGCCGAGCGCCTGTACGAGGTGTGGCGCGGGCCCCGGCGGCGGCTCGTCGACTCGGAGTGCATGGAGCTGCCGGCCGTACCGATGGAGACGCTGCTCGAACGCATCCCGTCCGGCAAGGCGCAGCGGGTGCGGGCGAAGTTCCGGAAGCTGGACGCGCTCGGCATCGACGAGCGCGTCGTCCCCGGAGCCGAGGTCCCGGCCGCCCTGCGGCGGCTCCTCCGGCTGCACCAGCTCCAGTGGCGGGGCCGCGGGGTGACGGCCGAGCACACGAGTGAACGGTTCGCCGAGCATCTCGCGCGGGCGGTACGGCCGATGGTCGAGCAGGGGAACGCCGCGGTCACCGAGTACCGGCTCGGCGACGAGGTGCTGTGCGCGGACCTCACCCTGATGTCGCCGCGGCTCGCGGGCGGCTACCTGTACGGGGCGGACCCGGCGCTGCGCGCCCGCAAGGTCGACGTGGCCGCGATGCTGCTGCGGCACGCGGCCCACGAGGCGGCCGCGAGCGGCCGGGCCACGCTGAGCATGCTGCGCGGCACCGAACCGTACAAGCACCACTGGCGCCCCGAGACCGTGCCCAACCAGCGGCTCATGCTGGCCGGACCCGGTACGGCGCCGCTGCTCTGGGCCCGCGCGGGCGCGGCGCACGGGCGGCGCTGGGCGGCCCGGCAGGTGCGGCAGCGGGAGTGGCTGGGCCGCGCGCTCGGCCGCGGCACGCCGAACGGCGGCGGAGGATGAGCTCCTCCGCCGCCGCGGGTGATCGCCGGCGGCCCGTCAGAAGGGCCAGACTCCGTCCAGCGTGTCCTTCCAGTCGAAGTTCAGGTTCTCCTCCCAGGTGTCGGTGGACGGGTCGGGGAAGGACGGCTTCGGGAGCGGCGGCTTCGGGAGCGGCGGCTTGGGGAGTGAAGGCTCCGGCAGCGTCGGCTCCACGGGCTGGTTCCAGGAGTCCACGGGTGGGACCTCGGGAACGCAGATCTGACCGCCGATCCAGCTCTCGACCCATGAACCGAGGTTCAGGGGCCGGCAGTTGGGCTTGGGGTCGGGCTTCGGCTCGGGCTTGGGCTCCGGCTTGGGCTCAGGCTTGGGCTCAGGCTTGGGCTCAGGCTTCGGTTCCGGCTTGGGCTCAGGCTTCGGTTCCGGCTTGGGTTCCGGCTTGGGCTCAGGCTTCGGCTCAGGCTTCGGTTCCGGCTTGGGCTCAGGCTTCGGTTCCGGCTTGGGTTCCGGCTTGGGCTCAGGCTTGGGTTCCGGCTTCGGTTCCGGCTTGGGCTCAGGCTTCGGTTCCGGCTTGGGCTCAGGCTTCGGCTCAGGCTTGGGTTCCGGCTTCGGTTCCGGCTTCGGCTCAGGCTTCGGGACGGGGATCGTCGGATCCACCGGGTCCGTCGGATCCGTGGGGTCGACCGGGTCCGTCGGATCCGTCGGGTCGACCGGGTCCGTGGGATCCGTCGGGTCGACCGGATCCGTCGGGTCAACCGGATCCGTCGGGTCGACCGGATCCGTCGGGTCGACTCCGTACAGCATCTGACGGAACACCAGCGACGACTGCGGGTTCTCGTCGCACTGCCAGACGCCGTGCGGGCAGTAGTCGGTGATCGTGTGATACAGCGGCTTGTGCTGCTTCATCCATTCCAGCATGCGCCGCATGTACACGGGGTTGTCTCCGTTCCGGAACAGGCCCCATTCCGGATAGGAGATCTGCTTCCCGTGCTCGGCCGCGAAATCGACCTGCGCCTGCAGACCGTACGGTTCGCGCACGTGTTCGTCGAAACTCGCGCCGGTCGGCTGGTCATAGGAATCCATGCCGATGACGTCGACGGTGTCGTCACCGGGATAGCATTCCGTCCACGGAATGGCGTCGAGGCCGCGGCTCGGATTGAAGTCGAAGCGGAACTTCTGCCCCGGCACGGAACGCATCGCGGTCACGATGCGGGTCCAGTACTTCTTCCAGGCCGCCGGATCCGGCGCGCACCGGTGGGTGTAGGTCGTGCCGTTCATCTCCCAGCCGAGGTCGATGACGGTGTCCGTGGCCCCGAGGCTCACCAGGCGCTGGGCGAGGGTCTGGAAGTGGTGGTCGTAGTAGCCCGCGGCGCCGAGCTGGAGCTGGCGCCGGACCTCGTGGTCGGAGACGCCGGCCTCGTTCCGTTCCAGCATCGGCACGTTGAGGACCAGCATGCGGTCGGCCCGCTCGGCGCGCCAGGCGGCCCAGGCGTCGAGGAAGCCGGGCGGGCCCTCGATGCTCGACCAGCGGTCGCCGGGCAGGTAGGTGTGCGCGACCCGGAGTTCCCGGCCGCCGAGCCATCGCTCCAGCTGGGCGATGCGCGCCGGGCCGAGCGGGCCCGATTCGAGGAAAGCTCCCATGGCGCCGGACAGAGTCCGTCGGGGGTCCGGGGTCGTTACGGATGCGGATTCGGCCGCGTGCGCGTGAGCGGGAGACGACAGCACGACTGAACCTGACGCAAGGAGACCGGCGGTGAACACCCCCAGCCACACTCTCGAAGTTCTTCGCTTTCGGTTGACCACAGGAACTCCTTCAGTTGACCGCCAGTCAGATGTCTGATGTTCCGAAAGTATTCCTAATGAGCCGACCGGGAACCCGGCTTTGATCTGCCAATGGTCCGTTAGAGGATTTTCCATCGCCCAATTGGGGCATCCGAGACGAAGGACATGCCGTGCCGAGTTTTGACACCCGCGTCCCCGCGGTCCTTGTGCGGCTCGACCCGAACCCCTTTCACCACGGCACGCTCGGCGCCGCGCGGTCGCTGGGGCGGGCCGGTGTCGCGGTGCACGCGGTGGTCGAATCGCTCACCAGCCCGGTCGTCCGCTCCCGCTACCTCCGTGGCGCGCACCTCCGCCCCGCCGAGCCGTCCCACGCCGAGCTCACCCGGCTGCTGCTGCGGATCGCGGACCGGCTGCGCCCCGGGCCGGCCGACGGCTCGTCACCTCCCGCGCTGCTGGTGCCTCTCGACGACATCACCGCCCTCTCCCTCGCCGAGTGCCGCCCCGAGCTGGCCGGCCGCTATCTGCTGCCCGACCAGTCCCCCGAGCAGCTCGCCCGGGTCGCCGACAAGGCCCAGCTCGCCGAGACCTGCCGGGCCCTGGGCCTCCCCCATCCCCGTACCGAACTCCCCACCAGCACCGAGGAGGCCGCCGCCATGGCCTGGTCGCTCGGGCTGCCGGTGATCGCCAAGTGGAGCCGGCCCTGGCTGCTGCCGGTGGGCGGCCGGCTGCGCAGCACCACGATCGTCGGCTCGCTCGCCGAGGTCCGCGAGCTGTACGAGCGCACCCCGCAGGCCGGCAGCCGGCTGCTGCTCCAGGAGCTGCTGCCGGCCGGGCGGGACCTCGACTGGTTCTTCCACGGGTACGTGGACTCCGGCGGCGGCTGCTCGACCGGCGCGACCGGCCGCAAGGAGCGCTCCTGGCCGGACGGCGCCGGGCTCACCGCGGTGGGCCGCTGGACCGCGAACCCGGCGGTGGACACGCTGGCCCGGGAGCTGCTCGCGGCGCTCGGCTACCGGGGCGTGTGCGACCTGGACTTCCGGCTCGACCGGGCGACCGGCGCGTACCACCTGCTCGACTTCAACCCGCGGCCCGGCGCGCAGTTCCGGCTGTTCGCCGACCGGGACGGCCTCGACGTGGTCCGGGCGATGCACCTGGACCTCACCGGCCGACCGGTGCCCGCGCACCTGCCCGCGTACGGACGCCGCTTCGTCGTCGAGAACTACGCGGCGCTCTCGTACCTCTCGTCGCCGCGCCGCCGGTACGCGCCCGAGCGGCGGAGGCGCGGCGCCCACCCCGGCGAGACCGCCTGGTTCGCCGCCGACGACCTCGGGCCGGCGCTCGCGATGCTGCGCGGCTGGCTCTCGCACGTGCTGCGCAAGGGTCTGCTGACGCTTCGTCGGTCGCTGCGCGGCGCGACCGGGCGGCCCCGGCGGGCGCCCGCCGTGCCGCCGCCGTCGGCCCGGTCCCGTACGACCTCTCCTCCGGACCGGATGACCCGGCGATGACCCCGTCGCACCCCTCTCCGGCCCGTCAGACCTCTCCGACCGTCAGACCTCTCCGACCGTCAGACCTCTCCGACCGTCAGATCTCTCCGACCCCCTCAGACCTGTGAAGGTGGAACGCACGATGTACGACCTGGTGATTGTGGGCGCGGGCCCCTACGGTCTGTCCGTGGCCGCCCACGCGGCCGCCACCGGCCTGAAGCTGCGCACCTTCGGCCGGACCATGGAGTGCTGGCACGCCATGCCGTCGCGGATGTTCCTCAAGTCCGAGCCGTGGGCCTCCCATCTCTCCGACCCGGCGGGCCGGTACGGGCTCGACGCCTACGCGGCCGAGCGGGGCGTGCGCGCCGAGCACGGGGTGCCGCTGCCGGTCGGCTTCTTCGCCGCGTACGGCGACTGGTTCGCGCGGCAGGCGGTGCCCGGCCTCGACGAGCGGCTCGTCACCACGGTCGCGCCGGCGGACGGCGGCGGTTTCGCGGTGACGGCGGAGGACGGCGAGACCGTCCGCAGCCGCACGGTCGCGCTCGCGGTCGGCGTGCTGCCCTTCATGGAGGTCCCGGGGCCGCTGCGTGGCCTGCCCCGCCGGTACGTGACCCACTCCAGCCACCACGGTGAGCTGGACGGCTTCGCGGGGCGGGACGTCACGGTGATCGGCGCCGGGCAGGCCGCCCTGGAGACCGCCGCGATCCTCAGCGAGCAGGGCGCGGCCGTGCGGATCCTGGCCCGGGCCGACCGGCTGAACTGGAACACCGCGCCGCCGGCGCTCGACCGGGGCCGCTGGCAGAACCTGCGCGCCCCGCACACCGGGCTCGGCTGCGGCTGGCGGAACCGGCTCTACGCGGACACCCCGGGCGTCTTCCGCCGGCTGCCCGCCGCCACCCGCGAGCGGATCTTCGACTCGGCGCTCGGGCCGGCCGGGGCCTGGTGGCTGCGCGAGCGGTTCGCGGCGGTCGGGGACGTACGCCTCGGGCAGCGGGTCACGTGTGCGACGGTGACCGCCGACGACAGGCTGCGGCTCGACGTGCGGGGCGTGGACGGGACGGTGAGCGTGGTGGAGACCGACCATGTCGTCGCGGCCACCGGCTTCGTGCCGAGCCTGGACCGGGCGGACGTCCTCGCGCCCGAACTGCGGTCCGGGCTGCGGCGGGTGGGGGCCGGCGGGGCGCCGGAGGTGGGGGCGCTCTTCGAGTCGTCCTGGCCGGGGCTGTTCCTGGCGGGGCTGCTGACGGCGCCGTCGTACGGGCCGTCGATGCGGTTCGTGTTCGGCGCGGGCCACACGGCCGGGCGCCTGGTGAAGGGGGTACGGCAGCGGCTGCGCGGCGGGACCGGCGGCGGTGGGGTGCTCGGGCGGCCGCGCTCGGGCTCGGGCTCGGAGCGGCGGGTCGCCACGCCCGCCTCGTAGACGTGGAAGAAGGGCCGGCCCCGGGGAGCGTGGTGGTCACTCCCCGGGGCCGGCCCGGTCCCGGCGGTTGCCGGAGGGAAACGTCAGGCGTTGATGCAGACGTTGCCGGCGGCCGGGTTCAGCAGGCCGATGATGTTCACGCTGTTGCCGCAGACGTTGGCCTGCAGGTGGATCGGGATCTGGACCACGTTGCCGGACAGGACGCCCGGGGAACCGATGGCCGCGCCCTCGGCGTTGGCGTCGGCCATCGCGGGAGCGGCGGCACCCAGGGCCATGAGCAGACCGGCGACGACGACCGCAGCCTTCTTGCACTTCATTTCGTCTGGATCCTTTCTGCGGCGGAAGAGAATTCACGGATTTCGTGACGAGCGGGCACGCACGGGGTGCGCCCGCATTCCGCTGCACGGTTTCACAACGACCCTGCCACGGAAAGGAAACTTTCTGATGGTCCGACCGGCCGAGTTCACTCGCTTGCCGGGCCGATTTTCTCTTCAGCGCGGCCAGATAGGTGTCCTCATGAGCCGTTCCCACTCCCGGTCGGGCATGCCCGGCACGGCCCGCCCGGCCTGGATCCACTGGTGGGCGAGCAGGGAATAGAGGGGGAACGGTTCCCGTTCGGCGACGGGCGGGTCGGAGACATAACGGCTCTTCGGAATGAAGGCCATCCGCTCCCATTTCCCGGGATCAGGTGCCATATTCGCTCCTTCCACTGAGGTCTCGGGAGGTCTCGGCATCATGACACAGGCGCAGCGGGCGGGTGATTCGAACTGACCATGTCGCGTCGCGTACCTGTGTGCGACGACGGCCGATTTAACGTTTCGGCATGAGAATTCCCGGCAGACGTCTGCTGCTCCTGTCCACGGCTCTGGCCACGCTCGGCGCGGGCGGCGCCCTCGCCGCCGCCCCGCCGGGCCTGCCGGCACCCGACAAGGGCCTCAACATCCTGCTCGTCGGCGTCGACTCGCGGGCGGGCGTCACCCCCGTCGAGCGCGTGAAGTACCACATCGGCAACAAGGACTGCGGCTGCACCGACGTGATGATGCTGGTCCACGTCTCCGCCCAGAACGACCGGGTCAGCGTGGTGAGCCTGCCCCGCGACTCGCTCACCACGCTGCCCGCGCACCGCGACCGGCACACCGGTGAGATGGTCCCCGCCCACCAGGCCAAGCTCAACAGCGCCTGGAAGCAGGGCGGGGCGCCGTTCGTGATCGAGCGGGTCGAGGCGCTGACCAAGGTCCCCGTCCACCGCTACCTGGAGATCGACTTCCGCCGCTTCATGGACACCGTCGACGTCATCGACGGCGTGCCGGTCTGCTCGAAGAAGAACCTCAAGGACCCGGCCACCGGCATCGACCTCAAGGCGGGCGTCACCCGCCGGGTCCTCGGCGGCGAGGCGCTCCAGTACGTCCGCTCCCGGAAGGCGGACGGCGAGGCGGACTTCGGGCGGATCAAGAAGCAGCAGCGTTTCATCGTCAACACGCTGCGCGAGGTGCGCGCCCATCTGTACCGGGACTCCGACTGGCTGCGCTGGTTCACCGAGACCCTGCGCGGCAGGGCGACGGCCGAGCGGGCGATCAGCGTGCCGGAGCTCCTGACGCTCGCGGCGCGGCTGCGCAACCTCACTCCGGACAGGACCGAGTTCGCCACCGTGCCGATCCTGAAGATCAACCCGCTCATCCCGGGCGTCGGCGCGACGATCTCGTGGGACGAGAAGTACGCCGCCGAGGTCTTCGCGCAGCTGCGCGCGGACAAGAGGCTGCCGAAGCCCGACCCGAAGTACCACAGCCAGACCAAACTGGGCGAGTACAAGCCCCTCGCAGGGAAGCCGATGCTCTGCGCCTAGGACGGCGGGGCGGGCCCGGGGCGGGCCCGCCCGCCGCCTCAGCGGAGCCTGAGGGCCAGCAGCTCCGGGTCGGTCGCCGGCGCGTCGCACACGAAGTGCCGGCAGACATAGGCGGCGGCCCTGCCGTCGACCAGCGGCCGGTCGCGCAGGAGCGGGAACTCCTCGCCGTCGGGCAGCCCGGCGGCGAGGACCGCGCCGGGCGCGCCGGAGCGCAGGGCGGTACGCCACAGGGCGCGGAAGGCCTCGTCGTCGGGGGCGCCGACCACGGCGATCTCCTTCGGCCCGTCGCGCAGCGCCTCGGCGACGGCCAGGCCCCAGCCGATGAACCGGGGCGCGCGCGGCCCGAGCGCCTTGACCACGCCGAGCGCGGCCTCGGCGGCGGCCCGGTGCGGCTCGGAGCCGGTGTGCGCGGCGTACGAGAGGAGCGCGCCGGCCGCGGCGGTCCAGCCAGACGGGGTGGCGTTGTCGGTGGGGTCCTGGGGGCGGCGGATCAGTCGCTCGGCGTCGTGGGCGGTGTCGTAGAGCACGCCGCCCTCGGCGGTGAACTGGTCGAGGACGATGTCGAGCAGGAAGCCCGCGAACTCCAGCCACACGCCCTCGCCGGTCGCACCGGCCAGCGCGAGGAAGCCCTCGGCGACGTCGGCGTAGTCCTCCAGGACTCCGGCGTTGCCTCCGGGGTGTCCGTCCTTGGAGGTACGGGTCAGCCGGGCGCCGTCGTCGAGGTGCAGCCGGACCAGCAGGTCGGCGGCCTCGGTGGCGCGGTCGACCAGGTCGGGGCGGTCGAGCAGCGCGCCGGTCTCGGCGAGCGCGGCGACGGCGAGGCCGTTCCAGGCGGCGACGATCTTGTCGTCGCGGCCGGGGCGGGGGCGCTCCTCGCGGGCGGCGAGCAGCCGCCGGCGGATGGACGCGATCCGCTCGGCGTCGGCGAGGCCGGCGTCCTGCGGGAGTTGGAGCACCGAGCTGCCGTGCTCGAAGGTGCCCTCCTCGGTGACGCCGAAGTAGCGGGCGGCGTAGGCGGCGTCGTCCGCGCCGAGGACGGCGGTGAGCTGGGCGGGGGTCCACACGTAGTAAGCGCCCTCGACGTGCTTGCCGCTGCCGTCGTCGCTGTCGGCGTCGAGCGCGGAGGCGAAGCCGCCCTCGGCGGTGCGCAGTTCGCGGACCATGAAGTCGGCAGTCTCCAGGGCGACCCGGCGGGCCAGGTCGCTGCCGGTGGCCCGCCACAGGTGCGCGTAGACCCGGCAGAGCAGCGCGTTGTCGTACAGCATCTTCTCGAAGTGCGGCACGACCCAGGCGCGGTCCACCGCGTAGCGGGCGAAGCCGCCGCCGAGCTGGTCGTAGATGCCGCCGCGGGCCATGGCCTCGCAGGTGTCGGCGGCCATCTGGAGGGCGCCCTCGGCCCCGGTGCGGGCGTGGTGGCGCAGCAGGAACTCGAGCGCCATGGACGGCGGGAACTTGGGCGCGCCGCCGAAGCCGCCGTGCTTGGCGTCGTACTCGCGGGTGAGGCCGAGCAGTGCCTGGGAGAGCTCGGAGTCGTCGGGGACGCCCTCGCCGCCGAACGCGAGGGAGCGCGCCCCGAGGTCCTTGACGATCTTCCCGGCGACCTCGCCGACCTCGTCGCGGCGCTCGGTCCAGGCGTGCGAGACGCCTTCGAGGACGTCGCTGAAGGACGGCATGCCGTGCCGGGGCTCGGGCGGGAAGTAGGTGCCGAAGTAGAAGGGCTCGGCGTCCGGGGTGAGGAAGACGGTCATGGGCCAGCCGCCCTGGCCGGTGGCGGCCTGCACGGCCTCCATGTAGACGGCGTCGACGTCGGGCCGCTCCTCGCGGTCGACCTTGACGGCGACGAAGCGCTCGTTGATCAGCGCGGCCGTCGTCTCGTCCTCGAAGGACTCGTGCGCCATGACGTGGCACCAGTGGCACGAGCTGTAGCCGACGCTCAGGAGCACCGGCACGTCGCGCCGCCGGGCCTCCTCGAAGGCGGCGGGCTCCCACGCCCACCAGTCGACGGGGTTGTCCGCATGCTGAAGGAGGTACGGGGAAGTGGCGTCCGCCAGTCGGTTCGGCATGTCACCATCCTTGCGCACGTGCCTGCGCCCCGCCCATACGCCACGGGACACACCCCGGCCCCGGTTCTCGACGTGGGAACCGGGGCCGGGGTCCTGTGCGGGGAGGGACCGGGATCAGTAGTCGATGCGGTCGGTCTTGGCCAGCCACGCGTCGAACGGCGCCGTGCGGTTCGACATCTCCAGGCGCTCGATCGCGGCCGGCCAGGCCGCGTCCGGCCGCGCCTCGAAGAGGTCGTAGAACTTGCGGTCGTCGAAGCCGGCCACCGCGGCGTCGTCGCGGTCGGCGGCGAAGATGATCCGGTCGACGCGCGCCCACAGGGCGGAGGCGAGACACATCGGACACGGCTCACACGACGTGACGAGGACACAGCCCTCGAGCGAGAAGGTGTTCAGGGCCTGGCAGGCGTTGCGTATCGCGGTCACCTCGGCGTGCGCCGTCGGGTCCAGGTTCGAGGTCACCTTGTTGTTCCCGAGCGCGACGATCTCGCCGTCCTTGGCGATGAGGGCGCCGAACGGGCCGCCGCCGTTCGCCACGCTGGTGGTGGCGAGCTCGATGGCCTTGTCCAGCCAGGTGCGCTCGAGTTCCTGGGTGCTCTTCTCGAGGGTGTGAGCAGACACGGTGGCTCCTTTTCGGCGGTGCTGGGGGATTCCCCGGGCTGTGCCGCGGAGCGCGGCCGGGGAGGGGATGGAAGTGGCGGGAGTCACGGCTGGGCGCCGCGGATGTGCTCGGGGGCGGCCGGCGTGCGGGCGAGGCACGGTCCGGTCGCGTCGCGGAGGGCGTTCACGGGCGCCGGCACGGCGTGCAGGGCGGCGGCTCGCCGCCGTCCGCGATCGGCGTCGCGCCCGATTGCCGGGCCTTCGCGGCCGGCGCGTCCGCCAGGGTGGCGGGTCGGAGGAAGTCCATGGCACCCCGTCCCTTGCTTCGTTCCGCTCTTGTGAGGAGTACACAGCCGAGCGTGTACAACCAGCCAGGGACGGAAGACATGAAGACCTCAGCGGCCGCGGACGAGGACTTCGTGGATTTCTACAAGAGTCGAATCGGCCATCTTGTCACTCTGGGTTAAACAAATGTGTACGGGGTGTGAAAGCTGTGCTGAACGGGGCACTCATACGACAAGCGGCCCCGTTCCTCGCACTGGCTCTGCGAGGAACGGGGCCGCTTCGGCGCGGTGCCGAGGATCAGCCGCCGACGTTGCCGTTCTGGGAGAGGACCTCGCCCAGGATGTGCGACAGCGCGTCGTCGCCCTTCTGCTGCACGGAGTTCTGGGTGCAGGTCTGGTTCGACACGGGGTTGCCGAGGACGTCCTGGACGGCGATCGGAACACCGATGAGGGCACCGATCGGAACCTGGGCCTCGACCTTCTGGACGTCGAAGCAGTGCAGGACGCCACCGTTGACGAGACCGAAGTTCGGGCTCATGTAGCCACCGGTGGAGTTGCTGCCGATGGACTGCTTCGACTGGTTGCCGATGATGTTGGCGCTGCCGCCGTCATTGCCGGCCGCCATCGCCGTGGTCGCGGACATGCCGGCGACGGTGGCCGCGACAGCAGCGGTAGCAAGAACCTTCTTGATCACGAGTCTTCCTTCTTGAGCTCGATGGCCCGGAACTGCTCCGTTGTCCGAAGCGCCCTGATCAACTGCCCGCAGAAGTTTTGGTTCCGGAGGGTCACCCGATGGCGGTATCCGTCGGATGAACGCCATCGGACGGCAGGTCGACGGGCATCCGTTCGGGCTTTCCGGCCCTGGTCGGGAGCCCTTGGGAGCACTGGCCCGCGGCCCCGCTCCCCGCCGTGCGCCGCGGCGGCGCGGGCCACCGGAAACCGGACAGTTCGAGTGGTGCCCTCGACGGGGCGGGGTCACGGGGCGACGGCTCAGCGGCCGGCGGAGATCAGGGGGCGACGGAGAGGACGAGCTTGCCGGTGGTGCGGCCGGTCTCTCCTCGTACGTGGGCCGCGGCGGCCTCCGTGAGGGGGAAGACCTCCTCCACCAGGACGCGCAGCCGGCCGCTCTCGACGAGGGCGGCGATCTCCCGCAGCCCCGCGTGGTCGGGCTCGACGAGCATGAAGGCCGCCCGCACCCCGGCCTTCTCGGCCTCCGCCGCCGGGAAGGTGTCGTCCAGCGGGAGCAGCGAGACCAGGGTGCCGCCGGGCCGCAGGCCGCGCAGGGAGCGGGCCGGGCTGGATCCGCCGAGCGGGTCGACGACGACGTCCAGGTCGCGGAGGGTCTCGGCGGTCCCGGCGGCGTCCCCGGTGCGGTGGTCGATCGGCTCGTCGACGCCGAGGGAGCGCAGCAGCTCGTGCTTGGCCGCACTTGCGGTGCCGATCACGTACGCGCCGCGCGCCTTGGCGATCTGCACGGCCAGGTGGCCGACGCCGCCGGCGGCCGCGTGGACGAGGACGCGCTGCCCGGGCCGCACGCCGGCGGTGTCGACCAGCGCCTGCCAGGCGGTCAGCGCGGCCAGCGGCAGGGCGCCGGCCTCGACGGGGGTGAGTCCGCGCGGGCTCGGGGCGAAGTGGCGGGCCGGGGCGGTGACGTACTCGGCGTAGGCGCCGGCCGGCTGCGGGAAGCGCGGCATCCCGTACACCTCGTCGCCGGCCCGGAACAGCGTCACTCCGGCGCCCACCGCCTCGACCACCCCGGCGACGTCCCAGCCGAGCACGGAGCCGTCGAGGAACAGGCCCGTCTGCCGGCTCTTCCAGTCGGCCGGGTTCACGCCCGCCGCCCGCACCCGGACGAGGATCTCGCCCCGGCCGGGCACGGGCCTCGGCACCTCGACGAGCCTCAGGACGTCGGGCGCTCCGGCGGCGACCTGCGTGACGGCGCTCATCATGACCATGCTGCTGCTCCTCGGGCGGTCCGGTGATGTGCCCTCAGACTCGCGTGGCCGGCCGACCGCCAGTAGCGGCCCTGCGGTCACGGAGTGAAAGGATCGGGCCATGCACCGTGTCGGCGTCCTGGCCCTGGACGGGGTCGTCCCCTTCGAACTCGGCATACCCGCCCGCATCTTCGGCGTCGCGCGTGACACCTCGGGCGACCCGCTCTACTCCGTCACCACCTGCAGCGTGGACGGCCGCCCGGTCCGCGCCGAGGCCGACTACGACCTCACCGTCTCCCACGACGCCTCGCTGCTCGCCGCCGTCGACACCGTCGTCATCCCGCCGTCCCACGGCCTCGGCCCCATCCGCGAGGAGGGCAGGCTGCCCGAGGAGCTGCGCACGGCCCTGGCCGCGATCCGGCCCGGCACCCGCATGGTGGCGATCTGCACCGGCAGTTACGTGCTCGCCGCGGCCGGGCTGCTCGACGGCCGCCCCGCCACCACCCACTGGCACGAGGCGGACCACCTCCAGCGCCTGTTCACCCGCGTACGCATCGACCCCGACGTCCTCTTCGTCGACGACGGCGACGTCCTCACCTCCGCCGGGGTGGCCGCGGGCATCGACCTGTGCCTGCACATCGTCCGCCGCGACCACGGCAGCGAGGTCGCGAACCAGGTCGCCCGCGACTGTGTCGTACCGCCCTGGCGCGAGGGCGGCCAGGCCCAGTACATCCGCCGCCCCGTCCCCGAGCCGACCACTCCCGGCACCGCCCGCACCCAGGCCTGGCTCATGGAACACCTCGGCGAACCCCTCAGCCTGGCCGACATGGCCGCCCACGCCAACGTCAGCGTGCGCACCTTCACCCGCCGCTTCCGCGACGAGACCGGCACCAGCCCGGGCGAATGGCTGATCGCCCGCCGCGTCGACCTGGCCCGCCACCTCCTGGAGACCACCGACCTCCCGGTCGACGTCGTCGCCGCCCGGTCGGGCCTCGGCACCGGCGTCTCGCTGCGCCGCCACCTGCGCGCGGCGACGGGCGTCACGCCACACGCGTACCGACGCACGTTCCGGCCGGCGCGTTAGGGCCGACGGGGCAGGGCGGACGCGTCAGGGCACGGGCGCGGACACCTCAGGGCACGGGGGCGTCAGAGCGCGGGGGCGTCAGGGCACGGTGGCGGAGGCGTCAGGGCGCCGGGCGTCGGGACACGGGGGCGGAGGCGCAGGCAGCGCGGGTACGGGCCCCGGCGCTGCCGGGGCCCGTGCGCGTGTGTACCGCTACTTCGCCGCGCCCTCGGGGGACGCGCCCGAGGCGCCGGCCGGCGCCGGGTCGGGGGCCTCGGTGAAGTCGATCTTGTGCATGTGGCGGTTCATGGACTTCATCAGGCCCCAGACCGCGAGGGCCAGGACGGCGAAGACGACGAAGCCGAGGACGCCGGGGGTCACCTTGTTCTGGTCCAGTTCCTTGGCGGCGAACGGGACGAGCTGGGTCAGTGCCAGGTGTGCGCTCATGTCAGTCATTGTCGCGGATGCCCGCGAAGAGGTCGCTCTCGGGGAGGGAGGTGTCGACGAGGGACTTGCTGAGCTCGTACTCCTCCGTCGGCCAGACCTCCTTCTGGATCTCCATCGGGACCCGGAACCAGCCGCCGTCGGGGTCGATCTGGGTGCGGTGGGCGATCAGGGCCTTGTCGCGGGTCTCGAAGAACTCCGCGCACGGCACGTAGGTGGTGAGCG
Organism: Streptomyces sp. NPDC101160; assembly: GCF_044768205.1. Taxonomy (NCBI): domain Bacteria; kingdom Bacillati; phylum Actinomycetota; class Actinomycetes; order Kitasatosporales; family Streptomycetaceae; genus Streptomyces; species Streptomyces sp. NPDC101160. Next base: position 458,761 of record NZ_JBIWPJ010000007.1, on the reverse strand, counting down.
TGCGCGGCTTGCGGGAGAACTCGTCCCAGCGCTTGAGCCAGTCGCCGTACGGGGACTCCAGGCCGCGGGCGAGGAGGGCCTCGTGCAGGGCCTCGGTGCGGGGACGGTTGAAGCCCTGGTTGTAGTAGAGCTTCTGCGGCTGGTACGCCGGGCCGAACTCGTCCTCGGGGTACTTCTCGGTGTCGGTCGCGCCCTCGAAGGCCACCATCGTGATCTTGTGGGTCATGATGTGGTCCGGGTGCGGGTACCCGCCGTTCTCGTCGTAGGTCGTGATGACCTGCGGACGGAAGGCGCGGATCTTGCGGACGAGCCGGCCGGCCGCCGCGTCCACGTCCTCCAGGGCGAAGCAGCCCTCGGGCAGCGGCGGCAGCGGGTCACCCTCGGGCAGGCCCGAGTCGACGAAACCGAGCCACTCCTGCTTGACGCCGAGGATCTCGCGGGCCTCGTCCATCTCCTTGCGGCGCACCTCGTGGATGTTCGCCTCGATGTACGGGTCGCCCTGGAGCTTCGGGTTGAGGATCGAGCCGCGCTCGCCGCCCGTGCAGGTCACCACCAGGACCTCCACCCCCTCGGACACGTACTTGGCCATGGTCGCCGCGCCCTTGCTCGACTCGTCGTCGGGGTGGGCGTGAACGGCCATCAGTCGCAGCTGCTCAGTCAAGACTCGATCCTCAGTGATTCGTCGCCTGGCAAGGTCTCTATAGTGACGGAATCGGGGGTGCGAAAAATTCCGGCCCCCTGGCGCGCGGCGCCGGGTCGGCCCGCGGCGAGAGGAACGATCATGAGCGCGGTGCGAGAGTCGCTGCCCGAGGGGCGCTACGGGCGCTCCGCGGACGAGCGCGCCGACCGCAAGCTCAAGATCACCGGCGCCGTCCTCGGCACCCTTTTCCTGGCCATGATCGGCTGGTTCGGCTGGTACTACGTCGCCGACAACAAGATCAGCGCCGAGCTGATCAAGTTCGAGGTCGTCAGCGACACCGAGGTCCAGGTGCACCTGGAGATCCGCAAGGACGCCGACGCCAAGGGCGTCTGCACCCTGCGCTCGCGCTCCGCCGACGGCACCGAGGTCGGCCGCAAGGACATCCGCGTCGACGAGCCCGGCGCCCGCCTCGACAAGGTCTACTCGATCCGTACGACGGCGAAGGCGACCAACGCCGAGCTGCTGGGGTGTACAGCCCGGTAGCGGTGGGTAGGGAGGACGGGAAGAGCCTCCGTGGGGTCACCCCGGTGACCTGGGGTGACGCAAAGTCCGTGGTTTATGTCCTCCCGCTTTTCGCCACTCATTGTTAGGCTCGTGGTTTCGCCCGTTCGAAAGGCGCACGCTGGAAGCGGAAGCTGATGCCGAAGCTGCCGCGTGCGCATTCGCGCAGGGCGAGCTTTGTATTCCCAGTACCTACGAGGAGCACCTGTGACCCAGACCAGCGACAACGTCACCTGGCTCACCCAGGAGGCGTACAACAAGCTCAAGGACGAGCTTGAGTACCTGTCTGGTCCCGCGCGTACCGAGATCGCCGCCAAGATCGCCGCGGCGCGCGAGGAGGGCGACCTGCGCGAGAACGGCGGGTACCACGCGGCCAAGGAGGAGCAGGGCAAGCAGGAGCTCCGGGTCCGCCAGCTCACCCAGCTCCTGGAGAACGCCAAGGTGGGCGAGGCCCCGGAGGACACCGGTGTGGTCGGCCCCGGCATGGTCGTGACCATCGCCTTCGACGGCGACGAGGACGACACCATGACCTTCCTGCTCGCCTCGCGCGAGTACGCGAGCGACACCATCGAGACGTACTCGCCGCAGTCCCCGCTGGGCGTCGGCGTCATCGGCAAGTCGGTCGGTGACGAGGCCGAGTACGAGCTGCCGAACGGCAAGATGGCGATGGTGAAGATCCTCGGCGCGAAGCCGTACACCGGCTGAGCCGAGCCGTCTGAACACTGCGCGTGTGAAGGGCCGGACCCCGTGAAACCGGACGGGTCCGGCCCTTCGTCATGCCCATGTAATGATCAGCTCATCAGCCACACGAGGGGGACGGGGCAGGTGCTGGGACCGCTGCGCGAGGGCGCGCCACGACGGATCGGCCCGTACGAGATCCTGGCCCGGCTCGGCGCCGGCGGGATGGGCGAGGTGTACCTGGGCCGGGACACCGGGCCGGGCTCGAAGGACGCGAAGACCGCGAAGGCCGCTCACGTAGGCGGCCCTGGAGTCGTCGACGGGGCGACCGACGCGCCGCACGTCGGCGGTCCCGGAGGCGGTGACCGGGCGACCGACGGCCCCGGTGGGCACGGTCTGCCCTCCGGTGAGTACGTCGCCGTCAAGACCGTGCGCCGTGACGTCGCCGGCGAGCCCGCCTTCCGCGACCGCTTCCGCCGGGAGATCAAGGTCGCGGGCCTGGTGCGCAGCGCCTACGCCGCCGCGCCGCTCGGCGGGGACGCCGACGCCGAGGTGCCGTGGCTCGCCACCGCCTACGTCCCCGGGCCCAGCCTCTCCCAGGCCGTCCGCCGGGGCGGCCCGCTGCCCGTCGCCACCGTGCGCGCCCTGGGCGCGCGCATCGCCCGCGCCCTCGCCGACATCCACGCGTCCGGGGTGCTGCACCGCGACCTCAAGCCCGGCAACGTCATGCTCGCCGTCGACGGCCCGCGCCTGATCGACTTCGGCATCGCGCGCGCCAGCGGCGCCACCACGATGACCGCGACCGGGATGATGGTCGGCACGCCCGCCTTCATGTCGCCCGAGCACGTGGCGGGCGCGCGGCACGTCACCGGCACCTCCGACGTCTTCTGCCTGGGCTCCGTCCTCTGTTACGCGGCGACCGGCGAGGACCCGTTCGGCGACGGCCCACTGGCGGCCGTCCTCTACCGCGTCTCGCAGGCCGAGGCGGACCTGGACCGGGTGCCGGAGGAGCTGCGGCCCGTGATCGCCGCGTGCCTGGCACGGGATCCGGAGACCCGGCCCACGCCCGAGGCGCTGGTCGACCTCCTGGGCGGCGACGGCGGGCGGCTCCCCACCTGGCCGGAGGCCGTACGGGAGCACATCGGCGAGTACGGGCGCGAGCTCGCCCAGCTCGTCGCGGCGGGCGGCCCGCTGGTCGAGGTGCCGGCGGTACCGGCGAACGCGCCCGTGGTGACCTCAGGCCCGCCGGGGCTGCACTTCGCGCCGACGGTGGCGCCGACCGGGGCGCCGACCGCGGACACGCCGCGGAAGCGGCGGCGCCGGGGGCTGATCGCCGCCGTGGTGGCGCTGGCCGTGCTGGGCGGCGGGCTCGGCACGTACCTGCTCTGGCCGGAGCCTGCACCGAAGAAGCCCGTGGCGGGCGCGCCCGCGCCCTCCGTGCCCCGTATCCCGGGCGTGGACGACCGGGGCCTCGCCGACGCCTCCGGGATCGTCCCGCAGAGCGCCGCGCAGCGCCCGGCCGCCTGGCAGCCGTGGCGGACGAAGCTGAGGACGCCCGCGCTCGGCTGCTCGGCGAACGAGAAGGCGCTGGTGTGCCGGCGGACGGACGGCTGGTACGAGGCGCTCGACCCGGCGAACGGCAAAAAGTTGTGGGAAGCCGACCTGATCAAGGATCCGCGGAACCACCGCAGCTTCGTCGGCCCCACCGGCGGCATCTTCATCGCCGGCGACACGGCACGTCCCACTGTCCACGACGGGGTGGTCGTCCTGGCCTCGGGGCTCACAGTCCAGGTACGGGACGCCCGCACCGGCGCGGTCCGGTGGGAGAAGAAGGCATGGGCGCAGCAAGGCAAGGACAGCCGCCCCATCGTCGCGGACGGCAAGGTCTTCGTAGCCACCCCGACGACCGAGGACGTCCAACTGGAGAACGTCGGCATCACGGCCTACGCACTCGCCGACGGCAAGGAGCTGTGGTCGAAGGCGCTCACCAATGGTGTGATCGCGCGATCCGAGTACAAGGACTTCGAACCGGTCGCCTACGCGAACGACACGGTGTACGCACTCAGTGACGGCGGGCTCATCGCCTACGACGGTACAACCGGCGCGGTACGCGGCCAGGTCGACGAGGACGCGCGCACCTGCGAGAAGATCAAAGTCCTCGGGGCGAACGCCTACTGCGCCGACATCTCGCACACCTCGGGTGGGGCGGAGAATCTGCATCTGCTCGACGCCACCACGCTCGCCACGAAGGGCAGCCTTCCGGCGTCCGTCGCGAAGGTGGGCCCGCAGGTCCTCACCACGCGGGCAGCGGTCGGACTCGACAGCGAGAGCGGCGGCTTGAAGGTCTACGACCCGCGCAACGGCAAGACGTTGGGTGCCTACCAGGCTCAGGCCATCCCCGCCGGGCTGTCCCGGGCCTGGTCGGCGCCGCTGATCGCGGGCGACCAGGTGGTGTACGCCGACTACTCCACGCTGTACACCGTGCGGCTCGGCGCGGACGGGACACCGGCCGGCCTCAAGGCCACTCCGGTGCCGGGGGCACCTGGTCCGCGGGCCGAGAAGCAGCCCGCGGACCCGGCAAACGGGGTGTCGTACGACGACATGCTCCGTGCCCCCGATGTGCTGCCGGTCGGCGGGATCGCCTATCTGGTGTACGACCAGGGGGTTGTGACCTCCGTCGAACTCCCCAAGTAGCCCAGCAGAAAGGCGCGTTGAACGTGCTCGAAAAACTGCCCGCCGGGCCGCCGCGGCTCGTCGGTCCCTACCGGCTGCTCGCCAGGCTCGGCGCCGGCGGCATGGGCGAGGTCCATCTGGCCTGCCGCGCCGACGAGCCGACGGCCGATCCGTACCGCATGGTCGCGGTGAAGACCGTACGGGAGGAGCTGGAGCTCGACGAGGACTTCCGGACCCGCTTCCGGCGTGAGATCACGGCGGCGCGGGCGGTGGACAGCCCGTACGCGGCCCGGCTCGTCGACGCGGACGCCGACGCGCCCGCGCCGTGGCTGGCGACCGAGTACGTGCCGGGCCCCTCGCTCGCCGAGGCCGTCGTACGCACCGGGGCGCTGCCGGTCGGGGCGGTACGGGCCCTCGGGGCCACGCTGGCCCGGGCGTTGGACGCCGTGCACGGGGCGCAGGTGCTGCACCGGGACCTGAAGCCAGCGAACGTGCTGCTCGGCGCCACCGGGCCCAAGCTCATCGACTTCGGCATCGCGCAGGCCTTCGAGGCGACGGCGCTGACCTCGACGGGCCTGGTCGTCGGCTCGCCAGGCTTCATGTCACCCGAGCACCTCATCGGCAGCCGGGCCGTCGTGCCCGCGTCGGACGTCTTCTGCCTGGGCGCGGCGCTGGCGTTCGCGGCGAGCGGGCAGGGGCCGTTCCAGGACGACGAGATGGCGGCGGTGATCTACCGGATCAGCCGGGCCGAGGCCGAACTGTCGGGCGTGCCGGAGGAGTTGCGTCCGATCGTGTCGCGCTGCCTGCGGCTGGATCCGGCGGAGCGGCCGTCGGCGGCGGAGCTGGTGGAACTGCTCGGCAGTGGTGAGGCCCAGGAGGTCTTTCCGTGGCCGGGCGGGGTGCTCTCGCTGCTCGCGGAGTACGGGGACGCGGCTCGGCGGATCGGTGAGGCGGCCTCGTCCGGGGCGGGCATGGCGGACATGCCGACGCTCGCACCCGTCGTCCAGGTGCCGTACTCCCCCACGGCGCTGGGCGAGCGGCCTTCCACCATCGCGGGAACAGTGGAGGCGCGGCGGCGCCCGTGGGGGCGGCTCGCGGCCGTGGCGGTCGCGGTGGCCGTGGTGGGGACGGTCGGCGTGGTGCTGATCAACCGGCAGAGCGAGGAGGGTGGTTCAACAGGTCGGGGGCCTTCCGCCTCGGCCTCCGCCTCCCCCTCGACCTCCGGTCCGGGCGCCGCCCGGACGCTGAGCGAGGTCGTCCTGCCGTACGGCGGCGAGGGCCACACCGGCGACTACGGCAAGCCGGCCACGGACCGCGCGTTCCGCCCGGCGGGCTGGTCGCCATGGACGGCGAGACTCGACACGGACATCGACGGTTGTGCTCTGCATCCCAGGGCTCTGGTGTGCGCCGGGAGCGGAGGTGCGGCCGTCGGACTGCGAGCCGCGGACGGCACGAAGCTGTGGTCGGTGCCGCCCCGGCTGACGGCCGAGGACGAAGGTGTGCCGTCGTCTCCTGGGTATCCGGCGGTCGTCGGCGACACCGCGTACATCACCGGCCGGGATGGCCTGACCGCATACGGCGTAGAGGACGGCAAGGAACGCGGCAAGGTCCCGGCGCCCGGCCGCGACTGGGCCGAGAAGGACTCCGACCTGCTCGACGACATCCTCTACTCCACCTATCTGAACCGCATGGACCCGGGCAAGGGCCTGGTCACCGCCATGAAGTTGGACGGCAAGGGCGGCGGCAAGGAGCTGTGGCGGCACGACCTCGGCGCCATCCCGGAGCAGTTGGTCGCCGCCGGGGGCCGGGTGTACGTGACGGTGAAGGGGGTCGTGCCGGTGGCGCTTGACGCGGTGACGGGCCGCGAGACCGCGCGGGGCGCAGACGGCGTGCAGTGCGCCACGATGGTCGTGCACGAAGATTCGGTGCTCTGCTCGACTTCACCGGACGGCGGCATCCCCGTGCTCGACGCCCGGACCCTGCGGCTGAAGCGCACACTGGGGGCGGGTCTGAGGATCACGGGCGGCCTCGCGGTGAAGGCGGACGGGACGGTGGCCGTCGTCAGTGAGAAGGACGCCCGGAGCGCCAAGATCCTGGTCACCTATGACCTGGACAGCGGGCGAGAGCTAAGGCGCACGGATACCTACGCCGACGCGCCGGCGGGTCTGGCCTATTTCGCGGGCGACCGGGCACTGGTCGCGGCCAAGCAAGAGGTGCGATCCATCCCGATATCCGGGTCGACCGAGTACCCGGACATCGGAAGGCGCGATGCAAAACTACCCGACGACGTCGACGAAGATCAGCTGGTCCCCCACGAGGTGCTGGCCGCTGGAGGGGCTGTGTTCCTTCCGTTCAACAACCTGGTTGTATCTGTGTACATGCCCTGACCCGGAGCCTGGGCCGGAGAAGCGGAGCCGACGCACCATCGCCGACCGGTGCTTCCGCACCGACGCATGCGGAAGACCTCCAGCAATTGTTCATGCTGCCCAAGGGCCGGAGGCGCACCGCACGTGACCAGGGCCTCGGGAATATTCCTTTCTGCCGGGGCTTGGTGCTCTATTACGCAGCGATCGGCAAGGACCATTCCGCGGCGGACCTTGCCGGACGGGCGCCCACCTCGCCCCGCAGGACGACGCGGGCATTTGCGCGGGCTGAGCAGCTACACAGTATCCCCGCCGCGCTTGGCCCACGCCCAGGGGTTTCGTGGTGCTGCTCGGCGGCGAGGACTGCCGGGAGCCAGTCGAGACTCCTTGACACGAACAGCTATGCCTATGGGTACCCCCTATGAGGTCGGCGGCGGGTCGTTTACCCCCTTGCCGAACCTGCGACCGCATGCAAAAATTCGGAGAATCTAATTTCTGGGGGGAAAATGAGTAAACTCAAGAACGCGACTGTCGTCGCTTGCATCGCATCCCTTATCACTTTGGGATCTGCACTCCCTTCGACCGCCAGGGAAGGGGGCATCGCCTACAACGCCCGCACCCAATTCATGGCCGAACACCCTGTCGACCTCAATGCGCATTCATGCGTCAGTCGACGCATATATTTGGCCCAGGGGAACTACATATGGAGGCACGTTGGACTGGGGTCCCTAACCACAACCGATGGCTCGACCTACACCTGGCGGTCCATTTCCCTGGCTGCCGGCTGGTACTACTGGGAGGATTGCCTATCCGTCCGCTCCATCGGCGAGTACTACCACACCAGCAAGCTGGATCCCGAATTCCTTAGCGGTTTCGCTTCGCTAAACGACTACGAAATGCCAAATATCAATAGAGACGCAGACGTTTACTGGGGCAGCAGCCTGGAACTCTCTTGGCATTGATCCGAAACGCTTGTGATTCTGGGTCGTTCAGCTGGGTGTGAGCGATCTGGTGGGGGACGCGCGGCATCTGTCGCCGTCGGCGCAGGAGGCCTTGCGACTGCGGGCGGTGGCCGCGTTGGTGGCGGGGCGGGGCCGTGAGGGCGTGGCGGCGGTGTTCGGGGTGTCGCTGAAGGCGATAGACATCTGGGGGCGAAGTGGCAGGCCGGCGGGCGGGAGGCGCTGGTCATGTGCCCGCGAGGTAAGCCGGTCGGGGTGCACCAGGTGCTCGGGGAGGCGAAGCAGGCCGCGGCGCGGCAGGCGGTCCTCGATCACCGGCCATGTGACGTGGGGCAGTGGGCAACTGTGGACGCGGCGGCTGATCGGTGACCTGATCGCGAAGCTGTACCGGGTCAGGCTGACCGAGCCGGGGTGGGCAAGTACCTGAAGCGGTGGGGGCTGCCAGCGGCCGGACAAGCGGGCCGTCGAGCAAGACCCGGATGCTGTCCGGTGCTGGCATCAGGAGACCTGGCCGAAGATCCGCGCGAAGGCGAGGAAGGACGGCGGGGAGATCCTGTTCGCCGACCAGGTCGGCATCCGCTCCGGCCAGGTCACCGGCCGCGCCTGGGGTGAGAAGGGGAACACCCCCGCCGTCACCCCCGGTTCAACGTACGCCGCCCGGCCACATCGGGAGGATGCCTCCTGATGTGGTGCCGGAACACGAAGAAGCCTCCATCTTCGAGGGTGGGGGCCAACTCATGGGCTGGGGCGTCAGCCCTCCGCCCGGCGGTACTTGCGGACCGACAGGGTCCGGAAGATGACGACGATCGCGATCGAGTAGATCAGCGAGGCCCAGACGGGGTGCTGCATCGGCCATGCCTGGGACTGGGACAGGCCCGGGTCGCCGAAGAGCTTGCGGCAGGCCTGCACGGTGGCGCTGAACGGGTTCCAGTCGGCGACGTGCTGCAGCCAGGGCGTCATCTGGTTGGAGTCCACGAACGCGTTCGAGATGAAAGTGACCGGGAACAGCCAGATCAGACCGCCGGAGGTCGCCGCCTCCGGTGTGCGCACGGTCAGGCCGATCAGGGCGCCGATCCAGGTGAAGGCGTATCCGAGGAGGAGCAGCAGACCGAAGCCGGCCAGGATCCTGGCGGCGTTGGTGGGCTCCGCGGATCCGGGGCGCCAGCCCACGATGAGCGCGACGATCGCGAGGACGAGCAGTGTCAGGGCCGTCTGGACGAGGTCGGCGAGGGTGCGGCCGGTGAGGACGGCGCCGCGGGCCATGGGGAGCGAGCGGAAGCGGTCGATCAGGCCCTTGTGCATGTCGTCGGCGATGCCCGCGCCCGCGCCGGCCGTGGCGAAGGTGACGGTCTGGGCGAAGATGCCGGCCATCAGGAAGTTCTTGTAGACCTGCGCGTCGGTGGTGTCGCCGATCTTCATCGAGCCGCCGAAGACGTACGTGAAGAGGATCACGAACATCACGGGCTGGATGAGTCCGAAGATGACCATCTCCGGGATGCGGCTCATCCGGATCAGGTTGCGTTTGGTGATGACCAGCGAGTCGCTGATCGACTGGGCGATGGCGCCGCGCGTCTTCGGCTTCGCCAAGGTGTCGGTCACCGCGGTCACTTGACGGCCTCCTTCCTGTTCGCGTTCTTGTTCGCCTTCTTCTCCGCCTTCGCGTTCGCCTTCCCGTTCCCCCTCTTTTCCTCCTCCTCGCGCTGCTCGGCCGCGTGGCCCGTCAGCGAGATGAAGACGTCGTCGAGGGTGGGGCGGCGCAGGCCGATGTCGTCGATCTCGATGTCGAGGGCGTCCAGGTCGCGGATGACCTCGGCGAGGATCTTGGCGCCACCGGCGACGGGGACGGTCAGCTTGCGGGTGTGTTCCTCGACGGCGATGTCGCCGTGGCTGATGCCGGCCAGGCCGTAGCGGGCCAGGACCTCACGGGACTGCGGGATCATGTCGCGGTCGTGGACGACGACCTCGACGCGCTCGCCGCCGGTCTGGGCCTTGAGCTGGTCGGAGGTGCCGCGGGCGATGACGCGGCCGTGGTCGACGACGCAGATGTCGTGGGCGAGGTGGTCGGCCTCCTCCAGGTACTGGGTGGTGAGGAGGAGGGTGGTGCCGCCCGCGACGAGTTCCTGGATGACCTCCCACAGGGCCTGCCGGTTGCGGGGGTCGAGGCCGGTGGTGGGCTCGTCCATGAACATGACGGGCGGGGAGACGACGAGGGCGGCGGCGAGGTCGAGGCGGCGGCGCATGCCGCCGGAGTAGGTCTTGGCGGGGCGGTCGGCGGCGTCGGCGAGGTCGAACCGCTCCAGGAGCTCGCCGGCGCGGACCTTCGCGGCCCTGCCGTCCATCTGGTAGAGCCGGCCGACCATCCGCAGGTTCTCGCGGCCGGTCAGGTACTCGTCGACGGCCGCGAACTGACCCGACAGACCGATGGAGCGGCGCACCTCGTTGGGATGCCTGAGCACATCCAGGCCCGCGACCACCGCCCGGCCGCTGTCGGGTTTGAGGAGCGTGGTGAGCACGCGAACGGTCGTGGTCTTCCCCGCGCCGTTCGGTCCGAGGAGGCCCAGGACGGTGCCCTCGGGCACGTCGAGGTCCACGCCGTCCAGTGCTCGTACGTCGCCGAAGGTCTTCACCAGACCTTCGGCGTGGATCGCGCCTGGCATGTGTTTCTCCCAGCGACTTCCAGCGGATTTGGCTAGATTTGAGAGTTTCTGTCCAAGTCTAGGTACGCCGAGCGGGCAGCGCCCGACGCGCGAGTGACCTGGACCACACGCTAACGCGATACATCGCGATACACAACCGGTTTGTGACAGCTCCGGGTATCAGCCCAGCACCGTGTACCCCGCGTCCCGCAGCGCCGCCGCGACCTCCTCGCAGTGCTCGGGGCCCTTCGTCTCCAGGTGCAGCTCGACCTCCGCCTCCGTGAGACCGAGCCGCGGATCGGTCCGTAGGTGACTGACGTCGAGCACGTTCGCGTCGACCACCGTCAGCACCGCGAGCAGCGTCGCGAGCGTCCCCGGCCGGTCGGTCACCTTCAGGCGCAGGCTGAGATAGCGGCCCGCGGCCGCCATGCCGTGCCGCAGCACCCGCTGCATGAGCAGCGGGTCCACGTTCCCGCCGGACAGCACCGCCACCACCGGCCCCTGCCCGTGGAACGCCGCCGGGTCGGCGAGCAGCGCCGCCACCGTGCTCGCGCCGGCCGGTTCGACGACGAGCTTCGCCCGCTCCAGGCAGAGCAGCAGCGCCGAGGAGAGCGCGTCCTCGGAGACGGTGCGGACCTCGTCCACGTACTCCTGGACGAGCCCGAAGGGCACGTCGCCGGGCCGCCCCACCTTGATGCCGTCCGCCATCGTGACCGGCGCGTCGATCGCCACCGGGTGCCCGGCCGCGAGCGAGGGCGGGTACGCCGCCGCGCCCTCCGCCTGCACGCCGACCACCCGCACGTCGGGCCGCACCGACTTCACCGCGAGCCCGATCCCCGCCACCAGACCGCCGCCGCCGACGCCGACCAGAATCGTCCGCACCTCGGGGCACTGCTCCAGGATCTCCAGGCCGACCGTGCCCTGCCCGGCGATGATGTCGGGGTGGTCGAAGGGGTGGATGAAGACCGCGCCGGTCTCCCGCGCGTACTCCTCGGCCGCCGCCAGGGTCTCGTCCACCACGTGCCCGTGCAGCCGCACCTCCGCCCCGTACTCCCGGGTCGCCGCCACCTTCGGCAGCGGGGCGCCCACCGGCATGAAGACCGTCGCGTGCACGCCGAGCAGGTGCGAGGCGAGCGCCACGCCCTGCGCGTGGTTGCCGGCCGAGGCGGCGACCACCCCGGCCGCCCGCTGCTCGGGCCGCAGCCCCGCGATCCGTACGTACGCGCCGCGCAGCTTGAACGAGCCGGTGCGCTGCAGGTTCTCGCACTTGAGGTGCACCGGCGTGCCCAGCAGCGCCGACAGATGGCGGCTGCCCTCCATCGCGGTCACCCGGGCCACCCCATGGAGCATCTTCTGCGCCCCGCGGACGTCGTCGAGGATCAGCGGCGGGTGCGGCGCGTGGTGCGCGGGCCGCGGCCGGCCGTGGCTCGGGAAGTGGCTCAGAGGGTGAAAGGGGTCTGGCGTACCGAAGCTCATGACCGCAGTCTCGCAGCTCACGCAGGGCCGGGCCGCCCGGCGAGCGGCCGCCGTACCCCGTTCGAATCCGGTTCGCGCAGCGCCGGTACGGACCGGGTCCCGTCCGCGTACTCTGTCCCCCACCGACCGCACCGAACACCCACCTGAAACCCACCGTCCCCGCACAGGAGAGCCACCACAGCCATGCCCACGTCCCAGGACATGACGACTGAGCTCGACCCCGGTCTCCTCGACGCCCTCCAGCACCAGGTGGCCGTCTTCGCCCGGCGGGCCGAGCAGACCCGGCTCGGCGGCACCGGGCAGCTGCGCAACTCCATGGACCGCGCCGCCTATCTGCTGCTCAACCGACTCGACCAGGAAGGCCCGATGGGCGTGAAGGCGCTCGCCGCCGGCATGGGCATCGACTCCTCCACGGTCACCCGCCAGGTCGCCCCGCTCGTCGACACCGGCCTGGTCAAGCGCACCTCGCACCCCGAGGACGGGCGCGCCGTGGTGCTCCAGCTGTCGCCGCGCGGCCAGGCCCGCCTGGAGGAGGTCCGCACCTCGCGCAGGCAGCTGATGGCGGAGGTCACCGACGACTGGACGCCCGCCGAGCGGGAGTCCTTCTGCACGCTGCTCACGCGCTTCAACTCGGCGCTCTCCGCACGTCAGTCGGGCCTGCCGGCCGCCAAGGACGAGTCCGTACCGAAGTCCGTGCCGAACTCTTGACCACAGCCGCTCGCTGATCTCATATGAGGACGTGCGCGAGTCGAACAGCAGCCATACCGGCCACATAGCCGAAAACACCGCTCGTACCCGGGAGTTCCACGCGTTCGTCGCCGGGGCGTCGGGCCGGCTGCTGCGTGTCGCGACACTGCTCACCGCTGAGCCGGCCCATCGCAACCCGCTCGCCCAGGGGCTGCTGACCGGCGCCCTCGCGCACACCTACGCGCACTGGGACCGGCTGCGCGGCGAGGATCCGTACCAGCGCACCCGTTCCGAACTCGCCCTGCGCTTCGCCCGCACGGCCTGGCGCTACCAGCGCGGCCGGGGCGGGGTGCTCGCCGCGCTCACGCCGCAGGAGCGGCTCGTCGTGGTGCTCCGGCTGCACGAGGGGGTCGCCGAGGAGCAGACCGCGGCCCTGCTCGGACTGCCCGAGGAGCGGATCCGGGCCGTCTGCGCCCGCTCCGTGAGCCATCTGCGGGAGGCGTCGTGAACCGTCACGAGCGCAAGGAGGACGAGGTCCGCCGGCTGATGGAGACCGGGCAGGACCCGCACGTGCCGGGCGACCTCGCCGCCCGGGCCGTGGCCCGCGGCACCCGGCTGCTGCGCCGCGACCGGATCGTCCGTCGCATCGGGTGGGCGCTGCTCGCACTGGCGGTCGTCGCGTTCGTCGTCTGGGCGTCGATGGCGCGGCCCTGGGAGGTGCCGCCGGCCGGGACGACGCCACCGCTCGAAGGCTTCTGAGAACCGGCCTAGCCTGGAATCAGGAGCCTGCGGGGGGCTTACAGGAGGTCGACATGGCCAGGAAAGCAACCGACTGCCGGGACTTCCCCAGCGTCTCCAACTGCACGATGTACATGTCGGGCGAGGAGGACGAGCTCCTGAAGGCGGCCATTCAGCACGTGACAACCGTGCACGGTCACACTGACAGCCCCCAGCTCAGGGAGGACGTCAAGGCGAGCATGAAGGACCCGGTGCCCGGCTCCTGAACGCGCGCGGGCCGGACCCTCGGACGAGGACCCGGCCCGTACGGGCACGAGCGGGAACGACTAGCCCAGCGCCTCGCGCAGGTCCGCCAGCAGGTCGTCCGCGTTCTCGATGCCGACCGACAGGCGCACCAGGTCCGCCGGGACCTCCAGGGCGGAGCCGACGACGCTCGCGTGCGTCATGCGGCCCGGGTGCTCGATGAGCGACTCGACGCCGCCGAGGGACTCGCCCAGGGTGAAGAGCTTGGCGCGGTTGCAGACCTGGACGGCCGCCTCCTCGCCGCCCGCGACGCGGAAGGAGATCATGCCGCCGAAGGCACGCATCTGCTTGGCCGCGATCTCGTGGCCCGGGTGCTCCGGCAGGCCCGGGTAGAGGACCTGGGTGACCTTCGGGTGCTGGGTCAGCATCTCGGTGATCTTGCCGGCGTTCTCGGTGTGCCGGTCCATGCGCACGGCGAGCGTCTTGATGCCGCGCAGCACGATCCAGGAGTCGAACGGGCCGGCCACCGCGCCCATCGCGTTCTGGTGGTACGCCAGTTCCTCGCCGAGCTCGGCGTCGGCCGCGATCAGGGCGCCGCCGACGACGTCGGAGTGGCCGCCCATGTACTTGGTGAGCGAGTGCACGACGACGTCCGCGCCGAGCGACAGCGGCTGCTGCAGGTACGGCGAGGCGAAGGTGTTGTCGACGACGAGCTTCACCCCGGCCTGGCGGGCGACGCCCGCGACGGCCTCGATGTCGGTGATGCCGAGCAGCGGGTTGGAGGGGGTCTCCACCCAGATCAGCTTGGTGCGCTCGTTGATGGCGCCGCGCACCGACTCGATGTCGGAGGTGTCGGCGACGGAGAAGTCGACGCCCCAGCGCTGGACGACCTTCGCGAAGAGACGGAAGGTGCCGCCGTACGCGTCGTTGGGGATGACGACGTGGTCGCCGGGCACCAGCAGGGTGCGCAGCAGGCAGTCCTCGGCGGCGAGGCCGGAGGCGAAGGCGAGGCCGCGGCGGCCGCCTTCGAGGGCCGCGAGGTTCTCTTCCAGGGCGGTACGCGTGGGGTTGGCGCTGCGGCTGTACTCGTAGCCGCCGCGGAGCCCGCCCACACCGTCCTGCTTGTAGGTGGACACCTGGTAGATGGGCGGGACGACCGCGCCGGTCAGCGGGTCGGCGGTGTTGCCCGCGTGGATGGCGCGGGTCTCGAAGCTCTGGTGGGTGTGCTGGTCGCTCATGGGTCAGGAGCGTAGTCCTGTGACGGCCACCTCGCCGCCTCCTGTCTCATCGGGCGTCCTGGACAATGGACGGTATGGATTTCCTCTGGTTCCTGTTCGCGCTCGGGCTGCTCTGCTTCGCCCTGGGTCCCTTCGTGCTGCGCCGGCGCCGTGGCGGCATCCAGGTGGTGGCACCGGGGTCG
Organism: Streptomyces sp. NPDC101160; assembly: GCF_044768205.1. NCBI lineage: Bacteria > Bacillati > Actinomycetota > Actinomycetes > Kitasatosporales > Streptomycetaceae > Streptomyces > Streptomyces sp. NPDC101160. Next base: position 443,687 of record NZ_JBIWPJ010000007.1, on the reverse strand, counting down.
CCCGACGCGGCGGACCCTGAGGCGTACGGCTTCCTGCGCCAGGAGGAGCAGGACGTACGGCTGCCGGGGCCGGACCGGGACCTCCTCGACGTGCTCGACGTCGTGCAGGCCACGCAGGACTGGCGGGCCGCCTCGCAGCTGCTGCTGGGGACCGAGAAGGAGGGCGAGGTGCGCTGGCAGCGCGTCCAGGCGTTCGCGGGCGCGGCCTCGCTCGAACTGGCCGAGCGGCCGGGCGCCGGCGGCGCGTGGCTGCGCTCGTGGCGGGCGGAGGCGCCCGAGGACGCGGGCGGCGCGCAGGTGTACGCGGAGTTCCTGGTGCAGCAGGCGTGGCGCACCTCGGCGGCCGGCGCGCAGGACTTCCGGATCATCCTGGAGGAGGCGCGGGCCGCGTGCGAGCAGGCGGCGCTGCTGGCTCCGGGCGACCCCGTGCCGTACGTCTCCGAGCTGGCCGTGGCGCGCGGACTGGGCTACTCCGCCGAGGAGTTCGACCGGCTGTGGGCCAAGGTCATCGACCGGGCGCCGGAGCACATGGGGGCGCATCTGGCCGCGCTGCACTACTGGTGCGAGAAGTGGCACGGGTCGCGCGAGGACGCGGACCGTTTCGCGACGTCGGCGGCGGCGCGCGCGCCGCGGGGCTCGCTGCTGGCCGCGCTGCCGCTGTTCTCCGTCTTCGAGAACCGGCCGGAGATCGTGCTCGGCGTCGACTTCTACCGCACGGCGGTGGTGACGAAGGCCGTCGAGGGCGCGATGTACGCGGTGCACTCGGCCCGGCCGGACGACCCGATGCTGGCGCACGTCCGGCACCTGCTCGTGCACTTCCTGGTCGGCGCCGACCGCTGGGCCGAGGCGATGCACCTGCTGGTGCGCGTCGACGGGTACGTGGGCGCGCTGCCGTGGACGCTGAGCGAGGACCCGGCGGCGGCGTACACGGTGGTGCGGAACCTGGTGGTGGCCGGGTACGAGGCGAACGGCGGGAGCCCGGCGACGCTGCCGCGGTAGGGCGGATCCGGGGAACACGATCGGCGCGGGAGGTGTTGTGCCTGTCGCGCCGAACGCCGGGCCGAACGCCGAGGAGAGATGCAGCATGTTCCTGTCCCGCACCCCCGTCCTCCCCACGCCCGAGCAGGCCCTGCGCGGGCGCGACGAGCCCGCCTTCGCCGTCCCGGAGCGCCACACGGTCCTCGGCACCCCGCTCCTCGGCCCCTACCCGGAGGGCCTCGAGGTCGCCGACTTCGCCCTGGGCTGCTTCTGGGGCGCCGAGCGCAAGTTCTGGCAGACCGAGGGCGTCTACACGACCCTGGTCGGCTACCAGGGCGGCTTCACGGCGAACCCGCTGTACGAGGAGGTCTGCTCCGGCCTCACCGGCCACACCGAGGTCGTCCGCGTCGTCTTCGACCCGTCCGTCGTCCCGTACGAGCGGCTCCTCAAGCTCTTCTGGGAGTCCCACGACCCCACCCAGGGCTTCCGCCAGGGCAACGACGTCGGCACCCAGTACCGCTCGGCCGTCTACACCCACACCCCCGAGCAGGCCGCCACGGCCGAGTCCTCCCGCGACGCCTACCAGCGCGTCCTGACCGGCTCCGGCTACGGCGAGATCACCACCACGATCCTCCCGGCCGAGGGCCGCACCTTCTACCCGGCCGAGGCGTATCACCAGCAGTACCTGGACAAGAACCCGGCGGGCTACTGCGGCATAGGCGGGACGGGCGTGTCGTGCCCGATCGGGGTGGCGAGGGCGGAGTAGGGGCAGGCCTTAGCCGTCGTCGCGCACCGCGCCGATCAGTGTGATCGGCCCGACCACGGCGAACACGGCGGCAACGAAGCGCGTGAAGCGGACCCCGACCAGCCCTCCTCGTATGTTCAGGCTCCCCGGTTGCCGTCCCCGCACGTCGCCAGTGAGCACCACCGCCTGCGCCCCGACTCGTCCAGGAAGAGCCAGCCGCAGTCCGGGCTCGGGCACGCGCGGAGGGTGAGGCGGCGGGGGGTGGTGAGGAGTTCGGCGGCGGTGCGGGCGACGGCTCGGGTGGGGAGGTCGAGGCCCGCGGCCGGGGCCTGGCGCCACTGGGCGAGGCCGTCGGGGGCGAGGGTGAGGACGGCGGTGCGGGCGGCGGTCTGGGCGGTGGTGGCGACCGTGCGGAAGGCGCGGGTGTCGGCTGGGTCGGTCAGGCAGGCGTAGAGGGCGGAGCGGAAGACGCGGGCCCGGTCGAGGGCGGCAGCGGCCTCGTCGGGGCGGGCGGCGGCCTCCTTCAGGAGGCGGTCGACCTGGGCGTCGTCGGCGAGGTCGTGGTGGCCGGCCCAGACGGCGAGGGTGTCGTAGCGGCGCAGCCAGTCGGAGCCCGGCACGGCCGGGGCGCGGTGCCAGCCCGCGTAGGTGTTGCAGAACTCCAGGGCAGGGTGGCCGCCGATGGTCCACGGCAGCCACTGGTCGCGGACCCGGACCGCGTAGAGCGGGGACGGCGGCCGGTCGAGGCGCAGGTCGGCGGCGAGCATACGGTCGTGCAGGGTGGTGAGCGCGGGGCCGGGGTCGATGCCGAGCTCCGTGACGAGGTGGTGGCGGGTGGCGCGGTAGAGCTCGAGCGCCTCGGTCTGCCGGCCGGCCCGGTAGAGCGCGGTCATCTGGGCGGCCACCAGCCGTTCCCGGCCCAGGAGTTCGGCGGCGAGCGGGGTCAGGTCGGCGAGCACCTTTTCGTGCAGGCCCATGGTCAGCTGGGTCTCGGCGCGCTGTTCCAGGGTGGTCAGGCGCAGTTCGGCGAGCCGTCCGCCGAGCCGGTCCCGCAGCGTGTCGTCGGCCAGGCCGTCGAGGAGCGGGCCGCGCCAGAGGGCGAGTGCCCGGTCGTGGCAGCGGAGTTGTTCGCCGGGGTCGCCGGCGACGGAAGCCTGGCCGACGAGGTCGAGGAACTCCCGTACGTCCACGGTGTGGCCGGACGCGTCGATCGCGTAGCCGTCGTGGCGGGTCTCGACGGTCACGCCGTACGGCCTGAGCGCGGCCCGCACCCGGCCGACGTACGTGTGCAGGGTGGCCCGGGCGGCGGCGGGCGGGGCGCCGTTCCACAGCAGGTCGGCGAGGCGGGCGGTGGGGACGGGCCGGCCCGCGTCGAGCAGCAGGATCGCGAGCAGGCACCGCTCCTGACGGCGGCGGCCGAGCGGCACGCGCACGCCCTCGTGACGGGCCTCGAAGGGGCCGAGGAGGGTGAAGTCCATGGTGCGCGCCACTTTAGGGCGACTGGTCAGGTTGTGGTCAGGGGGCGGGCGGAAAGTGTGGCGAAGGCGCCGACGCGCGGCGCCGACCACCCTTCTTCCCGAGGAGTCTCCTTGCGACGCGTCCTTGTCTCCCTCGTGTCCCTCGGCGCTGTCGGCGCCGCCCTCCTCACCGCCGCCGCCCCGGCCGGCGCCACCGGCACCGGCGCACCCGGCAGCGGCTGGGAGCCCGCTCCCTCCTCCGCCTGGTCCTACCCCGCCGGCGCGCGCTGCGACTTCGCCGTCCGGGGCGCGCCCGTGGTCGACGAGGTCGTGCGCCGCACGGTCGGCGTTCGGGCGGACGGCACCGAGGTCGTCGAGTACAAGGGCGACCTCGTCGTCCGCGTCCTCAACCCCGCGACCGGCAGGACCTACGACGCCGACGCGAGCGGCCGCGCCCTGGTCGAGCTCCACCCCGACCACTCGCAGACGTGGTACGTGGTCGGCCCGATCCTGGCCGGCTTCGCCGAGGGCGGCGGCAACGTCCCGCGCGGCCTCTACACGGTCGACGGCGCCTACACCCTGGAGGTCTCCCCCACCGGCTACAAGACGCTGACCTTCCTGCACGGCTCGACCGACTCGCTCTGCGAGAAGGTCGCCTGACACACATCCGGCCCGGCGTCACACCCACAGCAGGATCGCGGCGCCCGGGACGTCCGGCGTGTGCAGCATCGTCACGCGGTACGTCCGGACGCCTCCTCCCGGCCCGTGCGCCTCGACCGTGCGGGAGGTGAAGACGCCCACCGAGCGGCAGGCCCACCAGTCCTCCAGGTCGGGCCGTTCGGCGGCGAGCAGCGTGGTCAGGGTGCGCAGGTGGGGGTCGTCGGGGCGGGCGTCCGCGAGGGTGCGGACGTGGCGGTAGAGGTCGATGGCGAGCGGACGCCAGGCGGGGAGGATGCGCTGGTGGGCGGGGTCGGCGACGAGCTGGAGCAGCAGGTTGCGGCGCGGCGCGGGCAGGCGCCCGGGGTCGGGCAGGAGGCTGCTGTACGCGTCGTTCCAGGCCGTGATGGCGAGGGCGCCGTCCAGGAGCACCGCCGGGCTGTCCGGCCAGCTCGCCAGGAGGCCCGTCAGGTCCGCGCCCACCGGCCCGGGCTCCGGCTCGGGCGCCGCGTACCCGGCGAGCCGCAGCACATGCGCCCGGGCGTCGGCGTCGAGGCGCAGGGTGCGGCCGACGGCCTCCAGAACCTCGCGGGAGGTCTCGACCCGCCCCTGCTCCAGCCACGTGTACCAGGCGAGGCCGACCCCCGAAAGGGCGGCCACCTCCTCGCGCCGCAGCCCCGGGGTGCGGCGCCGGCCCGTCACCGGAAGCCCTAGTTCGCCCGGCCCGAGACGCTCGCGGTGGGCCCGCAGGAAGCCGCCGAGCTCGCGGCGGCGGGCGAGCCTGTGAGTGTCGGTCACAGCATGAACGCCTTTCTGGTCGCAGGCCGTTCGCCCCGCGAGGCTCGCTCCCATGAGCGAAGACACGACCGTCCTGTGGCGACTCAACAACGACTCGTCCGGCCTGACTTCCCCCCGCGCCCTGATCCGCGTCTTCACGCGGCCCGGGACCCTGGAGGAGCTGACGGCGCGCTACGAGCGCGTCCAGGGCGTGCGGCGCGACATGTGGTTCACGTATCCGGAGATGCGGCTCGCCCTCGCCGTGGTCGGCGGCTTCCTCCTCGTGGAGGGCGAGGCGGCGGATCTGGCGCCGTTCCGGGACGTGCACGGCACGCTGCTCGTGAACGACGCGGGCGCGCACCTGCGGCGGCTGCTCGCGGAGGGCGGCGAGGTGCTCGACCCGCTGCGCCCGGTGCCGACCGGCTCCGGCTTCACGGCCCGGCACCCGGACGGCACGGTGGTGGAGTACGTCGAACACCGCCCGGACGCACGCGGCCGGTGAGCCGGCGGCCGCCCGCCCGGGCTCACGCGGTGGCTGCAACCGGCGGCCGCCCGCCCGGCCTCGCACGGTCGCCTGGCCGGCGGCCGCCCACCCGGACTCACGCGGTCGCCTGGCCGGCGGCCGCCCACCCGGACTCACGCGGTCGCCTGGCCGGCGGCCGCCCGCCCCGGCTCACGCGGTGGCTGCAACGGCGGCCGGCCGGACTCCCGGGGGCGCGGAATGGGCGGCCATCCGCCCTCACGCAGTCGCCGCGCCGGTCGCCGCCCGCAGGGCCGCGGCCGTGGCGGCGGCCACGTACCCCTCCGGGACGCCGTCGACGATCAGCACGTCGCCGGCCATGTGGCGGGTGCGGAGCGGGATCAGCTCCTGGTAGGGCTCGGAGTCGTACCAGGCGCGGGCGTCCTCGTACGTCGGGAAGCCGATGATGACGACGGCGCCGGGCCAGCTGCCCTCGCGGACCTCGCGGGCGGGGGCGCCGTGGACGAGGAAGCGGCCGCCGAAGGGGTCCAGGGTGGCCTGGATGCGCTCCATGTAGACGAAGACCTCCTCGTCGAGGACGGGCTTCGGGTACAGGTTTCCGATGGCGTATGCGGTCATGGGAACAGCGTGCCGGGGCATGCCGTACGGGGTCGATTACCCCGGACGTCATGCCCCGGACGTCATGCCCCCGGCGCCGTACAGGACCGGCGGTCAGATCGTCGACGCGTCGATCACGAAGCGGTAGCGCACGTCGGACGCGAGGACCCGCTCGTACGCCTCGTTGACCTGGTCCGCGGTGATCAGCTCGATCTCCGCGGCCAGGCTGTGCGCGGCACAGAAGTCGAGCATCTCCTGGGTCTCCGCGATGCTGCCGATCATCGAGCCGGCCAGCGTCTTGCGGCCGATGATGAGGGAGAAGAGGGCGACCTTGACGGGCTCCTCCGGGGCGCCGACGTTGACCATCGTGCCGTCGGGCTTGACGAGGCTCAGGTAGGCGTCGAAGTCGAGCGGCGCGGAGACGGTGGAGATCACCAGGTCGAAGCTGCCGCGCAGGGCGGCGAAGGTCTCCGGGTCGCTGGTGGCGTAGTAGTGGTCGGCGCCCAGCTTGAGGGCGTCCTCCTGCTTCTTCAGGGACTGGCTGAGCACGGTCACCTCGGCGCCGAGCGCGTGGGCGATCTTGACGCCCATGTGGCCGAGGCCGCCGAGGCCGACGATGGCGACCTTCTTGCCGGGGCCGGCCTGCCAGTGGGTGAGCGGCGAGTAGAGGGTGACGCCGGCGCAGAGCAGCGGCGCGGCGGCGTCGAGCGGGATGCCCTCGGGGATGCGGAGGGTGTAGTTCTCGTCGACGACGATGTGGGTGGAGTAGCCGCCGTAGGTCGGCTCCCCGTTCTTGTCGAGGTCGTTGTACGTGGAGGTGCCCTTGCCGGTGCAGTACTGCTCCAGGCCCTGCCGGCACTGCTCGCACTCGCGGCAGGAGTCGACGAAGCAGCCGACGCCGACGCGGTCGCCGACCCGGTGCCTGGTGACGCCGGGGCCGACCTCGGTGACGATGCCGGCGATCTCGTGACCGGGGACCATCGGGAAGATGCCCTCGCCCCACCCGTTGCGGACCTGGTGGATGTCGGAGTGGCAGATGCCGGCGTACTTGATCTCGATCAGGACGTCGTGCTCGCCCACCGGCCGGCGCGGCACGGTGGTGCGGACGAGGGGCGTGTTGGCGGCGGGGGCGGCGATGGCGGAGACGTTCGTGGTCATGGCGGCAAGCCTGCCGGATCGTTCCGCCGGCGCCCAGACCACTGTTCTGCCTACGACCGCTGTTCCTACCACTGGCAGGGTCAGGAACGTACGTCCAGTGGCAGGCCCGAGCGGGAATACTTGGGACGCATGGACCTCAGTGCCGAACTCAGCGAATTCCTCCGCTCACGGCGTGCCCGGCTCAAGCCGCAGGACGTGGGGCTGCCCGAGTTCGGGCGCCACCGCCGGGTGCCGGGCCTGCGCCGGGAGGAGCTGGCGCAGCTGGCCGGGGTGTCGGTGGCGTACTACACCCGTCTCGAACAGGGCAACGGGCGGAACGTGTCCATGGAGGTCCTCGACGCGATCGCGCGGGCCCTGCGGCTCAGCGACACCGAGCGTGCCCACCTCACGCATCTGGCCCGGCCGACCGTGAAGAAGCGGCAGCGCGCGATCAGTCGCCCGCAGCAGGTCCGGCCCGGCCTGGCGCAGCTCCTGGACGCCATGGAGAGCGTCCCGGCCCTGGTCGTCGGGCGGCGGATGGACGTCCTGGCGTGGAACCGGATGGCGCGCGCCCTGTTCGGCGACTTCCCCGCCTGGGAGCCGCGCGACCGGAACATGGCCCGGATGGTCTTCCTCGACGCGAACGCGCGCGATCTGTACGTCGACTGGGAGTGCAAGGCCGTCGAGGTGGTGAGCGTGCTGCGGCTGTGCGCGGGGCTCTACCCGGACGACCCGGAGCTGATGGCCCTGGTCGGCGAACTGTCGGTGCGCAGCGAGGAGTTCCGCTCGCTGTGGGCGGCGCACACGGTGACCGACAAGGGGCACGGCAGGAAGCGGCTGCGGCATCCGCTGGTGGGCGAGATGACGCTGCAGTACGAGTCGCTGAAGGTGTCCGGCGACGACCCGGACCTGGTGCTGGTCACGTACCACGCGGAGCCGGGCTCACCGGCGGCGGACGCGCTGCGGCTGCTCGCGCAGTGGGGCGTGGACGAGCCCGTGGACGTACCGGGCGACGCGCAGCAGGGCGTACGGAAGGACGCACCGAAGTAGCCGGGCGTACGAAGCGGCCCCCGCGCCGGGTCCGGTGCGGGGGCCGCTTCACGCGTGCCGTACTACTGCTGCCCGTACGGGTCAGAGGGCCGAACCGGCCTTCCACTCCGACCAGCTCATGTTCCAGCCGTTCAGGCCGTTGTCGGGCGCGATCGTCTTGTCCGCCGAGTTCTTGACGATGACGACGTCACCGACGATCGAGTGGTTGAACAGCCACGCCGCCTGCTGGTCCGGGTCACCGGCGCCCTTGACGTCGGCGAGGCCCACGCAGCCGTGGCTGGTGTTCACGCTGCCGAAGATCGAGCGCGCGCCCCAGTAGTTGCCGTGGATGAAGGTGCCGGACGTGGACAGGCGCATGGCGTGCGGCACGTCCTTGATGTCGTACTCGCCCTTGCCGTCGGAGTCGGTGAAGCCGACGGTCGCGCCGTTCATCCGGGTCTCCTTGAACTTCTCGGAGATCACCATCTGACCGTTGTAGGTGGTGTTCTGCGGGGAGCCGGCGGAGACCGGGATGGTCTTGATCGTCTTGCCGTCCTGCGTGACGGTCATCGTCTTGGTCTTGACGTCGACCGTCGAGACCTGGTTGCGGCCGATCTTGAAGGTGACCGTCTTCTGCTGGACGCCGTAGACGCCCTTCGCGCCCTCGACGCCGTCGAGGTTCAGCTTCATGGTGACGGTCGAGCCCTCGGCCCAGTAGTTCTCCGGGCGGAAGTCGAGCCGCTGCGAGTTGAACCAGTGGCCGACGACCTCCTGGCCGGAGGTGGAGGTGACCTTGATGCCGCCCTGGACGGCCTTCTTGTCGGTGATCGCCTTGTTGAAGGTGATCGAGACCGGCATGCCGACGCCGACGGTCGAACCGTCCTCCGGCGTGAAGTTGCCGATGAAGCTGTTGGCCTGCGAGACGGTCGTGAAGGAGCCGTTCTCGTGCGCCTCCAGGCCGTCGGCGTCCTTCGCGGTCGCGGCGATCTTGTAGACCGTCGCGCGCTTGAGCTGGACGCTCGGCTGCCAGCTGAGGCCGTCGGCCGATATCTCGCCCTTGACGGCGTCGCCCTCGGCGGAGGTCATGGTGACCTCGGTGAGCTTGCCGTCCGTGACGGTGACCTTGGCGTCGTTGTTGATCGAGGCGTTCTGCGAGCCGTTCTTCGGCGAGATGGTGATCTGCGCCTTCGACGTCTTCTGGGCCGCCGCCTCGTCGACCTGAGCCTGTGACTGCGGGCTCTGCGAGGCGTCGGCGCTGCCGCCCTTGTCGCCGTCGTTGCACGCCGAGAGCACCAGCACGCCGCCGAGCACCGCGGCTGCGGCCGCCAGGCCCCTACGGCGCTTGCCGTCCGTCATCACACGCTTCTCCATCGTCGCCGATTACCTGCCACTTCCCACTGAAACACCGTTGAGCACCCGTCCGGTTGCCTTCCCCGGGGGTTTGTGGGGAACACCACTGATCAACACGCTCCTGTGGGGCATTCGGTTCCCGGCCCCTCCCCGGCACAGGCGAGGGCCCCGGGACGCGGCCGTCCCGGGGCCCTTCCCCGAAGGCCGGGGCGGGTCAGGTGCGGTTGGGTTCGTCGTCCTCCCACCCACCATCTTCGTCGTCGAGCTCCCACTCCATCGCATCGGGGTCGTACTCGATCTCCTCGCTGCTCCAGGACGCCTGCGCGACCTCGACGCCGGGCACGGTGGCGACCACGTCGAAGGGCTCCACGAGGTACGCGAGGGCCTCGGCGCTGTCCTCGGCGACGGCGGCCCGGGCGTGCGCGCGCTCCTCCTCCGGCAGGGCCGGGTCGGCGTCGATCCGGACGGCGGCGGCGTCGGCCAGCTCGGCGGGGCCGTCGATCTCCAGGACGAGATCGATGCGAAGCCGTACATAGCGTGATGTCTCGGAAGTGCTCATGGCCGGAGCGTAGAGCGCCGGACGGCCTCGGCTTTCCCGCGACCCGGTGTGTTCATTAGCATCGGCGCACCCACCGATTCGGGAGGCCGGTCACGGCTTCCTTTCGGGGTGTCAATTCACGGTTTCCGCAAGGGGGATCGAAAGAACGTGTCCGTCGCCCGACGCCCGCTGCTCACCGCCACCGCCGCGGGGACACTGCTCTGCGCGCTGTGGTTCGTGCCCAACGCGAACGCCACCGGCGAGAGCGGCAGATCGGATGCCCCGCAGTCGTCGGCGTCGGGCGACCAGGACGAGGGCCGGCTCGCGGAGACCGGCGGCCCGGTCACGACCTCGCACATCCTGGGCGGGACGCTGTTCCTGGGCACGGGGGCGGGCTTCGTGACGCTGGCGATGCGACGCGGCGGCCGGGCCTCCTGACCCACCGCATACGCAGGGGCCGCCCCCGGCGATCGGGCCTCCTGACCCACCGCATGCGCAACGGCCGCCCCCGGCGGCCGGGCCTCCTGACCCACCGCATGCGCAAGGGCCGCCCCCGGTGATCGGGGGCGGCCCTTCCGCACGGGACGGTCGCGTTACGCCAGCGGTCCGGTGACCGGCTCGACGGCGGCCACCACGCGGCCCTCACGGACGAAGGCGTCGGCGGCGGCCAGGTCGGGCGCGAGGAAGCGGTCCGGGCCGGGGCCCTCGACGCCGGCGGCGCGCAGCGCCTCGATGACGGCGGCGGAGGCCGGCGCCGGGGCCAGGCCGTGGCGCAGCTCGATGCCGCGGGTGGCGGCGTACAGCTCGACGGCGATGACCCGGTTGAGATTGCCGATAGCGGTGCGCAGCTTGCGGGCGGCGGACCAGCCCATGGAGACGTGGTCCTCCTGCATCGCCGAGGACGGGATGGAGTCGGCGGAGGCCGGGACGGCGAGCCGCTTCATCTCGCTGACCAGGGCGGCCTGCGTGTACTGGGCGATCATCAGGCCGGAGTCGACGCCGGCGTCGTCCGCGAGGAACGGCGGCAGGCCGTGCGAGCGGTTCTTGTCGAGGAGCCGGTCGGTGCGGCGCTCGGCGATGGAGGCGAGGTCGGCGGCGGCGATCGCGAGGAAGTCGAGGACGTACGCGACGGGGGCGCCGTGGAAGTTGCCGTTGGAGCGGACCGTGCCGTCGGCGAGGACGACCGGGTTGTCGACGGCGGCGGCCAGCTCGCGCTCGGCGACGGTCCGGGCGTGCGCCATGGTGTCGCGGCCGGCGCCGGCGACCTGCGGGGCACAGCGCACCGAGTAGGCGTCCTGGACGCGCGGGGCCTCGCCGCTCTGGTAGTGGCCGGTGAGCTCGGAACCCTTGAGCACGGCCAGCATGTTGGCGGCGGAGGCGGCCTGGCCGGGATGCGGGCGGATGGCGTGCAGCTCGGGCTCGAGGACCTTCTCGGTGCCGAGGAGGGCTTCGAGGGAGAGGGCGGCGGTGACGTCGGCCGACTTGTAGAGGACGTCGAGATCGGCGAGGGCCATGATCAGCATGCCGAGCATGCCGTCGGTGCCGTTGAGGAGGGCGAGGCCCTCCTTCTCCTTCAGCACGACGGGCTCGATGCCGGCGGCGGCGAGCAGCTCGCCGGCGGGCTTGATCTCGCCGTCGGGGCCCTCGGCGTCGCCCTCGCCCATGAGCGCGAGCGCGCAGTGGGAGAGCGGCGCGAGGTCGCCGGAGCAGCCGAGCGAGCCGTACTCGTGGACGACCGGGGTGATGCCCGCGTTGAGCACGTCGGCCATGGTCTGGGCGACCTCGGGGCGGACGCCGGTGTGGCCGGACGCGACCGTCTTGAGCCGCAGGAACATCAGCGCGCGGACGACCTCGCGCTCGACCCGCGGGCCCATGCCGGCGGCGTGCGAGCGGACGATGTTGCGCTGCAGCTGGGTGCGGAGGTCGTGGCCGATGTGCCGGGTGGCGAGCGCACCGAAGCCGGTGGAGACGCCGTAGACCGGCTCGGGCTGGGCGGCGAGCGCGTCGATGCTCGCGCGGGCGGTGGCGAGCGCCTTGACGGCGTCGGATGACAGCTCGACGCGCGCGCCGTGGCGGGCGACGTCGATGACGTCCTGCGGGGTGGTGCCGGACGTCCCAAGGACGACAGTCTGCATATCCATATTCAGCACCCTACGGACTGAAGAGCAACATGTCACTAGTCGGCCGGAAGTCGACCGTGGCTTCCGTCTCAGTCTGCGGCAACGGGGGCGAGGAGGCCGGTCCAGTCCTGGGCGGCGGCCCAGTCGGCGAAGGTGTGCCAGCCGACCTCGGGGTACGCGCGGCGCAGGCCGGCGACGTCCACGGCCAGGCCGTGCTCGGCGAAGTAGGCGAACATCGCCGCGAGGTCGGTGGAGTGCCTGCGCACCACATGGATCGGCACCTCGTGGTGCGCGATGGGCCGACCGGCGGCAGCGGCCAGGACCCGCGCCATGGCGTCGGGCGTCAGCTCGTCGGAGGCGATGTCGATCCGTCGCCCGGCGAACTCCGCGGGGCGCCGGAGGGCGAGCGCGGCGAAGGCGCCGATGTCGGCGGCGGGGATGAGCGTGAGCGGCACGTCGGCGGACATCGGCCAGGCGAAGGTGCCGTCACGGAGGGCTTCGAGCGTCCAGCCGTCGGTGTAGTTGTCCATGAAGGCGGCGGGCGCGATCACGGTCCAGTCCATGCCGGAGGCGCGGAGGTGCTGCTCGACAGCGTGCTTGCTGTCGTAGTGCGGCACGCCGGTGCCGCGGTCGGCGTGCGCGGCGGACGTGAACACGGTGTGCCCGACACCGGCGGCCGCGGCGGCGTCGACGAGCGCCCTGCCCTGCCGTATCTCGGTGGCGATGTCGGTGCCGAAGGGCGTGGTGACGGCGAAGAGCGCGTCCGCCCCGGCGAGCGCGGCGTCGAGCGAGGCGCGGTCGTCGAAGTCGGCCTTGCGGACCTCGGCACCGAGGACACGGAGGTCCTGGGCGGCGGGCGAGGCGGGGTCACGGGTGAGGGCGCGGACGTGGACGTCCTGACCGGCCTGACCTGCAGAGAGAAGGGCGCGGGCGGTGGCTCCACCCTGGGCGCCGGTGGCGCCGGTGACGGCGACGGTGAGCATGAGGAACCCCTTCGAGGGCGTAATTATCTGCGTGCCGCAATCTTTGCGACGCACAGACAATAACCCATTCGTCTGCGCGGCGCAGATTATTTAGCGGGCTCAGCGGCGGACGCAGCGACGAGGGCGGGGACGGGGACGGGCCGAGCACCCCTGATCCTGGAGGCACGACAGCGGAGTGGCGCACACCCACCACCCGCCCCCCTACCCGTGCTACCCGCACCCCTCCGTGCGCTCCGCCGGTGGTGCGTCGCGGAAGCGGCGGCGGTCCCTGGCTCCGGGCGGGGCGTCGGCGAGGGGGATCACCGTGCCGTCGCGGCCCGCGACGACGGGCTTGGCGGAGCGGGCGGCCTTGGCCTGGTACTGGGCGGCGTCGGCGAGGCGGAAGAGGCGGCGGGCGGACTTGAGCGGGCCGATCGGGTCGCCGGTGGACGCGACCCCGCAGGCGACGCCCTCGCCCAGCTCCAGCTCCGCCGCCCGTACGCACAGTTCCTCGGCGACGGCGACGACCTCGTCGGCCGTCGGGCCGACGGTCAGGAGGCAGAACTCGTCGCCGCCGAGGCGGGCCGCCAGCGCGCCGGGCAGCATCGCGCCGCACCGGGACAGCACGGAGCCGAACCGTTCGAGGAGACGGTCGCCGACGGCGTGGCCGTGGGTGTCGTTGACGCGCTTGAGGCCGTTGAGGTCGCAGACCATGAGGCTGACGACGGAGCCGTCGGCGCGGTAGCGCTCGATGGCCTCGTCGAGCCGGGTGTCGACGGCGCGGCGGTTGGCGAGGCCGGTGAGCGGGTCGGTGAAGGCCAGCTTGCGGACCTCCTCCAGGCGCTCGGCCTGGGCGATGCCGGCCGCGACCACCGCCGCGAGGACGGTCGCGAAGTCGGCCTCGTCCCGCGTGAAGGGCACCGCCCCGGCCGGCCGTGCCACGTACAGCTCGCCCCAGGCCCGGCCGTGCAGCACGATCGGCGCGACCACGCAGCAGCCGCGGCCGCGCCGGCGCAGGCCGGTGACCCGGCCGGTGGGGACCCGGTCGTCGGCGGTCTCCACCCAGGCGTCAGGCTCGCCACCGCCCGCCCAGTGCTCGTGCAGGAACTCGGTGATCTCCGGGAACTGGTGCACGGGGTACGTCTCGGAGTCCGGGAACTCCTCCTCCCCCACCGCCCGCTGCCCGGCGTTCACGAGCACCTTCAGCCGGCCGCGGTCCCGTTGCCAGACCGAGAGCGCGGCGAAGCTGCCGCCCAGCGCCCCACCGGCGCCGAGTGCGGCGGCCCGCCAGAACTCCCGTGGAGTGTGCGCCGCCGCCATCGCCTGTGCCAGCGCCACTACGGCCCGCAACCGCACATCCTCGCCCATTCCTCCAGCTTAGGGATGTTTGGTCTATTTTCCCCACTGAGACGTCACGGAAAGTTACATATAGTGAAAATCTGGAGCAATTGCACACAGAGAGCACGGATGGCCGGCCCCCGGAGTCCTGGAGCGGGCCCTGAGGCTCACTCGCCCGGCCACTCCGGCTTCCGCTTCTCGTTGAACGCCGCCACGCCCTCCGCGCGGTCGCCCGAGAACGCCACCGAACGCCAGGCGCCGTCCTCGACCTCCAGGCCGGCCCGCAGGTCCAGGCCCACGCCGAGCCGCATCGCCTTCTTGGCGGCGCGCAGGCCGACCGGCGAGTTGGCCGCGATCCGGCCGGCCAGCTCCAGGGCGGCGGTCCGGGCGTCGTCCTCCAGGAGGTCCACCATGCCGAGCTCGCGGGCCTCGGCGGCCTCCACCCGGCGCGCCGTGAAGACCAGCTCGGCGGCGCGGGCCGCGCCCACCCGGCGCGGCAGCAGCTGCGTGCCGCCGCCGCCCGGGATCACGCCGACCGAGACCTCGGGCAGGCCGACGACGGTGGTCGCGTCGGCCACGATCACGTCGCAGGACAGCGCCAGCTCGTAACCGCCGCCGAGCGCGAAGCCGTGCACGGCCGCCACGGTCGGCATGGGCAGCTCCAGAACGCCGGTGTACGCGGCGCGGGCGACGGGGCGCTGGCGGACCAGGTCGGCGTCGCTGAAGGAGTTGCGCTCCTTGAGGTCGGCGCCGACGCAGAAGGCCCGGTCGTTCGACGAGGTCAGCACGGTGACGCGGACCGCCGGGTCGGCGGCGAGCGCGGCGCAGGCTGCGCCGATGGAGCGGGCCATCTCCGAGGAGACCGCGTTCATCGCCTTGGGCCGGTCGAGGACGAGCTCGGCGACATGACCGCGCTCGTCCCGCCGGATCACGACGAACTCACCAAAACGCTGCTCGGACTGCTCGGACATGGCCGTACACCCTCCCGGTCGAAGCCAGTTAACGCCTGTTAACGGCTGTTCACCGGAGATCTTAGGTCGGACGGCGGCTCAGCAGCCAGGGCTCCACCACACCCAGTCCGCGCACCGGCCGCTGCCACATCGGCTGGAGCGCGAAGCGGTACGACGGGGCCGGCTCGCCCTCCTTGTCGGCCCGGGCGGCCTCCTCCGCCGCCTGCGTCTCGGAGACGGGCGCCTCGCCGGTGCGGGTCAGCTCCTCGGCGAGGGCGCTGTCGACGAGGACGGCGTCCTTGGGCGCTATCGAGGTGAGCCGGCTGGCCAGGTTGACGGTGGTGCCGAAGACGTCGCCCATCCGGGTCGTGACGGTGCCGAAGGAGAGGCCGACCCGGAGCGCGGGCATGGTCTCGTCGTGGCCGAGGGTCTCGATGAGCCGCAGCCCGATCTCGGCGGCGGTGCCGGCGTCGTCGGCCGCGTACAGGACCTCGTCGCCGAGGGTCTTGATCAGGCGGCCGCCGTGCGCGGCGACCAGGTCGGCGCAGGTGGTCTCGAAGGCCTCGACGAGTTCACCGAGCTCCTCCTCCTCCAGGCGCCGGGTGAGCCGGGTGAAGCCGACGAGGTCGGCGAAGCCGACGGCGAGCCGGCGGTCGACCATCTCCTCGTCGTCGGCGGCCTGCACGACCCGGCCGGTGGCGGCGGCGAGCTGGCGGCGCCACACGTAGATGAGGAACTCCTCCAGCTCGGGCAGGAGCAGCTCGACGAGGGGGTACGTGACCTCGGTGCGGGTCATGCCCGGCTCGGGCGGCTCGGTGAGGCCCTCCAGGAAGGAGTCGATCTGCCACTCGGCGAGCCGGGCGGTGGTCTGTCCGGTGGAGCGGGCGACCTGCACGGCCATCGGCTCGCTGAGCAGTCCGGCCTCGACGAGACCGGCGAGCCGGCGCAGCGCGAGCACGTCGGCCTCGGTGAGCGCCTTGGCCTGGCCGATGTCGGCGAAGCCCATGGCGCGCCAGAAGCGGGAGGCGAGCTCCATGGAGACGCCGGCGGTGCGGGCGGCCTGGAAGGGGGTGTAGCGGCGGTCGGCGCCGAGGATCAGCTGTTCCAGGCGGATCGCGAGGGGGTCGTCGGTCGGCTCCACCGTGTGGTCGACCACATGGTGGGGCGTGGGATAGGTGGGGTTCGCGGCCGGCTGTTCGGCCGCGGCGTCGCCGTTGTCCGCGTCGTCGACGGTCACCGGCCGCCTCCTGCCCGTTCCCTGCCCACTTGCCCTGCCGATCTGTCGCATGGATCGCGGTCAACGATACGACAGGTGTGTGCTGGCTCACGCCCTCACCGCACCAGGATCGGGCGTGAGCCGTGCGGAAGGTCAGCCGGCGGGGCTCACGCGGCCCTCAGATGGACGATGTCGCCGGCCGCCACGGCCTCGGTGCCGCCGCCCTCGGTCTCGACGACGAGCCGTCCGTCGCCGTCGACGGCGACGGCCTCGCCCTCCAGCATGCGTTCGCCGGGCAGGTCGGCGCGGACCCGGCGGCCGAGGGTGGCGCAGGACTTCGTGTACGCGTCCAGGAGCCCGGAGGCGGCCGGGTCGCCGTCGGCCCGCACCCAGTCGCCGTACCACTGCTCCAGGGAGCGCAGGACGGCCCGCAGCAGGGTGTCGCGGTCGGTGGAGACGGCGTCGGCGAGGAGGAGGGAGCCCGCGGCCGGGACGGGGAGCTCGTCGGCGCGGAGGGTGACGTTGAGGCCGAGACCGACGACGACGCCGTCGCCGCCGGCCCGCTCGGCGAGGATGCCGCCGGTCTTGCGTTCCTCGCCGGCGACATTCACGAGCAGGTCGTTGGGCCACTTGAGGGAGAGGTCGACGCCGGCGGCCTTGGCCAGGCCGGTGGCGGCGGCCACGCCGGTGAGCAGCGGCAGCCAGCCCCAGCGGTGCACGGGCGCGGCGGGCTTGAGCAGGACGGAGACGAAGAGGCCGGAGCGGGCGGGGGCGGTCCAGGTGCGGTCGAGACGGCCGCGTCCCGAGGTCTGCTCCTCGGCGACGAGCACGGCGCCTTCGGGGAGTTCGCCGACGCGGGCGGCCAGGTCGGAGTTGGTGGAGCCGGTGGTCTCGACGACGTCGAGGGAGGTCCACAGGCCCCCGGGGAGGACGAGCGCGTTGCGCAGGGCGGAAGCGTTGAGCGGGGGGCGGTCGAGGTCGGACCAGCGGCCCGCTGAGTCTTGGGAGGACGTCATGCAAGTCAGCGTAGGTGTGGCAAACGCCGCACTGCGTGAACCGTGAGGGCGCCGATACGCTACGACGCAGTAGCCAAGGAGTAGTCCTCCGTAGTCCATTCGTGGTCACTTCGCGGGTCGGTTCGCATTCCACGAGACCCCCCGTGACCAGGCAGGGAGCCGCATCCCGATGTCCGAGCCGGCAGAGCACAACGAGATCGACATTCACACGACCGCGGGCAAGATCGCGGATCTGGAGCGCCGGATCGGCGAGGCCACCCACGCCGGTTCCGCGCGCGCCGTGGAGAAGCAGCACGCGAAGGGGAAGCTGACCGCGCGCGAGCGCATCGCACTGCTGCTCGACGAAGGTTCGTTCGTGGAGCTGGACGAGCTGGCCCGGCACCGCTCCAGCAACTTCGGCCTGGAGAAGAACCGCCCGTACGGCGACGGTGTCGTCACCGGCTACGGCACGGTGGACGGCCGCCCGGTCGCCGTCTTCTCGCAGGACTTCACCGTCTTCGGCGGTGCCCTCGGCGAGGTCTTCGGCCAGAAGATCATCAAGGTGATGGACTTCGCGCTGAAGACCGGCTGCCCGGTCATCGGCATCAACGACTCCGGCGGCGCCCGCATCCAGGAGGGCGTCAGCGCGCTGGGCATGTACGGCGAGATCTTCCGCCGCAACACCCACGCCTCCGGCGTGATCCCGCAGATCTCGCTGATCGTCGGCCCGTGCGCCGGCGGCGCGGTCTACTCCCCCGCGATCACCGACTTCACGGTGATGGTCGACCAGACCTCGCACATGTTCATCACGGGCCCCGACGTCATCAAGACGGTGACCGGCGAGGACGTCGGCTTCGAGGAGCTGGGCGGCGCCCGCACCCACAACTCCACGTCCGGCGTGGCCCACCACATGGCGGGCGACGAGAAGGACGCGATCGAGTACGTCAAGTCCCTGCTGTCGTACCTGCCTTCGAACAACCTGTCCGAGGCGCCCGCCTTCCCGGAGGCGGCCGACACCGAGGTGACGGACGAGGACCGCGAGCTCGACACGCTGATCCCGGACTCCGCGAACCAGCCGTACGACATGCACACCGTCATCGAGCACGTCCTCGACGACGGCGAGTTCCTGGAGACCCAGGCCCTGTTCGCGCCGAACATCCTCACCGGCTTCGGCCGCGTCGAGGGCTTCCCGGTCGGCGTCGTCGCCAACCAGCCGATGCAGTTCGCCGGTTGCCTCGACATCGGCGCCTCGGAGAAGGCCGCGCGCTTCGTGCGCACCTGCGACGCCTTCAACATCCCGGTGCTCACCTTCGTCGACGTGCCGGGCTTCCTGCCGGGCGTCGGCCAGGAGCACGAGGGCATCATCCGGCGCGGCGCGAAGCTGATCTACGCGTACGCCGAGGCGACCGTCCCGCTGATCACCGTCATCACCCGCAAGGCCTTCGGCGGCGCGTACGACGTCATGGGCTCCAAGCACCTCGGCGCCGACCTCAACCTGGCCTGGCCGACCGCCCAGATCGCGGTCATGGGCGCGCAGGGCGCGGTCAACATCCTGCACCGGCGCACGCTCGCCGAGGCGGAGGCGAACGGCGAGACCGCCGAGGAAATCGCGGCGTTGCGCACGCGGCTGATCCAGGAGTACGAGGACACGCTGCTCAACCCGTACATCGCGGCCGAGCGCGGCTACATCGACGGGGTCATCCTGCCGTCCGAGACCCGCGCGCAGGTCGTCAAGGGCCTGCGTCAGCTGCGCACGAAGCGGGAATCCCTGCCCCCGAAGAAGCACGGCAACATCCCGCTCTAGCCGCTGTCGACCCTCGGGAGGGACACACGATGATCAAGGTCGTACGAGGAAACCCGACCCCGGAGGAGCTGGCCGCCGCACTGGCGGTGGTCCAGGCCCGGGCCGCGGCCACGGCGGCGGCGGCCGCCGCGGGCAGCGGTCCGAGGGTGCCCGAGGGCTGGTCGGACCCGGCCCGGATCGCGCGCAACGTCCGGCCCCGGCCGGGCCCGCGGTCGTGGGCGCGGTCCTACTGGCCGGTGTAGGGATTTTCGTCCGGTGAAGGCCGGGCCCCCTGTGCGGGGTCCGGCCTTCGGCATGCCCGGAACCACACGGCGGCGGAAACCGGCGATCCGCGGGAAGAGGGCCTTCCACCGGGCGTCGGACCCGACCGGTGGAAGGCCCTCTTCCCGCAGCTCGACTACCGCCCCTCCTGCTGACGGGGCTTCCTCAGGAACAGGGCGGCGGCGAGCACCCCCGCGAGGACGACGGCCGCGTTGACCAGGACCGCTCGGCCGAGGCCGGCCGGCAGGGTGGTGCCGGTGACGACGACGGCGCTCATCACCGGCGTGCCGAGCGTGATGCCGATCTGCTGCGTCATCGTGGCGATGCCGGTGGCCATGCCCTGCTCGGCGTCGGGGAGTCCCGAGGTCGCGGTGACCATGAAGCCGACGATCGCCAGCATGTTGCCGACGCCGCCCGCGAAGGTCGCGGCGAGCAGCACGCCGTACGAGGGGTCGACGAGGGCGAGGGTGGCGGCGGCCTGGAGCGCTCCGCCGGCGATCAGGGCCGTACGGGCCGAGAAGCGGCCGATGAAGCGCGGGGCGAGCAGTCCGCCGAGGACCGTGCCCGCGCCGAGGACGCCGAAGGAGAGGCCGGCGGCGAGCGGTGAGAAGCCGAGCACCTCCTGGAGGTGCAGGGTCATCAGGAAGACCAGCGAGGTCTCGGTGGCGAAGGCGACGAGGCCGGCGAGGTTGCCCCAGACGACGGTGCGGCGCTTCAGGACGCGGACCGGTACGAGGGGGGCCGCGGCCCGGCGCTCGACGAGGACGAACGCGGTGAGCAGGACGGCCGCGGCGGCGAGGGCGCCGAGGGTGACGGCGTCGGTCCAGCCGCGCTCGCCAGCCGCGGTGAGCCCGTACACGAGGGCGAGCAGGCCGCCGGTGACGGTGATCGCGCCGGGCACGTCGAGCCGCGGGCGGTCGGCCGGGCGGCTCTCCCGCAGTACGACGGGGGCGACGAGGAGGACGGCGAGCGCGACGGGCACGTTGATGAAGAAGGCCCAGCGCCAGGAGAGCAGGTCGGTGAGCACCCCGCCGAGGACGGCACCGGTCGTGAAGCCTGCTGACATCAGGGCCCCGTTGAGGCCGAGCGCCCGGTCGCGCAGCGGCCCCTCGGGGAAGGCGGAGGTGAGCAGCGAGAGCCCGGCGGGGGTGACGGCGGCGGTGGCGAGGCCCTGGGCGACGCGCGCGGCCATCAGCGTCTCCGGGCCGGTGGCGAGCCCTCCGGCGAGGGAGGCGGCGCCGAGGACGGCCATGCCGCCGAGGAAGATCCGGCGGCGGCCGACGAGGTCCGCGACCCGCCCGAAGAACAGCGTGAAGCCGGCGGCGGCGAGCGCGAAGGCGGTCGCGATCCACTGGAGGCCGCCCGTGCTGAAGCCCAGGCCCCGGCCGATGACGGGCAGGGCGACGTTCAGGATCGAGAAGTCGACGGCCAGCATGAACTGGGCGACAAGAAGGACGACGAGGACGAGTCGCATCCGCCCGGCGAGCCGGGGGGCGACGGTGGGAACATCGAGCGCAACCATGAACAGGGCCCCTTAATGGGAAGCTGGTTCCGTTAAGATGTCCCAGACGGTAGCAGAGCAAGAGTCGTTAATGGAACAGGAGACCCGTTTGAGCGAGAGCCTGCCGGCCGAGCCCGGCACCGTGCGCCCCGGCGGCCGTACCGCGAAGGTCCGCAGGGCCGTCCTCGACGCGACCGAGGACGCCCTGGTGACCGCGGGCTTCCACACCCTGAACATGGATCAGATCGCCGCGAGCGCGGGCGTCGGCAAGACCACCGTCTACCGCCGCTGGGGCTCCCCCGTCGGGCTCGTCACCGACCTGCTGCGCGACATGGCCGAGCGCTCACTGCCGTCCGCCGACACCGGCAGCCTGGCGGGCGACCTCCAGGCCAACGCCGACCTGGTGCACGACTCGCTGACCGACCCCCGGCTCGCCGCCCTCTTCCGCGCCGTGATCGCGGCGGCGGCCTGCGACCCGGTCTGCGCGAGCGCCCTGCGCGGCTTCTACCGCACCCGGCTGGCCGAATGGGCCCCCGTCGTGAGCCGGGCGGTGGACCGCGGCGAGCTCGCCGCCGACATCGACGCCCTCGAACTCCTCCGGGCCGTCTCGGCGCCGCTCTACTACCGCTTCGCGATCAGCCGCGAGGAGCTGCGGCCCGCCGACGCGGAGCGGGCCGTGGTCGCCGCGCTCGCCGCGGCGGCGGCCGGCGCGTTCGCCCGCACGCGCGACGGACGGGACTAGCGCGAAGGACGGGACCGGCCGCACGGACGGGACGCCCCCACGGCGGGGACGCCCCCACGGAGGGGACCAGCCCGACGGGCGGGACGAGCCCGACGGACAGGATCAGTCCATACGCGCAGGGCGCTTGAGTACCCGTACTCAGGCGCCCCGGCGCTCCGGGCCCGAGGATCGGGGGCATGCTCTGGTCCGACCCCGACGACGAGCCGCCGGAGGAACTCCACGACATGGCGGCGATGCTGCGCCGCGCGGGCGTCGTCCTCGCCCTGGCGATGGTGGTCCTCATGTTCATCGTCGGCAGGTGAGGGCTGATCAGGGCGCGCCCCGGACGGGCTCGCTACGCTGCTGCCATGACTGCTGATCGCCGCCGTGTCGTGCTCGCCTCCGCCTCCCCCGCCCGGCTCGGACTGCTCCGGCAGGCCGGCCTCGCCCCCGAGGTGATGGTGAGCGGGGTCGACGAGGACAAGGTGCACGCGCCGACCCCGGCCGATCTGGCCCTCGCCCTCGCCGAGGCCAAGGCCGCCCACGTGGCCGCGCGGCCCGAGGCGATGGGCGCCCTGGTGATCGGCTGCGACTCGGTCCTGGAGCTGGACAAGCAGGCGCTCGGCAAGCCGGCCGACGCCGAGGAGGCCGTCGCGCGCTGGAAGTCGATGCGCGGCCGGGTCGGCATCCTCCAGACGGGCCACTGCGTGTACGACACGACGGCCAAGCGCTACGAGTCGGCCACCGCCTCCACCGTCGTCCGCTTCGGCGAGCCCACGGACGCCGAGATCGCCGCGTACGTGGCGAGCGGCGAACCGCTGCACGTGGCGGGCGCGTTCACGCTCGACGGGCGGTCGGCTCCGTTCATCGACGGCATCGACGGCGACCCGGGCAACGTCATCGGCCTCTCGCTGCCGCTGCTCCGCCGCCTGCTGGCGAAGCTGGACGTCGCGATCACCGACCTCTGGACCTGAACCTGACGGGCTTACGGGCCTCAAGGATGACCGGCCCGACCGGCCCTACGCCGCGGCTGGGGCTTCCCCGGAAGGTCCGGCCGCGGTCTCGCCGTACGCCACCAGCGTGAGCACGATCAGGCCGACCACCAGCATCAGGAACGCGAAGGCCGCCCAGCCGAGCAGCCCGACCGCGACCGCGCCGAGGACGCCGTGCACCACCGCGCAGCCGACGAGCAGGACGCGCCCGGGGCGGCCGGGGCGGCGGTCGCGTATCCCGGCGATCAGCGGGACCAGGCCGCAGAGCAGCAACAGCGCGCCGGAGACGAGGCCGAGGCCCCAGGTGCCGCGGTACATCAGCTCGGGGTCGAGCCCGTTGAGGGACATCGACTGGCCCCGCACGAAACGGGCCATGACCGCGTTGATCGCCACGATCCCCGGCGCCTCCAGGAAGAGCACCGCCGCCGTCACGAGCGCTATCGGTCTTCGGGCCACCTCGGCCACCCCCCTGAACGACTGCTGTTACCTGCGGTACGCAGGCCAACAGGAAGGCTACTGGCCGGTAAAACCTCGGACAAGGGTTCGCGCCACGCGGGCGAACTCCGGGACACGCCCCGGGCCACGGGCAAAGAATGGTTGCGCCATTCGTAGGGACTCCACAAAGAAACCCATTTGGCGACTGGTATCGGGAACAGAGACCTGCGCCACACCTCGGAGCTACTGTGCCGTCAAGAATCCCTGCGTACCGTGGTGCGACAAGGGATTTCACGACCCGAGCAAGCCTGGCATCACGCTCCGTGTGGGCAAGCTCACCACTGGGGACGGGTCGAAAGGCCGTGTCGGCAGTCCCTAAACTCAGCTTGTTTCAAGGAGGGAGCCATCGTGCGCAAGGTGCTCATCGCCAACCGTGGCGAAATCGCTGTCCGCGTCGCCCGGGCCTGCCGGGACGCCGGGATCGCCAGCGTAGCCGTCTACGCCGATCCGGACCGGGACGCTCTGCACGTCCGCGCGGCCGACGAGGCGTTCGCCCTGGGCGGTGACACCCCGGCCACCAGTTACCTGGACATGGCCAAGGTGCTCCAGGCCGCGGCGGACTCCGGTGCCGACGCGATCCACCCGGGTTACGGCTTCCTCTCCGAGAACGCCGACTTCGCCCAGGCCGTGATCGACGCCGGCCTCACCTGGATCGGCCCGCCGCCGCAGGCCATTCGCGACCTCGGTGACAAGGTCGCCGCCCGCCACATCGCGCAGCGCGCCGGCGCCCCGCTGGTCGCCGGCACCCCGGACCCGGTCTCGGGCGCCGAGGAGGTCGTCGCCTTCGCCGAGGCCAACGGCCTGCCGATCGCCATCAAGGCCGCCTTCGGCGGCGGTGGCCGCGGTCTGAAGGTCGCCCGCACCCTCGAAGAGGTGCCGGAGCTCTACGACTCCGCCGTCCGCGAGGCCGTCGCCGCCTTCGGCCGCGGCGAGTGCTTCGTCGAGCGCTACCTCGACAAGCCGCGTCACGTCGAGACCCAGTGCCTCGCCGACCAGCACGGCAACGTGGTCGTCGTCTCCACCCGTGACTGCTCGCTGCAGCGCCGCCACCAGAAGCTCGTCGAGGAGGCCCCCGCGCCGTTCCTGACGGACGAGCAGAACGCGCAGCTGTACGCCGCGTCCAAGGCCATCCTCAAGGAGGCCGGCTACGTCGGCGCCGGCACCGTCGAGTTCCTCGTCGGTGTCGACGGCACGATCTCCTTCCTGGAGGTCAACACCCGCCTCCAGGTCGAGCACCCGGTCACCGAAGAGGTCACCGGCATCGACCTGGTCCGCGAGATGTTCCGGATCGCCGACGGCGAGGAGCTCGGCTACGGCGACCCGGCCGTCCGCGGTCACTCCTTCGAGTTCCGCATCAACGGCGAGGACCCGGGCCGCAACTTCCTCCCGGCGCCCGGCACCGTCACCGTCTTCGAGCCGCCGACCGGCCCCGGCGTCCGCCTGGACGCGGGCGTCGAGTCCGGCTCGGTCATCGGCCCGGCCTGGGACTCGCTGCTCGCCAAGCTGATCGTCACCGGCGCCACCCGCGAGCAGGCGCTGCAGCGCGCCGCCCGCGCGCTCGCCGAGTTCAAGGTCGAGGGCATGGCCACGGCCATCCCGTTCCACCAGGCCGTCGTGGTCGACCCGGCGTTCACCGCCGACCCGTTCCGCGTCCACACCCGGTGGATCGAGACCGAGTTCGTCAACGAGATCAAGCCGTTCGCCCCGGCGGGCGGCGAGGCCGACGAGGACGAGACCGGCCGCGAGACGATCGTCGTCGAGGTCGGCGGCAAGCGCCTGGAGGTCTCCCTGCCGTCGTCGCTGGGCATGACCCTGGCCCGGACCGGCCTGGCCGCGGGCGCCAAGCCGAAGCGCCGCGCCGCCAAGAAGTCCGGCCCGACGGCTTCCGGCGACACCCTCGCCTCCCCGATGCAGGGCACCATCGTCAAGGTGGCCGTCGAGGAGGGCGCCGAGGTCCAGGAGGGCGACCTGATCGTCGTCCTGGAGGCCATGAAGATGGAGCAGCCGCTCAACGCGCACAAGGCCGGCACCGTGAAGGGCCTGTCCGCCGAGGTCGGCGCCTCCATCACGTCCGGCGCCGCGATCTGCGAGATCAAGGACTGATCCCGGCCCCGGTTCCGACCGGGGTACGGTACGAAGGGCCCGCAGGCATCCACCGCCTCCGGGCCCTTCGTGACACCAGAGCCCTGCGGAGGGAGTACGGATGCGAGCGGACGCGCGCCGCAACCGCGAGCGGCTGCTCGCCGAGGCCCGTGCCGCCTTCGCCGCGCACGGCACCGACGCCTCCCTGGAGGACATCGCGCGCCGCGCCGGGGTCGGCATCGGAACCCTCTACCGGCACTTCCCCAGCCGCGAGGCGCTGCTCGGCGCCGTCTTCCAGGACGCCCTCGCCGCGCTCCTCCACCGCTCCGCGGAGCTGGCCGAGGACCCGGACCCGTGCGCCGCGCTGATGACCTGGCTGCGCACCCTGATCGCCCACGCGAGCGAGTACCGCGGCCTCTCGATCGCGCTCATGTCGGCCTCGCCCGACGGGAGTTCGGCGCTCTCCGAGTGCCGGGGGCCGCTGCGCGCGGCGGGCACCCGACTGCTCGACCGGGCCCGCACGGCGGGCACGGTGCGCGCGGACGTGCCCATCGGCGACCTGATCCAGCTCACCAACGCGATCGCCCTGGCCGCCGAACGCTCCCCGGACGACCCTGGGTTGGCGGACCGCCTGCTCGACCTGACGGTACGCGGCCTCAAGCCGTAACGCGGCCCGTACGAGAGCTCCGGGCCGCACGAGAAGCCTGCCCCGTGCGCGAGTACGCGAGCAACGCCCGTACGAGAGCCCCGCCCCGTGCACGAGCCCCTGCCCGTACGAGAGCCCCGCCCCGTGCACGAGCCCCTGCCCGTACGCGAGCCCCGCCCCGTACGTGAGCTGTCAGCGGCGGCGCATGTCCGCGACCCGGGCCGCCCGTTCGGGCGCGAGCATCTCGCCGGGGAGGCCGCCCGGGCCGCCGCGGAACTGGCCGCCGGGGAGCCGGCCGCGCTGCCCGGGGAGCGGGACGTCACGGCGCGGACGGCCGCCGCCCGGTGGGTGCGGCTCGCTCGCGTGCGCGGGGGCGCCGGTGCCGGCCACGGCGATCTGGACGCCCTGGTCGGCGAGGGCCTGGAGCTCGGTGGCGGCGCGCTCGTCGTGGACCGGGGGCTCGTCGGTGACCAGACGGGTGATCACGTCGGTCGGCACCGTCTGGAACATGGTGTCGGTGCCGAGCTTGGTGTGGTCGGCGAGCACCACGACCTCCGCCGCCGCCTGCACGAGCGCCCGGTCCACGCTCGCGGAGAGCATGTTGGACGTGGACAGGCCGCGCTCGGCGGTCAGTCCGCTGCCCGAGAGGAAGGCCCGGGAGACCCTCAGCCCCTGGAGCGACTGCTCGGCCCCGCTGCCCACGAGCGCGTAGTTGGAGCCGCGCAGGGTGCCGCCGGTCATGACGACCTCGACCCGGTTGGCGTGGGCGAGGGCCTGGGCGACGAGCAGCGAGTTGGTGACGACAGTGAGCCCGGGCACCCGGGCGAGCCGGCGCGCCAGCTCCTGCGTGGTGGTGCCCGCGCCGACGACGATGGCCTCGCCCTCCTCGACGAGGGTCGCGGCGACGTCCGCGATGGCGGTCTTCTCGGCGGTCGCGAGATGGGATTTCTGCGGGAAGCCGGACTCTCGCGTGAGTCCGCCCGGCAGTACCGCACCGCCGTGCCGGCGGTCGAGGAGTCCTTCTGCCTCCAGTGCCCGCACGTCTCGCCGTACGGTCACTTCTGAGGTCTGGACGACGCGGGCGAGCTCGCGGAGCGACACGGCTCCATTGGCACGCACCATTTCGAGGATCAACTGGCGACGTTCTGCAGCGAACACGAAACCGACAGTAACGTGACCCACGGCACTTTGGGCAGAAATGCAGAAGTTGCACACAGACGGGGCCCTCAAGTGATATGAGGGACCCCGCCGTTGATCGTTCTATGCCCCGGCTTGCCGGGGGTTGTCCGAGTCGGCGAACCGTTCCCGCAGGCGGGAGCGGTCGCCGACGCCGGTGCTACGCCTCGCCCGCGGTCTTTCGGGTGTGCAACTGCCGTGCCACTTCCGCGATCGAGCCCGACAGGGAGGGGTACACGGTGAAAGCATTTGCGATCTGTTCGACCGTCAGATTGTTGTCGACCGCGATCGAGATCGGGTGGATCAGCTCGCTCGCGCGCGGGGCGACGACACAGCCGCCGACCACGATCCCGGTGCCCGGGCGGCAGAAGATCTTGACGAAGCCGTCCCGGATGCCCTGCATCTTGGCGCGGGGGTTGCGCAGCAGCGGCAGCTTGACGACCCGGGCCTCGATCTTGCCCGCGTCCACGTCGGCCTGCGTGTATCCGACGGTGGCGATCTCGGGGTCGGTGAAGACGTTGGAGGAGACCGTCTTCAGGTTGAGCGGGGTCACCGCGTCGCCGAGGAAGTGGTACATGGCGATGCGTCCCTGCATGGCCGCCACCGAGGCGAGCGCGAAGACACCGGTGACGTCACCGGCCGCGTAGACACCGGGGGCGGTGGTGCGGGACACCTTGTCGGTCCAGATGTGCCCGGAGTCCTTCAGCCGGACGCCGGCCTCCTCCAGGCCCATGCCCGCGGTGTTGGGGATGGCGCCGACCGCCATGAGGCAGTGCGTGCCGGAGATGACCCGGCCGTCGGAGAGGGTGACCTCGACCCGGTCTCCCACCCGCTTGGCAGACTCGGCGCGGGAGCGGGCCATGACGTTCATGCCACGGCGCCGGAACACGTCCTCCAGGACGGCGGCCGCGTCCGGGTCCTCGCCCGGCAGGACGCGGTCGCGGCTGGAAACGAGCGTGACGCGGGAGCCGAGGGCCTGGTAGGCGCCGGCGAACTCGGCACCGGTGACACCGGAACCGACCACGATGAGCTCCTCGGGGAGCTCCTTGAGGTCGTAGACCTGGGTCCAGTTCAGGATCCGCTCGCCGTCCGGCTTGGCGTCCGGCAGCTCGCGCGGGTGCCCGCCGGTGGCGATCAGGACGGCGTCCGCGGTCAGCGTCTCCTCGCTGCCGTCGGCGGCCGTGACGACCACCTGGCGCGAGCCGTCGAGCGCCTGCCGCCCGTCGAGCCGGCCGCGGCCGCGCAGCACGCGGGCGCCGGCCCGGGTCACGGACGCGGTGATGTCGTGCGACTGGGCGAGCGCGAGCCGCTTCACACGCCGGTTCACCTTGCCCAGGTCCACGCCGACCACGCGGGCGGACTGCTCCAGGGGCGGGGTGTCGTCGGCGACGATGATGCCCAGCTCCTCGTACGAGGAGTCGAAGGTGGTCATCACCTCGGCGGTGGCGATCAGGGTCTTGGAGGGGACGCAGTCGGTCAGGACGGACGCGCCGCCGAGGCCGTCGCAGTCGACGACGGTCACCTCCGCGCCGAGCTGGGCGCCCACGAGGGCCGCCTCGTATCCGCCGGGTCCGCCGCCGATGATCACGATCCGGGTCACTGGGATCTACGCCTCGCGCTCTCGTTCTGCCGGGGGGTCACCCCGCTGGGCTGCAGTGCGTACGCCATTGTCCCGCACGCTTCAAGTGCGTAACCCATTGTCGCGTACGCGCGGCCGGGTCACGCGCCAGGGGGCGGGCGGCCCCCCTCCGTCCGGGCCCACCTCGGACTTCCGCGGCCGCCCCGCCCCTCCCGTACCCTCGACCCCATGTCGCTCTACGCCGCGTACGCCGGCAACCTCGACGCGCGGCTGATGAGCCGCCGCGCACCGCACTCGCCGCTGCGCGGCACCGGCTGGCTGAACGGCTGGCGGCTGACCTTCGGCGGGGAGCAGATGGGCTGGGAGGGAGCGCTCGCCACGATCGTGGAGGCGCCGCGCTCCCAGGTCTTCGTCGCGCTGTACGACATCGCGCCGATGGACGAGGACTCGATGGACCGCTGGGAGGGCGTCGGCCTCGACATCTACCGGCGGATGCGGGTGCGCGTGCACACGCTGGACGGGGACGAGCCGACCTGGGTGTACGTGCTGAACGCGTACGAGGGCGGGCTGCCCTCGGCCCGCTACCTGGGCGAGATCGCGGACGCGGCGGAGTCGGCCGGGGCGCCGCACGACTACGTGATGGAGCTGCGCAAGCGCCCCTGCTGAAGCGGAGCGGAACCGTCCCTTCAGCGCCCTTGTCGGAAACGACAAGACAACGATCGCAGGTCCGTGCGCGCCGTCATCTACGCGCGTAGGAATTCTCGGGCTAGGCTGCTGCGCGAATCGAATCCGTCCGGGGCTCCCCTCGGACCCCCCTCCCCGAGGCGAGAGACTCAGTGAACGCCACTACCACCCCGTACGAGGCCGCCGAGGCCGCCGCCGCGCGCCTGCGCGAGCTGACCGGTGTCGAGAACCACGACGTCGCCCTGGTCATGGGCTCCGGCTGGGCCCCCGCCGTCGACGCGCTCGGCGCCCCCGAGGCCGAGTTCCCGGTCACCGAGCTGCCCGGCTTCCCGCCGCCGGCCGTCGAGGGCCACGGCGGCAAGATCCGCTCGTACAAGATCGGCGAGAAGCGCGCCCTGGTCTTCCTCGGCCGCACCCACTACTACGAGGGCCGCGGTGTCGCCGCCGTCGCGCACGGCGTCCGCACCGCCGTCGCCGCCGGCTGCAAGACCGTCGTCCTCACCAACGGCTGCGGCGGCCTGCGCGAGGGCATGCGCCCCGGCCAGCCGGTCCTCATCAGCGACCACCTCAACCTCACGGCCGCCTCGCCGATCGAGGGCGCGAACTTCGTCGACCTGACCGACCTGTACTCGCCGCGGCTGCGCGCGCTGTGCAAGGAGGTCGACGAGACGCTGGAGGAGGGCGTGTACGTCCAGTTCCCCGGCCCGCACTACGAGACCCCGGCCGAGATCAACATGGTCCGCGTCCTGGGCGGCGACCTCGTCGGCATGTCCACGGTCCTCGAGGCGATCGCCGCCCGCGAGGCCGGCGCGGAGGTCCTCGGCATCTCCCTCGTCACCAACCTCGCCGCGGGGCTCTCGGGCGAGCCGCTGAACCACGAGGAGGTCCTCCAGGCGGGCCGCGACTCGGCGGCGCGCATGGGCGAGCTGCTCACGCGGGTGCTCGACCGGATCTGAGTCCTCCCGCACCCCGCCCCTTCCCGAAACCGGGGGCAAGCCCCCAGACCCCGGACGGCCTGCGGCCGTGCCCTCGATCGCCGGGCGGGCTGGTTTCGCCCGCTCGGCGAAAACCAGCCCCGCCCGGGGGTCCCCCCACGCCGCCAGGCGTAGGGGGAGTTCGAGGCGCGGGGGTCCGGGGGCGGAGACCCCGGTTAGGGGAAGGGGCGGGGCGGGGAAAGGCTCCGCGCAGCGGCACCCGCACCCCTTCCCGCCGCCCACAACCACCCGCACCCCCCGAAAGGCACACCACCGTGACGCAGGACGACCTCCTCGCCCGGGCCCAGGCGTGGCTCGCCGAGGACCCCGACCAGGAGACCCGCGACGAACTCGGCGCGCTCCTCGACCGCGGGGACACCGACGAGCTCGCCATCCGCTTCGCCGGCACGCTGCAGTTCGGCACCGCCGGGCTCCGTGGCGAGCTCGGCGCGGGGCCGATGCGGATGAACCGCGCCGTGGTCATCCGCGCCGCCGCGGGCCTCGCCGCGTACCTCAAGGCGAAGGGGCAGACCGGCGGCCTCGTGGTCATCGGCTACGACGCCCGCTACAAGTCCGCCGACTTCGCGCGCGACACGGCCGCCGTGATGATTGGCGCGGGCCTGCGCGCCGCGCTGCTCCCGCGGCCGCTGCCGACGCCCGTCCTGGCGTACGCGATAAGGCATCTGGGTGCCGTCGCGGGCGTCGAGGTGACCGCGAGTCACAACCCGCCGCGGGACAACGGCTACAAGGTGTACCTGGGCGACGGCTCGCAGATCGTGCCGCCCGCCGACGCGGAGATCGCCGCCGAGATCGCCGCGGTGCGCGCGCTCGCCGACGTACCGCGCCCGGACAGCGGGTGGGAGACCCTCGGCGACGAGGTCCTGGAGGCGTACCTGGAGCGGACGGACGCGGTCCTGACGCCCGGCTCGCCCCGTGGCGTACGGACCGTCTACACGGCCATGCACGGCGTCGGCAAGGAGGTGCTGACGGCGGCGTTCGCCCGGCACGGCTTCCCGCCGCCGGCGCTGGTCGCCGAGCAGGCCGAGCCGGACCCGGCGTTCCCGACGGTCGCGTTCCCGAACCCGGAGGAGCCGGGCGCGATGGACCTCGCCTTCGAGGCGGCGCGGGCCGTGGACCCGGACATCGTGATCGCGAACGACCCGGACGCGGACCGCTGCGCGGTGGCCGTGCCGGACGCCGCCGTCGAGGGCGGCTGGCGGATGCTCCGCGGCGACGAGGTGGGCGCCCTGCTCGCCGCGCACCTGGTGCACAAGGGCGCGCGGGGCGTGTTCGCCGAGTCGATCGTGTCGTCGTCCCTGCTCGGCCGGATCGCGGAGGCCGCGGGCGTCGGCTACGAGGAGACGCTGACCGGCTTCAAGTGGATCGCCCGCGTCGAGGGCCTGCGGTACGGCTACGAGGAGGCGCTCGGCTACTGCGTCGACCCGGAGGGCGTCCGCGACAAGGACGGCATCACGGCGGCGCTGCTCGTCGCCGAGCTGGCCTCGGTGCTGAAGGAGCAGGGCCGCACGCTCACCGACCTGCTCGACGACCTGGCGGTGGCGCACGGTCTGCACGCCACGGACCAGCTGTCGGTGCGCGTCGAGGACCTGACCGTCATCGCGAACGCGATGACGGCGCTGCGCGAGAAGCCTCCGGTGCGGCTGGCCGGCCTGACGGTCGTCTCGGCGGAGGACCTGACGAAGGGCACGGAGTCGCTGCCGCCGACCGACGGTCTGCGCTACCACCTGGAGGGCGCGTACAAGGCCCGGGTGATCGTCCGCCCGTCCGGCACCGAGCCCAAGCTCAAGTGCTACCTGGAGGTCGTGGTCCCGGTCGCCGACGCGAGCGGGCTGGCGACGGCCCGCGCGACGGCCGCCGAGGTCCTCTCCTCGGTCAAGAAGGACCTGGCCGAGGCCGCGGGGCTGTGATCCGCGTCTGACGCCCGTCGGAGGGCCCGTACGGAACCGGTTTCCGTACGGGCCCTCCGGCGTTCCCCTGCGGGTGAATCGGTTACACCGGGTGCCGTAACGCGCGTGCCCTCCGCGGCGTGCGCGGGTCCAGGGTGACCCGGTGCTCACCGCGTCCCCCGCACCGCCCCGGTGCCCGGCCCCACGGCCCGCCGTCCCGCTGCTCCCCCCGCTGCTCCGCCGGGCCGCTCCCGCCCTTCTCGGCTATCTGGCGGTACGGACCCTGGGCCTGCTGGTCCTCGCCCACTGGGCGCACCTCAAGGGGCACGGGGTGTGGCCGACGCTCGCGACCTCGTGGGACTCGGACTGGTACCTGGGGATCGCCGACCACGGCTACGACCAGGACCTCGTCCACCACAGCAGCCTCGCCTTCTTCCCGCTCTACCCGGCCCTGATCAAGGCCGTCGCGGCCGTCACGCCGGGCTCCCGGGCCTCCGTCGGCCTCGTGATCGCCGGGGTCTGCTCGCTGTGCGCCGCACTCGGGATCTTCGCGGTCGGCGAGCGGCTGCACGGGCGGCGTACGGGTGCGGTCCTGGTGGTGCTGTGGGGGGCGTCGCCGGTGGCGGTGGTGGAGTGGATGGGCTACACGGAGTCGCTGTTCACGGCACTGGCGGCGGGAGCGCTGTACGCGGTCCTGGCCGGGCGCTGGGGGTGGGCGGCGGGGCTCGCGGTGGCGGCGGGGCTGACCCGGCCGACGGGGATCGCGGTCGCGGCGGCGGTGTCGGTGGCGGCACTGCTCGCGGCCCGGCGCGGCGACCGCCCGGCGCTCGTGGCCGCCTTCGCCGCGCCGCTGGGCTGGCTGGGGTTCACGGGCTGGGTGGGACTGCGGCTCGGCCGCTGGGACGGCTATCTCGCGGTGCAGCGGACCTGGGCGAACGAGTGGGACGGCGGCGCGGTCACCCTGCGCACGCTGCGCGGTCTGCTGCTCCACGCCCGGCAGCCGCAGCTGTTCCTGGTCGCGGTGTCGGCGGTCCTGGTCGTCGCCGCCGCGCTGTACGTGCTCTCGGCGGCGGACCGGCAGCCGGTGCCGCTGCTCGTGTTCACCGGGGTGCTGCTCCTGGTGGTCCTGGGCAGCGGCGGCGTGTACTTCCCGCGTGCCCGCTTCCTCCTGCCGGGCTTTCCGCTGCTGCTGCCGGTGGCCCTGGCGGTGGCCCGGGCCCGGTTCGCGGCGGCGGCCGTGGTGCTGGGCGGGGCGGCGCTGTCGTCGGCATGGCTGGGCGGCTACATGCTGCTGGTGTGGCCGGGGCCACCGTGACCGCACGGGGCCCCGGAGAGGCTCAGCCGGTCGCGATGAGGATCACGAGGAGCACGAGACCGACGACGGCCGGCGCGATCACCTCGTACGCCCAGCGCACCTGCGCCTCGCCCGCCGTCTCGGCCCGGCCGCCGAGCCGCTCGCTCATGTCGCGCAGGTCCGCGACGGTCTTGTCGGCGGGCGCGTAGCGGGCCTTGATGTCGGTGACGTCGGCGGTGGCGGACGTACGGCCGTGCGGGTCGTCCTGCGAGGCGGTGGCCGCCTTGCGCGCGGCCCGCTTGCGCTGCCGCAGCGACACCGGCACCGCCCACAGCTGGTAGCGGCCGCCGTCGTGCGTCATCACCTCGCTGGAGTAGCCGGCCCGCACGTCGGCGACCGTGCCCCAGGGCAGCGTGATGGTCCGGAACGGGTTGCGGACACGCAGCCGCAGCTCGTTCGCGTACACCGCCGGGCGGATGCTGAAGGCCACGATCAGCGGCACGATCATGATCAGCACGGCGAGCGTCAGCCACGGCGTCCGGCCGGCGCCGCGCACGATCGCGTCGCCGCCGAAGAACGCGACGAGCAGGAGCAGGAAGACTCCGCCCGCGATCCCCGTCGAGGAGCGGAAGACACGGTCCTCCTGGTCGGGCTCGGAGGGCTGCGCGGAAGGCGTCGGGCTCGTCATGGGCCCGATTGTGCCTCAGCCGTCCCCGTCCGGCGCAGAGGGCCCGGGCCTGTCTGCGGGATCAGGCCGTGGCGAGCAGGTCGGCGTAGACGACGATGTTGTCGGGGCGGTGGCCGTCGACGAGGTCGCCGCCGCAGGTGATCAGCCGCAGTTCGGGGCGGCTGGTGTCGCCGTAGACCTTCTTCGTCGGGAACGCCTTCTTGTCGACCTGCTCCAGCTCGCGCACCCGGAACACGGCGTCGGTGCCGTCGGCGCGCGTGACGGTGATGCGGTCGCCGACGTGGATCCGGCCGACGTCACGGAGCACGGCGGGGCCCTGCACGGTGTCGTAGTGCCCGATGAGGACCGCGGGCCCGGTCTCGCCGGGCGTGACGCCCTTGTCGTACCAGCCGATCCGGTCGGCCTGGGCGACGGACGGCACCTGGACGGTGCCGTCGGCCTTGAGGCCGAGGTCGAGGACCGGCCCGGTGTCGACGCCGGCGGCGGGCACCCTCACGCGCACGGGCAGGGAGCGCGGCAGCGGCGCGGCGGCGAGCTGCTCGGCCGGCGCGGGCGCGGAGGTCGCGGTGACCCGCGGGGCGGGGACGGCGGACGCGGGATCCGCGGCGGGCGCCGAGCAGCCTGCCAGCGCGAGGGCGGCCGCGGCCACGGCGAGGACGAGGGGGCGGCGGGTCATGGGCTTGCTCCGGGACATGGGGTGCGGCGGGCCGCCGAGGAGGAGGGCGGCCCGCCGGAGGGGAAGCGGCTCTGCGAGGGGTGTCAGCCGCGGTGGTGTCAGCCGCGGGTGGTGGCGCGGCGGCGCAGGGCGGTGAAGCCCAGGCCGGCGACGACCACGACGGCACCCGCGGCGGAGGCGAGGAGGGCCGTGTCGTTGCTCTGCTCGACGCTGCCGAACTCGGCGCCCGCGGCGACCCCGCCCTTGGGCACGACGCCGGTCTGGCCGCCGTGGGTGGTCGGGGCGGTCGTGGCCGGGGTGGTGGGCGTGGTGGGCTTCGAGACGCAGCTCTTGGGGAGCTTCGGGAAGCCGGTCCAGAGGTACGGGGCGGTGTCGCCGCCGTTGGTGTGCTGCCCGTAGCGCGCGGTGAGGGTGCCGGCGCGCACGATCTTCTGGCCGAGGCCGGTCGGGCCCGGGTGGGCGCGGTCGACCGTTTCCAGGACCTTGCCGTGCTCGTCCTTGAGGACGGCCTTGGGGCCCTTCTTCGCGTCGTTGGTGAGCGTGACCGTCCAGCCGCCGCCGTAGGACGAGGCGATGACCTCGGTGACCGTGCAGCCGTGGACCGTCGGCCCGGAGAGGACGGTGCCGCCGTCCGGCTCGGGGGTGCTCGGCGTGAGGCAGCCCTTGGGGAGCTTCGGGAAGCCGGTCCAGAGGTACGGGGCGGTGTCGCCGCCGTTGGTGTGCTGGCCGAACACCGCGGTGGCGGTGTCCACGTCCTTGATCTTGATGCCGTTGCCGATGTCGGCGGGGTGCACGCGGTCGGCGGTGGCGACGACCTTGCCGTGCTCGTCCTTCACGACGGCCTTCGGGCCCCGCTCGGCGTCGTTGGTGAGCGTGACCGTCCAGTCGGGGAAGACGGAGGCGATCGTCTCGGTGACCGTGCAGCCGTCGACCGTCGGCCCGGAGAGGACGGTGCCGCCCTTGGGGGCGGGCTTCTGGTCGTCCTTCTTCGGCTCGTCCTTCTTCGGCTCGTCCTTCTTCGGCGCATCCGTCTTCGGCGCGGTCGGAGCCGCGGTGCCCGCGGTCGTGGCCGGGCCGTCCGCCGCGAAGGCGGTGCCGGCGAGGGCCGGGGTGACCGCCAGGCCCGCGAAGAGGGCGGTGGCGACGGCGGTACGAAGGGCGGTGCGCATAACGACTCCCGTGAAGACGTCTGAATGTGGGAAGGAAGAGCCGCATGCCGCTGATATCTCTCTCGGGAAGGGCCGGTTGAGTTCTCGCTGGCTGCAAGAGAAACGTTACGGAGCGCACGTGCAGGAGCGGTCCGCTCCATGTCACGGGCACGTGACAGACCTCACCCGCCCCACCCCTGCCCCCGTGCCACCTGCGCTTTCGTCCGCTCGGACGAGCAGTCCCCTGTACACGCCGCTACGCGCGTAGATATGCTCGACTGGTGACCATGCCCACCACTGCCACCGCAGCACAAGCTTTCGCCGACGTGACCGCGTCCGACAGCACGCTGCGCCGCTTCCTCCACGGGCTGCCCGGCGTCGACGCCGTCGGCCTGGAGGCGCGCGCCGCGTCCCTCGGTACGCGTTCGATCAAGACCACGGCCAAGGCGTACGCCATCGACCTGGCCATCTCCATGATCGACCTGACGACGCTCGAAGGCGCGGACACCCCGGGCAAGGTCCGGGCGCTCGCCGCCAAGGCCGTCAACCCCGATCCGACCGACCGCACGACCCCGACGACCGCCGCCGTCTGCGTCTACCCCGACATGGTGGCCACCGCCAAGGCCGTCCTGAAGGGCAGCGACGTCAAGGTCGCCTCCGTCGCCACCGCCTTCCCGGCGGGCCGCGCGGCCCTCCCCGTGAAGCTGGCCGACACCGCCGACGCCATCGCCGCCGGCGCCGACGAGATCGACATGGTCATCGACCGTGGCGCCTTCCTCGCCGGCCGCTACCTGGAGGTCTACGAGCAGATCGCCGCCATCAAGGCCGAGTGCGGCGACCGCGCCCGGCTCAAGGTGATCTTCGAGACCGGCGAGCTGTCCACGTACGACAACATCCGCCGCGCCTCCTGGCTCGGCATGATGGCCGGCGCGGACTTCATCAAGACCTCGACCGGCAAGGTCGCGGTCAACGCCACCCCCGCCAACACGCTCCTGATGCTGGAGGCCGTGCGCGACTTCCGCGCCCAGACCGGCATCCAGATCGGCGTGAAGCCGGCCGGCGGCATCCGCAACACCAAGGAAGCGATCAAGTTCCTGGTCCTGGTCAACGAGACCGCCGGCCCGGACTGGCTGGACAACCACTGGTTCCGCTTCGGCGCCTCCAGCCTGCTCAACGACCTGCTCATGCAGCGTCAGAAGCTGGCGACCGGCCACTACTCCGGCCCCGACTACGTGACGGTGGACTGATCATCATGACCTCCCCCTCCTCCCCGTTCGAGTACGCACCGGCGCCCGAGTCCCGGTCCGTCGTCGACATCGCGCCCTCCTACGGCCTCTTCATCGACGGCGAGTTCGTCGACGCGGCCGACGGCAAGGTCTTCAAGACCGTCTCCCCCTCCACCGAGGAGGTCCTCTCCGAGATCGCCCAGGCGGGCGCCGAGGACGTGGACCGTGCGGTGAAGGCCGCCCGCCGTGCCTTCGAGAAGTGGTCCGCGCTGCCCGGCTCCGAGCGCGCCAAGTACCTCTTCCGGATCGCCCGGATCATCCAGGAGCGCAGCCGCGAGCTGGCCGTCCTGGAGACCCTGGACAACGGCAAGCCGATCAAGGAGACCCGCGACGCGGACCTCCCGCTGGTCGCCGCGCACTTCTTCTACTACGCCGGCTGGGCCGACAAGCTCGACCACGCCGGCTACGGCCCGGACCCGCGCCCGCTGGGCGTGGCCGGCCAGGTCATCCCGTGGAACTTCCCGCTGCTCATGCTCGCGTGGAAGATCGCCCCGGCCCTCGCGACCGGCAACACGGTCGTCCTGAAGCCCGCCGAGACCACCCCGCTGTCCGCCCTGTTCTTCGCGGACATCTGCCGCCAGGCCGGCCTCCCGAAGGGTGTCGTCAACATCCTCCCGGGTTACGGGGACACCGGCGCCGCGCTCGTCGAGCACCCGGACGTCAACAAGGTCGCCTTCACCGGCTCGACCGCCGTCGGCCGGTCCATCGCGAAGTCCGTCGCGGGCACGCACAAGAAGCTCACCCTGGAGCTGGGCGGCAAGGGCGCCAACATCGTCTTCGACGACGCCCCGATCGACCAGGCCGTCGAGGGCATCGTCAACGGCATCTTCTTCAACCAGGGCCAGGTCTGCTGCGCGGGCTCCCGCCTCCTGGTCCAGGAGTCGATCCACGACGAGCTGCTCGACTCGCTGAAGCGACGCCTGTCCACGCTCCGGCTGGGCGACCCGCTCGACAAGAACACCGACATCGGCGCCATCAACTCCGAGGAGCAGCTGGCCCGGATCACCTCGCTGGTCGAGCAGGGCGAGGCGGAGGGCGCCGAGCGCTGGACCGCCGCCTGCGACATCCCGTCCGCCGGCTACTGGTTCGCCCCGACGCTCTTCACGAACGTCACCCAGGCGCACACCGTGGCCCGCGACGAGATCTTCGGCCCGGTCCTGTCGGTGCTGACCTTCCGTACCCCCGACGAGGCCGTCGCCAAGGCCAACAACAGCCAGTACGGCCTGTCGGCGGGCATCTGGACGGAGAAGGGCTCCCGCATCCTCGCGGTGGCCAACAAGCTCCGCGCCGGAGTCGTCTGGGCCAACACGTTCAACAAGTTCGACCCGACCTCGCCGTTCGGCGGCTACAAGGAGTCGGGCTTCGGCCGCGAGGGCGGCCGTCACGGTCTGGAGGCCTACCTCGATGTCTGACAGTCAGACCCGTCTTGGCGTCTTCAAGACCTACAAGCTGTACGTGGGCGGGAAGTTCCCGCGTTCCGAGAGCGGCCGGGTGTACGAGGTGACCGACACGAAGGGCAAGTGGCTGGCCAACGCCCCGCTCTCGTCCCGCAAGGACGCCCGTGACGCGGTCGTCGCGGCCCGCAAGGCGTTCGGCGGCTGGGCGGGCGCGACCGCGTACAACCGCGGCCAGATCCTCTACCGCGTCGCCGAGATGCTGGAGGGCCGCCGGGACCAGTTCGTGCGCGAGGTCGGCGAGGCCGAGGGCCTCGGCAAGTCGAAGGCCGCCGCGGTCGTCGACGCGGCCGTCGACCGCTGGGTCTGGTACGCGGGCTGGACCGACAAGATCGCCCAGGTCGTCGGCGGCGCCAACCCGGTGGCGGGCCCGTACTTCAACCTGTCCACGCCGGAGCCGACCGGCGTCGTCACCGTGATCGCCCCGCAGGAGTCGTCCTTCCTGGGCCTGGTCTCGGTGATCGCCCCGGTCATCGCCACCGGCAACACCGCGGTCGTCATCGCCTCCGAGCAGGCCCCGCTGCCGGCGCTCTCCCTGGGCGAGGTGCTCGCCACCTCCGACCTGCCGGGCGGCGTCGTCAACATCCTGTCCGGCAAGGCCGCCGAGATGGGCCCGCACCTGGCGGCCCACCTCGACGTCAACGCGATCGACCTGACCGGCGCGGACGCCGACCTGGCCCGCGAGCTGGAGATCGCCGCCGCGGACAACCTGAAGCGCGTCCTGCGCCCGCGCCCCACCGAGGACTTCGCGGAGTCCCCGGGCACGGACCGCATGACCGCGTTCCTGGAGACGAAGACCGTCTGGCACCCGACGGGTTCGCTGGGCGCGAGCGGCTCCTCGTACTAGACGCGCACGCGCGAGAGGCCCCGACCGGGAAAGGTCGGGGCCTCCTCGTCGTACCGCTACGGCAGCAGGCCCGACGTCAGCGGCCCCGCCACCGGCAGGTCCGCGAGGCCCCCGCCCCTGGTGACGAGGTCGGTCGCCATGTTCGTGCCGACCGGCTTGAAGTCGGCGACCTGCGTGCCGAGGCCGTTGTCCAGCGGGTCCACGCCGGTGTTGGCCAGCGGGTCGATCTGGAGCTCGGTCAGCGGCTTCACGCCCTGGCCGACACCGTCCAGGGCGGCTTCGCCGTCCGCCTGGGTCAGCGTGTCCACCGGGAGCGGCAGGCCGACCCCTTCGGCGGCCTGGGCCGCGGCGCCCGCGCCGAGCAGGGCGGCGCCGGCCGCCGTGACGGTGAGCCCGGCCTTCAGCAGGGCGGTGCGGCGGGAGGATCGGGAAGCGGCGTGACTCGCCATGGGGTGGGGTCCTTCCGAAGGGTGGTCGAGCGGGCACCGACAGTAGTGGAGGTGTGATGCTCGATACCAACGGGTCACCTCGGGGGTCCCCTATTGGGGGGAATGGTTCACACTGGTGTCCCGTGAGTTCCCAACCGATCCCGACCCGGGTCGTCCTGCTCGCGGGCCCCTCCGGCTCCGGCAAGTCGTCCCTCGCCGCCGTCACCGGACTGCCGGTGCTCCGCCTCGACGACTTCTACAAGGAGGGTGACGACCCCTCCCTGCCGCTCGTCGACGGCAGCACGGACATCGACTGGGACTCCCCGCTCTCCTGGGACGCGGACGCGGCCATCGCCGCGATCGAGCGGCTGTGCCGTACGGGACGGACCGACGTGCCCGTGTACGACATCTCCACCAGCTCACGCGTCGACCACGAGACCCTCGACATCGAACGCACGCCGCTGTTCGTGGCGGAGGGCATCTTCGCCGCCGACATCGTGGCCCGCTGCCGTGAGCTCGGCGTGCTCGCCGACGCGCTCTGCCTGCGCGGCAGCCCGGCCACCACCTTCCGCCGCCGGCTGCTCCGCGACCTGAGGGAGGGCCGCAAGTCGGTCCCGTTCCTGCTCCGCCGCGGCTGGCGGCTGATGCGCGCCGAACGCTCCATCGTGGCCCGCCAGACCGCCCTCGGCGCCCACCCCTGCGCGAAGCCCGAGGCCCTGGGCCGCCTGGCGGCCGCGGCCGCGGGCCGCTGCCTCACGCCGGCGGCCCGCTGAGGGGCTGCGCCCCTCCGCACCTGATCAAGACGCGCCGAGGGCCGGACAGGATCCCCCGATCCTGCCCGGCCCTCGCCGGTTCCCCGTACCCCCGTACGATCCCCCGTGTTTCCCCCGTGGTCCCCCCGTTACGCCCTCAGGCGACCAACTCGCCGAAGGACTCCTCCTCGTCACGACCGAAGCTCAGCACCTCGTCCTCGCGCAGTCGCCGCAGCGAGCGCCAGATGCTCGACTTCACCGTGCCGACACTGATGTCCAGGATCTCCGCGATCTCCGGATCGGTCCGGCCCTCGTAGTAACGCAGCACCAGCATCGTGCGCTGCAGTTCGGGCAGCCGGGCCAGCGCCTGCCAGAGGACGGCGCGCAGCTCGGTGCCGCGCATCGCGTCCGTCTCGCCGACCGTCTCCGGCAGCTCCTCCGTCGGGTACTCGTTGAGCTTGCGCCGCCGCCAGGCGCTGATGTGCAGGTTCGTCATCG
This sequence comes from Streptomyces sp. NPDC101160, assembly GCF_044768205.1. Classification (NCBI taxonomy): domain Bacteria; kingdom Bacillati; phylum Actinomycetota; class Actinomycetes; order Kitasatosporales; family Streptomycetaceae; genus Streptomyces; species Streptomyces sp. NPDC101160. The sequence goes on along the minus strand of NZ_JBIWPJ010000007.1, from coordinate 402,467 downwards.
TGCGGCGCAGGTAGCCGCCGACCGCGGCCTTGTCGCTGATCCGGTCCCAGGCGCGGTACGTGGAGAACAGCGCGCTCTGGAGCAGGTCCTCGGCCTCGTAACGGTCACCGGTCAGGTGGTAGGCGGTGGCGTACAGGGAGGCCCGGCGCTCCTGGACGTAGGCGGTGAACTCCGCCTCCGACCGAGAGGAACGCTCCCCCGTGGCCTCCCCGTACCCCGTACCCCCGTCAGCCAGAGCCACCATGTACGGCGCCTTGCGCTGACGCCCGACGCTGCGAACGCACCCCCGTCCGTTCACCGCGCCGGACTTCTCGGTGCTCCGCGTGACGTCGTGGAGACGCGTGACAACTGCGCTTGAGGTGGTGCTGTGCAGTGCGTTCATCTCGCGCCCCCCGTCGGTTGGAGTCCGTAAGCCCTTGATGTCGAAAAGACTGCCCGCCGCACTTCATGGCGGTGTCCGCCGACTGTCACAGCCGTGTCACAGGCGCCGGAGTGACGGAGGCGTGACTGGACGGTCGAACTCGGACGGCCGCATGGGACAGAATGAGGCCGTGCCTTTCCTGTTGCTGATCGAGGACGACGACGCCATCCGCACGGCCCTCGAACTCTCCCTGTCCCGCCAGGGCCACCGTGTGGCCACCGCGGCGACGGGCGAGGACGGCCTGAAGCTGCTGAAGGAGCAGCGTCCGGACCTGGTCGTCCTCGACGTGATGCTGCCCGGCATCGACGGTTTCGAGGTGTGCCGCCGGATCCGGCGTACGGACCAGCTGCCGATCATCCTGCTCACGGCCCGCAGCGACGACATCGACGTCGTCGTGGGCCTGGAGTCGGGTGCCGACGACTACGTGGTCAAGCCCGTGCAGGGCCGGGTGCTCGACGCCCGGATCCGCGCGGTGCTGCGGCGCGGCGAGCGCGAGTCCACGGACTCGGCGACCTTCGGCTCGCTCGTGATCGACCGCTCGGCGATGACCGTCACCAAGAACGGGCAGGACCTCCAGCTCACCCCGACCGAGCTGCGGCTGCTCCTGGAGCTGAGCCGGCGGCCCGGCCAGGCGCTGTCGCGCCAGCAGTTGCTGCGGCTCGTGTGGGAGCACGACTACCTGGGCGACTCGCGGCTCGTCGACGCCTGTGTGCAGCGGCTGCGCGCCAAGGTGGAGGACGTGCCGTCCTCGCCGACCCTGATCCGTACCGTACGAGGTGTGGGCTACCGGCTGGACGTTCCTGCGTGACCAAGGGGATCGTCTCGGTACTCCGCTTCACCAGCCTGCGGCTGCGGCTCGTCGTCGTCTTCGCCCTGGTCGCGCTCACCGCGGCCGTGTCGGCGTCCGGCATCGCGTACTGGCTGAACCGCGAGGCGGTGCTCAAGCGCACCCAGGACAGCTCGCTCAACGACTTCCGGCAGGAGATGCAGAACCGGGCGGCGACGCTGCCGCTGCGGCCCACGGAGGACGAGCTGCGGCGCACCGCCGAGCAGATGGCGAGCGGCAGCGCCGGCTACAGCGTGCTGCTCGTCGGCGAGCGGGCGGCCGGCAAGCCGATCGTGGGCGCCTCGGACCCGGACGTGTTCACGCTCGCGGACGTGCCGGACTCGCTGCGCACGGCCGTGGAGACGCGGCGCGCGGTGACGGAGGGCAACCGCTACCCGTACCACCTGTTCTGGCAGCGGACGCAGCGCGGCGGGACGCCGTACCTGGTCGGCGGGACGAGGATCGACGGCGGCGGGCCGACCGGCTACGTGTTCAAGTCGCTCGCCGCGGAGAAGGCCGACCTCAACTCGCTGGGCTGGTCGCTCGGCATCGCCACCGGCCTCGCGGTGATCGGCTCGGTGCTGCTCGCGCAGGTCGCGGCGACGACCGTGCTGCGCCCGGTGCACCGGCTCGGCGAGGCGGCCCGGCAGCTCGGCGAGGGCAAGCTGGACACCCGGCTGCGGGTCTCCGGCAACGACGAACTGGCCGATCTGTCGCGGACGTTCAACAGCGCGGCCGAGTCGCTGCAGAAGAAGGTCGCGGACATGAGCGCGCGGGAGGAGGCGAGCGCCCGTTTCGTCGCCGACATGTCGCACGAGCTGCGCACCCCGCTGACCGCGCTGACCGCCGTGACCGAGGTCCTGGAGGACGAGCAGGACGCGCTCGACCCGATGATCGCCCCGGCCGTGGCGCTCGTCGTCAGCGAGACGCGCCGGCTCAACGACCTGGTGGAGAACCTGATGGAGGTGACCCGCTTCGACGCGGGCACCGCCCGTCTGGTCCTCGACGACGTCGACATCGCCGACCAGATCACCGCCTGCATCGACGCCCGGGCCTGGCTGGACGCGGTCGACCTGGACGCCGAGCGCGGGATCGTGGCCCGGCTCGACCCGCGCCGCCTCGACGTGATCCTGGCGAACCTGATCGGCAACGCGCTGAAGCACGGCGGTTCGCCGGTGCGGGTCTCGGTGCGGACCGAGACGTCCGCCGAGAGCGGGGAGGAGGACCTGGTGATCGCCGTACGGGACCACGGACCCGGCATCCCCGCGGAGGTCCTGCCGCATGTCTTCGACCGCTTCTACAAGGCGAGCGCGTCCCGGCCCCGCTCGGACGGCAGCGGCCTCGGCCTGTCGATCGCCATGGAGAACGCCCTGATCCACGGCGGTTCCATCACCGCGGACAACTCAACGGATGCGGCCGGGCGGGTGGACGGCGCGGTGTTCGTGCTGCGGCTGCCCCGCGACGCGTCGGGGATAGCGCGGGAGCTGCAGACCCGCAGCAGTCAGGGTGAGGTGCAGGACGAGGTGGAGGAGAGTTGAGACGTCGCCGTATGAGCCGTACGGGACGGGGGCTCGTGGTCCTCGGCGCTGCCGCCGTACTGCTCGCGGGCTGCGGCATCCGTACGACCTCGGTGCCGGTGGACGCCGGCGCGGCCCCCTCACGGGTGCCGTGCGACACCTCGGCCGGCGCCACGCCCGGCGGGGTCGCCCCCGGCACGGGGGTGCCGCTGCACGTGTACCTGCTGTGCGGGGCGCAGTTGGAGCGGGTCGAGCGCCGCTCGCCGCTGCCGGAGGAGAAGGCGGCGGGTGATCCGGTGCGTACGGCCTCGGCGCTCCTCGCCCAGCTGGTGACCGAGCCGTCGGCCGACGAGCGGCAGGCCGGCTTCGCCACGGCCGTGAAGGGCCCGCTGCTGGTCGGCGGCGCGCACAAGGGCGATGTGAAGGGCACGCTGCGGCTCAGCCGCCAGCCCGAGGACCTGCCGGCGGCGGCGCTCGCGCAGATCGTCTGCACCTTCGCCGAGAGCACGGCGGGCGCGGCGGCCGCGGACGGTGACACGGTGGTGCTCGGCGGCCCGGGCTCGTACGAGCCGCGCCGCTATCTGTGCACGGAGCAGCTGAAGGAGCGCCCGGAGTCGGCGGTGTCGTCGACGCCGGCGACGGCCCCGGCGACCGCTCCGGCATCGGCTCCCTCCGGGGCCCCCTAGGGGGTGTCTCGTCGATCAGGCCGGATCAGGGAGCGGCGTCTGGTGCCGTGCATCGCAAGGCGGAGGAGGGAGTCCATGCGGAGCATCGGCGACCGACGACAACGCGGCGAGGCGCGGTGCCAGGCGTCGCGAGCCCGGCATGATCGGCGAGACACCCCCTGAGGGCCGGTCAGGGTTCGGTCCGGGTCGAGGCGGAACCGATTCCGCCGGGGGGCGCGTCTTGGGGGGCGTGCAACCTCAAGGTTCGGGCGGTTCGGGCGGTTCCGGCGGCAGTGCCGCCACGGTGGTACGCGTGACGGGGTTCCTGCTCCTCCTCGCGCATGTGCTCTGCGTCGCCTGGGTGGCGCTCCGGCCGCGGGACGTGGCCTGGGTGACCGCGCCGAACCTGACCCCGTTCGCCGGGATCCGTGCCTATCTGCTGCTCGGCCCGGCCGAGGCGGCCTGGCGGATCGGCAAGGAGCTGCTGCTCCTGGCCCCGCTCGGGGTCCTGCTTCCGATGTGCGACGGGCGTCTGAAGGTCTCGCCGTGGGCGTCCCTGGCCCGTACGACGGCGGCGGGCGCGCTGGTGTCGCTGGCCGTGGAGCTGCTGCAGACGGCGGTGCCCGGGCAGGTCGTGGACGTCGACTCGGTGCTCCTGAACACGGTGGGCGTGGCGCTCGCGCACGTCCTGCTCGTGCCGGCGGGGCGGGCGCGGCTGCGGCGGCGGGCGGCGGCGCGGTCGGGCGCCTCCCGGGGGTCCTCCCCAGTGCGGCGGCGGTCGGTCCCTCAGGGTCCGACCCCGACGATTCCCAGGGTCGGGATCGCACCCTAGACCGACGTCTCGTCCTTCGGCCGACGGCAGGATGGAGGCATCGGACAGCGCGATCACCGGGATCGCCGCCGGAAACGAAGGAGCCCACCATGGCCGCACTTGCCCGCCCCCGTGACGGACGCGTGATCGGCGGAGTGTGCGCGGCGCTGGCCCGGCGCTTCGGCATCTCCGACTGGACGATGCGCACGATCTTCCTGGTCTCGTGCCTGCTGCCGGGCCCGCAGTTCCTGATCTACCTGGCGCTGTGGGTGCTGCTGCCCGCGGAGAAGTCGCCGAGCATGGCCTGGTAGTCACCGTTCGCACGCCGAAGGGGCGCCCATCCGGTCCGGGTGGGCGCCCCTTCGGCGTGCCTGCGGTCAGCGCGCCGCTTACAGCGGCAGGCCGCCGGTCAGGCCGCCGAGGCCGCCCACCGGCAGGCCGTTCAGCGGCAGGCCGCCGAGGAGGCCGGTCGCGCCCTGGAGCGGGGTGGCGGCGAGGCCGCTCTTGGCGCCGTCCAGCGGCAGGTTCGACGCCTGCTTCTGCACCTCGCCCGGGAGGTTCTGGGCCTGGTCGACCGCGCCGGGCACGGCGTTGACGGCCTGCTCCGCGCCGCTGCCGACGGCGGTCTCGCCGCCGGCCAGGGCCGCGTCGGTGCCCGCGGGCAGCTCGGTGACGTCCTCGCCGACCGGGACGGTGTTGGTGACCAGGCCCAGCGCGTCCGGGCCGGCCGGCTCCGGGGCGGGGGCGGCGGAGGCCGTGCCGGCGGCAGCGGCGGCGAAAGCGGCACCCAGGACGGCGACACCGAGCTTCTTGGCGGCGGACTGCTTCATCAGAAAATCTTCCTCGGGAATCTCGGGGATCACGGGGCGGGGAATTCGGGGAATGCGGAGCGGCTACGCAACCTAACGAGCGAACGCCCCGTCCGCAAACACCGAAATGCGGCCGGGCGTGGTGCGCCCGGCCGCTCCGATGATCGTCCCGGAGGCCCTCGCTCAGCCGGTCGGGCGGGAAGACTCGCTGGTGGTGGCGGTCTGCTGGAACAGCCATTCGGACTTCAGCTCGGCATATCCCGGCTTGATGACGTCATTGATCATGGCGAGTCGTTCATCGAAAGGAATGAACGCTGATTTCATCGCATTGACCGTGAACCACGCCATGTCGTCGAGCGTGTAACCGAATGCCTCGACCAGGAATTCGAATTCCTTGCTCATGCTGGTGCCGCTCATGAGCCGGTTGTCGGTGTTGACCGTCGCCCGGAAGTGCAGCTTGCGGAGCAGCCCGATGGGGTGCTCCGCGTACGAGGCGGCGGCACCGGTCTGGAGGTTGGAGGTCGGGCACATCTCCAGCGGGATCCGCTTGTCGCGGACGTACGCGGCGAGCCGGCCGAGGCTGACCGAGCCGTCCGCGGCGACCTCGATGTCGTCGATGATCCGCACGCCGTGGCCGAGCCGGTCCGCGCCGCACCACTGGAGCGCCTGCCAGATCGACGGCAGGCCGAACGCCTCGCCCGCGTGGATCGTGAAGTGGTTGTTCTCCCGCTTCAGGTACTCGAAGGCGTCGAGGTGGCGGGTGGGCGGGAAGCCGGCCTCGGCGCCCGCGATGTCGAAGCCGACGACGCCGGAGTCGCGGTAGCGGTTGGCGAGTTCGGCGATCTCCAGGGCGCGGGCGGCGTGCCGCATCGCGGTCAGCAGGGCGCCGACCCGGATCCGGTGGCCGTTCGCCCTGGCCTGCCGCTCGCCCTCGCGGAAGCCCTCGTTGACGGCCTCGACGACCTCTTCGAGGGTGAGACCGCCCTCCAGGTGCTGCTCGGGGGCGTAGCGCACCTCGGCGTAGACGACGCCGTCCTCGGCGAGGTCGACCGCGCACTCGGCGGCGACGCGGACCAGCGCCTCGCGGGTCTGCATGACGGCGCAGGTGTGCGCGAAGGTCTCCAGATAGCGCTCCAGCGAACCGGAGTCGGCCGCCTCGCGGAACCAGATGCCGAGCTTGTCGGGCTCGGTCTCCGGGAGCGCGTCATAGCCCTGGGCCCGGGCGAGTTCGATGATCGTGCCGGGGCGCAGCCCGCCGTCGAGGTGGTCGTGCAGCAGCACCTTCGGGGCGCGGCGGATCTGGTCCACGGTAGGGGTGGTGGGGATCTGGCTCGTCATTTCGGCACTGTAGCGCCTACGCGCGTAGAGCGCGCCTCTTCGGCACCTGAATTCTCGGTGCGGAACCCGAGCCCCACCGCCTAGCCTGCGGGTATGCCCCTCGACGACTCCGCCGACCTCGAACTGCGCCGCATCCACACCTTCCTGTCCGCGTTCAGCCGCCGACAGTCCGAGCGGACCATCGACTTCCCCGGCGGCTTCGCCGCGCTGAACGACACGTACGCGCTCTCCCGCGGCGACAACCACGTCCTGGTGGACGGCGACCCCGATCCCGAGGCCCTGCCCGCCCTGGTCGACACGGTCCTGGCCGCGCTGCCGCACCGCGCCGTCTACATCCCCGACGAGACCGTCGCCGCCGCCTGCGCCGGCCCGCTCGCCCACGCCGGCTACACCCGCCAGACCGTCGTCGTCATGGTCCACCGCGGCCCCCTGCCGGAACTCGGCGGCGCCCGCGAGGTCGGGCTGCCGGCCCTGCGCGGCCCGCTCGCCGAGAGCTGGCGCCGCTTCCTCCCCGACGTCTCGGACGAGGTGATCCACGACCTGGTGGAGCGCCGCACCGCCCGGCTGCGCGGCGCCGACGACGTCCGCTTCCTCGCCTCCCACGACGAGTTCGGCCAGGTCGCCTCCTGGGCCGACCTCTACCTCGACCCCGCCACCGGCATCGCCCAGATCGAGGACCTCGTCACCGCCGAGCCGTATCTCGGCCAGGGCCACGCGGGCGTGGTCCTGGACACCGCACTGCGCTCGGCCGCCGCCGCGGGCTGCCGGACCGTCTTCCTGATGGCGCTCGCCGACGACTGGCCGCGCCACTGGTACGAGCGCCGCGGCTTCGTCGCGCTGGGCGAGGTGCAGTGCTTCGAACGCGCCTAGCAAGGCCCGTACGCACGCCGGGTGTTCGCTCAGCGGACGATACGTAACAGAGACCGCGCGTACGGCTGTCGTACACCTCGCCTTCTGAGACTGTTCCGTTATGACGCACAACGCACTCGTGGCACCGGCCGGCACCCGGACACCCCGGCTCGGTCGGCCCGTCGGAGCGACGCAGACGGTCACCGAGGTCGGCGGGGTGGTCCTGCTGCTGCCGGACGGCGAGGCCGTGTCGTCGCGCGGGCCGTCGGCGTGGGCGCGCGCGACGGCGCTGCCGCTCGGGCGGGCGCTGGGACGGGCGGGACGGGGCGAGGGGCTTGTCGCGCACGTGGTGCGCTACCGCGGCCGGGGGTGGAACGGTCCGGACGCGCAGCTCGCGGCGGACGCGTCGTGGGCGGTCGCCGAGGCGGTGCGGCGGTACGGGGACGTGCCGGTGTGCCTGGCCGGGCGCGGGATGGGGGCGCGGGCGGCGCTGCACGCGGCCGGGCACGCGGCGGTGACGGCGGTCCTGGCGGTCGCGCCGTGGCTGCCGGAGGACGACCGGGCGGCCGAGCCCGAGCCCGTACGGCAGTTGGTGGGGCGCCGGGTGCTGCTCGTGCACGGGACGAACGACGCGCGGACGGATCCGGAGCTGTCGTACCGGTACGCCGAGCGGGCCAAGAAGTCGAACCGGGACACCTGCCGCTTCGAGGTGCACGCGGACGGGCACGCGCTGCGGCAGTACCAGGACGAAGTGCACGCCCTGGCGGCCGACTTCGTGCTCTCCTCGCTGTTCGGGCGGCCGCAGAGCCGGCCGCTCGCCGACGCGATGGCGGCGCCGCCGCCGCTGGGGCTGCGGATGCCGCTCGCCGCGGGGTTCGGCTGTTCGCGGCGGTAGCCCGGCCCCGGTGCCTCGCTCCGGCGGCTCGCTCGGGCGGCTCGCTCCGGGTTCACTCCGGTGGTTCACTCAGGTGGTTCACTCCGGCAGCAGGCTGCCCCGCTTGCTCAGCAGGAACTTCTTGAAGGCGGCCACCGGCGGGGTGTCCGGGTGGCCGTCGAGCCAGGCCACGCCGATCTCGCGGACCGCGCGCGGCGAGGTCACGCCGAGTTCGACGACGCCGGGCCGGGCCACGGCCGGGGGCGGCAGGAGGGCGACGCCGAGACCGGCGGCGACCAGGCCGCGGAGGGTCTCGGCCTCCTCGCCCTCGAAGGCGACACGCGGCTTGAAGCCGGCCTGCGCGCACAGGTCGTCGGTGATCCGGCGCAGCCCGTAGCCGGGTTCGAGGGTCACGAAGGTCTCGTCGGCGGCCTCGGCGAGCCGGATCCGCTTGCGGGAGGCGAGCCGGTGGTCGTCGGGGACGACGAGCCGCAGCCGCTGTTCGTCGAGGCGGCGGCCGACGAGGTCGGGCGCGTCGGGCACGGGCGAGGTGAGGCAGAGGTCGAGCTCGCCGGAGCGGAGCCGTTCGATCATGGCCTCGCCGTAGTTCTGCACCAGGGTGAAGCGGACCCTGGGGTGGTCGACGCGGAAGGCGCGGATGAGCCCGGGCACGGTCTCGGAGCCCATGGTGTGCAGGAAGCCGAAGGCGATCCGGCCGGCGGTGGGGTCGGCGTCGGCGCGTACGGTGTCGGCGGCGCGCTCGACCTCGGCGAGGGCGCGCTCGGCGGCGCCGAGGAAGCGGCGGCCGGCGGCGGTGAGCGAGACCGTGCGGCCGCGGCGGGCGAACAGGGCGACGCCGAGGTCCTCTTCGAGCCGGACCATGGCCCGCGACAGCGTCGACTGCGGCACGCCCATCTCCTGCGCGGCCCTGGTCACGTGCTCGTGCCGGGCGACGGCGGCGAAGTACGCGAGCCGTGGCGCGAGCAGCAGTCCCATGTCTTCTTCGTTACTGTTCGGTGACAGCCGATGCTGTGACCTGTACTCATGCATCACGGGAACGATTACAGCAGTTCCGTGCATTGGACGCATGAAACGGGGCGGCCTACGTTCGAGGCATGCCTTCCGCCAGTACCGAGGCGGCCGCCACCCGCGCGGTCGCCGACACAAGCCTTCCCGCCGAAGACTCCCGGCTCGCCCCCGGCCGCCCCGGCTACCGCCGGATGAGCCTGGCGCTGTTCGCCGCCGGAGTGGCCACCTTCGCCCTCCTCTACTCCACCCAGGCCCTCCTTCCGGCCGTCTCGGCCGAGTTCGGCGCCACCGCGTCGGCCGCCTCCTGGACGGTCTCCGCCGCGACCGGCGCGCTCGCCCTGTGCGTCCTCCCGCTCAGCGCACTGTCCGAGCGCTTCGGACGCCGCTCGATGATGACGGCCTCGCTCGCGGTCGCCGTCGCCGTCGGTCTGCTCGTCCCGCTCGCCCCGAACCTGGACTGGCTCGTCGCGCTGCGCGCGGTGCAGGGCGCCGCGCTGGCCGGTGTGCCGGCCTCGGCGATGGCGTTCCTGGCCGAGGAGGTGCGGCCGAAGGCGCTGGTCGCCGCGATCGGCCTGTTCGTGGCGGGCAACTCCATCGGCGGCATGAGCGGCCGGATCGTCACCGGCTGGGTGGCCCAGCTGTGGGGCTGGCGGGCGGGCCTGGCGGCCGTCGGCCTGATGGCCGTGGGCTGCGCGATCGCCTTCCGCGTGCTCATCCCGAAGGCCCGGCACTTCACGCCCGGCACGCTGAACCCGCGGCTGCTCGCGCGGACCGTGCGCGGTCACCTCGCGGACCCGCTGCTCGTGCGGCTCTACGCGATCGGCGCGCTGTTCATGACGGTCTTCGGCGCCGTCTACACGGTGATCGGCTACCGGCTCGTCGAGGCTCCGTTCTCGCTGCCGCAGGGCGTGGTCGGCTCGATCTTCCTGGTCTACCTGGTCGGTACGGTCTCCTCCGCGGCGGCCGGCAGGCTCGTCGGCCGGCTCGGCCGGCGCGGCGCGCTCTACCTGGCGGTCTCCACGACGGCGACCGGGCTGCTGCTCTCGCTCGCCGGCGCGCTGCCCGCGGTCCTCGCGGGACTGGTCCTGATCACCGCCGGCTTCTTCGCCGGGCACGCGGTCGCCTCCTCCTCGGTGAGCCGTACCGCGAAGACGGGCCGCGCGCAGGCATCGGCGCTCTACCAGTCGGCGTACTACCTGGGCAGCAGCGCGGGCGGCACGCTCGGCGCGGTCGCCTTCCACGCGGGCGGCTGGGCCGGCACGGTCGTGATCGGCCTGGTGGCGGTGCTCGGCGTCGTGTCGATCACGCTGTACGGGACGCACAGCGCGCGCGTCGAGGCGCGGCGCGACCGGCAGCGGCAGCATCGGCTCGCGGCGGCCTGACCCTCCGCGCTCGGGCCGTTACGGCACTGCAACCGTTCGGCTCCCCCGAGAGTCTTAAGTTCCAGGACTCAAGGGGGAGTTGACGATCATGAGCGCGAATCGGAGCACCACCCGGGACACCCGCCGGAGCGCCGCCCGCAGCAGGGCGGGCGTCGGCCTCGCGGTGACGTCCCTGGTCGTGCCGCTGACGGTGGCCCTCGGCGCCGCCCCGGCGCAGGCGGCGACGTACTGCAACACGACGACCGGCCCGTACCAGAAGCAGGTGGAGAAGTTCCTCGGCCGGCCCGTCGACGGGCGCCAGTCGCTCACCGACTGCCGGGCGATCCAGGCGTTCCAGCAGAAGCACGGGATCCTGCCGTCGGCGGGCTACGCCGGTGTGGTCACCTGGCGCACCATGTCGACGATGCTCGCGCAGCGGGCCGCCGGCACCAACCCGAACCGCGAGGGCAGGTGTCCGACCGACAAGGGCCGGATCGCCTGCGTCGACCTGACCCGCCAGCTCAGCTGGATCCAGGACGGCGCCCGCCTCAAGTACGGCCCGGTGCCGGTGCGCACGGGCCGGGACGGCGCGGAGACCCGTACCGGCGCGAAGAAGATCTACTGGCGCCACATCAACCACTGGTCGACGCTCTACCACGTGTCGATGCCGTACTCGCAGTTCTTCGACGGCGGGCAGGCCTTCCACTCGACCACCAAGTCCATGTGGAACCCGCCGGGTTCGGGCGGCTGCGTCAACATGCGGCCGGCGGACGCGAAGGCGTACTGGAACCTGCTGCGGACGGGCGACGACGTGTTCGTGTACGGGCGCAAGCCGGGCACGTGACGGCCGCCTGAGCCGAATCGGTCGCGGTTGTCAGTGGCCCGCGATAGCTTCCCCTCATCGGCGTCGAACGGGCGCCGGTGAGGTGGCGAGCGGGGTGGACGCGATGGCCATGACGACCGGCGGCGTGAAGTCGGACGACCTGGAGAAGTACCGCACGGAGCTGACCGGTTACTGCTACCGGATGCTGGGCTCCGCCTTCGAGGCGGAGGACGCGGTGCAGGACACCATGGTGCGCGCCTGGCGCTCGCTCGACTCCTTCGAGGGGCGCTCGTCGCTGCGGTCCTGGCTGTACCGGATCGCGACCAACGTGTGTCTGGACGCGCTGAGCGCGGGCAACCGGCGGGCCCGGCCGATGGATCTGACGGACCCGACGCCGGTGGCGCAGGCCCGGCTCAACGAGCGCCCGGAGATCACCTGGCTGGAGCCGGTGCCGGACGGCCGGGTGCTGCCGTCGGTGGCCGACCCGGCGGAGACGGCGGTGTCGCGGGAGACCGTGCGGCTCGCGTTCGTGGCGGCGCTGCAGCACCTGCCGCCGAAGCAGCGGGCGGTGCTGATCCTGCGCGAGGTGCTGGCCTGGAAGGCGGCCGAGGTCGCCGAGCTGCTCGGCCTGACCGTCGCCTCGGTCAACAGCGCCCTGCAGCGGGCCCGCGCGACCATCGCCGAGCAGGCGCCGGCCAGCTCGGACGCGGCGGACCCGCTGGACGAGGAGCAGAAGGCGCTCCTGGACCGCTACGTGGTGGCCTTCGAGGGTTACGACATGCAGGCCCTCACGGCCCTCCTCCACGAGGACGCGACGATGTCCATGCCGCCGTACGACCTGTGGCTGCGCGGCCACGAGGACATCGTGGGCTGGATGCTGGGCGTCGGCGAGGTGTGCCGCGGCTCCCGGCTGGTGCCGGCCGTGGCGAACGGCCAGCCGGCCTTCGCGCACTACCACCCGGACCCGGAGGGCGGCTTCGCCCCGTGGGCCCTGATCGTGCTCCAGGTGCACGACGGGAAGATCGGCGGGATGGACTTCTTCCTGGACACCAAGCGCTGGTTCCCGCTGTTCGACCTCCCGGACCGGCTGGAGGCCTGACCCTGGTACGGCTCACAGCAGGTCCCCGAGCCCGACGAGGTCGAGGACTCCCCGCAGCTCGGGCCCGGCGCCCCTGAACTCCAGCCGGTGCCCGCGCCGCCGCGCGGCGAGCCGCAGCCGGGCGACGGCGTCGACGGCCGCGAGACCGGCCCGGTCGAGCCCGCCGACATCACAGACGACGACGGCGGGCTCGGCGGCGTCGAGCAGCGCGCAGAGCCGCCCGACGTCGTCGGGGGCGGGCCGGGCGGGCAGCCGCAGTTCGAGAGTGCGCGAGGTGTCCACAGCATGGGGACCGCCGGCGTGCCCGGAACTCATCGCACGGCATGGTGAAGGGGGCCGGTGGGTGTCCACCGGCCCCCTTCCCACGAAGACGCGCACGGCTACGCGATGCGGTCCAGCACGATCGGGTTCGGCGTGAACGGCGTGCCCGCCGGGGCGATGTCCCAGGCCGCCGTCAGGGACTTGAGCGCGTAGTCGAACTTCTCCGGGGTGTCCGTGTGCAGGGTGAGCAGCGGCTGGCCCGCCGTCACCGTGTCGCCCGGCTTCGCGTGGAGTTCGACGCCCGCGCCGGCCTGGACCGGGTCCTCCTTGCGGGCGCGGCCGGCGCCGAGGCGCCAGGCGGCGATGCCGATGTCGTAGGCGTCGAGGCGGGTGAGGACGCCGGAGGACGGGGCGGTCACGACGTGCTGCTCGCGGGCGACCGGGAGGGTGGCGTCCGGGTCGCCGCCCTGGGCGGCGATCATGCGGCGCCAGGCGTCCATGGCGGAGCCGTCGGCAAGGGCCTTGGCCGGGTCGGCGTCCTTGATGCCGGCGGCGTCGAGCATCTCGCGGGCCAGGGCGACGGTGAGCTCGACGACGTCGGCGGGGCCGCCGCCCGCGAGGACCTCGACGGACTCGCGGACTTCGAGGGCGTTGCCGGCGGTGAGGCCGAGCGGGGTGGACATGTCGGTGAGCAGGGCCACGGTCTTGACGCCGCTGTCGGTGCCGAGCGCCACCATGGTGGAGGCGAGCTCGCGGGCGTCCTCGATGTTCTTCATGAAGGCGCCGGTGCCGACCTTGACGTCGAGGACCAGGGAGCCGGTGCCCTCGGCGATCTTCTTCGACATGATCGAGGAGGCGATCAGCGGGATGGCCTCGACCGTGCCGGTGACGTCGCGCAGCGCGTAGAGCTTCTTGTCCGCCGGGGCCAGGCCGTCGCCGGCCGCGCAGATGACCGCGCCGGTGGTGTCGAGGACGTGCAGCATCTCCTCGTTGGAGAGCAGCGCGCGCCAGCCGGGGATGGACTCCAGCTTGTCGAGGGTGCCGCCGGTGTGGCCGAGACCGCGGCCGGAGAGCTGCGGGACGGCCGCGCCGCAGGCGGCGACGAGCGGGGCGAGCGGCAGGGTGATCTTGTCGCCGACGCCGCCGGTGGAGTGCTTGTCCGCGGTCGGCCGGGACAGCGAGGAGAAGTCCATGCGCTCGCCGGAGGCGATCATGGCCGCGGTCCAGCGGGCGATCTCGTCGCGGTTCATTCCGTTCAGCAGGATCGCCATGGCCAGGGCGGACATCTGCTCGTCGGCGACCTCCCCGCGGGTGTAGGCGTCGATGACCCAGTCGATCTGCTCGGGGCTCAGCTCGCCCTTGTCCCGCTTCGTGCGGATGACGGAGATGACGTCCATGTGGTGATGCCTCTTTCTACGCGCATAGAGGAGCTAGAGGAGAAGGCGGCCCTTCCATCCTGCCGGAAGGGCCGCCCGCGTGTGCTACTGCTTCAGGTGGTCCGGGCCGAAGGCCTGCGGGAGCATCTCCGCCAGCGTCGTGACCCCGGCCGGCGTCTCCATGACGAGTTCGGGGCCCCCGAACTCGTAGAGCAGCTGCCGGCACCGGCCGCACGGCACCAGGGACTCGCCCCGGCCGTCGACGCACACGAAGTGCGTGAGCCGTCCGCCGCCGGTCGCCTGGAGCTGCGAGACCAGTCCGCACTCGGCGCACAGGCCGAGGCCGAACGAGGCGTTCTCCACGTTGCAGCCGGAGACCACCCGCCCGTCGTCGACGAGCGCCGCCGCGCCGACCGGGAAGCCGGAGTACGGGGCGTAGGCGTGGGACATCGCCTCCCGCGCCGTCGTGCGCAGCAGCTCCCAGTCGGCCTCGGACAAGGGCGTCACTTGCCCTGGCCCTTCTGGTACGGCAGGCCGTCCGCCTTCGGCATCCGCAGCCGCTGCGCCGACAGGGCCAGCACGAGCAGCGTGGTGACGTACGGAGCGGCGTCGACGAACTGGCTCGGGACCTCGTCGGTGAACGCGTACCAGAGGAAGAAGCCGGCCGAGAAGACGGCGGCGAGCGCGGCCGAGACGTACTTCTTCTTGTACAGCTGCCACACCACGGCGATCACCAGCAGCAGGGCCACGAGCAGCAGCAGCGCGTGCACGTTGGTGGCGCCGCCGCGCAGCTTGAGGCTGTCGGTGAAGCCGAACAGGCCGGCGCCCATGGCCATGCCGCCCGGCATCCAGTTGCCGAAGATCATCGCGGCGAGACCGATGTAACCGCGGCCGCCGGTCTGGCCCTCCTGGTAGATGCCGGTGGAGACGATCGCGAGGAACGCGCCACCGAGGCCGGCGAGGCCGCCCGACACCGCCACGGCGATGTACTTGTACTTGTAGACGTTGACGCCCAGGGACTCGGCCGCGACCGGGTTCTCACCGCAGGACCGCAGCCGCAGGCCGAAGGCCGTACGCCACAGCAGCCACCAGGTGGCCGGGATCAGCAGGACGGCGACGACGGTCAGCAGCGACAGGTTGGTGACCAGGCCGCCGATGATGCCGGCGATGTCCGAGATCAGGAACCAGTGCTTCTGCTGGAGGTCCTGCAGCCAGTCCGAGAGTCCCGGGATGGTGATGTCGGTGATCTGGTCGATGCGCGGGGACTGCTTGGCGGAGCCGCCCTCGGCCTCGGCGAACGTGAACTTCGACAGGTACTTCGTGAAGCCGAGCGCCAGGATGTTGATCGCCACACCGGAGACGATGTGGTTCACGTTGAAGGTGACCGTGATGATCGCGTGCAGCAGACCGCCGAGCGCGCCGCCGAGGATGCCGACGACGACACCCGTCCACGGGCCCCACTGGTAGCCGGCCCAGGCGCCGAACCAGGTGCCGAGGATCATCATGCCTTCGAGGCCGATGTTGACGACGCCCGCGCGCTCGGACCACAGACCGCCGAGACCGGCCATGGCGATCGGCACGGCGAGCTGGAGCGCGCCGGAGACCTGGCCGACCGAGGTGAGGTCGTCGGCGCCGGACACGACCCGGACGAAGGAGAAGAGGACGAGAGCGGCCGCCACGATCAGCAGGATCCAGGGCCAGGTCAGCTTGCGGCGCGCGGCCTTCTTGGGCGCGGCGCTCGGCTTGGCGACGGTGCCGGTGCTCATGCCGCCACCTCCTTGTCGGTCTTGATGGCGCCGCCGGCGGCCAGCTGCTCGCCGACCTTCTGCTGCTGGCGGCGGAGGCCGTAACGGCGGACGAGCTCGTAGGAGACGACCACGGCGATCACGATGATGCCCTGCATGATCTGCGTGATCTCCTTCGGGTACCCGTTGGTGTCCAGCGAGGAGGACGCCTTCTCCAGGAACGCGAAGAGGAGGGACGAGAAGAGGATGCCGACCGGGTGGTTGCGGCCGAGCAGGGCGATGGCGATGGCGGTGAAGCCGACGCCGACCGGGAAGTCGAGGCTGTACGTGTGGGTCTCGCCGAGCAGCGTCGGCATGCCGGACAGACCGGCGAGGCCACCCGAGATCAGCATCGCGGTGAGGATCATCCTCTTGGCGTCGACACCGCTGGCCTGGGCGGCGGACTCGCTGGCGCCGGTGGCGCGCAGGTCGAAGCCGAACTTGGTGCGGTTGAGGACGAACCAGTAGACGACGCCGAGCGCGAGCGCGACGAAGGTGAAGCCGTAGATGACGCCGTTGCCCTCGCCCATGTCGATGCCGGGGAACCAGCCGGACTCGGGGATGTCACCGGTGGTGAGGTTGTTGGAGCCGGGCGGCTGGACACCCCAGTTCTTCGGCAGGATCAGCCAGGCCACCAGCGAGGTCGTGATGGCGTTCAGCATGATCGTCGAGACGACCTCGGAGACGCCGCGGGTGGTCTTCAGGATGGCCGCGATGCCGGCCCAGAAGGCACCGACGAGGATCGCGACGAGCACGATCAGCAGGATGTGCAGCGGACCGGGCAGGGACACGGAGGCACCGACGACGGCCGACACCATCGCCGCGAGGCGGTACTGGCCGTCGACGCCGATGTTGAAGAGGTTCATCCGGAAGCCGATGGCCACGGCCAGCGACGCCAGGTAGTAGATGCCGGTCTGGTTGACGATCAGCACCTGGATGTCGGAGTACCCGGCGTTCTCGATCATCAGCCGGATCGGCTCGATCGGGTCGAGGCCCGTGGCGAGCAGCACCAGCACGGTGAGCACGAAGGAGGAGACCAGCGCGAGCACCGGGCCCGCGGCCCCGATGAGCAGCTTGTCCTTGTCGATCTTCATCATCGGGCGTCACCGTCTTCGGGGTGCTGGTCGTTGCCCTCGAGGCGGCCGGTGGCGGCGCCGGTCATGGCGGAGCCCAGCTCCTCGGGCGTGATGGTGGCGGGGTCGGCGTCGGCCACGAGCTTGCCGCGGTACATGACCCGGAGGGTGTCGGACAGGCCGATGAGCTCGTCGAGGTCGGCGGAGATCAGCAGCACGGCCAGGCCCTCGCGGCGGGCGTCGCGGATGGCGTCCCAGATCTGCGCCTGCGCGCCGACGTCCACACCACGGGTGGGGTGGGCGGCGATCAGGAACTTGGGGGCGTGGCTCATCTCGCGGCCGACGATCAGCTTCTGCTGGTTGCCGCCGGACAGCGAGGCGGCGGTGACGTCGATGCCGGGGGTGCGGACGTCGTACTCGCGCACGATCCGCTCGGTGTCCTTGCGGGCGGCCTTCGGGTCGAGGATGCCGCGCTTGGAGTTGGGCTTCTCGGTGACATGGCCGAGGATGCGGTTCTCCCAGAGCGGGGCTTCGAGCAGCAGGCCGTGGCGGTGGCGGTCCTCGGGGATGTAGCCGATGCCGCCCTCGCGGCGCTTGCGCACCGAGACCTTGGAGATGTCGACGCCGTCCAGGGTGATGACGCCCGCGTCGGGGGCGTTCATGCCCATCAGGGCCTCGATGAGCTCGGTCTGGCCGTTGCCCTCGACGCCGGCGATGCCCAGGATCTCGCCCTTGTGGATGGTGAGGGAGATGTCGTCGAGCAGCTTGCGCCCGGCGACCGGCTCCTCGTGCATCGTGGCGGACTGGGAGGGGTCCGCGGGGGCCGCGGTGGTCACCGGGGCGGCGGCCGCGGCGCCGGCCTCGGTCAGCGTGAGGCCCTGCACCTTGAGCATCGGGACGTCCGTCACCGTCGACTCGCGGGTCTCCGGGGAGGGCAGCTCGGTGCCGACCATCAGCTCGGCGAGCTGCTTGGTGGTGGCGGTCTTCGGGTCGGCGGTGCCGACGGTGGTGCCGCGGCGGATGACGGTGATGTCGTCCGCGACCTTCAGGACCTCGCCCAGCTTGTGCGAGATGAAGATGACCGTGAGGCCCTCGGACTTGAGCTCGCGCAGGTTGTCGAAGAGCGCGTCGACCTCCTGCGGGACGAGCACGGCGGTCGGCTCGTCGAGGATCAGGATCCGGGCGCCGCGGTAGAGGACCTTGAGGATCTCCACGCGCTGCCGGTCGGCGACGCCGAGGTCCTCGACGAGGACGTCGGGGCGGACGCCGAGGCCGTACGCGTCGGAGATCTCCTGGATCTTCCTGCGGGCCTTGGCACCGATGCCGTGGAGCTTCTCGCCGCCGAGGACGACGTTCTCCAGGACGGTGAGGTTGTCGGCGAGCATGAAGTGCTGGTGCACCATGCCGATGCCGCGCGCGATGGCGTCACCGGGGCTGGAGAAGGAGCACTGCTCGCCGTCGATGGCGATGGTGCCCTCGTCCGGCTTCTGCATGCCGTAGAGGATCTTCATCAGGGTCGACTTGCCGGCACCGTTCTCACCGATGAGGGCGTGAACGGTGCCCTTCCGGACGGTGATGTCGATGTCCTTGTTGGCGACGACGCCGGGGAAGCGCTTGGTGATGCCGTGGAGTTCTACGGCAGGGGGGCTGGACGCGTTGATGGCGCACTCTCCTTGGCCGAAAGGAGTGGGAGCGGAGGGCAGGGCGGGGCGAAGCTATCGTGCCGCTGGGACATCTACACGCGTAGCACTGCCGAAAATTGAAAACCCGTACGGGAAATGGGGCCGGGGCCCGGCTCCGGTGGACTGCCACCGTCGCCGGGCCCGCGGGCCCGGGTCGTGACCTGGGTGCCGTTACGGCGTGGTCTTGACCGTGATCTTGCCGTCGATGATCGCCTGCTTCGCCTTGTTCACGGCGGCGATGAGGTCGGTCATCTTCTGGTACGCCGGGTTGGAGTCGGCCAGGCCGACGCCGTCCGTCGCGAGGCCGTAGCGGACCTCACCGGTCTGCGGCTTGCCGTCCTTGACCGACTTGATCAGGTTGAAGACGGAGCCCTGGACGTTCTTGGTGACGGACGTCAGGATGTGGTCCTTGTACTGGGCCAGACCCTTCTGGTTGTACTGGTCCGAGTCGACGCCGATGGCCCACTTGCCGGCGGTGGCGGTGGCCTCGATCGAGCCGGAGCCGGCCAGACCGGCGGCGGCGTAGATCACGTCGGCGCCCTTGTCGAGCTGGCCCTGCGCGGCGGCCTTGCCGAGGTCGGGCTTCGAGAAGCCGTCGAAGTTCGGCGGCTGGGTCAGGTACTGGGTGAGCACCTTCGCCTTGGGGTTGGTGTCCTTGACGCCCTGGGTGAAGCCCGCCTCGAACTTCTTGATCAGCGGAACCTCGACACCGCCGATGAAGCCGACCGTGCCGGTCTTGGACGCCTTGGCGGCGGCGACGCCGGCCAGGTAGGAGCCCTGCTCCTCGTTGAAGACGAGGTTGGCGATGTTCGGGCCGGTCTGCGACGTGTCGTCGATCAGGCCGAAGGTGGTCTTCGGGAAGGACTTGGAGACCTTCGCGATGGCCGGCGCGTACGAGAAGCCGACGCCGATGACCGGGTTGTTCCCGGCGCGGGCCAGGGCGGTCAGGCGCTGCACCTTGTCGGCGTCGCTCTCACCCTGCGACGGCTCGGCCTCGGCACCCTTGGCGCCGAGCTCCTTCTCCGCCTGCTGCAGACCCGCGTAGGCGGCGTCGTTGAAGGACTGGTCGCCACGGCCGCCGATGTCGTAGGCGATGGCGGCCTTGACCTGGCCGGAGGCCGAGGGGTTGCTGGAGCCCGAGGTGGAGGACTTGCCGCACGCGGTGGCGGTAAGCGCGAGCGCCGCGGAGGCGATGCCCACGGTGGTGATCCTGGTGATCCGGCGCAAGAGGAGGGTCCCTTCAAGACTGACCGAAAGCGCCTCTTCCGGCGCTGGTTTCGCGGCGATCGTAACGCGCGTAGATGTCAGTTAAAGACCCGTTCATGAGTCGTTATCGGATCGACGCGAACCGGCCAGGACGGACACCCCCGGCATCCGCCCCGATACGGCCCGTCATACACGCTGGTACGGCCCCAGGGGCCAGGCACCGGAGGGACACGCCGGGCGCTGGGCCGGACGGGTGAACGGCGCCCGGCCCCGCATTAAGTCGTACTTAAGTCCGGAATTCGACGTTTCCGCGCGCGCCCTCGTCAGTGCTTCGGGGCCGCGTCGATGAGGGCCGCGGCGGTGAAGAGCTCCACGGCGACCGCGATGGCCCTTTCGTCGACGTCGAAGTCGCCCGCGTGCAGGTCGCGGACCCGGGTGTCGCCGGGCGTGCGGACGCCGAGCCGGGCCATGGCGCCGGGGACGTGCTCCAGGTACCAGGAGAAGTCCTCGCCGCCCAGGGACTGCTCGGTGTCCTCGACGGCGTACGGGCCGCGCCGGGCGCTCATCGCGTCGCGCAGCAGCTCGGTGACGACCGGGTCGTTGACGACCGGCGGGACACCGCGCACGTAGTCGACGGTCGACTTGGCCCGGTGCAGGGTCGCGATCTCGTCGATGGCCGCGTGCACCAGGTCCGGGGCGTCGCGCCAGGACGGCAGGTCGAGGCAGCGGACGGTGCCGGAGAGCGCGGCGGCCTGCGGGATGACGTTGGGGGCGTGACCGGCCTCGATACGGCCCCAGGTGACCGACATGCCGGAGCGGGCGTCGACCCGGCGGGCGAGCACGGCGGGCACGTCGACGGCGACGCGGGCGGCGGCGGTGACCAGGTCGGTGGTCAGGTGCGGGCGGGCGGTGTGGCCGCCGGGCCCGTCGAGGGTGACCTCCAGGCGGTCGCAGGCGGAGGTGATCGGGCCGGCCCGCAGCCCGATCTTCCCGGCGTCGACGCGGGGGTCGCAGTGCACGGCGATGATCCGCCCGACGCCGTCCAGAACACCGTTCTCGATGGCGTCGGCGGCGCCGCCGGGCAGCACCTCCTCGGCGGGCTGGAAGATCAGCCGTACCGCCGCGGGGAGGCGGCCCTGGCGGTCGAGCTCGGCGAGCACGAGACCGGCGCCCAGGGTGGCGGTGGTGTGGACGTCGTGGCCGCAGGCGTGCGCGCGGTTGGGCTCGGTGGAACGGTACGGGACGGTCTTGACGTCCGGGATGGGCAGCGCGTCGAGGTCACCGCGGATCGCCAGCATGGGCCGCGCGCGGTCCCAGGTCCCGATGTCGCAGACGAGCCCGGTGCCGGAGGGGAGCACTCTGGGGCGCAGCCCGGCCGCCTCCAGGCGGGCCTTGAGCACGGCGGTGGTGCGGAACTCCTGGTTGCCGAGCTCGGGGTGCATGTGCAAATCCCGGCGGAACGCGATCAGTTCGGCACGCAGGGTTTCGGACAGCGTTCCGGGCAGGGCTGCGGGCGCCGCGTCGGGGCCGGGCTCACGGGACTTCAACTGGTTCACCTTTTGAAGGGTAAGGCCCTTCATAGATCAACTGGCCCTTGATCACGAAAAGTTCAGCCCGATAGGGGAAAGAAATCGCGTTCTCCGTGCATGGGGGTCCCCCCGTGTGGGTAAGCTCAGCCGAATTCGAGCCTCTCGGTGCGCGTCGCGCTGCCGGCCACGCCGGCCAGGAAGCCCTGGGCGCGCGGAGAGGCGTTCTCCTTGATCCACTCGGGCGCGATCTCGCACACGGCGACCTTCACTCCGGTGCCGGCGAGCGCCAGTGGCAGCGTGTGCACGACCGTGGACGGAAAGCTGAGGACGGTGCGGCCGATCGGGCCACGGCGGGCGATCAGCTCCAGCGGCAGATCGGGACGGACCACTTCGAGGCCGGTCTCGACCGCGATGCGGTGCAGCTTGTCGGTGGCTTCGCGACGGTGCGCGAAGTAGCGGGTGGCGCCGTGGGTGCGGGCCAGGGCGGCGACGGCCCGGAGGTACTCGTCGGCGTCGATCACGCCCGTCTCGACGAGGGAGGTGCCGACGAGGTCGGCGCCGCGGGTGATCCTGGGCGGGCCGAAGGCGGCCTTCGTCCACGCGAAGTCGTTGACGGTGACGGTGGTGCCGGGCGGCGGCTCGACCGGCAGCGAGGTGAAGATCTCCACGGTGCGGCGGCGGCCGGGGGCGAGCTTGCGGCGCGCCATCTTCGTCACCGGCGCGAGCACCAGCTCCCGCGGCCCGCGGCTCCCCCGCCGGTGCCAGCGCACCAGGCGCTCGCCGCGCGCGAGTTGGGCGGCGAACTCCATGGTGGCGGTGCCGTCGTCGACGACGGTGACGTTGCGGGGCCCGTACAGCCCGAGCAACAGCTGCACATAGCGCGAGAACGGATCCCCGACGATCACCCGCTCCGCCGCCCGCAACGGCCCCGCGAGCTCCCGCAGCGTCCGTATCACCGCCCCCTTCCCCTGCCGGGCGTCCTGCCACTTCACCGTCACGCCCTCGTCCCGCGCGATCTGCGCCATCCGGCGCAGCTGGCCGCGGGACATGGGGTCGGTGGGCGAGAGGACGACGACGGTGAGGCGGAGACCGGCGAGGGAGGGGCGGGTGACGCCGCCGGCGCCGCCGGGGCCGCCTTCGGCGGCGGGGGCGGGGCTGTGTGCGGCGTCGTGGGCCTCGGCCTGCGCGGGCAGACGGCCCACGCCCGTGGCCTCGGGGCCGGGCGCCGAGGCGGCGTGAGAGGTGCCGGGCTCGCCGCCCGCGGCGGGGGCGGCGGCGCTGCCCGCACCTGCGGGCGTCGCGGGGCCGGAGGCCGCGGCGGTTCCCGTGCCGGGCGCACGGCCGATGCCCGATCCGGACGTGTCGGCCTCGCCGAGCACGTCACCGGCACCCACCGGGCCGCAGGCCGGGGCCCCGGCCGCAGGGCGGGTGGTCGATCCGCCGGCGTTCGTCGCCGCGCCGGAGGCGTCGGTCGTGCCCGTGTCCGCGGCCGTCGGGCCGGACCTCCCGGTGCCGGCCGTGCCGGGCGCGGCGGTGGGCGACGCCTGCGTGGCGGCAGCGGGGGTCGTCGCGCCTCGCGCGGTGCCCGCCGCCCCGCTCCCCCGCCGGTTCGGCTGGCGGGGGACGGAGTGGAGGCGGGGGCGGGGGTCCCGGAGGGCGGTGGTGTGGGCCCATTCCAGGACGTTCAGAAGCTGGACCGGGCTCTCGACGAACGCCAGCTGGCCGGTCATGCGGAGACGAGCCCCTGGACGCGGCGGAGCTTCTTCATCGGGCCGAGCTCCGACTCGTAGACCTTCTTCACGCCGTCGCCGAGCGCGGTCTCGATCGTGCGGATGTCGCGGACCAGGCGCTGCAGGCCCTGCGGCTCGACGGAGGCGGCCTGGTCGGAGCCCCACATGGCGCGGTCGAGGGTGATGTGGCGCTCGACGAACGTGGCGCCGAGGGCGACCGCGGCGAGCGTGGTCTGGAGGCCGGTCTCGTGGCCGGAGTAGCCGATCGGGACGTTCGGGTACTCCTCCTGCAGCGTCTGGATGACGCGCAGGTTGAGCTCCTCGGCCTTGGCCGGGTAGGTGGAGGTGGCGTGGCAGAGCAGGATGTTGTCGCTGCCCAGGACCTCCACCGCGTGGCGGATCTGCTTCGGCGTGGACATGCCGGTGGAGAGGATCACCGTGCGGCCGGTGGCGCGCAGCTCGCGCAGCAGCTCGTCGTCGGTGAGCGAGGCGGAGGCCACCTTGTGGGCGGGGACGTCGAACTTCTCCAGGAAGGCGACGGCCTCGGTGTCCCACGGCGAGGCGAACCAGTCGATGCCGCGCTTCTTGCAGTGCTCGTCGATCGCGCGGTACTCGTCCTCGCCGAACTCGACGCGGTGGCGGTAGTCGATGTACGTCATCCGGCCCCAGGGCGTGTCGCGCTCGATGTCCCACTGGTCGCGCGGGGTGCAGATCTCGGGCGTGCGCTTCTGGAACTTGACGGCGTCGCAGCCGGCCTCGGCGGCCGCGTCGATGAGCGCGAAGGCGTTGTTCAGGTCGCCGTTGTGGTTGATGCCGATCTCGCCGGTGATGTAGACGGGCCGGCCCGGGCCGGCGGTCTTGCTGCCGAGGGTGCGGAGGCGGTTGCTCATGATGGTGGTTCCTTATGCGTTGGGGTGTAGGGCCCAGAGGGCTCAGGGGGTGCGGGGCTCAGAGGGGTGCGGGGCTCAGGGGGTGCGGGGCTCAGGGGGTGCGGGGCTCGGGGATGGTGAGCTCGGGTCCGAGGAGCCAGGAGGCGATCTCGCGGATCGCTCCGGAGCCGCCGGGGGTGTCCGTGACCGCGCGGGCCGCGGCCCGTACGGAGTCGTGGGCGCTGCCCACCGCGACGGGCCAGCCGACGAGGTGGAAGCAGGGCAGGTCGTTGACGTCGTTGCCGGCGTAGAGCACGCGCTGCGGGTCCACGCCCTGCTCGTCGCACCACTGCTTGAGGGCGAGGTCCTTGCGGTCCACGCCGTGCAGCACGGGGATCCTGAGCTTGCGGGCGCGGGCCGCGACGACCGGGTTCTGCTCGGACGACAGGATGAGCAGCGGGACGCCGGCCTTGCGCAGGGCCGCGATGCCGAGGCCGTCGCCGCGGTGCACGGAGACGAACTCCCGTCCGTCCGCGTCGATGTGCACGCGGTCGTCGGTCTGGGTGCCGTCGAAGTCGAGGACGACCGCGTCGACGTCGGCGACCGTCGGCGTGACGGGCGTGTCGAGCAGCGGGGCGAGCGCGCGGGCCCGGGCCAGGTCGTGCGGGTCGTCGATCTCCAGGACGCGCGCCGGGTCGGTGACGACGAGTTCGGTGCGGCCGAAGAAGCGGTGCCGGTGGGTACGGAAGCCGTCGGCGGCCATCGCGTAGACGGCGCCGGTCTCCAGGTACTCCGGCTCCCGGTCCTGGCGGCGCGGCCGGTGCGCCTTGTCGTGGTTGACGCCCGTGGCGCCGCCCTCGGTCTCGCGCCAGAGGAAGCCGTGGCTGGGGGCGGCCGTGAACGCGGTGTCGGCGACGCCCTCGGTGATCCGGCGCGCGGTCTCGTCGACCTCGTCGGCGCCGAGGAACGGGCTGGTGCACTGGACGAGCAGCACGACGTCGGCGGCGCGGCCGTGGGTCGCCTCGAAGGCGTCCATGGCGTGCAGCACGGCCGACTCGCTGCTCGCGGTGTCGCCGGACAGCTCGGCGGGCCGGCGCACCGCCTCCGCGCCGAACGCGCGGGCGGCGTCCGCGATGCCGGAGTCGTCGGTGGAGACGACGACGTCGGTGACGGCGGGGGCGCCGAGGCAGGCCCGGACGGCGCGCCCGACCAGCGGGATTCCGGCGACCGGGGAGAGGTTCTTGCCGGGTACCCCCTTGGAGCCGCCCCGCGCGGGGATGACGGCGAGCACGGTGGGAACGGTCATCACAGTTCTCCCAGGCGTCGGATCACAGGGGCCACGCGCTGCACCCCGTGGCGGTACGCGCCGCGCGCCGCCTCGCGGACGATGCGGCGTACGCCGCTCTCGCGGGGCTCGGGGGCGGTCACGTCGAGGCGGTGGCGGGCGAGGATGCCGGGCAGGTAGCCGCCGGCGGTCGCCTCCGTGTAGTACGGGGCGATCGGCGGCAGCGCCGGGCCGGCGAGCAGCTCGGCGACGCGCGCCCGGGCGGCGTCGAAGGCCCTCTCGTACGAACCCCCGACCCCGACGCCCTGCCGCCCCAGCCACTCCTCGTCGGGCTCGGGCGCGGCGCCCTTGTCGAGCGCGTCGAAGGAGGTGAGCAGGCCGGAGCCGATGAAGTGGTGGTTGCCGAGGACCTCGCGCACGCCGAGGTCGGTGAGGACCGCGGTGGGGATCCGCCGGTGCAGCGCTTCGAGGGCGGCCGTGGAGGAGACGGTGACCAGCAGGTCGGTGCGGTCGAGGACCTCGCCCATGTGCCCGTACACGAGGCGGAAGTTGGCCGGCACCTGTCCGTCGGGAAGGTCGCGCACCAGTCGCTGGTACGGGAACTCCTCCAGGTGCGTGGTGTGTTCGCCGGGCTTGGAGCGCAGCTTGAGCAGCACCTCGCGGCCCGGGTGCAGCCGGGCGTGCTCGACCAGCCGGCGCAGCACGTAGACGCGTTCGGCCTTCGTGACGGGCACGGAGGGCTGCGCGGCGAAGACCAGGGTGTCGCGGCCGGGCTCGGGCTTGTGCGGGGCGCCGCCCAGGAAGGGCAGGGCAGCCTCGACGACCGCGTGCGGGTCGGCGCCGACGCCCTCGTACACGGCGCGGAAACGCTCCGCGTCGTGGCGGGAGTTGGCGAGCACGACATCGGCGCCGTGGCGCAGCAGCAGGCCGTCGGCGAGCTTCTCGTAGACCACGCCGACATAGCCGGTGACGATCACCGGGCGGCGCTCCAGGCCGAGTTCGGCGAGGCCCTGG
The DNA here is from genome assembly GCF_044768205.1 of Streptomyces sp. NPDC101160. NCBI lineage: Bacteria > Bacillati > Actinomycetota > Actinomycetes > Kitasatosporales > Streptomycetaceae > Streptomyces > Streptomyces sp. NPDC101160. Next base: position 376,236 of record NZ_JBIWPJ010000007.1, on the reverse strand, counting down.
AGGACGGCGCGGACGGTCCCGCCGACGAGGGCGAGCACGATCACGTCGTATCCCTCGCCGCGTGCGCCCGCGTCCCGTACCTCACGCAGGAACTCCGCGCCCGTCCCCTCGCGCGGGGCGGTGTCGGACACCCCGGTCTCGGCGAGCTGGCGGGTGGTGGGGGTGGCGCGGCCGCGCAGGACGAAGCCGGTGACGGCAGCGGATTCGGGAGAAGTCTCGGCAGAGGTCCCGGCAGAGGTCTCGCGGGACTTCTCGGGAGAGATTCTGCGTGCGGTGAGCACGCCCCATTTCCACCGGGTGTCGGAGTCGGCGAGAACGGCGACGCGCACCGCTCGTTCGGTACGTGATGGCACGTCGAGGACGCTAGGAGGGGCGGGGGATTCGCGGCCCAACTGAGCCACAACAAATGGTTAACAGCGCCAAGACGCCTCACTGGAAACGGACAGAAAGGGGCCCGGGACCGGGCCGGTTAAGGGGTCCGCCGCTTCGTGTTCACCGGGTGTCCCCTCATCGGTCAGAACGAATGCCGGGGCGGCGCCTAGCGTCCGGTGCGTGGTCAAGCTCTCCGTCGTCGTGCCGTTCTACAACGTGCAGACATACGCCCCCGACGCCCTCAGAAGCCTGCGCGCGAACGCCCGCGAGGACTTCGAGTTCCTTCTCGTCGACGACTGTTCGACGGACGGGACCGCGGAGATCCTGGCGCGCGCCGAGCGCGAGATCCCGGGGGCGCGGCTGATCCGGCACGAGCGCAACGAGGGCCTCGCCACCGCCCGCAACACCGGTCTCGACGCGGCCCGGGGCTCCTACCTGGCCTTTCTCGACGGTGACGACTGGCTGTCCCCCGGCTTCTACGCGCGGCTCGTCGCCACCATGGACGAACTGGACTGCGACTTCCTGCGCACCGACCACGTCCGGGTGACCGGCCGGACCCGGTCCGTGCGGCGGGTGCCGGTCGGGCGGCGCGGCGAGGTCCTGCGGCCGCGCGACGCGATCCTGCCGGCCGACCGCACCACCTCCGTGGACTACCCGTACGCGTGGGCCGGGCTCTACCACCGGCGGCTGCTCGACCGCGGACTGCTGCACTTCACGCACGGCCTGCGCACCGCGGAGGACCGGCCGTGGATCTGGCGGCTGCACCGCGAGGCGGAATCCTTCGCCGTCAGCGGCGAACTCGGCATCTTCTACCGGCGCGGGGTGGCCACCTCACTCACCCAGATCGGCGATGTCCGGCAGCTCGATTTCATTCGCGCATTCGACCAGGTGATCGAGGAAACGCGGCGGGATCCGGAAGCGGACCGGCTGCTCCCCAAGGCCGTTCGCACGTATTGCGCGGTGATTTCCCACCACCTCAACACCATGGCGAAATTCGAACCCGAAGTGGGCCGGAAATTGCGGGCGATGAGCGCGGGCGCGCTGCGCAGGATGCCGCAGGACGTCCTCGCCGAGGCCCTGACGGCGATGGGCGAGGACCGGGCGGCCCCGCTGCGCCGGCTCAAGCGCCGCCGCCCCGCCCCCGCACCGGCCCCCCTGGAGACGAACGCCGCATGAGCACCACCCCCGTGCGCAGCACCGCCAAGACCACGCAGATCTTCTACGCCTCGACCCTCTACGGCGCCGCCACCCTGGCCGCCGCCCTCGACAGCGGCTGCTTCGGGCCGGCCGACCGGCGGGTGCTCCTGGTCTCCACCAACGCGGCCGTGCCCGAGACCACCACCCCGCTCGACCGGATGCCCGGCTTCGAGCGGCTGCGCGGCCGGTTCGACGAGGTCCTGGACTGGAACGCGACGATCGAACCGCTCCACCCGGGCGGCTGGCGGCCCCGCCCGGACGACCTGCCGATGCTCCAGCGGCATCTGCGGCTGCTGTGGGGGCTCGGCACCGACCGGATCGAGCTCGCCGTGGAGTCCCTCCAGGTCGCCCCCGCGCTCACGATCGCCCAGCTCTTCCCGGACGCGTCCGTCACCGTCTACGCGGACGGCCTGATGAGCTACGGCCCGACCCGCAACAAGATCGACCCGCTGGTCGGCGAGCGGGTGCGGCGGCTGCTCCACCTGGACCTGCTGCCCGGGCTCGCGCCGCTGCTGCTCGCCGAGTTCGGGGCGGTCGCCGAGACCGTGCCGACGGAGGCGTTCACCAAGGTGGTGGAGGAGCTGGCGGGCGCCGGGGAGCCCGCGGCCGCCGAGACCTCCTCGGGACCGGCCCCGGCGCTGCTGCTCGGGCAGTACCTGGCCGCGCTCTCCCTCCTCACCGCCGAGGAGGAGGGCGAACTGCACCTGCGCATGGTCCGCGGCGCGGTCGCCCGCGGCCACCGCCGGCTCGTCTTCAAGCCGCACCCGACGGCACCCGACGCCTGGTCCCGGGCGCTGGTCAGGGAGGCCGAGTCGCTCGGCGCCGAACTGACCGTCGAGGACCGCCCGGTGCTCGCCGAGGTGCTCTACCGGGAGCTGCGGCCCGCGCTCGTGGTCGGCTGCTTCTCCACGGCGCTGTTCACCGCGAGCGCCTTCTACGGGATCGAGACCGCGAAGGTCGGCACCCGGCCGCTGCTCGCCCGGCTCACGCCGTACCAGAACAGCAACCGGGTGCCCGTGGCCCTCGTCGACGCCCTCGTCCCCGACCTGGAGGAGCCGGGCGGCCGGTCGCCCCTTGCCGGGGCCGCACTCCAGGACCTGGTGGCGGCGGTCGGCTTCGTGATGCAGCCGAGGATCCGGCCGGACCTGCGGGACGCGGCCGTACGCCATCTGTCGGGACCGCTCGCCGCCGACACCCGGCACCACTTCACCCGCCGCCGCCTCACCTCACTCGGCCTCCCCGGCGGCCTCCCCGTCCCCCGCCACCCCGGCCTGCGCCGCCTCGCCCGCCGCGCCCTGAAGCTGAAGCGACGGGCCCTGGGCTGACGGCCGGGCCAGGCCGGGGCGGTCCCCGCCGGGCGACCGCGCGGAGGGCCTCAGGCGCGCGGCGCCTCAGGCGCGGGTGACCGGCTCCTGGAGTTCGGTCACCCAGCGGGACTCGTCCGCCGGGCACTCCCGTGTCAGGGTCAAGCGCTCGCCAGCGAGAGCTTCGCGGCGAAGCCGAGGAAGAGGGCGCCGGCGGCGGTGGTGGCACCGGCCGAGAGGCGCTTGCGGCGGCGGAAGGCGGCGGCGAGGCGGGTGCCGCTGAAGATGAGGGTGGTGAGGTAGAGGAAACTGCCGAGCTGCAGCAGGGTGCCGAGGACCAGGAAGGACAGCGCCGGGTAGGCGTAGGAGGGGTCCACGAACTGCACGAAGAAGGAGATCAGGAAGAGGATCGCCTTGGGGTTGAAGAGGCTGATGATCAGCGCCCGGCGGTACGGGTGCTCCACGGAGCCGGTCTCCTGCGCGGCGGGCTCGTCGGTCACCGTCTCGTGCCGCGCGCGCCACATCTCGCGGGCGGCGCGCAGCATCCCGTACGCCATCCAGGCCAGGTAGCCGGCGCCCGCGTACTTCACGATCATGAAGAGCAGCGGCGTGGTCTGGAGCAGCGAGGCCGCGCCGAGGGCGGCGAGGGTCATCAGGACCGTGTCGCCGGTGAACACGCCGGCCGCGGCCTTGTATCCGGTCCGGGTGCCCTTGCGGGCGGCGACGGACAGCACGTACAGCGAGTTCGGCCCCGGGAGAAGGATGATGAGGACGAGCCCGGCGAGATAGGTCGGCAGATCGGTGACACCCAGCATGAAGCGGAGTGTCGCACACCGGTACGACACTCCGCTTTAAATTTCAACAGATGGAACCAGTCCGAACGGGGCGGAACCGACAAGGACGGCTCAGGACGGCTCAGGACGGATCAGGACGGATCAGAACGCGTCGGTCGGGACGTAGGTGCCCCACACCTCGCGCAGCGCGTTGCACACCTCGCCCACCGTCGCCCGCGCCTTCAGCGCCGCCTTCATCGGGTACAGGACGTTGTCCGTCCCCTCCGCCGCCTTCTTCAGCTCCGCGAGCGCCGCGTCCACCGCCGCCTGGTCGCGCTCGGCGCGCAGCCGGGCGAGGCGCTCGGCCTGCTGGGCCTCGATCGCCGGGTCGACGCGCAGCGGCTCGTAGGGCTCCTCGACGTCGACCGTGTAGCGGTTGACGCCGACGACGACGCGCTCGCCGGAGTCGGTCTCCTGCGCGATGCGGTACGCGGAGCGCTCGATCTCGTTCTTCTGGAAGCCGCGCTCGATGGCGTGCACCGCGCCGCCGAGCTCCTCGACCTTCGCCATCAGCGCGACCGCCGCGGCCTCGACGTCGTCGGTCATCTTCTCGACGACGTACGAGCCGGCGAACGGGTCGACGGTGGCGGTGACGTCCGTCTCGTACGCGAGGACCTGCTGGGTGCGCAGCGCGAGCCGGGCCGACTTGTCGGTCGGGAGCGCGATGGCCTCGTCGAAGGAGTTGGTGTGCAGCGACTGGGTGCCGCCGAGGACGGCCGCGAGGCCCTGGACGGCGACGCGGACCAGGTTGACCTCGGGCTGCTGCGCGGTGAGCTGCACGCCCGCGGTCTGGGTGTGGAAGCGGAGCATCAGCGACTTGGGGTTCTTGGCGCCGAACTCCTCCTTCATGACCCGCGCCCAGATCCGGCGGGCCGCCCGGAACTTGGCGACCTCCTCCAGGATCGTGGTGCGCGCCACGAAGAAGAAGGAGAGCCGGGGCGCGAAGTCGTCGACGTCCATGCCGGCGGCGACCGCGGTGCGGACGTACTCGATGCCGTCGGCGAGCGTGAAGGCGATCTCCTGCGCGGGCGAGGCGCCGGCCTCGGCCATGTGGTAGCCGGAGATCGAGATGGTGTTCCACTTCGGGATCTCGGCCTTGCAGTACTTGAAGATGTCCGCGATCAGCCGCAGCGAGGGCTGCGGCGGGAAGATGTAGGTGCCGCGGGCGATGTACTCCTTGAGCACGTCGTTCTGGATCGTGCCGGTCAGCTTGTCGGCCGGCACGCCCTGCTCCTCGCCGACGAGCTGGTAGAGCAGCAGCAGGAGCGAGGCGGGGGCGTTGATGGTCATCGACGTGGAGACCTTGTCCAGCGGGATGCCGTCGAACAGCACCCGCATGTCCTCGATCGAGTCGATGGCGACGCCGACCTTGCCGACCTCGCCGTGCGCGATGGGCGCGTCGGAGTCGTGGCCCATCTGGGTCGGCAGGTCGAAGGCGACGGAGAGGCCCATGGTGCCGTTGTCGATGAGCTGCTTGTAGCGGGCGTTGGACTCCACGGCGGTGCCGAAGCCGGCGTACTGGCGCATGGTCCACGGCCGGCCGGTGTACATCGACGGGTACACACCGCGGGTGAACGGGTACGCGCCGGGCTCGCCCAGCTTCTCGGCCGGGTCCCAGCCCTCCAGGGCGTCCGGTCCGTAGACCGGTTCGATGGGCAGTCCCGACTCCGACTCGCGCGCCATGTGCTGTGCCTCCGCTGCTTCCCGCTGCCGCTACCGCTACCGCTACCGCTACCGCTACCGCTACCCAGTGGTACGGACCCTCGCGACGGACTGTAGCCCCGCCCGTACGACAGGGAGGAGGGCAGCCCGCTGGGACCTTCCTCACAGCATGCCCGTCTCGATTCGGTCACGTGCGCAACCGCGCGCGGCCGGGAATCCATCCCTTGTGTACACACGTCGTCCCGGGGGGGCATTGATGAAGCGTTCGTCGTCCGTCATGAACAGAGGAATCCTGGCCGGCACGGCCGTCGCCGTGGTGGTGGCACTGGCCACCGGCTGCACGCCCGACGGTTCGGGTCCGGGTACGGATCAGGGCAAGGACAAGGGGAAGGGCACGGTCAGCCAGGCGCCGACCACCTCCTCCCCGTCCGCCTCCGCCACGCCCAGCCCGTCGGCGAGCGCGAGCGCGACGTCCGACGACAAGCCGTCGTCGCCCACGCCGTCGGCGAGCGCGACCACCGGCAAGCCGAAGCGCGAGTACCTGATGGGCGACGGCGACGAGAGCGCGCAGGTGCGCGAGCTCCAGGCGCGACTGCGGCAGCTCGGCTTCTTCGACCGGGCGCCCACCGGCTTCTACGGGACGCTGACGACGGCCTCGGTGAAGAGGTTCCAGGCGCGGCGGGGGCTGCCGGAGACCGGCTCGGTCGACGAGACGACCTGGCGGACGCTGCTCTCCGTCACGCGGAAGCCGACCGCGGAGGAGCTGAAGCCGTCGACCACCAACAAGCTGGACGCGCCCGACCCGCGCTGCATGACCGGCCGGGTGATGTGCATCAGCAAGGAGACCAGGACGCTGGCCTGGATGATCGACGGCAAGGTCGTGTCGTCGATGGACGTGCGCTTCGGCTCGGAGAACACGCCGACCCGTGAGGGCCTGTTCAAGGTGGAGTGGAAGGCGCGCGAGTGGACCTCGACGATCTACCACACGCCGATGCCGTACGCGATGTTCTTCAGCCGCGGCCAGGCGGTGCACTACTCGAGGGACTTCGCGGCCCGCGGCTACGCGGGGGCCTCGCACGGCTGCGTCAACGTCCGGGACAAGGCGAAGCTGTCGGCGCTGTTCGACCAGGTGAAGGTCGGCGACAAGGTCGTCGTCTACTGGTGACCGGTGAAACGGTGAACCCCTGAACCCGTGAACCGGTGACGTGGAGAAGGCGGCTCGGAGGAAGAGAGAGGGCGCGGGTGGGACCGGGGGAACGTGCCCCACCCGCGCCGGTGCGCCGAGCCGAAGGTACGGGGGGAACCCCGGCTCCTTGCGCTCGCCGATGACCAGTCGGCTCACTCAGTACTGCGTCGGCGGGCCGAAAAGTGTCACACCTGCTTTTCGGCGCTGGTTCGACGCTATGAACGCGAGCCGTTCCTGCCGTGCGTCGAGGAGGACGGGGAGCCCTTGCCACGGCCCTTGCCGTGGCCCTTGTCCTGGCCCGTGCCCTGGCCGTGGCCGCCGCCGGAGCCCGCGGAACCGGCAGAGCCTACGGAACCGCCGGAGCCGCCGGAGCCGCGATCGCGGTCCCGGTCGCCTCGGTCACTCTTGCCGTCGCCGTCACTGTCGCCGTTACCGGAACCGGAACCGCTCCCTTTGCCGGTGCCGGACCCTTTGCCGGACCCTTTGCCGGAGCCGTCGCCCGAGCCTCCGTTCGCGGAGCCGGAGGTCGTGCGGCCGGTGGTGGGCAGCGTGGTCGTGTTGACCGGGACGCCGGAGAGGACGCGGTCGCAGTACCGCTTGACGGTGTCGCCGCTCTTGAGCGCTTCCGTGAGCCGCTGCCTGCCACTGCTGACGAGCTTGCCCGCCCGGTAGTCCTGGCACGCCCTGACGATCCGGTCGCGCTCGGCCGCGTCGCCGGTGACCGGGTCGCCGGTGCCGCCACCGGGGGTGGCCGTGTCGCCGCCGGGGCCCGCCGTGGTGGCGTCCGGGCCGCCGGTGGGTCCGGGCGTGGTGGTCCGGCCGTCGGGGCCGGTCGTCGGCACGCCGGGCACCTCGCTGCCAGTGCCGCCGGAGACCGAGCCGGAAACGGTCGGGTCGGTGATGTTGCCGGCGTCGACCGAGGTGCCGGGCCCGGGTTCGCGGGTCAGCGGCAGCACGCCCGTGCCGGCGGCGACGGCGACGCCGCCGACCGTGACGGCGGCGAAGGCGGCGGCGAGCCCGTACCGCAGGGAACGGCCCCAGCGGTGCCCCTCGGCGGCCGGGGCGAGCCGGACGGCGCCGAGGTCGGCGTACCCGGAGAGACCCGGCGCGGTCGCGGCCGCGCCGGCCCGCTCGGCGGACGCCTTGCGGAAGGCGGCCAGGGCGGCGGCCTCACCGGGGAGTTCGCCGTCGGGGCCGAGGGCGGGCGCCGTGGGCGTACGGGCCGACTCGAGGGCGCGCGCGAGGAGCCGGGCCTGGTCCCGGGCGGCCTGGTCGCCGGGGTCGACGGCCTCGCCGCGCAGCAACCGCTCCGCGGCCTCCTTGTCGAGCCATGCATACCGCTCGTCGGCCATCACATGTCCTTCTGCGTCCGCGGGCGCGATTGCGTCACACGTCCGGAATCCGGGGCACCGGTCCGCCGGCCGCGCTGCGGCGGTACGCCGTCGAGCGCGGCCGTGCCGGCGTCGGCACCGGCCGCGCCGAGGAGTTCGGCGAGCTTCTTGAGGCCGCGGTGGGCGGCGGTGCGGACGGCGCCGGGGCGCTTGCCGAGGGTCTCGGCGGCGCTCTTGGCGTCCAGACCGACGACGACGCGCAGGACGACGGCCTCGGCCTGGTCCTGTGGCAGTTGGGCGATGAGGTGCATGGTGCGGCCGGTGGCCAGGGCTTCCATTGCCTCGTCCGCGGTGTCGGAGTCGGCGGGCTTGTCGGTCAGTTCGGTCTCGTCGCCGCCCACGGCGGGGCGGCGGCCGCGCATCCGGATGTGGTCGAGGGCGCGGTTGCGGGCGATCCGGGCGGCCCAGCCGCGGAACCGGTCGGCGTCGCCGTCGAAGCGGTCGAGGTCGCGGGCGATCTGCAGCCAGCTCTCGGAGGCGACGTCCTCGGCGTCGGCGTCGCCGACCAGGGTGCGTATGTAGCCGAGGAGCCGGGGATGCACCGCGCGGTACACGGTACGGAAGGCGTCCTCGTCGCCGTTCTGCGCGGCGAGCACTGCGGCCGTCAGCTCCGCCTCGTCCCCCAGCACTCCCCACACCTGTTCGTCGTCACGCACATCGCGGCTGGTCGTCACCGCACGCCGCCCTTGGCGCAGCAGAACGCTACGTCCTGTTCGGGCGCCGCGTCCACGCGGGTCCGGTTCTTTGTACAAGTCGCAACTTCGTCCGGGTGACACGGGGCGGGACACATGGCGGGATACACGGCCGGACACATGGCGTGACGCGGGGTGTGACAGAAAACGCACGCCCGGCGCTGAAGGGAGTACGGGGCCGTGCTGCGGCTCCGCGGACGACGACCGGGGCCTCTCCTGTGGGGGGTGGCGACCCCGGTCGTCTTCCTTTTGGGCGCCTCCCGAGGGCGCCCTTTTTCTTTCCCCACCTACCTGCGGAACGGGACTGTCAACCGACCGTTGACACTCTTCGGCTGTCAACCTAAGGTTGCACTCATGACGAATCCACTCGGCATGAGCAATCCCGTGCGTCTCGACGACCTGATCGACGCGATCAAGAAGTCCCACCCGGACGACGCCCTCGACCAGCTCTCCGACGCGGTCATCGCGGCGGACCACCTCGGCGAGGTCGCCGACCACCTCATCGGCCACTTCGTGGACCAGGCCAGGCGGGCCGGCGCCTCCTGGACCGACATCGGCAAGAGCATGGGCGTCACCCGGCAGGCGGTCCAGAAGCGCTTCGTCCCCAAGGACGACAGCGCGGCGGACGCGGCGAAGATGGACCCGAACGCCGGCTTCAGCCGGTTCACGCCCCGGGCCCGGAACGTGGTGATGGCCGCGCAGAACGAGGCGTCCGCCGCCCGCAACGACAAGACGGGCCCGGCGCACCTGGCGCTCGGCCTGCTCGCCGAACCCGAGGGCATCGCGGTGCGCTGGATCGCCGGCCAGGGCGTCACCCCGGAGCAGGTGCGGGAGGCGGTCGCGGCGACGCTGCCGCCGGCCGTCGAGGAGGTGCCCGCGCTCATCCCGTACGACGCGGACGCCAAGAAGGTCCTGGAGCTCACCTTCCGCGAGGCCCTGCGGCTCGGCCACAACTACGTGGGCACCGAGCACATCCTGCTCGCCCTCCTGGAGTTCGAGGACGGCAAGGGCACGCTCGCGGGTCTCGGCCTCGACAAGGCGCGGGCCGAGCAGCAGATCACCGAGGCGATCGACTCGCTGTCGGTCGAGCAGCCCGAGGTCTGATCAGGTCAGGCGGTGCGCGCCCTGCGTGAGACGACCGCGCGCAGGACGCGCCCGCCCTCCGTCGACAGGTCCCGGGCCCGGCGCAGCCCGGTCGGGCCGTGCGCGGCCGACTCCAGGACGGCCTGCTGGCGGCGCAGTTCGCCCGCGAACAGCGGGCCCGCCTCCGTCGCGTCGTACCGCCCGTGGACCGCGAGCGCCGCCCCGGAGCACTCCCGGGCCCAGGCCCGCAGCGGCTCCGCGGCCCACTCGGCGGGCACCCCGGCGAGCATCCCGCGCACGAGCGCGGTCACGTCGTCGCCCTGCGCCCCGCTCCCGTCGAGCTCGACCCGCGCCTTCTCGACCGCCTCGCCCCAGGCCCCGCCGTCCCCGCGCGCCACCGCCGCCCACACCGGCCGCAGCACCTCGGCACGGTCGGGCGCGAACACCGCCAGGCAACGGTCCAGGCAGGCGAGCCCGGCGGCGGCAAGGCCCCGCTCGTCGGCCCGGTCGATCAGTTCCAGCAGGCTCGTGCTCGTCGCGGACGTCATGGCCGCCTCCTCGCCACCGATGCGGACGCAGTACTTCCCCTACTGCGCCGAGGGGCGCTTTTTCGTCACTGCGCGGCCGGAATCATGCCAGTGCCGCCGCCTGCTGCATAGACGTCAGCGCACCCGGCCCGCGAGCCCCTTGAACGCCTCCCAGCTCAGGCGCGGCTGCCGGGCGTCCCACAGCTTCTGGGCCGTCGCCGTCAGCGGCATCCGGATGCCGTCGGCCACCTGGGCCTCGGTCTGGGCGCCGGCGAGGTCGCACCAGACGGCGAAGCTGCCGCCGAGGACCTGGGCGTCGTAGCGCGCAGGCACCGGGGTGGTGCCGCGCAGGACGAGGGGGGTCCACTCCGCGTAGATGCGGCGGCCGGTGGGATAGGTCTGCCCGCGGGGCTGGCCGAGGATGTAGTAGAGGTACTTGTCGTTGTAGTTGATCAGCTTGCGGCCGGCGCTCAGGTACGAGGTCGGCGTGCGGGCGCCGTTCTCGGCGCCGGTCCAGTAGGCGACCTGCAGGTCCTCGGCCGCGCTGGTAACGCCGCCGGTGAAGAAGCCGTCGTTCCAGGCGCGCAGCGCCTTGCCGGTCGGGCGGACCACGGCCGCCCGTGCGTTGAGCCAGCCGGTGGCCAGGTCCTGGACGCGGCCGGAGGGGCCGTACTCGGCGGTGGCGGCGCGGGCGAGCTGCGGATAGGCCGCCTCGGGGTTGCTCGACATGAGGGCCACGTACTCGTCGCCGCCGAGGTGCCAGTACGCGCCGGGGAACAGGCCCGTGTACTCGCGCAGCAGCTCGTCGACGATCTTCGCGGAGGCCGGGTTGGAGATGTCGACGGTCCCGCGCGGCCTGCGGCCCGTCGCGCTGACGAGCTGGAGGTCCGGGTGCGCGTCGATGACCGCGCCGAGGTGTCCGGGCGAGTCGATCTCGGGGACGACCGCGATGTGCAGGCTCTGCGCGAGGGCGACGATCCGCCGCACCTCCGCCTTGCTGAGGTGCCGGGCGGACACCACCTCGGGGTGGCTGTCCGAGGCGATGCGGAAGCCCTGGTCGTCGGAGAAGTGCAGACCGAGCTCGTTGAGCTTGAGGTCGGCCATCTCGCGCAGCCGGGCCTCGATCCAGCCGGCGGTGAAGTACTTGCGGGCGATGTCGACCATCAGGCCGCGCCGCGGCTTCGCGGGCGCGTCGGTGACCGTGCCCTCGGGTATCGCGCCGGTCGACCTGACGGACTGTTTCAGCGTCCGGGTGCCGTAGAACACACCGGCCTGGCCCGGCCCGGTGATGCGCACCCGGCCGCCCTGGACGGCGAGCGTGTACGACTCGCTCCCGCCCTGCCCGCCGAGCGCGAGGCTCACGTCGCCGGGCCCCGCGGCGGCCGTGCCGCGGTACGGGATGCCCAGCTCGCCCGCGATCAGCCGGGCCTCGTCGGCGAGCGCGCCCTCGTCCTTCGCCGCGACGACGACGCCGGTGCCGGGTCCGGGCTTCCAGCCGGGGCCGCGCGCCGCCTGATGGGCCCGGACCGCCGGGATGACCTGCGGAGTGGTGGAGAGCGGGTACGTCCTGGTGGGCGTCGGGCTCGGCGGGGGCGCCGACGTCGGCGCCGCCGAGCTGGTGACCGTACCGCCCGGGACGCTGCCCGACGGGGAGACGGGGGCGGGCGGCCCGGCGGAGGAACCGTTCGAGCAGGCCGCCACGGTGACCAGCGCCACCGCGGCCGCCATCAGTGCGGGGCCCCTACGGGGCCCTCGTATGGAGTACCGCATCACCCGGAATCCTCCCTCATCGCACTAACCCCGGCATCCCGGGCCTTCTGCGGCCTTCTGTCCACGCCCTCGACGAAACCACTCGTCCAGGTGAAATTCGCGCATCCGTCGGACACTTCCCTCTTCCCGTCGATAGCGTGGAGTCACATCCACCCCACCACTTCCTCCCAGTACCTCCACGCCTCGCCCCGGAGTCCCCGCTGACCAGCGACATCCACGCCGCCCCCTGCCGGACCCTGGAACCCCCCGCCATACCTGCCCAGCAGGTCGCACCCCGGCACCCGGCAGGGCGCCACGGCGGGCTCACCGAGGGCAGGCCGGCCGACGGCGGGCTCGCCCGCTTCAACACCGCCCCGCCCGCCGCCGCCGAGGCCCTGCTGCTGGCCTGCTGCGGCAGCCTCCGCTGGGCCGAACGGGTGACGACGCACCGCCCGTACCCGACGCTCGACGCACTGCTCGCCGCCGCCGACGAGGCCGGTTACGACCTCGGGCGCGCCGATCTCGCCGAGGCCCTGGCCCGCGAGACCCCCGCTCCGCCGCACCCGGACGCGCCGCCGGCCGCCCGTACGGCGCTCGGCGCCGCCCTCGCCGCGTACGAGGCCCGGTTCGGGCACGCCTTCGTGATCAGTCTCGACGGGGTGCCGGCGGGCGAGCGGCTCGATCAGGTGCTCGCGGCGATCCGGTCACGTCTCGGCAACGAAAGGGAGGAGGAACGGGTCGTCGCCGCCGAGGAACTGCGCCGACTGGCCCGTACCCGGCTCACACGGTCGATTCAGGCGCGGTGAGTTCGTCCGTAATGCACCAGAAAGGGGCCAATTCGACGCACGGTGATAGCCCGTCCGTGGCTGTTTGATCACACCTATGGACCCCGCGCGAGCGAACCGACAAGTCGTCGCTACGATGACCGGGGCCGGTGGACCGTACCCGGCCGGGCCAGACCGACACTGAAGCCGGCCGGCCCTGATCCCCGCTCCCGGAGGGTATTTCCGTGCCGGCTGGAACGCTGTACCGCGGCCGGGAAGGAATGTGGTCCTGGGTGGCTCATCGAGTCACCGGCGTCCTCATCTTCTTCTTCCTGTTCGTACACGTGCTGGACACCGCTCTCGTCCGCGTCTCCCCCGAGGCGTACGACGACGTCGTAGCGACGTACAAGACGCCGATCGTCGCACTCCTCGAGTACGGCCTCGTCGCCGCCATCCTCTTCCACGCGCTCAACGGCCTCCGGGTCATCGCCGTGGACTTCTGGTCCAAGGGCCCGCGCTACCAGAAGCAGATGCTCTGGTCCGTCGTGGGCATCTGGGTCGTGCTGATGGCGGGCTCGCTGTACCCCGTCCTCGGCCACGCCGCACGTGAACTGTTCGGGAGCTGACGCCAGACATGTCTGCTGACACCACTTCCGCCATCGGTCCCGTCGAGGGCGCTGCCTACGACGTGGACAACCCGGCCCCGTACATCGAGGCCCCCCGCAAGCGCACGGGCAAGACCCCGCGCGCGACCCGGGGCAACTTCGAGATGGCCGCGTGGCTCTTCATGCGCCTCTCGGGCGTCGTCCTCGTCGTCCTGGTCCTCGGCCACCTGCTGATCCAGCTCTTCCTGGACGGCGGCGTCTCCAAGATCGGCTTCGCCTTCGTGGCCGGCCGCTGGGCGTCCCCGTTCTGGCAGGTCTGGGACCTGCTGATGCTGTGGCTCGCCATGCTGCACGGCGCCAACGGCCTCCGTACGGTCGTCAACGACTACGCGGAGCGCGCCAACACGCGCCTGTGGCTCAAGGGCCTGCTGTACACCGCCACGGTGTTCACCATCCTTCTGGGCACGCTGGTGATCTTCACCTTCGACCCGAACATCCGCTAGGCACGGGGCTGAGGTAATCCACGTCATGAAGATCCACAAGTACGACACCGTCATCGTCGGCGCCGGCGGCGCCGGCATGCGCGCCGCCATCGAGGCGACGAAGCGCAGCCGCACCGCCGTGCTGACGAAGCTGTACCCGACCCGCTCCCACACGGGCGCCGCGCAGGGCGGCATGGCCGCCGCGCTCGCCAACGTGGAGGAGGACAACTGGGAGTGGCACACCTTCGACACGGTCAAGGGCGGTGACTACCTGGTCGACCAGGACGCCGCCGAGATCCTGGCGAAGGAGGCCATCGACGCCGTCCTCGACCTGGAGAAGATGGGTCTCCCGTTCAACCGCACCCCGAACGGCACCATCGACCAGCGCCGCTTCGGCGGTCACTCCCGCAACCACGGCGAGGCCCCGGTCCGCCGGTCCTGCTACGCCGCGGACCGCACCGGCCACATGATCCTCCAGACGCTGTACCAGAACTGCGTCAAGGAGGGCGTGGAGTTCTTCAACGAGTTCTACGTCCTGGACCAGCTGATCACCGAGGTCGACGGCGTCAAGAAGTCCGCCGGTGTGGTCGCCTACGAGCTGGCCACCGGCGAGATCCACGTCTTCCAGGCGAAGGCGGTCATCTACGCCTCCGGCGGCACCGGCAAGTTCTTCAAGGTGACGTCGAACGCGCACACCCTGACCGGTGACGGCCAGGCCGCGTGCTACCGCCGTGGCATCCCGCTGGAGGACATGGAGTTCTTCCAGTTCCACCCGACGGGCATCTGGCGCATGGGCATCCTGCTGACGGAGGGCGCCCGCGGTGAGGGCGGCATCCTCCGCAACAAGGACGGCGAGCGCTTCATGGAGAAGTACGCGCCGGTCATGAAGGACCTCGCGTCCCGTGACGTCGTCTCCCGCTCCATCTACACGGAGATCCGCGAGGGCCGCGGCTGCGGTCCCGAGGGCGACCACGTCTACCTGGACCTGACGCACCTGCCGCCGGAGCAGCTCGACGCCAAGCTCCCGGACATCACCGAGTTCGCCCGTACGTACCTCGGCATCGAGCCGTACACGGACCCGATCCCGATCCAGCCCACCGCGCACTACGCCATGGGCGGCATCCCGACCAACGTCGAGGGTGAGGTCCTGGCGGACAACACCACCGTCGTCCCGGGCCTGTACGCCGCCGGCGAGGTCGCCTGTGTCTCCGTGCACGGCGCCAACCGCCTCGGCACCAACTCGCTCCTGGACATCAACGTCTTCGGCAAGCGCTCCGGCATCGCCGCCGCCGAGTACTCCGCCAAGCACGACTTCGTCGAGCTCCCGGAGAACCCGGAGGCCATGGTCGTCGCGCAGATCGAGAACCTGCGCAACTCCACGGGCAACGAGCGGGTCGCCGACCTGCGCCGTGAGCTCCAGGAGACGATGGACGCCAACGTGATGGTGTTCCGTACGGAGCAGACCATCAAGACGGCCGTCGAGAAGATCGCCGAGCTGCGCGAGCGCTACAAGAACGTGTCCATCCAGGACAAGGGCAAGCGCTTCAACACCGACCTCCTGGAGGCCATCGAGCTGGGGAACCTGCTCGAACTGGCCGAGGTCATGGCCGTCTCGGCCCTGGCGCGCAAGGAGTCCCGCGGCGGTCACTACCGCGAGGACTACCCGAACCGCGACGACGTCAACTTCATGCGCCACACGATGGCGTACCGCGAGGTCGGCGAGGACGGCTCCGAGACCGTGCGTCTCGACTACAAGCCGGTCGTCCAGACCCGCTACCAGCCGATGGAGCGTAAGTACTGATGGCTACCCCCGTTCTGGACAAGGTGGAGGCGGAGTCCGCCGCCTCCCCGTACATCACGGTCACCTTCCGGATCCGCCGCTTCAACCCCGAGGTGTCGGACGCGGCGGTCTGGGAGGACTTCCAGATCGAGATCGACCCGAAGGAGCGCGTGCTCGACGGTCTCCACAAGATCAAGTGGGACCTGGACGGCACGCTGACCTTCCGCCG
This sequence comes from Streptomyces sp. NPDC101160, assembly GCF_044768205.1. Taxonomy (NCBI): domain Bacteria; kingdom Bacillati; phylum Actinomycetota; class Actinomycetes; order Kitasatosporales; family Streptomycetaceae; genus Streptomyces; species Streptomyces sp. NPDC101160. The sequence continues at coordinate 360,380 of NZ_JBIWPJ010000007.1, read as the reverse complement.
CTCCTGCGCGCACGGCATCTGCGGCTCGGACGCGATGCGGATCAACGGCAAGAACAGGCTCGCCTGCAAGACGCTGATCAAGGACATCAACCCCGAGAAGCCGATCACCGTCGAGGCCATCAAGGGCCTCACGGTGATGAAGGACCTCGTGGTCGACATGGAGCCCTTCTTCCAGGCGTACCGGGACGTCATGCCGTTCCTGGTCACCAAGGGCAACGAGCCGACCCGCGAGCGCCTGCAGTCCGCCGAGGACCGCGAGCGCTTCGACGACACCACCAAGTGCATCCTGTGCGCCGCGTGCACGTCGTCCTGCCCGGTCTTCTGGAACGACGGCCAGTACTTCGGCCCGGCCGCGATCGTCAACGCGCACCGCTTCATCTTCGACTCGCGTGACGAGGCCGGCGAGCAGCGCCTGGAGATCCTGAACGACAAGGACGGCGTGTGGCGTTGCCGCACGACGTTCAACTGCACGGACGCCTGCCCGCGTGGCATCGAGGTCACGAAGGCGATCCAGGAAGTGAAGCGCGCCCTGATCACGCGTCGCTTCTAGCCTTTCCGACGCGCCCCTCGCACCGCTCGGCGCCTGGGGCGCCTCACAGGCTTCGGGCCGCTGCGTCGGACTCCGTCCGCCGGTCGGCGGCTGGGCCCCGTCTCCTCCGAGAGGCGGGGCCCTCCGCGTACACCGGCACGCGGGCGCTCCAGCAGGTGCGCACATGTGCCAGGATCTGATGCAGCGTTGACGCATGGAAGGACGGGGACTGATGAGCGAGCCGAACCCTTACAAGGCCGGGGACGCCGGGGCTGCCGGGGGTTACGAGTGGGGGCCGGGTCAGCAGGCGGGCGCTCCGGTGCCGCCGCAGTACCCGCCGGTGCCGGCGCAGCTGCCGATGGGCGCGCCGGGCATGGGCGCGCCGGTGCTCTCGCTCGGGGACATCACGGTGGTCGGGGACCAGATCATCACGCCGGCCGGGCCGATGCCGCTGAAGGGTGCGGTGTGGAACGCGATGGACATGTCGCGGACCGAGGAGAAGATGCCGACGGTGGCGGTCGTGCTCGCGGTCGTCTTCTTCCTGTTCTGCCTGCTGGGCCTGCTCTTCCTGCTGATGAAGGAGAAGCAGACGACGGGCTTCATCCAGGTCACGGTGACGAGCGGCGGCCGGCACCACGCGACGATGATCCCGGCGACCGGGCCGGACACCATCCACTGGGTCATGGGCCAGCTGAACTACGCGCGTTCGTTGAGCATGTGATCGAACGGCATCCTTAGGGGCCGACTCAGGGGCGATCCGGGGTCGTCCCCAATGGCCGGGGGGCCGCTGCGGCGGGAGCCTTGATCCATGACGAACGCATGGACACAGAAGGCTCGTTGGCTCACCGCCGCGGCGATGACCGCCCTGGTGGTGGCGGGCGCGGTGGTGCCCGCGAGCGCGGCACCGCCGCCGGGCGCCGCGGTGGCGGTGGCGGTGGCGCACGGGCGGCTGGATCCGGACGCGCTACGCGGGGCCATGGCCGGGCTGCCCGACGACTACGTACGCGGCGCGATGGTCTCCGTGTCCGGGCGGGACGGCCGGTGGAGCGGTACGGCCGGGGAGTGGACCGGGCCGGTCGACTCCGCGTTCGCGACAGGCAGCATCACCAAGCTCTTCACGTCCACGGTGGTGCTCCAACTCGTGGGCGAGGGACGCCTGTCCCTCGACGACACCGTCCAGGAGCTGCTCCCCGGCCTGTTGCCGTCCTCGTACGCGCCGATCACCGTCGGGCAGCTCCTCAGCCACACCAGCGGCCTGCAGAAACCCGTGTGCGTCCACCCCGGCACCCCGGAGGAGGTCGTGCGCTCCGCGGTCTCCTGCGGCACCCCGACGGCCCCGGGGACGGCCGTCCAGTACAACGGCGTCAACTACTTCCTCGCCGGTCTCGTGGTCGAGAAGGTGACCGGCCGGTCATACGGGGCGGAGCTGCGCGACCGGGTGCTGCGACCGCTCGGGCTGCGTCACACCGCGTTGCCGACGGGCGAGTGGGCCTGGGCGGAGGGCGGCCTGGTCTCCGACTCCGGCGATCTGCGGCGGTTCTTCACCTCGCTGATACGCGGTGGCCTGCTGCGCCCGGAGCAGCGCCGGCTTCTCTTCGAGCTGCCCGCCGTTCCCGGCGCGAACTTCAGCTACGGCGGGCTGATGGCCTACCGCCTGGACAGCGGGCTCGTGGTGTGGGGCAAGACGGGCTCGCTGCACGGCCACACGAGCGGGATATTCGCCACGCCGGATCTGGTGCGGGTGGCGGTGTACTCGATGCTGCCGACCGGCAAGGACGGGGATCAGGAGGTGGCGCTGGCAAAGCGGCTGGCCGCCGCCGCGTTCGAGGGGGTGACGGTGCCGACCGGGCGCTAGGTACGGCCTAGCCGTGCCAGTGGTCGCCGGTGACGCCTTCCTCGGCGGCGAGCATGACGCGGCGCAGGAGGTCGTTGAGGGTGGCGCGCTCCTCGGGGGTGAGGACGCCGAGGAGGCGGTACTCCTCGTGGCCGAGGACGTCCATCGCGCCGAGCCAGGTCTCGCGGCCCGAGGCCGTGAGTTCGACGATCACGCGGCGGCGGTCGGTGGTGGACGGGGTGCGGCGGATGAAGCCGCGCTTCTCCAGGGCGTCGAGGCGGCCGGAGACGGAGGCGGGGGCGAGGTCGAGGTCCTGGGCGAGGTCGGAGGGGGCGGCGCTGCCGCCGCGGCCGGCCAGCTTGTGGAGCGTGTCGAACTCGTGGCGTTCGAGGTCGAAGTCGACGAGGGACTGCTCGCGCACCCGGCGGAGGTGGACGGAGAGCTTCTTCATCCGGGTGACGGCGCCCTCGACGAGCGGGTCGAGGTCGGGCAGCACGGGCTGCCAGCGGGCCACGTGCCCGTCGGTCCAGTCCTGCGGCGTCTCGTCGGTGGGTGCCATGGAGTGATCGTACGTCGGCGGGCGGGCCCGGACCCGGCAAGTGTTTCGGTACCGAGTATTTCGTTGACGAATTATTCGGCACCGAAATAACCTCCGGTTCATGCATCCCCTTCGCCTGCGTTCCTTCCGGCTGCTCTTCGTCGGCCGCACCCTCTCCCTGGTCGGCGACGCCCTCATACCCGCCGCCCTCGCCCTCGCCGTCCTGAAGGCGACCGGCTCCACCTCGGCGCTCGCGCTCGTGCTCGCCTGCTCGATGGTGCCCAAGCTGCTCCTGCTGCCGCTGGGCGGTGTCGTCGGCGACCGGTTCGACGCGCGGGCGGTCGCGCTCGCCATGGACCTGGTCCGCTGTGTCAGCCAACTCTGCGTCGGTGTGCAGCTGTTGGGGGACGCGCCCTCGCTCGCGGTGATCGCCGCGGCCGGGGTGGCGGGGGGTGCGGCCGGGGCGTTCGCGCAGCCGACGTCCGCGCCGCTGGTCAAGGGCACGGTGCCGGCGGAGGCGCTGCAGCGGGCCAACGCGGCGATGGCCGTGGCGAACAGCGCGAGCCGGGTCGGCGGGCCGGCGCTCGCCGGGACGCTGATCGTGACGGTCGGGCCCGGGTGGGCGTTCGTCCTGGACTCGGCGAGCTTCGCGGTGAGCGCGGCGCTGCTGTGCGCGGTGCGGGTCACCCGGGTCACGGCCCCGGCCCGGCGGTCGGTGCTCGCCGACCTGAAGGAGGGCTGGCAGGAGGTCCGCACCCGGGACTGGTACTGGACCAGCCTCGTCGGGCACAGCGCCTGGAACGGCGCCGCCGCGGTCCTGATGACGCTCGGCCCGGCCATCGCCGTGGACCGGCTCGGCGGCGAGCTCGCCTGGGCGGCCTTCCTCCAGGCGGGCGCGATCGGGCTGCTGCTCGGTTCGCTGCTCGCCGACCGGGTCCACCCCCGGCGCCCGATCCTGGCCGCGAACACGGGCCTCGCCACGTACGCGCTGCCGCTGCTGCTCCTGGCGTACGGGGCGCCCGGGCCGGTCGTCATCGGGTCGTACGGGATCGCGATGGCGGGCCTCGGCTTCCTGACCCCGGTCTGGGAGACGGCCGTCCAGCGGGCGGTGCCCGAGCACGCGCTGGCCCGGGTCACCTCGTACGACTGGCTGCTGTCGCTGGCCGCGATGCCGCTCGGCTACGCTCTGGCCCCGCTCGCCACCGCGCACTGGGGGCCCGAACCGGCCCTGGTGGCCGCGGCGGTGGCGGTGGGCGGCTGCTGCCTGGGGACGGCGTTCGTGCCGGGGGTGCGGAGGTTCAAGGCCGCCTAGATCGCCCGGGGGCCGGCGGTACGGGACACACAGCTCGCCCCAGTAGGCTCGGGCCCTGTGAAGGACGCGATGGAAGAGAAGCACGCCGAGAAGCAGGATGAGAAGGCCGCCAAGGCTCCCAAGAGCGAGCAGACGCGCGCGCTCATCCTGGAGACCGCGCTCCGGCTGTTCCAGGAGCGCGGCTACGACAAGACCACGATGCGGGCCATCGCCCAGGAGGCCGGGGTCTCGGTCGGCAACGCGTACTACTACTTCTCCTCCAAGGAGCACCTCGTCCAGGGCTTCTACGACCGGATCGCCGAGGAGCACCAGGCGGCCGTCGAGCCGATCCTGGAGGGCGGCGAGAAGGACCTGACGGCCCGGATCCGCGGCGTGCTGCTCGCCTGGCTCGACATCGCCGCGCCCTACCACGAGTTCGCCGCCCAGTTCTTCAAGAACGCCGCCGACCCGAGGAGCCCGCTCAGCCCCTTCTCGCCCGAGTCGGAGGGCCCGCGCGAGGCGGTGATCGAGGTGCACCGGCGGGTCATCGCCGGCTCCTCGGTGAAGGTCGACCCCGAGCTGAGGGAGGCGCTGCCGCGGCTGCTCTGGCTCCAGCAGATGGGCCTGGTGCTGTTCTGGGTGTACGACCGCTCGGAGGGCGCCGCCAACAGCCGGCGCCTGGTGGAGCGCCTCGCGCCGGTGACCGCGCGGGCCATCTCGCTGTCCCGCTTCCGGATCCTGCGCCCGCTGGTGAAGGAGACCCACGAGCTGCTCGCCGACTTCATGCCGACGGCGGCGGGGATGGCGGCCTCGGGCAAGCCCAAGCGGCCCACCCGCAAGTCCTGAGGGCCACCCGCAAGCCCTCAGGGGCCACCCCTCAGGCAGGTGACCGAGCGCACAGGAAAGGGGCCCCGGACCGGGGCCCCTTTCCTGTGCGCCGGATCAGATCCAGCTGAGTTCCCAGAGACGCCAGATGCCCGTACCGTCCGTCAGGTACTGCGATCCGGCGATGGCCTCCGTCGACAGCACGTAGTCCTTCTTCTGCCACAGCGGCACCAGCGGCACGTCCTTGGCGACCTCGGACTGGATGGACTCGAAGTCGGCGGCCGCGCGGCCGCGGTCGCTGTACTGCTGCGTCGAGGCGATCAGGTTGTCGACCGTCTTGCTGGAGTAGCCGCTGTGCAGCGCGTTGCCCGTGCCGACGAGCGGGGCGGTGAAGTTGTCGGAGTCGGCGAAGTCGGGGAACCAGCCGATCGGGTAGGCGTCGAACCTGCCCGCCGCGTACTCCTTCTGGAAGTCCTGCCAGTCCACCGACTTGACCGTCACCTTGAACAGCCCGGTCGCCTCCAGCTGCTTCTTCAGCTCGGCGGCCTCGGCATCGTACGTGGCGTCCTTGCGGTGGCCGAGCGTGAACGACACCGGGGTGCTGACGCCCGCCTCGCGCAGCAGACGCTTGGCCTTGGCGGCGTCCGGCTCCGGGTCGGTGTCGTAGAAGGGCGTGCTGTGGCCGACGAAGCCCTGCGGGATCAGGGAGTACAGCGGCTCGACCGTGCCGTGGTAGGGGCCGGTGGCGATGGCCGGGCGGTCGATGACCGCGGCGACGGCCTGGCGTACCGCCTTCTTCGACATCACCGAGCCGGAGCGGGTGTTGAAGTTGAGGTTGCGGATCTCGGCGCTGGCCGCCTCCGTGATCCGGGTGCCGTCCTTCGTCTCGTCGCCGAGCGCGTTGAGGAAGGCCGGCGGCATCTGCCGGTGCGTCACCTGCACCTGCTTGTTCTTCCAGGCGTCGGCGAGCTGCTCGGACTCCTTGAAGTACTTCACGATGACCGTGTGGCCGGTCTTGGTGACGGCGCCGCGGTAGTTGGGGTTGGGCTCCAGACGGGCCGACACCCCCGCCACGTACTCCTTGAGCACGTACGGACCCGAGCCGTCCACGGCATTGCCCGCGCGCAGTGCCTTCGCCGGATAGGCGGTGTGGTCGACGATCGCACCGGCGCCGGTGGCGATCTTCAACGGGAAGGTGGCGTCACGGGCATTGAGGTGAAAGGTGACCTTCTGGCCCTCGGCCTCGACATTCTTCAGGGTCGGAAAGAGCGGCGCGGGGCCGACGTCCGCCTTGATCGCGAGCATTCGCTCGAACGAATAGCGAACATCCTCACCGGTGATCTTGTGACCGTTGGAGAAAGTCAGGTCGTCGCGGAGCGTGCACTCGTACGTGGTCAGCTTCGTGCCGATGAAACGGCAGCTCTGGGCCGCGTCCGGGACCGGGGTGACGAAGCCGGGCTTGAAGGTCAGCAGCGACTGGTAGATGTTGCTGTAGATCGCCCAGGAACCGGCGTCGTAGGCGCCCGCGGGATCCAGCGAGGTGACCTCGTCCGTCGTGCCGACGGCGATCGGGTCGGTCCGCTCCGCGTCGGAGGGGAGCAATTGCCAGCCGCCGATTCCGGCCGCGAGAACAACCCCACAAGTGATCAATATGCGCAGACGGACCGTCGACCGCATGAGACGTGCTTCCCTTTTTTCGTGCCCACCCCGCTACCGCGGCAACATTCACGCGGCCGCGATGGCGACACCCAATCACACGCCCCACACAAGTGGAAGAGTAAACCTTCACAGGGCACTCATATGTCCAGGGATAAGGGATTTCAGGGATTTCAGGGAACCGAACAGTGCGTACCCGGTGCGGCGCGCTGCGTCACACCGGATGCGTGGGGTTCACCGCCTCACGCCTGACGGGAAGCCAGCTGCACGATCGTGATGTCCGAGGGCGCGCCGACCCGTACCGGCGGCCCCCACGCGCCCGCGCCGCGCGACACGTACAGCTGGGTGTCGCCGTAGCGCTCCAGGCCCGCGACGGTCGGGTTGGCGAGCTCCGCGAGGTAGTTGCCGGGCCAGAGCTGGCCGCCGTGGGTGTGGCCGGACAGCTGGAGGTCGACCCCGTGGCGTACGGCGTCGTCGATGACGATCGGCTGGTGCGCGAGCAGCACGGCGGTACGCGACCGGTCCCGGTCGCCGAGGGCCCTGGCGAAGTCGGGCCCCTCGCCGATGCTCTCGCCCGCCACGTCGTCCACGCCCGCCAGGTCGAAGCCGGCGCCGATCTCGACACGGGCGTTGCGCAGCGGGTGCAGGCCGAGTTCGCGGACGTGCTCGACCCAGGCGTCGGCGCCCGAGAAGTACTCGTGGTTGCCCGTCACGAAGAAAGCGCCGTCGCGCGCCCGGAGCCGCGCGAGGGGCTCGGCGGCCGGACCCAGGTTGGCGACGGTGCCGTCGACCAGGTCGCCGACGACGGCGACGAGATCGGGCTGGGTGGCGTTGATCGTGTCGACGATCCGCTGGGTGTGGGCGCGCCCCAGGATCGGCCCGAGGTGGATGTCCGACACCACCGCGATGCGGTACCCGTGCGCCGCACGCGGCAGCTTGGCCAGCGGCACGGTCACCCGCTTCACCCGGGGCCCGCGCAGCACCCCGTACGTCCCGTACCCGACGGTCCCGAGGGCGACGGCGGCGGCGGTGCCGGAGACGATCCGGTTGACGAGGAGACGACGGGAGAGGTCGGGGGTCCCGGGGGCGGACGGTGTGGGGGCGTCGGCCGGGGCGGACGGAGCGGGGGCCTCGGCCGGTGCGGACGGAGCGGGGACGTCGGCGGCGGACGGTGCGGGAGCCTCGGCCGGGGCGGACGGTGCGGGAGCCGCAGCCGGGGCGGACGGTGCGGTGTCGGGCCCGGCTGCGGCGCCGGTACGGCGCTCCTCGGCGGTACGGACCTCCTCGGCGGTACGGCCCGGCGGGGCGTCAGCCGGTACGGAGACGGCGCCCCGGTCCCCGGCCGCGGCCGCGGTGGCGACCGCCGCCGCACGCCGCGCCAGGGCCCTGCGCAGCAGCGGCCGCAGCGGTTCCGTCACCACCAGCGCGAGCACCACGTACAGCAGCACCGCGAGCCAGAGGAAGCCCGGCCAGGCGGTGGCCTTCTGGAGCAGGAAGGGCGCGTCGGCGCGGCCGGTGACCAGGGCCGCGACCGAGAGAAGCGGCAGCACGATCACGGCGGCCGTGCCGAGGCGGCGGGGCGTGCCGCCGGGCGCCGTGACGTCGCGCACCAGGCGCCGCCACACGTACCAGTGGACCGCGCCGAGGACGGCGAGGACCAGGAGGAGCAGGACCACCACGAGGAGCATCCCGCGCTACCTCCGCTCGCGCGTGAGGGCGCGCACGCCACGCAACCCGATCACGCCGATCACCGTCCCCAGAACAAAGGACGTGACGGCCAGCATCAGGTGCACCCAGAAGTAGGCCGTCGGATCGCCGGCGTCGTCGAAGGCGAGCCCGCTCGCGTCGTGCCAGAGATTTTTCACGAAAGTTACCCAAATGAACCAGCTCCAGACGCCGAACGCGAGCAGGAACCAGGAGACGGGGCGGCTGAGCTTCATGGCCCCAGTATCACCACCCGCGCCGGAGGCCCCGCCGACGCCCCTGCGGACGGGTGGACGAGCGGGCACGAACCGCCCCGCGGGGTTCGGAACGCGCTTCCGGGCATGTACGTTCTCGATCGTGTCCCCTTCGAAGATGACCGCGAAGGCCGCCCTTGCGGCGACCGCCGCCGCCACCCTGCTCCCCTTCTTCGCCGCCGCCCCCGCGCTCGCGGACGACAAGGCGCCGCAGCCCCAGCCGCCGGCCCGGATGTCGGGCGTCGGCGGCGCGCGCCTCGCCCAGCCCGGCACCCAGGTGCAGCTGCTGCCGGGCGCGCCGGTGCTGCCGAAGGAGCTCAGCGCCCGTTCGTGGATCGTGGCGGACGCCGAGACCGGCCAGGTCCTCGCGGCGCACAACGCGCACTGGCCGCTGGCCCCGGCGTCGACGCTGAAGATGCTGTTCGCGGACACCCTGCTGCCGAAGTTCCCCAAGACGCTCAACCACACGGTGGCCGCCACCGACCTGGCCGGCATGGGTGCGGGCTCCAGCCTGGTCGGCATCAAGGAGAAGCAGACCTACAGCGTCCACGACCTGTGGCTGGGCGTCTTCCTGCGCTCCGGCAACGACGCCGTGCACGTCCTGTCCGCCATGAACAACGGCGTCGGGCAGACCGTCGCGGACATGCAGGCGCACGCCGAGGACCTGCAGGCCCTCGACACCCACGTCAAGTCCCCGGACGGCTACGACGAGCCGGGCCAGGTCTCCTCCGCGTACGACCTGACGCTCATCGCCCGCAGCGGCATGCAGAAGGCGGACTTCCGCGAGTACTGCTCGACCGCGCGGGCCGCCTTCCCCGGCGAGCAGAAGCCCGGCGACAAGAAGCGCCCGACCTTCGAGATCCAGAACACCAACCGGCTGCTCACCGGCGACATCGGAGTCGCCCCGTACCAGGGCATCGCCGGGGTCAAGAACGGCAACACCACGCACGCCGGGGCGACCTTCACGGGTGTCGCGGAGCGCAACGGCAAGGTGCTGCTCGTCACGGTCATGAACCCGTCGTCGAAGGAGCAGCACGCCGTCTACAAGGAGACCGCGCGGCTGCTCGACTGGGGCTTCGCGGCGACCGGCAAGGTGACGCCGGTCGGCGAACTGGTGGCACCGCGGTCGGTCCTCGCGACCCCGGCGCCCGGCACCAGCGCGGGCACCAAGCCCGCACCCGGCAAGAACGCCCCGGCCGACACCGCGCACGCGGCCGCCGCGCAGGAGCGGTCGGGCGGCATGGGCATCGCCCTCGCCATCGCCGGCGGCGCGCTGCTGCTGCTCGCAGGTGCCGTGTTCCTGGTCAACCGGCGCTGGCCGCTGGGGGCTTCGGCCCGTCGCCCCCGCCCTGAGCCGGCTTCTCCGACGACTTCTCCGACGGACGGGACTTCTCCGACGGACGAGACTGCTCCGGCGACTTCTCCGGCGACTTCTCCGGCGGACCGGGCGGAGTCGACGGCTCCTCCGATGGAGGAGAACCCGAGTCGCTGACCCCCCGGCCCGTGGCCGTCCAGGCCGCGCAGAACAGCAGCAGCTTCGCGGTGAAGTTGAGCCACAGCAGCAGGGCGACCGGCACGCCGAACGCCCCGTACATCGACTTCGCCGCGACGCCCTTCATATAGCCGCCGAGCAGCAGCTTGAGCAGCTCGAAGCCGACCGCGCCCATGAGCGCCGCGACGACCAGGTCGCGGCGCGGCGGCTCGACGCCGGGCAGCAGCGTGAGCACGTACGACAGGATCAGGAAGTCGGCGACGACCGCCACCAGGACGGCGGCGACCTGGAGGAGGATCCCCTCGGCGCCGCTGTGCGAGAGCCCGATCCGGTCGGCACTCCAGCCGACGGCGGTGGAGCCGAGCCAGGACGCGGCGAGCGAGCAGACCATGACCCCGCCGAGACCGAGCAGCACGAGCCCGTCCTTGCCCTTGCGGGCGAACGGGTTCCCCTGGTCCGTCCCGTCGAGGTCCCAGACGGCGCGCAGGCACTCGCGCATGGACCCGATCCAGCTGATGCCCGTGAAGAGCAGCACGGCACCGGCGACGAGCCCGACCGTGGCGGCGTTGGCGACGAGACCGCCGATGTCGAGCTGGTCGGAGATGCCGGGCACCTGGTCGGCGAGCTTCGTCTCGATCCTGTCGAGCTGCTCCGGGCTGAGCAGCGCGGCGCCGATCGCGGCGGCGACCGTGATCAGCGGGAAGAGGGCGAGGAAGCTGATGAAGGTGATGGCGGCGGCGAGCCGGGTCCAGTACACCTCGTCGAGGCGTTCGTACGCGTGCCAGGCGTGGGTGCGCATGAAGCGGGCGACCCAGGGGCCGACGACGGGGAGCTTGGTCAGCCAGTCCATGGCGTACGCGTTCTCCTCAGGTGGTCAGACACGGGCGGGCACGGGTGTCGGAACCCAGAATCGCAGACCCGGCGCCCGTCTCCCGGCACCTCACAGGTCGGCGACCGCCATGCCGTACATCGCCGCCCACACCAGGCCGATGACGGCGAGCGGCCGGTCGCGCAGCACGACGTCCTCCGGCTCGCCCGCCGTGCCGCGGTCGGCGAAGACGGCGTAGCGGAGCACGGCCAGCACGAAGGCGACGACGGAGAGCTGACGCCACGGCAGCAGCGAGCCGCCGGCGACGCCGCCGCTCTCCAGGGCCCACAGGCAGTAGCCGAGGACGGCGACGCCGGCCGCCAACTGCCAGACGAAGCGCAGGTATCCGGTGGTGTACTGGGTGAGCAGCGCCCGGGTCGCACCCTCGGCGGCCGCCATCTGCACGGCCTCGGAGTAGCGTTTCGCCGCCACCATGAAGAGCGCGCCGAAGCCGGTGGTGATGAGGAACCAGCGCGAGAGCGGGATCCCGAGCGCGAGCCCGCCGCTCATCGCGCGCATCAGGAAGCCGGTCGTGACGACGGCGAGGTCGACGACGAGGACGTGTTTCAGGCGTACGCAGTAGGCGAGTTGCATCGCCAGGTAGGCGGCGACGAGCAGCGCCGTCATCGGGTTGCACAGCGCCGCGCCGAGCGCCGCCGCGCCGATCCCGAGTGCCCCGCCGACGGCGTACGCGAGCGGTACGGGGACGAGCCCGGCGGCGACGGGCCGGTGCCGTTTGACGGGGTGGGCGCGGTCGGCGTCGGCGTCACGGGCGTCGTTGACCAGGTAGACGGCGGAGGCGGCGGCCGTGAACAGCGCGAAGACCAGGGCGAGTCGGACCGCACCGGGCCAGGAGCCGATCCGCCCGGCGGCGACGGGCGCGGCGACGACGAGCGCGTTCTTGACCCACTGACGCGGCCGCGCGGTGCGCACCAGCCCGACCACGACCGCGAACGTCCGGCGCCGGACGGGCAGCGGGGGCGGGGGCGGCGCGGCGGTGGCGGTGGCGGTGAGCAGGGCGACGGGCTCGGTCACGACCGCCTCCCCTCGGTGACGGCACGGAGCCGGCCGCGGCCCGCGGCCGCGGTGGCCGCGCCGAGCAGCGCCCCGGCGGCGACGTCCGTCGGGTAGTGGACGCCGGCGACGAGCCGCGCGAGGCACATCACGGCGGCGGCCGGGACGGCGAGGTGCCGGGCCGGCGGGTGCAGGGCGGTGAAGGCGACGGCGGCCGCGGCCGCGGAGCAGGCGTGGCAGCTGGGGAAGGAGTGCCGGCCGGCGGTCCGGACGAGCGGCGCGTACGTCTCGGGGCGCGGCCTCGGGCGCCGCACCATCCGCTTGACCCCCATGCCCGTCAGATGCGCGGCGGCGACCAGGGCGGTGCCGTGCAGCCAGCCGGCGCGGCGCGGCGGGTCGAGGGCGGCGGCGGTCAGGCCGGTGGCCAGCCAGAGCGCCGCGTGTTCGCCGGCGGCCGAGAGCCCGCGGGCGGCGGCGGCCACGACAGGGCGGCGCCCGTGGGCGCGCAGCGCGGCGAGCAGCCGGTGGTCGGCGCCGCCCCAGCCCCAGCCTGAGTCGCCGCCCCACTGGCCTCTGTCCCGGTCCCCGCCGCGGCCCCCGTCTCGGTCGCCGCCCCGGGACCAGCCCCCGCCCGGGTCGCCGCCCCAGGACCAGCCCTCGTTCCGGTCGCCGCGCCAGGACCAGCCCCCGCTCCGGGACCAGCCCCAGCCCCGGTCCCCGCCGAGGGACCAGCCTCTGTCCCGGCCCCCGCCCCGGTCCTCGCCACCTTCCCCGTATCGCATGCTCCTCGCCCGCCTCCCCGGTTCACCGACAGCCACGGGCGACTCTGACGCGCCGAGCTGACCTACGGGCCGGGGCGCTTTCCTGACACTCGTTTAATCACCCATTTCGACGAACCGCCCGCCAATCCCGGCATAAGCGACACTCGCCGCTATACGGTCACCTCCATGGCAGCCGAGACCGACGTCGTGACGGACATCGACACCCTCACCGGCTGGGGCCGCACCGCCCCCACCCTCGCGTACGTGATCCGTCCCCGGACGTACGAGGAGGCCGCCGCGGCCGTCCGCGCGTACGGCGCTCCCGGCTCGCGCGGCTCGATCGCGCGCGGTCTCGGCCGGGCGTACGGGGACGCCGCGCAGAACGCCGGCGGCGCCGTCCTCGACATGACCGGTCTCGCCCGGATCCGCGCCGTCGACGCCGAGGCCGGGCTCGTCGTCTGCGACGCGGGCGTCAGCCTGCACCACCTGATGGAGGTGCTGCTGCCGCTCGGCTGGTTCGTGCCGGTCACCCCCGGCACCCGTTACGTCACGGTCGGCGGGGCCGTCGGCGCCGACATCCACGGCAAGAACCACCACGTCTCCGGCTCCTTCTCCCGGCACGTCGTCTCCCTCGACCTGCTCACCGCCGACGGCCAGGTGCACACCGTCCTCCCCGGCACCCCGCTCTTCGACGCCACCACCGGCGGCATGGGCCTGACCGGTGTGATCCTCTCCGTCACCCTGCGCCTGCTGCCCGTCGAGACCTCCCTGATGTGCGTCGACACCGAACGCGCCACCGACCTCGACGACCTGATGGCCCGGCTCACCGCGACCGACCACCGCTACCGCTACTCCGTGGCCTGGATCGACCTCCTCGCGCGCGGCGCCGCCACCGGCCGCGCCGTCCTCACCCGCGGCGACCACGCCCCGTACGACGCGCTGCCCGTCCGCGAACGCCGGGCCCGCCGCGAGCCCCTCGCCTTCCGCCCCGGACGGCTGCCGGCGGCCCCCGCGTACGTCCCCGAGGGGCTGCTCGGCCGCACGAGCGTCGGCCTCTTCAACGAGCTCTGGTACCGCAGGGCCCCGCGCCGCGCCACCGGCCGGCTGCAGCGGCTCCCCGCCTTCTTCCACCCCCTCGACGGCGTCCCGCACTGGAACCGGGTGTACGGGCGCGGCGGCTTCGTGCAGTACCAGTTCGTCGTCGGCCACGGGCAGGAGGAGACCCTGCGCCGGGTCGTGCGGCGCATCGCCAGCCGCGGCTGCCCGTCCTTCCTCGCCGTCCTCAAGCGCTTCGGCGAGGCCGACCCGGGCTGGCTGTCCTTCCCGCTGCCCGGCTGGACCCTCGCCCTCGACATCCCGGCCTCGCTGAGCGGCCTCGGCGCCTTCCTCGACGAGCTGGACGAGGAGGTCGCCGCGGCCGGCGGCCGGGTCTACCTCGCCAAGGACTCGCGGCTGCGGCCCGAGGCGCTGGCCACGATGTACCCGAGGCTCGACGACTTCCGCGAGCTGCGGGCCCGTATCGACCCGGGGTCGGTCTTCGTCTCGGACCTGGCCCGCCGTCTCGCCCTATGAGGAGCGTGAACGCCATGAAGGACGCCTTCGGCGCGCCCCAGTCCCTGCTCGTTCTCGGCGGCACCTCCGAGATCGGCCTCGCCACCGCCCGCCGCCTGATCGCCCGCCGCACCCGCACGGTGTGGCTGGCCGGCCGCCCCTCCCCCGCCCTCGACGAGGCCGCCGAGTCGCTGCGCGCGCTCGGCGCCGACGTGCGCACCGTGCCCTTCGACGCCCTGGACACCGAGACCCATGAGGAGCGGCTCGGGAAGCTCTTCGCCGAGGGCGACATCGACCTCGTCCTGCTGGCCTTCGGTGTCCTCGGCGACCAGACGCGCGACGAGGCCGCCCCGCTCGCCGCAGTCCGGGTCGCCCAGACCAACTACACCGGCGCCGTCTCGGCCGGCCTGGTCTGCGCCCAGACCCTCCAGGCGCAGGGGCACGGCTCGCTGGTGGTGCTCTCGTCGGTGGCCGGTGAGCGGGCCCGCCGGGCCAACTTCATCTACGGCTCGTCCAAGGCCGGGCTCGACGCGTTCGCGCAGGGGCTGGGGGACGCGCTGCACGGCACGGGCGTGCACGTGATGGTGGTGCGGCCCGGGTTCGTGCGCTCGAAGATGACCGAGGGGCTCGCGGAGGCGCCGCTCGCGACCACGCCGGAGGCGGTCGCCACGGCGATCGAGCTGGGGCTGCGGCGCCGCTCGGAGACGGTGTGGGTGCCGGGCGCGCTGCGGGTGGTGATGTCGGCGCTGCGGCACGTGCCGCGGCCGCTGTTCCGGCGCCTGCCGGTGTGACTCCGGCTAGCGGGTGTGACCCCGGCCAGACCGTGGAGGTCGGCTAGCCGGTGTGACCCCGGCTAGACCGTGGCGGTCGGCTAGACCGTGGAGGTCGGCTCGTCGACCGGGCTGCCGCCCTGCGCCGGTACGGCGGTGATCGTGGCCGGGGCCACGGCCGGCGCCGGGACCGTACGGCCGCTGCCGAACTCGTAGTCGTACAGCTTGCGCCACACCTCGTCGGCGCCCTGCTCGTACAGCGCGAAGGAGCGGCAGGTCCATTCCGCCCGGTAACCGGCCAGCTCCTCGAAGGCGCGGTCCATCGCCTCGTCCGGGATGCCGTGCGCGACGGTGACGTGCGGGTGGTACGGGAACTGCAGCTCGCGCGGTACGGGGCCGGCGGCGTCCCGGATGCGCTCCTGGAGCAGGTCGCAGCCGGTGGCGCCCTCGACGAGCTTCACGAAGACGACCGGGGAGAGCGGACGGAAGGTGCCGGTGCCGTCGAGGCGCATCGCGAACGGCTCGCTGACCGCGGCGATCGCGGCGAGGTGCGCCTCGATCTCCGGCAGCCGGTCCGCGTCGACCTCGGTGGGCGGGAGCAGGGTGACGTGGGTCGGGATGCCGTACGCGGCGGGATCCCCGAAGCCCGCGCGCCGCTCCTGGAGCAGGCTGCCGTGAGGCTCCGGGACCGCGATCGAAACGCCGAGCGTTACGGTCCCCACGTCGTTCTCCTCCGTCGTGCGTCGAGTCGTGCGTCGAAATGTGTACGGGTCGACATGTGTGCGGATGGTGCAGGCGCCAGTGTGCGGCCTGCACCACCGTTTCGGCCAGCGTCCCGGGACTCAGTGCTTGGCGGGCAGGAAACCGATCTTGTCGTACGCCTGCGCCAGCGTCTCCGCCGCGACCGCCCGGGCCTTCTCCGCACCCTTGGCGAGCACGGCGTCCAGGGTCTCCGGGTCGTCCAGGTACTCCTGGGTGCGGGTGCGGAACGGAGTGACGAAGTCCACCATGACCTCGGCGAGGTCGGTCTTGAGGGCGCCGTACATCTTGCCCTCGTAGCTCTTCTCCAGGTCGGCGATCGACGTCTCGGTGAGCACGGACATGATCGTCAGCAGGTTGGAGACGCCGGCCTTGTTCTCCGGGTCGAAGCGGATCACCGTGTCGGTGTCGGTGACGGCGCTCTTCACCTTCTTGGCGGTGGCCTTCGGGTCGTCGAGCAGGTTGATCAGACCCTTCGGCGTGGACGCCGACTTGCTCATCTTGACCGTCGGGTCCTGGAGGTCGTAGATCTTCGCCGTCTCCTTGAGGATGTACGGCGACGGGATCGTGAACGTCTCCCCGAAGCGCCCGTTGAAGCGCTCCGCGAGGTCGCGGGTCAGCTCGATGTGCTGGCGCTGGTCCTCGCCGACCGGCACCTCGTGCGCCTGGTACAGCAGGATGTCCGCGACCTGGAGGACCGGGTACGTGAAGAGGCCGACGGTGGCGCGGTCGGCGCCCTGCTTGGCGGACTTGTCCTTGAACTGCGTCATGCGGGACGCCTCGCCGAAGCCGGTGAGGCAGTTCATGACCCAGCCGAGCTGGGCGTGCTCGGGCACGTGGCTCTGGACGAAGAGGGTGCACCGCTCCGGGTCGAGGCCGGCGGCGAGCAGCTGGGCGGCGGCGAGCCGGGTGTTGGCGCGCAGTTCCGCGGGGTCCTGCGGAACCGTGATCGCGTGCAGGTCCACCACCATGTAGAAGGCGTCGTGGGACTCCTGCAGCGCGACCCACTGGCGCACGGCGCCGAGGTAGTTGCCGAGGTGGAACGAGCCTGCGGTGGGCTGGATTCCGGAAAGCACACGGGGTCGGTCAGAGGCCATGCTCATCATTCTCTCAGGTGTGACCCCCGGAACCGGACGTGGCATTGTGCCCCGTGAGACGAGAAACACACATCGCACACGAAGTGCTCTCGGAAGAGCTCTCAGGGGGAACTGATGGCGGACATACAGGCACGCGTCGAGGACATGGTCCGGCGGCTGGTCGATTCCGGCCGGGAGTCGGCCGTGCAGGTGGCGGCGTACCGGCACGGGGAACTGATCGTCGACGCGTACGCGGGCGAGGGGGCCGCCGGCCGGGGAGTGGACTCCGGCTCCCTGTTCCACAGCTACTCCACCGGCAAGGGCGTCACGGCGACACTGGTCCACGTCCTCGTCGAGCGCGGCCTGCTCGACTACGACACGCCTGTCGCCCACTACTGGCCGGAGTTCGGCGCCCACGGCAAGGACCGCGCCACCGTCCGCGACGCGCTGACCCACCGCACGGGCGTGCCGCAGCTGCCGCCGGCGATCACGCCGGAGGAGCTGTGCGACTGGGACGGCATGTGCGCGCTGATCGCCGCGCAGGAACCGCTGTGGGAGCCGGGCACGGCCAGCGGCTACCACGGCTGGACCTTCGGCTGGATCCTCGGCGAGACCGTGCGCCGCGCCACGGGGCTCGGCAGCATCGCCGAGGCGCTGCACGTGTACGTCACCGAGCCGCTCGGCATCGCGGACTCCCTCTTCTACGGCATCCCCGACGAGCAGGCGGACCGGGTGGTCCCGCTGGTGGCGGGCAGCTGGGAGGAGAAGCTCGCCGCGATCCCGCCGGGCGCCCCCTTCTTCCAGGCCGTCCCGAACCCCGACGTGTGGCCCTGCGCCCGCCTCGCCAACCGCCCCGACTTCCTGCGTGCCCACGCCCCCGCCGGCGCCACGCTCACCGCCCGCGCCGCGGCCCGCATGTACGCGTCCCTGCTCGCCGAGGTCGACGGCGTCCGCCTGCTCCCGGCCGAGCGGCTCCCGCTGCTGTACGGACTCCAGACCCGCGAACCGGACCGCATCCTGGGCGCGCCCATCCCGAAGGGCCTCGGCTACTTCCTCGGACTGCCGGAGACAGGCGGTGAGCTCACCGCGTTCGGCCACAACGGCAGCGGCGGCAGCATCGCCTTCGCCGACCCGGGCCGCGGACTGTCCTTCGCCTTCACCCGCAGCCGGCTGTCGGCGGGCGCGGACGACACCCACGCCCAGGACCTCGCGGCACTGATCCGGAAGGCCGTGGACGGCGAGGGCTGACCGGCGCCGGACGAGCCCGCCGCACCCGACCGGAGCGGGCACAGGATGTCGGGTGCGGCAGGCTGGGCCCTTCCTAGCGTGGTGATCGAAAGGAAGGAGGCCGGGGTTGCTGGATCGGCTGAACCAGGCCATGGAGCACATCGAGGGTCACCTCGACCAGCAGATCGATGTGTCCGCGCTGGCCCGGATCACGGTCACGTCGGAGTACCACTTCCGGCGGCTGTTCTCGTCGCTGGCGGGGATGCCGCTGTCGGAGTACGTCCGACGGCGGCGGCTCACCATCGCGGGGGCCGACGTGCTGGCCGGCGAACCGACCTTGCTGGAGATCGCGATCCGCTACGGCTACACCTCGGGCGAGGCCTTCGCCCGGGCGTTCCGCGCCGTGCACGGAGTCGGTCCCGGCGAGGCCAGGCGCACCGGCGCGGCGCTGAACTCGCAGCCCCGGCTGTCCTTCCGCCTCACCGTCGAAGGGAACAGCAGCATGCGATACCGCATCGTGGAGAAGGAAGCGTTCCGGGTCGTGGGCAGGAAGGCCCGCGTCCCGCTGATCCACCAGGGCGTCAACCCGCACATCGCCGAGCACATCAAGAGCATCCCGCCGGAGACGATGCTGCGGATCGCCGCCCTGTCGGACCAGGACCCGGAGGGCGTGGTCTCGGCGACCGTGCGCCTGCCGGACGGCGCCAAGGACGGCGGCAAGGACGGCTTCGAGGAGGGCAGCGAACTGGACTACTACCACGCCGTGGTGACCACCGCCGACGCCGAACTGCCGGACGACCTCGACGTGCTGGAGTGCCCGGCGGGCACCTGGGCGGTGTTCGAGAACACCGGGCCGTTCCCGCAGGCGCTGCAGCAGATGTGGGCCGACGTGGCCGCCCGGTGGATCCCGTCCAACCCGTACGAGTACCGGCCGGGCCCGGAGATCCTGCGCACCCGCCCCGCGCAGGACGACCCTGCGCAGAACGACGCGCAGCTGTGGATCCCGGTGGCCCGCACCACGGCCTGAGGCGGACTCCCGGGGGGGACTCCGGGGGGACTCCGGACGGTCTCCGGGTGGCCGCCTCCGGGCGGACTCCGGGGCGGACTTCGGGTGTCCTCCGGGCGGCCTCCGGGGCGGGCGGGGCACTCGCTCTCCCGCCCCGGAACGCGTGGGGCCCGGCCCGGCTAGACCGGCAGGCCCGGGGCCGGGAAGGCGGCCATCAGCTCGGCGACCTCGGCGCGGATGACGGCCAGGGCGTCCTCGTCGCCCTTTCCGGCGGCGGCGACGCCCCGGTCGATCCAGTCGGCGACCTGCGGCATGTGCGCGACGCCGAGGCCGCGCGAGGTGAGCGACGGGGTGCCGATGCGGATGCCGGACGGGTCGAAGGGCTTCCGCGGGTCGAACGGGACGGTGTTGTAGTTGACGACGATCCCGGCCCGGTCGAGCGCCTTGGCCGCCACCTTGCCCGGGACCTCCTTGGGCGTGAGGTCCATCAGGATCAGGTGGTTGTCGGTGCCGCCGGAGACCAGGTCGAAGCCGCGGTCGAGCAGTGCCTCGGCGAGGGCCCGGGCGTTGGCGACGACCGCGTGGGCGTAGTCGCGGAAGGACGGCTGGGCCGCCTCGTGCAGGGCGACGGCGATGGCGGCGGTCGTCTGGTTGTGCGGGCCGCCCTGGAGGCCGGGGAAGACGGCCTTGTCGAGGGCCTTGGCGTGCTCTTCGCGGCACATCAGCATCGCGCCGCGCGGACCGCGCAGGGTCTTGTGCGTGGTCGTCGAGATCACGTCCACGTGCGGCACCGGCGACGGGTGGGCGCCGCCCGCGATCAGGCCGGCGATGTGGGCGACGTCGGCGACGAGCACGGCGCCGGCCTCGCGGGCGATCTCCCCGAACGCGGCGAAGTCGATCGTGCGGGGCAGCGCCGTACCGCCGCAGAAGATCACCTTCGGGCGCTCGGCGAGGGCCAGCTCGCGGACCTGGTCGAAGTCGATGAGCCCGGTGTCCTTCCGTACGCCGTACTGCACGCCCCGGAACCAGGTGCCGGTCGCGGAGACGCCCCAGCCGTGGGTGAGGTGGCCGCCCATCGGCAGCGCCATGCCCATCACGGTGTCGCCGGGCTGCGCGAAGGCCAGGTAGACGGCGAGGTTGGCCGGCGAGCCGGAGTACGGCTGCACATTGGCGTGGTCGACGCCGAAGAGGGCCTGGGCGCGGGCGATGGCCAGGCTCTCGACCTGGTCGATGTTCTGCTGGCCCTCGTAGTAGCGGCGGCCCGGATAGCCCTCGCTGTACTTGTTCTGCAGCACGGTGCCGGAGGCTTCGAGGACGGCGTCGGAGACGTAGTTCTCGCTGGGGATGAGGCGGAGCGTCTCGGCCTGGAGCCGCTCCTCGGCCCCGACGAGCGCGGCGAGCTCGGGATCGGCGGCGGAGAGGGCCGGGTGGTGGGCGGGAAGGGGAAGGTTCATGGCGTTCGTACCTCCGGGCTGGGGTCCCGGGCGCGGATGCCAACGGCATCGAGCGGCACCGCACGGGACTGTCGGTCTCCCGTGAAGCGGATGGGGCTCACCCGCCGAAGGCAGGGGGCGGGCGGCATCCACACGGGACTTTCGGTCTCCCGTGATGCGGATGGGGGCTCACCCGCCGAAGGCAGGGGGCGGGCGGCATCCACACGGGACTTCGGTCTCCCGTGATGCCCAGGCGGACGGCATCTCGTGTGCTCTGCCGCGCACGGCTCCCCCGGGGTCCGTTCCCCGTACGCCAGTCGCCGTGCGTGTTTCCAGAGTATCGGGCGCGCCGTCACGACAGGTTTCCCCGTGCGGCATGCGAGCGACGATAAGAAAAGGGAACCACACCCGCCCCTGGCCGCAGGACGAACGGAGACCCCGTGTCGAGTACGTCGAGGACGCAAGACGAGATCGCTGCCGCGGACGCCCACAGCGCCCACAACTACCACCCCCTGCCCGTGGTCGTCGCCTCCGCCGAGGGCGCCTGGATGACCGATGTCGAGGGGCGCCGCTACCTCGACATGCTCGCCGGGTACTCGGCGCTCAACTTCGGGCACGGCAACCGGCGCCTGATCGACGCCGCCCACGCGCAGCTGGAGCGGGTGACGCTGACGTCGCGCGCGTTCCAGCACGACCGGTTCGGGGAGTTCTGCGCGCGCCTGGCCGAGCTGTGCGGCAAGGAGATGGTGCTGCCGATGAACACGGGCGCGGAGGCCGTGGAGACGGCGGTGAAGACGGCTCGCAAGTGGGGGTACGAGGTGAAGGGCGTGCCGGACGGGCACGCGAAGATCGTCGTGGCGGGGAACAACTTCCACGGCCGGACGACGACGATCGTCAGCTTCTCCACGGACCACGAGGCGCGTGACCACTTCGGTCCGTACACGCCGGGCTTCGAGATCGTGCCGTACGGCGATCTGACCGCCCTGGAGGCGGCCGTCACGGAGAACACGGTGGCCGTGCTCCTGGAGCCGATCCAGGGCGAGGCGGGGGTGCTGGTCCCGCCGGCCGGTTATCTGCGCGGGGTGCGGGAGCTGACGGCCCGGAAGAACGTGCTGTTCATGGCGGACGAGATCCAGTCGGGCCTGGGCCGTACGGGCCGGACGTTCGCGTGCGAGCACGAGGACGTGGTGCCCGACGTCTACGTCCTGGGCAAGGCGCTCGGCGGCGGTGTCGTGCCGGTGTCGGCGGTGGTCGCGAACCGGGACGTCCTCGGGGTGTTCCGGCCGGGCGAGCACGGCTCGACCTTCGGCGGCAACCCGCTGGCCTGCGCGGTCGCCCTTGAGGTCATCGCGATGCTGCGGACGGGCGAGTACCAGCAGCGCGCGGCCGAGCTGGGCGAGCACCTGCACGCCGAGCTGGGCCTGCTCGTGGGCGGGGGAGCCGTGGAGGCGGTGCGGGGCCGCGGGCTCTGGGCGGGTGTGGACATCGCACCCGCGAAGGGCACGGGCCGGCAGATCTCGGAGAAGCTGATGGCCCGGGGCGTCCTGGTGAAGGACACGCACGGGTCGACGATCCGGATCGCGCCGCCGCTGGTGATCTCGAAGGAGGACCTGGACTGGGGTCTGGAGCAGCTGCGGGCGGTGCTCTCGGCGGACTGACGGTTCGCGCTGACGGACGTGGGCGGTCCGGTCCGTCTCCGGGCGGACCGCCTCCGGGCGGACCGTCTCCGGGCGGACCGTCTCCGGGCGGACCGCCCACGTCCGTTTCCTGCCCGACTCCCCCCATTGACACCCCAGTTGGTCTAGGCCAATGATGGCCGCCATGTCGAGACCCCGTCTGCGCCGCGCGCTGCGCCGCGCGCTCGCCGCGCTCGTCCCGCTCGCCTTCGTGAGCGCGCTTCCCGCCCCCGCCCACGCCGCACCGACGGCCGCCGCCGCCTGGCCGGAGCCCGTACCGGTCGTGAACCACGTCCAGACCACCGACCCGGTCGTCTTCGTCACCATCGACGACGGCTGGTACCACGACCCGGCCGCCGCGAAGCTGCTGCTCGACCGCCGGGTGCCCGCGTCCCTCTTCCTGCTGCCGGGCGCGTACGCGTACGACTCCGGCTACTTCCACACGCTGCTCGACCAGGGCCCGTCCCGCGTCGAGAACCACACCGTCGACCACCCGGACCTCACCACCCTCGACGCCGCCGGCCAGCGGGCGCAGGTCTGCGGGGCGCGCGAGGCGCAGCTCGCCGAGTTCGGGGACGGGGCGCGGCTGCTGCGCCCGCCGTACGGGACGTACGACGCGACCACGCTGACCACCGCGCGGGCGTGCGGGGCGAAGGCCGTGGTGACGTGGACGTACGACATGACGACCTGGGGCCAGTGGACCCCGCCGACGCCCGCGCTCAAGGCGGGCGACATCGTTCTGCTGCACTTCAACGAGACGGTCGAGCAGGACCTGCGGCGGGCCCTGGCGGCGGCCGACGCGGCCGGTCTCCGGCCCGCGCCGCTCAGGGACTACGTACCGGAGTCCTGACCGGAGTCCTGGTCAGAGGATCACGTGCGGGATGAAGCGGGCGTACTCGTCCGTCACCGGTCCCGCCGACTCCCGGATGCCGAGCCCCGCCGCCTCGTCGCCGACGGTCCACGCGCCGAGCACGACGCGGTTGCCGTCGAAGTCGGGCAGCGGGGCGAGCTCCTGGTAGCAGCAGGGCTCGTCGTCGCGGAGGACGACGGCGTCGCCCGGCTCGTGCAGGGTGACGCCGGCGCCCTCGCGGCCGAGCAGCGGCTTGGCCACCCAGCCGGTGGTCGTGGCCAGTTCGCGGGGGCCGTCGAGGTAGGCGGGCAGCAGGTTGGGGTGGCCCGGGTACAGCTCCCAGAGGACCGCGAGCAGCGCCTTGTTGGAGAGCAGCATCTTCCAGGCGGGCTCGATCCAGCAGGTGGAGCCGGTCCCGCCGCCGTTGTCGAGGGTGTCGAGGACGTGCGGGCCGAAGCGGTCCGTGGTGAGCCACTCCCACGGGTAGAGCTTGAAGCAGGCGCGGATGAAGCGGAGCCGGTCGTCGACGAAGCGGCCGGTGATGCGGTCCCAGCCGATCCGCTCGACCGACAGCGCCTCGGTGGCGAGGCCGGCCTGCTGGGCGGTCTCGCGCAGGTACGCGACGGTCATCAGGTCCTCGCCGAGCTCGTCGCCGTCGGAGTGGACGAAGTGCACGGGGCTGCCGGGCGGCAGCAGGTGCGCCTGGCGCCTCCAGGCGTCGACGAGGCGCTCGTGGAGCGAGTTCCACTGGTCGGCGCCGGGGAAGCGCTCCTCCATCCAGAACCACTGCGGGCTCGCCGCCTCCACCAGGGAGGTGGGGGTGTCGGCGTTGTACTCCAGCATCTTGGCCGGGCCGCCCGCGCCGTCGTAACGGAGGTCGAAGCGCCCGTAGACGGTGGGGAGTTCGGCCCGGCGGTGCCAGGACTCGGCGACCCGGGCGGCGAGCCGCGGGTCGGTGATGCCGAGGTCAGCGAAACGGTTCTTCTCGACGATGTGCGCCGCCGCCGCCAGACACATGGCGTGCAGCTCCTCGACGACCTCCTCCAGGGCCTCGACCTCGGGCAGGCTGAAGGAGTAGTAGGCGCTCTCGTCCCAGTACGGGCGCAGCGAGCCGTCGGGGTAGCGGGTCAGCGGGTAGATCAGGCCCTGCTCCTCGACGGTCCGCTGCCAGCCGGGGCGGGGCTCGATGGTGTGGCGCTCCATGCGGGATCAGCCGCCGGAGGAGGAGTGGTGGCCGCCGAAGCCGCCGCTCTCGACGGCGGACCTGTCGTAGCTGCCGCCGCTGACACGGCCGTTGCTGGAGGAACCGCCGTAGTAGTAGCGGCCGGTGGAGGAGCCGCTGCTGCTGCCGCGGCCGTCCTCGCACTTGTAGTCGGGGAGTTCCTTGTACGTGACGGGGTCGATGCAGCGCCGGTCGGGCTCCGAGCCGCACGCGGTCAGTGTCGCCGCGAGCATGCCCATTCCACCGAGTACCACCGTGCTCGACCTCAGCCTGCGCATGACCTGTCCTCCCCGTCGTCCTGCCGTCGCAGAGTTGCGACCGCACAGTGTAGGCGCGGCGCCCGAGGCCGCAGCCGCCCGGTCGTCCGAACCCCACGCACTAGGGTCCTTTCATGCTGCTTGGGATGATCTGCGCCCTTGGTTCCGCGCTCTGCTTCGGCACCGCCTCGGTCCTCCAGGCCCTCGCCGCCCGGGCCGCCGAGCCCGGCACCGGCGGCGGCGTCGACGTCGCCCTGATGTGGCGGGCGCTGCGGCAGTGGCGGTACCTGGCCGGGCTCGGCCTGGACGGACTCGGCTTCGTCCTCCAGATCGTGGCCCTGCGCACCCTGCCGATCTACGCGGTCGGCGCCGCCCTCGCCGCCAGCCTCGCCGTCACGGCGGTCGTCGCCTCGCGCGTGCTCGGCGTCCGGCTGCGCCGGATCGAATGGATCGCCGTCGGCGCCGTCTGCCTCGGCCTCGCGATGCTGGCGCTCGCCTCCGGCCGGGAGGGCCACGAAGGGGTCGGCGACGGACTCGAATGGGGCCTGCTCGCGGCCGCCGTCGCCGTCCTGGGCATCGGCGCGGCCGCCGGCCGCCTCCCCGACCGCCCGCGCGCCCTCGGCCTCGGCCTCGCCGGCGGCCTCGGCTTCGGCGTGGTCGAGGTCGCCGTCCGCCTCCTCGACGGCCTGGACTTCACCAACCCCGCCCTGTACGCCCTGCTGCTCGCCGGCGCCTCCGCCTTCGTCCTCTACACCTCCGCCCTCAGCCGCGGCGCGGTCACGACGGCCACGGCCGGCCTCGTCCTCGGCGAGACGATCGGCCCGGCGATCGTGGGCGTGGCCTGGCTGGGCGACAAGACCCGCGAGGGCCTCGGCTGGCTTGCGGTCCTCGGCTTCGCGGTGGCGGTGGCGGGCTCACTGACACTGGCCAGATTCGGCGAGGCGATGACGGAGGAGGAAGGGGCGGAGGAGCGGGCGGAGGCATAGCGGCGGCCCCTGGCCGGGCACCGGGCGGCGCCGGGTGCGGGCAGGGGCAGGGGCACGGGAACAGCCCGGCGGGGACGCGGGTACAGCCAGGCCGGGCACGGGCGCAGCTCGGCGGGGGCGCGGACGCAGGCGGCAGGCGCGGTGGGCGCCCACGGGCGCAGCGCGAATCGGCGGCAGGTCCCGGTGCTCGCGGTCGGCCTCCGTCTCAGGCCGCTACGGCAGCACCCTGCACAGCGCCTCCAGTGCGCCCGTCCAGGCGCTGTCCGTCGGGGTTCCGTAGCCCACCACCAGCGCGTCCTTCGTCACCGGGGTGTCCGGGTGGCGGAAGCGGTTGATGCCCATGACGGCGAGGCCCTGGAAGGCGGCGGAGCTGACGGTGGCGGCCTCGGTGCCCTCGGGGAGTTCGAGGACGGCGTGCAGGCCGGCGGCGATGCCGCTCACCCGGGTGCCGGGCGAGGCCGCGGCGACGGCGGCCACCAACTGGTCGCGGCGGCGCCGGTAGCGCAGCCGCATGGCGCGGACGTGCCGGTCGTACGCGCCCGAGCCGAGAAACTCCGCGAAGGTCAGCTGGTCGGTCGCGGGCGACGCCCACTCGGCCCCGCCCTTCGCCGCCGCCACCTCCTCCACCAGGTGCTCCGGCAGCACCATCCACGCCAGCCGCAGGCCCGGCGCGAGCGACTTGCTGGCCGTGCCGAGGTAGACGACGCGCTCCGGGTCGAGGCCCTGGAGCGCGCCGACGGGCTGGCGGTCGTAGCGGAACTCCCCGTCGTAGTCGTCCTCCAGGATCAGCCCACCGGTGGCCCGCGCCCAGTCGACCGCCGCCGCCCGCCGGTCGGGGTGGAGCGCGCCACCCATGGGGAACTGGTGGGCCGGGGTCATCAGGACCGCCCCAGCCCCGCTCGTCGTCGCCAACTCCTCGGTCCGGGTGCCCCGTTCGTCGAAGGGCAGCGCCGGGATCCGCAGCCCCTCCCGGGTCAGCAGGTTCCAGTGGACGTCGAGGCCGTACGACTCGACGGCCACCTTCCGCACCCCGCAGTCCCGCAGCACCCGCCCCATCAGCATCAGCCCGTCAACGAACCCCGAGCAGACCACGATCCGTTCGGGCCGCGCGTGCACCCCGCGGGCCCGCGCCAGGTACTCGGCGAGGGCGGTGCGCAGTTCGACGCGGCCGCGCGGATCGCCGTAGCCGAACGCCTCGTTGGGCGCGGCCATCAGCGCCTTGCGGGCCGCCTTGAGCCAGTCGGCGCGCGGGAAGGTGGCGAGGTCGGGCGTGCCGGCCAGCAGGTTGTACGTGGGCGTCCCGGCCGCCCTGCGCGAGGCGACGGGAGCCGCCGTACGGCTCCGCTCCGTGCGACGCGGTGCGGACCGCGGGGCCACCCGGGTGCCGGAGCCCTGCCGGGCGGTGAGCCAGCCCTCGGCGACCAGCTCCGCGTACGCGTCGGCGACGGTGTTCCGCGCCACGCCCAGGTCGGCGGCGAGCGAACGCGAGGACGGCAGCCGCGTCCCCGCCGCGAGCCGCCCGCTGCGCACCGCCTCCCGCAGCGCGTCCATCAGGCCGTGCCGCAGGCCCTGTCCAGCGAGGTCCAGATGCAGGTCGGCGCCGAAAGTGGCCCACTCGTTTGCCATGGAAATGGACCATACCCGGGCACCACCGGAACCGTACGGTGATCGTCATGACAACCACCGTGAACGGCACCCCGCAGACCCCGCAGACCCCGCAGACCGGCTACGCGCACGAGCACCCCGCCCGCATCGCCTTCGCCGAGCTGCACCCCGACTTCTACAAGGCCATGGTCGGCCTGGAGATCGCCGCGTCGAAGCACGTCGACCCGGTCCTCTACGAGCTGATCAAGCTGCGCGCCTCGCAGATCAACAACTGCGCCTACTGCCTCGACATGCACACCAAGGACGCCCTCGCGGCCGGCGAGTCCGTGCAGCGGATCGTCCAGCTGTCCGCCTGGCGCGAGTCGCGGCACTTCTACACCGAGCGCGAGGCGGCCGCCCTGGCCCTGACCGAGGCCGTCACCGTCGTCACCGACGGCTTCGTGCCGGACGAGGTGTTCGCGGAGGCCGCCGAGCACTTCGACAAGGCGGAGCTCGCGCACGTCATCGGCGCGATCACGGTCATCAACTCGTGGAACCGGATCGCCGTCTCCACCCGCATGGTCCCGGGCCACTACACCGCCGGGATGTTCAAGCGGTGACCGCCGACGTCCTGCGGGCCCTGCACCACGACCGGCCCGCCGACCGCCCGCTGGTCCTGCCCGGCCCGTGGGACGCCGCCTCCGCCCGCGTCTTCGCGGAGGCCGGCTTCCCGGCCCTGGCCACGCCCAGCGCGGGCATCGCCGCCGCGCTCGGGTACGAGGACGGGGACACGCCGGCCGACGAGATGTTCGCGGCCGTCGCCCGGATCGTCCGGTCCGTCTCCGTACCGGTCACCGCCGACGTCGAGGACGGCTACGGCCTCGCCCCGGAGGAGCTGGTCGAGCGGGTCCTGGAGACCGGCGCGGTCGGCGTGAACCTGGAGGACTCCGACCGTACGGGGGTCGGTCGGGGCCGCCCGCTCCGCGACCCGCACGAGCAGGCCGAACGGCTCGCGGCGGTACGGGCGGCGGCCGGGCCCGCGCTCTTCGTGAACGCGCGCCTGGACACGTACCTGCACGGCGGGACCGTCACCGAGGCCGCCGAACGCGCCCGCCTCTACACGGCGGCGGGCGCGGACTGCGTCTTCCCGATCCTGGCCCCGGCCGCGGACCTGCCCGCGCTGCGGGCGGCCGGTGTCACCGGACCGCTCAACTTCCTGCGCCGGCCCGACGACCCGTCCTTCACCGAGCTCGGTCTGCTCGGCGCGACCCGGATCACCTTCGGTCCCGGGCTGCTCCGGCGCACCCTCGCGGGAGTCGGCGAGCTCGCCCGGCACCTGCTGAAGGACTCGGTCACGGACCCGGCTTGAAGAACCTGAGGGCCGTGTCGATGGTCTCCCGCTGTTTGGGCCACTCCGTCTCCGGCCCGGCGGCGAGGACCGCGTACTGCCTGCCGTCGCTGCCGGTGAAGGCCCGGTCGACGACCTTCCGGCGGCCCTCCGTCCGGTCGTACGAGTACACCAGCTCGGCCTCCTTCCCGTCCGTCCCGGTCCGTTCGAGGCCGACCTCCTGATAGCCGGGGTTCTTCTCGGCCAGGTCCCGGGAGGTCTGCTGGAGCGCCTCGTACGGGGTCAGGCCCGGCTCGTCGATCGTGAAGACCTGCACCAGGCTCGCGCCGTCGGGCGCGTTGTAGAACACGCTCGCCCCGGACGTGGTGCGGTTCCAGCCCTCGGGCACGGCGATCGTGAACCCCGCGTCGTCCTCGACGAGCCGGAAGCCGGCGGGCGGCGCGCCCTCCGACGGCGACGCGGACGCGGACGCGGATCCGGACCCGGACGGCTCGTCCGACCCGGTGGACGGCGCCTCCGACACGGTCGCACTGGGCGCGGCCGTCGGCCCCTGCCCCGTACCGCCGCCTCCGCCGTCCCGACCCCACAGGAACCACCCCCCGACGCCCCCGGCGACCAGCACCGCCACCACGGCGCCGGCCACGAGCACGTTGCGCGAGGGCCCGGACCGAGGCGCCGACGCGTCCGCGGGCACCGCTCCGGGGAGGTACGACGGCGGCGGGGGCGGCACGACGGGACCGTACGCGGGCCCGGCACCGGACCCGGGCCCGTAGCCGGGCGCGGGCGCGGGCGCGGCGCCGGGACCGTAGCCGGGGGCGGGCGCAGCTCCGGGCGCGTAGCCGGGGGCGGGCGCCGGCACCACGCCCGGCGCCGTAACGGGCGGCTGCCCAGGCGCCGTTCCGGTCTCCGTCCCCTGGTCCCGGCCCTGCCCCTCGCCCGGGACCGGGCCCGGCGCGACCGGAGCCGGCGCGACCGGAGCCGGCGCCGTCGGCGGCTTCGGTGGCGTCGGGGCGTCCGTCTCCCAGCTCTGCGACTCGTCGTTCCACCACGCCCCGCCCCCGTGCGTGCTCATCTCAGCCTCCGACCAGCGCGGCGACGGCCTGGGCAGCGGCCGCGCCCGAGGCGAGGAGGCCGGTGAGGGCGTCGGCTTCCGCGAGGGCCTGGCGGAGGCGGGCGAGGCGGCCGGGGCCGGCGGCGCCGGTGCCCTCGATCTCGTCCTCCGCGTCGGAGAGTTCGGCGTCGAGCGCGGCGGTCCGCTCCGAGGCGACGACGCGCGTCAGGTCCGCGCGGAGCTCGCGGATCGCCCGGAGCAGCTCCTCCTGCTGCGGGTCGCGGGCGGGCTCGGTGCCGTGCACCGTGTACGACACGGTGTTGTGGTCGCCGATGGTGACGTTGCCGCCGGTGTTGGTGACGTTGATGCCGCCGGGCACGGAGTTGTCGTTGTCAGCCACGGTCGCCTCCGGTCTTCGTGGTGCCGCTGGTGTTGAAGGTCTTGCTGGTGACGGTGTTGTGGTCGCCGATGGTGACGTTCCCCTTGGTGTTCTCGATGAACGTCCCGCCCTCCGCGACGTGCACGATCTTCTGCTCGAACTCGGCGGTCTCGTACCCCGCCTCGCGCAGCGCCACGGTCACGCCGCCCGCCACCCGGTCCTGGATGCTCTTCAGGTAGCGGCTGATGTCCATCTCCTGGAAGAGCGAGGCGTCGCCGTCGGAGCCCAGCTCGCGCACGGAGTACAGCGGCCCCTCGGGCAGCGCGCCCGCGTGCCCGCGGGTGGCGATGCGCCACACCTGGCCGAGGGCCCGCCCCAGGGTGACCAGGGCCTGCCCGGCGGAGCGCGGGGTCTGGCCGAGGGCCCAGACGGCCTTGCCGAAGTAGTGGTTGTGCCGGTAGCGGTGGGCGATCCGGTCCGCGTAGCGGTACCACTGGTCGACCGGGCGCAGCACGTGCGGGGCGACCTCCAGCATCAGCATGCCGCCCTGGGTGTGGACGCGGACGAAGACGGTGGTGACGATCTCCTCGCCCCAGCCGCCGACGCGGATCCGCAGGAAGTGGCGGCGGGTCTCGCCGCCCTCCTCGATCGCGCCGGAGCGGTGCAGCTCGAAGCCCTCGGGGGTGTACGGGGCGGCGGCGCGGCTCGGCAGTCCGTCGACCGGCAGGAAGACGACCTCGTCGATCTCCAGGTGGCGCAGCCGGTCGCGCACGGCGGCCTGGATCTCCGGGGAGCCGTGCAGCGAGGGCACCCGGAGGGCCTCCAGGAGCGGGACGATGTGCCGCATGATCGCGCTGTTGTCGAGCGGCTCGGGCGCGCGGCCCTCCAGGTTCTTGCGGGGGCGCAGTTCGACGGAGAGCGACCAGGGCTCGTAGGGCTCGCCGGCGCCGCAGAACGGGGTCTCGGAGCGGTACATGACGAGCCGGGAGTGCTGCTCGGTACGGATCCGGTCGCGCAGGCGGCGGAACCGGGCCCCCTGGGCCTGCTCGGCGGGGTCGCCGGCGAGGTCGGCGAAGCGCTTGGGGTGCAGCTCCTGGGTGAGCGCGCGGGCGAACTGGCCGCGCTGCACGGCGACCGCCCAGGCGATCAGGAGCGGCACGGCGATGGTGATCCAGACTTCCAGCCTGCCGATCCCCCACAGCTCCTCGGCGGCGCCGGCGGTGGCGAGCGCGAAGGCGCCGCTCGTGTCGTCGAGGCCGCTGAGGAACTCCCAGCGGGTCTCCTCGCCGGCGAAGGCGAGGACGAGGAGGAGCACCGCGGACTGGACGAAGCTCAGCCGTCCGTACCAGCGCAGGAGGAAGGCGGGGACGGTGCGGTAGTACGGCGCGTTCGCGGCGCGGCCGCGGATCCAGCGGGCGATGCCGAGCAGGACGTAGGGCAGGGCCAGGAGCAGCGCCAGGCCCTTGGTGAGCGGGAAGGCGACGATCCAGAGCGCGAGGATCGCGGCGGACCAGGCGAGTTCGATGCGGCGGGCGCGCAGGGCGTGGGCGAGGACGCGGGCGGCGTCGATGCCGAGCGAGGGGGCGGTGACGCGCTCCTCGTGGAGGTAGAGCTGCTCGATGACGGCGTCGCGGTAGGCGTCGTCGAGGTACGTGCCGGCGCAGAGCAGCCGGGTGGCCTCGCTGGCGCTCGGGTTGCCGCGCGGGTCGACGGCGGCGGGGCCGTGGGACGGCGGCGGACCTGGCTGGTGAGGTACGAACGACTGTGCCAATGTTCCCCCGGGGTCCCGAACTGTCCGAGTTCTCCGCCGAGTTGGCGGAAACCGAGGAGCCAGCATAGAACGCACGGCGCCCCCGGCCGAGTAGGCCGGGGGCGCCGGGTGACGTTATGTCAGTGGGCTCAGATGAGGCCGAGCTCGCGAACGGCGTCGCGCTCCTCGACGAGCTCGTTGACCGAGGCGTCGATGCGGGCGCGGGAGAACTCGTTGATCTCCAGGCCCTGGACGATCTCGTACTTGCCGTCCTTGCAGGTGACCGGGAAGGAGGAGATCAGGCCCTCCGGGACGCCGTAGGAGCCGTCGGACGGGACACCCATGGAGGTCCAGTCGCCCTCGGCGGTGCCGTTGACCCACGTGTAGACGTGGTCGATGGCGGCGTTGGCGGCCGAGGCGGCGGAGGACGCGCCACGGGCGTCGATGATCGCGGCGCCGCGCTTGGCGACGGTCGGGATGAAGGTGTCGGCCAGCCACGCCTGGTCGTTCACGACCTCGGCCGCGTTCTTGCCGGCGATCTCCGCGTGGAAGATGTCCGGGTACTGGGTCGCGGAGTGGTTGCCCCAGATGGTGAGGCGCTTGATGTCCGTGACCGAGGTGCCGGTCTTCTGGGCCAGCTGCGTCAGCGCGCGGTTGTGGTCCAGGCGGGTCATCGCGGTGAAGCGCTCGGCCGGGACGCCCTTGGCGGCCGACTGGGCGATCAGGGCGTTGGTGTTGGCCGGGTTGCCGACGACCAGGACCTTGATGTCGTCCGCGGCGTGCGCGGCGATGGCCTCGCCCTGCGGCTTGAAGATGCCGCCGTTGGCGGCGAGCAGGTCACCGCGCTCCATGCCCGGGCCGCGCGGGCGGGCGCCGACGAGCAGGCCGATGTTGGCGCCCTCGAAGCCCTTGTTCGGGTCGTCGAAGATGTCGATGCCCTTGAGCAGCGGGAAGGCGCAGTCGTCGAGCTCCATGGCGGTGCCCTCGGCGGCCTTGACGCCCTGCGGGATCTCCAGGAGGCGCAGCTTGACCGGCACGTCCGCGCCGAGCAGGTGGCCGGAGGCGATGCGGAAGAGCAGCGCGTAGCCGATCTGGCCGGCCGCGCCGGTCACGGTGACATTCACGGGAGTGCGGGTCATGGCGATCTCCAGAAGACAGCTGGCGGGCGGGGGTCCCTTACCCCTGATGCTGGACGTCTCCCCCTGATCGATCGATGTCTCGACGTGAAGAGATATCCAGCGATCAGGCTATCGGACCCGGGGCCCTGTGCACCCCCACCCCCTTGTGGTGCGGCTCACTGCCACCCGGCCCACTCCGGTAACGGGCCAAGTAGCGGAATGGTCACTTCCGTCACCTCCGTGCCACAAGGGCCCGGCGGACCTTGATCCATCATTGGCGCGTACATGACCCTGGAACCACGGCGGCGCCCGTCCTCCCACGGGGGAGAGGACGGGCGCCGTCGCCGCTCCGGCGGCCGCCTCAGCGGCCGCCTCAGCTGACCGTCAGATGGAGGACGTCCTCCAGGAACGGGATCCGCAGCCACGGCTCCGGTTGCACCATCAGCGCGAGCAGCACGATCAGGGCGCCCATCACCCCGTACGTGATCATGTCGGTGAACCGCGAGCGCACCGCCAGCATCCCCACCGACGGCAGCACGCGCCGCAGCACCGAGCCGGTCAGCAGCGCCGCCCCGATCAGCAGGGTGCCGACGCGGAAGGACTGCGCGAACAGGTCCGTGCCGGTGACGAGCAGGCCGAGCGCGGCCATCCCGAGCACGGTGAGCAGCGGCCACTGCCGGGCCGGCGCCGGCGCGTCGCCGGGCGCCGCACGGCCGCCGCCCTCGGGGCGGGCGGTCGTCGTGGTGAGCTTCGCCCGCGGGTGACGGCGGGAAGCGACCTCCCCGCCTTCCCCGTCGCCTTCGCCGCCCGTCGGCTCCTCCGCGACCCGGGGGGCTTCGGAGGAGGACACGGTCAGCGGACCCCGGCCGCGCGCTCGGCGGCCTCGACGACGTTGACCAGGAGCTGCGCGCGGGTCATCGGGCCCACGCCGCCCGGGTTCGGGGAGATCCAGCCGGCGACCTCGGCGACGCCCGGGTGCACGTCGCCGACGATCTTGCCCTCGCCGTTGCGGGAGACGCCGACGTCGAGCACGGCGGCGCCCGGCTTCACGTCCTCCGGCTTGATCAGGTGCCCGACACCCGCCGCGGCGACGATGACGTCGGCGCGCTTCAGGTGGGCCGACAGGTCCTTCGTGCCGGTGTGGCACTGGGTCACGGTGGCGTTCTCGGAGCGGCGGGTCAGCAGCAGCGGCATCGGGCGCCCGATGGTGACGCCACGGCCGACGACCACGACCTCCGCGCCCGCGATCTCCACGCCGTGGCGGCGCAGCAGCGTGATGATGCCGTTCGGCGTGCAGGGCAGCGGGGCGGGCTCGTTGAGGACGAGCCGGCCGAGGTTCATCGGGTGCAGGCCGTCGGCGTCCTTCGCCGGGTCCATCAGCTCCAGGATGCGGTTCTCGTCGATGCCCTTGGGCAGCGGCAGCTGCACGATGTAACCGGTGCACGCCGGGTCCTCGTTGAGCTCGCGGACGACCGCCTCGATCTCCTCCTGGCTGGCCGTCCCGGGCAGTTCGCGCTGGATCGACGCGATGCCGACCTCGGCGCAGTCACGGTGCTTTCCGGCCACGTACTTGCGGCTGCCCGGGTCGTCGCCGACCAGGATCGTGCCGAGTCCGGGCGTCACGCCCTGCTCCTTGAGGGCCGCCACGCGGACGGTCAGATCGGACTTGATCGCGGCTGCGGTGGCCTTGCCATCGAGAATCTGGGCGCTCATGCGGCCATCCTCCCGGATGACCCCCGCCGGATTCCAATTCGGTCTTCTCCTCGGCCGTCCTTCGGTGTCCCGCAGGTGTCCGAACCGGACCGGCAGATTGCAACTGCACAACTCCAGCGCGTATCGCCGCCTATCGACTGGACAAGAAGTCGCCATTGTGACGACGATGATCCGCGCAAAGCCGCGGGCAGTGCCGGGGGGCAAAACCGCTCATACGTTGTGAAACACGTGCTGAACACTCCTCCGCGCGGGCCGCGTCGTCCCCGCAGGAAACAACGGAGGAACTCCTCGATGAGCTTCGGCGACCCGAACAACCCCTACGGCCAGCAGCCGCAGGGCCAGCAGCCCGGCTACGGCTACCCGCAGCAGGCCCCGCAGGGCGTCCCGCCGCAGCAGGGCTACGGCTACCCGGCCGCCCCGGCATACGGCGCCCCCGGCGGCTACCCGGGCGTCCCGATGGCCATGCCGGGCGGTGTCAAGGCGGCCCGCGTGATGCTGTGGATCATGGGTGGCCTCCAGGTCCTCGGCGCCATCGGCCTCGTCGTGATGTCGGCCGTGGTCAGCAACATCGACAAGTCTTCGGTGTCGTCGTCGGACGCCGAGGCGTTCGACACCTTCGGCACGGGTCTGTTCATCGGCATGGCCGTGCTGGTGCTGGTCTTCGCCGCGATCTCGATGACCCTCGCCGCCAAGTTCAAGTCCGGTGGCAACGGCGTCCGCGTCTGCACGATCGTGTACGGCGCGTTCATCGTCCTGGGCGGCCTCACCTCGCTGCCCACCGGCATCGTCGGCCTCGTGCTGGGCATCCTGATCATCGTCTTCGTCTCGAAGGCGGACGGCGCTGCCTGGTTCAAGCGCCAGCAGTTCTGACTGTCCTGATCCGACTGTCCTGACAGTCCTGACAGTTCTGACAGTTCTGACAGTCCTGTGCGAAGGGGCCCGGTTCCGACT
Source organism: Streptomyces sp. NPDC101160 (assembly GCF_044768205.1). NCBI lineage: Bacteria > Bacillati > Actinomycetota > Actinomycetes > Kitasatosporales > Streptomycetaceae > Streptomyces > Streptomyces sp. NPDC101160. Next base: position 324,907 of record NZ_JBIWPJ010000007.1, on the reverse strand, counting down.
GGAACCGGGCCCCTTCCGCGTGCGTACGCGCGTATGTGCGTGTGCGCGACGGCGGCTCAGACCCGCCGCAGCACCACGAACTGCCCCTCCTGCGCCGTCACCTCGTACCGCGTCCCCGGGTGCAGCTGGCCCGCGAGGCCGGCCGGGTCGGTGACCGGCTGGGACCAGCCGGAGTTGAGGTCGAGGGCGATGTAGTCGGGGCGGACGCCCGGCGCGCCGCCGACCCAGTAGACGGTGTGGTCGCCGGTCAGATGGGCCATGAGCGTCACGTTCGTCTCCACGCTGGTGCCCGCCGGCACCGCCTCGACCGCCCGCCGCGCGTCCCTGACGCGGGCGTCGGTCGCGTACGTCTCGGAGCGGAACAGCTCCCGCAGCGGCATGTCCAGGGCGTGCACGAGCGCGATCGCCGTGACGACGGGGACGACGACCTTCCCGTACGAGACGAGCCAGGGGCGCGGCGAGGTGCGGACGGCGCGGACCGCGTCGACCAGGGCGAGGAAGACCACCGGCATGAGGATGGCGCTGTAGTGCCAGAACATGCCCCAGTGGTTGGGGTCCTGGGAGAGGAAGCGCCAGCCGAGCGTGGGCAGCACGAGCAGCATCAGCGGGGAGCGCAGGCACAGGAAGCCGGTGATGCCGACGAGGACGAGGAGCATCTCCCACTTCTCGCCGTGGCCGAAGGCGCCCACGATCGAGTCGAGCGCCGACACGTCCGCGCCCTCGCCCGTCTTGTCGATCTTGGACCAGTAGTCGTACTGGCCGGCCTTGCTGAAGGCCGGGATGAGGACGAGCACGGTCAGCGCGAAGAAGGCCGCGCCGAAGGCGGCGAGGGAGGCGCCGAGGCGCTTCTGGCCCTTGACGAACAGGACCGCACCGACCATGGCGACGGTCAGGCCCATGTCCTCCTTCACGAGGACGAGCGGCGCGGCCCAGGCGGCGGCCTGGTTCCAGCGCCCGAGGAGCAGGGCCCGGCAGCTCAGGGCCAGCAGCGGGACGGCGAAGGCGATCTCGTGGAAGTCGGACTTGACGGCCTCCTGGAGGCCCCAGGAGAGCCCGTACGCGACCGTGAGGGCGATGCCCGTGGCGCGGCTGCCGAGCACCTGCTGCGCGGTGCGGCCGACGATCGCGGCGGAGGCGGCGAAGAGCGCGGCCTGCGCGAGGAGGAGGGCGAGCGGGGAGGACCACAGCCAGTACAGCGGCGCGAGGAGCGCGGTCACCGGGCTGAAGTGGTCCCCGAGTATGAGGAAGCCGGGCCCCTTGATGTCGACGACCGGGGCGCGCAGCTCCGCGTAGGCCCTGACGGACTGCTCGAAGATCCCGAGGTCCCAGGAGGGCGTGCGGAACCGCTCGTACTGGATCCAGGAGTAGAGGAAGTACAGCGCGCCGAGCACGGTGGCGATCGCCGCGTACGGAAGGAGCCGTGCGGGCGCCGCCGCGGCGGCGCCCGGCGGCCCGGCGACGGCCTCGTCAGCGGGCTTGCGGGCGGAGGGCACCGCCGCCGACCCGTTCTGCACTTCCAACACCGCGCGCCCCCATGGACCAGCCGCCGACCGACAAAGAGCAACCCATTAGAACAGAGTCACCCGGTCGGCGGAGTGCCGTGAGCGGGCCGGCGGCCCGCCCGCGGCACTCCGCGGTCCCGTGGACGGATCAGTGCCGTGGACCGATCAGCGCCGTGGACCGATCAGTGGAAGAAGTGGCGCGTGCCGGTGAAGTACATCGTCACGCCCGCCTTCTGCGCGGCCTCGATCACCAGCTCGTCGCGGACCGAGCCGCCCGGCTGCACGACCGCCTTCACGCCGGCACCGGTGAGGATCTCCAGGCCGTCGGGGAACGGGAAGAAGGCGTCCGAGGCGGCGTACGAGCCGCGGGCCCGCTCCTCGCCGGCCCGCTCGACGGCCAGCTTGGCGGAGTCGACACGGTTGACCTGGCCCATGCCGACGCCGACGGAGGCGCCGTCCTTGGCGAGCAGGATCGCGTTGGACTTCACGGCGCGGCAGGCCTTCCAGGCGAAGGCGAGCTCGGCGAGCTCGGCCTCCGACAGGGCCTCGCCGGTGGCGAGGGTCCAGTTGGCCGGGTCGTCGCCGTCGGCCTGCAGGCGGTCGGTGACCTGGAGGAGGGCGCCGCCGTCGATCGGCTTGACCTCGACCGGGTTGCTCGGGGCGCCCTCGGCGCGCAGCACGCGGATGTTCTTCTTCTTGGCGAGGATCTCGACCGCGCCGTCCTCGTAGCCGGGGGCCACGATGACCTCGGTGAAGATCTCGGCGACCTGCTCGGCCATCTCGACCGACACCGGGCGGTTGACGGCGATGACGCCGCCGAACGCGGACAGCGGGTCGCAGGCGTGCGCCTTGCGGTGCGCCTCGGCGACGTCGGCGCCGATCGCGATGCCGCACGGGTTGGCGTGCTTGATGATCGCGACGGCCGGCTCGGCGTGGTCGTAGGCGGCGCGGCGCGCGGCGTCGGTGTCCGTGTAGTTGTTGTAGGACATCTCCTTGCCGTGCAGCTGCTCGGCCTGGGCGAGGCCGCCCGTGCCGTCCACGTAGAGCGCGGCGCCCTGGTGCGGGTTCTCGCCGTAGCGCAGGACGTTGTTCCGCTCGTACGTGGCGCCGAGGAAGTCGGGGAAGCCGGAGTCGTCCGCGGCCGCGTAGTCGTCGGCGAACCAGGAGGCGACGGCGACGTCGTAGGCGGCGGTGTGCTGGAACGCCTCGGCGGCGAGCCGCTTGCGGGCGGCCAGGTCGAAGCCGCCGGCCTGGACGGCGGCGAGCACGTCGGCGTACCGCTCGGGGCTGGTGACGATCGCCACGGACGGGTGGTTCTTGGCGGCGGCGCGGACCATCGACGGGCCGCCGATGTCGATCTGCTCGACGCACTCGTCCGCCGAGGCGCCGGAGGCGACGGTCTCGCGGAACGGGTAGAGGTTCACGACGACCAGGTCGAAGGGCTCGACGCCGAGCTCGGCGAGCTGGGCGCGGTGCGACTCCAGGCGCAGGTCGGCGAGGATGCCGGCGTGCACGCGGGGGTGCAGCGTCTTGACGCGGCCGTCCAGGCACTCGGGGAAGCCGGTGAGCTCCTCGACCTTGGTGACCGGGACGCCGGCCGCGGCGATCTTCGACGCGGTGGAGCCGGTGGAGACCAGCTCGACGCCGGCCTCGTGCAGACCACGGGCCAGCTCTTCGAGCCCCGTCTTGTCGTAGACGCTGACCAGCGCGCGGCGGATGGGCTTAACGGTGTCAGTGCTCACCGACATGAACCTTTCGTCCCTCAATGCTGTAGCCGTTGCGGGCGAGTCGCCCCACGACCTCGACGAGCAGCGAGCGCTCGACGTCCTTGATGCGCTCGTGGAGCGCGGCCTCATCGTCCTCGTCCCGCACCTCGACCACGCCCTGGGCGATGATCGGGCCGGTGTCGACGCCGTCGTCGACGAAGTGGACGGTGCATCCGGTGACCTTGGCCCCGTAGGCGAGTGCGTCGCGCACGCCGTGGGCACCGGGAAAACTGGGGAGGAGCGCCGGGTGGGTGTTGACGACCCGGCCGCCGAAGCGGGCGAGGAACTCCTTGCCGACGATCTTCATGAAACCGGCCGAGACGACGAGCTCCGGCTCGTACGCGGCGGTGGCCTCGGTCAGGGCGCGGTCCCACTCCTCGCGGGTCGCGAAGTCCTTGACCCGGCACACGAAGGTGGGAAGCCCGGCGCGCTCGGCCCGCTCCAGACCGGCGATCCCGTCGCGGTCGGCGCCGACGGCGACGATCTCGGCTCCGTAGCCCTCGGGGTCGGCGGCGATCGCGTCGAGCAGGGCCTGGAGGTTCGTGCCGGAGCCGGAGACCAGGACGACGAGGCGGGCGGCAGCCACTGCGGTCACTCTTTCCGTGGTGTTTGTACGGTCGTACGAACGAATCGCGTCCCTCGATACGGGGAACCCTACGAAGGGCCCGACCGTCAGCAACGATACCGGCACTCCGGAAGGCCCCCACGGGACGGGGGCGTGACCGGGCGGTAGCGTCAGGGGCCGAGGGCCCGCCGGAACGGGCCGGACCGGGGCCGCACGAAGGGCCGAAACCGCGTACGACAGCCGTACGACAGACCGTCGCAATCGCGTACGACAGACCGTCGACAGACAGAGGGAAGACGTCCAGCAGATGCCGGAGCGCCAGTCCACGAACGACAACAACCCGTTCGCACCGCCGCCGGAGGGGCAGCCGGACCAGCCGTGGCAGCCGCGGCATCCGGAAGGTTCGGACGGCAGCGCGTCCGGCCCCGGCTGGAGCGCCAGCCAGCCCGGCCGCTCCTCGGACGGCTTCGGCCGCCGCCCCGACCAGCCCTCGGGCGGCGGCCAGGGCGGCGGTCAGGGCGGCCCCGACGGCGGCCAGGGCCCGGGCCTGCGCTGGGACCCCACGGACCCGGCCCAGCGCCGCGCCCGCTACGCCGTCCTCTCCGGCATGTGGGCCTTCTTCTTCTCCTTCTTCGTCCAGGAACTGGCCCTCCTCCTCGGCGCCCTCGGCGCCTACTGGGCCATCAGCGCCCTCCGCACCAGGCCCAAGCCCCCGGAGGGCCCGCAGTCCCCGGCGACCCTCGCCGCGACGGCCACGGCCGCCCGCTCCAAGCAGACCGCCGCGATCGCCGGCCTCGTCACCGCCTCGGTCGCCCTGATGATCGTCGCGAGCGGCTTCGCGGTCCACCTCGCCTACCGCGACTTCTACGAGTGCCGCGCGGACGCCCTGACGAAGCAGAGCCAGCTGGCCTGCAACGACCTGCTGCCGAAGCCGCTGCAGGACACGTTCGGGGTGCGGGAGTAGCTGGTCGGGCGGGCCCGTCGGAGCGTCAGGCCCGGTCCGGGGCCTCCGGAGCTGCGGGATCCTGCCCGGGAGGCCCCGGCGGCGCCTGAGGCCCGGGAGGCCCCGGCGGACCCGGAGGCAGGTCCGGCGGCTCCGCGCTGCGGCCGCGCGCGGGTTCGGGCGGTGGGACGGGGGCCGGTTCCGGAGGGGGCGGCGAGCCGACGGGGCGCGTGACGGGCAGGCCCGCCGGGGGTTCCCAGGCGGCCGGGAGGAAGCCGTACGACTCGTCGCCACCGAGCTCGTGCTCGTCCTCGTCCTCCAGTGCGTCGAGGCGGGCCAACGCGCCGGCGGTGCCGGTGGACGCGTCCGCGGGGTCCGGGGCTTCGGGCCGGACGAGCGGTGCCGACGGCGGGGCGTCGGGTACGGGCTCGGCCGCCCGGGCCGCCCTGCGCAGCACGCGCCGCCCCCAGCCCCGTACCGCAAGGGCCGTCGGCGCCCCGAGGGCCAGGAACCAGAGCGCCGCCGCCGGGCCTGTCTGCCACCACACCGGGCCGAAGGCGGCGAGGCGCCCCGGGCCGAGCGGGCCGCCGGCCGCGGCGGCGAGGGCGGCGACGGCGGCACCGCAGGCGAAGGCCGCGGCGAGGACGGTCAGGGCCGTCTCCCGGACGGTCCAGGTGCGGGCGGCGCGGCCCACGCGGCGCCCGAGGGCGAGGGCGGCGAGGGCCGGGACGACGGTCGCCGCCCAGTGCGGCCAGCTTCCGGGCCCCGGTCCCGGCAGCGCCGCGAGCAGCGGGAAGTCGGGGCGGGCGGGGACTCCCGTGAAGCCGAACGGGGTCACGAGCGCGCCCGTACCGAGGGCGAAGCCGGGGCCGATCCCGTACGCCACGCCCCACACGACGGCGTTCGGCAGCAGCGCGAGCACGAGCAGCGTGACGGCGATCCGCCCCGACCACTCCCCCGCGAGCCCGTTGAACGAGGCCTGCGCCGCGCCGACGTGCCAGAGCAGCGACGCCCCGACGAGCACCGCGCCGGCGCCCAGCAGCGCGGTGAGCGCGGCCCCGGCGGCGCCCAGCGCGACGGCGAACCGTTCCCGCTCCGGCAGCGGCCGGCCGCGCGCCGTCCATGCGCCGGTCGCCGCCGCGGCCAGCACCGTGGCCGGGGTCCAGGCGCCCGCCGTGACCAGGTCCGCGGGGAACGCGCCGGCCTCCGTATAGACCACCACCGCGGCCGCGACCAGCAGATATCCCCCGACGACCGCCGCCACGGCCCCGGCCGGCGACGGCACCGGCCGCCCCTCGCCGGGGTCGAGGGTGTCCCGGACCGCCCGGTGCGCGAGCCACAACGGCAGGACGCCGAGCAGCAGCGGCGTGACGCCGAGGGGTGCGGGAACGCCGGAGACGGTGTCCAGGCGCAGCAGGTCACTCCCGTGCGCGAGCAGCCACAGACCGGCGGCGGTGTGCAGCGCGCCGCCGGGGCCGCCGTCCGGGTACGGCGAGGCGATCCAGGCGCCCGTCACGAGCACGGCGAGCGCACCGAGACCGAGCCCGGCCGCGATGCCGCCCCGCACGAACGCGGTGGCCAGGGCGGCCGACCGGCGGCCCTGGACCGGGGCGTCGGACGCCGGCGAAGGGCGCTGCTCGGCGGTCAGGTGCGTCACGGGAGCCATGCTGCCAGCGACACGCGGTTTGCCCTCGTAACAGGCGAATGGCCGTTGTGTCGCTCAAGATACGTTTATGTACTTTTCCGCCCAGAGCTGCGCCGCGGGAGGTCGACCTCGATGAGTCCGACGAGTCCGTCCGTCGCGCTGCCCTCCCCCAAGGAGCGGCGCCGGCTGCGTGAGGCGCTCCCGCTGAGCGAGGAGCAGGTCGCCGAGGCGCTGGGCGTCACCCGCGCCACCGTCCGGGCCTGGGAGACCGGCCGCAGCACCCCGCGGGGGCGCAAGCGGGAGGCGTACGCGAAGCTGCTCGGCGTGTACGAGGAGCCCACCGCGCCCCGCACCGACAAACCGGCCCGCCCCGCCCCCGCCGCCACCCGCCCCCGCCCGGCCGCCAAGGGCGCCGACCGCCCGCCGAAGGCCCCGACGGCACCGCTGGCGAAGGGGTCGCACGGGGCGCAGAGCCGGGAGCCCGGCCGAGCCCACGCGGCCTCGAACGCGCCGGAGCACGGCGAGGAGCCGGCCGCCACGGCAACGGGGCCGTCCGCACCGGCGCAGCCTCGCGAGGCGGCCGCCACGGCAACGGGGCCGTCCGCACCGCCGGGCCCGGGCATGCCGGCTCCCACGGAGCCAGAGGCCTCCGCACCGACGGAGTCGGGCAAGCCCACCGCCACGGACGCGTCGTCCGCGACGGAAACGGACCAACCGACCGTCACCGAGTCCGGCGCGTCCGCCCCGGCTGAGCGCGGTCGGCCGGCCGCCGCGCGGCGGGCCGGTCGGCGGGCGGCCAGAGGTGGCGCCGGGTCCGTCGGGCCCGCGGCGGCGGAGCCGGAGGTTCCGGCGGTCGAGAAGGCGGCCGCGCCCGGGCTCACGCCCGAGGACGCCTTCGACGCGCTCTACGCGTACGCCGCTCCCGGGCTCGTCCATCAGACGTATCTGCTCACCGGACGCCGCCGGCTCTCCCGGGAGTCCGTCGAGCACGCCTTCCACCACGCCTGGGAGCGCTGGCCCGAGGTCGCGTGCGACCGCGATCCGGTGGGCTGGGTGCGCGCGGCGGCGTACGAGTACGCGCTGTCGCCCTGGCACCGCTTCCGGCGCCGCCACCGGCACCCGGACGCGCCGCCCACCGAGGCGTCACGGCGCGCGCTCCTCAGGGCGCTCCTGGACCTGCCGGCCCCGTACCGCCGTACCGTCCTGCTGTACGACGGTCTCGGCCTCGACCTGCCCGAGACGGCGGCCGAGACCGAGGCGAGCACGCCGGCGACCGGGAACCGGCTGCTGCACGCCCGTACGGTCATCGCGCAGCGGGTTCCCGAGCTCGCCGAGGCCGAGGCGCTGCAGCAGCGCCTGGGCGCGCTCGTCGCGGAGGCGCCGACGGCCACGCTGCCCGAGGCGTGCGCGGTGCGGACGGGCAGCGAGCGGCGGTCGCGCCTGCTGACCCGGACGGTGATCGCGGTGACGGCGGCGCTGATCGCCGCCACGGCCTTCACCGTGGTCACCGCGCCGACCCGCTACATCCCGGTCAACGCGCCCGGCCAGGTCGTCGAGGGCGTCCCGGTCCGCGGCGGCCCGCAGAAGCTGCGGCCGGAGGACAAGGCGCTGCACGAGCTGCTGCGTACGGCCCCGCACCCGGGCCCGGAACGCCTGGTCCCCGGGGCCGAATGAGCGTGTGACGAGCGGCGCGGGTACGCGAGTGGGCCCCGCCCCCTGCCGGTCTCCCGGGAGGGGGCGGGGCCCACTCGTTTCACGGCCCGTCGGGCTGCTGTGCGAAAGACAGCCCGTCGGTTCAGCCCGCGAGGATCGTGCGCGCCAGCTTGGCGGTCTCGGTCGGGGTCTTGCCGACCTTGACACCGGCGGCCTCGAGGGCCTCCTTCTTCGCCTGGGCGGTGCCGGAGGAGCCGGAGACGATGGCGCCGGCGTGGCCCATGGTCTTGCCCTCGGGGGCGGTGAAGCCCGCGACGTAGCCGACGACCGGCTTGGTGACGTGGGCCTTGATGAAGTCGGCCGCACGCTCCTCGGCGTCGCCGCCGATCTCGCCGATCATGACGATCAGGTCGGTGTCCGGGTCGGCCTCGAAGGCCGCCAGGGCGTCGATGTGCGTGGTGCCGATGACCGGGTCGCCACCGATGCCGACGGCGGAGGAGAAGCCGAGGTCACGGAGCTCGTACATCATCTGGTACGTCAGCGTGCCGGACTTCGAGACCAGGCCGATGCGGCCCGGCTTGGTGATGTCGCCCGGGATGATGCCGGCGTTCGACTGGCCCGGGGTGATGAGACCGGGGCAGTTCGGGCCGATGAGGCGGGTCTTGTTGCCCTTCTCCACGGCGTACGCGTAGAACGCGGCGGAGTCGTGGACGGCGATGCCCTCGGTGATGACGACGGCGAGCGGGATCTCGGCGTCGATCGCCTCGACCACGGCGGCCTTGGCGAAGGCCGGCGGGACGAAGAGGACGGAGACGTTGGCGCCCGTCTTCTCCATCGCCTCGGCGACGGTGCCGAAGACCGGGATCTCGGTGCCGTCGAAGTCGACGGACGTGCCGGCCTTGCGCGGGTTCACGCCGCCGACGATGTTCGTGCCGTCACCCAGCATGAGCTTGGTGTGCTTCATGCCCGTGGCACCGGTCATGCCCTGGACGATGACCTTGCTGTCCTTGTTGAGGAAGATAGCCATGGCTGTTTAGTCCTCGTCCCTTACTTCGCAGCCGCGAGCTCGGCGGCCTTGTCGGCCGCGCCGTCCATGGTGTCCACGCGCTGAACGAGCGGGTGGTTGGCGTCGGACAGGATCTTGCGACCCAGCTCCGCGTTGTTGCCGTCGAGTCGCACGACCAGCGGCTTGGTGACCTCTTCGCCCTTCGAGGCGAGGAGCTCGAGGGCCTGGACGATGCCGTTGGCGACCTCGTCACAGGCGGTGATGCCACCGAAGACGTTGACGAACACGGACTTGACGTCCTTGTCGCCGAGGATGATCTCCAGGCCGTTCGCCATGACCTCGGCGGAGGCGCCGCCACCGATGTCGAGGAAGTTGGCGGGCTTCACGCCGCCGTGGTTCTCACCGGCGTACGCGACGACGTCCAGGGTCGACATGACCAGGCCGGCGCCGTTGCCGATGATGCCGACCTCGCCCTCCAGCTTGACGTAGTTGAGGCCCTTGGCCTTGGCGGCAGCCTCGAGCGGGTTGGCTGCGGCCTTGTCCTCGAGCGCCTCGTGCTCGGGCTGGCGGAAGTCGGCGTTGGCGTCCAGGGAGACCTTGCCGTCGAGCGCGATGACGTCGCCGGAGGCGACCTTCGCGAGCGGGTTGACCTCGACGAGGAGCGCGTCCTCGGCGACGAAGGTCTTCCACAGGGTCACGAGGACGTCGGCGACCTTCTCGGCGACCTCGGCCGGGAACTGGGCCGCGGCGACGATCTCGCGCGCCTTCTCGATGTCGACACCCTTGTTGGCGTCGACCGGAACCTTCGCGACACGCTCGGGGGTCGTCGCGGCGACCTCCTCGATGTCCATGCCGCCGGCGACGGAGGCGATGGCGAGGAAGGTGCGGTTGGTGCGGTCGAGGAGGTACGAGACGTAGTACTCCTCGAGGATCTCCGGAGCGGTCTCCGCGATCATCACCTTGTGGACCGTGTGGCCCTTGATGTCCATGCCCAGGATGTCCGTCGCGCGGGCGACGGCCTCGTCCGGGGTGGCGGCGAGCTTGACGCCGCCGGCCTTGCCGCGGCCGCCGACCTTCACCTGCGCCTTGACGACCGACTTGCCGCCAAGCCGCTCGGTGGCCTCGCGCGCCGCCTCAGGCGTGTCGATGACTTCACCGGCCAGCACCGGTACACCGTGCTTGGCGAAGAGGTCCCTCGCCTGGTACTCGAACAGGTCCACGCGCGTCCCTTTTCTAGATGATCGCGGTTCGTTGTCTGCGTGGGCGTGCCGCGAAGGGCAACGTGACTGCGCTGTCACTAGGGAGGCGTACACGGTGACCGTGGACGCGGCATGTCCGTCTCGCAGGTTATCCCCGTGGGACCTGGGTCCCTAAATCGCAGATCACAACCTGGCGGTGATACGGGTCACAGATCGTAGGGATGGCGGGGCGTTCCGTAGGGTCCGGTGCGAGGGACCCCCGTGCTCTCGCGGCAGGCTGGGCGCGGGCGTTGCGCGTCTCACGGCACGCCGGGCGCCCGGGTGAGGGCCGGTCGGGTCCGGATGTGATATGAGCCTCAGTGACAGTCCCCACGTCCGTCCGGGTGGCGCTCCGGCGACGGATTCCGCACGGTCACGGGTGCGGATTCCGTACCCCCGGCCGTGTCCCGTCGCCGTCCCGTCGGCGTCGGCTTCTCGTGGGGGCCGGTCACGCCTCGGGTATCGGCAGCGGGCGCTTCTCCAGGGCGGCGGCCATGACCTCCGGGAAGAGGTCGGGGGTACAGGCGAAGGCGGGGGCGCCGAGCGCGGCCAGGGCGGCGGCGTGCTCCCGGTCGTAGGCGGGCGCGCCCTCGTCGGAGAGCGCGAGCAGCGCCACGAACTGCACTCCGGACGCCTTCATCGCGGCGACCCGCTTCAGCATCTCGTCGCGGATCCCGCCCTCGTAGAGGTCGCTGATCAGGACGACGACGGTGTCGGCGGGACGGGTGATCTTCGACTGGCAGTAGGCGAGCGCCCGGTTGATGTCCGTGCCGCCGCCGAGCTGGGTGCCGAAGAGGACGTCGACGGGGTCGTCGAGCTGGTCGGTGAGGTCGACGACGGCGGTGTCGAAGACGACCAGGCGGGTGGCGATCGACCGCATGGAGGCGAGGACGGCGCCGAAGACGGAGGCGTAGACGACGGAGGCGGCCATGGAGCCGGACTGGTCGATGCAGAGCACGACCTCCTTCTTCACCGCCTGGGACGCCCGCCCGTAGCCGATCAGCCGCTCGGGGACGACCGTGCCGTGCTCGGGCAGGTAGTTCTTGAGGTTGGCGCGGACGGTCCGGTCCCAGTCGATGTCCCGGTGGCGCGGCCGGCTGATCCGGGCCGAGCGGTCGAGCGCGCCGGTGAGGGTGGCCCGGGTGCGGCTCGCGAGCCGCCGCTCCAGGTCGTCGACGACCTTGCGCACGACGGCCCGCGCGGTCTCCTTGGTCGTCTCCGGCATGGCCTTGTTGAGGGACAGCAGGGTGCCGACGAGGTGCACGTCCGCCTCGACGGCCTGGAGCATCTCGGGCTCCAGGAGCAGCGCGGCGAGCCCGAGCCGGTCGATGGCGTCGCGCTGCATCACCTGCACGACGCTGCTCGGGAAGTACGTGCGGATGTCGCCGAGCCAGCGCGCGACGGACGGCGCGGAGCCGCCGAGCCCGGCCGAACGCTCCGTGCCGCGCGCCCCGTCGCCCGCCCCCTTGTCGTAGAGCGCGGTGAGGGCGCGGTCCATCGCGGCGTCGGCCCCGGTCAGCGCGCGGCCCGTGCCCTCGGCCGCGCCGCCGCCGAGGACCAGGTGCCAGCGGCGCAGCCGCTCGTCGTCCGTGATCGCGGTGTTCCTGGGAGTGCTCACGGGTGGACCTCCGTTCCGAGAATCAACTGGAGCAGGGGCAGGACGCCGTCGGCGCGCTCCTCGTCGAGCGCGGCGCCGAAGCCGGGTGTCACCGCGGCGGCCGGGCCCGCGGGCCCGCCACGCGCGGGCCCCCGTGCCACCAGTTCCCCCAGCGTGCGGCGCACCCCGGGTTCGTACGCGCCGAACGTGCGGCGCAGCAGCGGCAGTACGCCGGTGAACGCGTCGGCCGGTACGGCGCCCAGCCACGCGTCGACCAGGCCGAGCAGCCGCTCGTCGTGCACCAGCAGCAGTCCGCCCCCGGAGCCGCCGCCGACGAACCCCTCGATCCACGCGGCGGCGTCGGCGGGCTCCGTCCCGGGCGACAGCGCGAGCCCCATCAGCCGCGCGGCCTCGTCGTCCTCGAGCCGTCCGTCGTCGAGCAGCAGTCGCACGGCCCGCCCCCGCAGCACCCCGGGCACCCGGTCCCGCCCGGCGAGGCGGCGCAGGACACCGGCCCAGCGCTCGACGAGGCCCCCGGCGTCGGGCAGCAGGGCCATCGCCGGGTGGACGCCGTCGAGGCGGCCGCGCATCTCGGTGGCGGCGTCGGCGTCGAGGCCGGCGCAGGCGGGCGGGAGGCCGACGCAGACGCGCTCGGCGAGGCCGACGGCGACCTCGCCGAGCGCGGTGGTGTCGGTGGCCCGCACGTCCCCGTAACGCAGCGAGCGGGCGAGGGCGGGCAGGGCCTGGGCGAGGTGGGCGACGTCGGCGTCGAGCGCGGCCCGGTCGGCGAGCGCGCGCAGCACGGCGGGCAGGGCGTCGGTCAGCCCGGCGAGCAGGCACTGCTCGGCGAGCGTGGTGACGGTGGCGAGGTCGTCCGCCGCCGCGGCCTGCGACTCGGCCTTCGCGGTGGCGGCGGCCTCGACCGTGGTGCCCCAGACGCCCGCCTCGGCGACCTGCACATGGAGTTCGGGCTGCCAGTACAGCCGCCAGCTCTCCCGGAAGGTGCCGGTCGACGCGCGGCCGGGGACCGGGGCGCCCCAGTCGACACCGAGCAGCCGGAGCCGGTGCAGCAGCCGGCTGCGGTCCGCGTCGTTCTCCCTGCGCAGGTCGAGGTCGAGCTCCCGCTCGTGCGCCTCCGGCCTGAGCCGCAGGGAGCGCTGGAGCCGTTCCAGGTCGCGCTGGAGCGGGACGGCCGGCGCCCCGTCCGGGACGGTGCCGAGCACGTCGCCGACGACGAGCCGGTCGCGGACCAGGGCGAGCGGCACGTCGGAGCCGTCGCCCATGACGGCCCGCACCGCGTCGGTGGTCTCGCCGAGCCCGGGCAGCGGCCGGCCGCGCAGTCCGGCGAGCGCGTCGGCGAGCCGTACGGCCTCGATGACGTGCGCGGACGAGACCGGCACGTCCTCGTCCCTGAGCAGCCCGGCGACCTTCGTCATCCAGCGCACGACCGGCAGGTCGGGTGCGGTGAACAGGTGCGCGTACCAGCCGGGCGCGTCGATGCCCGCCCCGTAACCGGAGCGCCGGGCCAACCGACGGTGCGTCCACGGCACCCAGGTCAGCGCGGTCTTCACCTTGGGCAGCCCCTTGAGCAGGGCCCGGTCGGCGGTGACGGTGGTCCGGCGGCGGAGCGCGGGGACGTGCCAGGCGCCGCACACGACGGCCACGTCGTCCCCGAACTCCTTGCGGGCCGCGCGGAGCTGGATCCGCATGTACGCCTCGCGCACCAGGTCACGGGCGTGGCCCCCGTGCCCGTACGCCTCGCGCAACGCGCCCATCGCCTCGGCGAGCGCCTCGAACGGGGCGAACGGGTCGGCCGCGCCGCGCAGTTCGACGACGTCCTCCCACCAGCGCTCGGCGTCCCCGTACCCGGCGGCCGTGGCCAGCTCGGCGACCGGATCGACGCGCGGTCCCGCCGTGTCGCTCTCGGCGGCGGCGAGGGTGTGTGCGGCGGGCAGGTCGATGAAGCGGACCTCCGCGCCGTGCGCGAGCGCCCAGCGGATGGCCACCCACTCCGGCGAGAACTCGGCCATCGGCCAGAACACGGCCCGACCGGGATCCTCCACGGCGTGCGCGAGGAGCGCGACGGGCGGCCGCATCCCCTCCTCCGCCGCCAGCCCCACCAGCCCGTCCGCCTCCGGCGGCCCCTCCACGAGCACCACCTTGGGCCGCCCGGCCTCGAGCGCGGCGAGCACGGCCCGGGCCGACCCGGGCCCGTGATGACGGACCCCGAGGACGAGCGGACCGCCGGTCGCCGGGCCGCAGGCTGCCGGGCCACCGGCAATTGGTCCGGCCGTGGCCGGGCCGACGGCAACCCGTCCGGGCGTGTCCAGGCCGCCGGCAACCGGTCCCGCCGTGGACGGCTCACCGTCAATCGGGCCGGCCGTGGCCGGGCGAACGGCAACCGGTCCGGGCGTGTCCGGGCCACCGGCAACCGGTCCCGCCGGTGACGGGCCGCCGGCAACCGGGCCGGCCGTGGCCGGGCGGACGGCAACCGGTCCGGGCGTGGCCGGGCGGACGGCAACCGGTCCGGGCGTGTCCGGGCCACCGGCAACCGGTCCCACCGGTGACGGGCCGCCGGCAACCGGTCCCGCCGTGGACGGGGCGAGCCCTGCCGGACCCGCGGCGGGCGGGCGGGTCACGCGCTCACCTCGCGGCAGGCGCGGTAGAAGTCCTTCCAGCCGTCTCTCTCGCGCACCACCGTCTCCAGGTACTCCTGCCAGATCACCCGGTCGGCCGCCGGGTCGCGGACCACCGCGCCGAGCAGCCCGGCGGCGACGTCGCCGGCCCGCAGCACGCCGTCGCCGAAGTGCGCGGCGAGCGCGAGACCGCCCGTCACGACGGAGATGGCCTCGGCCGTCGACAGCGTCCCGGAGGGCGACTTGAGCTTCGTCCGGCCGTCCGCCGTCACTCCGTCACGCAGCTCGCGGAAGACGGTGACGACCCGGCGGATCTCCTCGACGCCCTCCGGCACGGCCGGCAGGTCGAGCGAGCGGCCGATCTGGTCGACGCGCCGCGCGACGATGTCGACCTCGGCGTCCGGGGTCGCGGGCAGCGGCAGGACGACCGTGTTGAAGCGGCGGCGCAGGGCGCTGGACAGGTCGTTGACGCCGCGGTCGCGGTCGTTGGCGGTGGCGATGAGGTTGAAGCCGCCGACGGCCTGGACCTCCTCGCCCAGCTCGGGGATCGGCAGGGTCTTCTCGGACAGGATCGTGATGAGGGAGTCCTGCACGTCCGCGGGGATGCGGGTCAGCTCCTCGACCCGGGCGGTCATGCCCTGCGCCATGGCCCGCATGACGGGGCTGGGCACGAGGGCGTCACGGCTGGGACCGTAGGCGAGCAGCTGTGCGTAGTTCCAGCCGTAGCGGATGGCCTCCTCGGGGGTGCCGGCGGTGCCCTGGACGAGCAGGGTGGAGTCGCCGCTGACGGCTGCGGCCAGGTGCTCGGACACCCAGGTCTTGGCGGTGCCGGGCACGCCGAGCAGGAGCAGGGCGCGGTCGGTGGCGAGCGTGGTGACGGCGACCTCGACGATCCGGCGCGGCCCGACGTACTTCGGTGTGATCACCGTGCCGTCGGGCAGCGTGCCGCCGAGGAGGTAGGTGGCGACGGCCCACGGCGAGAGCCGCCAGCGGGCGGGGCGGGGCCGGTCGTCGGCGGCGGCGAGCGCGGCGAGTTCGTGGGCGAAGGCGTCCTCGGCGTGCGGCCGCAGGGCCGCGGTGGCGTCCGCCGTGGCTGCCGTGGCGTTCGCCGTGGCTGCCGTGGCGTTCGCCGTGGCTGCCGTGGCGTTCGTGGAGTTTTCGGGCAGGGTCATGGGTCCCCCTCCAGATCGTTCGACCTGCTGTGCGATCCACGGTGCACCACGCCACTGACAATCGGCCCCGGCTGGTGGAAACCGCAGGTGGGAGCCGTGCGGGGGCGATTGTCAGTGGCGGCCCGTACGGTCGTTCGCATGACTGATCAGGGGGTGCGCTGGACGTCGGATCAGGTGCTGGCTCTGGCTCCTGACGACGCGTCGCGCAGAGCGGGAAGCAAACTGGGCACGCCCGGACCATGGTCCGGAACCGGGACGGGAACGGGGGTCGGAGCCGGGTCGGGGGCCGGGGCCGTCTGGGGCCTGTGCAAGGGCAGCGGCAGAACGCCGTACCGGACCGTCGTGGACGTCACGGGCCCGGCGTACGCGTGCAGTTGCCCGAGCCGGAAGTTCCCGTGCAAGCACGCGCTGGGGCTGCTGCTGCTCTGGGCCGCTGGGGAGGTCGGGCCCGCCACCGAGCCGCCCGACTGGGCGGCGAAGTGGCTGGCGTCCCGGCAGGCGCGGGCGACCGCCGCCGCCTCGGACGGGGCGGCCACGGGCCCGGCCGACCCGGAGGCGGCGCGCCGCCGCGCCGAGCGGCGGGCGGCCCGGATCACGGCGGGCGCGCAGGAGTTGGAGCAGCGGCTCGCGGATCTGCTGCGTGGTGGCCTCGCCGCGGCCGAGCAGGCGGGATACGGGCAGTGGGAGGAGACCGCGGCCCGCATGGTCGACGCCCAGGCACCCGGACTCGCCGCCCGGGTGCGGGAGTTGGGCGCGATACCGGGCTCGGGTCCGGGCTGGCCGGTCCGGCTCCTGGAGGAGTGCGCGCTGACCCATCTCCTCGACCGCGCCTGGCTCTCCGTGGACGGCCTCCCGGCCCCGCTCGCCGCGACCGTCCGCACCCGGGTCGGCCTGACCGTCCCGCAGGACGGGCCCACGGTGCGCGACCGCTGGCTGGTGCTCGCGCAGTACGACTCCGCCGACTCCCGTCTGACGACCCGTCGCATCTGGCTGTACGGCGAGGAGTCGGGCCGCACGGCCCTGCTCCTCTCCTTCGGCGCGGCCGGCCGGGCTCCGCAGCTCGCCCTTCCCGTCGGCGCCGTCCTCGACGCCGAAGTCCGCCCGTACGAGGGCGCGGCGGCTCTCCGCGCCGAGCTGGTCGAGCAGTTCGCCGCCCCGGCAGCCCCGGGAGCCTCCGCCGCCCCACCCCCGGGCGGGCCCGTCGCCGCCGCCCTCGACGCGTACGGCCACGCCCTGCGCGACGACCCGTGGCTGGACAGCTGGCCGGTCACGCTGACCGGCGTGGCCCCGGCCCGCGCGGAGTACGACTGGCAACTGGCGGACGGTGGCGAGGCCATACCCCTCACCCGCGCCGCCCAGGGCGGCCCCGGACTGTGGCGGCTCGTCGCGCTCTCCGGCGGAGGGCCGGTGACGGTGTTCGGGGAGGTCGGGCACCAGGGATTCACGCCGCTGGCCGCCTGGGGGCCGGAGGCGCCCGGCGAGACGGTGCCGCTCGTCTGACCGCCGTCCGACCGCCGTCCGAGCGCCGTCCGACCGCGATGTCACTGCCATCTGACTGCGACCTACCGCTGGAGGAGTCCATGGAAGCCTGGGAAGAGCTCGTCACCGCGGCCCTGCTGGGCACGGACCGCAGGCCGCCCGCGCACGCCGCCGCGCAGACCGCCGGGGACTCCGCCGGGGACACGGCGCCCGTCGCGCTGCTCGACGCCGCCGCCGTGCACACCGTACGGCGCAGGGCGGGGCTGCGGCCCGGGCCTGCGGCGGCTCCGCTGGAGCCGGCGCCGGAGGACGGGCGGCCGGCGCTACCGGCGGTGGCGCGGCGCAGGCTGGGGCAGTTGCTCGCGGGCAGGGCCGCGCCCGCGCCGTCCGGGGGGCGGCGCGGGGCGGCACCCGATCTGGCGGAGCTGCTGCCGCAGTGGCTGGCGGCGGCGAACGAGCAGGGGTATCGCGCGCCGGCCGCCGCGCTGCCCGCGCTGCTCGACGCGGCCCGGGCCCGG
This sequence comes from Streptomyces sp. NPDC101160, assembly GCF_044768205.1. Taxonomy (NCBI): domain Bacteria; kingdom Bacillati; phylum Actinomycetota; class Actinomycetes; order Kitasatosporales; family Streptomycetaceae; genus Streptomyces; species Streptomyces sp. NPDC101160. Next base: position 307,187 of record NZ_JBIWPJ010000007.1, on the reverse strand, counting down.
ACCGATCTGCGGCCGCAGGCGCTGGCGTTCGCGGGACCGCGCGGGCTGTGGCTGGCCCGGCTGAACCCGGAGTGGAAGTTCGCGCTGCGCGGCGCGGGCGGGGGCGGCGCGCTGCCGGACCCGACGGACCGGGAGGCGGTCCTGGCGCTGTGGGACGAGGGCCTGTTCGCCGAGCGGGTCGCGCTGCTCACCGCCGTACGGGCGCAGGATCCGGACGAGGGCCGGGAGCTGCTGGCGTCGACGTGGGGCGCCGAGCGGGCGGAGGACCGGCTGATGTTCCTGGACTCGCTGCGCGCGGGGCTCGGCGCGGCGGACGAGGAGTTCCTGGAGGCGGCCCTGTCCGACCGCAGCCGCAACGTGCGGGCGACGGCCGCCGAGCTGCTGTCCGCGCTGCCGTCGTCGGCGCTGGCCGCGCGGATGGCCGAGCGGGCCGTGTCGTGCGTGTCCCTCGACCGTACGGAGGGGGCGGCGGCGATCGTGGTGGAGGCGCCGCACGAGTGCGACGCGGGCATGCGGCACGACGGCGTGTCGGCGACCCCGCCCTCGGGGCGCGGCGAGCGCTCGTGGTGGCTGGGCCAGCTGGTGGAGGCCGCGCCGCTGTACTGCTGGCCGGCGCGGTTCGGGGGCCGCGGCCCGGAGGAGATAGTGGCGCTGCCGGTCGCCGACGACTGGCGGGACGAGCTGCACGCGGCCTGGTGCCGGGCGGCGGTGCGGCAGCGGGACGCGGACTGGTCGCGGGCCCTGCTCGGCACCCCGGCCGCTCCGCAGACGGCCGGTCCGGGCACGTCCTCGCTGGCGGAGCGCGCCCAGCTGCTCTCGACGCTTCCGGCGGAGGAGCGGGCCGCGTGGGTGGCCTCGTTCATATCGGCGCACGGCCTGTCGGAGGCGTTCCAGCTGCTCGGGGTATGCGCGGTGCCGTGGTCGGAGCCGCTGGGCCGGGCGGTGGTCGACGCCCTGGACATCGCGCGGGACGCGGGCAGCTATCCGTGGAGCTTCAGCGGGGTGATGGGCCTGGCCGAGCGCTGCCTCGCGCCGGCGACGGCCGGCCGGCTCGCGGCCCTGACCGCGCTGCCCGCCGAAGCGGAGGACGCCTCCCCCGGAGCCGGCGGCTACTGGTCGGAGGCCTTCCAGCGCCTGGTCTCCACCCTGGAACTGCGCGCCGCGATGCACGCGGAGCTGACGGACCCGGAGCCGGCGGACCCGGAGCGAGCGGACCGTGATCCGGCGGCCGCGTGACAGGCCGCTGTACCTGTCGTACGGGGCGGCCGCCCCGTACGACAGCGGCTCGCGTCACCGCCGGCGAAAGTCCGTCAGGCCGCCACGCGGACGTTCGCGTTGACCCACTCCACGATCGACGCGGTGGTCGCGCCCGGGGTGAAGATCTCCGCGACGCCCTTCTCCTTCAGCGGCGGGATGTCCGCGTCCGGGATGATGCCGCCGCCGAAGACCTTGATGTCCTCCGCGTCGCGCTCCTTCAGCAGTTCGAGGACCTTCACGAAGAGCGTGTTGTGCGCGCCCGAGAGGATCGACAGGCCGATGGCGTCGGCGTCCTCCTGGATCGCGGTGTCGACGATCTGCTCGGGCGTCTGGTGCAGCCCGGTGTAGATGACCTCCATACCGGCGTCGCGCAGCGCCCGCGCGATCACCTTGGCCCCGCGATCGTGTCCGTCGAGACCCGGCTTGGCGACCACCACGCGGATCGGACCGGTCACACCCATCACTGCCTCCACATGCGACCCCCGCGCCTGATTGCCGGGGAGGTGAACGAACGTTATCGCCAGCATCCCGCACCTGTCCGTTTCGCGGTGGCCGGGGAGGGGGAAATCACACGTGGGACGTTTGATCGCCCCCGGAGGAGCCGCCACGGAGCCGCCGTACACCCGCGCCGTCAGCCGCACGGCACGGAGGTGCGGCGGCCCGCCGCACCGTACGGAGGTCGGCGATGGAGCCCACCCCCACCCCGTCACCCGCCGATCCGTCGGCCACCACCGGCGAGTCCGCCGGTACACAGCCCACCGACACACGGTCCGCCGACGCACGGCCGGTGGATCCGCAGTCCGTGGGCCCACAGTCCGGGGACACGCGGTCCGTGGGCCCGCAGTCGGTGGACCCGCAGTCCGGTGCGCTCGCCGACCGGATGAAGGCCGCCGCCCTGGAGCTCGCGGTCCTCGCCGGCCATCTGGTCCTCTACCCTTCCGGCCTGATCACCGAACGCCACCGCCCCGCTACCGACACGACGCCCGTCGCGAGCGGCCCGCGCCCGGTGATCCTGCTGCACGGCTTCGTCGACAACCGTTCCGTCTTCGTCCTGCTGCGCCGCACACTCGCCCGCGACGGCCGGGGCCGTGACCGGGTCGAGTCGATCAACTACTCCCCGCTCACCGGCGACCTGCGCAGCGCCGCCGAACTGCTGGCCCGCCGGGTGGAGGAGCTGCTCGCCCGCACCGGCCACACCGAGGCCGATCTGGTGGGCCACAGCCTGGGCGGCCTGATCGCCCGTTATTACGTACAGCGCCTGGGCGGTGACGCCCGGGTGCGCACCCTCGTCATGCTCGGCACCCCGCACTCCGGCACCACCTTCGTGCCGCTGGCCGACGCGCACCCCGTGGTGCGCCAGATGCGGCCCGGCTCGGAGGTGCTGCGCGAGCTGGCGGGTCCGGCGCCGGGCTGCCGTACGCGGTTCGTGAGTTTCTGGAGCGACGTGGACGAGGTGATGGTGCCGGTCCGGACGGCCCGCCTCGACCACCCGGACCTCGTCGTGGAGAACGTGCGGGTCAGCGGCGTGGGGCACCTCGCGCTGCCCGTCCATCCGGCCGTCTCGGCCGGCATCCTGCGGGCGCTCGCCGACGGCGGCCCGGCCTCCGGCGCGCCGGACGGGCGCGAGGAGGACCCGCACGCCGGGCCGCCCGAAGCCGCCTCCGTGGCCTGACGGGCCACCAGAACATCCCGTTCCGGTTGCCGTTCCGCCCAACGTTCTTCGAACGTTCTTCGAACACAGAGCCAAAGCTCTCTCCGCTACCCCCCGAAACGCGGCCGATTGCCCGTTTCCCGGCGGCTCGAAACCCTCCGAAGATTGTCCGCCCCGTGTACCGCCGGGTACAGTCACGCCACTGCTTGACCCCCCCGCTCCACCCAGCTCCACCCCCTGCTGTCGAGGCGAGAGAGAAGTTGGTGAACGACCAGCACCCCCACGCCGGGTACGGCACGGACGCCACCCAGACCACGGGCAGCTACGCCGCCGACCCCCTCTTCGGCGCCTACGCCGAAACCGGTTACGACGCAGGTCAGAGCGGTCACACGCAGTACACCTCGTACGCGCAGTACGACCAGGGCCACGCCACCGGCCAGTGGGACACGAGCTCCTACGGCTCGTACACCGCCACCGCGCAGTGGGACGCCACCGCCTGGAACGAGGCCCAGCAGACCGGCCAGTACGAGGCCGCCGCCTTCGCGTCGTACGACACCACCGCGCAGTGGACGCAGCCGGGCTACGACACCGGGGCGTACGACGCCACCGCCTGGAACCAGGTCGCGGCCGAGCCGGTCGTCCCGCAGCAGTACAGCCCCGAGTCCACCGGCGGGTACTCCTACGACCCGGCGGCGTACGGGGAGCAGCACCAGGAGCAGTACCAGGCCCCGTACGAGGACCAGCAGTACCAGGGCCAGCAGTACCAGGAGCGGCACCAGCAGCCGTACGAGCAGCAGCCGCAGGCCATGGAGGCCGAGCCGGAGCCCGGACACGACGCCTTCCACGACGCCGAGACCATGATGGCCCTGGAGCTCGACCAGGACCTCCTCGCTGCCGCGTACGACGCGCAGTACGGCGACGCCGACCACGACCACGACGGCGACGGCGACTCCGACCTCGTCGCCGCCACGCCCGCTCCCGCCGCGGACGCCGGACTCCAGGCCCGCCCCGTGCGCCGCTCCGGTGGTGGCAGCCGCGGCCGGCGCCGTACCCCCGCCAAGCGCTCCGCGCTCCTGACGGTCGCCGTCCCCTCCGCCTGTGTGATGGGCGTGGCCGGCATCGCGGCCGCCTCGGTCAGCGGCCTCACCGACGGCGGCGACACCAAGGACGACACGACGTCCATGGCCGCCGCCGACCCGGCCTCCGTGAAGCAGGTCGCCGCCAACAGCAAGCTGGACACCCAGCTCGCCGCGCTCAGCGCCGACGCCCGCGACTTCGGCGACCGCGCGAGCCGCACCCAGGAGCGCATCGACCTGAAGCTGCGCCAGGACGCGGAGCGGAAGAAGCGCGAGGAGGAGGCGGCCCGCAAGGAGGCGCTGCGGCCCAAGTACCTGCTGCCGGTGACGCTGCACCAGCTCAGCGCACGGTTCGGGCAGGCCGGCGTCAACTGGATGTCGCTGCACACCGGCATCGACTTCCCCGTGCAGTACGGCACGCCCGTGATGTCCGCGACCGACGGCACCGTCCGCACCCAGTGGAACAGCGCCTACGGCAACATGGCGATCGTGACCGCGCCGGACGGCACCGAGACCTGGTACTGCCACCTCAGCAGCACCAAGATCCGCTCCGGGCAGGTCAAGGCCGGCGACGTCATCGCGTACTCCGGCAACTCCGGCAACTCCACCGGCCCGCACCTGCACTTCGAGGTCCGGCCGAACGGCGGCGCGGCGATCGACCCGCTGCCCTGGCTGCGCAGCCACGGCCTCGACCCGCTGAGCTGAACCCGTACGCGATACGGGAGAGGGCCCCGACCGCCGAAGCGGCCGGGGCCCTCTGTCGTTTGCCTGCCGGTCAGGCCCTACAGCTTCTCGACCGGCGCGTACCGCAGCAGCAGCCGCTTCGGCTTCTCGTCGCCGAAGTCGATCGTGGCCTGCGCGTCCGCGCCGGCGCCCTGCACCGCCATGACCGTGCCCAGGCCGAACTGGTCGTGGGTGACCCGGTCGCCGACCTGCAGCGAGATCACCGGCTTGTCGCTGGTGCGGCGGGTGGCGAAGCCCGAGGGGCCGGAGCGCGAACGCGAGGAGGACAGCGAGGAGGTGATCCCCGAGGTCGGCCCGGCGGGCTTGGCCATCGGGCCGGTCCGCTTCCACTCCAGATACGCGGCCGGGATCTCCTCCAGGAACCGCGAGGCCGGGTTGTACGAGGGCTGGCCCCAGGCGCTGCGCATCGCCGAGCGGGTCAGGTAGAGCCGCTCGCGGGCGCGGGTGATGCCCACGTACGCCAGGCGACGCTCCTCCTCCAGCTCCTTGGTCTGGCCGAGGGCGCGCATGTGCGGGAAGACGCCGTCCTCCATGCCGGTGAGGAAGACCACCGGGAACTCAAGGCCCTTGGCGGTGTGCAGGGTCATCAGGGTGATGACGCCCGCGCCCTCCTCGTCCTCGTCGGGGATCTGGTCGGAGTCGGCGACGAGCGCGACCTGCTCCAGGAACTCCGAGAGCGAGCCGCCCTCTTCGCCGCGCTCCTGCTCGAACTCCAGGGCCACGGCGGCGAGTTCCTGGAGGTTCTCGATCCGGGTCTCGTCCTGCGGGTCGGTGGACGCCTGCAGCTCGGCCAGGTAACCGGTCCGTTCGAGCACGGCCTCCAGGACCACGGCGGGTCCGGCGCCCGAGTCGACGATGGTGCGCAGCTCTTCCATGAGCGTGTTGAAGCGCTTGACGGCGTTGGCGGAGCGGGCCGCCATGCCGTACGCCTCGTCGACGCGCTTGAGCGCCTGCGGGAAGGTGATCTTCTCGCGCAGGGAGAGGGCGTCGATCATCGCCTCGGCGCGCTCGCCGATGCCGCGCTTGGGCACGTTGAGGATGCGGCGCAGCGGCACGGTGTCCTCGGGGTTGGCGAGGACACGCAGATAGGCGAGGACGTCCCGGACCTCCTTGCGCTCGTAGAAGCGCACGCCGCCGACGACCTTGTAGGGCAGGCCGACGCGGATGAAGATCTCTTCGAAGACGCGGGACTGGGCGTTGGTGCGGTAGAAGACGGCGACGTCGCCGGCCTTGGCGTCGCCGGCGTCGGTGAGCCGGTCGATCTCGTCGGCGACGAACTGGGCCTCGTCGTGCTCGGTGTCGGCGACGTAGCCGGTGATCTGCGCGCCGGCGCCCGCGTTGGTCCACAGGTTCTTGGGGCGGCGGGACTCGTTGCGCTCGATGACGGCGTTGGCGGCGGAGAGGATCGTCTGCGTGGAGCGGTAGTTCTGCTCCAGGAGGATCGTGGTCGCGTCCGGGTAGTCCTCCTCGAACTGGAGGATGTTGCGGATGGTCGCGCCGCGGAAGGCGTAGATCGACTGGTCGGCGTCGCCGACGACGCACAGCTCGGCCGCGCCGAGGTCCTCGTACCCCTCGCCGACCAGCTCGCGGACGAGCGTGTACTGGGCGTGGTTGGTGTCCTGGTACTCGTCGACGAGGACGTGCCGGAAGCGGCGGCGGTAGTGCTCGGCGACGTCCGGGAAGGCCTGGAGCAGATGGACCGTCGTCATGATGATGTCGTCGAAGTCCAGCGCGTTGGCCTCGCGCAGTCGCGACTGGTACATCCGGTAGGCCTGGGCGAGGGTCTTCTCGAAGCCGTCGGCGGCCTGGTCGGCGAAGGTCTCCTCGTCGATCAGCTCGTTCTTCAGGTTGGAGATCTTGGCGCTGAAGGACTTCGGCGGGAAGCGCTTCGGGTCGAGGTCCAGGTCGCGGCAGACCAGCGCCATGAGGCGCTTGGAGTCGGCGGCGTCGTAGATCGAGAACGAGGACGTGAAGCCGAGCTTCTTCGACTCGCGGCGCAGGATGCGGACGCACGCGCTGTGGAAGGTGGACACCCACATGGCGTTGGCGCGCGGGCCGACGAGCTGCTCGACGCGCTCCTTCATCTCGCCGGCGGCCTTGTTGGTGAAGGTGATCGCCAGTATCTGGCCCGGGTGGACGTGCCGGGTGGCCAGGAGGTGGGCGATGCGGTGGGTGAGCACCCGGGTCTTGCCGGAGCCCGCGCCGGCCACGATGAGCAGGGGTGAGCCGGTGTGGACGACGGCGGCGCGCTGCTGCTCGTTCAGCCCGTCGAGGAGCGCGGCGGGGTCCACGACGGGGCGGTGGGCGCCGTCGCGGTAGTAGGCGTCCCGGCCGCCCGGAGGCGCGTCGAAGTGGTCCCCGAAGAGGTCGTGCGGGACCTCCTCCGCGGCCGGGGCGCCGTGCTCGTCGTCGTACGCGCCGTGCAGGTCGTCCTCGGGGAGGGGCGGCGGCTCCTCCGCGTGGGGCTGGAGGCTCGCCAGGAAGTTGTCGTCAAAGAGGCTGTTGCTCATCGCCTATCGAGTCTAGGGCGCCGGACTGACAGTCGGTCCCCGTCCCCGGAAGTCCCCGGAAGTGACCGCCGGCTCACGGAGGGCGACGGCCCGCTTGAGGTCACGAGACCGTGCCGGACATATGGCGCACCGGGCTCCTGGGTCCGGGCCCGGGCCCGGGCCCGCTCAGACCCAGAGGGTGGCGATGAGGATGTTCGCCACGGTCAGGCCGCCCACGGCGCCGAAGAGGGCCTTGTCGACCTGCTCCTCGTCGCGCTTGACGTAGACCAGGCCGAGGATGACGACCAGGAACGCCATCTTTATGCCGATCTTGATGTTGTTCAGGGTGTGGCCCTCGGCCTGGTGGATGCCGACCAGGACGGCGCCGGTGACCAGCATGGTCAGGGCGCCGTGCAGCATCGCCGGGGTGAAGCGGGCCGTACCGGCCCCCATCGCCTTCATCTGGGTGAGGAATCCGCCGAGCAACGCGCCGATTCCGATGATGTGCAGGGCGACGAAGACATGAATGAGTACGTCCATGGGGCGGAGCCTAACCGGGGCCGTAGCACCGCCTTCCGGGCGGGTCCAGCTTGTCCAGGGCTTCGGTCAGACGGCTGCCGGAAGCACGCGTGACCTCACGCCGGCCGGGCGAGATCGGTCCCGGAACGACATCTGGCGCCAATAGCGGTCAACTCCCGCTTGCCGTCGTCAGCCAGGTTTAGCGTCCTCACCCAGGTGGCCGACTCCCCACCTCCGTCGCAGCCCGGCGGTCGTCGGCCACCCCCGCCGAGAAAACCGGCGGCGGCCCGTCTCCCCTGTGCGGGCCGCCGCCGGCCCCGGCGGGCAGCGTCCCCCACAGGGAGAGGATGTGACCGCCCTCGTGGCAGCGCACCGAAAGCCCAGGCACTCCCCGCTCGGCGGCCCGGCCGTCCGCACCGCCGCGACGCTGGCCCTCGCCTCCGCGGCCACCGCGACCGTCTTCGAGGGCTCGGGCCACGCCGCTCCCCGCCCCACCCCCGCGCAGGTCAAGGCCGACGTCGACCGGCTGTACGAGGAGGCCGAGGTCGCCACCGAGAAGTACAACGGCGCGAAGGAGCAGGCCGGCCAGGCGCGGGCCGCCTTCGACCGGCTGCGCGACGAGGCCGCCCGGCGCACCGAGCGGCTCAACCGCTCCCGCGACGCCCTCGGCGCCGTCGCCGCCGCCCAGTACCGCTCCGGTGGCCTCGACCCGGCGGTCCAGCTCGTCCTCACCTCCGACCCGGACCAGTACCTGGAGCGGGCCGCCCTCGCCGAGAAGGCCGGCGACCGGCAGGCCGCGGCCATCGCCTCCGTACGGCGTGAGCTCGCCGCCGTACGCCAGCTGCGCGCCCGCTCGGCGGACCGGCTGCGCGAGCTGAAGGCGCACGAGGCGGAGCTGCGGAAGCAGAAGGCGGCCGTGCGGACCAAGCTGGACGCCGCCCGCGCCCTGCTCGCCCGGCTCACCGCCGAGGAACGGGCCCGGTACGAGGCCGCCGTGACCGCCGGGCGTCATGACGCGGCGAGCCCGGGCCCGGCGAGCGGCGCGGCGGCGGACCGGGCCGACCGGGCCTCGGCCGACCGCGGCCCGCTCACGGCGCCGACCGGCCGGGCCGCCGCCGCCATCGCCTTCGCCGAGGCCCAGCTCGGCAAGCCGTACGTGTGGGGGGCGACCGGCCCCTCCGCCTACGACTGCTCGGGGCTCACCCAGGCGGCCTGGCGGGCGGCCGGGGTGTCGCTGCCGCGCACCACCTACACCCAGATCAACGCCGGCCGCCGGGTCTCGCGCTCCGAACTGGCCCCGGGCGACCTGGTGTTCTTCTACTCCGGCATCAGCCACGTCGGCCTCTACATCGGCGGCGGCCGGATGATCCACGCCCCCCGGCCGGGCGCCCCGGTCCGGATCGCCCCGATCGACGAGATGCCGTTCGCGGGCGCCACCCGGGTCGGCTGACCCGGGCACGCGGGCACGCGGCAGGCGGGCAGGGGTCAGCCAGGCGGCCAGGAGTCAGACCAGGCGGCGGGCGGTCGCCCAGCGGGTCAGCTCGTGCCGGTTGGAGAGCTGGAGCTTGCGCAGCACCGCCGAGACATGGGACTCGACCGTCTTCACCGAGATGAAGAGCTGCTTGGCGATCTCCTTGTACGCATAGCCGCGAGCGATCAGCCGGAGCACCTCGCGCTCCCGCTGGGTGAGCCGGTCCAGGTCCTCGTCCGCCGGCGGCGCGTCCGTCGAGGCGAAGGCGTCGAGGACGAAGCCGGCCAGGCGCGGGGAGAAGACGGCGTCGCCCTCCTGGACCCGGAAGACGGAGTCGACCAGGTCGGTGCCGGTGATCGTCTTGGTGACATAGCCGCGGGCGCCGCCCCGGATGACCCCGATGACGTCCTCGGCGGCGTCGGAGACCGACAGGGCGAGGAAGCGGACCGGGTTCTCCACCGCCGCCATCAGGCTCGCGCAGCGGCGCAGCACCTCGACCCCGCCGCCGCCCGGCAGGTGCACGTCGAGGAGGACGACCTCGGGGCGGGTGGCGGTGATGACCGTCACCGCCTGGTCCACGTCCGCGGCCTCGCCGACCACCTCGACGCCCGTCACGTCGGTCCGGCCGATCTCGGCCTGCACGCCCGTGCGGAACATGCGGTGGTCGTCGACGAGCACGACCCGCACCCGGCGCTCCGCGTCCCGCCCCGCCGTCTCGGTGCCGTTCCCGTTCTCGTCGCTCATCCGTCCGCCCTCTCCATCTCCAGCTCCACTTCGGTGCCCCCGCCCGGCGCGGATCTCAGCCGCGCCGATCCGCCGTTGCGCTGCATCCGGCCGACGATCGATTCTCGTACGCCCATCCGGTCGCCCGGCACCGCGTCCAGGTCGAAACCCGGCCCGCGGTCCCGCACGGAGACGAAGACCGTCCGGCCCTCCACCTCCGCGTAGACCTGCACCGGCCCGCCCTCGCCACCGTACTTGGCGGCGTTGACCATCGCCTCGCGCGCGGCCTGCATCTGCGCGGTGAGTTTCTCGTCGAGCGGGCAGTCGCCGACGACCACGACCTCCAGCGGGACTCCGTGCTTGTCCTCGACCTCGGCCGCGGCCCGCTTGACCGCCTCGGCGAGCGTGGCCGGCTCCTCCTCCTTGCCCGTGCCCTCCGGCTTGTACAGCCAGTTCCGCAGCTCCCGCTCCTGGGCGCGGGCGAGCCGGCGGACCTCGCCGGCGTCGTCGGCATTGCGCTGGATCAGGGTCAGGGTGTGCAGGACCGAGTCGTGGACGTGGGCCGCGACCTCGGCGCGCTCCTGGGCGCGGATGCGCAGCGTGCGCTCCTCGCTGAGGTCCTGCGACATGCGCACCAGCCAGGGTCCGGCGAGCAGGGCTATGCCGGTGAGCACGGCGACCGCGGCGGTGAGCGCCGTGCCGAGCTCGGTGACGGAGCCGCGCAGGACGAGGAAGACGGCGAGGCCGGTGCCGACGAGGGCGACGCCGACGAGGCCGCGGGCGAGCTGGAAGGCGCGCCGCCGCCGGTCGGGGTCGGTCCAGCTGGCCCGGCGGGCGTTGTCGGCCTGCCGCCAGACGAGGACGACACCGACGCCGATGAGCAGGGTCGGCCAGATGTAGCGGCCGGCCTCCTGGTCGATCTTGACGGTGCCGAAGAGGGCGGAGATGCCGAGCCCGAGCACGATGAGCGCGAGCACCTGGCCCTTGTCGGGCTTGCGCAGGCGTCTGCGGCCCTCGGGCGTGGTCTCGAACATGGGGCGGGGCGCGGCGCGGCCGCCGACGCCGAGCGGGACGACGATCCAGAACACCGCGTACAGCAGCGCGCCGAGGCCGTGGGTGAAGCCGAGCGCCACGAAGAACGCGCGGACCCAGACGACGGGCAGGCCGAGGTGTCCGGCGAGGCCGCGCGCGACACCGCCGAGCCACCGCCCGTCGGCGCTCCGGTAGAGCTTGCGGACGGGCGGTTCGTCGAGGTCGGCGACGCGAGCGGATGCGGACATGCATTGATCGTCACACGTCCGGCGGCGCTCGGACATCAGGGTCGGCCCGGATATCGACCCTGGAACCGTCTCAGGGTGGGGGGCGCGCGGAAGATCAGGGTAGGGCCAGGGTCGGTCCCGGTGCCGTTCCGGGGTCACGGGCGGTCACCATGGACGCATGACGAGTTCGATGCCTTCGCAGCACGAGGCCCCGCCGCCGGCGGACGCCCCGCCCGCCCCGCCGCTCCGGCGGTCGCGCGGGCAGAAGGTCGTGGCCGGCGTGTGCGGCGGTCTCGGCCGGCACTTCGACGTGGACCCGGTGATCTTCCGGATCGCGCTGGGCGTGCTCGCGGTGACCGGCGGCGTGGGACTGATCTTCTACGGCTTCGCGTGGCTGCTGGTCCCGCTCGCGGGCGAGGAGGAGAGCGAGGGGCGCAGGCTGCTCACCGGCCGGGTCTCGGGCTCCTCGCTGTCCGCGGTGCTGATGGCGCTGGTGGGCTGCGGGATCTTCCTGACGACGCTGCACAACGGGGGTCTGCTGGCGTTCACGCTGATCCTGTCGCTCGCGGTGAGCGGCGCGGCGGTGTGGTCGCAGCGGCGGCGGGCGGTTGCGGCGACCGCCGAGGAGGGCGGCCGGATAGACCCGGCCGCCGCCCTCGCGGTCGCCGAGGCGCCGCCGGAGACGAAGGCGCCGCCGCTGGTGGAGTGGCCGTCCTGGTGGCGGGACCCGATCGTCAAGGACGGGTCGACCGGGAAGGTGGCCATCGGCTATCTCTGGGGCCCGCACGGGTTCGTCGACAAGGACGGTCTGATCGACGGCGAGGTGCCGAAGCCCGGTCAGCAGTGGGGTCCGCCGGTGGCGCCGGGCCGGCCGGCGGCACCGGCCCGCAGGGCGGACACCAGTCAGGTGTCCATCGGCGGTCTGGTGTTCCTGCTCGCCCTTGTCGCGGGCGGTCTGGGCACGGGACTGTCGTGGCACGGCCACCCGCTGGGCACCAGCCTGCAGATCGGTCTGGCCGCCGCGCTCGCGGTGATCGGCGTGGGCCTGGCCGTCAGCAGTTTCCTGGGCCGCACCGGGTTCGGCACGCTGTGTCTGATGGTGCTGACCACGGGTCTGCTGGCGGTGGCGTCGGTGCTGCCGAAGGAGATCTCGACGGTCTGGGCGCGGGAGACCTGGCGCCCGGCGACGGTCGCGGCCGTGCAGCCGCGGTACGAGCTGGGGACCGGGATCGGCACGCTCGACCTGTCGCACCTGTCCGTCCCGGCCGGGACGACCGTGACCACGCGGGTGGAGGTCGGCGCGGGCCAGCTGAAGGTGATCGTGCCGCGCAACGCCACGGTGAAGCTGCGGGCCCAGGCGGGCCTGGGCGATCTGCGGCTGCCGCCGCAGCACGTGGCGGCGGTGCCGGCGCTGCCGGTGACCCCGTCCGCCCCGGCGCAGTCCGGGGCCCCGACCGCGCCCGCCGCACCGACTGCGCCCACCGCGCCGTCGCCGGCCGCCCCGCCCTCGTACACGTCCCCTGACGGGGACATCGACATCGCGCCGGGCCTCGACGAGTCCCGGACGCTCCCCCCGCCGCCCGGGGTCACCCCGGGCGGCACGCTCGACCTCTCCCTGGAGGTCGCGCTCGGACAGGTGGAGGTCACCCGTGCTGCTTCATGAGTTCCGCCCCGGCCGGCTGATCCTGGGCGCGGCCGCCCTGGCCCTCGCGGCGCTGTTCGCCGGGGACGCGGCCGGTGCCTGGTCCGTCGCCTGGTACGTGGTGATACCGGTGCTGTGCGGGGGCCTCGGGCTCGCGGCGGTCGCCTCCTGGACGGCCTACCTGATACGCCGGCGCTCGGCGAGGAGGGCGTCCAGGGAGAACACCGGGGCGCCGGCCAGCAGCAGCGGCAGCCAGGCCACGAGATAGGGCAGGTCGTTGCCCAGGTAGTAGGGGCTCGCCTGCCAGCTGACGGTCAGCCACAGGCTCAGCGAGATCAGTGCCCCGCCGACTGCGGCGAACCGGGTGAGGAGCCCGAGGAGGGCGCCGATGCCGACGGCGAGCTCGCCGAGGGCGAGGGCGTAGCCGAAGCCGACCGGGCTGTGCAGGGCCAGGTCGACGAGGGCGGGCAGGGCCGAGGAGGGGCGGACGCCCCGCATCATCTCGCCGATCGACTGGGAGCCGGTGGCGGAGAGGAAGGCGGGGTCGGTGAGCTTGTCGAGCCCGGCGTAGAGGAAGGTGATGCCGAGGAAGATCCGCAGCGGGACCAGGGCGTAACGGGAAGCGAGGGCCCGCAGGCCGCCGGCGCCGCCGGAACCGGCCACCGCGGCACCCCCCACCGGCACGGCCGCCCCGGCCGGCCGGCCGGGCGCCGTCGCGCCGTCGGTGCCCCGGTCCTTCGTTCCGTCCGTCCGTTCCGTCATCTGCGGCCGCCTCTCCGATCGACCTCGCACCGCTGTCCGAAGTCCGTCCGAAGACAGATTGTCTCCGGAGTTCCTGTGCGGAGGTAGGGGAGGTCAGTCGACGACGTCGATCGTGACCCGGTTGGTCTCGACTCCGGCGGCGGTGACGACCGAGACCTCCACCCGGCCCGGTTCCACGTCGGCGGGGAGCGGGACGGTGAGGGCGGTGTCGGTCGGGTTGGCGAAGCCGCCGGGGACCGGGACGAGGGGGACGTGGGCGTGGACCGGGCCGATGCGGACGACGAGCCGGGTCAGCGGCTCCGGGGCGGCCGCGCCCGGCGGGACGAAGCCGATGCCGCGGATCTCGATGTCGTCGCCGGTGCGGATCGGGGCGTCGAGGTCGCCGGCCTCGCGGGCCCGGACCACCGAGAAGATCTTGGGCCGGCCGCCCTCGGCGCACTTGCCGAAGAGATAGCCGGTCACGGAGACGGCGACGAGCAGCACGAGCGCCCAGGGCAGTTCGGGCAGCCGGTCGGGGACGCGGCCGAGGCGGACGGCGGCGAAGGCGAGGACGGCGGTGGAGACGAGGACGTACTGGACGTCGGTGAGGGAGGCGCGGCCGTCGTCGTCGCAGAGCAGGTCGGCGGGGCGGGGCCGTTCGGCGCGGACCTTCTGCAGGCGCCGGGCGGCGACCCGCAGGGAGACGATCAGCCGGGCGGTGACGGTGGTCCAGCCGACCAGGACGAGGACGGTGAGCAGTCCGGCGCCGCGCCGCAGGCCCAGGTCGACGTGGGGCGCGCCGGTGGCCAGGCGCAGGGAGAGGAGCAGGACGGTGTAGCCGGAGAGGAGGAGCCAGCCGGCGGCGACGGTTCGGGAGGTGGAGAGCCGGTTGTCCTCGCCGAGCAGCGGGGCGAGGACGCCGCCCCGGTCGCGGTGCAGCCTGGCCGCCGTGGTCAGGGCGGCGGCGAGGAGCAGGGCGGTGCCGAGGGCGGCGGTGCGGGTGCCGGTCCAGCCTGCGCCGAGGGCGGTGAGGGCCTGTCCGAGGAGCAGGGCGAGGACGGCGCCCCAGACGGTGGCGAGGGTGGTCCGCTCGACCCGGCCGCGGCGGGCGACACCGGCCTCGCGGCCACGTGCCGTGACGGTGCGGGCCGACTGGGCGAGTTCGTCGGAGACCCACTGGCGGGAGGCGACCGGCGAGTGGGCGAGGGCGGCGGGCACCCCGTGGCCGGCGGCGAGCTCGTCGCGCCGGGCGAGGAAGGCGGCGACGGCCCGCCGGTGGCCGGAGCGTTCGCAGTGCGGGCAGCCGCCGTCCGGCGCGTGGCCCGCGTCCGCCCCGTACTGTCTCGCCTCTTGCACCGCCACGGCGCCGCCCACTTCCCGATCCGTCCGTCACCCGTTGCCACTGCGCGTCAACTGGCTGTCGATTCCCGGGAATTGTGTCGCATCGACTGCCCGTGCACAGGGCGTTCCACCCCTGTCACACGAGTGATTGGAGAGTCATCACATTGACGGAAAGGCGTGTTCCGCGACGTCCGTCACGACCGTTACGACAGCAGTTCGGGCTCCGTGCGGCTGATCCGCCGCCACATCGGCTGGTAGTTGATCCAGGCCACCAGGTCGCTGCCGAGCTGTTCGCGGGTGGCGACGGCGTCACGGTGGTCGATCAGCACCGGCTTGCCCGCGGCCCGCGCGGCGAGCTGCACCTCGGCGCAGCGCTCCATCGCGATGAACCACCAGGCGGCCGCGTCGACGGAGGAGCCGACCGTGAGCAGGCCGTGGTTGCGCAGCACGAGCGCCTTGAGCCCGCCGAGGGCGACCGCGATCCGCCGGCCCTCCTCCGGGTCGACGGTGACGCCGGTGTAGGCGTCGTAGAGGGCGTGGTCCTGGTAGAAGGCGCACGCCTCCTGGGTGATCGGGTCGAGCAGCTCGCCGAGCGCGGCGAGGGCCCGGCCGTGCGTGGAGTGGGTGTGCGCGACGGCGACCACGTCGGGCCGGGCCCGGTGGACCTGGGCGTGCACGGTGAAGGCGGCCTGGTTGACGTGGTGGGCGCCGTACACGACCTGGCCGTCGCCGTTGACCAGGATCAGATCGCTCGCGGTGAGCTCGGCGAAGGGCGCGCCGAAGGGGTTCACCCAGTAGCAGTCGGGGTGGTCCGGGTCGCGCGCGGTGATGTGCCCGGAGACGCCCTCCTCGTAGCCGAGCCGTCCGAAGACCCGGAGCGCGGCGGCGAGTCGCTGCTTGCGGTGGGTGCGCTCCTCGGCGCTCGTCGCGTGGACGGGCGGCATCGCGAAGTGGAGCTGGTCGACGGGGACGGGCGCCGGAGTCGAGGTCATGGGCCGGAAGGTAACGCCCGGCCGGTCAACTCTCCAGAGTCCGGACGGACCCGGGTCGCGCGGACCGCCCGGCGGACCGCACCGGGAACGGCGAAGCCGCCGCCCCCGGTGCGAATCGGGGGCGGCGGCTCCACCGGTCAGCGGGAGTGACTACTCCCACTCGATGGTGCCCGGCGGCTTGCTGGTCACGTCGAGGACGACGCGGTTGACGTCGCGCACCTCGTTGGTGATGCGGGTCGAGATGCGGGCGAGCACCTCGTACGGCAGCCGCGACCAGTCGGCCGTCATGGCGTCCTCGGAGGAGACCGGACGGAGCACGATCGGGTGGCCGTAGGTGCGGCCGTCGCCCTGGACGCCGACGGAGCGCACGTCGGCGAGCAGCACGACCGGGCACTGCCAGATCTCGCGGTCGAGACCGGCGGCCGTCAGCTCCTCGCGGGCGATGGCGTCGGCCTCGCGCAGCAGGTCCAGACGGTCCTTGGTGACCTCGCCGACGATGCGGATGCCGAGGCCGGGGCCGGGGAACGGCTGGCGCTGGACGATCTCCTCGGGCAGGCCGAGCTCCTGGCCGACCATGCGGACCTCGTCCTTGAACAGCTGGCGCAGCGGCTCGACGAGCTCGAACTCGATGTCGTCGGGGAGGCCGCCCACGTTGTGGTGGGACTTGATGTTGGCCGTGCCGGTGCCACCGCCGGACTCGACGATGTCCGGGTACAGGGTGCCCTGGACCAGGAAGGCGACCTCGGGGCCCTCCTCCTGGAGGATCTCCAGCTGCGCCTGCTCGAAGACGCGGATGAACTCACGGCCGATGATCTTGCGCTTGGTCTCCGGGTCGGAGACGCCGGCGAGGGCGGTGAGGAAGCGCTCCTGCGCGTCGACGACCTTCAGCTGGACGCCGGTGGCGGCCACGAAGTCCTTCTCGACCTGCTCGGTCTCGCCCTTGCGCATCAGGCCGTGGTCGACGTAGACGCAGGTGAGCTGCGAGCCGATGGCCTTCTGCACGAGCGCGGCGGCCACGGCGGAGTCGACGCCGCCGGACAGACCGCAGATGGCGCGCTTGGTGCCGACCTGGGCGCGGATGGCCGCGACCTGCTCCTCGATGACGTTGCCGGTCGTCCAGGAGGGCTCGATGCCGGCGCCGCGGTAGAGGAAGTGCTCAAGGATCTGCTGGCCGTGCGTGGAGTGCAGCACCTCGGGGTGGTACTGGACGCCGTACAGCCTCTTCTCGTCGTTCTCGAAGGCGGCGACCGGCACGACGTCGGTGGACGCGGTGACGGTGAAGCCCTCGGGGGCGGCGGAGCAGGCGTCGCCGTGCGACATCCACACGGACTGCTCGACCGGGGTGCCCTCGAAGAGGGTGGAGCCGGCCTTGGAGACGTGCAGCGGCGTACGGCCGTACTCACGGGCGCCCGTGTTGTCGACGGTGCCACCGAGGGTGGTCGCCATCAGCTGGAAGCCGTAGCACATGCCGAAGACGGGGACGCCGGCCTCGAAGAGCTCGCGGTCCAGGCGCGGGGCGCCCTCGGCGTACACGGACGACGGGCCGCCGGAGAGGATGATCGCCCTCGGCTTCTTGGCCAGCATCTCGGCCACCGGCATGGTGGACGGGACGATCTCGCTGTAGACCCGCGCCTCACGGACGCGACGGGCGATGAGCTGGGCGTACTGGGCGCCGAAGTCGACAACGAGGACTACGTCCGGGTTGGTGACGTCGGGCGCGGCAGCGGGAGTCGCTGATGACACTACGGCGGCCTTCCGGCGGTAGGAGGGGTTCCCCCGAGAGGGGGGCTATTTGTCGATTCTACCGGCGCGGCGCGCTTGCACTTCGTCTCACCATCCGAACCGGGGTGGCCTTCGTCTCACGATCCGGGCCCGGGTTGCTCCCGGGCGCCGGGCGGGGTCCATACTGTGCCCCATGCGCGAGCTCACGACCTTCCTCTTTACCTATGGCACCGGCCGGTCCGGATGCCATGGTCGTGCTGCTTGAGCAACTGACAAGCGACTTCCCAGGCGTCCCGGGCCGACAAGGCCCGGGGCGCCTGTCGTTTCCCGGACCGTGTCGCTCCGGGGCATCCCCGAGAACCACGAGGAGCCCCACCCATGAGCACCAGCACCGCCACGAAGACCGCCGGCAAGACCGTCGCCGAGCAGACCGGCGCCCGCACCGACGAGGCCGCGGCCCTGATCGGCGACGCCCGCGAGCGGATCGACGCGCTCGACGACCGGATCATCGGACTGATCCAGGAACGGATGGCCGTCTCGGCCGTCATCCAGGAGGCGCGGATCTCCTCCGGCGGCCGCCGGGTGAACCTGGCCCGCGAGATGGAGGTCCTCGGCCACTACCGGGACGCCCTCGGCAAGCCGGGCACGGCGCTCGCGATGACGATGCTGGAGCTGTGCCGCGGCCGCGTCTGACCCGTAAGGGCGCCGCCCCCTGCCCCGTACGGGCCCCGGAACCGCCGGGCCGCGACCCGTACGGGGTTGGTCCCCGCACCCGAGTTCGGTCGCCGTCTCACCCGTACGGCGCGTGACCGGGCCCGGCGCCGGTTCGTTGGTCGTGGTGTCCGTGCCAGCCAGGGGCGGGCCCGATGAAGACCACGCGTGGCTTCGCTGGGGCGTGTGGCGTACCTCGGTACGTCGTGGGACCTCGCTCCAGCGCGCGTGACCGGACGGCAGGGGACAGCAGCCCGGTCACCCAGAAAGGGCGGTCGGTCCCGGGGACGCCCGGGACCGACCGCAACCGGCCGAACGATCCGAACATCCCCGCGTCCCCGCTCCCCCACACCCTGATCCCTCCTCCCCACCCCGCGTGGCGCCCGCCTCCCCCGGCGCCCGCAGCAGGGCCCCGCGCCGCGACCGGAATCGCGCCGCGGGGCCCTTGCGATGCGTCCGGGCACCGTGCCCCCCATGACGTGACGCGCGTCACATAAAGATTCCGTGAGAGGGCTACAACCAATCCCCCAGGTCACGGGTCTCCTATGCAGCACCACCCAGAAACTGGAGAGGCGCTGCACTCGGAGGGGGGTGCAGCGCCTCTTCTGTTTTCCGGAATCCCTACCGGAGGGGATTCCCGGGTCTCTGCCGTGGGTGGCTCACGCCTTCTTCGGCGGGACCGTCGGGATGCCCAGGAACGGCAGCCGCAGCGCGCCGAAGGCCTCGGCCGGGACGGCCGGCGACTTGGGCTCGACGGCGGCGAGCCGGACGTACGCCTCGCCCTGACGCGGCCGCTGGTCCTCCTCGCCCTTGTTGGGCCAGAAGGACATGGCCCGCTCCGCCTGCGCCGTGATCGTCAGCGACGGGTTGACGCCCAGGTTGGCGGAGACCGCCGCGCCGTCGACGACGGAGATGCCCGGGTGGCCGTAGAGCCGGTGGTACGGGTCGATGACGCCGGACTCCGCGTCCGCGCCGATCGGGCAGCCGCCCAGGAAGTGCGCGGTGAGCGGGGTGCCCATGAGCTCGCCGACGTTGGAGCCGGCGAAGCCGTTGATCTCCTCGGCGAGCAGCGTGGCGGCCTGGGTGGCCTCGCGGATCTGGGTCGGGTTGGGCGCGCCGTGGCCCTGGCGGGCGGTGAGCAGGCCCTTTCCGAGGCCGTCGGGCTTGCGGTAGGTGGTCAGCGAGTTGTCCAGGGACTGCATGACCAGGCCGATGATGGTGCGCTCCGACCAGTGCCAGTTGGACAGCGAGCGGACGGCGAGCACCGGGTGCCTGACCAGGTTGAGCAGCCAGTTGCGGACCCGGTGGGCGCCGTAGGGCACCTGGAGGACGGTGAGGCTGCCCATCGAGTTGGAGCCCTTGCCGTAGCGGACCGGCTCGATGTGGGTGTTCTCGTTCGGGTGGACGGACGAGGTGATGGCGACGCCGCGGGTGAAGTCGGCCTTGGGCTTGCCGTGCCGCTTGCGGTAGCGGCGGTCGGTGGTCTGGGCGCCGACGAGGCCCTCGGAGTTGGTGCGGGTCAGCTCGCCGAGGCGGCCGGAGATGTGCGGCAGCAGGCCGGTGTCCTTCATCCGGTGCAGCAGGGTCTGGGTGCCGTAGGTGCCGGCGGCGATCACGACCTTGGGGGCGGTGAAGGTGTGGCCGGCGCCCTTCTTGCGGTTGTCGGTCGGGAGGGTCCGGACCGCGTAGCCGCCCCGGGAGTCCTCGGTGACGGCGACGACCGAGGTCATCGGGTGGACCACCGCGCCCGCCTTCTCGGCGAGGTAGAGGTAGTTCTCGTTGAGGGTGTTCTTGGCGCCGTGCCGGCAGCCGGTCATGCACTCGCCGCACTCGACGCACGCCTTGCGCGAGGGGCCCGCGCCGCCGAAGAACGGGTCGGCCACCTCGGTGCCCGGCTTCACCTTGCCCGTGCCGACCCCGTCCTCGCCGACGGCGTCCTTGCCGTCGCCGAAGAAGACGCCGACCGGCGCCATGTGGAAGGTGTCGCCGATGCCCATCTTCTGGGCGGCCGCCTTCAGGTGCACGTCCGACGGGGTCATCGTCGGGTTGAGCCGGACGCCCAGCATCCGCTTGGCCTGGTCGTAGTACGGCGCGAGCTCGGAGCGCCAGTCGGTGATGTCCTTCCACTGCGGGTCGTCGAAGAACGGCGCGAGCGGCTCGTACAGCGTGTTGGCGTAGTTGAGCGAGCCGCCGCCGACGCCCGCGCCGGCGAGCACCATGACGTTGCCGAGCAGATGGATGCGCTGGATGCCGTACAGGCCGAGCGCCGGGGCCCACAGGAAGTTCTTCAGGTCCCAGGAGTTCTTCGGCAGCTCGGCGCGCGCGAAACGGCGGCCGGCCTCCAGGACGCCGACCCGGTAGCCCTTCTCGGTCAGCCGCAGGGCCGTGACCGAGCCGCCGAAGCCGGAGCCGACGACGATGACGTCGTAGTCGTACGCCTCGGAGTCGTCCTGATTCTGGGCAGGGGGTACCGCGGTCATGGCTCTCCTCGTGCGAAAAGGGGCGATCAGGGTCCGGGAACGGGGGTCGGCGAACGGGGGTCGGCGAACGGCGGTCGGCCAACGGCGGTCAGCGCAGGCGCAGGGCCTTCATCACCTTCAGGGAGGTGCTCATGAAGGCCGCGTACTTCTCGTCGTCCATCCCGAAGGAGGGCGCGAGCGGGAGCAGCCGCTGCTGGGCGACGGTCTGCGCCTCGGTGTACTTGAGGATGCCCTCGGAGCCGTGGCGCCGGCCGAGGCCGGAGTCCTTCATGCCGCCCATCGGGGACTGGACGCTGCCGTACGCGGGCGCGTACCCCTCGTTGATGTTGACGGTGCCGGTGCGCAGCCGGGCGGCGACGGCGTGGCCGCGGCGCGAGTCGGTGGTCCAGACGGAGGAGTTCAGGCCGTACGGGGTGGCGTTGGCCAGTTCGACGACCTCGTCCTCGTCGGTGAAGCGGTAGACGGAGACGACCGGGCCGAAGGTCTCCTCGGCGCAGACGGCCATCGGGGCCTCGACGCCGTCGAGGATGGTCGGCTCGAAGAAGTACGGGCCGATGTCGGGCCGGGCGACGCCGCCCGCGACCAGCCTGGCGCCCTTGGCGACGGCCTCCTCGACGTGCCGGGTGACGGTGGTGAGCTGGCGCTCGCCGACGAGGGAGCCCATGTCGGCGCCGTACGCGAGGGAGTTGCCGAGCCGCATGGCCTTCGTGCGGGCGGCGAAGCGGGCCACGAAGTCGTCGGCGACGGACTCGTGCACGTACAGCCGCTCGATGGAGATGCACAGCTGGCCGGCGGAGGAGAAGCAGGCGCGGACGGCGCCGGCGGCGGCCTTCTCGACGTCGGCGTCCTTGAGGACGATCATCGCGTTCTTGCCGCCGAGTTCGAGGCTGACGCCGACGAGCCGGGCGGCGGCGCCCTGGGCGACCTCGCGGCCGGTGCGGGTGGAGCCGGTGAAGGAGACGTAGTCGGCGTGCCGGACGACCTCGGGGCCGACGACCGGGCCCTCGCCGAGGACGACCTGGAAGACCTCGGCGGGCAGCCCGGCCTCGATGAGCAGGTCGCGGGCCCACAGGGCGGTCAGCGCGGTCTCGGTGTCCGGCTTCATGACGACGGCGTTGCCGGCGACGAAGGCGGGCAGGGCGTCGCCGACCGACAGCTCCAGGGGGTAGTTCCAGGGCGCGATCTGGCCGACGACCCCGCGCGGCTGGCGCAGCTCGGTGACCTTGGTGAGGGTCGGCACGACACCGGTGTGGTGCTTGGGACGCAGATACGCGGGGGCCTTGCGGCCGTAGTGGCGGGCGGCGACGGCGACGGCCTGGATCTCCTCGTGGGCGTGCAGGCGCGCCTTGCCGGTCTCCAGCTGGATGAGGTCGAGGACCTCGGACTGGCGCCGGAGGATCAGGTCGTGGAAGCGCAGCAGCACGGCGGCGCGGGCCCGGACGGGGGTGGCGGCCCAGGCGCGCTGGGCGGCGCGGGCGCGCGCGTAGGCGTCGGCGACGTCCTCGGGCGTGGACTCGGGCAGGTCCGCCAGCTTCTCCCCGGTGAAGGGGGTGTGGTTGGCGGTACGGCCGGAGCCCGCGACCCCGCGGGTGAGCCGGGCGACCAGCTCGGGCGTGACCACGTCGGCGGCGGTACGGGCGCCGGCCGGCGCGGGCGCGACGGGGTTGGTGCCGCCGGGGGCGATCGAGGTCGCGGCCGTCGTCGTGGTGGGCCGGTCCGTGCCGGGGAGAGCCTGCGAGTCCGTCATGAGGGTGAGGGTAGGCCGCATTCCGGGCTTTGGGTACCCGGCGGTAACGTCTTTTCACCCGCCCCGCACATCGCGCCAGCGATCGCTGGCACATAAGCCCTGATCAGGGGCTTATCAAGGGCTCACGGCGTCTGCGGGAGTCCGCCAGTACTTCTTCACGATGTCGAACTGTTCCCTCGTGCGGGCCCAGTCCTCCTCCGGCGAGGACATGTAGATGGCGTACTCCGTGCCGTCGTCCTCGTAGTACACCTGGTCGATCGCGTGGCGCGGTCCGGGGAACGTCTTCCGCTCGTGCCAGGTGAACTCCCACACGCAGGACTGGACCTGGTCGCGGAAGGTGTTCTGGTCCAGCATCACCCGCTGGTACGCGGGCAGCCGCTTCTGCAGGCCCTTCTCGACGTCGAGCATGTGCACGTACGGGTTCTCGAAGTCCGGGGACTTGTCGATGCTGATGCGGATCCGGTGGCGGCCGTTGTCCGGCGTGTAGTCGATCGAGTCGCCGTCCTTCTGGCGCTTCCAGCCGTCGGGGACGAGCAGGCTGACGCCCTCCGGGTCGTCGACGCGGTGCCAGCCGACCGGGAGGGCGCCCTTGTTCTTCTCCGCGCCGGAGGTCCCGCCGGAGGCCGTGCCGGCGGTGGGATCGGTGGCCTTGCCGTTCCGGTCGCCGCCCTTGCCGCCGCCGAGACCGCCCAGATGGGTCATGGCGGCGAAGACCGCGCCGCCGGCGAGCAGGCCCGCGACCGCGGCGGCGAGCAGCGCGACCCGCCAGCGGCCGCGGCGCGGGGCGGCGGAGGCGACGGTGGCTCCTGTCGGCGTCGGTGCGGGGGCCGGCGCGGGGGCGGGACGGGGCTCGTCGTGCGGGGCGGGCAGCGGAGTCGTCGCGGACGGGGCGGCGGCGGCCAGCTCCTCCGCCGGTACCGGCCGCGTCGGCACGTACGCCTGCGCGGCCTGCGGCTCGCGCCCCTCCATGGCTTCGAGCAGCATCCGCTCGGCCTCGTCCGCGCGCGGGCGCTGGTCCGGGTCCTTGCGCAGCAGCGCGACGATGACCGGGGCGAGCGGACCGGCCTGCTCCGGATACGGCGGCTCCTCGGTCACCACCGCCTGCATGGTGCTGATCGGCGAGCTGCGGCGGAACGGCGAGGTGCCCTCCACCGCCGAGTAGAGCGTCGCGCCCAGCGACCAGAGGTCGGAGGCCGGGCCCGGGGCGCCGCCGCGCACCCGCTCGGGCGCCAGATAGTCGATGGAGCCGACGAGTTCGCCGGTACGCGTGATGGAGCTGTCGCCCTCGATCGCGGCGATGCCGAAGTCGGTGATGAGGACCCGGCCGTCGCGGGCGAGCAGCACGTTGCCGGGCTTCACGTCCCGGTGCAGCACGCCGGCCGCGTGCGCGGCGCGCAGCGCGCCGAGGACGTGCAGGCCGATCCGGGCCGCCTCGCGCGGCTCGATCGGGCCGGCCTCCTTGGCGGCGTCCGCGAGCGAGGGCCCGTCCACGTACTGCATCACGATCCACGGACGGTCGTCGTGCTCGAGGACGTCGTGCACGGTGACCACACCCGGGTGGGTGATCCGGGCCGCCGCCCGGGCCTCCTTCTGCGTCCGGGCGTGCAGGACCAGCCGGTCGGCCTCGGCCACGAACCGGCCCGCCGTCAACTCCTTGACGGCCACCACACGGTGCAGCACCTCGTCGTGCGCGCGCCAGACCTTGCCCATGCCGCCGCGCCCGATGGACTCGCCCAACCGGTAACGCCCGGCCAGCAGAAGTCCGGTTCCGGTGCTCTCAGACTGTTCCACGTGCCCCCGCCTGTTTGCTTCGGAAGCAAGGGTACGGAGGAAAGGGCAGTGCGCGGAACCTCGGGGCTGGTTAAGGAACAACACTGTGACCGGGGGCGAGTTTCAGCCAGTCCGTCACGTGCCGTTCGCGGCTCATTTGTGCGCCGTTGGAGCGTCGCTCAACGGGTGGCGCGGTACGCCTTCACCGCCTGCTCGTAGATCTCGGAGACCTTGTCCCGCTCGCCCTCCGGGCCGATGACCTGGACCACGTGGTAACGGCCGCGGTCGATCAGCGCCAGGTTGCGCACGAAGACCTCGCGTCCGGTGCTGTCCTGCCAGGTGAACTGGCCCTCGGCCGTGGCGCGCTGGCCGATGTCCACACGGCGCAGGCCGGAAGCGCTCGACCAGGAGGATTCCCGCCACGGAGTGAGTTCGCGCTCCTTGGTGCTCTGGTAGCGCAGCGGGTCGTCGCCGTTGGCCTGAACCGTGTCCCGGCCGGGGACGACGACGAGGGTGAAGTCACCGCCCGTGAAACGCACTTGCCCGGCGTCGTTGATCGGGCTGCGCCGCCAGCCGCTCGGCACGCCGACCTGGAAGCCCTCGGGGTCCTTGCGCAGGACGTAACCGGAGGCGAGCGCGGGCGCCGAGGGGTCGGCGGCGGGCGGAGTGGTGGCCGCCGGGGGCCGGGAGGACGCGGGCGGGCTGGTGGCCGGGGCGGAGGACGGGGCACCGGTGGACGGTGCGGCCGAGGCCGGGGGCGGCTGCGCCGACGGCCCGTTCTTCTCGCCCTTCTCGGGCATGAACAGCACGGCGTACGCGGCCGCCCCGCCGAGCAGCAGCAGGACCAGGAGCAGCATGGTGCGGCCGAGGGCGCGCGGGGAGCCCGTGGGGCGCCCGGGAGCACGGGGGGCCCGCGGGGCGCGCTGCGGGATCTCGTCGTGCACCGGCTCGTACTCGCGCTCGCGGCGCGTGTCGTGCATCAGGTCGTGCAGGGAGGCGTCCTGGTGCAGGTCCTCGCGCGCGGCGCGGCCCTTCGCGTGCCGGTGCCGCCCGTTCGCGGCTGCGCCCCGGCGGCGCCGCCGCACCAGCTCGCCGCGGCGGCGCACGATGGGCAGCCGGGCGGCGTCGGGGGACGGCAGCGGTACGACGCCGAGGCCCGCGTCCGGTTCGGGCGCCGACCGTACGAGGGAGCGCAGCCAGCCGCTGAGCTCCTCCACGTCGGGGCGCTCGGTCGGGTCCTGGCGCAGCAGCGACTCGACGACGGGCCGCAGCGGGCCGGACTCCTCGGCGAACGCGGGCGGTTCGGCGCAGACCAGCTGGACCAGTTCGGCGGTGCTGTCCTCCGGGTACGGGGCATGGCCCTGCACGGCCCGGTAGAGCAGCGCGCCCAGCGCCCACAGGTCGGTGGCGGGGCCGATGGGCGGGGCGAGCCGCCAGTGCTCGTGCACCGGGCCCGCCTGCTCGGGCGCCCAGCGCTCGGTGACCGCGCCGACGACCGCCATCCGGGTCTGCCGGGCCCGCTCGGCGGCGAGCCGCGTCACCGGGCCGCGGTACGGCTCCGCGTCCGGCGCCGCGCCGGACGCCCCGGGCGTCGTCCTGGACGGCGCGCCGGAGCCTGCGCCGGAGCCGGTGGCGGGCTCGGACGCGGGGCGTGGGGCGGGGGTGGCCGCCGTGTACCCGGCCGGCAGCGCGGGCAGCGCGGGGCCGCCGCCGCCCGCAGGAACGTTGCGCCCGCCGTCGCGTGAGGCGTGCGGCCCGTCGCTCCAGCTCCCGGCGAGGTACGCGCGGGGCGGCGCGGCCGGCCCGTCCTCGACGCCGGTCTCGGCGTCGTCATCGTCGTCGTCGCCCGTCCGCGCCCACCACTGCGGCTCGGGCGGGACCGGCGGCCCGGGAGGCGCGGGCGGACCCTGCGGTGCCGGGCGCTGGACCGGCAGCGCACCGGTGTCCCCGATGCTCGCCGCGGCCCGCGCCCCCGCCCGGTAGGCCGCGATCGCTCCGGCCCTGGCCGCCCGGACGTCCGCGCCGGCCGGGACCCCGGCCGCGGGCACTCCGGACGCGGCCGGCAACTCGGGCCTGCCGCCCGCGCGTCCGGCGTCGCCGTAAGGGGTGCCGCCGTGGGGCCCGTAGCCGGTGCGGTCGGGGGCCCCGGGCGGGTCCGGCTCGCCACGCGGGGGCACGACCGAGGTCCCGTACGGGGTGCCGTGCGGGCCGTACGCGTCACCGGACGCGTCGGCCTCCGGCTCGTACGCGTCGGCCTCGTACACCTCGTCGCCGGGCTCGTCCTCGTCCGCGTACGTCTCCTCGTACCCCTCCGACTCGTACCCCTCCGACCCGTACGCCTCCGACCCGTACGCCTCCGACCCGTACGCCTCCGACTCGTACGGCTCGGGTCCGAACTCGTCCTCCGGCGGCACCGGCGCGTAGCCGCACAGCGCCTCCTCGGCCGCGCCGGCGGCGAGGCCGGTCAGGACGACGCGGCCGTCGTCGCAGACGAGGACGGTGCGCGCGGTGACGTTGCGGTGGGTCCAGCCGTGGGCGTGCAGGGCGCGCAGGGCGGTGAGGAGGTCGGCGCCGATCTCGGCGGCGCGGTAGGGGCTGAGCGGGCCCTCGGCGAGCAGTTCGGAGAGCGGGGTGGCGGGGACGGACTCGCTGACGATCCACAGCGAGCCGGCCTCGGCGAACACGTCGAAGACCTGGTCGAGGCGCGGGTGGTCGGGGATGCGGGCGGCGGCCTGCGCGGCCTCGACGGCGCGGCGGACGGCCGGATCGGCCGGTCTTCGGGTGGCCCGGCCGGGATCCGCGTAGGGCCGGCCGTCGAGGAGTTCGGCGTCGACGACCTCGGGCAGCGGCACCTGACGGACCCGCACTTCCTGGCCGCTGTAGGTGTCGAAGGCGCGCGTCTCGACGAGTTCGTACGCGTCGGGCGGCGGCAGGGGCAGGCGGTAGCGGTCCGCGAGCACCCTTCCCGCGTAGTCGTCCACGACGCCTCCCCACGCGCCTGCCGTCCCCCGTGCCCCGCCCTCACGCTCTCGGGACGGGGCTTCTCACGATACGTCCGCCGGTCAGTCCTTGGGGCTGAACGTGGCGAACGCCGTCTCCCGCAGCGTCTTGCACTCCGCCGCGTCCCACTGGTCGGCGCGGCAGCTGATCATGATCGAGTAGCCGCGCTCGCCGTCGACCTTGAAGCCGCGGTTGAGCACGTGGACGCGCTGGCCTGCCTGGTTGCGCTCGAACTCCCAGTCGGCGACCGTCGGATAGCCCTTGTACGAGACCGGGTGTATGCCGATGTGCCGGTAGCCGTTGCTGGTCGCGGCGACCGCGGCCAGGGCGGCGCGCCAGGCGGCGGCAGCGTCGTCCTTGGGGCTGTCGTTGAAGTCGACCTGGACGCGCGGGAAGGCGCCGGCGGCGGCGTTGAAGATGCCGCCCGAGTTCTGGCCCGCTATGGCGGTGAGCCGGAAGGAGGCGGGCATCGCCATCGAGAAGTGGAAGCGGTCGTTGGTCACCATGACGTACCCGGCGGGCAGCTTCGCGCCGCCGCCGCCGCCGCCGTTGTCGTCGGCGCCGCCGGCGCCCTGGTCGCCGCCGGCGCCGGGTGTCCCGCTGGGCGTGCTGCCGCTCTGGCCGCCGGTGCTGGCGGCCGGCTTGGCGCCGCCGCCCTGCTGGGTCGGGCCGCTCGGCGAGGTGCCGGTGTTCCCGCCGCCGGACGCGGCGCCCGCGGAGGCGGTGGTGCCGCCGGTCTTGGCGCCCTTGCGCTGGTCGGTGTCGCCCTGGCCGCCGCCGAGGGAGACGTACAGGATCGTGCCGAGCAGCGCCAGGAGGACGACCGCGGCGATGATCACCAGGGTGCGGCGCGGTACGACGTCGGTGAGCGACGCCTTGGCGGGCGCGGACGCGGGCCGGCCCGGGGTGCCGGGGCCGGCCGGGCGGGCGGGCGCGGTCGCGCCGGCGGCCGCGTTCCGTACCGACTTCAGCGCGCCGCGCAGCCGCTCGGCCGTCGCCTCGCCGGCCTTCTCGCGGGCCGGCTTGTCGCGGCCGGGCACGGCCGGGGCCGAGGCCGGGCGCTCGGGCAGCGGCGGGAGCGGCGGCAGCGGTACGACCCTGGTCGCCTCCGGGCCCGGCTCCGGCGGCGCCTCGGGCGCGTCGAGCACGGCGCGCAGCAGCGCCCGGGCGCCGGCGTCGTCGAGCCGCTCGGCCGGGTCCTTGGCGAGCAGGCCGTAGATGACCTTCTCCAGCTCCGGGCCCGCGTTCTTCGGCGGGTCGACGGGCTCGGTCATCACGGCGGTGAGCGTGGCGATGGCGGAGCCCTTGTCGTACGGCGGGCTGCCCTCCACGGCCGCGTAGAGCAGACCGCCGAGCGACCAGAGGTCGGCGGCGGGGCCGGGCTTGTGGCCGCGGGCGCGCTCGGGCGAGATGTACGAGGGGGCGCCGACGAGCATGCCGGTGGAGGTGATCGAGGGGTCGCCCTCGACCTGGGCGATGCCGAAGTCGGTGAGGACGGCCCGGCCGTCCTCACCGATCAGCACGTTCGACGGCTTCACGTCGCGGTGCAGGATGCCCTCGCGGTGCGCGGAGCGCAGCACGTCGAGGATGGCGAGGCCGACCTCGGCGGCGCGGCGCGGGGTGAGCGTGCCGTCCTCGCGGATCGCGTCGGCGAGGGACTTGCCCTCGATGAGCTCCATGACGATCCACGGGCGGTCGTCCTCGTCGACGACGTCGTAGACGGTCACGGCGCCGTTGTTGCGGATCCGGGCGATGGCCTTGGCCTCGCGCAGGGTCCGGGTGATGAGGCGTCGCTTCTCGTCGTCGTCGATGCTGTTGGGGAAGCGGAGCTCCTTGACGGCGACGGTCCGGCCGAGCGTCTCGTCGACCGCGCGCCACACCGTGCCCATGCCGCCGCGGCCGAGGACCGCGCCGAGCCGGTACCGCCCGGCGAGCAGCCGCCCTTCGGCGGACGCCGCGTCAGACTTCCGGCCCGGCCCGCCGGTTCCGGTCGCGTCGGCCCCGAACCCGGCCGCCGGAGCGGCGCCGTCCGTCGAACCGCTGCCGCGACCGCTCTTGGTCAGCCCGACCGCGGGCCGCGCCGCGGCGCCGTCCGTCGAACCGCTCCCGCCGTCACCCTTGGTCAGCCCGACCGCGGACCGTCCCGGCCCGGCCGGGGTGTTGTCGCCGGCCGCGCCGGCGCGCGGCGCGGCACCCTGACGCCGCGGGTCGGGAACGCCCGCTCCGCCCGCCCGTCCGGTCGACGGCCGCGCGTCCCTTGGCTCCGCCGGGGTTCCTCCGGCGGCCGGTGCGTCCTCGCCGCCCGCGGCGCCGCGCGCCGACTCCGGCGCTCCGGCAGCCCCTCGGGCGTCGTCCGGCGTCCCCGCCGTGCCGTTCTCGGGCGCCGGCTCGGCGCCGGGCGCGTCGGCCGCGCGCCCGTCACTCGGCTCCGTGGCCTCCGGTGCGTCCGCCGTGCGCGCGCCCTTCGGCGCCGCCGGCTTCGCGTCCCTGCCCTCGGCCGTCGCCTCGTCCTGTTCCGCCGTGCGCGCGGCCGGGATCCCGTCCCGGTCGGCGTCGGTGGCGGCGCCCGCGGCGGCGTTCCGCCGGGGGGCCTGCCCCGTGTTCCGCGACTGCTCCGCCTCCGACATGCGTCCCCTCTGCGATCCCTGTTTCTCGCCCGCGTCCGGAGCTCCCGCGTTCTGCGGCAACCCGCCCTGGAAGAGAGCTCATTGTCCCTCACTCCGCGACCGCTGCCTCCCCCGGGTCCGAAGTCCGAGAACGCCGGGACACGCCCCGGACGCCCCCGAGGTCCTAGATCGGCACGATGTCCGGCGCTCCGAGGCGGGCCGCGTCGGCCGTCAGGTCGTCGGGCTGGCGCTGCGATTCGCGTTCGGCCTCGACTCGCTTCTCGTAGTGCTCGACCTCCTTGTCGATCTGGCGGGAGTCCCAGCCGAGCACCGGGGCCATGAGTTCGGCGCACTCGCGGGCGCTGCGGGTGCCCCGGTCGAAGGTCTCGATGGAGATGCGGGTGCGCCGGGTGAGGACGTCGTCGAGGTGGCGGGCGCCCTCGTGGGAGGCGGCGTGGACGATCTCGGCCTTCAGGTAGTCCTCGGCGGCCGGGAGGGGCGCGCCGAGGGCGGGTTCGGCGGCGACGAGGTCGAGGATCTCCTCCGTCAGGGAGCCGTAGCGGTTGAGGAGATGCTCGACGCGGGCGACGTGGAGGCCGGTGCGGGCGGCGATGCCGGCGCGCGCGTTCCACAGCGCCTTGTAGCCCTCGGCGCCGAGGAGCGGGGTGTCCTCGGTGACGCAGGCGGCGACGCGCTTGTCGAGTCCGTGGACGGCCGCGTCGACGGCGTCCTTCGCCATGACGCGGTAGGTCGTGTACTTGCCGCCGGCGACGACGACCAGGCCGGGCACGGGGTGGGCGACGATGTGTTCCCGGGAGAGCTTGCTGGTGGCGTCGGACTCGCCGGCGAGCAGGGGGCGCAGGCCCGCGTAGACGCCCTGGACGTCGTCGCGGGTGAGCGGGGTGGCGAGCACGGTGTTGACGTGTTCGAGCAGGTAGTCGATGTCGGCGCTGGAGGCGGCGGGGTGGGCCTTGTCGAGGTCCCAGTCGGTGTCGGTGGTGCCGACGATCCAGTGCCGGCCCCAGGGGATGACGAACAGGACGGACTTCTCGGTGCGCAGGATGAGTCCGGTGGTGGAGTGGATGCGGTCCTTGGGCACGACGAGGTGGATGCCCTTGGAGGCGCGGACGTGGAACTGGCCGCGCTCGCCGATGAGGGCCTGGGTGTCGTCGGTCCACACGCCCGTCGCGTTGACGATCTGGCGGGCCCGGACCTCGTACTCGCCGCCGGCCTCGACGTCCCGGACGCGGGCGCCGACCACCCGCTCGCCCTCGCGCAGGAAGCCGACGACCCGGGCCCGGCTGGCGACCCTGGCCCCGTAGTAGGCGGCGGTGCGGACGAGGGTGGTGACGAAGCGGGCGTCGTCCATCTGGGCGTCGTAGTACTGCAGGGCGCCGACGAGGGCGTCCTTCCTGAGGCAGGGGGCGACGCGCAGGGCGCCGCGCCGGCTGAGGTGGCGGTGGACCGGGAGGCCGCGGCCGTGCCCGGAGGAGACGGACATCGCGTCGTACAGGGCGACGCCGGAGCCCGCGTACAGCCGCTCCCAGCCCTTGTGCTGGAGCGGGTAGAGGAACGGGACGGGTTTGACCAGGTGGGGGGCGAGCCGCTCGAGGAGCAGGCCGCGCTCCTTGAGGGCCTCGCGGACGAGTGCGAAGTCGAGCATCTCCAGATAGCGCAGGCCGCCGTGGATCAGCTTGCTGGACCGGCTGGAGGTGCCGGAGGCCCAGTCGCGGGCCTCGACGAGGCCGGTGGAGAGTCCTCGGGTGACGGCGTCGAGGGCGGTGCCCGCGCCGACGACTCCGGCGCCGACGACCAGTACGTCCAGTTCGCGCTCTGCCATGGCCGCGAGCGCCTCGGTGCGCTCGGCGGGTCCCAGTGTCGCTGTCCTCACGGTCGGTGCCTCCCGTCGTCCCCCGTCTGTCCAGCACACGAACCGGGCCTGTGTGGTCCGGCTCACAGACTTGATTCTGTCCCGGCCCACCGACTTCAGCCACCGCCCCCGTCCCACCCTGTGGATAACACTCGGCGACCTTCACCCCGACAATGCCGCATATCGGTCATATTTACGCTTAGTCTGACATTGCGTCAGCCACCTTCGGTCCACAGGGCTTGCGCACCGCGTCCCCTCCGGCTAACCGGCTTCTGGGAAGGACGGCCCATCCCCCATGCCCGCTGATCTCGCCGTCATCGGCCTCGGCCACCACGGACTCCCACTCGCCCAGGCGGCCACCGCGGCCGGTGTCGACACCATCGGCTACGACACCGATCCCCGCCCCGTCGCCGAACTCGCCGCCGGACGTCCCCCGGTCGACGGCTCCCTCACCGCCGCCGAGATCCGCCGGATGCTGTCCACCGGCTTCCGGCCGACCACCGACCCCGCCGAGCTCGGCCGGGTCCGCACCGCCGTCATCTGCGCCCCCACGCCGCCCGCGCCCGACGGGGCGCTCGACCTCGGCGCCGTCACCGCGGCCGCCCGCGCGCTCGCCGCCCGGCTGCGCCCGCACACCACGGTCCTCCTGGAGTCACCGGTGCCGCCCGGCACCACCGAGGGCCTGCTGCGCGAGCTCCTGGAGACCGGCTCGGGGCTGCGCGCCGGGCGCGACTTCCACCTCGCGTACTCCCCCGGCCGGCTCGACCCGGGCAGCCGGACACCCGGCGGGCCGCGCGACTTCTCCGCCACCCCCAAGGTGATCGGCGGTCTGACCCCCGCCTGCACCGAGTCCGCTGCGGCCTTCTACGGACGGCTCACCGACAAGGTCGTCCGCGCGCGGGGACCGCGCGAGGCCGAGACCGTCAAGCTCCTGGAGACCAACTTCCGGCACGTCAACATCGCCCTCGTCAACGAGATGGCGGTGCTCTGCCACGAGCTCGGCGTCGACCTCTGGGACGTCATCCGCTGCGCCGAGACCAAGCCCTTCGGCTTCCACGCCTTCCGCCCCGGGCCCGGCGTCGGCGGCCACGGCGTGCCCGTGGACACCATCGGCGCCCACCGCCCGCTGCGCCTGGTCGAACTCGCCTGCCAGGTCAACGAGCGCATGCCGGGATACGTCGTCCAGCGCTCCGCCACGCTCCTCAACGAGCACGGCAAGTCCGCGCGCGGCGCCCGCGTCCTGCTGCTCGGGGTCACGTACAAGCCGGATCTCGCCGACCGCCAGGGCTCCCCCGCCGACGAGATCGCCCGCCGTCTGATGGACCTGGGCGCGGCCGTCAGCTACCACGACCCCTACGTCCCCGACTGGCGCGTCCGCGAGCTGCCGGTCCCGCGCGCCGACTCCCTCTACGAGGCCGCCGCCCACGCCGACCTCACGATCCTCCTCCAGCACCACCGCACGTACGACCTCCAGGGCCTCGCCGTGAAGGCCCAGCTCCTCCTCGACACCCGCGGTGCGACCCCGGCGGGTGCGGCGCACCGGCTGTAGGCCCCTGGGCGCCCCCACGGGCGCGTACGGCGAAGGGCCCCGCATCATCCGGTGCGGGGCCCTCCTGCGTACGCCGGGGGGCGTCAGCGCTTGTGCTGCGCGTCCGCCACGGTGACCTCGACGCGCTGGAACTCCTTGAGCTCGCTGTAGCCGGTGGTGGCCATCGCGCGGCGCAGGGCGCCGAAGAAGTTCATGGAGCCGTCCGGGATGTGCGACGGGCCGGTGAGGATCTCCTCGGTGGTGCCGACGATGCCCAGGTCGACCAGCTTGCCGCGCGGCACGTCCTCGTGGACGGCCTCCATGCCCCAGTGGTGGCCCTTGCCGGGCGCGTCCGTGGCGCGGGCCAGCGGGGAGCCCATCATGACGGCGTCGGCGCCGCAGGCGACGGCCTTCGGGAGGTCGCCGGACCAGCCCACGCCGCCGTCGGCGATGACGTGCACGTAGCGGCCGCCGGACTCGTCCATGTAGTCGCGGCGGGCGGCGGCCACGTCGGCGACGGCGGTGGCCATCGGGACCTGGATGCCCAGCACGTTGCGGGTGGTGTGCGCGGCGCCGCCGCCGAAGCCGACCAGGACGCCTGCGGCGCCGGTGCGCATCAGATGCAGGGCGGCCGTGTAGGTGGCGCAGCCGCCGACGATCACGGGGACGTCGAGCTCGTAGATGAACTGCTTCAGGTTCAGCGGCTCGGCGGCGCCGGAGACGTGCTCGGCGGAGACGGTCGTGCCGCGGATGACGAAGATGTCCACGCCGGCGTCGACGACGGCCTTCGAGAACTGCGCGGTGCGCTGCGGGGAGAGCGCGGCGGCGGTGACCACACCCGCGTCGCGCACCTCCTTGATGCGCTGCCCGATCAGCTCCTCCTTGATCGGCGCGGCGTAGATCTCCTGCAGACGCCGGGTCGCCGTGGCCTCGTCCAGCTCGGCGATCTCGTCGAGCAGCGGCTGCGGGTCCTCGTAGCGGGTCCACAGGCCCTCGAGGTTCAGCACGCCGAGGCCGCCGAGCTCGCCGATGCGGATGGCGGTCTGCGGCGAGACGACCGAGTCCATGGGGGCGGCCAGGAAGGGCAGCTCGAAGCGGTAGGCGTCGATCTGCCAGGCGATCGAGACCTCCTTCGGGTCCCGGGTGCGCCGGCTCGGTACGACGGCGATGTCGTCGAACGCGTACGCCCTGCGGCCGCGCTTGCCGCGCCCGATCTCGATCTCAGTCACGTTGTGTGGCCTTTCCCTCTGTGTCTGCGCCTACCAGTATCCCCGACACACGCGGAAGGGACGGTTCCGGCCACATGCCGGAACCGCCCCTCCCACGAGCGAGGACGCGTACGGACTACTTCCTGCTGTAGTTCGGTGCCTCGACCGTCATCTGGATGTCGTGCGGGTGGCTCTCCTTGAGGCCCGCCGAGGTGATCCGGACGAAGCGGCCGTTCGCCTGGAGCTCCGGCACCGTGCGCCCGCCGACGTAGAACATCGACTGGCGCAGGCCGCCCACCAGCTGGTGGACGACGGCCGAGAGCGGGCCGCGGTAGGGCACCTGGCCCTCGATGCCCTCGGGCACGAGCTTCTCGTCGGAGGCGACGCCCTCCTGGAAGTAGCGGTCCTTGGAGAAGGAACGCTGCTCGCCACGGGACTGCATGGCGCCGAGCGAGCCCATGCCGCGGTACGACTTGAACTGCTTGCCGTTGATGAAGAGCAGCTCGCCCGGGGACTCCTCGCAGCCCGCGAGCAGCGAGCCGAGCATCACCGTGTCGGCGCCGGCGACCAGGGCCTTCGCGATGTCGCCGGAGTACTGCAGACCGCCGTCGCCGATGACCGGGACGCCGGCCGCCTTGGCGGCGAGGGAGGCCTCGTAGATCGCGGTGACCTGCGGGACGCCGATGCCGGCGACCACGCGGGTGGTGCAGATGGAGCCCGGGCCGACACCGACCTTGATGCCGTCGACACCGGCGTCGATCAGCGCCTGGGCACCGTCGCGGGTGGCGACGTTTCCGCCGATGACGTCGACCGAGGAGTTCGACTTGATCTTGGCGACCATGTCGCCGACCAGGCGGGAGTGCCCGTGGGCGGTGTCGACGACGATGAAGTCGACGCCCGCCTCGATCAGGGCCTGGGCGCGCTCGTACGCGTCACCGGCGACACCGACGGCCGCGCCGACGAGCAGCCGGCCGTTGGCGTCCTTGGCCGCGTTCGGGTACTTCTCGGCCTTGACGAAGTCCTTGACCGTGATGAGGCCCTTGAGCAGCCCGGCCTCGTCGACGAGCGGAAGCTTCTCGATCTTGTGGCGGCGCAGCAGCTCCATGGCGTCCACGCCGGAGATGCCGACGTGGCCGGTGACCAGCGGCATCGGGGTCATGACCTCGCGCACCTGGCGGCTGCGGTCGGACTCGAAGGCCATGTCACGGTTGGTGACGATGCCGAGGAGCTTGCCCGCCGGGTCGGTGACCGGGACGCCGCTGATGCGGAACTTGGCGCAGATCGCGTCGGCCTCGGCGAGCGTGGCGTCCGGGTGCACGGTGATCGGGTCGGTCACCATGCCGGACTCGGAGCGCTTCACCAGGTCGACCTGGTTGGCCTGGTCGGCGATGGAGAGGTTGCGGTGCAGGACACCGACGCCGCCCTGGCGGGCCATGGCGATGGCCATCCGGGACTCGGTGACCTTGTCCATCGCGGCGGAGAGCAGCGGGATGTTCACCCGCACGTTCTTCGAGATGTACGAGGAGGTGTCGATCTGGTCGGGAGCCATGTCCGAGGCTCCGGGCAGCAGCAGCACATCGTCGTAGGTCAGCCCGAGTGTCGCGAATTTTTCGGGCACTCCGTCGACGTTGGTCATGACACCTTCCCCAATGGCCTTGATCGGTGCGGATGTCCATGCTAACGGGCTGCGGCCGTGTCTCATTCCACGAGCAAGATCAGCGAGGATCTTTGGACATTCCTACGTGTACGTGAGGGACACCTGCCCCTCGCGAGGCTTACTCGGCGGACTACTGCTCGGCCAGCGCGCGCAGCCGGCTCAGCGCGCGGTGCTGCGCCACCCGGACCGCGCCCGGCGACATGCCGAGCATCTGTCCGGTCTCCTCGGCGGTCAGCCCGACGGCCACCCGGAGCACGAGCAGCTCGCGCTGGTTCTCCGGGAGGTTGGCGAGCAGCTTCTTGGCCCATTCGGCGTCGTCGCTGAGCAGCGCCCGCTCCTCGGGCCCCAGCGAGTCGTCGGGCCGCTCGGGCATCTCGTCGGAGGGCACCGCCGTCGATCCGGGGTGCCGCATGGCGGCCCGCTGGAGGTCGGCGACCTTGTGTCCGGCGATGGCGAAGACGAACGCCTCGAAGGGCCTGCCGGTGTCCTTGTAGCGCGGGAGCGCCATCAGGACGGCGACACAGACCTCCTGGGCGAGGTCCTCCACGAAGTGGCGGGCGTCACCGGGCAGCCGGTTCAGCCGGGTGCGGCAGTAGCGCAGGGCGAGCGGGTGCACGCGCGCCAGAAGGTCGTGCGTGGCCTGCGCGTCGCCGTCCACGGCACGGTGTACGAGTGCACCGATCTCCCCCTGCCCGGCGGGCACGGGTGACCCCACGGTCTCGTCGTCGCGCATCGCTCCATGGTGCCCCGGCGCCGCTTCGTTCGCGGCACCGTGTCCGTAGTTGTGCACCGAAGCGTTATGAGCAGGTGCGCCGGGACTCATATCCTGCGCCCTCCCCTTCCGCTTGTCTTCCGCCGGCTCGCTCGTCTCGTCCCCGAGGAACTCCACGTCTTCAAGGATGCGGCATTCCGCGGGGAAGTGACACAAGCCCACCCCGTCCGCCCCGCGGCGGACGGGGATGCGGCCGACGGCCGCAGGTCAGCGGACCAGGCCCCAGCGGAATCCGAGCGCGACGGCGTGCGCCCGGTCCGAGGCGCCCAGCTTCTTGAACAGACGCCGGGCGTGCGTCTTGACGGTGTCCTCGGAGAGGAAGAGCTCGCGGCCGATCTCCGCGTTGGACCGGCCGTGACTCATGCCCTCCAGGACCTGGATCTCGCGGGCGGTGAGGGTGGGTGCGGCGCCCATCTCGGCCGAGCGCAGCCGGCGCGGGGCGAGCCGCCAGGTCGGGTCGGCGAGGGCCTGCGTGACGGTGGCCCGCAGCTCGGCGCGCGAGGCGTCCTTGTGCAGATAGCCACGGGCACCGGCGGCGACGGCGAGCGCGACGCCGTCCAGGTCCTCGGCGACGGTGAGCATGATGATGCGGGCGCCGGGGTCCGCGGAGAGCAGCCGGCGGACGGTCTCCACGCCGCCCAGACCGGGCATGCGCACGTCCATCAGGATGAGGTCCGAGCGGTCCGCGCCCCAGCGGCGGAGGACTTCCTCGCCGTTGGCCGCGGTGGTCACGCGCTCGACGCCGGGCACGGTCGCGACCGCGCGGCGGAGCGCCTCTCGGGCAAGCGGGGAGTCGTCGCAGACGAGAACGGATGTCATGACTGACCTCCGCGACTCTCGCAGCTGATGCGCGTCACCTTGAGCCTCCAGGGCTGGTACGTCGGGTCACCTGTGCGGTTGACGCCCTCGGACACCTGCCCGAGCGCTTGTTCCTTCAACCGCCTCGCACTCTCAACGATGGTCACTCGAAAGAGTTACGGGTCGGACGGCGACCTTCGGCACTCTACGTGAGGGACCGTACGCGGAGGAGAGCGTCGCAGGTCATCCGTCCTTCACCCGAAGCTATGCCCCATTTAGCGGGTTTTCTTCCCTTTTTGCGGTGTCTGTGGCTAGATTCGCAATGAGTCATATTTACATCTACTTAGACAGTAGACGTAGGTATCCGAGACCCACGAGGGCGAAGGGCCCCCGTCGATCAGCCATCCACCCGCCCACTCAATCCGTATCCGCTCGACACGGTTTCAAGGGGACAAGCGCAATGGCAGATTTCTCCCGCCTTCCCGGACCCAACGCCGATCTGTGGGACTGGCAACTCCTCGCGGCCTGCCGCGGGGTGGACAGCTCCCTCTTCTTCCACCCCGAGGGAGAGCGCGGCGCGGCACGGAGTGCGCGTGAGAACTCGGCGAAAGAGGTCTGCATGCGGTGCCCGGTGCGCGCGGAGTGCGCGGCACACGCGCTCGCAGTACGGGAGCCCTACGGCGTCTGGGGCGGCCTCACCGAGGACGAACGCGAGGAACTCATGGGCCGGGCGCGCAACCGCCTGGTCACCACGACGGCCGGGCCGCCCGGCCCGGCGACGACGGCGAGGGCGGCCGCCACGACCTGAAGGAACGTTTCATCACCCGGACTCGCTCGTCCGGGAGCCATCCGGGCTTGCCCGCACGTGATCTGACGGGCCGGCACACCGGGCGCCGCACCGCGCGCGGCCCGGGGGCGCGCGGCGCGGACCCATCGGACGGGCGTCGCCGACCCCGTTCGGCCGGACCCGGTCACCCGTGCGGTCCCGGCCCGTGGCTGTCGTCGTCCCCCGTACGGCGGCGGGGCCGTCACCCGTACGGGCCCGGGGCACTCACTCCGACGGCCCGCACCTCCTCACCCGAACGGCCCCGGGGCGCACGCCCGTAGACCACCGCACGCTCGGCCGAGCGAGGGCGTGACATCACCCGTACGGCCGGGTCGCGGACCACTCGTACGGCCGGGTCGCGGACCACTCGTACGGCCCTGCCCGCACATCACCCGAACGGCGGCGGACGCCAGGGCCCGAGCGGGCGGCGCGACCGCCCTGGGACGCCCGCGCGGATCGCGTGCGCCGCCCCCGCCGGGCGGCCCTCGCCGCCCGCGTCACGCCTCCCGCCGCCCGGCCGGGGCAGGGCCGATCCGCCGAACGGCCGCCGGAGCCCGCCTCGGGAACAGGGTCGTGGACCGGCCGTGTCCGGCAGCACCTCCCGAGCCGGACGACCGCGAGGCGAGCGGCGCCGGGGGCACGGCCCCCGCACCCGAAGGGCTACGAGGCAACGCCTGCCGGTCCGCGAGGCCGG
Organism: Streptomyces sp. NPDC101160; assembly: GCF_044768205.1. Taxonomy (NCBI): domain Bacteria; kingdom Bacillati; phylum Actinomycetota; class Actinomycetes; order Kitasatosporales; family Streptomycetaceae; genus Streptomyces; species Streptomyces sp. NPDC101160. The sequence continues at coordinate 267,893 of NZ_JBIWPJ010000007.1, read as the reverse complement.
GAGGGCCTGCGGGTCCGGTCGGGCCCGCCAGGCCGGTCGGGCCCGCCAGGCCGCCAGGGCCCGCAAGCCCAGCAGCGTCCGCGAGACCCGGAGGGCCGCAAGCCCAGCAGCGTCCGCGAGACCGGGAGAGCCCGCCAGGTCGGCAGGGCCCCGCACGCGGGTCCGCGAGGCCAGTCGGGCCCGCCAGGCCACCAGGGCCCGCAAGCTCGGGCCCGCCAGGCCGCCAGGGCCCGCAAGCCCGGCAGCGTCCGCGAGACCCGGAGGGCCCGCAAGCCCAGCAGCGTCCGCGAGACCGGGAGAGCCCGCCGGCTCGGCAGGGCCCCGCACGCGGGTCCGCGAGGCCAGCAGGGTCCGGGAGGCCGGGGGCGCGAGACCGGGAGGGGCCCGGGAGGGCCGCACGCCCCCTCCCTGAGGCTGTTGCTATGCGCCCGCCGCGCGCGGTCGGTCGGCCGCGCGGGTTGCTGCGTGGGCGAGTTCGTCGAGGGTGGCGGCGACGGCCGGGACCTGGGCCAGGTCGGGCAGGGTGAGGGCGACGATCTCGCGCTCGACGGCCGGTTCGACGGTCACGGTGACCGCGCCCCGGGGTCGTACGGACTCGATGGCGAGCGCCGGCAGGACGGCGACGCCCAGGCCCGCGCCCACCAGGCCCATCACGGCCGGGTAGTCGTCGGTGGCGAAGTCGATGCGGGGCGTGAAACCGGCCGTCTCGCAGACGTCGACCAGCTGGCGGCGGCAGCGCGGGCAGCCCGCGATCCAGGGGTCCTCGGCGAGTTCGCCGATCGCGACGGAGCCGGCGCCGGCGAGCCGGTGGTCCTCGGGGACCAGGCCGACGAGCCGGTCGGCGAGCAGCGGGCGGACGACCAGGTCGTCCCAGGCGTCACGGCCCGCGGCGTCCGGCCCGGTGCCGTAACGGAAGGCGAGCGCCACGTCGCAGTCGCCCTCGCGCAGCATCTCCACCGAGCGCGGCGGCTCGGCCTCCACCAGGGAGACCCGGGTGCCGGGATGGGCGGCGCGCAGGGCGGCGAGGGCGGTCGGGACGAGGGTGGAGCTGCCGCTCGGGAACGAGACCAGCCGGACCCGGCCGGCCCGCAGGCCCGCGATGGCGGCGACCTCCTCCTCGGCGGCGGTGAGCCCGGCGAGGATGCCGGAGGCGTGCCGCACCAGGGCCTCGCCGGCCTGGGTGAGCCGCATCTCGCGGCCGGTGCGGACGAGCAGCGGGGTGCCGGCGGAGGCTTCGAGCGCCTTCATCTGCTGGCTGACCGCGGGCTGGGTGCAGCCGAGTTCGCGCGCGGCGGCGGAGAAGGAGCCGGTGGCCGCGACGGCGCGCAGGACACGGAGGTGGCGGGCCTCGATCATAGGTCGAGCATAAGTGACTCTTGGGGCCGCAGGCGAATTTCGCTGGTCAACTTTGAGACAGCGAATTAGGGTGCCGCCATGGAGTCCATGGAGCTGCTGAGCGTGAACGCGGGCCGGGCCAAGGCCGTGGAGTACACCAACGCCCCCTCGGGCACGACGGGCATCGACAAGCGGCCGGTCGCCGGGCCGGTGCGGGTCGAGGCCCCGGGCCCGGCCGGGACGGCCGCGAGCGGGGTCGCCGGAGACGACGTCTGCGACCTGCGCTTCCACGGCGGGAACGACCGGGCCGTGTACGCCTTCGCCCGCGAGGACCTGGACCACTGGGAGCGCGAACTGGGCCGCGCCCTCGTCCCCGGCATGTTCGGCGAGAACCTCACCACCCGCGGCCTCGACGTCGACAACGCCCTGATCGGCGAGCGCTGGCGGATCGGCGAGGACGTCGTCCTGGAGGTGACCGGCGGCCGCATACCGTGCCGCACCTTCGCCGGCTTCCTGGAGGAGGCCGGCTGGGTCAAGCGCTTCAACGAGTCGGCGGCCGGCCCCGGCGCGTTCTGCCGCGTGATCGTTCCGGGCGAGGTCAGGGCGGGCGACCGCATCGAGGTCGTCCACCGCCCCGACCACGACATCACCGTCGCCCGGCTGCACCACGCGGCCACCCTCGACCGCACGCTGCTCGCGGACATGCTGCCGGCGGCCGAGTGGATGGAGTCGGGGCTGCTCGGGCTGGTCCAGCGGTACACCGACAAGTACGGGGAGCGATAAGGAGAGACGCCGAGGGCGGTGGATTCCCGCACACGGCCTTCACACGCCGCGGGCTAACGTGCCGCATATGACGACTGCACTGATTACGGGCGCGACCGCGGGCATCGGCGCCGCCTTCGCGCGGCGGCTCGCCGCGGACGGGCATGACGTGGTCCTCGTGGCCCGGGACGTGAAGCGGCTGCGCGAGCAGGCCACCGAGCTGCACGACCGGCACGGGATCGAGGCCGAGGTGCTCACCGCGGACCTCTCCACGGAGGAGGGCATCACGGCCGTGGAGGCGCGGCTCTCCGACACCAGGCGCCCGGTCGATCTGCTCGTCAACAACGCCGGGTTCGGCAACAAGGGCCGCTTCCTCGAAGTGTCCATGGCCGACGAGCTGACCATGCTGAAGGTGCACTGCGAGGCGGTGCTGCGGCTGACCTCGGCGGCGGCCGGAGCGATGCGCACGCGCGGCCGGGGCGGCGTGGTGAACGTCGCCTCGGTGGCCGCGTTCGTGCCGCGCGGCACGTACGGCGCGTCCAAGGCGTGGGTCGTGCAGTTCACCCAGGGCGCGGCGCGGGACCTCGCGGGCAGCGGGGTGCGGCTGATGGCGCTGTGCCCCGGCTTCGTACGGACGGAGTTCCACCAGCGGGCGGGGATGGGGACGGACAACATCCCCGGCTGGATGTGGCTGGACGCGGACAAGCTGGTGGCCGCGGCGCTCACCGACCTGGCCCGGGGCAAGACACTGTCCATCCCCGATCCCCGCTACAAGGCGCTGATGGGCGTGGTGAAGCTGGCGCCGCGCGCGCTGCTCGGCGGGGTGTCGTCGAAGGCGGGCCGCAAGTACGGTCCGCAGTAGGCCCGTACGTACGGCCGGCCCACCAGCTCGCTAGTCCAGGCCGGGGCCCTCGTACGCGCCGATGTTCGGGGCCGCCGTCGCCGGCACGGCGTTCCCGAACCAGTCCCGGCCGCCGTTGTCCTCGATGACCGCGCCGGCGGACAGGGCCGGGGAGCCGGTGCCGAGCCGCAGGTCGGGGCGGAGCAGCGGGTCGGCGTCGAGGCCGCCGGGGTTCGGGCGGGTCATGGCGATGCCGTGGAAGAGGTCGTGGTCGAAGGAGAGCCCCGGTGTGGGGTTCTTGAAGCCGTAGCCGCCCGCCGCGCCCTCGCTGACGAAGATGTTGTTGCTGAAGGCGAGTTCGTGGCGGGTGGTGGCGGGGCTGCCGGCGTCGTCCTGGACGAGGTAGGCCGGGACGGTGGTCCGGTTGACGAACGTGTTGTTGTGGATCCGGGTGTTCAGGATCGGGCCCCAGCAGTTCTGGACGAGCCGGGCGCCGTCGTCGGTGCTGATGTTGTAGCGGACGACGGTGTCGAGGGTCTGGGCGCCGCTGTAGGGGCAGATCAGCAGGAAGCCGCCCTTGTTGTCATGGCTGTGGTTGTACTGGAAGACCGTGCCCCTGGACGCGCCGTCGGCGTCGAAGGACATGCCGTCCCTGGTGTTGCCGCCGCCGGAGACCTCGTTGTACTCGACGGTGGTGTGGTCGGTGTTGAAGGTCCAGACGCCGGCGTTGGCGGCCTTGGAGCGGAGCTGGAAGCCGTCGACGCGGTTGTGGTCGACGCGGGCGCCGCGGGTGGTGTCGAGCTTGATGCCGTCACCGGCGATCGAGGTCAGGGTGTTGTGGTGGATCCGGACGCCGAGGCTCGGGGTCCAGGGACCGGGGTAGGCGCTCGGGTCCTGCTGGTTGCCGACCAGATCGCGCTTGGAGAAGCGGGATTTGAAGTAGATGCCCTCGCGGTCGACGTCCCTGATGTCGTTGTGGTGGATCTCCAGGTCCTCGTACCAGCTGGGGACGGTCGTGCCCTCGACGGCGACGTGGATGGCGCTGGAGCCGGTGAGCGTCTTGTGGTCGCCGCCGCGGACGTCGTGGATGGCGAGGTGGTCGAGGGTGATGCCGGGCGCGGCGCCGTAGTCGGTGAGGCGGAGGCGGACGCCGTTGCGTTCGCTGCCGGGGGCGGCGGCGTTGGTGATCTCCAGGCGGGTGAGCCGCACGTGTCGGGTGTTGGCGAGGAGTACGGCGTCGTGGGCGCCGGCGCCGTCGATGACGGCGCGGCCGGGCGCGTCGCCGTAGTCGGCGATGGTGAAGGGGTACGCGGCCGAGCCGGCGCCCTGCGGCTGGAGCGTGCCGGTGCAGGTGGTGCCGCGCTTGAACAGGAGCGTGTCGCCGGGCCCGTAGGGGTGGGCGTCTGCCTCGGTCAGGGTGGTCCAGGGGTGTTGTGCGGAGCCGTCGCCCGGGCCGGTGGCGGCACAGTCGACGTGGTGGCGGTCGCCGGGCGGGGCGGCGGCCTGGGCGGGGACGGCGGCCAGGAGCGGGACGGCCAGGGCGGCGGCGAGAGCGGCGTACGGGCTGCGCGGGGTCACTGATCCTCCGAATCGGGGGCTTCGAGGGCGAGACGTGCGGTGGTGCCGTTCCGCCAGGTCACCGTGAGTGTGTGGGGGCCGGTGACCTGGACGTCTGCGAGGTCGGCCACGGGGGCCGGGTCGGGTTCCGCCGTGAGGGAGGCGAGGGAGACGAAGAGGGTGGCGGGGCCGGTCGTGGTGCCGTGCAGGGCTGGGGTGCGGGTCGGGCCGGGGCCCTGGAGGGTGGCGCCGGTGGGGAGTTCGGCGGCCTCGGGGCCGTAGCCGTGGACGGGGTGGAGCTGGGAGACGGGGGCGTCGGGGCCGGGGTGCACGGTCCAGCCGGTCTGCCGTACGGGTGTCCCTTCCGGGGCGCCGAGGACGAGGTGGACGCGGACCTCGGCGCGGCCGTGGACGAGGACGGCGGAGACGACCCGGACGCCGGGCAGCGGGCGGTGCGCGGAGACGGCCCGGTCGGGGCCGGTGCCGAGCGGGACGGCGGGGCCGCGGGTGGTGGCGGTGCCGTCGGGCCGGAGCAGCGCGAAGTGGTTGTCGGCGGGATCGGGGGCGGTGGTGGGTCCCGTACGGGTGGAGTAGGCGTGGCGGGCGTAGCCGGGCTCGTCGTCCGCTCCCCACTCGGTGGCCCCGACGTGGTTGCTGCCGTGGTTGTGGAGGCGGACGAGTCCGTCGGCCGCGGTGGTCTGGACGAGCAGGCCGGTGGGGCCGAAGGGCCGCACGGTGTCGGCGCGTTCGGCGGGCAGCGGCTCCTCGGTGGCGGTCCAGACGGGGTGGTCGGCGGGGAGCAGCAGGCCGAGGAAGCCCTTGGACGCCCAGTAGGGGGAGCCGGGTCCCGAGTAGGCCTGGAGCACGGGCTCGTAGGGGCCGTGCCAGCCGAGGGTGAGCAGGCCGTGCTCGTCGGTGGCGCCCCGGTCGAGGAAGTGGCGCAGGGCGCCGGAGGCGAGCCGGCGGGTGGCGCCGGGGGTGAGCGGGGTGTGTCCGGTGAGGGCGCCGAGCCAGGGGGCCGCGGCGGCGGCGAAGCGGTAGGTCAGGGACCGTCCGTACGGGACGGGGGCGCCGTTGGCGTCGAAGAGGTGGACGTGGTCGTCGAGTTGGGCGCGGAGGCGGGGGCCGTGGCGGTCGAGCAGCTCGCGGTCGCCGGCCAAGTGGGCGTGGAGGACGGGATAGAAGTGCAGGGCCCAGGCGTTGTAGTGGTCGAAGGCGCGGTTGTCGCCGTCGCTGTACCAGCCCTCGCCGAGGTACCACCGCTCGATCCGGTCGAGGGAGCGGCTGATGGTGGCTGCGGCGCGGTCGGTCTCGATGCCGGCGTCCTGGAGGAAGCCGGCGACGGTGAGGCCGAAGAGCCACCAGTTGTTGTCGACGGGGGACGGGTCGAGGGCGGGGAGCAGCCAGTCGACGGTCCGTTGGCGGACGTGGTCGTCGAGCCGGTCCCAGAGGCGGGTGCGGGTGAGGCGCAGGGCGAGGGCGACGGAGGCGGACTCGACGACGGCCTGGCGGGTGTCGGCCATGAGCGGCCAGGCGTCGGGTCCTTCGCCGCCGGGTTTCTCGGTGCCGGCGGCGAGTCCGGCGGCGTAGCGGTCGAGGTGGGTGTCCCTGCCGAGGAGCGCGGCGAGGAGGAAGGTGCGGGCGTAGCCCTCCAGGCCGTCGGAGCGGGCGCCGGACCAGCTGGGGCGGGGGCCGGGGAGATCGATCAGGCCGCCGCCGGGTGAGGCGTGGGGGCGGACGGCGAGCAGGAGGCGGTCGGCGGCGTCCTCCCAGTGGGCGCGGGTCCAGCCGGTGTACGGGCTGAGCTCCCGGCTCTCGGGCTCACGGTTCTCCGGCTCACGGTTCTCGGGCTCACGGTTCTCGGGTGGCGTGGGCATGATGCTCCCTGGAACTCGCTGGGGACGTCGGGCGTCGCCCGGAATCCTGAGGACGCTTCGATCGAACGTCAAGAGGCGAGGGAGCGAATGATCGAAACTCCTTCCGTTCGATCATTCCACCCCGGCCTGGTCTAAGGTCGGGTGACACCCACCACCGCAAGGGGGAACCGCACCGTGCGCGAGAGTGCTGCCGAACGACACGACCGACTGCTGGCCCTGGTGCGCGAGCGCGGCACGGCCCGCGTCTCCGACCTGGCCGGACTGCTCGGCGTCTCCCCCGTGACCGCCCGCCGGGACGTCGAGGCGCTGGCCGAGCGGGGGCTGCTCGACCGGGTGCACGGCCAGGTGTCCTGGCCGCGGGGCGCCCCGGGGCCGGCGGGTTCCGGGACCGGCGCCGGCGGCCTGGTGCTCGGCCTGCTCGCGCCCTCCGCCACGTACTACTTCGCCGAGGTCATCCGGGGCGCCCACGAGGCCGCCGCCCGGGCCGGCGCCCGGCTGATCCTGCGGATCTCCGACTACCGGCCCGAGGAGGACCGGGCCCGCACCGAGGGGCTGCTCGCGGCCGGCGCGGAGGGCGTGCTGGTGGCGCCCGGCTGGCGCGGGCCCGAGGACCGGCTCGCGTACGGGGACTGGCTCGCCGAACTGCCGGTGCCGGCCGTGCTCGTGGAGCGCCGGGCCGATCCGGGCAGCCCGCTCGACGGCCTCGACCGGGTGTCGTCCGACCACGCGCACGGGGTGCTGCTCGCCGTGCGCCACCTGCTCGGGCTCGGCCACGCGACCCCGCTCCTGGTGGCGCGCGGGGACAGCCCGACGGCGGTCGCGGTGCGCGCCGGGTACACCGAGGCGCTCGCCACGCTGGGCCTGCAGGCGCCGCGCGCGGTGATCGACTCCGTACCGGCGGAGACCGATCCGGAGGGCTTCGAGCGGGCGGTGCGGGCGCTGCACGCGGCGGTGGCCGGGGGGCGGGCGAGCGCGGCGCTCGTGCACAACGACGTGGACGCGATCCAGATCGTGCAGCGGCTCGCCGAGCTCGGGGTGCGGGTGCCGGAGGACCTGGCCCTGATCGCGTACGACGACGAGGTCGCCGCGCTCGCCGACACCCCGCTGACGGCGGTCGCCCCGCCCAAGCGACAGGTGGGCCGGCACGCCACGGAACTGCTCGTGGAGCGGCTCGCGGAGGCGTCCGCGGGCGGCGCCGGCGAGGAGCCCGCGAGGCGGCACCTGAGCCTGCTGCCGCGGCTGCGGGTGCGGGCCTCGTGCGGGGCGCCCCGGACAGAGACGGTCTGATCTTTTTTCGATCAATCAATCTTTCGCTCTTGACTTCGCTCATGAACCGTCCCAGGATCACGGCCAACCCGTCCGCGCCGCCGTGTCAGGAGCCGTGCCGTGAGCCTCAGTTGGAGCAGTTGGACCAGAACCACCCGTGTCATAGCCGGCACCGCCACCGCCCTGGCCGTCCTCACGGCCTGCGGCGGAAACGGTGACTCCGGTACCTCCAAGGACTTGTCCGGGCCCGTGACCATCACGTTCTGGGGCTGGGCCAAGGGCTCCAAGGACGTCGTCGACGCCTTCAACGCCTCGCACAAGGACATCCGGGTGACCTTCGAGGAGATCCCCTCGGGCACCGCCGGCGGCTACGCCAAGATCTCCAACGCGGTGAAGGCCGGCAACGCCCCCGACCTGGTCTCCATCGAGTACTCCTCGCTCCCCGAGTTCGTCTCCTCCGGCGCCCTGCAGGACATCGGCGACCAGTTCACCGAGCAGGACCGGGCCAAGCTGCTGCCGCAGGCCGTCGAGCTCACCACCCTGGGCGGCAAGAGCTGGGCCGTGCCCTTCGACGCCGCCCCGCAGGCCTTCTACTACCGCAAGGACCTCTTCGCGAAGTACGGCGTCGCGGTGCCGAGGACCTGGGACGAGTTCAAGTCGGCGGCGGAGAAGGTCAAGAAGGCCGACGCCAAGGCCCGGATCGCCACCTTCTTCCCGGACGACCCGACCACCTTCGAGGCCATGGCCTGGCAGGCCGGCGCGCAGTGGTTCAAGGCCGAGAACGACACCTGGAAGATCGACACCACCGACCCGGCCACCACCAAGGTCGCGAACTTCTGGCAGGGCCTCCTCGACGCCGACCTCGTCCACAAGAACGCCTCCTTCAGCCCCGAGTGGACCGGCTCCCTGAAGAACGGCACCACCATCGGCTACCTCGGCGCCTCCTGGGGCGCGGGCGTCCTCAAGGGCACCCTGCCCGAGCAGAGCGGCAAGTGGGCCGTCGCGCCCATGCCGAACTGGGGCACCCCCGCCAGCGGCATGCTCGGCGGCACCTCCTTCGCCGTCACCAAGGGCAGCGGGAAGAAGGCCGCCGCGGTCGAGTTCGCCGAGTGGATGTCCACCACCGAGGCCGGCGTGAAGGCCCGCATCTCCTCCGGCACCTCCAGCGCCTTCCCCGCCGCCACCGCGCTGCGCCCGGTCGCCAAGTCCGTCTTCGACGCGAGCTACTACGGCGGCGAGGACATCTACGCCCTCTTCGAGCAGTCCGGCGCCACCATCCAGCAGAACTGGGCCTGGGGACCGACCACCGGCACCACCAACACCACCATCAAGGACCAGTTCGGCAGGATCGCCAAGGGCGGCCCGACCCTCGCCGACGCCGTGAAGGCCGGCCACGACGCCACCGTCGCCGAACTCACCAAGCGCGGCCTGAAGGTCGAGGGCTGATCCCGTGAAGGCCCGCACCCGCGCGGCGGCGACCCTGCTGACCCCGTTCTTCCTGCTCTTCACCGCGGTGATGGTGGTGCCGATCGGCTACGCCGGCTGGCTCAGCCTCTTCACCGAGAAGCAGTCGGGGCTCGGCTTCGGCGGCACCGAGACCGTCTTCAGCGGACTCGACAACTACACCGCGGCGCTGGGTGACCGGGCCTTCCGCGAGGGCTTCGGCGTGCTGCTCGGCTACTGCCTGCTCTACATCCCGCTGCTGCTCGCCGGCGCCCTCGGCCTCGCCCTGCTGCTCGACTCCGCGCTCGCCCGCGCCCGCCGCTTCTTCCAGCTGGCGCTCTTCCTGCCGCACGCCGTCCCCGGCATCATCGCCGCGCTGATCTGGGTCTACCTCTACACACCGCAGCTCAGCCCGGTCGTCCAGGCCATGGAGGCCGGCGGCGTCGGCTTCGACTTCTTCTCCCCCGCGGGCTCCCTCCCCTCCGTCGTCAACATCGCGCTGTGGGAATGGCTCGGCTACAACATGGTGATCTTCTACGCGGCGCTGCAGGCCATCGACCGCTCCGTCCTGGAGGCCGCCACCGTCGACGGCGCCGGCGCCTGGCGGGCCGCCCTCGCCGTCAAACTCCCGCTGATCAGGCCCTCGCTCGTGATGGTGGCCCTGTTCACCGTCATCGGCTCACTCCAGCTGTTCACCGAACCGCTGATCCTCAACAAGGGCACGGGCTCGGCCGTCACCTCCACCTGGACACCCAACATGTACGCGTACACCGCCGCGTTCGACCGCAACGACTACGGCCTGGCCGCCGCCGCGGCCGTACTGCTCGCCCTGACGGCGGCGCTGCTGTCGTTCGCGGTGACGAGGCTGACCAGCCGGAAGGGGAAGGCCGCATGAGCACCACCCGCAACCGCCCCCAGAGCGTCTGGCTGTCCAAGGCCGCCGTCAACGGCGCCCTCGTCCTCGCCGTCGTCTACATGCTCTTCCCCCTCGTCTGGCTGCTCACCGCCGCCACCAAGGACGCCGGCGGACTCCTGGCCGGAGACGCCTTCTCCTTCGAGGGCTTCGACCTCGGCGGCAACCTGAGCCGGCTCGCCGCCTACAACGACGGCATCTACTTCCACTGGTACCTCAACAGCCTCCTCTACGCGGTCCTGGGCGCCCTCGGCTGCTCGCTGGTGAGCGTCGCCGCCGGATACGCCTTCGACAAGTACGACTTCCGGGGCAAGGAGCAGCTGTTCGGCGTCGTCCTGCTGGGCGTGCTCGTCCCGACCACCGCGCTCGCCCTGCCCATGTACCTGCTCGCCAGCAAGGTGGGCATCGTCAACACCTACTGGGCCGTCCTCGTCCCGGTCCTCGTCAACCCCTTCGGGGTCTACCTCGCGCGGGTCTTCAGCGCCGGCTACATCCCGAACGAGGCTCTCGAAGCCGCCCGTATCGACGGGGCCGGCGAGCTGCGCACCTTCTGGTCCATCGGACTGCGCATGATCATGCCGGGCTTCGTGACCGTCTTCCTCTTCCAGTTCACCGCGATCTGGAACAACTTCTTCCTCCCCCTGGTGATGCTCTCGGACCAGAAGCTCTTCCCGCTGAGCCTCGGCCTCTACGCGTGGAACAGCAACGCCCACGCCGAACCCGGCTACTACCCCCTCGTCGTCACCGGATCCCTGCTCGCCGTCGTCCCCCTCGTCGTCGCCTTCGTCTCCCTCCAGCGCCACTGGAAGGCGGGTCTGACCGCCGGCAGCGTCAAGTGAGGAGCGCAGTTCCCAGCATGCACCCCACCACTGACAACCGCCCCGGACTCCTGCTGGCCATGGGCCCGGGCGTCTCCGAACGGCTCCTCACCGACACCCACCGCGCCCGCCTCGCCGCCCTCACCCGCACCGACCCGCACCTCGTCGCCCACGACCTCACCGCGCCCACGCCCGAGGCCGCCGCCGCCCTCGCCGAGGCCGAACTCCTCCTCACCTGCTGGGGCGCGACCCCGCTCACCCCCGACGTCCTCGCCCGCGCCCCGCGCCTCAAGGCCGTCGTCCACGCCGCCGGCTCGGTCAAGCACCACATCACCGACGCGTGCTGGGAACGCGGCATCCGGGTCACCTCGGCCGCCGCCGCCAACGCGCTGCCGGTCGCCGAGTACACCCTCGCCGCGATCCTCATCGCCGGAAAGCAGGTCCTCCGCTCGGCGCAGCGGTACGCCGAACTGCGCACCGACCACGCCTGGCTGGCGGAGTCCGCCACCTGGGGCAACTACCGCCGCACCGTCGGCATCGTCGGCGCCTCTCGCATCGGCCGCCGGGTCCTCGACCTGCTGCGCCCCTTCGACCTCGACGTCCTGCTCTACGACCCGTACGTCACCACGCCCCCGCCCGGCGTCGAGCTCGTCGCCCTCGACGAGCTGTGCGCCCGCAGCAGCGTCGTCTCCGTCCACGCGCCCCAGCTCCCCGCCACGTACCGCATGATCGGCGCGGCCCAGCTCGCCGCGATGCCCGACGGCGCGACCCTGATCAACACCGCGCGCGGCTCACTGGTCGACGAGGACGCGCTGCTGCCGCACCTGGTGAGCGGCCGCCTGCACGCGGTCCTCGACGTGACGGACCCCGAACCGCCCGCGCCGGACTCCCCGTTGTGGGAGCTGCCCAACGTGCTGCTCACCCCGCACGTCGCCGGCTCGCTCGGCAACGAGCTGCACCGGATGGCCGACCAGGCGCTCGACGAGGTGGCGCGGTACGGGCGGGGCGAGCCGTTCGCGGAGGAGGTGCGGGCGTCAGATCTGCAGCGCTCGGCGTAGCCGGTCGGCCTCGGCGAGAACGAGCGGCAGGGCGTCGGGCTCACAGCGGAAGACGGCGGGCAGGACGTCGTACCAGCCCCCCACGTGCAGGGCGAGGGCGGTGTACGCGCGCGCCCGAGCGGGGTCGGTGTGGGCGCGGGCGAGGTCGGCGTAGACACTCGCGCAGCGGTACCCCTCGGAGTGCAGCCCGGCCAGGATCTCGGCCGCCCGGTCGTACTCGTCCGCCGCCACGAGATCCCCGGCGACGGAGAGCAGCAGGTCCGTCGCATTCTCCGGCGCCACCTCGCGGGCGTAGTCGACCGCCGCGTCATACGCGCCGAGCAGGACGAGGGCACGGGCGATGTGGGCCGCCTGGAACGACCGGTACGGGCCGTTGACCTGCGCCCTGGCCCGCCGCAGGCGCTCCCACGCCTCCTCCCTCCGCCCCAGGGCGAAACAGGCCCCGACCAGTTCCGGCACCACACTCGCGTCGAATTCGGCGGCGGCTGCCTGGCGCGTGGCTTCGTCGAGCCATTGGGCCGCCGCGTCCAGGTGGCCGTCCCGGGCCAGCCTCCACGCCAGCACCGCGCAGGGCCCCGCCGTCCCGGACCGGCCCCGGGCGCGCAGCAACGGCACGACGTACGGCCAGGCCCGGGCGTTCACCAGCTCGCGCACTGCGGTCGCGAAGAGGAAGCCGTAGGGAGGCCAATGGCCTTCGACCAGCCGCACCACGGCCTCGTACGCACCCTCGGCGGCACGGGCGACGACCACCTTCTCCAGCGCCTTCCCCCGGTCCAGGTCGTCCCCCAGGCTCCTGGCCAGCTCCTCCGCCCGGTCGAGCTGCCCCGTGGCCACGAGGGCGGGCAGCAGGCGGGAGACGTCCACAGCCGTGCCGTACCGCTCCACGTCCGCGAGGAGCGCCCGCGCCGTCGCCTCCTGCCCTCCGACCCGGGCCAGGCCCTCGACCACCGCCAGCAGGACGGCCGTCATGGACTTCGGCCCGGATCGCCGCAGCGCGCGTTCCGCCGAGGTGAGCAGCTCGACCGCGGCGGACCGCTCCCCCGCGTCGAGGTGGGCGTCCGCGATGCCGATGTCGGCCAAGGGGCCGAGCAGGCGGTTCTCCCTCAGCGCCGTCGCCTGTTCCCGCCGCCCCGCGTGGCACAGCGTCCGTGCGTACTCCGCGATCACCTCGTCCCACAGGTCGTCCCCGGCACTGATGAGCGCCCCGACCTTGTCGAGCTCGCCCGCGCGCAGGCGTGCCTTCGCGAGCCGCTCCCAGTCCCACTCCTCGGCGTAGGTGCCCTCCGCCTCCAGCGTCGCTTCCACCTCGTCCAGACACCCCATGTCGAAGGCCGTCTCGACGAGGGCGTGCGTGATCCAGCCGGTCTGCGGCTCCGTGGTCCCGGCGGCGACCCTGCGTGCCAGGTCCCAGGCACCGCCCCGGGCCAGCTCGACTCCCCATTCCGTCAGCCCCTGCTCGCTCCAGCCGAGCCACCGGTCGAGGCGCTCGTACTCCCCCACGGCCACCAGCGCCCGGACCGTCTCGCGCGACCGCGCGTCGACCCCGGCGTCGAAGGCCCGGAGCGCCATGGCCCGCAGTGCGGCCCCCCACGCCTCGTACCCGGCGTCCCGCAGGGCCCGCGAGCCGTCGAGGAGAACGGCGATCCCCATCTCCTCGGCGTCCTCGGCCACCTCCCTGAGCGACTGAACCGCCTCCTCCGCGTGACCCGCCGCGAGCAGTCCCCGGATCACCCGGTCCACGGCCCGGAGGTACAGACGGTCGTCGTCCTCGTCGTTCACGATCTCGATGGCTTTGTCGAACTCCTCCGCCGCACAGAGCGCGTCCACCAGGGCCAGCAGCGGGTCGATCCGGTCGTGGTCCTTCTCAAGGGTGCGGACCGCTCGCTCCGCCCGGGAGAACTCGCCCGCCTCCAGGAGCAGCGGTACGAGCTCCTGGACCATCATGTCGCGCTTGACCCGGCTCCCCGAGCCGAAGGTGATCGCCTCGATCTCCGCGACGAGCTCGGCTGCGCGCTCCCGGTCTCCGACGGCCAGCAGCCGTCTCGCGACCGCGCACAACCCGCCCGTCCACGCCTGCCCGCCACTCGTACGGACCTGCGCCAGGGCCCGGTCCAGCTGCCCGGCGGCGGCCCAGGACGCCGCCAGCGCGTCCGGGACGAAGGAGCCGCGGAGCAGATCGGCACGCCGGACCGCTAGTCGCAGCATCGTCGTGAGGAGCCCCGCCGGTTCGGCGCCTTCGAGCACCGCCTCGCCTGCCGTGCGCACCTCGCCCAGGGGCGCGCCGACGCCGCCGGTCACCTCCACGAGCCGGTCGTGCCGCGCCTCGTCCAGCGCGCACGTGACCATCCGGTCCACGTCACCTGCCATCCGCAGCATCGGGACGTATCCGTGCAGCAGATAGGCGGGCGTCCGCTCGGGCCAGCCCCGGTCCCGCCAGTTCTCCGCCCAGTAGTGCAGCACATCGCGCCACCGGTCCAGCGCGGCTTCCCCCAGCATCTCCCGGGCCGCCGCCGCCAGTTCCTCGTGACCGAGCAGGTAGGCGTCGCCGCGCAGGGCGAAGGTCCGGCCGGGACCCGTCCGCAGCACGTCCCTGATCTCGTACCGCTCTTCGCCGGTCAGCTCCGCGAGGTCGTCCGCCGTCAGGCCGCCGCCCGCCGCCGTGAGCAGGGCGAGGAGGTCGTACGGAAGTCCGTCGGCCGCGAGGAGTCGCTTCAGTTCGCGTTCGGCCTCGAACCTGATCGCCCTGGCCTGCGGGGACGGGGCGAGGATCCGTACGACCGCGGGGTCGCGCAGCGGGTGGTCGTCGGGGACGTCCGGCGGGAGCGGCGGGTTCAGCCGGCCGGAGACGATCACGTGCGCGTCGGACGGGAGCAGGGCCGCGATGGAGTGGGTGTCCGGGCCGGTGGTGACGCCCCGGTCCTCGTCGAGGCCGTCGACGAGGAGGACCAGGCGCTCGCCGCGCTCGGCGCAGGCGCGGGCGGCCGAGGCGTGCAGACGCAGCAGATGGGCTTCCCTGGTGGCAGCGGTGAGCAGGGCGGGAAGTGGCTCGCCCGTCAGTTCCGCGAGCTGTTCCAGGACCACGTCCACGTATGCGACGGAGTCGTTCTGGCCGGCCCAGCGGGCCGTGACGAAGAAGGGGACGATCCGCACCCCGGGGGGCGGGTTCAGCGCGAACCACGAGAGCAGCGCGGTCTTCCCCGCCCATGCGTCCGCCCGCCACCACAAGTATCCGGGCTCCGCGCGGCAGAAGGCGGCCAGCTCCGCCAACTCCGCTTTCCTGTCCGGGAGTTCGGCCGGTGCGATGCGGCGAACCTGTTCCCAGTAGCCCGACCGGACGACGGGCACGGCCCCGACCACGACCCGGTTGCCGTCGCCGATGACGACGATGCCGTTCTTGTTGTCGACCGTGACCGGCCGCTCCCCCGCGCCCCGCTCCATGGCGCCCATGCTGCCAGGGCGCCGCGGCCGCCGGGGCCTAAAATGGAAGAGTTCCAGCGGGTCCGGGAGACGTCCCCGGGAGGCGCCATGACCTTCGTACAGATCATCGATCTCAAGACCAGCCGGGCGGAAGACCTGAACCGGCTGATGGACCAGTGGGTCGAAACGACCAAGGGCAAGCGCACCGCCACCCACAGCATCGTCGGCAAGGACCGCTCCGACTCCTCCCATGTCGTGGAGATCGTCGAGTTCCCCTCGTACGACGTGGCCATGCGCAATTCGCAGCTCCCCGAGACGGACCGGATCTTCAAGGAGATGGTCGCGCTCTGCGACGAGATGCCCACCTTCACCGACCTGGACGTCGTCCGGGACGAGGCCCTCTACAAGGCCAACTGCCGCCGTCTCTTCGAGCTGCTCGGGGCCGAGGGAGAGATGCCGCCGCTCGACGAGGTGGTCGCGGAGTCGTACCACGACCACGACCCCAACAACGAGCAGGACACCATCGGCATGGACGCGCTGCGGCGCGAGGCCGAGATGTGGCGGCAGGGCTTCGACTTCGATTTCGAGATCAACGACCAGATCGCCGAGGGCGACCGGGTGTGCACGCGCTGGACCTGGAACGCGACCCACACCGGCGACTTCATGGGGCTCCAGCCCACGGGCATGACGGTGGCCATGACCGGGATGACCGTCTACCGCTGCCGGGAGGACGGGAAGATCGTCGAGGGGTGGTGGCAGTACGACCTGCTCGGGCTGATGGGGATGCTCGGCGCGGTCGAGGCGTGAGGAAGCCGAGGCGTAAGGAAGTCGGAAACGCGCCGAGGCCCGGTACTCCCGCGACGGGAGTACCGGGCCTCGTGACACTCAGGTGTCAACGACCGGTGTCAGTGACCGGTGTCAGTGACCTCAGTGGGAGTGGCCGTGACCGTGGCCGTGGCCCGCGTCCGCCGGCTCCTCTTCCTTCTTCTCCACCACGAGGGTCTCGGTGGTGAGCAGCAGGGAGGCGATGGAGGCGGCGTTCTCCAGGGCGGAGCGCGTCACCTTGACCGGGTCGATGACGCCGGCCTTGACCAGGTCGCCGTACTCGCCGGTGGCGGCGTTGAAGCCGTTGCCCTTCTCGAGCTCCGCCACCTTCGAGGTGATGACGTAGCCCTCGAGGCCGGCGTTCTCGGCGATCCAGCGCAGCGGCTCGACGGCGGCGCGGCGGACGACGGCGACACCGGTGGCCTCGTCGCCGGTCTTGTCGAGGTTGCCCTCGAGGACCTTGACGGCGTGGACGAGCGCGGAGCCACCACCGGAGACGATGCCCTCCTCGACCGCGGCGCGGGTCGCGGAGATGGCGTCCTCCAGACGGTGCTTCTTCTCCTTCAGCTCCACCTCGGTGGCGGCGCCGACCTTGATCACGCACACGCCGCCGGCCAGCTTCGCGAGGCGCTCCTGGAGCTTCTCGCGGTCCCAGTCGGAGTCGGTGGCGTCGATCTCGGCCTTGATCTGGTTGACGCGGCCCGCGACGTCCTCGGAGGAGCCGGCGCCGTCGACGATGGTGGTGTCGTCCTTGGAGACGGTCACGCGGCGGGCGGTGCCCAGCACGTCCAGACCGGCCTGGTCGAGCTTGAGGCCGACCTCCTCGGAGATGACGGTGGCGCCGGTGAGGACGGCCATGTCCTGGAGCATCGCCTTGCGGCGGTCACCGAAGCCGGGCGCCTTGACAGCGACGGCGTTGAAGGTGCCGCGGATCTTGTTGACGACGAGGGTGGAGAGGGCCTCGCCCTCGACGTCCTCGGCGATGATCAGCAGCGGCTTGGAGCCACCGGACTGGATGACCTTCTCGAGCAGCGGCAGGAGGTCCTGGATGGAGGAGATCTTGCCCTGGTTGATCAGGATGTACGGGTCGTCGAGGACGGCCTCCATACGCTCCTGGTCGGTCACCATGTACGGGGAGAGGTAGCCCTTGTCGAAGGCCATGCCCTCGGTGAAGTCGAGCTCCAGGCCGAAGGTGTTGGACTCCTCGACGGTGATGACACCGTCCTTGCCGACCTTGTCCATGGCCTCGGCGATGAGCTCGCCGACCTGCTGGTCCTGCGCGGAGAGCGCGGCGACGGCGGCGATGTCGGCCTTGTCGTCGATCGGGCGCGCGGTCGCGAGCAGCTCGTCGGAGACGGCCTTGACGGCGGCGTCGATGCCCTTCTTCAGGGCGGCCGGGGAGGCGCCGGCGGCGACGTTGCGCAGACCCTCGCGGACCAGGGCCTGGGCGAGCACGGTGGCGGTGGTGGTGCCGTCACCCGCGATGTCGTTGGTCTTGGTCGCCACCTCCTTCACGAGCTGGGCGCCGAGGTTCTCGTACGGGTCCTCGAGCTCGACCTCGCGGGCGATGGTGACGCCGTCGTTGGTGATGGTGGGGGCGCCGAACTTCTTGTCGATGACGACGTTGCGGCCCTTGGGGCCGATCGTCACCTTCACCGTGTCGGCCAGCTTGTTGACGCCGCGCTCAAGGGCGCGACGGGCGTCCTCGTCGAACTTCAGGATCTTCGCCATGGGAGCGGTTCAGCCCTCTCGGAAATCGTTGTAACGAAACTGCGCCCCACGACGCCCGCGGGAATCGAGGGGGTCGGGGGCGCAGCTCAAAGCATCGGTGAGGTGCCTTGGATGGTCCTCGGTGACTTACTTCTCGATGATCGCGAGAACGTCGCGAGCCGAGAGGACGAGGTACTCCTCGCCGTTGTACTTCACCTCGGTGCCGCCGTACTTGCTGTAGAGCACGACGTCGCCGACCTTCACGTCGAGCGGAAGGCGCTCGCCGTTCTCGAAGCGGCCCGGACCCACGGCGAGGACGGCGCCCTCCTGGGGCTTCTCCTTCGCAGTGTCCGGGATGACCAGGCCAGAGGCGGTGGTCTGCTCGGCGTCGAGCGGCTGGACCACGATGCGGTCCTCGAGCGGCTTGATGGCAACCTTGGAGCTGGTGGTCGTCACGATCCGACCTCCCCCTTCGGAGATCTCACGGGGTTAACTGTCTGAGGTGGCGACCAGGTGGATCCGTCGTCGCGGGTGCCGGACCTGCCCGTCGCTGTGTTGGCACTCTCCTGCGGGGAGTGCCAGAGCCGAGACTATGACCGCGATTAGCACTCGGTCAAGCGGAGTGCCAATTCACGACCCCGTGGCGTGCTCCGTCGCTCGTGAAGGGGGAACGCCCGGACGGATTCCGTGGTTCCGTGCGAGAGGTACGACGGGCGCTGCAGGCACGACGGACGCTGCGGGTACGACGGACGCTGCGGGTACGGCGGGTGCGGGAGGCGCCGAAGGATCGCGCACCACCACCGGCCTCGGGTGCGGATGGGGACGCGGGCGCGGATGCGGGGTGACCTTCTCGGCCGCCTTGCGGCCGAGCCGTTCGATCGGGTCGACCGAGGAGGCGCAGGCCGGGAGGGCGAACAGCGCGCCGGCCAGGGCCAGGGCGGCGGTGAGCCGGCGCGCCCGGCTCACACGTAGTCCTCGAGCTTCGCCACCGCGTACCCCTTGTCCGTCACGGTCTTCATCACCCGTCGGATCATGTCCGGCATGGTGCCCTTCCAGTCCTCCTTGCCCCGGAAGTGCGTGAGGATGATGTCGCCGGGGTGCAGGTCCCGGTCCCACTCGCGCCACTCCATGTGGTCGGGGAACGCCTCCTCCGCCCACAGCGGGACCGCCTTCACGCCGCACGACTTGGCCGCCGTCAGGGTGTCCTCGTTGTAGTTGCCGTACGGCGGGCGGAAGAGCCGGGGCCGCTTGCCGAACTGCTTCTGGACGATGTCCTGCATCCCGCAGATCTGCTTCTTCTGGTCGTCGTAGTCGAGACCGGGCAGATAGGGGTGGGTGAGCGTGTGGTTGTGGAGCGAGACCCCGGAGGCCTGCATCTTCCTGAAGTAGCCGTAGTCGTCCTTCACCAGGTAGTTGCTGAGGAAGGCGCTGTACGGGATCTTCAGGTCGCTCATCATGCGCAGCAGGTCGGGGTCCTTCTCGGCGCCGTCGTCGATCGTCAGGAAGACGATCTTCTGCTTGGTCGGCACGGTCGTGAAGACCGGTGGCAGGTCCTCGCCGTCGGTCTCGAATCCCTTGCGGGTGGTGATCTCCGGCTTGACCGCGGGCGGCTCGGGCGCGTCGAGCGGCGGCTTGGCCAGGCCCCACTTCTTGGCCGCGGCCACGCGCGCGGCCCGCGCCGCGCGCACCCGCTCCACGTACGCGTCGAGCGCGCCGGCCGGGCCCTGCCTCACCGCGGCCTTGCCTCCGGCCTGCTTGCCGGCCGCCTGCTCGCCCGCGACCTGCTGTCCGGCGGCCGGCTTGGGCTCCTTCGCCGGTACGGGGGTGTCGTCGCCGCCCGACCCGGCGCAGGCGGAGCCCAGCGCGGCGACGAGCAGGGCGGCGCCGGCCACCCGCACCGAGCGGAATGCTCTTCTTTTTCCCTTTTGTCGTACTAGCTGCATGGCGCCGCATCCTGTCAGCGCCGCGCCGCTCCACCGCCCCGACACCACCGGCGCCGCCCGCACCATCCCCCGGGCGGCCCACACCGCCCGCGACCACGACAATGGGTGGGGTGACCGACCTCGCCGCCTTCGCCGCCCTGCTCGCCCCCGAGGGGCAGGCCCTGCTCGACACCCTGCGTGACTACGACCCCGCCCAGGAGCTGGCCGTCGCGTCCCGGCTGCGCCGGGAGCATCCCGCCGAGCTGGTGTCGGCGGCGCTGGGGCAGGCCCGGCTGCGGCAGCGGGCGGTGGCGAAGTTCGGCGCGGAGGACGCGTACCGGATGTACTTCACGCCGAACGGCGTCGAGCAGTCCACCCGCGCCACCGTCGGCGCCTACCGCGCGGCCCGCCTGAAGGCGCTCGGCGTCGGCAGCGTCGCCGACCTGTGCTCGGGCATCGGCGGAGACGCGATCGCGCTCGCGCGGGCCGGGATCACGGTGCTCGCCGTCGACCGCGACCCGCTGACCGCCGAGACCGCGCGCGCCAACGCGGCGGCGCTCGGGCTCGCGGAGCTGATCGAGGTGCGGTGCGCGGACGTGACGGAGATCGACCCGAGCCCGTACGACGCCGTGTTCGTCGACCCGGCGCGGCGCGGCGGTCGGGGCCGCATCTTCGACCCGGAGGCGTACTCGCCGCCGCTCTCCTGGGCGGTCGAGGCGGCCCGGAAGGCCCCGCACGCGGCCCTGAAGATCGCGCCGGGCATCCCGCACGAGGCGGTGCCGGAGGAGGCCGAGGCGGAGTGGATCTCGGACGGCGGCGACGTGAAGGAGGCCGTGCTCTGGTTCGGCACCGAGCCGGGCGCCCGCCGGGCCACGCTGCTGCCCGGCGGCGCGTCGCTCACCGGGGGCACGCTCCCCGACCCGGCGGTCCGGCCCGTCGGGCGCTATCTGTACGAGCCCGACGGCGCCGTCATCCGGGCGCACCTGGTGGCCGAGGTCGCCGCGGAGCTCGGCGGCGGACTGATCGACGAGACCATCGCGTACGTGACGGCGGACGAGCTGCGCCCCACCCCGTACGCCGCCGCCTACGAGATCACCGACGAACTCCCCTTCAACCTCAAGAAGTTGAAGGCCCTGCTGCGGGAGCGGGAGGTCGGCACGCTCACCGTGAAGAAGCGCGGCTCGGCCGTCGAACCCGAGGAGATCCGCCGCAAGGTGAAGCCGAAGGGGCCCAACTCCGCGACGGTGCTGCTCACTCGGGTCGCGGGAGCCCCGACGATGCTGATCGGGCACCCGGCGGGCCGCTGACCGGGCCGGTGAGACGCAGCGCCATCCGGTAGTGCCCGACGGCCTTCACGAGGCCCGTGAGGCCGGTCACCCAGAGGATGAGCGCCACACCCATCCCGTACACGACGAACGGGTAACCGCCGTTGTCCCGCGTGGTGTTGAGCGGCACGGCGAAGGCCGTCCACAGGCCGACCGCGCACATCGCGCAGGACAGCAGCAGCCAGCAGACGCTCAGGCCCGGTGCGCGCAGCCGGGCGTCGGCGGCGGCGTCGCGGTCGAGCGCGGCCCACGCGATCAGCCGCTCGCGCACCACCCGGTCGCGGCGCAGGCTCCGTACGGTCAGCCAGACGGCCGGGACCAGCACGCCGATCCCGAGGATCCCGCTGAACAGACAGAGGATCCAGGAGAGCGGATCCACGATCGCACCGCCGTCGACGGCCGTGAGGCCTGCGCCGACGAACCCCCAGCCGAGTTCGAGCAGCAGGAACCAGGTCAGGAAGAGCGTGAGCCGCCCGACGCCGAGGAAGCGGCGCTGCAGGTCGTCGAGGGCGAGCGCCCGGTCGGCGAGCCGGGCCGCGCGGTCCGGCCAGCTCTGCAGCTCGGCGGGCGGCGGGGGCGGCGGGAGATACGGCAGAGCGGTACGGCGCGACATGCCGTGAGCCTAACCTCCGGACTCCGGGGCCTGTGCGGCCCGTTGGAGCAGGAGGGCCCGTTCCCGCTCGTTACGGGTCAGGGCGGCGGCCCGCTCGAACTCCGCCCGCGCCTCGGCGCCCCGGCCGAGGCGGGCCAGGAGATCGCCGCGGACGCTCGGCAGCAGGTGGTAGCGGTCCAGGCCGGGCGCGGCGGCGAGAGCGTCGACGAGGGCGAGGCCGGCCTCGGGTCCGTCGGTCATGGAGACCGCCACGGCCCGGTTGAGCTCGACGACCGGCGAGGGCGCGACGACGGCGAGCCGCCCGTAGAGCGCGGCGATGGCTGCCCAGTCCGTGTCCGCGTACGTCACCGCCCGCGCGTGGCAGGCGGCCACGGCGGCCTGCAGGGCGTACGGCCCGGTCACGCCGCCCGGCACGCCGCCACCCGCCTCGACGGCCCGCTCCAGGGCCGTGAAGCCGCGCCGGATCAGCAGTCGGTTCCAGCGCGTGCGGTCCTGGTCCGCGAGCAGCACGGGCGCGCCGTCCGGCCCGGTACGGGCCGCGGTCCGCGACGCCTGGAGCTCCAGGAGCGCGGCGAGGCCGTGCACTTCGGGCTCCTTCGGCATCAGCGCGGCGAGCTGCCGGGCCAGCCGGAGGGCGTCCTCGCACAGGCCGGGGCGCAGCAGGT
Source organism: Streptomyces sp. NPDC101160 (assembly GCF_044768205.1). NCBI lineage: Bacteria > Bacillati > Actinomycetota > Actinomycetes > Kitasatosporales > Streptomycetaceae > Streptomyces > Streptomyces sp. NPDC101160. The sequence goes on along the minus strand of NZ_JBIWPJ010000007.1, from coordinate 245,546 downwards.
CGTCGCCCGCGGTGGCCGCGTACCCCTCGTTGAAGACCAGGTAGATGACCTCCAGGACCGAACCGAGCCGGGCCGCCCGGTCCGCCCCGTACGGCACCTCGAACGGCACGCCCGCCCTGGCGAGCGTGCGCTTGGCCCGCACGATCCGCTGGGCGACCGTCGGCTCGGGGACGAGGAAGGCGCGGGCGATCTCGTCGGTGCGCAGGCCGCCGACGAGCCGCAGGGTGAGCGCCGTGCGGGCGTCGGCGGACAGCACCGGGTGGCAGGCCGTGAAGACGAGCCGCAGCATGTCGTCGTCGATGTCGCCGGGCCCGGACGGCTCGGGGTCGTACGCCTCCTCGTCGAGCGTCCGGCCCACCTCGGCCAGCTTCCGCGCGTACGTCTCGCGCCGTCGCACCAGGTCGACGGCGCGGTGCTTCGCGGCGGCCGTGAGCCAGGCGCCCGGGCGGTCCGGGACGCCCGACTCGGGCCACTGCTCCAGGGCGGCGAGGAACACGTCCTGGGCGATCTCCTCGGCGATGCCGACGTCACGGACGATCCGGGCCGCGGTCGCGATGATGCGCGCCGACTCCATCCGGAAGACCGTCCCGAGTGTGTTCCGCAGGGTGCTCTCCACCGTCACCCTTCACACTCTGGCAGGCGCCTGTGACATCGGCGCGCGACATCAGCCCTCGTCGAGCTGGCGCAGCTCCAGGCCGACGGTCCACTGCGCGGGGTGGACCTCCAGGAAGCGCCGGCCCCACTCCAGGGCCTCGGCCTTGTCCTTGCACTGCATCAACGCGTAGCCGCCGACGACCTCCTTGGTCTCGGTGAACGGGCCGTCGGTGTACGACAGCTTGCCGTCCTGCCAGGTGATCCGGGTGGCCTGGTCGGTCGGCAGGAGGCCGGCCGTGTCGAGCATGACGCCCGCCTTGGTGATCTCCTCCAGGAGGGCGCCCATCCGCGCGCCGAACTCGGGGCCGGCCTCCTCCATGTCGATGGTGTTCTCCTCGATGCGGACGAGGGACAGGAAGCGGGGCATGGTGACTCCTCGGGGTGCGGTGGCGGGGCCGTTCCCCGCCTTCCACTCATACGTCGAACGGGAGAGGCCCGCATCGACACCCGGGGGCGATTCTTTTTCTAGAGGTAGTCCTCCAGGCGCGCCACCGTGAAGCCCTGCTCCTGGATGTGCCGGAGCAGGTTGGCCATCATCTGCGTCATCGTGCGGCCCTTGAGCTCGGACGGGCCGCGGAAGTGGGCCAGGATGATGTCGCCGGGGTGGAGCTTCTTGTCGCCGCGCTGGTACTGCATGTTCTGGATCTGCATGGACTCGCGCCAGAGCACGATCGCGTCGAGGCCGCACTGGTCGGCGGCGGCGCGGGTGGCCTCGTTCCAGTTGCCGTAGGGCGGGCGGAAGAGGCGGGGCGGCCTGCCGTACTCCTTGGTCAGCTTCGCCTGCTGGCCGCAGATCTCCCGGTGCTGGGCCTCCGCGGAGAGGGTGCGCAGGTTGGGGTGGGTGAGGGTGTGGTTGCCGATGCCGTTGCCCTCGGCGGCGAGCCGGGCGAAGTAGGGGTAGTCCGAGCGGATCGAGGCGTCGGTGAGGAACATCGTCACCGGCACCTTGAGGTCGCGCATCATCTCGACGAAGCGGGGGTCCTTCTCGGCGCCGTCGTCGATCGTGACGAAGACGATCTTCTGGTCGGTCTCGATGTCGCTGACGACGGGTACGGGCCCGCCGGCCGCGCGCCGCTGCACCGGCTTCTTCGCGGGCGGGGCCGGCGGGGCCGGGAAGGGCTTGAGGCCCCACTTGCGGTACGCGGCCGTGCGCGCCGCCGCGGCAGCCGCGGCGGCGTCCGGGGCGGCGTCCGGGGCCTTGTCGCCCACGGTCGGGGCGGCCTTGGGGACGCCCCCGGAAGGGGCGTCGGCGTCGGCCGCCGTGCAGCCGGTCGTCGCGAACAGAGCCACGGCGGTCAGCACCGCCCACAGCGCGATCGTCTTCTTCACGCGCTGTGGGATGCCCGATCACGGCGAAAGGTTGCTCGAAGTACGACTATCCGACTGATTCGAAGCGCCAGCGGTGCACCGGACGGGTGATCAGCTCCCCGTCCGGCTCCGGCAGCTCGGGCAGTTCCGCGTCGAGGCCGTCCGCCGTCTCCCACCACGTGAGGACGAGGACCCGGTCCTCAGGCGCGCGGAAGGTCTCCCGGCGCACCGGCTCACCCGGCAGCTCCTGCGCCCGCGCCCAGTCGAGGAGTTCGGCGCCCCGCCCCTCGGCGGCCCGGGCCTCCCACATCAGGGTCACCGTGGTCACGAGTAGAGGTTCTCCTTGCTGACCTCGTGCACGTGGTCGTGGCCGTGGTGGTGGTTCCCCGGCACGTGCGACTCCGTCACCGGCAGCGACGAGTCCGCCGACAGCTCCAGGTCCGAGGCCGCCCGCCCGCGCGCCACCATCTCGGCGCCGAGCGCCGCGACCATGGCGCCGTTGTCCGTGCACAGGCCCGGCCGCGGCACCCGCAGCCGGATGCCGGCCCGCTCGCAGCGCTCCTCGGCGAGCGCCCGGAGCCGCGAGTTGGCGGCCACACCGCCGCCGATCATCAGGTGGTCGACGCCCTCGTCCTTGCAGGCCCGGACGGCCTTGCGGGTGAGCACGTCGACGACCGCCTCCTGGAAGGACGCGGCCACGTCCCGCACCGGCACCTCCTCGCCCGCGTTCCGCTTGGCCTCGATCCAGCGGGCCACGGCGGTCTTCAGACCGGAGAAGGAGAAGTCGTACGCCGGGTCCTTGGCGCCGCTCAGGCCGCGCGGGAAGGCGATGGCGGCCGGGTCGCCCTCCTTGGCGAGCCGGTCGATGACCGGGCCGCCCGGGAAGCCCAGGTCCAGGACGCGCGCGATCTTGTCGAAGGCCTCGCCCGCCGCGTCGTCGATGGTCGCGCCCATCGGCCGCACGTCGGAGGTGATGTCGCTGGAGAGCAGCAGCGAGGAGTGGCCGCCGGAGACGAGCAGCGCCATCGTCGGCTCGGGCAGCCGGCCGTGCTCCAGCTGGTCCACGCAGATGTGCGAGGCGAGGTGGTTGACGCCGTAGAGCGGCTTGCCGAGGGCGTACGCGTACGCCTTGGCCGCCGAGACGCCGACGAGCAGCGCGCCCGCCAGGCCGGGGCCCGCCGTGACGGCGATGCCGTCCAGGTCCTTCGGGGAGACGCCGGCGGTCTTCAGGGCGCGCTCGATCGTCGGGACCATCGCCTCCAGGTGCGCGCGGGAGGCGATCTCGGGGACGACGCCGCCGAAGCGGGCGTGGGTGTCGACGCTGGAGGCGACGGCGTCGGCCAGCAGGGTGGTGCCGTGCACGATGCCGACGCCGGTCTCGTCGCAGGAGGTCTCGATGCCGAGTACGAGCGGTTCGTCAGCAGCCATCTGAATCAGTCTCTGTTCCTTGAACGGTGTGTCGCATCACGAGCGCGTCCACGTTGCCGGGCTGGTAGTAGCCGCGGCGGAAGCCGATGGGTTCGAAGCCGAAGCGCTCGTAGAGCTTCTGGGCCCGGGTGTTGTCCACGCGCACTTCGAGGAGGATCTCCTCGCACTCGAAGGCGGTCGCGGCCTGGAGGAGGTCGGTGAGGAGCCGCGCGCCGAGGCCGGTGCCCCACTGGTCGCGGGCGACGGCGATGGTCTGCACGTCGCCGAGCCCGCCGGCCGCGGCCAGCCCCGCGTACCCGACGAGCCGGCCGGACGCGTCCTCGGCCACCACGTAGTGCCGGGTCGCGCGCGGCCCGCGGGCGTGCGCGAGCTCCGACCAGAACATCCCCTCCGACCAGGCGTCCTCGGGGAAGAGCTCGGCTTCGAGCGCGAGCACGGGCCCCAGGTCCCACCAGCGCATCTCACGGAGCACGGTCGTCACTTGGGGGTGACCACCTTGTAGTTCTTCGGCACCTGGGCGTCGGGGCGCCGCAGGTACATCGGCAGCGGCTCCAGGAAGGCGTCCCGGTCCCCCGCCGCCAGCCGCTCGGCCGCGAGGCCGGCCAGCGCGGCGGCCGACTGGTGCTCGGGGTCGCGGGCGTCGGGGAAGACGTCCGGGTAGAGCCGCGCCCCGGCGCCGACGACCGGCATTCCGGCGAGCTGTTCGGCGATGTCGGCGGGCCGGTCGACGGACGCCTCGGTCACCCGCGTACGGGAGTTCTCGTAGCGCGCCCAGTAGACCTCCTTGCGCCGCGCGTCCGTGGCGACGGCGAAGGGCTCGTCGATCCCGGAGGCGTAGGCGAGACCGTCGAGGGTGCACAGGCCGTGCACCGGCACGCCGAGCGCGGAGGCGAAGGTGGCGGCCGTGACGAGGCCGACGCGCAGTCCGGTGTACGGGCCGGGGCCGACGCCGACGACGATGCCGGTCACGGCGTCGAGCTTCAGCCCGGCCTTCTCGAGCACCCGGTCGACGGCGGGCAGCAGCAGCTCCCCGTGCCGGCGGGCGTCGACCTGGCTCGACTCGGCGACGACGGAGTCGCCGTCGTGGAGGGCGACGGTGACGGCGGGTGTGGCGGTATCCATGGCGAGCAAGAGCACGCGAACAGCCTACGGCGCCTGGCGTGGGGGTGCGGCGCCCCGCCCTCGGGCCCCGGCGGCTGCTACGGTCAGCCCGTCAGATTGACACCGATACGTACGTACGACAGAAGGTGGGCGCACGGTGGCACGGAGCAGCTCGGGATTCGTGGCCGGGCTCACCGCGGCGGCCGTCGCCGCGGTCGGTTTCCTCGCCTATCAGGCCTCGGCTCACGCGCCCTCGCCGGCCGAGCTGGCCGCCCAGCCGCGGACGCCGGTCACGGCGCCGTCCGCCGCGCCGAGCGGACAGCCCGAGCGCCCGCGCAAGGACCCGACGGCGCTGCCCGCGAACTCCGGCAAGGGCGAGCGCGTGGTCTACGCGCTGGGCGACCGCCGGGTGTGGCTGGTGGACGCGAAGAACCAGGTCACACGCACCTTCTCGGTCATGCCCAGCACGGTCTCGCCGCTGCCGGGCTCGTACGCGGTGACCTCGCGGTCCGGTTCGGTGCGCGGCTCCGACGGCGTGCAGGTCGAACACGTGGTGCGGTTCGCGACCGCGCAGGACGTGTCGGTCGGCTTCAGCGCGGCGGTCGACGGCTCGACGCCGACCCCCGACCCGGGCAGGAAGACCGGCGGCATCCGGATGAAGCGAGCGGACGGCGACGCGCTGTGGACGTTCGCGTCGATCGGCGCGAAGGTCGTCGTGGTCGCGTAGACCCGTGGGACGTCGCGCAGGCCGGTACGGCGTCGTCCCGCAGGCCCTAGCGTCGTCGCGCAGACCCGTACCGCGTCGCGCGGACCCGAGCGTCATCGCGCGGACCCGGACGTCGTCGCGCGGACCCGAACGTCATCGCGCGGGCCTGAGCGTCATCGCGCAGCCGGTACGGCGTCGCGTCAGGCCGGCACCACCTCGCGTCAGGCCCGTACCGCGTCGCGCAGCCCGTACGGGTCAGGCGGCTTCGTCGCGTACGGGACGGGGCTCGCCGTCCACCCCGGGCCGGGGCTCGCGCGGCGGGGTCGACACGGCGTTGGCGGCGGCGCAGGAGGCGAGCAGGTCTCTCATCGAGACGTTCTCCGCCCGGTGCGCACCACGGTCCTCGCGGTCCTCACGCTCTGGCGTCGCCATGCCTGCCTCCCGTAGGTTAGGTACACCTAACCAGCATCGTGCATCCATGTGACCACGGTTCGGAGCACCTGCGCAACATTTTCCCGACAGGTTGTCGGAACCTACGTACGTTCAGGTCAACGACAGGTCCGCGTCCGCCCAGCGCGCGCCGATCCCGTTCAGGACGAGGGTGCGCCGGTCGTCCTCGGCGTCCGCCGTGTCGCCCACCACGCGGTGGATGAGCACGTGCAGCCGGTCGTCCGTCAGCTCCTCGACCTTGCCGTCACCCCATTCGACGACCACGACCGAGTCGGGCAGCGAGACGTCGAGGTCCAGGTCCTCCATCTCGTCGAGACCGCCGCCGAGCCGGTACGCGTCGACGTGGACGAGCGCCGGGCCGCCGGAGAGGGACGGGTGGACGCGGGCGATGACGAAGGTCGGCGAGGTGACCGCGCCCCGTACGCCCAGGCCCTCGCCGAGGCCGCGGGTCAGCGTGGTCTTTCCGGCGCCGAGCTCGCCGGTGAGCATCACGAGGTCACCGGGGCGCAGCAGCTTGGCGAGGCGGCGGCCGAGCTCCTTCATGCGCTCCGGCGAGTCGACTTCGAGGGTGACCTGGTTGAGCGGAGAGTCCATTCCGCCAACCTATCGAGCCGGCGGCGGCCTAGCGGACGGCGGGCACCGCCCCGACCCGCCCCAGCAGGTCGGCGATCCGGTCCGTGACCGCCTCCGGGTGCTCCAGCATCACCAGGTGACCGGCGTCGGGCACGATCACCAGCTCGGCCTCCGGCAGCAGGTCGGCGATGGCCTCGGTGTGCGAGCTGGGGGTGACCAGGTCATGGTCGCCGGCGAGGGCGAGCACCGGCAGCTCCCGGAACGCGGCGAGGGCCGCCGTCTTGTCGTGCTCGACGAACGCCGGGTAGAACTCGGCGACCACGTCGATCGGCGTCGACTCGATCATCCGCTCGGCGAACCGCACGACCGCCGGGTCGACGTCCTTCGACGAGAACGAGTACTTCTTGATCAGCCCGGCGAAGAGGTCGGCCGTGGCCCGCCGCCCGCGCTCCACCAGCTCCGCCTGCGAGCCGAGCGCGCGCAGCACGCCCGGCAGCACGCGGCGCACCGCGTTGACGCCGGCCACCGGCAGGCCGTAACTCACCTCGGCGAGCCGGCCCGCCGACGTACCGACGAGGCCGACGCCGACGACCCGCTCCCGCAGCAGCTCCGGGTACAGGCCGGCCAGGGCCATGATCGTCATGCCGCCCATGGAGTGCCCGACCAGGACGAGCGGCCCCTCGGGCGCGGCCGCGTCGAGGACGGCCTTCAGGTCGCGGCCCAGCTGGTCGATCGAGACCGGCACCCCGTCGGGCCCGGCCTGGGCGACCCCGCGCGCCGAGCGCCCGTGGCTGCGCTGGTCCCAGTGCACGGTGCGGACCAGGCCGCGCAGGGCGGCGCGCTGGAAGTGCCAGGAGTCCTGGTTCAGGCAGTAGCCGTGGCTGAAGACGACGGTGACGGGCGCGGGGGCCTTGCGCCCGAAGAGGCGGCGCCGGCGGAGCCCGGAGGGGTCGGGCTCCACCTCGTCGACCTCGTAGTAGAGCTCGGTGCCGTCGTCGGCGAGGGCCCGGCCGGGGGTGCCGCGCAGGGCGCCGTACGGGCCCTCGGCGTCGAGCGCGAGCCGCGCCTTCTGGCGTACGGAGCGCCCGACCGTGAGCCGTTCGACGGCGACGCCGGCCGCCGCGCCTGCGGCGAGCACGCCTATCGCGGCACCGGCCCAGCCGGCCCGCCGCCAGGTGTCGTCGCCCACGGCCGCTCCCCCCTCTACTCCCCGAGGTGGACGCGCGGGACGCGCGCGCCGATCCGGGTGACGATCTCGTACGCGATGGTGTCGGCGGCCTCGGCCCAGTCCTGCGCCGTCGGCTCGCCGCGGTCGCCGGGGCCGAAGAGGACGGCCTCCGTGCCCGGCTCGGGCGTGTCGCCTTCGAGGTCGACGACGAACTGGTCCATGGCGACCCGGCCGGCCACCGTCCGCACCCGGTCGCCGACCAGGACCGGGCCGCGGCCCGAGGCGTGCCGCGGGATGCCGTCCGCGTAGCCGAGCGGGATCAGACCGAGCGTGGTCTCGCCGGGCGTGACGTAGTGGTGCCCGTACGAGACGCCGTGACCGCCCGGCACCTGCTTGACCAGGGCCACGCTCGCCTTCAGCGACATCACCGGGCGCAGCCCGAGCTCGGCGGAGGTGCCGACGGCCGGGTCGGGCGACACGCCGTACATGGCGATGCCGGGGCGGACGAGGTCGAAGTGGGACTCGGGGAGGGTGAGCGTGGCGGGCGAGTTGGCGAGGTGGCGCACCTCGGGCTCGACGCCGGCCTTCTCCGCGAAGTCGAGCATCGAGCGGAAGACGTCCAGCTGGGGGGCGATCGACGGGTGCCCGGGCTCGTCGGCGCATGCGAAGTGCGACCACAGGCCGGTGATCTTCACCAGACCCTGCGCCTCGGCCTTCAGCGCCTCGGAGACCAGCTCGGGCCAGTCGGCGGGCTGGCAGCCGTTGCGGCCGAGGCCGGTGTCGGCCTTGAGCTGGATGCGGGCGGGCCGGCCGACGGCCTGCGCGGCCCGCGTCACCTCGGTCAGCGCCCACATGCCGCTGACCGACATGTCGAGCCCGGCCTCGATGCCCTGGTCCCAGGGATCGCCCGGCGTCCACAGCCAGCACATGATCCGCGCCTCGGTCAGCCCCGCCGCCCGCAGCGCCAGCGCCTCGTGCGGCGTCGCCGTCCCCAGCCACGTCGCCCCGGCCTGCAACGCGGCCCGCGCACACGGCACGGCCCCGTGTCCATACGCGTCCGCCTTCACCACGGCCATCACCTGGACGTGTGGCGCGACCCGGGCGCGCAGCGTGCGGACGTTCGCACGCAGCGCCCCGAGGTCGATCTCGGCGCGGGCTCGTGGGGGCGGCTGTGTCTGGCTCATCGCGCCCCAGTCTCTCAGGTCGCGAACCCAGGGCCACGTACCCGGTCACCCGGGCCGCGTTGTGGGCGGTCGTCCCTGGGGGTCCCCGGGCGGGACGGGTGGGCACAACGGCCCGGGTCCCGCACGGCCCGGGTCCCGCACGGCCCGGGTCCCGCACGGCCCAGGTCCCGCACGGCCCAGGTCCCGCACGGCCCAGGTCCCGCACGGCCCAGGTCCCGCACGGCACGGGTCCCGCACGGGGTCTCAGCCCCCCGTCACGTCCGCCCACGCGCCCCGCAGCGCTCCCGCCACGTCTCCCGCAGTGATCGGGGTCCCGGGCGTCGAGGCGCGGCGGGCTGCCAGGCCGTGCAGGTAGGCCGCTGCCGAGGCGGCGTCCGTGGGAGGGAGGCCGGCGGCGAGGAGGGAGCCGGCGAGGCCGGACAGGACGTCGCCGCTGCCGGCGGTGGCGAGCCAGGAGGTGCCGGTGGGGTTGACGCGGACCGGGCCCGCGCCGCCCGGCCCGCAGACCAGGGTGGTGGAGCCCTTCAGGAGGACCGTGGCGCCGAAGCGGGCCGCCAGCTCGCGGACCGCGGCGAGGCGGCCCGCCTCGACCTCCTCGCGGGAGGTGCCGAGGAGCGCGGCGGCCTCGCCGGCGTGCGGGGTCAGGACGGTGGCGGCGGTACGGGACTTCACCGCCTCGGGCGACAGGTCGCGCAGCCCGTCCGCGTCGACGAGGACCGGGACGTCGGAGGCGAGGACCTCCGCCACGCCCGGGTCGTCGCCGAGGCCGGGTCCGACGACCCATGCCTGGACGCGGCCCGCCTTCGCCGGCGGGCCCGGGTGGACCAGGGTCTCGGGGTGCGCGGCGATGACGGCGTCGGCGGCGGGGCCGACGTACCGTACGGCGCCCGCGCCGCCCCGCAGCGCGCCCGCGACGGCGAGGACGGCGGCGCCGGGGTAGCGGGCGGAGCCGGCGACGACGCCGACGACGCCGCGCCGGTACTTGTCGCTCTCCGCGGCCGGCCGGGGCAGCAGCCGCGCCACGTCCTCGTGCTGCAGCGCCTCAAGGTCGGGTACGGACGGCAGCGTGGCGCCGAGGCCGATGTCGACGAGCCGCAGCGCACCGGCGTACTCGCGCGCCGGGTCGACGAGCAGTCCCGGCTTGTACGTGCCGAAGGTGATCGTCGCGTCGGCGCGCAGCGCCTCGCCCGCGACCTCGCCGGTGTCGGCGTCGACGCCGCTGGGCAGGTCGACGGCCACCACGACGGCGTCGGAGCCGCGTGCCGCCCGGGCGACGGGCACGGCGTCGGGCCGCAGCCCGCCCCGGCCGCCGATCCCCGTGATCCCGTCCAGGACGAGGTCGGCGGCGGCGATGGCGTCATAGGGGTCGTCGTGCGGACCGACCACCCGGCCGCCCGCCCGCCGCAGCGCCGCGAGCCCGCCCTCGTGCGCCCGCGCGCCGAGCGGCACGGCCGTCACTCCGGCGCCTCTCCGGGCGAGCCGCGCGCCCGCGTACAGCGCGTCGCCGCCGTTGTCGCCGCTGCCGACGAGCAGGACGACCCGCGCCCCGTACACCCGTCCCTTCCCGAGCAGCGAACAGCAGGCGGCCGCGAGCCCGGCCGCCGCCCGCTGCATCAGGGCGCCCTCGGGCAGCCGGGCCATCAGCTCGGCCTCGGCGGCCCGTACGGTCTCCACGCGATAAGCGGTACGCATGGCACCCACCCTGGCGGTTCCGCCCCGGCCGCGCCACCTTCCCCGCGCGTCGCGGGCTCACCTGCCGGCAGTCGGGCAGTGAACGCGACGGTCCCCTCCCCTCGCCCGACGGGCCCACGCGTCGGCAGTCGGGCAGCGGGAAGCGGGCAGCGGGCAGTGAACGCGACGGCCACCTCCCCCCACGCGTCGCGGGCTCAGCCCTCCGCGATCACCACCGCCGACGCCACTCCCGCGTCGTGGCTGAGGGACACGTGCCAGTGCCGTACGCCCAGTTCGGCGGCGCGGGCCGCGACGGTGCCGCGGACCCGTAGCCGCGGCTGCCCGCTGTCCTCGACGTACACCTCGGCGTCCGTCCAGTGCAGGTTCCCGGGCGCGCCGAGGGCCTTGGCCAGCGCCTCCTTCGCGGCGAACCGCACCGCGAGGGAGGCCGGGCCGCGGCGGTCGCCGCTCGGCAGGAGCAGTTCGCGCTCGACGAAGAGGCGCTGGACGAGCCCCGGCGTGCGTTCGAGCGACGCGACGAAGCGGTCGATCTCCGCCACGTCGATCCCCACCCCGATGATCATCTGCCCACTACCTCACTCACTCGATACTCACTCGCTGCTCACGCGCCCGTTCACTCCACCGTCACGGACTTGGCCAGGTTGCGCGGCTGGTCGACCTCGTTGCCCCGGACAGTGGCCAGTTCGCAGGCGAAGACCTGGAGGGGCACGGTGGCGACCAGCGGCTGGAGCAGCGTAGGCGTCACGGGAATGCGGATCAGGTGGTCGGCGTACGGGACGACGGCCTCGTCGCCCTCCTCCGCGATGACGATCGTGCGCGCGCCCCGGGCCCTGATCTCCTGGATATTGGAGACGATCTTGTCGTGGAGGACGGCACGGCCGCGCGGCGAGGGCACCACGACGACGACCGGCAGGTCCTCCTCGACGAGCGCGATCGGCCCGTGCTTGAGCTCGCCGGCCGCGAAGCCCTCGGCGTGCATGTACGCGAGTTCCTTGAGCTTGAGCGCGCCTTCGAGGGCCACGGGGTAGCCGACGTGCCGGCCGAGGAAGAGGACCGTGTCCTTGTGGGCGAGCGAGCGGGCGAGCGCGCGCACGGGCTCCATGGTCGCCAGGACCCGCTCGACCCCGTCGGCGCTCCGGGCGAGCTCGCGGATGACGGCGTGGATCTCGTCGCCCCACTGGGTGCCGCGCACCTGGCCGAGGTAGAGCGCGAGCAGGTAGCAGGCGACGAGCTGCGTCAGGAAGGCCTTGGTGGACGCGACGGCGACCTCGGGGCCGGCGTGCGTGTAGAGCACGGCGTCCGACTCCCGCGGAATCGTCGACCCGTTGGTGTTGCAGACGGCGAGGACCTTGGCGCCCTGCTCGCGGGCGTGCCGCAGCGCCATCAGGGTGTCCATCGTCTCGCCGGACTGGGAGATCGCGACGACGAGGGTGCGCTGCCCGAGGATCGGGTCGCGGTAGCGGAACTCGCTGGCCAGCTCCACCTCGCAGGGGATCCGGGTCCAGTGCTCGATCGCGTACTTGGCGATGAGCCCGGCGTGGAAGGCGGTGCCGCACGCGATGATGACGATCTTGTCGGCCTCGCGGAGCACGCGGTCGGGGATGCGGATCTCGTCGAGGCGGAGGTGTCCTTCGGCGTCGATCCGGCCGAGGAGGGTGTCGGCGACGGCCTTCGGCTGCTCGGCGATCTCCTTGAGCATGAAGGAGGCGTAGCCGCCCTTCTCGGCGGCGGAGGCGTCCCAGTCGATGTGGAAGGCCCGTACGTCGGCGGGGGCGCCGTCGAAGTCGGTGACGGTGACGCCGTCGCGGGTGAGCTCGACGACCTGGTCCTGGCCGAGCTCGATCGCCGAACGGGTGTGGGCGATGAAGGCGGAGACGTCGGAGGCGAGGAAGTTCTCGCCCTCGCCGACACCGACGACGAGCGGGGAGTTGCGGCGGGCGCCGACGACGACGTCCGGCTGGTCGGCGTGCACGGCGACCAGGGTGAAGGCGCCGTCGAGCCGCTTGCACACCAGCCGCATGGCCTCGGCGAGGTCGCCGACGGACGAGAACTCCTCGGCGAGCAGATGGGCCACGACCTCGGTGTCGGTCTCGGACAGCAGCTCGTGGCCGCGCTCGGCCAGTTCGGCCCTGAGGGTGGCGAAGTTCTCGATGATGCCGTTGTGGACGACGGCGACGCGGCCCGCGTTGTCGAGGTGCGGGTGCGCGTTGCTGTCGGTGGGGCCGCCGTGGGTGGCCCACCGGGTGTGTCCGATGCCGGTGGAGCCGCTCGACAGCGGCCGGTCCACCAGTTCCTTCTCCAGATTGACGAGCTTTCCGGCCTTCTTGGCCGCGGCGAGGCCGCCGTCGGAGAGCACCGCGACTCCGGCCGAGTCGTAGCCGCGGTACTCGAGCCGCTTCAGGCCCGCGATCACCACATCGAGCGCCGACTGTCCGCCGACGTAACCCACGATTCCGCACATGGCGGCAGCCTACGGCGGAACCGGCCCACCGGCCGGACTCAGCGCAGCTTGGCCGCCTGCGCGTCGGCCACGGCGGTGGGGAGCGCGTCGGCCGTGACGGCGACGAGGCTGTTGCCCTTCCGGAAGACGACGAGGGCGCCGGCGCCGCTCTTCTTGCCGGTGACCGTCCAGCCGAGGGCCTCATCACCGGCGGTGACCGGCTTCGGCACGAGCTTGGTGATGTCCTCGGTCCTGACGGTCGAGGTCAGACGGAACCCCTGGGCGCAGGCGGTGCCCGCGGCCTTGAGCGCCTCGAACGCCCGCTGCGCCCCCTCCCCGTCGTACGACCCGAGGGCCACGTCCGTCCGCGCCCCGCCCTTCTCCGCCCTGCGGTGCGCGGTGGCCGCCGGCGTGCCGGGCGCCGCACCGGCCAGCGCCTCGGCGAGCGGCCCACAGGCCGGCTGGTCGGAGCTGACGTCGCCGACGTTGACGACGTCGGCGCCCTCGACCTTCGTCACCCGGTAGCCCCTGAGGTCCGCCGGGCCGACGGCCAGCCGGTCGAGGGCGACGGCGGGCAGCGCCCGTACGTCCGGCTTCGCGGCGGCGGACGCGGAGGCATCGGCCTTCCCGCTGTCCTCCCTCGGCTTGTCGTCACCGCCACAGGCGGTCAGCACCAGCGCCAGCGTGACGGCGGCGGACGCGGCGACGGCGGTACGGCGGAGCGGAGTGGGGCGCATCTGTCATCTCTCGGCAAGGAAGTCGGCAAGGAAAAGCGGAACCACGGGAACCGTACGCACCCTATGCGCGCCCTCCGCTGTCATGACCACGCGGTACCCGATCGACTGCGGACACCGCCGAGTGACCCACCCCACCCCCCGCTCGCGCCCCGCACCCACGACAATGGGCGGGTGATCGATTCGCCGCCACGAAGCCCCAAGGGAAACGGGAACGGTGCCGCAGGGCGCCGGGTCGCCGAGCCGACGCCGTACGTCGACCTCACGCGGGCGGAGTGGAGCGCGCTGCGGGACAAGACGCCGCTGCCGCTCACCGCGGACGAGGTGGAGCGGCTGCGCGGGCTCGGGGACGTCATCGACCTCGACGAGGTGCGGGACATCTATCTGCCGCTGTCCCGGCTGCTCAACCTGTACGTGCAGGCCACCAGCGGGCTGCGCGGGGCGCTCAACACCTTCCTCGGTGAGCGGGCCGAGCAGCGCGGCACCCCGTTCGTCATAGGAGTGGCCGGCTCCGTCGCCGTCGGCAAGTCGACCGTCGCCCGGCTCCTGGAGGCGCTGCTCGCGCGCTGGCCCGAGCACCCGCGGGTGGAGCGGATCACCACCGACGGGTTCCTGTACCCGATGGAGGAGCTGAAGGCGCGCGGGCTGATGTCCCGCAAGGGTTTCCCCGAGTCGTACGACCGGCGGGCGCTGACCCGCTTCGTCGCGGACGTGAAGGCGGGCAAGGAGGAGGTCTCCGCGCCGGTCTACTCGCACCTGATCTACGACCGGGTCCCCGACGAGAAGCTCGTCGTGCGCCGCCCCGACATCCTCATCGTCGAGGGCCTCAACGTGCTGCAGCCCGCGCTGCCCGGCAAGGACGGGCGGACGCGGGTCGGTCTCGCGGACTACTTCGACTTCTCCGTGTACGTGGACGCGCGCGCCGAGGACATCGAGCAGTGGTACCTCAACCGCTTCCGCAAGCTGCGTCAGACCGCGTTCCAGGACCCGTCCTCGTACTTCCGGCGCTGGACCCAGGTCTCCGAGGAGGAGGCCCTGGACTACGCCCGCACGATGTGGCGCACCATCAACAAGGTCAACCTCCTGGAGAACGTGGCCCCGACCCGCGGACGGGCGACGCTCGTCGTGCGCAAGGGCCCGGACCACAAGGTGCAGCGGCTGAGCCTCCGCAAGCTCTGACCGTCCGCGAGCTCGGAGGATCCGTACGCTCTGAGTCTTCGTACGCTCTGAGTCTTCGTACGCTCTGAGCCTCCGCAAGCGCTGAGCCGCCGTGAGCCCCGCGCTCCGTAAGCTCTGAGGATGCTGCACCTGCGACTGATCGTGCCGCCGGACCGTACGGATTCGGCGGTCGGGCTCATCGAGCGGACCGTCGGCACCGCCCACCTGGTGGTGATGCCGGGCGCGGCCCGCGACCCGGCCGGGGACCTCGTGCTGTGCGACGTGGCCCGCGAGGCCGGGCAGGAACTCCTGCACGGGCTGCGGGAGCTGAGGATCGATCAGGACGGCTCGATCGCCGTCGAGAACATCGACCTGTCGCTGTCGGCCCGCGCCACCGCCGCCGAGGAGGAGGCCCCGGGCGAGGCCGCCGACGCGGTGATCTGGGAGCAGCTGACCGACGCCACCCACGAGGAGTCGACGCTCACCATCACGTACAGCGCCTTCATGATCGTGGCGACGATGATCGCGGCCTGCGGTGTCGTGCTCGACAACGCGATCCTGATCGTGGGCGCGATGGCCGTCGGACCGGAGTTCGGTCCGCTCGCCGGCATCTGCACCGGGATCGTGCGGCGGGCCCCCAAGCTGGTGCTGCGCTCCTCGTACGCGCTGGTCGTCGGCTTCGCGGCGGCGATCATCGCGACGACCGTGTTCAGCCTGGGGATGGACGCGCTCGGCCTGTTCAGCCTGGAGCAGCTCGACGCGCCGCGCGCCAACACCAGCTTCATCTGGAAGCCGGACCCGTTCTCCTTCGTCGTCGCCCTGCTGGCGGGCGCGGCCGGCACCCTCTCGCTCACCTCGACGAAGTCGGGGGCGCTGATCGGCGTCGCGATCTCCGTGACGACGGTCCCGGCGGGCGCGAACGCCGCCGTGGCGCTGAGCTACGGCCAGTACGCCCAGATGTGGGGCTCGGTCGAGCAGTTGTTCCTCAACCTCACCGGCATCATCCTGGCCGGTACCGTCACCCTGTACGGGCAGGTGCTGCTGTGGCGGACGCAGCGCGGTCATTGGACCCGCAACGGCAACAGCACCGGCAACGGCAAGGGCTGACCGGCGAGGGGGTGTGATCCGCAGGGACGACAACGGCCCCCGTTCCGCCCTATGGAAAGAAGGGGCGGAACGGGGGCCGACAGGCCGTCATACGGACTAGCCGAGCGCCGACTTCACCGCGTCCGCGAGCCGTCCCGCCACCGACCGGGCCTGCTCGATGTCCGCCGCCTCCACCATGACCCGCACCAGCGGCTCGGTGCCCGAGGGACGCAGCAGTACGCGGCCGGTGGTGCCCAGCTCGCGCTCGGCGTCGCCGACGGCGTGGGCCAGTTCGGCGGAGGTGTTCACGCGGGCCTTGTCGACGTCCGGCACGTTGACGAGGACCTGCGGCAGCCGCTCCATCACGCCGGCGAGCTCGGCGAGGGACTTGCCGGTGGCGACGACCCGGGCCGCGAGCATCAGACCGGTCAGGGTGCCGTCGCCGGTGGTGGCGTGGTCGAGCACGATGACGTGGCCGGACTGCTCGCCGCCGAGGGCGTAGCCGTGCTCCTTCATCGCCTCCAGGACATAGCGGTCGCCGACCCCGGTCTGGACGAGCTGAAGGCCTTCGCGCTCCATGGCGAGTTTGAAGCCGAGGTTCGACATGACGGTGGCGACGACGGTGTCGCCGCGCAGCGTGCCGGCCTCGCGCATGGCGAGCGCGAGCACGGCGAGGATCTGGTCGCCGTCGATCTCCGCACCCGTGTGGTCGACGGCCAGGCAGCGGTCGGCGTCGCCGTCGTGGGCGATGCCGAGGTCGGCCCGGTGCTCGACCACGGCGGCCTTGAGCAGGTCGAGGTGGGTGGAGCCGCAGCCGTCGTTGATGTTGAGGCCGTCGGGCTCGGCCCCGATGGTGACGACGGTGGCGCCGGCCCGGGAGAACGCCTCGGGCGAGACGCGGGCGGCGGCGCCGTGGGCCTCGTCGAGGACGATCTTCAGGCCGTCGAGCCGGTTCGGGAGTACGGCGACGAGGTGGGCGACGTACTTGTCGAAGCCCTCGTCGTAGTCACGCACCCGGCCGACGCCCGCGCCGGTGGGACGGTCCCAGGGGGCGCCGGTGCGGTGCTCCTCGTACACGGCCTCGATGCGGTCCTCCAGCTCGTCGGCGAGCTTGTGGCCGCCGCGGGCGAAGAACTTGATCCCGTTGTCGGGCATGGCGTTGTGCGAGGCCGACAGCATCACGCCGAGGTCGGCGCCGAGCGCGCCGGTGAGGTAGGCCACGGCCGGCGTGGGCAGCACGCCGACGCGCAGCACGTCGACGCCCGCGCTGGCGAGGCCGGCCACGACGGCGGCCTCCAGGAACTCTCCCGAGGCGCGCGGGTCGCGCCCCACCACGGCGGTCGGCCGATGGCCCTCGAACGTGCCCGCCTCGGCCAGCACGTGCGCGGCCGCGACCGACAGGCCGAGCGCCAGCTCCGCCGTCAGGTCGGCGTTGGCCACGCCCCGCACCCCGTCCGTGCCGAAGAGTCGTCCCACAGCTGTCCTCCGAAAGTGCTCCGAAAATGCGTTGCCCTGAACGACGCGCCGAACGCCTCTGAACGGCTCATGCCCGTTTTTGCTCGGCAGCGCGCGCAGGGTTGTGCCCAGATTATGAAAGCAAGAAGTGAAAAAGCCGTACGCCCCGGCAGCACGGGAGTGCCGCCGGGGCGTACGGACCAAGCCAAGCAGGCCTGGCAGGCCAGCAGGCGATTAGCGCTTGCTGTACTGCGGGGCCTTGCGGGCCTTCTTGAGACCGGCCTTCTTGCGCTCGACCGCACGGTCGTCGCGGGAGAGGAAGCCGGCCTTCTTCAGCGGGCCGCGGTTGTTCTCGACGTCGGCCTCGTTGAGGGCGCGGGCCACGCCGAGGCGCAGGGCGCCGGCCTGGCCGGACACGCCGCCACCGGCGATGCGGGCGATGACGTCGTAGCGGTCGTCGAGCTCGAGCACCTTGAAGGGCTCGTTGACTTCCTGCTGGTGCACCTTGTTCGGGAAGTAGTCCTCGAGGGTGCGACCGTTGATCTTCCACTTGCCGGTGCCCGGAACGATCCGGACGCGGGCGATGGCGTTCTTGCGACGGCCCAGGCCGGCGGCCGGCTGCGGGTCGCCGAAGCGGGAGGCGAGGGACTCGGAGGTGTAGTCACCCTCGACGATCTCGGTCTCGGTGGTGTACTCCTCGACGCCCTCGAACTCGTCGACGGGGGTCTCGGGGGTGGTCTCGGCCACGATGCTCCTCAGATTTCTTTCGTTCTTAGGGGGTGGCCGGAACTACTGCGCGACCTGGGTGATCTCGAACGGGACCGGCTGCTGGGCAGCGTGCGGGTGGTTCTCGCCCGCGTAGACCTTCAGCTTCGAGAGCATCTGACGGCCCAGGGTGTTCTTGGGGAGCATGCCCTTGATGGCCTTCTCGACGGCCTTCTCGGGGTTCTTGTCCAGCAGCTCGTCGTAGCGGACGGAGCGCAGACCACCCGGGTAGCCGGAGTGGCGGTACGCCATCTTCTGGGTCCGCTTGTTGCCGGACAGGTGCACCTTGTCGGCGTTGATGATGACGACGAAGTCACCCATGTCCATGTGGGGGGCGTAGACGGGCTTGTGCTTGCCTCGCAGGAGGGTCGCAGCCGTCGTCGCCAGACGGCCCAGGACGATGTCCTGCGCGTCGATGATGTGCCACTGGCGAGTGACATCGCCGGGCTTGGGGCTGTACGTACGCACTTCGTAGCCTTCGCTTCTTCAGTGGATGGAGTCCAGACACACCTGAAGCGATCATGCAGCTGGGGCCTACACTGCCGGGATCACTGCCCGTATGCAAGCCACTGGTAACTGCTCCAGGGAACTTGCGCAACGGCCCCTCGCGTGAGAACGACGGAGCCAATACGCATAACAAAGCAGAAGCGTACCCGGGCTCCCCCGAGCGGGTCAAAACGCGTCGGCGCCGCCGGCCCTCCCGCTGACGCCGCCCTCGCACGGAGTCAGCGGGCAGAAGCCTCCGCTTCGTCGTACGCCTCCCGGGCCGAAGCGACCTCCTCGATGTGGGTGTCCGCCCACTCCTTGATCGCCCGCACCACCGGAAGCAGCGACACGCCCAGCTCCGTCAGCTCGTAATCCACCCGGACAGGCACCGAGGGGGTCACCGTGCGCACCACCAGACCGTCCCGCTCCAGGCCCCGCAAGGTCTGCGTCAGCATCTTCTGGCTGACGCCGGCGACCTTGCGGCCCAGGTCGCTGTAGCGGTGGGGGCCGTCGGCGAGGGCGGAGAGGAGGAGGGTGACCCACTTGTCGGAGATGCGGTCGAGGAGCCGGCGGGCGGGGCAGTCGGCGAGGTAGGCGTCGTAGGCGCGGCGGGCGTCCTCGCGGCGTTCGGCGGCGGTGCGGGTGGCCATGGGCGCTCCTTCCGGTGCGGTACGCACTTCCGGGTACGTACTTCCCGCTGGAGAGTAACGCTCCCTAGGTTCGTTCCGTAGCCCCTCCCCCACGCCTTCACGGAAGGAACCTCACGCCATGCGCGCTCTCGTCATCGACTCCTTCGGCGGCCCCGAGGCCCTGCGGATCGCCGAGGTCCCCGTCCCCGCCGCCGGCCCCGGCCAGGTGCTGATCCGGGTCGAAGCCGCGACCGTCCACCCCGTCGACCTCGCCACCCGCTCCGGCGTCCTCGCGGAGGCGGGCCTGATGGCCGGGACGGGCCGGACGGGGCTCGGCTGGGACGTGGCCGGCGTCGTGGAGGCGACCGGGCCGGGCGTCCGCGGGGTGCGGCTCGGCGACCGGGTCGTCGGGATGAACGACCGGCTCGACGTGGAACTCGGCACCCAGGCCGAGTACGTGGTCCTGGACGCCCACGCGGTGGCCCCGGCGCCCGTCTCGCTCGCACCGGCGGCCGCCGCGACCCTGCCGCTGGCCGGTCTCACCGCCCTCCAGGCCCTGGACGCGCTCGACCTCCCGGCCGGCGAGACCCTGCTCGTCACGGGCGCCGCGGGCGCGGTCGGCGGCTACGCCGTGCAGCTGGCCGCCGCGCGCGGCCTACGTGTCGTGGCGGCCGCCCGCCCCGGCGACGACGAGCTCGTACGGGAGCTGGGCGCCGAGCACGTCGTGGCCACCGGCCCGGACGCGCCCCGCCTCGGCGCGGCCGTCCGCTCCCTGGTCCCCGGCGGCGTCTCCGGCGCACTGGACGGCGCGGTCCTGGGGGCGTCGGCCCTCGACGCGGTCCGCTCGGGCGGCGTCTTCGCCGCCTTGGTCGCGGGCGGCGCCCCGTACCCCCTGCGCGGCATCCGCGTCCTCCCGGTCTGGGTCCGCGCCGACACCGCCGACCTCACCCGCCTCGCGTCCCTGGCGGACGCGGGCGACCTGACGCCGCGCGTCGCGGCCACCCTGCCGCTGACGGAAGCGCCGGAGGCGCACCGCCGCCTGGCGAAGGGAGGCCTGCGGGGCCGCGTGGTGCTGGTTCCGTAGATCGGATCCGGGATCCAAAATCCGCCCGGGCTCAGCGCGCCCGCTCCACCCTCCGCTCGTCCCACACCGGCTCGCTCGTCTCCCGCACGACCCCGTCCGACCCGAAGACCAGGTAGCGGTCGAAGGACCGGGCGAACCAGCGGTCGTGGGTGACGGCCAGCACCGTGCCCTCGTAGGACTCCAGGCCGTCCTGGAGGGCCTCCGCGGACTCCAGGTCCAGGTTGTCGGTGGGCTCGTCGAGGAGCAGGGCGGTGGTGCCGGCCAGCTCAAGGAGGAGGATCTGGAAGCGGGCCTGCTGGCCACCGGAGAGCTTGTCGAAGGGCTGGTCGCCCTGGCGCTCCAGCTCGTAGCGGCGCAGCATCGACATCGCCGCCCCGCGGTCCTTGGCGTGCTCGGTCCACAGGATGTCGACGAGCGGGCGGCCCTGGAGCTCGGGGTGGGCGTGGGTCTGGGCGAAGTGGCCGGGGACGACCCGGGCGCCCAGCTTCCACGTACCCGTGTGGGCGACCGACTCGTCGCCCGCGAGGAGCCGCAGGAAGTGGGACTTGCCGGAGCCGTTCGAGCCGAGGACGGCGACCCGCTCGCCGTAGAAGATCTCCAGCGAGAACGGCTTCATCAGGCCGGTGAGCTCCAGGTTCTCGGCCGTCACGGCCCGCACGCCGGTGCGGCCGCCGCGCAGCCGCATCCGGATGTCCTGCTCGCGCGGCGGCTCCGGCGGCGGGCCGGCCTCCTCGAACTTCTTCAGCCGGGTCTGCGCGGCCGCGTACCGCGAGGCCATCTCGTGGCTGACCGCGGCGGCCTGCCGCAGGTTGATCACGAGCTTCTTCAGCTGCGCGTGCTTCTCCTCCCAGCGCCGCTTCAGCTCCTCGAAGCGGGCGAAGCGCTCCCGCCGCGCCTCGTGGAAGGTGTCGAAGCCGCCGCCGTGCACCCACACGTCGGAGCCGGCCGGGCCGGGCTCGACGGCCACGATCTTCTGGGCGGCGCGGGAGAGCAGCTCGCGGTCGTGGGAGATGAAGAGCACGGTCTTGCGGGTCTCCCGCAGCCGCTCCTCGAGCCAGCGCTTGCCGGGGACGTCCAGGTAGTTGTCGGGCTCGTCGAGGAGCAGCACCTCGTCGTTGCCGCGCAGCAGGTACTCCAGGACGAGCCGCTTCTGCTCGCCGCCGCTGAGCGTGCGCACCTGCCGGAACTGCGCCTTGTCGTACGGCACGCCCATCGCGGCCATGGT
The DNA here is from genome assembly GCF_044768205.1 of Streptomyces sp. NPDC101160. Lineage (NCBI taxonomy): Bacteria > Bacillati > Actinomycetota > Actinomycetes > Kitasatosporales > Streptomycetaceae > Streptomyces > Streptomyces sp. NPDC101160. Next base: position 224,220 of record NZ_JBIWPJ010000007.1, on the reverse strand, counting down.
GCAGATGTCCCAGAGGGTCTCGAACTCGTACCCCTGCACCTCGGCCCAGTCGCTGAGCGCCTGCGCGTACGCCATCTGCGCGGCCTCGTCGTCGACCGTCATGATCCGGTGCTCGGCCTCGTCGACCGCCTTCGCGGCGGTGCGGATGCGGGCGGGCGCCACCGAGACCAGCAGGTCGCGGACGGTGGACTCGTCGCGCACGGAGCCGACGAACTGCGGCATGACGCCGAGGCCGCCGCTGACCGTGACGGTGCCGCCGTGCGGCTGGAGCTCGCCGGAGACCAGCCTGAGCAGGGTCGTCTTGCCGGCGCCGTTGGCGCCGACCAGGGCGACGACGTTGCCCTCGCCGACCCGGAAGGAGACGTCCCCGAGCAGGACCCTCCCGTCCGGCAGGTAGTACTCCAGATGTGCGGCCTCGACATGTCCCATGCGGGGCATTGTCGCCGCCCGCACCGCTGTCGCCCAACCGGATTAGGATGCCGCGCATGAGCTTCGGGGGACCGCAGTGGCCGCAGCAGGGCCAGGGACAGGCGCAGGGCCAGGGACAGCAGCCGTACGGACAGCAGCCGTTCGGACAGCCGCAGCAGCCCGGCCAGTGGCAGCAGTCACAGCCCTACGGGCAGCAGCAGTGGCCGTCTCAGCAGCCCGATCCGTTCCCGGGGGCCCAGGCCCCCCAGGGCGGCGGCCCGACCCCGGACTGGAGCGCGCTCGCCGAGGCCTCCGCCGCCCGTAGTCAGCGCAAGCGCTGGCTGCTGATCGGCGGCGGCGTGGTCGGCGCGCTCGTCGTCGGCGCGGTCGTCGCGACCGCGATCGTCGCCACGAACAAGAGCAACGACGAGGCGAAGAACGGCGGCCCGACGGCGACCGGCCCGGCCGCCCCGACGGACAGCGCCACCCCGGCCCCGACGTTCTCCTCGGTCGCCCCGCTGCCGCCGCCGAACCCGCGCGACTACATCTCCGACGCGAAGAAGGACAAGGCGCCGCTGAGCGCCGAGGGCCTCTTCCCGGGCCGGAAGCTGACCATGAACGGCCGCGCGTACGCCAAGGGCGCGACCGCCTCCACGACGAACTGCGCGGCGGTCACCCAGGGCGGCCTCGGCTCGGTCCTGAACGCCAACGGCTGCACGCGCGTGCTGCGCGCCACGTACGTGAAGGACGGCGTCGCCGTCACCGTCGGCGTCGCCGTCTTCCCCACCGACGAGCAGGCCCTCAAGGCGAAGAAGCAGGCCACCGGCGGCATCGCCCCGCTGACCGGCGCCGGCGTCGGCGACTTCTGCCACGCCACCGTCTGCCTGCGCCGCACCAACTCGATCGGCCGCTACGTGTACCTCACCCAGGCCGGCTTCCTCAACGGCAAGAAGGTGACCACCGGCGACCAGGCCGTCTTCAAGGCCAGCGACGACCTGGGCACCTTCGCCTTCAACCAGATCTACGCCCGCGGCCGCAGCCAGGCAGCGGCGGCGGCCGGGGCTCCGGGTCAGTGACCGGTCAGTGACCGGTCACTGAGTGCGGCGCTCCAGGAGCTGGACGGTCACGTGGCGGAGCCGCTGGGTGCGGGCCACCGTGTAGCCGTCCTTGAGGGCCTTGGCCTTCTCCTCGGGCATGTAGGCGTACGGGTCGTCGTCGTCGCCCGGTGAGACGAACCAGAGGCGGGCGGAGCCGGAAAGGCGCCCGCTGGGCCTCTGGTACTCGTGCGCCCAGAACCAGCCGGTCTGCTGCGGCGCCCGCTTCATGAGGATGTCCTCGGGCCGGGCGCCCTCGCGCAGCTGGTACGCCATGGCGAGCCGGGAGTTGTAGCTCCGGTGGAAGACGATGCCGTCGCCGGGGCGCTGTCCGGCCTTCACGAGCCGGGCCGCGCCCGCGTAGTCGGGCTCGGTCGGGATGTCCTCGCGGACGCTCTGCAGGGCGGGCAGGGTCAGCACGACGAACCCGGCCATCGCGGCGGCCACCAGGGCCGTGCCGCGTGCCCGTCGCCAGAGGGTGCCGCGGCCGACGGCGCTCAGCAGGTCAGCGACGCGGACGGCGCCGGCCGCCGCGAGGAGCGCCCACGCCGGGACCGTGAAGAGCAGGTACCGGGGCAGGAAGAGGTGCAGCCACTCGCCGGTCGCGGCGGTCACCACCGGCGGCAGCAGGGCCCAGGTCGCCAGCGCGGCGGCAGTGGGACGGCCGGCCGCCCACAGTCCGAGGACGGCGAGCCCGAGCACGGCCGTGGCGACGGTCCAGTTCCCGAACAGGTCCGACGCGTACCAGAGCAGGTCGCGACGGGAGACGTCGTTCCAGGCGATCTGGCCGCTCTGGCCGGTGCTCCGGTACGCCATGGGAACGACCACGGAGGTCCCCATGACCGCGGCGCAGGCGAAGGCCCAGTGCGCGACGGGGTCGCCGGACCGCCTGGCCCGCAGCACGACCACGGCGTGGGCCGCGAGCACGCTCAGCGCGACCAGGTGGCTGAATCCGGTCAGCGCGACGGCGAGGGCGTAGCCCGCCCAGACCCGCAGCGAGGGCCGGTCGAGGGCGCGCAGCAGCAACACCGTCGCGAGCAGCGAGAAGAACATCGCGAAGGCGTACGGGCGGGCCTCCTGGCCGTACCGGGAGACGGTCGGGAGCAGGGCGAAGAGCAGCCCGGCCACCACCCCGACGCGCGCGGTGAACAGCCGGCGGCCGACGAGCGCGACCAGTCCAGCCGAGGCCGCCATGGCCAGTGCCTCGGGCAGCCGCAGCGCGGTGGTGGAGCTGCCGGCGAGCCACGTCCACGCGTGCATGAACGTGTAGTACGGCACGAAGACGATGTCGACGTGTTCGGTGAGCCGGTCGAAGGCGGCGGACGGCAGGGAGGACGCCCACCAGGTGGCGTACTCGTCGAACCACAGCTGGCGGTTCCCGAGGCGGGTCAGGACGCACACCAGCGCGACCGCCGTGGGCAGCAGGGAGGTCAGGAGCGGCCCGCGCCGGGGGCTCCGCACGGTCGGCGCGGTCATCGTCTCACCCAGATCCGATAGGAGCCCTGGCCGTCGCCCAGCCGGAACGGCAGGGTGCCGAGGAGGCGGTACTTGTCGCTGTCCTTCAGGGCCGCGGCGACGACCTTGTCCTTCTGCGGGACGGTGACCCCGTCGAGCACGATCAGGTCGAACCAGCCGTCGGCGATGGCCGTGCGGTAGCCGTCGTCGTCGTGGTGCACGGCGCCGTCGGCGTCCTGGTAGCCGATCCAGTAGAGCGAGGTCCAGTGCGTGTGGTCGGTGATGTCCCGCAGGTAGTACACGGGCACGTTGGGCAGTGACGCGAGGTACCGGCCCTCACCCGGGGTGATGTACTGCCGGAGCGAGGCGGTGAGCCGGCTGGAGTCCGGCCAGGTGGCGAATCGTTCCACCGACTGGCCCATGCCCAGGCAGAGCATCACGACCCACAGGGCGCACGCGAGCTGCGGATGCCGGAAGTGGGCGCCGACGAGCCGGGTCAGCCCGACGCCGGCCAGCGGCGCGGCGAAGAGCAGACCGAAGCCGAGGTGCTTGTAGAGCGCGACGGACGTGTGGAGGTGGATCTGGTAGGCCGGGGCGAGCAGGGCCGTGCCGCAGAGGAGCAGGCCGAGCAGCACCCGCCAGCCCCGGCCCGGGACGGGCAGCCGGCGGGTCGCCGGGGACTCGTTCATCCGGCCGCGCCGGGCGTACGCGACGGCGCCTCCGCAGGCGGTCAGGAACAACAGGCCGGACCAGACGGCCGACTTCTGCAGCAGGTCGAGCGTCTCTTCGGTGCCGTGCGCGCGGGCCGTGGTGGTGGTCCGTACGCCTTCCAGGACGTCGGTCCCGTACAGGGCGACGGCGAGCAGCCCGGCGACGGTCAGCGCGAACGACACGGCCCGCCACAGGCTCGCCCGGCCGCGGTGCGGCCAGGCGACGAGCGCGGCGAGCACGATCAGGGTCGGCAGGTACAGCGCGGCGGCGTACTTCGTTCCGGCGGCGAGCACGGCGACCGGCGCGGCCAGGGCCGCCAGTGCCGGGTGCGCCCGGTCGGTCCGTACGAGGATCCAGGCCGCGAGGGCGAGCAGGAGGATCGCGGGCGCGTCGTAGGTCGCGAACCAGCCGAGGACGACCGTCGACTGGGTCACCGCGAACAGGGCGGCGGCGGCGAGCGCGGCCCGCTCGTTGAACAGCCTCCGGGTCGTCCCGTAGAGGAGGGTGGTGGCGCCGAGCATGCACGCCAGGCTGAGCAGCCGGGCTCCGGTCAGGCCGAGCCAGGCGTCGGCCAGGGCGGCCACCAGCGGGTACAGGGTCGGCGAGCCGGAGAAGTAGCTCGCGTAGTCGGTCAGCACCGGAGTGCCGTGCAGCAGATGGGCGAGTTCCAGGTGACCGGCGGTGATGTAGAGGGCCTCGTCCGAGTACGCCGTGTTCTCCAGGCGGAACGAGAGCACCGCCTGCAGGAGCAGGATGCCGGACAGGATGCCCCGGCAGGCCCAGGTGCGCCGGGGGCTGCCGGCCGTGGTCCAGGCCGTCCGCGGCGGACGGGGGACGTGATAGCCGACGGGGGCTTCGGGCGGTCCGGCCGGTCTCGGTGGTCCCGGCGGTCCCGGTGGCCGGTGCCCGGCGGCCTGCGGGACCGCCGGGAGGGGCGTTCTGGGGCCTGGCTCTGTGGCTGTCATCTGACCTTCCGCACGTCGAAGCCGTAGATGTCGTCTGCTGCCAGTCGCGTGAATTCCGCAGTCGTCGTCGCGCCCTCGTCGAGGCGCCAGTCGGCGCGGGCGGCCGCGTGGTCGAACCAGACGAAGCCGATGACCTCGGGATCCGCCGCCACGCCCGTGAGCAGCGCTCGCACATCGGAGTCGCGGCGCCAGCCGCGCTCGGCGGCGGTCTCCAGGAGGATGAAGGGCTTGGCGGAGAAGCCACGGATCTCCCGCATCGTCGGCCCGAACAGCTCGCCGAAGGTGTCCGGTTTCTCTTCGTAGGTGAAGTAGCCGATCAGGCCGACCCAGTCGACGTAGGCGTCTCCCGGGTAGTACGGCCGCAGCGGCACGTCCTTGACCGGGTTGATGACGTTCGGCGACCACGCCCAGATCACGTTGGCCGCGCCGACGTCCTGGAAGACCTGGTGGATGTGCCGCCAGGCGCGGACATATGCCTCGGGCGTGGTTCTCTCGGTGCCCCATGTCTCCCAGGCGCCGTTCATCTCGTCAGCGAAGGTGATCGCGACGGGCAGGTTCAGTTTGCGGACCGCTCTCGCGTACGACCGGATGTAGTCGTCCGACTTGCCCGCGGCGATGTCCTCGAGCGAGGGTTCGAAGGGCTCCCAGGAGACGACGGTCAGCGCACCGGACTGCCAGGCGTTGCGCACCCCGGTGATGTCGAAGCCGTCACCCCAGGCCGCGTAGTAGCTGATGAGGTTCGGCCGCTTGCCGACCTTGCGGGTGTACGCGTCCACCGGCTTCATGGACGTCGGGGCGCCCGCCGTCGAGACGCCGAAGTACTTCTTCGCCGGCCGGATCAGCGGCCTGACGTCGTAGGGAACCTCGGGTGCGGACTGCGGGGCGGCCTGCGGCCCCGGGTTCGCGTCCGACCGGCCGCCGGGGTCCGGGGCGGTGCACGCGGTCAGGGCGAGGAGCAGGGCGGCGAGCGGCAGGGCCGCCCGCATCGGGCGGAGGCGCGGGGGACGGACGTTCATCACGCGGCGACCCCCGTCCGGGGCTGCACCAGGGCGCGGCAGACGATCATCGCGTAGAAGAGCCCCGAGGAGAGCAGCAGCGCGAAGTCGTAGACGTCCACGGTGACCATCCGCCAGACCGCGGCCCCGACCCAGAGCAGGGCGGTGCCGCCGCCCCACGCCCACAGGCCGATCCAGAACCGCCGGGTGCCGTTGCGCCTGGCCTGGCTGGAGCCGGTGGCCTGCCAGCCCATGCGGGTGCCGCAGAGGATGTCCCAGATCGCGAAGACGTGCGCCCAGGAGTACATCATCCGGACGGCCCACGCCTCCAGGCGGTACGGGACGCGGTGCCACAGCGGGAAGACGATCGTGGTGTACGCGATGCCGGGCAGCACCAGCCACACGTTCTCGAACCGGGGCTGGTCGGGGAAGGCGAGCAGCAGCACGATCGGCAGGAGCGGCGCGACGAAGGTGAACAGCGCCGTGTGGATGTAGTAGAAGAACCCGGACAGGTAGCAGAGCCGGCTGCTGAAGCGGAGTCTGGCCTGCCAGAACTTCTTGCTGCCGAGCAGGCTCATCGAGCCGGCGCACCAGCGGTACTGCTGGTTGAAGAACGCCCCCGCGCTGTCCGGGCAGACGCCCGCGGCCACCGCGACCGGCACATAGCGCAGGTCCCAGCCGAGGCGGCGCAGGTCGAAGCCGGTGTGGACGTCCTCGGAGTGCTCGATGAGGGTGGTGCCGCCGTTCTCCTCCAGGGCCGCGCGCCGGTAGACGGCGCAGCTGCCGACGCAGATGGCCCCGTCGCGGCCCTGCCGGGAGACCTGGACGGCCCGGTAAAACAGCTCCTGTACGGCTCCGGCGCCGCGCTCGATCCAGTTCTGGGCGTCGAGCACCCGGAAGAACTGCGGGGACTGGACGATCGCGGTCCGGCTGTCCTTCTCCAGGTACGGCAGGAGCTCTTCGAGCAGGTCGGCGCGCGGCGCGAAGTCGGCGTCGAGGATGAGGACGTATGTGCCGTCGGACTGGTCGAAGCCGAAGCGCAGGTTGCCGGCCTTCTTGAACCAGCCGCGCCGGGAGCGGGTGCCGTAGCGGAAGCCGAAGTCCTCGGCCATCGCCCGCAGCTCGGGGCTGGCGGAGTCGTCCAGGACGAACGGCGCGCAGACGCCCGGATAGCGGTCGGCGAGCGCCCGCACATGGGTCCAGGTGTTGTGCAGGACCTCGATGGGCTCGCCGCACACCGGCAGGAAGACATCGACCGACGGGTAGTGCTCGGGACGCCACTCGCGCACCAGCCGGCGGTGCCCCTCGAGGTCGAAGTCGCGGGTGAAGGCGTTCACCCGCAACGAGACCAGGTAGTAGACCACCGTGAAGGCGAGCAGCGGGGCGAACAGCCACAGCAGCGGGGTGGCGGACGCGAGCCGGAACTGGCTGAGCGCCAGGCAGCCCATGCTCAGCAGCGAGGTGACGGTCAGCACCCACAGCCGGCGCCGGGCGTACAGATACCTTTCGTCGTCCGACGGCGGTGCCGGCAGCAGCCCGACGACGCCCGTTCCCGGGTCGTCGTACGCGAGCCGCGGTTCGGCCGGTCGTGTTGCCGTGCCCGGCCCGATCAGCCGGGCCTCAGTTGCACTCATCCCAGAACTCCCGACACCTTTTCCGCGCAGCGAACGTGGCGACGTGCGGAAACGTAAGCCGGGAGGGGACGGGTCGGGGTGCGACGCGACCGAAGGATAAGTCCTTTTAACCCGATTTGCCGGATTGGATGACGGTCACCGGGCCGTCAACAGGTGATCAGCAGCAGCCGGCGCTGCCGGGCAGCGACCGCTTGTTGCGCGCCTCACGGCTCCGCGCGGCGAGCTGGTCGTCCGCCGGGTAGCCGACCTCCTCCAGCGTGAGGCCGTGCGGCCGTACGACGTGCACCGCCGAGTCCCGCACCCCCGCGGCCAGCACCTTCGCCGGCCACTCCACCGGACGGTGGCCGTCGCCCACGAACAGCAGCGCGCCCACCAGCGAGCGGACCATGTTGTGACAGAAGGCGTCGGCCTTGACCGTGGCCTCCATGATCCCGTCGGGGCGGCGCTCCCAGCGCAGCTCCTGCAGCGTGCGGATGGTGGTGGCGCCCTCGCGCTTCTTGCAGTACGCCGCGAAGTCGTGCTCGCCGACGAGCCGCTCGGCCGCCGCGTTCATGGCGTCCATGTCGAGCGTCCAGTCGTGCCACAGGACGTGGCCGCGGAGCAGCGGGTCGACACCGCCCGGGTGGTCGGTGACCCGGTAGGCGTAGCGGCGCCAGATGGCCGCGAAGCGGGCGTTGAAGCCCGCCGGGGCCTCGGTCAGGCGCCAGATCCGCACGTCGTGCGGGAGCCGTCCGGCCATCCGCCGCAGCAGCTTCTCCTGGTGCTCCCGCCACAGCTCCTCGGGCAGGTCGACGTGCGCGACCTGGCCGCGCGCGTGCACCCCCGCGTCGGTACGGCCGGCGACGGTCAGCTCGTACGTCTCCTGGGAGCGGGTCACGGTGCGCAGGGCGTCCTCGATCTCGCCCTGGACGGTGCGCTGGCCGCGGGCCTGCTTGGCCCAGCCGGAGAAGTCCTTGCCGTCGTAGGACAGGTCGAGCCGGATCCGCACGAATCCGGGCTGCACATCGTCACGCACGTCAGTCACGCCGTAAATCCTCTCAAACACACGGGAGCGGGCCCGCACCCCTGGGGGTACGGGCCCGCAACACGAGACGAGATCGTCAGAACGCTCAGGCGTCCTGCGCGTCCGTGTTCTCGTTCTCGACCGCGGCGGCCTCGTCGGCCTCCTTGACGGCGCGCTTGGTGGCGGCCTCGGCCTCGGCGACGGTCGCCTTCTTGGCGATCTCGCCCTCGACCAGCTCGATCACGGCCATCGGGGCGTTGTCGCCACGACGGTTGCCGATCTTGGTGATACGGGTGTAACCACCCGGACGCTCCGAGTAGCGCGGGGCGATCTCGGTGAAGAGCGTGTGGACGACGCCCTTGTCCGTGATCGTCTGCAGCACCAGGCGACGGTTGTGGATGTCGCCCTTCTTCGCCTTGGTGATCAGGCGCTCGGCGACCGGACGCAGGCGACGGGCCTTGGCCTCGGTCGTGGTGATGCGGCCGTGCTCGAAGAGCGACTTCGCCAGGTTGGCGAGGAGCAGCTTCTCGTGCGCGGCGGAACCGCCGAGGCGGGCACCCTTCGCGGGACGCGGCATGGTGTTTCTCCTTGAGATCTGCACCGGCCGTATCAGGTACCGGTGTCAGTGTCCGAGCAGGCGGTTACCTGTCGGAGACCCCGCGCCCCCAGAGGGGCGCGGGGAAGTGCTCGATTTGCTGCTACCGCCGCGTGGGCGCGATCCGCCGGAGCGGACCCCGCAGCAAGTACGAGACCGTCGGTCCCGAGCTCTTAGTACTGCTCGGTCTCGACGAACCCGGCGTCCGCGTCGTCGTCGGCGCCGAAGGCGTCGGCGGCGGCGGTCGGGTCGAATCCGGGCGGGCTGTCCTTGAGGGCCAGGCCCATGCCGGCCAGCTTCGCCTTGACCTCGTCGATCGACTTCGCACCGAAGTTGCGGATGTCGAGCAGGTCGGCCTCGGAGCGGGCGACGAGCTCACCCACGGAGTGGATGCCCTCGCGCTTGAGGCAGTTGTAGGAGCGGACCGTGAGCTCCAGCTCCTCGATCGGCAGCGCCAGGTCGGCGGCCAGGGCGGCGTCCGTCGGGGACGGACCCATGTCGATGCCCTCGGCGTCGATGTTCAGCTCGCGGGCGAGACCGAACAGCTCGACCAGGGTCTTGCCGGCGGACGCCATGGCGTCACGCGGGCGCATGGCCTGCTTGGTCTCGACGTCGACGATGAGCTTGTCGAAGTCGGTGCGCTGCTCGACTCGGGTCGCCTCGACCTTGTAGGTGACCTTGAGAACCGGCGAGTAGATGGAGTCGACCGGGATACGGCCGATCTCCTGGCCCACCTGCTTGTTCTGGACGGCGGAGACGTAGCCGCGACCGCGCTCGACGGTCAGCTCCATCTCCAGCTTGCCCTTGCCGTTGAGCGTGGCGAGGACCAGGTCGGGGTTGTGCACCTCGACACCGGCCGGCGGGGCGATGTCGGCGGCGGTGACCAGGCCCGGGCCCTGCTTGCGCAGGTACATCACGACCGGCTCGTCGTGCTCCGAGGAGACGACCAGCTGCTTGATGTTCAGGATGAGGTCGGTGACGTCCTCCTTGACGCCCGGCACGGTGGTGAACTCGTGCAGGACACCGTCGATGCGGATGCTGGTGACAGCAGCGCCGGGGATCGACGAGAGGAGCGTGCGGCGGAGCGAGTTGCCGAGGGTGTAGCCGAAGCCCGGCTCCAGCGGCTCGATGACGAACCGGGAACGGAACTCGTCGACGACCTCTTCGGTCAGCGAAGGACGCTGAGCGATAAGCATGTCTGTGATTCCTTCAGTCGTGGACGCCCACTATTTGACGCCCGACAGGTACTGCGGGGTACCGCAGGGGTACTGCAAGGGTACGGGCGGCACGCCCCCTTACGGAGCCGTACCGCCCGGACACTCAAAGACGCACAGGTGCGTCCGCTACGTCAGACGCGGCGGCGCTTCGGCGGACGGCAGCCGTTGTGCGGGGTGGGGGTGACGTCCTGGATCGAGCCGACCTCGAGGCCGGTGGCCTGGAGGGAGCGGATCGCGGTCTCACGGCCGGAGCCGGGACCCTTGACGAAGACGTCGACCTTGCGCATGCCGTGCTCCTGCGCGCGGCGGGCGGCCGACTCGGCGGCCATCTGCGCGGCGAAGGGGGTGGACTTGCGCGAGCCCTTGAAGCCGACGTGGCCGGCGGAGGCCCAGGAGATCACGTTGCCGGACGGGTCCGTGATCGAGACGATCGTGTTGTTGAACGTGCTCTTGATGTGCGCGTGGCCGTGAGCGACGTTCTTCTTTTCCTTGCGGCGCACCTTCTTGGCAGCGCCCTGACGACCCTTGGGGGGCATCTATAACTCCTACGGGAGGTGGTCGGTCCTGCAGCGAAGACCGTGGGAAACGCGGGTTCGGGGGTCGCCCCCCGAAAGTCCGCAGTGTCCGCTGAGGACTACTTCTTGCCCGGCTTCTTCTTGCCGGCGATGGCGCGACGCGGGCCCTTGCGGGTACGAGCGTTCGTGCTGGTGCGCTGACCGCGGACGGGCAGGCCACGACGGTGGCGCAGACCCTGGTAGCAGCCGATCTCGACCTTGCGGCGGATGTCGGCCGCGATCTCACGGCGGAGGTCACCCTCGGTCTGGAGGTTGGCGTCCACGTACTCGCGGATCTTGACGAGGTCTTCCTCGGCAAGGTCGCGGACACGGGTGGACTCGTTCACGCCGGTAGCGGCGAGGATCTCCTCGGACCGGGTGCGCCCGATACCGAAGACGTAGGTGAGTGCGACCACCACGCGCTTGTCACGCGGGATGTCAACACCGGAAACGCGTGCCATTCAATGGCTCCTGTGTTCTCGGGGGTCTGCTGCAGAACCGGTCCCGACCGCCGTATGAGGTACGAATCGAGTCCCCGGCCCCCGCCGGAGGTGTCGCCGGCCCTGATGGGCTGGGCGGGCTCTGCGTATGTACGTGTTGCTATGCGTCGCGCGAAGAACTGCGAAATGCAGGTCGGTCGGCGTGCGTCAGCCCTGGCGCTGCTTGTGGCGCAGGTTGTCGCAGATGACCATGACCCGGCCGTGACGGCGGATCACCTTGCACTTGTCGCAGATCTTCTTGACGCTCGGCTTGACCTTCATGGGATGTGAGGTTCTCCGGGTCAGTGCCACCCCCCGCACGGAACGGCGGGGTGCGAGCAAGATCTACTTGTACCGGTAGACGATCCGGCCACGCGTCAGGTCGTACGGAGACAGCTCCACGACGACCCGGTCGTCCGGGAGGATTCGGATGTAGTGCATCCGCATCTTGCCGGAGATGTGCGCGAGGACCTTGTGACCGTTCTGGAGTTCCACCTTGAACATGGCGTTCGGGAGGGACTCGATCACGGTGCCCTCGATTTCGATGGCACCTTGCTTCTTGGCCACGCTTCGCCTTTCGAATCGGCTACCTTGATCGACCCTCGCCGCCGTGTGCGGACACACGGGTACACGAGAGCCGACGCATCAGTCTACGTCAGGCCCCGGGAAAAGACGAATCCGGGGAGTTTGCCCAACGCTGAAGATCGTTACGCAGGTGGTGGGACCGGCATCAGGCCAGCGGGTCCGGCGCCGCCGTGACGCCCAGCTCCGCCAGCTTCGCCTTGCCGCCGTCCACCGCGGTGAGGACCAGCGGGCCCTCCTCCGTCAGCGCCACGCTGTGCTCCCAGTGGGAGGACCAGGTGCCGTCGGTGGTGATGACCGTCCAGTCGTCGGCGAGGACCTCGGTCTGGGGGGTGCCCAGCGAGACCATCGGCTCGATCGCGAGGCAGAAGCCGGGGACCAGCTTCGGGCCCTTGCCGCGCTTGCGGGAGACGTAGTTCAGGAGGTGCGGGTCCATGTGCATCTCGGTGCCGATGCCGTGGCCGCCGTAGTCCTCGATGATGCCGTAGCGGCCCAGGCTGTGGTCGCCCACGGCCGGGCGCGGCTGCCGCTTGATGTACGTCTCGATCGCCTTCGAGATGTCGACCAGGCGCGCGCCGAGCTTCATGGCCGCGATGCCGGCCCACATCGACTCCTCGGTCACCCGGGAGAGCTCGACCAGCTCCGGCGCGTGACCGGTGCCCACGAAGCAGGTGTACGCGGCGTCGCCGTGCCAGCCGTCGACGATCGCGCCGGCGTCGATGGAGATGATGTCGCCGTCCTTCAGGACGGTCTTGTCGTCCGGGATGCCGTGGACGACGACCTCGTTCACCGAGGTGCAGATGGTCGCGGGGAAGCCCCCGTACCCCAGGAAGTTCGACTTCGCCCCGTGGTCGGCGATGACCTTGCGCGCGACCTCGTCGAGGTCCTTCGTCGTGGCGCCCGGCACCGCGACCTCGCGGGTGGCCGCGTGGATGGCCGCGACGACCAGCCCCGCCTCGCGCATCTTCGCGATCTGCTCGGGGGTCTTGATCTGCACCATCTCGGCCGCGGCCTTCCTGTCGATTACGGGGGTCGGAACAACGATACGGCCGCGGCGCCCGTCCCGGGCACCGCGGCCGTATCGCAGCGATCTTGGGTTACTTCTTCAGCGCGTCCATCGCCTTCGCCGTGACCTCGTCCACCTTGCCGAGAGCGGAGATCGTCGCGACGAGTCCCTGCTTCTTGTAGTAGTCGATGATCGGCTCGGTCTGCGTGTGGTAGACCTCCAGGCGCGTGCGGACCGTCTCCTCGGAGTCGTCCGGGCGCTGGAAGAGCTCGCCGCCGCAGACGTCGCAGACGCCCTCGGTCTTCGGGGCGTTGTACGTCACGTGGAAGACGTGCGCCGAGTCGTTGCGGCAGATGCGGCGACCCGCGATCCGCTTCACGACCTCGTCCTCGGGGACCTCCAGGTCCAGGACCGCGTCCAGCTGCATGCCGTCCTCCTTGAGGGCGGCGTCCAGCGCCTCGGCCTGGGCCACGTTGCGCGGGAACCCGTCGAGCAGGAAGCCCTTGGCGGCGTCCGCCTGCTCCATCCGGTCCTTGGCCATCCCGATGGTCACCTCGTCCGGAACGAGCTCGCCCCGGTCCATGTAACCCTTCGCCGCGAGGCCCAGCTCCGTGCCCTGCGAGATGTTGGCACGGAACAGGTCACCCGTGGAGATGTGCGGGATGTCCAGGTTCTTGGCAAGAAACGCGGCCTGCGTTCCCTTGCCGGCCCCGGGCGGTCCGACGAGGACGATTCGCATCAGCGGAGGAACCCTTCGTAATTGCGCTGCTGGAGCTGGCTCTCGATCTGCTTCACGGTCTCCAGACCCACACCGACGATGATGAGGATGCTGGTGCCACCGAACGGGAAGTTCTGGTTGGCGCCACCGAAGCCTGCCAACGCCATCGTCGGCACGAGAGCGATCAGACCCAGATACAGCGAGCCCGGCCAAGTGATCCGGTTGAGCACGTAGCTCAGGTACTCGGCAGTAGGTCGACCAGCCCGGATACCCGGGATGAAGCCACCATACTTCTTCATGTTGTCGGCGACTTCCTCGGGGTTGAACGAGATAGCCACGTAGAAGAAGGCGAAGAAGACGATCAGAAGGAAGTAGGCGGCGATGTAATACGGGTGGTCACCCTTGACGAAGTGGGCTTCGATCCACGTCTTCCACCCCGCGGTCGAGTTCGAGAACTGCGCGATGAGCGCCGGGATGTAGAGCAGCGACGAGGCGAAGATGACAGGAATCACACCTGCCTGGTTCACCTTCAACGGGATGTAAGTGGACGTACCGCCGTACGACCTGCGGCCGATCATGCGCTTCGCGTACTGCACCGGGATACGGCGCTGGGCCTGCTCGACGAAGACGACGAGGGCCACCATCACGAAGCCGATGAGGATGACGGTGCCGAACTCGATCCAGCCCTTGGCGAGCTTGCCGCTCGTCTTGATGGCCCACAGGGCGCCCGGGAAGCCGGCCGCGATCGAGATGAACATGAGGATCGACATGCCGTTGCCGATGCCGCGGTCGGTGATGAGCTCACCGAGCCACATCACGACGCCGGTGCCGGCGGTCATGGTGATGACCATGACGGCGGTGGCGAAGATCGACTGGTCCGGGACGACCTGGCTCGCGACGGTGCAGCCGCTGAACAGCGCGCCGCTGCGGGCGGTGGCGACGAGGCCGGTGCCCTGCAGGATCGCGAGGGCGACCGTCAGATAACGCGTGTACTGCGTGATCTTGGCGGTGCCGGCCTGGCCCTCCTTCTTGAGGTTCTCCAGGCGCGGGATCACGACGGTCAGCAGCTGCAGGATGATGCTCGCCGTGATGTACGGCATGATGCCGAGCGCGAAGATGGTGATCTGCAGCAGCGCCCCGCCACTGAACATGTTGACCAGGCCGAACAGGCTGTTGCTGCCCTGCCTCGCCTGATCCACACACGTCTGGACGGCCTCGTAGCTGACGCCGGGGACGGGGATGTGTGCCCCGAGCCGGTACAGCACGATGATGCCGAGCGTGAAGAGCAGCTTCTTGCGCAGGTCGGGCGTCTTGAACGCCCGGGCGAACGCGGTGAGCACGGTGCCTCCTGCGACCCCCGCGCACGTGCGTCAGAGGTGACGGTCTTGAGGTTCGACTGGGTAGTGATCGGTCCGAGCACCCGCGGGCACACCGCACGCACTCTAGACAGTGGACGCCACCTTACCGGCGACATAGGTCCCCTAGGAACGACCAACCGGGGATGCCCCATTTGAGAGGCATCCCCGGTCGGATGTTCAGGCCATCGAGTCGTCTCAGACGAGCTCGGTGACGGTGCCGCCGGCGGCGGCGATCTTCTCCTTGGCGGAGCCGGAGACGGCGTCGACCGTCACCTGCAGCGCCACGGAGACCTCGCCCTGGCCCAGGACCTTGACGAGCTGGTTCTTGCGAACGGCACCCTTGGCGACCAGGTCGGCCACCGTGACCTCGCCACCCTGCGGGTAGAGCGCGGCCAGCTTGTCCAGGTTCACGACCTGGTACTCGGTGCGGAACGGGTTCTTGAAGCCCTTCAGCTTCGGGAGACGCATGTGGAGCGGCATCTGGCCACCCTCGAAGCGCTCCGGAACCTGGTAGCGGGCCTTCGTGCCCTTGGTACCACGACCGGCCGTCTTACCCTTCGACGCCTCACCACGACCCACACGGGTCTTGGCGGTCTTGGCGCCCGGGGCGGGACGGAGGTTGTGGATCTTGAGCGGGTTGTTCTCCGCCATGATCAGTCGACCTCCTCAACCGTCACGAGGTGG
Source organism: Streptomyces sp. NPDC101160 (assembly GCF_044768205.1). NCBI lineage: Bacteria > Bacillati > Actinomycetota > Actinomycetes > Kitasatosporales > Streptomycetaceae > Streptomyces > Streptomyces sp. NPDC101160. The sequence goes on along the minus strand of NZ_JBIWPJ010000007.1, from coordinate 208,762 downwards.
CGGACGGTGTGCACCATGCCGCGGAACTCGGGGCGGTCCTCCTTGACGACCACGTCGTTCAGGCGCTTGAGCCCGAGCGAACGCAGAGTGTCGCGGTGGTTCTGCTTGCTGCCGATGTACGACTTCGTCTGCGTGATCTTGAGGCGAGCCATTACGCACCCGCCCCAGCACGCGCACGAAGCAGAGCCGCGGGGGCGACGTCCTCGAGCGGCAGACCGCGGCGAGCCGCGATCTCCTCGGGACGCTGCAGGCCCTTGAGGGCCGCCACGGTCGCGTGCACGATGTTGATCGCGTTGTCGGAGCCGAGCGACTTCGACAGGATGTCGTGAACGCCGGCGCACTCGAGCACGGCGCGCACCGGGCCACCGGCGATAACACCGGTACCGGGGGAAGCCGGCTTGAGCAGGACGACGCCCGCAGCCTTCTCACCCTGGATCGGGTGCGGGATGGTGCCCTGGATACGGGGGACCTTGAAGAAGTGCTTCTTGGCCTCCTCAACACCCTTGGCGATGGCGGCCGGCACCTCCTTGGCCTTGCCGTAACCGACACCGACGGTGCCGTCACCATCGCCCACCACGACCAGCGCGGTGAAGCTGAAGCGACGACCACCCTTCACAACCTTGGCGACGCGGTTGATCGCGACAACGCGCTCAACGTACGCGGTCTTCTCGGCGGCGGCAGCGCCACCGTCGCGGCCCTTCCGGTCCCGCCGCTCGCCGCCACCGGCACCGCTACCGCGGCGCTGGGGTCCAGCCATTGGAATACCTCTCTCTGTTACGTCCGTTAGTCCCGGAACCGGGGCTTAGAACTTCAGCCCGGCTTCGCGGGCGGCGTCAGCCAGAGCGGCAATGCGCCCGGCGTACCTGTTGCCACCACGGTCGAACACGACGGCCTCGACACCGGCGGCCTTGGCGCGCTCGGCGACCAGGGCGCCGACCTGCTGGGCCTGCGAGGACTTGGAGCCCTCGCCACCGCGGATCGAAGCGTCCAGGTGGGACGCCGACGCGACGGTGTGACCCTTCAGGTCGTCGATGACCTGCGCGGTGATGCCGCGGTTCGAGCGCGTCACGACGAGGCGCGGACGCTCCGCCGTACCCGACACGTTCTTGCGGATGCGCAGGTGACGGCGCGCCTTCGCAGCGCGCTTGTAAGCGTCGCCCTTGGCGATCTTGACACCGTATGCCATGGCTTACTTACCAGCCTTTCCGACCTTGCGGCGGATGACCTCGCCCGCGTACTTGACACCCTTGGCCTTGTACGGGTCGGGCTTCCGCAGCTTGCGGATGTTGGCGGCGACCTCGCCGACCTTCTGCTTGTCGATGCCCTCGACCGAGAACTTGGTCGGCGACTCGACCTTGAAGGAGATGCCCTCGGGGGCCTCCACCAGGATCGGGTGGCTGTAGCCGAGCTGGAACTCCAGGTTGGAGCCCTTCGCGGCCACGCGGTAACCGACACCGCTGATCTCGAGCGCCTTCGTGTACCCCTGGGTCACACCGGTGATCATGTTGGCCACCAGCGTGCGGGACAGGCCGTGCAGGGCCTTGTTCTGACGCTCGTCGTTCGGACGGGTGACGTTCAGAACGCCGTCCTCGCCCTTAACGATCTCGATCGGAGCGGCAACGGTGTGGGTGAGGGTGCCCTTGGAACCCTTCACCGTGACCGTGCGGCCCTCGATGGTGACGTCCACGCCGGCGGGAACCGGGATGGGGAGCTTGCCAATGCGAGACATAGCTTTTCCTCCGTTCCCGACTACCAGACGTAGGCGAGGACTTCCCCACCCACGCCCTTCTTCTGAGCCTGCTGGCCGGTCAGGAGACCGTGGGACGTGGAGATGATCGCCACGCCCAGGCCGCCGAGAACCTTCGGCAGGTTGGTGGACTTCGCGTAAACCCGGAGGCCCGGCTTCGAGATCCGCTTGATGCCCGCGATGGAGCGCTCACGGTTCGGACCGAACTTCAGGTCGAGCACGAGGTTCTTGCCGACCTCGGCGTCCTCGACCTTCCAGCCGGTGATGAAGCCCTCCTGCTGGAGGATTTCCGCGATGTGCGACTTGATCTTGCTGTGCGGCATCGTCACGGAGTCGTGGTACGCCGAGTTCGCGTTACGCAGACGCGTGAGCATGTCTGCGATCGGATCAGTCATGGTCATGAATTGGCCTTCGGCCTCTCTCGCCGGGGTTTCCTGGTGCACCATCCCTCTCCCCGATCCGAGACGGGGCGGGTGCGGTGCGGTGGACCTACGGCGTAGTAAGTCGTACGGGCGGCGGACGCCCAACCATGCAAGCCTACGGCATGCAGGGTCGGACCTCCGCCAGCCCAATGCTTACCGAGAGACTCCGGTCATTCACCAACGCCCAAAGGGCGAAGGGGAATTACCAGGAGCTCTTGGTCACGCCCGGCAGCTCGCCACGGTGAGCCATCTCACGAAGGCACACGCGGCAGAGGCCGAACTTGCGGTACACGGAGTGAGGACGGCCGCAGCGCTGGCAGCGCGTGTACGCACGCACACCGAACTTGGGCTTGCGGGCAGCCTTCGCGATGAGAGCCTTCTTCGCCATCTCGCTTACGCCTCCTTGAACGGGAAGCCGAGGTGACGCAGAAGGGCACGGCCCTCGTCGTCGTTGGTCGCCGTGGTCACCACGGTGATGTCCATACCCCGGACGCGGTCGATCTTGTCCTGGTCGATCTCGTGGAACATGACCTGCTCCGTGAGACCGAAGGTGTAGTTGCCACGGCCGTCGAACTGCTTCGGGGAGAGGCCGCGGAAGTCGCGGATGCGCGGGAGCGCGAGCGACAGGGTGCGGTCCAGGAACTCCCACATGCGGTCGCCACGGAGCGTGACGTGGGCACCGATCGGCTGACCCTCACGCAGCTTGAACTGCGCGATGGACTTGCGGGCCTTGGTGACGGCCGGCTTCTGACCGGTGATCGTGGTGAGGTCGCGGATCGCGCCCTCGATCAGCTTCGAGTCACGGGCGGCGTCGCCGACACCCATGTTGACCACGATCTTCACGAGGCCGGGGATCTGCATGACGTTCTCGTACTTGAACTCGTCACGCAGCTTGCCCGCGATCTCCTCGCGGTACTTCGTCTTGAGACGCGGAGTGGTGGTAGCCATCAGATGTCCTCACCCGTCCGCTTGGCAACGCGGATCTTGTTGCCCTCGTCGTCGAAGCGGTAACCGACACGCGTGACGACCTTCTTGCCGTCCTTCTCCACGACCAGCTGGACGTTGGAGACGTGGACCGGAGCCTCGGTCGTCACGATGCCGCCGGCCTGGTTGGGGCCGGCCTTGGTGTGCTTCTTGACCCGGTTGACACCCTCGACGAGGACGCGGTTCTCAGCCGGCATGGCCGCGATGACCTTGCCCTGCTTGCCCTTGTCCTTGCCGGTGATGACCTGTACCAGGTCGCCCTTCTTGATCTTCATGCTTACAGCACCTCCGGCGCGAGCGAGATGATCTTCATGAACTTCTTCTCGCGCAGCTCACGGCCGACCGGGCCGAAGATACGGGTGCCGCGAGGGTCGCCGTCGTTCTTCAGAATGACGGCGGCGTTCTCGTCGAAGCGGATGTACGAGCCGTCCTGGCGGCGGCGCTCCTTGACGGTGCGAACGATGACCGCCTTGACGACGTCACCCTTCTTCACGTTGCCACCGGGGATCGCGTCCTTGACGGTGGCGACGATGACGTCACCGATGCCCGCGTAGCGGCGACCCGAACCACCGAGAACACGGATGCAAAGGATCTCCTTGGCACCAGTGTTGTCGGCGACGCGAAGTCGCGACTCCTGCTGGATCACGTCTATCTCCTGATTGTCTGCCGGTTCCCGGCAGGGGTTGATCGCTCAACCCCTGCCGAGCCTGGCGGAACGAACCCGAGGGGGAAGCCCCTCGGATGAATTACTTGGCCTTCTCGAGGATCTCGACGACGCGCCAGTGCTTGGACGCCGAGAGCTTCCGGGTCTCCATGAGGAGGACGCGGTCGCCGACGCCGGCCTGGTTCTGCTCGTCGTGAGCCTTGAGCTTGTTCGTACGGCGGATGACCTTGCCGTACAGCGCGTGCTTGACGCGGTCCTCGACAGCGACGACGACGGTCTTGTCCATCTTGTCGCTGACGACGAGGCCCTCACGGACCTTGCGGGCGTTGCGCTCGGTCTTCTCAGTCACGTTGTTCTCGCTCATCAGGCGTTCTCCACCGTCTCGATGCCCAGCTCGCGCTCACGCATCAGGGTGTAGATCCGGGCGATGTCCTTACGGACGGACTTGAGCCGACCGTGGTTCTCGAGCTGGCCCGTCGCCGCCTGGAAGCGGAGGTTGAACAGCTCTTCCTTGGCCTCGCGGAGCTTGCCAACAAGCTCCTCGTTGCCCAGCTCGCGCAGCTCGGACGCCTTGGTACCGGCCGACATCACAGCTCACCTGCCTCGCGCTTAACGATCTTGCACTTCATCGGCAGCTTGTGAGCCGCACGAGTCAGAGCCTCACGCGCGATCTTCTCGTTCGGGTAGGACAGCTCGAACATCACCCGACCGGGCTTGACGTTCGCGATCCACCACTCCGGCGAACCCTTACCGGAACCCATGCGGGTCTCGGCAGGCTTCTTCGTGAGCGGACGGTCCGGGTAGATGTTGATCCAGACCTTGCCGCCACGCTTGATGTGGCGGGTCATCGCGATACGCGCGGCCTCGATCTGGCGGTTGGTCACGTAGGCCGGGGTGAGGGCCTGAATGCCGTACTCGCCGAACGCAACCTGCGTGCCACCCTTGGACATACCGTTGCGCTTCGGGTGGTGCTGCTTGCGGTGCTTGACCCTACGGGGGATCAGCATTTCGGTCAGGCCTCCGTTCCGGTGCTCTCAGCAGCCGGAGCGGCGGCGGGAGCCTCGGCCTTGGGGGCCTCGGCAGCCTGAGCCTGCTGCGGCTTGCGACCGCGACCGCCACGCTCGCCACCGCGGCCACCGCGGCCGGCCGGACGGTCAGCGCCGCCACGGGCCGGGCGGTTGCCCGCACGGGCAGCAGCGTTCTCGGCGCGGACCTCGGCGATGTTCTTGACGTCGCCCTTGTAGATCCAGACCTTCACGCCGATGCGGCCGAAGGTGGTCTTGGCCTCGAAGAAGCCGTACTCGACGTTCGCGCGCAGCGTGTGCAGCGGCACACGACCCTCGCGGTAGAACTCCGAGCGGGACATCTCGGCGCCGCCGAGACGGCCACCACACTGGATCTTGATGCCCTTGGCGCCGGCCTTCATGGCGGACTGCATGCTCTTGCGCATGGCCCGACGGAAGGAGACGCGGGAGGACAGCTGCTCGGCGACGGCCTGGGCCACCAGCTGAGCGTCGACCTCGGGGTTCTTGACCTCGAGGATGTTCAGCTGAACCTGCTTGCCGGTCAGCTTCTCCAGCTGGCCACGGATCTTGTCGGCCTCGGCGCCACGGCGACCGATGACAATGCCCGGGCGAGCGGTGTGGATGTCAACGCGGACGCGGTCGCGGGTGCGCTCGATCTCAACCTTCGAGATGCCGGCGCGCTCCATGCCGGACGTCAGCATCCGGCGGATGGCGACGTCTTCCTTGACGTAGTCCTTGTACAGCTTGTCGGCGTACCAGCGGGACTTGAAGTCCGTGGTGATGCCGAGCCGGAACCCATGCGGGTTAACCTTCTGGCCCATTACCGGGTTCCTTCCTTGCTGCTGACGACCACGGTGATGTGGCTGGTCCGCTTGCGGATCCGGTAGGCACGGCCCTGGGCACGCGGACGGAACCGCTTCAGGGTCGGACCCTCGTCGACGAACGCCTCGCTGATGAACAGCGAAGAGGCGTCCGTGTGGTCGTAGTTGTGCGCGGCGTTGGCGATGGCGCTGTCGAGCACCTTGCCGACCGGCACGGAGGCTGCCTGCGGAGCGAATCGCAGAACAGCCTGAGCCTCCGTGGCATCCATGCCACGGATAAGGTCCACCACGCGGCGGGCCTTCATGGGCGTAACGCGGATGTACCGCGCCTGGGCCCTGGCTTCCATGGTTGTCCCTCTCAGTTACTTACGAATCTGAATGCGATCCGCTGCTAGCGGCGCTTCGACTTCCGGTCTTCCTTGACGTGACCCCGGAAGGTGCGCGTCGGCGAGAACTCGCCGAGCTTGTGGCCGACCATCGACTCGGTGACGAACACCGGGACGTGGGTCTTGCCGTTGTGCACCGCGATCGTGTGCCCGAGCATCGCCGGGATGATCATGGAGCGACGGGACCAGGTCTTGATGACGTTCTTGGTACCGGCTTCGTTCTGGGCGTCCACCTTCTTGATGAGGTGGCCGTCGACGAAGGGTCCCTTCTTGAGACTGCGCGGCATCTAAACCCGCTCCTAGCGCTTCTTGTTCGTCTTGCGGCGGCGGACGATGTACTTGTTCGAAGCCTTCTTCGGCGAACGAGTACGACCCTCCTTCTGACCCCACGGGGAGACCGGGTGACGACCACCGGAGGTCTTGCCCTCACCACCACCGTGCGGGTGGTCAACCGGGTTCATCGCCACACCGCGAACGGTCGGGCGAACGCCCAGCCAGCGCTTGCGGCCGGCCTTACCCCAGTTGATGTTCGACTGCTCGGCGTTGCCGACCTCGCCGATGGTGGCGCGGCAGCGGGCGTCGACCAGACGGATCTCGCCGGAAGGCATGCGGAGGTGGGCCATGGTGCCCTCCTTCGCGAGCAGCTGCACGGAGGCACCTGCGGAGCGGGCGAACTTGGCGCCACCGCCGGGACGGAGCTCGATCGCGTGGATCGTGGTACCGACCGGGATGTTGCGGAGGGCCAGGTTGTTGCCGGGCTTGATGTCGGCCGTGGGGCCGTTCTCCACCCGGTCGCCCTGCGAGAGACCACGCGGGGCGATGATGTAGCGCTTCTCGCCGTCCGCGTAGTGGAGCAGCGCGATGCGCGCGGTGCGGTTGGGGTCGTACTCGATGTGAGCGACCTTGGCCGGCACGCCGTCCTTGTCGTGACGACGGAAGTCGATCACGCGGTAGGCGCGCTTGTGGCCACCGCCCTGGTGACGGACGGTCACACGACCGGTGTTGTTACGGCCACCCTTGCTGTGCAGCGGGCGGACCAGCGACTTCTCCGGCGTGGACCGCGTGATCTCGACGAAGTCGGCTACGGAGGCGCCACGACGGCCCGGCGTAGTCGGCTTGTACTTGCGGATACCCATTTCTCAGTCCTCGTCCGATATCGGACGACTCGACCGCCCTTAGGCGGCCGGGCCGCCGAAGATGTCGATTCGGTTGCCCTCAGCAAGGGTCACGATGGCGCGCTTGGTGTTGGCGCGCTTGCCGAAACCGGTGCGGGTGCGCTTGCGCTTGCCCTGGCGGTTGATCGTGTTGACCCCGGCGACCTTGACCGAGAAGACCGCCTCGACGGCCTGCTTGATCTGGGTCTTGTTGGCGGTGGGCGCGACGATGAACGTGTACTTGTTCTCGTCGAGCAGCGCGTAGCTCTTCTCGGAGACAACCGGCTTGACGAGGATGTCGCGCGGGTCCGTGAAGGTCTTGCTGGTGATCTCGGCCATCAGGCTTCGTTCCCCTCGTTGTCAGCGGCCTTGGGGCCAGACACGAAGGACTCGAACGCGGCCTGGGTGAAGACCACGTCGTCAGAGCGCATCACGTCGTACGTGTTCAGCTGGCCCGGCTCCAGGATGTGCACCTGGGGCAGGTTGCGGGCGGACAGCCACGCGGCCTCGTCGGTGCGCTCGGCGACCAGGAGCAGGTTCTTGCGCTCCGAGATCTTGCCGAACAGCGTCTTGGCGGCCTTGGTGGAGACGCCACCCTCGACCACGCCGGAGACGACGTGGATACGGGAGTGGTTCGCCCGGTCGGAGAGGGCACCGCGGAGGGCGGCGGCCTTCATCTTCTTCGGGGTCCGCTGCGAGTAGTCACGCGGCACGGGACCGTGCACGACGCCACCACCGGCGAACTGCGGGGCGCGGGTCGAACCCTGGCGGGCGCGGCCGGTGCCCTTCTGGCGGTAAGGCTTCTTGCCACCACCGCGGACCTCGCCACGCGTCTTGGTCTTGTGGGTGCCCTGGCGGGCAGCCGCAAGCTGCGCGACGACGACCTGATGGATCAGCGGGACGCTGATCTTGGCGTCGAAGATCTCGGCCGGGAGCTCGACGGTCCCGGTCTTGTCGCCGGAGGGCGACAGAATGTCAATGGTGCTCATATCCTCAGGCCCCCTTGGCCGCGGTGCGGACCAGGACGAGGCCGCCGTTCGGACCAGGAACCGCGCCCTTGATGAGCAGCAGGCCCTTCTCCGCGTCAACGGCGTGAACGGTCAGGTTCTGGGTGGTCACGCGCTCGTTGCCCATGCGGCCGGCCATGCGCATGCCCTTGAAGACGCGGCCCGGGGTGGCGCAGCCACCGATCGAACCGGGCTTGCGGTGCACGCGGTGGGCACCGTGGGAAGCCTTGCCACCACGGAAGTTGTGGCGCTTCATGACACCGGCGAAGCCCTTGCCCTTGCTCTTGCCGGTCACGTCGACCTTGATGCCCGCCTCGAAGACCTCGGCGGTGATCTCCTGGCCGAGGGTGTACTCGCTGGCGTCAGCGGTACGGATCTCGACGAGGTGACGGCGCGGGGTGACGTCGGCCTTGGCGAAGTGGCCCTTGAGGGGCTTGTTCACCTTGCGCGGGTCGATCTCGCCGAAGGCGATCTGGACCGACTCGTAGCCGTCGACGTCGTTCGTACGCACCTGGGTCACGACATTCGGGCCGGCCTTGACGACGGTCACCGGGACGACCCGGTTGTTCTCGTCCCAGACCTGCGTCATGCCGAGCTTCTCGCCCAGGATGCCCTTGATGTTCTTAGCCATCTCGCGCGTCACCTCAGAGCTTGATCTCGATGTCGACACCAGCCGGCAGGTCGAGGCGCATGAGCGAGTCAACCGTCTTCGGCGTGGGGTCGAGGATGTCGATGAGGCGCTTGTGCGTGCGCATCTCGAAGTGCTCGCGCGAGTCCTTGTACTTGTGCGGCGACTTGATGACGCAGTACACGTTCTTCTCAGTGGGCAGCGGCACCGGGCCCGCGACCGACGCACCAGTGCGGGTCACCGTCTCGACGATCTTCTTCGCCGAGGAGTCGATGACCTCGTGGTCGTAGGCCTTGAGCCGGATGCGGATCTTCTGTCCCGCCATGGCTACTCAGTAGTCCTTTGTCTCGTAAAACGCTCTGGAACCCGGGGGTTCTACCGACTCCTCCTCCGACCCACGCGGTCGGGCGTGTCGCACTCCCTCTACGAAGAACTCCCGAAGGATTTCCCAACCAAGGGGGTACGGGCCCTGAAAACCCGCGAAGCCGGGGGTGGAACACCCACCGGGTGCCTGGCTGGTACCCCGCTGACACTTCCCGGAAGATTCCCGTACGTCCGCCCCTGAGCAGGGGCGACGAGTACTGTGGGACTCGCTTCCGGTCCTCCCGGCGGGAGGCGCGCAGCATCGGCACTCAACCGAGCAACCCCGCTAGTCTGCCATACGGGGGCTAGTGGCCGCCAATCGGGGCGAAGACTGTACCCCACGTCACGGTGGGGTACACACAGGGTCCGGGGCGCGGCGTCAGCTGCGCGTGACGGTGCCGCAACCGCGCGGTAGCTCTCCGATGGTCTTGCTCCGGTCGTACGGGTCGACGGCGGGGCCGGTGGCGGAGGGCTCGGGCGTCGTTGCCTCCGGGCCTTCGTGGAAGGCCGGGTGGTAGAAGCCGGCGCCGCGGTCGCAGTAGCTGTTGCCGACGTTGGAATGCCAGTCGTACAGGTCGAGTCGCCCCGGGGTGACCTCGTAGAAGCCAGGCTTCCAGAAGGCGAAGACCACCTCGCGGCGGACGATCGTACGGACGACCTCGTCGGCGCCCGGGCGGGCCTGGACCAGCGGGTAGACGAAGCTGTAGTCGGCTCGGACGAGCACCGCGCCCGCCTCCTTGCCCTTGCCCTTCTCCACGGTCAGGTGGCCACGGGTCTTCACGACGGCGCCGACCAGGCGGACCTCGGACGGCTCGAAGCGGCTGAACAGGGTCGTGGGGTCGTTCTTCTCGGTCGGCTTGGCGAGCCCGCGCTCCAGTTCCTGGCGGACGTCCGGCTGCTTGGGGTCGATCAGCTTCAGCGCCGCGCTCGGCTTGCCGCCCTTCAACACGGCCGGGTCGAGGTTCGCGGCGACGAGGAACTCCTTTGAGAGCTTCAGGGCGTCGGCGACCTGCTTCTGCGACATCCAGCCCGTCGCCTTCACCTGCTTCGGCAGCTCGATGCCCGCCGCGCCGTCAGCCCACCGCACGGCCGGAGAGCCCTTGAAGGGCTCCTTCAGGGTCGGGCGGTCCGGGTCGACCTCGTCCGGTGCGGCCGTCGGCCGGGCGGTCTCGGCGGCGAGCGGGGTGGTGTCCTCGGGGTGGTCGGTCCAGCTGCTCGGGAGCGCCGAGGTCACGCCGTCCGGCAGCACGCCGGTGACCAGCTGCGGGCGTACGGCGACGACCGCCACCGCCGCCGCCAGGACGATGCCAAGGACGCCCTTGACGCGGCGCTTGCGGGCGGCGCTGCCGTTCATCTCCTGCCAGGCCGGGCCGGTGCGCCAGCCCGCCGGTTCCTGCCGCTTCGGCGCCTTGCGCGCCTTCGGCGGCTTCTTCGGCCTGACCTTGCGCAGCGCCTTCGACTGCTCCTCGGTGCCGAGGCCCTGCTCGCGCGCGTTCTCGACGAACGAGGCCCACTCCTCGTCGGAGACCGACGGCTTGTCCGACGGCTTGTCGCTCATGTTGTGTCCCACCCCTGTGCTGCGTGCCCGTGCTGCGAAGCGGACGCTCTCACACCGCCGGACGGGCGGAAAACCCAGGTCAGAGGCTCTTGATCAGTTCGTGACCGGTCGAATCCGGGCAGACCCGGAGTATGCGCACCAGCGACGAGGTCTACCACCGGGTGCTCTGGGATCCGCGCCTCGACGCCGAGCGCTTCGTCATGGGGATCGCCGAGCGCGGCGGCGCCGGGCCCGCGCGGGTGGATCTGGTCGACTTCGTGCCGGGCGGCGAGATCCCGTGGCACCGGGTGGTGTTCTTCGAGGCGGACGGGGAGGTCGTCTGGGACCGGGCGGCCCACGTCGACCGGCTCGACGAGTCGGCGGCAGGCCGGGTGCACGCGGACGTGCTCGCCGCGGCGCCCACGTACCGGACCGCCGTCGCCTGGCTGCCGCCGGACTGGCTGTGGCCGGCGATCCAGGACATCCGGCGGGTGCACGACCGGCAGATCCGCCGCTGGCCGCCGCACGTCAACGTGGTGTACGGGTTCGTGCCCGAGTCCGCGTTCCTGCAGGCGATCCCGCTGGTCGCGGCCGCGCTGCGGACCGTGGAGCCGTTCCGTGCCCGGCTGCAGGGCGTGCGCTGGTTCCGGCACCGTACGGACGCCACGGTCTGGCTCGACCCGGCCGCGGCGGGGAACGAACCCTGGCTGCGGATGCGGGAGGCCCTGGAGGAGCGCTTCCCGCTCTGCGTCGACACCCGGGCCTTCACCCCGCATCTGTCCCTCGGCCGCTCCCGTACACCGGCTGTCCTCGCCGCCGAGTGCGCGGAGCTGCTGGGGACGGCGAGCGTCCGCGTGGACGAGCTGGTGCTGCTCGCCCGGCGCGGCGACGAGCCCATGCGGGTGCGTGCCACGGTGCCGCTCGGCGAAGCCTCCGCGGCGGGTTGAACCCCTGACCCCGAAAATCCGTCTAGCCAGGCGCACGAGCTCGGCACGGAACACGCACACGGGGGACACAGAACCGGTGGACAGCAGAAGAGTGGCGCGGCGCACCGTACTCGCGGGAGCGGCCCTCGCGGCCGTCGCCGGTTGCTCCGTACCCCAGCCGCCACGGACCACCCGGTCCGCCGACCCGGCGCCCGGCCGGCCGATCGCGACGGGCCGGCGGGCGCTGCTCATGCAGTTCGCCGCGCACCCGGACGACGACCTGTACTTCATGAACCCGGACTCCCAACGGCTGCTCGACGCCGGGGTGCCGCTGGTGTCGGTGTACGTGACGGCCGGCGAGCACATCGGCAAGAACGGGCTGCCGGGCATGCCGCAGGCCAAGCCCGACAAGGCCGCCTACTCATCGGCGCGCCACCAGGGCCTGCGGCAGGCGTACGCGGAGGCGCTCGGCCTGGACAGGTTCACCGCCTGGGACCGGCGCAGCCTCGCGCTGGTGGGCGGGCGGCACGCCGAGCTGGACGTCCTGGAACACGCCGGGCGCCGGGTCGAGCTGATCTTCCTGAACCTGCCCATGCACACCCCGCGCCGCTACATGGCCGTGCCCGCGCTGTGGGAGGACCGGGCCCTGGAGCTGCGCACCCAGTTCTCCACCGGCTCCCCCGTCACCCGCGCCGACACCTACGACCACGAGCAGCTGGTCGAGGTCCTGGCCGGGCTGCTCGCCGCGTACCGGCCGACCGTCGTGCACACCCTCGACCCGGATCCGGACATCCAGACCGGCGACATCGCCTCCGCCAACCGCAACAGCGAGCAGCCCGGCTACTCCGACCACGGCGACCACACCGCCGTCGCCTGCTTCACCTGGGCGGCTCTGCTGCGCTGGGTCGCCGACGCCACGGCGAACGGCGGGCCGGTGCCGGCGTTCACCACGACCGGCTTCCGCGGCTACTACAACCGCCACTGGCCGAAGAACCTGCCGCCGCAGGTCCTGAAGGAGAAGGCCGCGCATCTCGTCCCGTACGGCGGCGACCCGGCCTGGCACTGCGGCAACCCGGGCGGCTGCGGCGACTACGGGCAGGGCGGCGGCCGGCCGCTCACCAACCGCAAGGGCTGGGTGCGCGCCACCCACCACCGCTGGCCCGGTGCCCGTCCGGCGCTCGCCGAGGAGCCGGGCGGCCGGCTCGCCACGTACGGCGTGCTGGGCCTGCGCGCGGTCCGCTGGCGGGAGACCGCGCCGCACTCGAGGGTGTGGGGCGAGCCCGAGGACCTGGGCGGCGGGCCGCTGGTGCCGGCGCTGGGCTCGGCGGTGCTCGGCGACGGGCGGCTGCTGCTCTTCGGTGTGCGGTTCGCGGCGCTGGAAGGGCGTGGCGGCGCCAACCGGCGCGAGCTGGTGCTCCTGGAGCAGCGCTCCGCCGGCGGGTCCTTCCTGGCCTGGCGAGGTCTCGGGAATCCGGAGCGGGACGACGACCGGGGCCGGAGAATCGGTTCCCCGGTGGCGGTGGCCGCCCCGGACGGGCGGGTCCACCTCTTCGTACGGAACGCGGCGAAGGGCGTCTCCACCCGTGTCCGGGCCGCCGACGGCGGCTGGGGCCCGTGGCGGGACCTGCCGGCCCAGGAGGAGGTCCAGGACGGTCTGACGGCCCTGGTCGACACGCGTGGCCGGGTGCATCTGCTGGCGGCGGGCCGGACGGGCGTACGGCACTGGGTGGACGGCCGTCCCACGGCCCCGCTCCCCCTCGCCGGTGACCCGGTCGCGGCGGTCCCCGCGGCGGGCCCGGACGGCGTCCAGGTCTTCTACCGCGCCCCCGCCGAGGGCCGGCTGCGCGCGACGCCGGGCGCGGCGCCCGCCTTCGACGGCTACGGCGACCTCGTCGCCGCCCCGGGCCCCGGCCCGGACCCGGTGCTGCTCGGCCGCGATCTGCACGGCCGGATCCAGCTGCGCCGCGCGCGCACGCTCTTCGTCCGTACCCGGGGGACGGTCCCGGCCGGGGATCCGGCGCTGTACGGGGCCGGCACGGTGGTCGGGCTCGGGGCGGACGCGCGGCCGTGGGCGTGGCGGCCGCGATGACCGCCGACTCCCCGCGTACCGGCGTCAGTTGAGGAGGTCGAGGACTCCCCCGCCGCCGGCCGCGCGGTCCCGGATCCCGGGCAGCTGCGGGTAGAGGCTGTTGCCCGGGCACTCGGTCGCGAAGCCGTCGCGGTGGCCGGAGACGGCGTTGAACTCGTAGACCTGCCCGAGCTCGAAGGCCTCGCCGAAGTAGTTCTTCTGCGTCGCGCCCGCCGTCAGCCGCACCCGGCCCCGCGGGTCGACGCCGTACTGCCCGAGCTTGTACGCGACGACCCGCGCCGCCGCCGCGAGCGCCGCGTCCGGCGCGGTCCGCGCGGTGAAGTCGCCGATGAAGGCGACGCTCGTCGACTCGGTGTTCCAGCCGTAGGTGTGGGCGCCGAGGACCGGCTGGTCGATGCCGCCCTTGCGGCCCTCGAAGATCGTGCCGCACTTGTCGACGAGGAAGTTGTAGCCGATGTCGCGCCACTTCTCGACGTCGACGTGGTAGTCGAGGATGCTCCGCACGACGCTCGCCGACTCGGCGCAGTCGTACTCCGCGCTCGTCGTGTGGTGCACGAACGCGGCCTTGATCCGTCCGCCCGGCAGGTACTGGGCCGGCTCCGGAGTCTTCTCCTCGATCTCCTCGCCGCCCCATTCGGCGCGCGTGACGATCTGCGGGCGCGGGGCGCTGGAGGGCGGCCCGTCCGTGCGGGCGGCGGCCGCGAAGGCGGCCGGCTCGGCGCCGAGATCCGCAGGCCCGGCGCCGCCCGGGTCGATCATGTTCAGCGTGAGCCCCGCGGGCAGCCGGCCCGGGACGCCGCCGCCACCGCCGTCGCGACCATCACCGCCGTCACCGGCACCGTCACCGTCGCCGCCGCTGATCCGCACCTCCGCGCCGTCCGAGGCGCCGACCCACACGGGCTCCGTGGAGCCCGGTGCGCCCGGGCGCCGGCCGTCCAGGTCCGCCGGGTGCGGTTCGAGCGCGATCCAGTCGGACCACTCGCCGTCGTCGGCGTCCCGGGTCCGCACCTCGATCCGGCCGTCGAGCTCCGCGTACGGGTCGCTCCAGGTCACTCCGAGCAGCTCGAAGGGCTCGGTGGTCCGCCGGCTGAGCACGGCCTCACCGCCGCCCAGGTCGGTCAGCGCGAGCCGGTGCAGCTCCTCGCCCCGGTCGTGGCCGCCGGCCCCGCTGGCCGCGGCCTGCACGCCGAACACCGCCAAGGCCCCCAGGGCCGTACCCGTCGCCGTACGGCGCACCCATCTCAGTCCCATACCCGGAAAACGCGGAGGGCCCCGTACCACCGAAGTGGTACGGGGCCCTCGCAGCAGCTCAACGAGCTACCAGGTCAGACCGTAACGTTCGCGAGGAACCTTACTTCGTGATCTTGACGACCTGGCCGGCGCCGACGGTACGACCACCCTCACGGATGGCGAACTTGAGGCCCTCCTCCATGGCGACGGGCTGGATCAGCGCGACGCTCATGGAGGTGTTGTCGCCCGGCATGACCATCTCGGTGCCCTCGGGGAGGGTCACGACGCCGGTCACGTCCGTGGTACGGAAGTAGAACTGCGGGCGGTAGTTGTTGAAGAACGGGGTGTGACGGCCACCCTCGTCCTTCGACAGGATGTAGGCCTGGGCCTCGAACTCGGTGTGCGGGGTGACCGAACCGGGCTTGATGATGACCTGGCCGCGCTCGACATCCTCGCGCTTGATGCCACGGAGGAGCAGACCGACGTTCTCACCGGCCTGGCCCTCGTCGAGCAGCTTGCGGAACATCTCGATGCCGGTGACCGTGGTGGTGGTCTTCTCGGTCTTGATGCCGATGATGTCGACGGTCTCGTTGACCTTGAGGACACCACGCTCGATACGACCGGTGACGACGGTGCCACGACCGGTGATCGTGAAGACGTCCTCGATCGGCATCAGGAACGGCTTGTCGACGTCACGCTCGGGCTGCGGGATGGACTCGTCCACGGCCTTCATGAGGCCGAGGAGCTTCTCGCCCCACTCCTTGTCGCCCTCGAGCGCCTTGAGCGCCGAGACGCGGACGACCGGCAGGTCGTCGCCCGGGAACTCGTACTCGGTGAGGAGCTCACGGACCTCGAGCTCGACGAGCTCGAGGATCTCCTCGTCGTCCACCATGTCGGCCTTGTTCAGGGCGACGACGATGTACGGAACGCCGACCTGGCGGGCCAGGAGCACGTGCTCCTTGGTCTGCGGCATCGGGCCGTCGGTGGCGGCGACCACGAGGATGGCGCCGTCCATCTGCGCGGCACCGGTGATCATGTTCTTGATGTAGTCCGCGTGACCCGGGCAGTCGACGTGGGCGTAGTGACGCGACTCGGTCTGGTACTCGACGTGCGCGATCGAGATCGTGATACCGCGCTGGCGCTCCTCGGGAGCCTTGTCGATCTGGTCGAAGGCCGAGGCCTCGTTCAGGTCCGGGTACGCGTCGTGCAGCACCTTGGTAATGGCGGCCGTGAGGGTCGTCTTACCGTGGTCAATGTGACCGATGGTGCCGATGTTGACGTGCGGCTTAGTCCGCTCGAACTTCGCCTTCGCCACTGGGGTCCTCCTGTGGAGTGGTTCTGTACGCCTTGGTTCATCGGCGCCAGGTGATCTTTGCTGGGGTGCCGCCCGCGGGGGTCTTCCCTTGCGGGCCGACCCCCGACGGTCGGTGTCAAGCCTAAAGCGTGTGAACGCGGTGCGTTAAACGCGGTGCGTTACTCGCCCTTGGCCTTCGCGATGATCTCCTCGGCGACGTTCCGCGGAACCTCGGCGTAGGAGTCGAACTGCATCGAGTAGCTTGCGCGACCCGAGGTCTTGCTGCGGAGGTCGCCGACGTAGCCGAACATCTCCGACAGGGGCACGAGGCCCTTCACGATGCGGGCACCGTGACGCTCCTCCATGGCCTGGATCTGGCCACGGCGGGAGTTGATGTCGCCGATGACCTCGCCCATGTAGTCCTCGGGCGTGGTGACCTCGACGGCCATCATCGGCTCAAGGAGCACGGGGGAAGCCTTGCGCGCGGCCTCCTTGAAGGCCTGCGAGCCGGCGATCTTGAAGGCGAGCTCGGAGGAGTCGACCTCGTGGTAGGCACCGTCGTGCAGGATCACACGGACGCCGGTCATCTCGTAACCGGCGAGGATGCCGAACTGCATGGCCTCCTGGGCACCCGCGTCGACCGAAGGGATGTACTCCTTCGGGATGCGGCCACCGGTGACCTTGTTCACGAACTCGTACGAGGTCTCGCCGCCCTCGATCGGCTCGATGCCGATCTGGACCTTGGCGAACTGGCCCGTACCACCGGTCTGCTTCTTGTGCGTGTAGTCCACGCGCTCGACGGCCTTGCGGATCGTCTCGCGGTAGGCCACCTGCGGCTTGCCGACGTTGGCCTCGACCTTGAACTCACGGCGCATGCGGTCGACCAGCACCTCGAGGTGCAGCTCGCCCATACCGCCGATGATGGTCTGGCCGGTCTCCTCGTCCGAGTGGACCTGGAAGGAGGGGTCCTCCTCCGCGAGACGCTGGATGGCGACACCCAGCTTCTCCTGGTCGCCCTTGGACTTCGGCTCGATGGCGACCTGGATGACCGGGGCCGGGAAGTCCATGGACTCCAGGATGACCGGGTTCTTGTCGTCACAGAGCGTCTCACCGGTGGTGGTCTGCTTGAGACCCATCACGGCGATGATGTCGCCGGCGCCCACCGAGTCGATCTCCTCACGCTTGTTCGCGTGCATGCGGTAGATCTTGCCGATGCGCTCCTTCTTGCCCTTAACGGAGTTGAGGACAGAAGAACCGGAGTCGAGGCGGCCGGAGTACACGCGGACGAAGGTGAGCTTGCCCAGGTGCGGGTCGCTCATGATCTTGAACGCGAGGGCCGACAGCGGCTCGTCGTCGGACGGCTTGCGCTTGACGACCTCCTCCGGGTCGTTGACCGCGTGGCCCTCGATGGCCTCGATGTCAAGCGGGGAGGGGAGGTAGCGCACGACCGCGTCGAGCAGGGGCTGGACGCCCTTGTTCTTGAACGCGGTGCCACAGAACACCGGGGTGACCGTGGTGTTGTCCGGGTTGCCGGAAGCGATCGTGATGCGGCGGATGGCCGCGTACAGCTGCTCCTCGGTGGGCTCGACGCCCTCGAGGAAGAGCTCCATGATCTCTTCGTCGTTCTCGGCGACGGCCTCGACCAGCTTGCCGCGGTACTCCTCGGCGAGCTCGGTGTGGGTGTCCGGGATGTCGACGACGTCGTACATCTCACCCTTGGTGGCCTCGGCGGACCAGACAAGAGCCTTCATGCGGACGAGGTCGACGACGCCCTGGAAGTCGGCCTCGGCACCGATCGGGAGCTGCATGACGATCGGGGTCGCGCCGAGGCGGTCCACGATCATGTCGACGCAGCGGAAGAACTCGGCACCGGTGCGGTCGAGCTTGTTGACGAAGCAGATACGCGGAACGCCGTAGCGGTCCGCCTGACGCCAAACGGTCTCGGACTGCGGCTCGACGCCGGCCACGCCGTCGAACACCGTCACAGCACCGTCGAGCACGCGCAGCGAACGCTCCACCTCGACGGTGAAGTCGACGTGGCCCGGCGTGTCGATGATGTTGATCGTGTGGTCGACGTCCTCGAGCGGCCAGTGGCAGGTGGTGGCAGCAGAGGTGATCGTGATGCCACGCTCCTGCTCCTGCTCCATCCAGTCCATCGTGGCAGCGCCGTCGTGGACCTCACCGATCTTGTACGAGACACCGGTGTAGAACAGGATCCGCTCGGTGGTGGTCGTCTTGCCCGCGTCGATGTGGGCCATGATGCCGATGTTGCGCACCTTGGCCAGGTCAAGCGAAGTGGTAGCCATAAGGCTTCAGTCTTCTCTCGGTCTCGATGTGGGTTGCGACTACCAGCGGTAGTGCGCGAAGGCCTTGTTGGACTCGGCCATCTTGTGCGTGTCCTCGCGCTTCTTGACCGAAGCACCGAGGCCGTTCGAGGCGTCGAGGAGCTCGTTCATGAGGCGCTCGGTCATGGTCTTCTCGCGACGGGCGCGGGAGTAACCGACCAGCCAGCGCAGCGCCAGGGTGGACGCGCGACCGGGCTTGACCTCGATCGGCACCTGGTAGGTGGCGCCACCGACACGGCGGGACTTGACCTCGAGGGACGGCTTGACGTTCTCGAGCGCGCGCTTCAGCGTGACGACCGGGTCAGCACCGGTCTTCTCGCGGAGGCCCTCCATGGCGCCGTAGACGATGCGCTCGGCGGTGGAGCGCTTGCCGTCCAGCAGGATCTTGTTGATCAGCGACGTGACAAGAGGAGAACCGTAGACCGGGTCGATGATGACCGGGCGCTTCGGGGCGGGGCCCTTACGAGGCATTCTTACTTCTCCTTCTTGGCGCCGTAGCGGCTGCGAGCCTGCTTGCGGTTCTTGACACCCTGGGTGTCGAGCGAACCGCGGATGATCTTGTAACGAACACCCGGCAGGTCCTTCACACGGCCACCACGCACGAGCACGATGGAGTGCTCCTGCAGGTTGTGTCCCTCACCCGGAATGTAGGCCGTGACCTCGATGCCCGAGGTCAGACGCACACGCGCGACCTTACGGAGGGCCGAGTTCGGCTTCTTCGGGGTGGTCGTGAACACACGCGTGCAGACGCCGCGGCGCTGAGGGGAACCCTCGAGTGCGGGCGTCTTGTTCTTCTCGACCTTGTCCTGCCGGCCCTTACGGACCAGCTGCTGGATCGTAGGCACTACTTCTCCGGTTTCTGTGTGCCGTTCGGTAAAACTAACCTGGAACTTCGCCGACCCACGCGGTCGGGTGTGTCGGATCGCGCGAACCTCCGCCGAGGGCGGAAAAGGGCGCTGATCGCGGTGGCCGGTCTCGGAGACCAGTGCGGTTGAGGACACGCACACGGCTCCGGGCACACCCCAGGCACAAGGCATGAGCGTACCTATCGCATGCACTCCGGTCAAAACAAATGCCCACGCGCACGACGGGCCGGGCGACAGGGGAGAAGCCGGTCCGAGGCGGGGCCGGGGCCGGTCCGGGAAGACTCCCGGAGGGCCGCGGCCGGGTACGGGCGGGATGCGGAGCGTTGTGCGGGAAGGGTACGCGGAGGGGTGCGATGCCCGGAGACCGGCACCGTCCCGGACGTCAGGTCCGGGACCGCAGGTCAGTCCCTGCGGTCAGTCCTGCGGTCAGTCCTGCGCCGCGCGGCGCGCCTCGGCGGCGGCCACGGCCCGGCCGTCACCGGCGTCGGCCGGCTCGGGCTCCAGGAACTGATGCACGACCTTGACGAAGACGTCCATGCGCTCGTCGGGGACCCCGAGCCAGCGCGCGAAGTCCTCCATGGTCGGCTGCCAGTCGCTCGGCGGCAGCAGGTCGGCGGCGGCCGGAAGCTCTTCCGGGGTCACCCGGCCCGACCGGATCAGCATGTCGCGGACGGACACCCCGAGGAGCGGGGCGATCCTGCGCATGGTCTCCAGGTCGGGCATGCTCTGCCGCTGCAGCAGCCGCGTCACGGCCGCGCGGTGCACGCCCGCCTCGTCCGCGATCCGCGACTTGCCCCCGCCACGGGGGCTGTCGATGTCGTAACCGCGCGCGCGCATCAGGCCTTCGACCCATGCCGCGAACTCGTCGAGCCCTTGAGTGCTCATCTGTACCGCTCCCTGTTTATTCCCCCACCCTTCGGGCCCCTTACTTTAGCGTGCTTGCGCGCGCGGAATTACGTGCTTTCGGGCACGCAACCGTGTCGAATCGGTGAAGGGGTCGCCAAGGGCTCGCCATAGGTTCACCACGAAGATAGTTGCGAGCTCGCACGCAACATGTCTATGTTGCTCGTCGCCGCACTCGTCGGCCTCACGAGTCCCACAGGCCCCACAGGCCCCAGGGGCACCGGGGCCCCGGAACGTGGAGAACCCCTTGCTCCAGCCCGACACCTCCCCCTGGCAGGCCGCCGCCGCGTGCGCCGGCCTCGACCCGACCGTCGTCTTCTCCCGCCGCGGCAAGGAGGCGGCCCCGGCCCTGCGGGCCTGCGCCGTCTGCCCCGTGAGCCGCGAGTGCGAGGCGACCGTCGCCCCCGCCGAGAGCTGGTTCGACGGCGTCTGCGCGGGCCGCCTGTGGCGCAACGGCCGCCCGGTGAAGCCCCGCAAGCGCCGCGGCCGGCCGTCCGAGGCCGCGGAGGCGACGGAGTTCGCCGCCACCCTGGACGAGGCCGGCGCCCGTCTGCCGCTCGCGAGCGTGGCGGGGGGCGGCCGTGACTGAGAACGGTGAGCCGGTTGCCGAGCGGCAGCAGGCGTCCGCGCAGCACATGACCGGACAGGCGCCCACGGGCGCGCAGGTCGGCGACGCGCAGCACATGACCGGACAGGCGCCCGCAGGCGCGCAGGTCGACGTCGCGCAGCGCGTGGCCGACGAGCAGATGCCCGCGGCCGGCGCGCAGCACATGGCCGACGAGCAGCTGCCCGCGGGCGAATCGACCGGCGGCGCGCAGCACGTGGCCGACGAGCGGGTCGTACGGGACATCACGCTCTGGGCCGCCTCCCTCGTACGGCAGTTCCCCGAGCTCGCCGAGGAGCTCGCGCCCGGCCGCAAGGGCCCCACCGGGACCGCGCCGACCGCGCCGCACCCGGGGCGGGACGAGCTGATCCGCGCCGAGCGCCGCGAGGCGCTGCTCCTGGAGCAGCGGCACGGGCTTTCCGTCCCCGGCCACGGGGCCGCGCCGATCCGGCTGCACATATCCGACGCCATCCGTGACATCACCGACGGCGTGGTGGAGCTGGAGGAGGCGGTCTGCGCCCGCCTG
The DNA here is from genome assembly GCF_044768205.1 of Streptomyces sp. NPDC101160. Lineage (NCBI taxonomy): Bacteria > Bacillati > Actinomycetota > Actinomycetes > Kitasatosporales > Streptomycetaceae > Streptomyces > Streptomyces sp. NPDC101160. The sequence goes on along the minus strand of NZ_JBIWPJ010000007.1, from coordinate 187,241 downwards.
GGTCTCCCCCGGCCGCGCCGGGCGGGGGTCGTGGAGCGGCTGCGCCGGGTCGTCGGGTTCCTCGACGAGATCGCCGCGCACCCGGTGCTCGCCCGGCACGTGCGCGACGAGGTCCGCCGGATGGCGCGCCGCTGCGCGCGGACGCTCGGCGACGCGGAGACGGTGGTCCGGGTGTCGGGGCGCTGCCCCTGGTGCGACTCGGTGTCGCTGCGGGCCTTCCCGGACCGGCGGGCGGTGCTGTGCGTGAACCCGGCGTGCGTGTGCACGGACGCGGCCTGCGGCTGCCAGGACGACCCGTCGTACCGGCACCTGTGGCCGGAGGCGGAGTGGGCGGAGCTCGCGGACGCGTCCGGGGCGCGTACGGACGAGATCGAAGCGGCGATGGACGACACGAAGGAGACCTCATGCTGAGCTCGACCGCGCTTTCCCTGCCGGCCCTGATCCCGGGCCCGCTCGCCGCCGAGGAGGCGGGGGTGGCCCCGGCGACCATCCGCAAGTGGGTCCAGCTGGGCCACCTGCGGGCGGCGGGAAAGGCCGGCCGGGCGCAGCTGTTCCGCCTGGAGGACGTGTTCGCGGCGGAACGCGCGGCGCGGCGGCGGCCTCGTACCGCCTGACTCACCGACGTACACACGCATACGCACGAAGCGCCCCTGGTCTCATAGGAGACCAGGGGCGCTTCGTCATGTGGTCACGCCTTCAGGAACGCGTGCAGCGACTCCGTCATCGCCGTGACGAAGCCCTCCCTCGTCTCCTCCGGTACGCGGTCGAGCGACAGGTACGGGTTGAGGTCCTCCAGCTCGACGAGGAGCAGCTCGCCCTCGCGCGTGCGGCAGGCGTCGACGCGCTGGATGCCGTGGTCGAGGGTGTTCCAGTCGACGAAGCGGCGGGCGAAGCGCAGGTCGTCCTCGGTGGCCTCGTACGGCTCCAGGACCCAGCGGCGCTCGGGGTCGGGGGCGTGGAGGGCGTACTGGAAGCGGTCGTCGACGAAGTAGAAGGACACCTCGTACAGGAAGTCGATCTGCGGCTGGACGAGGATCCCGCCGTACGGGAGTTCCGCGAGCTCCTCATACGGGACGAAGCGCAGTCCTATGGAGTCGGCGCCGGCCTTGGGCTTGACCGCGTACGTATCGGCGGCGGGCAGCCGGTCGAGGTCGGCGGCGCTGTCGACGGTCGGGATGACGGGCAGTCCGGCGGTGGTGAGGTCGAGCAGGTACTGCTTGCCGGCCATGTCGCCGCGCCCGTGCAGCGGGTTGTAGACGCGGACCCCGGTGGCGGCGGCCCGGGCGCGGAAGGCGTCGTAGGCGTGCTGGTAGTGGAGGACGGGGCCGCTGTTGCGGACGACGACGGCGTCGAAGCCGGCCATGAGGGCGGCGGCGTCGCGCGGGTGGCACAGGGCGAGGTCGAACTCGGCGCGCAGCCGGGCGGTGAGGTCGATGTCCTCGTCGCAGTAGCGGCGGCCGCGGGCGGGGTAGGCGAGGTCGGTGACGTAGAGGAGGCGGGGGCGCGGGGCGGGTACGGCGGTCACAAGGCGGCTCCTCTGTCTTGGGGAGCTTCAACCTATCGGGCTCTGACCTGCACTTTCACGGGTGGGCGGGAGGAGATTCCGAACTGGACCCCGAACTAGTTGCGTGCGCGCACGCTCTCTGTCACAGTTGGTGCAGCGGCGGAGCTGTGCCCGCGAGACGGGCCGCAGTCTCCGCCGTTCGCCGTCCGGGAGCGCTCCGCGCCCCCGCCCCCCTTCCCCGCGTCGAGCGCCCCGGGCGGCCCCCCGCACCACCCGCACCACCCCGCCTCATCTCCCCCTAACCCTGAGGAGAACCGTCATGACCACTCCCCCGAGTGCGTTCCCGGACGTCGAGAAGCTGGTCGTCGACGTCCTCAAGGCCGACCCGGCGCTGGCCGGCGCCACGGTCGCCGCCCAGGCCCCGGCCGGTTTCGACGGGACGCAGACCGCGGTCCTCGTCAACCGCCGCGGCGGCGCCTGGATCGGTGACCTGCACCTGGACAAGCCGCTGATCGAGTTCGAGGTCTACGCGCCGACCAAGCCCGCGGCCCACATCCTCGCCAACGCCGCCCGCAAGTCGCTGCTCATGACGATGGGCAAGGTGATCGGCAACAACCTCGTGCAGGACGTGGAGGAGATGGACGGGCCGCGCTGGACGCCCGACTACCTCTACCGGGGCGCCAACCGCTACCTCTGCCTGATCCGGCTTTCCCTGACCGTCGCTCCGTAACGGTCCCCCTGACCGTCCCTCGTGACGGTCCCCCGCTGACCGTCCCTCGTGACGGTCGCCCCACAGACCAGGCCTCGCCGTCCGGCGGGGCCTTTGCCGTACCCGGGTCCTGACGGTCCGGGGCGGTGCCCTCACCCTCTCATCAAGGAGAAACCCCACCATGGCTGGAAACAACGCTGCTGAGATCCGCGTCGCCGGCACCGGCAAGCTCTACGTCGCCACCGCCGGCAACGCCGCCCCGTCCTCCTTCGGTGCCGACTCGGCCGCCGACTGGACCGGCGCGGGCTGGAAGGACCTCGGCTTCACCTCTGGTGACGGCGTCACGTTCTCGAAGAAGGACAAGCTGGAGGCCATCGACTCGTGGCAGTCGGTCTCCCCGATCCACTACATCTACTCGGCCCGTGACCTGTCGCTGAAGTTCTCGATGCTGCAGTTCAACGAGGACACCCTGCCCTTCTTCATGGGCGGCGACGCCGTGAAGCAGGACGCGGCCCCGGCGGTCGACACCTACCGCTACGACATCGCCGAGCGTCCGTTCGCGGACGTGCGCGCCCTCGGCCTGGAGTTCACCGACGTCAAGGCCGGTGGCACGACCGTGGTCAAGTACCGCTTCATCATCCCGAACGGTCAGGTCACCGCGACCGACGACATCAAGCTGGCCCGCAAGGCCGCGTCCCAGCTGGGCGTGACCTTCACGGCCATGTCGAAGGGCGACGGCAAGCCGCTGGCCACCTTCATCATGAAGGACAGCCAGTACTCCCCGACCGTCTGATCCATCCCCACCCGGGGCGGGGCGGTGACCACCGCCCCGCCCCACCCTTCTCCACCCTCTCCTCTCTTCACCCACTCGAACACAGGAGTACGCAACCATGGCCCGTTTCGACGTCAACGCCGCTCGTGCCCAGCGCCTGGAGGCCTCCGGCCGCAGCTGGAGCTTCGAACTGGACGGCGAGACCTTCACCCTCCCCACCGAGCTCTCCCGCGCGACGGCGAAGGCCCTGCGCAAGCTCGACGACAACGACGTGGACGGGCTGCTCGCACTCCTGATGGGTGAGAAGCAGTTCGCGAACTTCGAGCAGCACGAGATCACCATGCAGGACATCGCCGCCATCCTGGAGGCCTACGGCAAGGAGACCGGGCTCGGCCTGGGGGAAAACTGAGCCTCGTCGAGTTCGTCGACGAACACGCCGAGGCACTAGAGGCGGACCTGCTCCGCTACTTCAGCACCGACCTGCTCGACTGGTACCGCGGTGAGCTGTCCAGCCGACGCCTGTCGGTACTGATCAAGCATCTGCCGGCCGACGGCGCCGTACTGACGCAGATGCACGGCGAGGCCGCGCAGTGGTCGGTCACCGACCACCTGCTCGCTGCGGCGGTGGACCATCTGGCCGCCGCGAACTGGATGTTCCTGAGCGTCAATTCGGAAGAAGGCGACCAGCCGGACCCGCCGGAGCCCATTCCGCGTCCGAGCCTTCCCGGCGAGGACGACGAGGACGACGAGGACGGGAGTGGCACGGGAAAGCGGGACGACGAGGTCGTCTCCCCGAGCGCCCTCGCCCGCTTCTTCGGCTGACGCCCTTCGGTGCCATCCCCCATGGCCCTCGGAGCCCGTTCCCTGCTTTCAGGGAGTGGGCTCCGGGGGCGCTTCCTGTGCTCGCTCGGCGGCGAGTTCCTCCTCCAGGGCCCTGGCCCGGTCGGAGAGCCGCCGTCCCCGGGCGCGCCCGCCCTGGTCAGCGGAGTCCGCGTCCCGCCGGTCAGCCGCCGTTCCCGTCTGTACGGGCACGCCGCTGAGCGGCGGCACGATCGGCCGCCCGCCCTTGCCCCGCACCACCTTCCGAGTTGGCTGGGCGGTCCTGCGCGCACGGCTCTCCTGAGCCGTCACCAGGACGTCCGGTTCCGGCGCATGCTCGGGTACGGGCTCGGGCGCGGCTTCCGCTACGCGCGCGGGCGCGGGCGGCGGCGAGGCCGGCGCGGGCGCCGGAGCCGGGGCGGCCGGTGCGGGGTCGGGCTCGGCGCGCTGCTCGAACAGCTCGCGTTCCCGGCGGACCCGCTCCTCGGCCTCGACCACGACGGCCGGCGGTTCGAGCAGCCGGGCGAAGGGCAGCGGGATGACCCGGGCGCCGTCGCCCGGAACGCTGTCGGTGCGCCGCTGCGGTCTGCGTATACCACGGGCGTCACCCTGGCCCTGCGCGTACGCGTCGGCGACCCGCTTCTCGTACTCGCGGCGGATGCGCGGGAGTTCGTCCGAGACGGCCTCGGCCCAGCCCGCCGTGAACGCGGCGGTCTCGCGCCGGTCCACTTCGGCGCGGGGCATGACGACGAGGTCCTCCGGGGCGTACCCGGCGACATGGACGAGCTCGCTGAGACGGGCGAAGAGGTGGGGCAGGTCAGGATGGGCTTCGAGCCAGTCGATGACCCGCTCCCGCCGGCTAGCGCCCGGCTCCGATTCCATGCGTCCGCACTGCCTTCCAACCCCCTGGGGTCCCCACGCGCCCCTACGCGCCCCTCGCCCCCCGACTGTGTCAGGTGCAGGGAACGCGCCATCCAGAGTACCCCGGTCGAACACCAGCCCTGTTCAAGGACCAACCTGTCCGGGAAACCGGCAACAAGACACGCCGTCAGGCGATTCCAGCTCGACAAACACCGAACAGATGTTCCAAACTCTGTTCGCACAGAAGTTCGATAACGTGGTGCCCCCGCCTTACTCCGCGGCGCCGCCACGCACGCAAGGGCAAGCAACCGGAAGGCAGGCGTCCATGACCCAGCAGGCCGAGGCATCGCGACCGCTGATCCCGCTCCACGACCGCCTCGCCCAGCTCCTGGACGGACCCGCTGCGCTCGACAAGAGAGCGTTGCTCGGCACGCTGTACGCCGAGGTCAACCGCCGCGAGGCGGTCGCGTACGCGGCGGGCTGGAACGACGCCCTCGCGACGCTGCGACGCGGCTCCCGCCAGGACGACGACGCCTAGCCGCCCGAGCCCTTCCTACGCACGAGCCCCTGCCGACGTTTTCCCTGTCGGCGGGGGCTTTTCGGCGCTTGGCCGTCACCGGCCGGAAGCGGAGCAACCCATGGCAGAACCAACGAACGAAGACCTCTCGATCCAGATCGCCGGCCTCGGACATCGCCTCCGGATCGTGGACGGAGGCTGGCTGCCCTCGACCGAGTGGCTGAGGGGAAAGCTCGCCCCCCTCGACCTCCTCGCCGACATGAAGACGAAGATCGAGGACATCCACAAGGAGGTCGTGAAGGCGAAGAAGGTGGAGATCCTCGAACAGCTGGGGATGGACCACCTCGCCGCCGCGTACAAGAAGCTCACCGAAGAAGGCTGGGGCGCGGCCCGCGACTACTTCATCGCGGCCGTCGCGAGCACCGTCGTCCCCCTCATCGGCGGCGCGCTGACTCTGATGCTGACGGCCTGGGCGCTCAAGGCCTCCCGAGACTTCCAGGCGAGGATCTTCGGCGGCCGAGTCATCGCCCGCACCGAAAGCGGCCTCGGCATCTGGCCCCAGCGCCGTACCGACGTCGAGGCGCGGGAGGCCAACGCCGGAGGCGTCCTCAACGCCGCCAACATCCCGGACCCGGCGCGGCTGGACGCCCTCAAGCTGGCGCTCGCCGACCTCAACCCGAAGATCACGGCATTCAACACCGCGATTCGCAAGGTGCCGAGAGCAGGGAGCCTCACCAAGACGGCTGACGGCATCACCCGGGTCAAGACCGCCGTCACCGGCGCCGACCCCGACAAGATCACCGCGCTCGCCAAGGCACTCGGCAAGCTCACCGGCGCCGTGAAGCACCACGAGCCGAAGAAGATGCCGGACCCCCGGAAGATCGAGAAGCTCAACTCGGCCATCGCCGGGACCGACGCCAACGAGATCAAGAAGGTCGCCACGGCGATCGGCAAGCTCTCCAGCGCCCAGCGGCACTTCCAGCCGAGGAGCCTTCCCAAGGCCCGCACCCTCGAATCCGCCGCCAGGTCCGCCGAGCGCCTCGCGAGGGCGGGCGGTCAGGTCGCCACGGCATTCAACACCCTCAGGAACGCGGCCCGCGACGCCGCTGCCGCGATCTGACCACCCCGCCCCCCGAAAGGAGGTAACCCATGTCTCTCACCAGCGCCTCGAAGAAGGCCGCCGACACCCTGCGCAACCTCAAGACGCAGGCCTCCGGCGCCGCCGGTGACATCAAGAAGGTCGGGGACGCCGGTAACGGCGCGTCCAACCAGCTGAAGAACCTCAAGACCAGCGCCGACGGCTCCAACACCCAGCTCAAGAACCTCAAGACCGCCTCGGACAACGCCGAGAAGGCGATGACCAAGGCCGGCAAGACCGGCGAGAGTGCCGGGACCAAGCTCGGCAAGTACGAGTCCGGCGCGGGCAAGGCGTCCAAGGGCCAGGACAAGCTCAACAAGTCGATGAAGGGCAATCTGCTCGCCCGGCTCGTCGAGCTCTTCATGCCTCTCATCGAAAAAGTCGTCGAGATGGCGATGCAGTCGAAGACGATGCAGAAGGTCATCAAGAAGGCGTTCGACGCGATCAAGGTCGTGATCAGCGCCGTCATGAAGGCCATCGGCCCGATCATGAAACAGGCCGGCGCCCTGATCAAGACGGTCTGGAACGGCATCAAGTCGGCCATCTCCACCGTCGTCAAGGCCGTCGCCACCGTCATCAAGACCTACGTCAACATCTGGAAGACGGTCATCACGACGGTGATGAAGGCCATCAAGGCCGTCATCAGCACCGTGTGGAACGGCATCAAGGCCGTGATCACCCCGGTGGTCAACTGGATCAAGAGCGCGATCCCGAACGCCTTCACCGCCGTGAAGGACAAGATGTCGTCCATCTGGGGCGCCCTCAGCGGCATCGCGTCCCGCGCCTTCAACGGCATCAGGAGCGCGGTCTCCGGCCCGATCAACGCCGTCATCAGCCTGATCAACCGCATGATCAACGCGGTCAACGGGGTCCACGTCAGCGTCCCCGGCTGGGTCCCGCTCGTCGGTGGCAAGACCTTCGGCGTGCACATCCCGAACATCCCGATGCTCGCCACCGGTGGTGTCGTCATGCCGCGCGCCGGCGGTGTCCCGGCGATCATCGCCGAGGCCGGCGAGGCCGAGGCCGTCCTCCCGCTCTCCAAGCTGGACCGGCTGCTCGCCCTCACCGCCCGCCGCGCCCGGATGCACGCGCAGCTGCAGGCGGGCCAGGGCGCCGGCGCCGGACTGCACATCGAGCACTACCACGCGGCCCGGAACAGTGACCCGCAGTCGACCGCGGACGCGCTGATGTACCTGGCGAAGGCGCGCGGATGAGTGCCGCCGCCGCCGCATTCCGCAACCCGTTCCAGGGCGCGGCACCGGTGATGACGACGCTGCGGCGCAGTCTCGGCGACGCGGCCGGCGGGCTGAAGCGGATCAAGGAGGACGCCAAGCGGGCGTCCGGCGGCATGGACAAGCTCGCGGCAGGGCTGCGTACCGCCGGCAACACCGTGCGCAACGTCAAGGCCGGCGCGGCCGGCGCGGCCGGCGCCGTCCGCCGGATCCAGCAGTCCAAGGCGGCGAACGGCTTCAAGAAGCTGGGCACCGCGGCGGGCAAGGCCGGCAAGGTGGCCGCGCTGTTCGGCGGCCCGGCCCTCAGCATGCTCCTGGAGATGCTGATGCCGCTGCTGCCCTTCATGGACACCATCACCAAGCTGATGGACACCTACGGCACGGTGATGGAGCTCGCCTCCGTCGTCATGACCAGCATCAACCTGACCATGAAGACCACCCCGATCGGCTTCATCACGAGCATCCTCCTCCCGGTCGCCGCATGGTTCATCGAGTACGCGGTGAACACCGAGACCGGGCAGCGGATCATCAAGCAGGTCATGCAGCAGGCCCTCAAGGGCTTCCAGGCCGTCTACAAGTTCCTCCAGCCGGTCCTCAAGCTCATCGGCACGCTGGTCATGAACTACTTCAAGGCGTACCTGACCGTCATCACGACCGCCCTGAAGATCATCGCGGACGGGATCCACGGCTTCTCCCACGTCCAGTCCATCGTCACCTCCGCCACCAACCAGCTTCGCTCCATCGCCTCCAGCACCATCGGCGCCATCAAGAACGTCATCCACCCGTTCCTGTCCCTCTTCACCGACAAGATCCCCGGCTTCTTCAGCCACGCCAAGGACGCGGTCGGCAACGCCCTCCACGGCATGGGCGAGCTCATCAAGGGTGCCCTCACCGCCGTCATCGGCGTCGTCAAGGGCCCCATCGACGGGCTCATCGCCTTCGCCAACTGGATCATCGACGGGCTCAACAAGCTGAGCTTCGACTTCCTCGGCAAGCACTTCGGCGTCGACATCCCCAAGATCCCGATGCTCGCCGAGGGCGGTGTCGTCTTCCCCGGCGCCCCCGACGCCCCCCGCATCGACGCGCTCAGCGTCCTGGAGAACCGGCGCGTCCCGGCCATCACCGAGGCACCCCGGCAGCCGCACCGCATCCGGGACTTCCACGAGGACCCCGGGGCCGGCCCGCGGTCGACCGCTGAGGACCTGCTGTTCCTCGCGGGCGCCCACTGCTGAACCCGCCCATCTGACACCCCATCAGAAGTGAGGTGACCGGCCCATGGCCGAGACCATCGTCGCTTACGACGCGAACAACTACACCGCCGACCTCGCTCCCGGCTCCCTCATCACCCAGGACGGGCAGATGCAGTGGGCCGGGCTTCTCATCGGCCCCGGCACGCCCTTCGCCGTCGACCGGACCGGTCTGTCGGGCTGGGAGGACCTGCCCGAGTACGACTCCTCCGACGCCGACCGGCCCACCTCGCACGGCGCCTGGTCCGGCTCGCGCTACGCCAAGCCGCGCAAGGTCGGCGGCACGATCGTGCTGATGCCGGACTTCGACGGCGTGCCCGAGGCCGTCCGCGCGCTGCGCCAGGCGCTCGGCCTCCTGGAGGAGGAGCGCTGGCTCACCGTCCGGCTGCACGGCGAACTGCTGGCCGTACGCGCCCGTATCGCCCAGCGCGTCGTCCCCGCCGACCAGGGCTTCGCCACCCAGGGCAGCACGCGCATGTCGGTGCAGTGGCTCGCCTCCGACCCGCGCCGCTACGTCGTCAACGAGCAGTCCGCCACCACCACCGCCCCGCAGCCCGAGTCCGGTCTGACCTGGGTGCCGAACGGGCTGACCTGGCCGCTCAACTGGGGCCAGGCCAAGTCCACCGGTGACGCCGTCGCGGAGAACACCGGCTCGGCGGCCACCCACCCGGTGATCGTCTTCCGCGGCCCCTGCTCGATGCCGACCGTTACCGAGCGGGTCAGCAAGCGCCGGCTGCGGTACGCGATCGACCTGGCCGCCGGCGACGAGCTCGTCGTCGACACCGCCGCGGGCACGGTCACGCTCAACAACACCGCGTCCCGCCGCCACACCGCCATGGCCGACTCCAGCCCGGAGGAGCTGTTCCTGCTGGAGCCGGGCCGCACCGAGCTGGCGTTCCGCCCCGACTCCGCCACTCCCGACGCGCTGATGACCGTCCGCTGGCGCAGCGCCGAGTGGTGACCGAAGCCCCCGCCCCGACCCGTAAAGGAGTGACCCCATGACCGTACGGGCCGCCTGGCTCCAGTCCACGGGGCAGACCCGCGAGGACACCCGGATCGCCCTGTCCGCGCTGCTCACCCCCAGCAGCGGCAGCGCCACCGCTCCCCCGCTGCGCTCGCGGCCCGGCATCGTGCCGGGCGGCTTCGCCCTGACCGGCGACTCCGCGATGCAGTGCACGATCGGCACCGGACGGGCCGTCATCCAGGGCTACGAGACCGCCCAGGGCGCGTACATGATCGCGGTGACCGCCCCCGAGTCGATCACCATCCCCGACGGTGACCCGCAGTACGGCCGGATCGACGTGATCGAGCTGGCCGTGCTCGACGACACCTACGACAAGAGCGGCGCCACCGACGCCGTGATCCGGCTGATCAAGGGCACGCCCTCGGCCACTCCCCAGATCCCGGCCTCGGGCCCCGGCAGCTCCTTCCAGCTCTACACGATCTCCGTCCCGGCGGGCACCTCCGCCGGCACCGGCGGCATCGGCTGGACGACGGGCGCCGTCACCACCAAGCACTATCCGATGACGGCGCTCGGCGGCATCATGCCGACGAGCGGCTTCAACGGCGTGTACGCCGGCCAGTACCGCGACGTCTCGGGCCAGTTGCAGCGCTGGGACGGCACCGCCTGGGTCGGGTACCCGAAGGCCATCGGCGGCATCGCCCCCAACGGCACGGCGACGACGGGCAGTTACGCGGGTCAGTACCGCGACAACGCCGGCGTCCTGCAGCGCTGGGACGGCGCCGCCTGGCAGTACGCCGAGGGCAAGGCGACGATCCTGTTCAGCGTCGCGCAGACGTCGATGCAGACCGTGCCGGCCAACGCGTGGACGCCGATCACGATGAACTACGTCGACATCGACGACTTCAACGGCTGGAACGGCACCGACAGCTTCGTCGTGCCGCGCACCGGCTGGTGGCGGGTCGGCGCCAACATCACCTGGAACGGCGACTCCACCAACGGCGTGCGCGGCGCCCGCATCCACCTCGGCGGCGTCGGCGTGCCCCGGCTGACCTGGATGACCGCGGCGTCCATGGGTGCCACGAGCGTCGGCGGCGACGGCCTGATCAAGCTCACCGCGGGCAACGTGGTCCAGCTCGCCGGCTACCACAACCAGGCTCCCTCGGTCCGCACGCTCGGCGGCTCCGGCTACTACACCTCCCTCACCGCCCAGTGGATCCGGTCCTGACCCGGTCCCGAACCGTCCTCCTCTCAACCTCGACCAGGAGTACCCCATGAACCTGCGCAGCAGCTGGGTCGCCGAGACCGGCCAGACCCGCGAGGACACCCGCCTCACCCAGACCCCCACCACCATGATCAACCCGGTTCAGGTCCGCTCCGGCATCCTGCCGGGCTCCTACAACGGCCAGTGGAAGGTCTCCGGCTTCTGGATGACCGGCGCCTCCGCGATGACGGCGACCGTCTCCGAGGGCCGCGCCGTCATCCAGGGCGACATCTCGCAGGGCGTCTACCCGGTGACCCTGCCGGCCGCCGAGCAGGTCACCTTCGCGGCCGGCTCCGCCACGTACGGCCGCCTCGACCTGGTGGTCCTGCGGGTCTACGACAAGCTCTACGACGGCGGCACCCGCAATGAGGCCGTCATCGAGGTCATCCAGGGCGTGCCGGAGGCCGCTCCGAAGCTTCCGGCCGTCCCGCCGCGCAGCCTCCCGCTGTACCAGGTCCTCGTGCCGGCCAACGCCAGCGCGGGCAACGGCGGCATCCCGTGGGCCACGTCCCTGACGGACCTGCGCACCCCGGTCGTCGCGGCCGGCGGCATCATCCCGGTCGAGGGCCAGATCCTGCCGGGCCCCCACCCGGGCGCGTACATCGACTCCCCGAACAACCAGCTGCAGCGCTGGGACGGCGGCAAGTGGGTCGCGTACCCGGAGGCCCTCGGCGGCATCGTGCCGAACTCCGCCTCCACCCTGCAGGGCTCCTACGTCGGCCAGTACCGGGCCGTCTCGGACGGCACGCTCCAGCGCTGGAGCGGTTCGGCGTGGGCTCCGGCGTACCCGGGGCCGTACTTCAACGACTCGATCGACGCGGGCTACACGCTCTCGACGACCTACGTGAACACGCTCATCGAGCGGGCCGAGAACCCGATGGCGGTGACCTTCGTCGCCCCCTCGTCCCGGCAGGCGATCCTCACCTTCGGTTCGCGCATGGAGCTGAGCCTGAACAGCGGCACCACGGGCATCGCCAGCTCGGCCTACATGTGCGTGCGGATCACCCAGGGCTCCACCGTCGTCCGTGACCTGGACGACGAACTGGCCGCGATGGCCTCGAAGTCCTCCTCCCCGACGGCCGCCGTCTCGGCCTCGACCACCCAGCGCCTCTACAACCTGACCCCGGGCCAGACCTACACGGTCACCTCGTACTACCGGACCTCCGACGCCAACGTGCGGGCCTGGTTCGACAACTCCTTCATCCAGGTCACCCCGCAGTACTAGCCGAGCGCCGCTCCAGCCGCCCGACCGCCCCGATCCACAGGAGACCCCATGCCCGTACGCTCCGGCTGGCTGCTGCCCACCGGTCAGACCCGCCAGAACACCCGCGTCACCAACATCGGCGCCACCACCCCCGTCAACCCGCTGGGCGTCCGGTCCGGCATCCTGCCCGGCACGTACGACGGCAAGTACCGGGTCGGCGGCCTGTGGATGGCCTCCTCGGGCCCGATGACGGCCACCGTCTACCACGGCAAGGCCGTCATCCAGGCCGGGGCCGTCACCGACGGCGCCTACCCGGTCGCCCTCGACGAGGACATCACCATCACCTTCGCCGACGGCGACCCGCTCAACGACCGCATCGACCTCGTCGTGATCCGCGTCTACGACCACGACGTCGACGCCCTCGGCAAGTACGACGCCGTCGTCGAGATCATCAAGGGCCAGCCGTCCGCCACCCCGGTCGCCCCGGCCGCGCCCGTCCGCTCGATGGTCCTGTTCACCGTCAAGGTGAAGAAGGGCGCCTCCGCCGGCAACGGCGGCATCGACTGGGCCGGCGGCGCCGCCACCGACCTGCGCGTCACCACCGTCTCGTCCGGCGGCATCCTGCCCGTCTACAACAACGCCGGTGTGCCCGGCGCCTACCCGGGCCAGTACCAGGACAACGACAACGCGCACTTCCTGCAGCGCTGGGACGGCACCGCCTGGGTCGCCTACCCCAAGGAGATCGGCGGCATCGCGCCCAGCGGCACCGTCACCACCGGCAGCTACACCGGCCAGTACCGCGACTACAACGGCGGCCAGCTGCAGCGCTGGAACGGCAGCGCCTGGGTGACCTACCAGCCGCCGGTCGAGGTGGAGACCATCACCACCGGGGCCACCGCGCTGCCCAACTGGACGGTGAACTCCTACAACGCCCGCCGGACCAAGGGCGGCGTGTGCACCATGACCGTCACCGTCGTGCGCAGCGGCCCCGACATCACGTCCAACGCCGCCGGCAACATCACCGACGAGCCCGTGTGCACCCTCCCGGCCGGCTGGCGTCCGATCTACGACTTCGAGGCCGTGGCGTGCGACGGCTTCGGCTCGGGCGGCGCCGACCTCTACGCCAACGGCCAGGTCAACCTGCGCACCTGGTCCCCCAACGGCGTCCTGACCGCCGGGCGTTTCGTCCGTATCTCCGCCACCTACGTCCTGTAAGGAGGCCCGCTCATGGCACTCGACACGCCCTACCGGGCCATCTTCACCGACCTGCTCACCGACCAGACGCTGGACATCCTGCCCATGCGGGACGTGCAGTTCGACGACTACATCGGCAAGCCCGGCTCCCTCTCCGGCACCATCCCCATCCCCGACAAGGCCATCGCCGAGCGGGTGAAGAAGGTCCGCGAGGGCCGCACCGCGGTCTACCTGGAGCGCGGCGGGGACCTGTGGTGGGGCGGCATCGTCTGGACCACCACGCTGCAGTCCAGCGGCCGCGGCGTGCTGACCCTCGGCATCCAGGCGGCGACCTTCGACTCGTATGCGAGCCGGCGCCGCATCCGTACCGAGATCAAGTACGACACCCCCACCGACCAGCTGGAGATCGCCCGCCGGCTCTGGCAGGAGCTCGACGTCCAGAACTACCCGGGCGCCCCCGCCGGCGAGGAGCCCCGCCGGCTCGGCATCACCTTCGGCGAGGAGTCCTCCGACTACAAGCGCACGGTCTCCTGGCGGCTCGGCGACGAGACCGTCTACCAGGACGCGCTCGACCAGATCTCCAAGCTGGAGAACGGCTTCGAGTACCAGATCCTGGTCTACCGCGACCCCGACCCCAACAAGAACGGCGCCCGGATCAAGCAGCTCCGGCTCGGCGCGCCCAAGATCGTCAACGGTGCGACCGACCTGATCTTCGACCGGCCCGGCGTCATCCTGTCGTACTCCTTCCCGTACGACGCGACCCGCGGCGGCACCACCGCGCTGGCCCGCGGCGCCTCCGTCAACTCCAACGCCGCCACCGAGTCCCGGCCGCTCTACTCCAACCAGCAGGTCGCCACCGACCTGCTCGTCGACGGCTGGCCGCTGATCGACCTGTCCTCGGACCACAACGAGGTCACGGACCCGCTCGCGCTCGACTCCATCGCCGGCCGCGAACTCGGCGAGTCCCGGGGCGCCGTGGTGATCCCCCAGGTCAGCATCCACCTGGGCGGTGTCGTCCCGCCGCAGCTCATCGGCCGTGTCGCCCGCATCCGGATCACCGACGAGTGGTTCTCGCAGGGCCTCGACGCCCGCTACCGGATCATCGGTGTCAAGGTCACTCCCCCGGAGCGCGGCCGGCCCGACACCGCCGAGCTCTACCTTGAGGAGGCCTGATGCCCCAGCTGCCCGAGGACATCATCGACCGGCTGAACCAGATGGAACGCCGGCTGAAGGCACTGTCCACCGCGGTCAACACCCGCCCCGCCGCCAACGAGTTCCGGCCGGCGACGCAGACCGCCAACATCGCCCTCACCCGGCCGCTGATCCGGGTGTTCGACGGCTACAGCCACGAGATCTTCTCGGACGACATCATGACCGGCGGCCTGGCCCGGCCCTGGCTCCAGCTGATGCCGCCGCTGCCCGTCGACACGGCCAAGTGGCCCTCGACCACCAGCACCGCCTTCACGACCATCGCCCGCTGCTCCAACCCGATCTGGCAGCCGAAGATGCGGCTCGCCATCAGCACGGCGGCGTCGACCGGCGGCACCGGCCAGGTGCGGGTCCTCGTCGACAGCACCCCCTTCGGCCCCACCGTCACCGCCGGCACCACGTACGACTACACCGGCCTGCTGCCCGGCGACATGAAGGCCAGGTTCGGCCAGACCATGAACATCGAGATCCAGGCCCTGGCCACGGCCGGCACGGTCTACGCCCAGCCCGTCCTCATCCACGGCACGCAGACCTGAGGAGCACACCATGAACATCGACACCACCCAGCCCTGGGGCGTCGCCATCGACTACGCCGGCCGCGCCGTCGTCAGCGAGAACGGGCACACGCTCAACGTCCGCGTGTACGACAACAGCCTCGGCTACACCCTGGAGCGCGACCCGGTGACCGGGCAGTACCCGGCGGTGTACGTCACCGCCGAGGTCAACGAGAAGGGCACGGGCGACTCCCTCCTGCGCGGCTCCGGCCTGGTCATCATCCAGGCGCAGAACGGCGTCCCCGCCGTCCCTGACCAGACCGCCGTGCAGCGGGCCGTGGCGGCCGCCCTCGCCGACTTCGAGAGCCGCCGCGCCGCCTACGCCGCGCTGTGCGCCACCTGGGCCCCGGCCGCTCCGCCGGCCACGCCCGCCCCGTAGCGAAGGCCCGCCCTCGGCGAAGCCCCGCTCCACCCCGTACCGACCGCAATCCCGTACGACCGCAATCCGTACGACCGCAGTCCCGTACGAGCGCAATCCCGTACGTCCCGCCCCGTGCCGACAGACCGGCCGGGGTTTTCTCATGCCCGGAGGACAACATGGCAGCCCCCCTCACCGCGGACCGGTTCGTCGCCGCGCTCCGCGCCGAAGGCATCACCGTCGTCGAGCACGACGGCTGGCGCACCCACAACCGCAACGGTCACGGGGCCTGGGGGCCCGTGGTCGGCGTGATGATCCACCACAGCGTGTCCAGCGGCACCGAGCACACCGTCGGCATGTGCTACGACGGCTACGAGGGCCTGCCGGGCCCGCTGTGCCACGGCGTCATCGCCAAGGACGGCACCGTCCACCTGATCGCCAACGGCCGCGCCAACCACGCGGGCGGCGGCGACCCGTCCGTCCTCCAGGCCGTGGTCAGCGAGACGTACGGGGACCGGCCGCCGGTCCCGCACGAGCACCAGGGCAGCTCCGGCGCCGTCGACGGCAACTCGCGCTTCTACGGCTTCGAGTGCATCAACCTCGGCAACGGCTCCGACCCCTGGCCGGCCGTCCAGCTGGAGGCCATCGAGCGGGTCTCGGCCGCGCTCTGCCGTGCCCACGGCTGGGGCGCCAAGTCCGTCATCGGCCACTCCGAGTGGTCCGACTGGAAGAACGACCCGCGCGGCTTCGGCATGCCCGTCATGCGCGGCCGGGTGCAGCAGCGGCTCGGCAAGGCCCCCGCGGCCAAGCCCACCGCCCCCGCCGAGCCGGCCACCCCGCGCTACCAGCCGTTCCCCGGCACGGCCTTCTTCAAGACCACCCCGAGCTCCCCCATCGTCACCGCGATGGGCCGCCGGCTGGTCGCCGAGGGCTGCGGCCGTTACCAGGTCGGCCCGAGCCCGCGCTGGTCCGAGAGCGACCGCCAGTCGTACGCGGCCTGGCAGCGCAAGCTCGGCTTCTCCGGCTCCGACGCCGACGGCTGGCCGGGCGCCGCCTCCTGGAACGCGCTGAAGGTCCCGTTCGTGCAGTAGCTCCCGTACGGGGAGCAGCCCCCACCAGCAACACCCCCCATGCAAGGAGAACCACCATGTCCGAAGCCGCCAAGCGGACGGCCCGCACCGTGCTGCAGGCCGCCGTCGGCATCGCCGTCGTCCTGCCCGAGATCGTCGACGCCTCCGGGCTCCCCGCCACCCTGCCCTGGGTCGCCGGTGGGCTCGCCGTCGCCGGCGCCCTCACCCGGGTGATGGCCCTGTCCGCCGTCCAGCGCCTGCTCCCCGGCTGGCTGCGCACCGCGCCGGAGACGCTCCCTGAGGCGGCCGCCGATGACCGAATCTGACGCGAACGACCCGGTCGCCGTGGCCCTCGAACTGGAGCGGCTGCGCGGCACGCTGGAGGCCGGCTTCGCCCGGGTCGACGGCTCGCTCGCGCTCCTCGTACAGCGCAGCGACCAGACCGACAAGCAGCTCGCCGACCACGAGGCCCGGCTCGACGCCCTGGAGCGGGCCCGCTGGCCGCTGGCCAGCATCGGCGCGCTGGCAGCGGTGGCCACGGTCGCCGTCACGGTCTGGGAGCTGACCGCGCGCTGATCCTCGTACCACCGATACGCCGAAGGGCGGCACCCCGTGCGGGGTGCCGCCCTTCTTGGCGTTTGTCGCTACCTAGGAGGCGACGACTTACTGGTTGTACGGACCGTAGTCGTAGTCCTCCAGCGGAACGGCCTGGCCGGAGCCGGTGCCGAACGGCGAGTAGTCGATGTCGTCGTAGCCGACGGCCGAGTACATCGCGGCCTTGGCCTCCTCGGTCGGCTCGACCCGGATGTTGCGGTAGCGGGACAGACCCGTACCGGCCGGGATGAGCTTACCGATGATGACGTTCTCCTTGAGGCCGATGAGGCTGTCGGACTTGGCGTTGATCGCCGCATCCGTCAGGACTCGGGTCGTCTCCTGGAAGGAGGCGGCCGACAGCCAGGACTCCGTCGCCAGCGAGGCCTTGGTGATACCCATCAGCTGCGGACGGCCGGAGGCCGGGTGGCCGCCTTCCTGGACCACACGACGGTTCTCGGTCTCGAACTTCGAGCGCTCGACGAGCTCGCCCGGCAGCAGCTCCGCGTCGCCGGACTCGATGATCGTCACGCGGCGCAGCATCTGCCGGATGATGATCTCGATGTGCTTGTCGTGGATCGACACGCCCTGCGAGTTGTAGACCTTCTGGACCTCGCCGACCAGGTGGACCTGGACGGCACGCTGACCCAGGATGCGAAGCACGTCGTGCGGGTTGGTGGCACCCACGGTGAGCTTCTGGCCCACCTCGACGTGGTCGCCCTCGCCCACGAGCAGACGGGCACGCTTCGAGATCGGGTACGCCGTCTCGTCGGTGCCGTCGTCCGGGGTGACGACGATCTTCTTGGTCTTCTCGGTCTCCTCGATGCGGACGCGACCGGCCGCCTCGGAGATCGGGGCGACACCCTTGGGCTGACGGGCCTCGAAGAGCTCGACGACACGCGGCAGACCCTGGGTGATGTCGTCACCGGCCACACCACCGGTGTGGAAGGTACGCATCGTCAGCTGGGTACCGGGCTCACCGATGGACTGGGCGGCGATGATGCCGACCGCCTCACCGATGTCGACCAGCTTGCCGGTGGCGAGCGAACGGCCGTAGCAGAACGCACAGGTACCGACGGCGGACTCACAGGTCAGGACCGAACGGGTCTTGACCTCCTCGACGCCCGCGTTGACCAGGGCGTCGATGAGCACGTCACCCAGGTCGACGTTGGCCGGCGCGATGACCTTGCCGTCGACGACGACGTCCTCGGCGAGCATCCGCGCGTACACGGAGGTCTCGACGTCGTCCGTCTTCCGCAGGACACCGGCCTCGTCCTTGGCCGCGATCCGCAGCTTCAGACCGCGCTCGGTGCCACAGTCCTCCTCGCGGATGATGACGTCCTGCGAGACGTCCACCAGACGACGGGTCAGGTAACCCGAGTCGGCGGTACGCAGGGCGGTGTCGGCGAGACCCTTACGGGCACCGTGCGTCGAGATGAAGTACTCGAGGACGGACAGACCCTCGCGGAAGGACGCCTTGATCGGACGCGGGATGGTCTCGTTCTTGGCGTTCGACACCAGACCACGCATACCGGCGATCTGCCGCATCTGCATCATGTTTCCTCGGGCACCCGAGTCAACCATCATGAAGATGGGGTTCGTCTTGGGGAAGTTCGCGTTCATCGCCTCGGCGACCTCGTTGGTCGCCTTGGTCCAGATCGCGATGAGCTCCTGAGTGCGCTCTTCCTTGGTGATCAGACCGCGCTCGTACTGCTTCTGGACCTTCTCGTCCTGCGCCTCGTAGCCGCGGACGATCTCCTTCTTCGCCTCGGGAACGACGACGTCGGAGATGGCCACGGTGACACCGGAACGGGTCGCCCAGTAGAAGCCCGCCGCCTTCAGGTTGTCGAGCGTCGCCGCCACGATGACCTTGGGGTAGCGCTCGGCGAGGTCGTTGACGATCTCGGAGAGCTGCTTCTTGCCGACGGAGTAGTCGACGAACGGGTAGTCCTCGGGCAGCAGCTCGTTGAAGAGCGCGCGGCCCAGGGTCGTGCGCAGGCGGAACGAGTCACCCTGCTGCCACTCCGGCTCGCCCTCCTCGGCGACCGGGGGAACCCAGCCGCGCGGCGGAACGGTGCCGATCGGGAAGCGGATGTCGATCTGCGACTGCAGCGCGAGCTCGCCGGCGTCGAACGCCATGATCGCCTCGGCCGTGGAGCCGAACGCGCGGCCCTCGCCCTTGGTGTCACGGAGCTCACCGTCGGTGGTGAGGAAGAACAGACCGAGGACCATGTCCTGGGTCGGCATCGTCACCGGACGGCCGTCGGCCGGCTTGAGGATGTTGTTCGAGGACAGCATCAGGATGCGGGCCTCGGCCTGCGCCTCCGCGGAGAGCGGCAGGTGGACGGCCATCTGGTCACCGTCGAAGTCCGCGTTGAACGCGGTGCAGACGAGCGGGTGGATCTGGATGGCCTTGCCCTCGACGAGCTGCGGCTCGAACGCCTGGATACCGAGGCGGTGCAGCGTGGGGGCACGGTTCAGCAGGACCGGGTGCTCGGCGATGACCTCTTCGAGGACGTCGTACACGACCGTGCGGCCGCGCTCGACCATGCGCTTCGCCGACTTGATGTTCTGCGCGTGGTTCAGGTCGACCAGGCGCTTCATCACGAACGGCTTGAAGAGCTCCAGCGCCATGGCCTTCGGCAGACCGCACTGGTGCAGCTTGAGCTGCGGGCCGACGACGATGACGGAACGCGCGGAGTAGTCCACACGCTTGCCGAGCAGGTTCTGACGGAATCGACCCTGCTTACCCTTCAGCATGTCGCTGAGGGACTTCAGCGGACGGTTGCCGGGGCCCGTGACCGGGCGACCACGACGGCCGTTGTCGAAGAGGGCGTCGACCGCCTCCTGGAGCATCCGCTTCTCGTTGTTCACGATGATCTCGGGGGCACCGAGGTCGAGCAGACGCTTCAGACGGTTGTTGCGGTTGATCACACGGCGGTACAGGTCATTCAGGTCGGAGGTCGCGAAGCGGCCACCGTCGAGCTGCACCATCGGACGCAGGTCCGGCGGGATGACCGGCACGCAGTCGAGAACCATGCCCTTGGGGCTGTTCGCGGTCTGCAGGAACGCGGAGACGACCTTGAGGCGCTTGAGCGCACGGGTCTTCTTCTGGCCCTTGCCGGTACGGATGATCTCGCGGAGCTTCTCGGCCTCCTCCTCGAGGTCGAAGGACTCCAGGCGCTTCTGCAGCGCCGCGGCACCCATCGAGCCGTCGAAGTACGTGCCGAAGCGGTCACGCAGCTCGCGGTAGAGGAGCTCGTCGCCCTCCAGGTCCTGGACCTTGAGGTTCTTGAAGCGCGCCCAGACCTCGTCGAGACGGTCGATCTCGCGCTGCGCACGGTCGCGCAGCTGCTTCATCTCGCGCTCGGCACCCTCGCGCACCTTGCGGCGCACGTCGGCCTTGGCGCCCTCGGCCTCCAGCTCGGCGAGGTCGTTCTCGAGCTTCTTGGCGCGGGCCTCCAGGTCGGAGTCGCGACGGTTCTCGATCTGCTGACGCTCGACGGAGACGTGCGCCTCCAGCGAGGGCAGGTCACGCGTACGACGCTCGTCGTCGACGTACGTGATCATGTACGCCGCGAAGTAGATGACCTTCTCCAGGTCCTTCGGGGCGAGGTCGAGCAGGTAGCCGAGGCGCGACGGGACGCCCTTGAAGTACCAGATGTGCGTGACGGGGGCGGCCAGCTCGATGTGGCCCATCCGCTCACGGCGCACCTTGGCGCGGGTGACCTCGACGCCACACCGCTCACAGATGATGCCCTTGAAGCGGACACGCTTGTACTTGCCGCAGTAGCACTCCCAGTCCCGGGTCGGACCGAAGATCTTCTCGCAGAAGAGTCCGTCCTTTTCGGGCTTCAGGGTGCGGTAGTTGATGGTCTCCGGCTTCTTGACCTCGCCGTGGCTCCACTGACGGATGTCGTCAGCGGTGGCCAGACCGATCCGGAGCTCGTCGAAGAAGTTGACGTCGAGCACTATGCGTCAATCCCTCTCAGGGTTGTAAGGCTATGGGTCTGATACGGGGGTCCTGGGGCCGGCGGGGGGCTCATCGCTGAGCCCCCGCACCGGACTCCCGTCAGACCTCTTCGACGCTGCTCGGCTCGCGCCGGGACAGGTCGATGCCGAGCTCCTCCGCTGCGCGGAAGACGTCCTCGTCGGTGTCGCGCATCTCGATGGACATGCCGTCCGAGGACAGCACCTCCACGTTGAGGCACAGGGACTGCATCTCCTTGATGAGCACCTTGAAGGACTCGGGGATGCCGGGCTCAGGGATGTTCTCGCCCTTGACGATGGCCTCGTAGACCTTCACGCGGCCGGTCACGTCGTCGGACTTGATCGTCAGCAGCTCCTGGAGGGCGTACGCGGCGCCGTATGCCTCCAGCGCCCACACCTCCATCTCACCGAAGCGCTGGCCACCGAACTGGGCCTTACCACCCAGCGGCTGCTGGGTGATCATCGAGTACGGGCCGGTCGAGCGGGCGTGCAGCTTGTCGTCGACCAGGTGGTGGAGCTTGAGGATGTACATGTACCCGACCGAGATCGGGTCCGGGAACGGCTCGCCGGAGCGGCCGTCGAACAGGCGCGCCTTGCCGGACGGGAGCACCATGCGCTCGCCGTCGCGGTTCGGGATGGTGTGCTGGAGCAGACCCGCGAGCTCGTCCTCACGCGCACCGTCGAAGACCGGGGTGGCGACGTTGGTGCCGGGGGCGACCTGGTCGGCACCGATGGCCTGGAGGCGCTGCGCCCACTCGTCGGCGAGGCCGGAGACGTCCCAGCCGCGGCTGGCGAGCCAGCCGAGGTGGATCTCCAGGACCTGTCCCGGGTTCATTCGGGACGGGACACCGAGCGGGTTGAGGATGATGTCGACCGGGGTTCCGTCCTCGAGGAACGGCATGTCCTCGATGGGCAGGATCTTGGAGATGACACCCTTGTTGCCGTGACGGCCGGCGAGCTTGTCACCGTCGGTGATCTTGCGCTTCTGGGCGACGTAGACGCGGACCAGCTGGTTCACGCCCGGGGGAAGCTCGTCGCCCTCCTCGCGGTCGAAGACGCGGACGCCGATGACCTTGCCGGTCTCGCCGTGCGGGACCTTCAGCGAGGTGTCACGGACCTCACGGGCCTTCTCACCGAAGATGGCGCGGAGCAGGCGCTCCTCCGGGGTCAGCTCGGTCTCACCCTTCGGGGTGACCTTGCCGACCAGGATGTCGCCGGCGACGACCTCGGCACCGATGCGGATGATGCCGCGCTCGTCGAGGTCGGCCAGGACCTCCTCGGAGACGTTCGGGATGTCCCGGGTGATCTCCTCGGGGCCGAGCTTGGTGTCACGGGCGTCGACCTCGTGCTCCTCGATGTGGATCGAGGAGAGGACGTCGTCCTGCACGAGGCGCTGCGACAGGATGATCGCGTCCTCGTAGTTGTGACCCTCCCACGGCATGAACGCCACGAGCAGGTTCTTGCCGAGCGCCATCTCACCGTTCTCGGTGGCGGGGCCGTCGGCGAGGACCTGGCCCTCGATCACGTGGTCGCCCTCGGAGACGACGACCTTCTGGTTGACCGAGGTGCCCTGGTTCGAGCGGGAGAACTTGGCCAGGCGGTACGTGATGTACGTGCCGTCGTCGTTGGCCACGGTGATGTAGTCGGCGGAGAGCTCCTGGACCACACCGGCCTTCTCGGCCTTGAGCACGTCGCCGGCGTCGGTGGCGCAGCGGTACTCCATGCCGGTGCCGACGAGCGGGGCCTCCGACTTAATCAGCGGAACGGCCTGACGCATCATGTTCGCGCCCATGAGGGCACGGTTGGCGTCGTCGTGCTCGAGGAACGGGATCATGGCGGTCGCGACCGACACCATCTGGCGCGGCGAGACGTCCATGTAGTCGACGTCGGACGGGGAGACGTAGTCGACCTCACCGCCACGGCGGCGGACCAGGACGCGGGGCTCGGTGAAGCGGAGCTCGTCGTTCAGGGTCGCGTTCGCCTGGGCGATGACGAAGCGGTCCTCCTCGTCGGCGGTGACGTAGTCGACCTCGTCGGTGACCTGGCCGTCGACGACCTTGCGGTACGGCGTCTCGATGAAGCCGAACGGGTTGACCCGGCCGTACGAGGCGAGCGAACCGATCAGACCGATGTTCGGGCCTTCGGGGGTCTCGATCGGGCACATGCGTCCGTAGTGGGACGGGTGCACGTCTCGGACCTCGAAGCCGGCCCGCTCACGGGACAGACCACCCGGGCCAAGAGCCGACAGACGGCGCTTGTGGGTGAGACCCGACAGCGGGTTGTTCTGGTCCATGAACTGCGACAGCTGGCTGGTGCCGAAGAACTCCTTGATGGAGGCGACGACCGGCCGGATGTTGATCAGGGTCTGCGGCGTGATCGCCTCGACGTCCTGGGTGGTCATGCGCTCGCGCACGACGCGCTCCATACGGGCGAGACCCGTACGGACCTGGTTCTGGATGAGCTCGCCGACGTTGCGCAGGCGGCGGTTGCCGAAGTGGTCGATGTCGTCGGTCTCGACGACGATCGTCTGACCGGAGGCGGCGACGGCCTCGGTCTCACCGGCGTGCAGCTGCACCAGGTACTTGATGGTCGCGATGATGTCGTCCGTGGTGAGGACACCCGCGTCCAGCGGCTCGTCGGCGCCGAGCTTCTTGTTGACCTTGTAGCGGCCGACCTTCGCGAGGTCGTAGCGCTTCGGGTTGAAGTACAGGTTCTCGAGCAGCGTCTGGGCGGCCTCGCGCGTCGGCGGCTCGCCCGGACGGAGCTTGCGGTAGATGTCGAGCAGCGCGTCGTCCTGGCCCTGGGTGTGGTCCTTCTCCAGGGTGGCGCGCATGGACTCGTACTCGCCGAACTCCTGCAGGATCTGCTCGGTGGTCCAGCCGAGAGCCTTGAGGAGGACGGTGACGGACTGCTTGCGCTTGCGGTCGATGCGGACGCCGACCATGTCGCGCTTGTCGATCTCCATCTCCAGCCAGGCACCCCGGGACGGGATGATCTTGGCGGAGTAGATGTCCTTGTCGGACGTCTTGTCGATGGAGGAGTCGAAGTACACGCCCGGGGAGCGGACGAGCTGCGACACGACGACACGCTCGGTGCCGTTGATGACGAACGTGCCCTTGTTCGTCATGAGCGGGAAGTCGCCCATGAAGACCGTCTGGGACTTGATCTCGCCGGTCTCGTTGTTCGTGAACTCGGCCGTGACGAAGAGCGGGGCACCGTAGGTGAAGTCACGGTCCTTGCACTCGTCGATCGAGTTCTTCGGCGGCTCGAAGCGGTGGTCGCGGAAGGTCAGCGACATCGACCCGGAGAAGTCCTCGATCGGCGAGATCTCCTCGAAGATCTCCTCCAGACCGGACTTCGTGGGGACGTCGTAGCCCGACTCAAGGGCGGCCTCGACGCGAGCCTTCCACGCGGCGTTGCCGAGCAGCCAGTCGAAGCTCTCGGTCTGAAGCGCGAGGAGGTTCGGAACCTCGAGGGGCTCCTTGATCTTTGCAAAGGAGATGCGCAGCGGGGCGGTGCTGGCACCGTTGTTCGTATTGGTCGAGGCGTTGCGCGAGGCGGCCAAGAGGGGGTCCTTCCGAGGGCTCGGACTCACTGCGCGCGTACCGGTCCCTGCGGAGCTCCTTGGAAGACGATTACCCGATTGGCCAAAAGACCAGGTCAGAGTGGGTCGACCAGCGAAGCGGTTGCGAGGGGATGCCCCTGGTGACGGGCAGGGGGCAGCTAACAGGCAGCGCAAAGGGTCAGTGTAGCCACTTGGCCCACTGATGTCCAGGGCGAGTTCTTCGCGACCCTCGTTGCTCTCAACTCCGCGCTACGTCGCGCCGTGCGGCGCACCTCGATACTGCCCGTTCGGTCGTCGATCCATGCCTCGGATTCGGATCGTTGTGACGACGCGTCCTGAGAATTGCGCGGTCCGTGCTGTTCGTCAAGGCCCCCGCCGCCGGAGCGGCGCCGAGCGGCGCACGGCGAAGATCACCATACTCCGCTTCCGGAGCCCGGCACGACCACCGCCACGCGGGTCCCGGGAACGCCGAAAGGCGACCATCCAGATGGATGATCGCCTTTCACGCTGTGAGCGTTACACGCTCAAGGAGTCGCTACGACTCGCAGAGGTCTTACTTGACCTCGACGGAGGCGCCGGCGCCCTCGAGGGCCTCCTTGGCCTTGTCAGCGGCGTCCTTGGCAACCTTCTCGAGGACCGGCTTCGGGGTGCCGTCGACGAGGTCCTTGGCCTCCTTCAGACCCAGGGAGGTCAGCTCGCGCACGACCTTGATGACCTGGATCTTCTTGTCACCGGCGCCGGTGAGGATGACGTCGAACTCGTCCTTCTCCTCGACCTCGGCGACAGCGCCGGCGCCCGGGGCACCCGGGGCGGCAACGGCGACGGCCGCGGCGGCGGTGACGTCGAACTTCTCCTCGAACGCCTTCACGAACTCGGAGAGCTCGATGAGGGTCATGCCTTCGAACTGCTCGAGGAGCTCGTCCTGGGTGAGCTTCGCCATGATGGGCGATCCTTCCACTAATTCGGCTGGTGCCGGATGTTCTGGGTGAGGCGGGCGTACGTCGGGCCCGCTGCGACCCTCGCCACCGTCAGGCGGCAAGGATCAGAAAGCGAGCCGAATTACTCGGCACCGCCCTGCTCGGCCTGCTTGGCGCGAAGAGCGTCCACGGTGCGGACGAGCTTCGACGGCAGCGCCTGGAAGAGCGAGGCAGCCTGAGACTGCTTGCCCTTGAAGGCACCGGCCAGCTTGCTGAGCAGAACCTCGCGGGACTCGAGGTCCGCAAGCTTCTTGATGTCGTCGGCGGAGAGAGCCTTACCGTCAAGGACACCGGCCTTGATGATGAGGTTCGGGTTCTCCTTGGCGAAGTCACGCAGAGCCTTGGCCGACTCCACCGGGTCACCGGTGATGAAGGCGGCACCCGTCGGACCAGCGAACTGGTCGTCGAGCGAGGTGATCCCAGCCTGGTTGGCCGCAATCTTGGTCAGCGTGTTCTTCACCACGGCGTACTGGGCGTTCTCACCGAGCGAACGACGCAGCGTCTTGAGCTGCGCCACGGTGAGACCCCGGTACTCGGTCAGCACGACGGCGTTGGAGCTCTGGAACGCGTCCTTGAGCTCGGCCACCGATGCAGCCTTGTTGGGCGTCGGCATAGTGCGTCAGCCTCCTTCCGGGTGATGAGGACCGCTCAGAAGGGGCTGAACAAACGAAAACGCCCCGGGCGCAGGCGCACGGGGCTCAGCTCGACCGAACCGGAATGAACCGGACCGGGAACTCTTCCACTGACACCTGCGCGGGTCGTTCGCGTCTCTCAGCGAATCCTTCGGCCACCACACCCTTGCGGGCGCAGCGACGACCAGCGGTCTTTGGCTTCTGTGGAAGAGTACGTGACGGGGACGGCCGGGGGCAAATCAGCCCTGGGCGCCGGCCTGGCCGAGCTGTTTCATCATCTCCATGAAGTCGAAGGTGTCCTTGGCCGGCGGTGCCTGGACGGTGGCCTGGGTGCCGTAGTCGGAGTAGAGGGCGGTCACCCTCACGACGCCCTGCGGCATCTTCATGCCGACAATCATCTTGGCCGGGTAGCCGTCCTCGTTGACCCAGAGCTCGGTGTCGTACCCCTTCACGCCGGCCTTCTTCACGCCGTCGATCAGGGCCTTGCGGTCCTTCTCCGGCAGCCCGTCGAACGCCTTGCTGTCGTTCACGGCCTGGTCGAAGGAGATCGAGCCCTTGTAGTGCTCGGTCTGGGCGCCCGCGACCTTCTCCGGGCCGACGTGCTTGATGCCGGGCGACTCCAGGAGCAGGGCGAGCTGCTGCGCCGGGTCCTGGTTGGCGCTGCTCATGCTCTGGCTCATCTGCTTCTGCAGGGCCGCGTCGCCGGACTCCTTGGCCATGGCCGCGAAGTCCATCTTCATCCAGCGCTTGCCGTCCATCTGGTCGGCCGGCTTGGCGCCCATGTCCACGTACATGACACCGTCCCGCATGATCATGCGGGTCTTCTCATTGCCTCCGGCGGCGCCCTTGCCGAGCATGCCGCCGTTCATGGTGACGTCCATGACGGCCGGGTCCCAGCCCTGCACGCCGGACATCGTGGTGCTGCCGGCCTGGGCGCCCGCGCCCGTCATCTCGATCGTCATCGTGAACCTGGCCGACTTGGCGGCCGACGTCTTCTCGTACGCCGCCGTGAGCGCCTTCGTCACGTCGCCCAGCCCCTGCGCCTTCGCAGGCGCGTCCGCGGCCTTCTTCTGGCCCTGGTCGCCGTCGTCCTGGCAGCCGGCCACGCCCGTCACGACGGCCGCCGCCGTCAGCGCCACACCCGCGCGCTTCCATGCGGACACGGAAACGGTCATGAGTCCCCACCCCTTGTGGATCTGTCGATCGCTTGTCTTACCCCGCACGACCGTAGCCCAGGGCACCGACAGCGCCCCAACGAAAAACCGCCCCTCGGGCCTCCGAAGAGGCCCGAGGGGCGGTTTCAGGACGCTGGAGCCGCTCGCTTACGAGCAGGGCTCCCGAGCCGTCAGGCTCAGACCGCGGCCGGGTCCTCCTCGACGAGGAGGTTGCGGGTGCGGTTCGGGTCGACCGGAATGCCGGGGCCCATCGTGGTGGCGATGGCGGCCTTCTTGATGTAGCGACCCTTGGCGGCGGACGGCTTCAGACGGAGGATCTCCTCCAGGGCCGCGCCGTAGTTCTCCACCAGCTTGGCGTCGTCGAAGGACACCTTGCCGATGATGAAGTGCAGGTTCGAGTGCTTGTCGACGCGGAACTCGATCTTGCCGCCCTTGATGTCGTTGACAGCCTTGGCGACATCCGGGGTGACGGTGCCGGTCTTCGGGTTCGGCATGAGACCACGCGGACCGAGCACGCGGCCGAGGCGGCCGACCTTGCCCATGAGGTCCGGGGTGGCGACGACGGCGTCGAACTCGTTCAGGCGCTGGCCCTTGGAGATCTCGTCGATGAGCTCGTCGGAACCGACGATGTCGGCGCCCGCGGCGATCGCGGCCTCGGCACGGTCACCGGTCGCGAAGACCAGGACCCGGGCGGTCTTACCGGTGCCGTGCGGAAGGTTCACGGTGCCACGGACCATCTGGTCGGCCTTGCGCGGGTCGACGCCCAGACGGAAGGCCACCTCGACGGTGCCGTCGAACTTGGTGGCGGAGGTCTCCTTGGCCAGACGCACGGCCTCGAGCGGGGCGTAGAGCTTCTCCCGGTCGATCTTGGCGTCGGCAGCCCGGAGGGACTTGCTGCGCTTCACTTCTGCTCCTGGTGTTTCAGGTATGGAGTCGTGGTGCGGGCCAGCGCTTGGCCCTACCACTGGAGGACTACGGGGCTGATCAGCCCTCGACCGTGATGCCCATGGAACGGGCGGTGCCGGCGATGATCTTCGACGCGGCGTCCAGGTCGTTGGCGTTCAGGTCGGGCATCTTGGTGGTGGCGATCTCGCGGACCTGCGCCTCGGTGATCTTGGCGACCTTGGTCTTGTGCGGCTCGCCGGAGCCCTTCTCCACGCCCGCGGCCTTGAGGATCATCTTCGCGGCCGGCGGGGTCTTCGTGATGAAGGTGAAGGAACGGTCCTCGTAGACCGTGATCTCCACCGGGATGACCCAACCGCGCTGCGACTCGGTCGCGGCGTTGTAGGCCTTGCAGAACTCCATGATGTTGACGCCGTGCTGACCCAGCGCGGGGCCGACCGGCGGGGCCGGGTTGGCCGCACCGGCGTTGATCTGGAGCTTGATAAGCCCCGTGACCTTCTTCTTCTTGGGAGGCATAGCTCTCTCCGGGTCCTAGTGAGAGTTTTCAGCCGATCCGTCCGGTCATCCGGATGGAGGCATACCGCACCACGATAACGGGTATAGCAGTGCGGCTAAAAACCGAGCAGGTCAGAGGGGCTGTCACAGCCCCTCTGACCTGTCCGGAAACCTGGTGTGTCAGTTCTTCTGGATCTGGTCGAAGCTGAGCTCGACCGGGGTCTCGCGACCGAAGATCTCGACGAGGCCCTTGACCTTCTTCGAGTCGGCGTTGATCTCGTTGATCGTGGCCTGGAGGGTCGCGAAGGGACCGTCGGTGACGGTGACCGAGTCGCCGACCTCGAAGTCCAGCACCTGGACCTCGACCTTGCGGGCGGGAGCCGGACGGCCCTCGGCCTCGGCGGCCTCGCGGGCGGCCTTCTCCTCGGCCTCCGGGGCGAGCATCTTGACGATCTCGTCCAGGGTCAGCGGGTACGGGTCGTAGGCGTTGCCCACGAAGCCGGTGACGCCGGGCGTGTTGCGGACGACACCCCAGGACTCGTTCGTCAGGTCCATGCGGACGAGCACGTAACCGGGCAGCTTGTTCTGCCGGACGTTCTTGCGCTCGCCGTTCTTGATCTGGACGATCTCTTCCTCGGGGACCTCGGCCTGGTAGATGAAGTCCTCGACGTTCAGCGAGACGGCACGCTGCTCCAGGTTGGCCTTCACGCGCTTCTCGTAGCCCGCGTAGGTGTGGATCACGTACCACTCGCCGGGCAGACCGCGCAGCTCGTCACGGAGCGCGGCGACGGGGTCGACCGGGGCGGCGGGCTCGGCGGCCTCTTCCGCTTCCTCGGCCTCCTCGGCCTCTTCCTCGGCGGCCTCGAGGTCGGCGACCTCGGTGTCCTCGTCCTCGTCGGACTCCTCGGACCCCTCGAGCTCGGCGTCCTCGTCGGACTCGGTCTCCAGGGCGGCTTCCTCGGCGGCCTCGCCGGCCTCGGCGTCCGCAGCTTCGGCCTGGTCCTCGTCGGCCGCCTCGACGATGTCCAGCTCGTCCTCGACGGACTCGGACTCGAAGGCGTCGTTCAGGTTCGCGTCAGACACGGTGGCTGCTTCTTCCTGCGATACAGATGGGGTGGAACAAAAAGTCAGCCGAAGACGTACTTGACTGCTTCCTGAATGCCATAGTCAACCACGGTCACAAGACCGATCATGATGACAACGAAGACAATCACCACGGTGGTGTACGTCGTGAGCTGGTTACGCGTAGGCCAGACGACCTTACGGAGCTCGGCGACGACCTGGCGGTAGAAAGTCGCGAGACGGCCCAGAGGGCCCTTCTTCCCGCGCTTGCCGCCCTTCCGGGCCTTCTTCTTCGACTCGGGAGCAGCGTCCTCGGCATCAGGCATGTCGATGGAGCCTACGGCGTCCGTCACGAACTCTCACCTGATTCCGGGTCGTGGCCGTGCCGCGCCCGGAATGGAGCCGCACGGCGGTGCATTGAAGTACGTACATGCGCACACAACCTGGCGGTGTGTGTAGCAGGGCCGGAGGGACTTGAACCCCCAACCGCCGGTTTTGGAGACCGGTGCTCTACCAATTGAGCTACGACCCTTTGTGGCTTCCCCAACCTACCGCATCGTGAGATGTGGTCGGTGCGGGCCAACGAGCAGTGAGTGTACGTGGTCATGGGGCCTTACGTCGAACAGGTAACGCGCCGACCTGCCGGACGGCCCTCTCCGGACCCCGCCGGAGCGCCGCCGGGACACCGCGTACGACCGGGATTGACCGTTCCTGTCCGCTCCGTGAAACCCGTGTGCCGGGCCGTGACGGGGTCTGGGACGATGGCCGCATGAGCGCTGCTACCCCTCCCACCGAGCGCCGGGTCTCCGCCCGGATCGGTGCGATCTCCGAGTCCGCCACCCTCGCCGTCGACGCCAAGGCCAAGGCCCTCAAGGCCGCCGGGCGCCCGGTCATCGGCTTCGGCGCGGGTGAGCCCGACTTCCCGACGCCGGACTACATCGTCGAGGCGGCCGTGGAGGCGTGCAAGAACCCGAAGTACCACCGCTACACGCCGGCCGGCGGTCTGCCCGAGCTGAAGGCCGCCATCGCCGCGAAGACGCTGCGCGACTCCGGCTACGAGGTCGACACCTCCCAGGTCCTGGTGACCAACGGCGGCAAGCAGGCCATCTACGAGGCGTTCGCCGCGATCCTCGACCCGGGCGACGAGGTCATCGTCCCGGCCCCGTACTGGACCACCTACCCCGAGTCGATCCGCCTCGCCGGCGGTGTCCCGGTGGAGGTCGTGGCCGACGAGACCACCGGCTACCGGGTCTCGGTGGAGCAGCTGGAGGCCGCGCGCACGGAGAAGACCAAGGTCGTCCTCTTCGTCTCCCCGTCCAACCCGACCGGCGCCGTCTACTCGGAGGCCGAGACCGAGGCGATCGGCCGCTGGGCCGTCGAGCACGGCCTGTGGGTCCTCACGGACGAGATCTACGAGCACCTGGTCTACGGCGACGCCTCCGCCGTGTCCCTGCCGGCCGTCCTGCCGGAGCTGCGCGACAAGTGCATCGTCGTGAACGGTGTCGCCAAGACGTACGCGATGACGGGCTGGCGCGTGGGCTGGATCATCGGCCCGAAGGACATCGTGAAGGCCGCGACCAACCTGCAGTCGCACGCCACCTCCAACGTCTCCAACGTGGCGCAGGTGGCCGCGATCGCCGCCGTCTCCGGGAACCTGGACGCGGTCGCCGAGATGCGCAAGGCCTTCGACCGGCGCCGCCAGACGATGGTGCGGATGCTGAACGAGATCGAGGGCGTGTACTGCCCGACCCCGGAGGGCGCGTTCTACGCGTACCCGTCGGTGAAGGCGCTGCTCGGCAAGGAGATCCGCGGCAAGCGCCCGCAGAGCTCCGTCGAGCTGGCCGCGCTGATCCTGGACGAGGCCGAGGTCGCGGTCGTCCCGGGCGAGGCCTTCGGCACGCCGGGCTACCTGCGCCTTTCGTACGCGCTGGGCGACGAGGACCTGGTGGAGGGCGTGTCCCGGATCCAGAAGCTGCTCGCCGAGGCGCGCGACTGAGCACCGACTGATCTCAGTCACTGCGGGCCCTGCTTCTCCGGAAGCGGGGCCCGTTTTTACGTTCTAGCAAGGTCCCGATCGGGGAAACGGACTGTATTCGTCCATTCGGGTGCGGCAGGATCAGCCAATGGAGCACGTTTACCGCGACCTCGCCGCCCTTCCGAAGGCCCATCTGCACCTGCACTTCACCGGTTCGATGCGGCCCACCACCCTGATCGAGCTGGCCGACAAGTACGGGGTGCACCTCCCCGAGGCGCTCAAGAGCGGTACACCGCCCAAGCTGCGGGCCACGGACGAGCGCGGCTGGTTCCGGTTCCAGCGGCTCTACGACATCGCCCGCTCCTGCCTGCGCGAGCCCGAGGACATCCAGCGGCTCGTGCGCGAGGCGGCCCAGGAGGACGTCAGGGACGGCTCCGGCTGGCTGGAGATCCAGGTCGACCCCACCTCGTACGCGCCGCTGCTCGGCGGCCTCATCCCGGCCATGGAGATCATCCTGGACGCGGTGGAGGCGGCCTCGCGCGAGACCGGGCTCGGGATGCGGGTCGTGATCGCGGCGAACCGGATGAAGCACCCGCTGGACGCGCGCACCCTGGCCCGGCTCGCGGTGCGGTACGCGGACCGGGGCGTGGTCGGCTTCGGGCTCTCCAACGACGAGCGCCGGGGCATGGCCCGCGACTTCGACCGGGCCTTCGCCATCGCCCGCGAGGGCGGCCTGCTCGCGGCCCCGCACGGCGGCGAGCTGACCGGCCCCTCCTCCGTACGGGACTGCCTGGACGACCTGCGGGCGGCCCGGGTC
The DNA here is from genome assembly GCF_044768205.1 of Streptomyces sp. NPDC101160. Taxonomy (NCBI): domain Bacteria; kingdom Bacillati; phylum Actinomycetota; class Actinomycetes; order Kitasatosporales; family Streptomycetaceae; genus Streptomyces; species Streptomyces sp. NPDC101160. The sequence continues at coordinate 154,446 of NZ_JBIWPJ010000007.1, read as the reverse complement.
GGGCACGGCGTACGGGCCGCGGAGGACCCGCGGCTGCTGCGCAGGCTCGCGGAGCGGCAGGTGACCTGCGAGGTGTGCCCGGCGTCCAACGTGGCGCTCGGCGTGTACGAGAAGCACGAGGACGTGCCGCTGCGCACGCTCTTCGAGGCGGGCGTCCCGATGGCCCTCGGTGCCGACGACCCTCTGCTCTTCGGCTCCCGGCTCGCCGCCCAGTACGCCATCGCCCGTGAGCACCACGGCTTCACGGACGTGGAGCTGGCGGAGCTGGCCCGGCAGTCGGTGCGGGGCTCGGCGGCGCCGGAGGACGTCCGGCAGAAGCTGCTGTCCGGGATCGACGACTGGCTGGCGGTGCCCGCCGCCTGACGCGCCGCCCGACGTCAGCTGATCCCGGCCATCAGGGTGCGGGCGATCGAGCGGGCGAAGTCGTCGAGGGACTGCGGGGGCCTGCCGTCCGGGGACATCTCCCAGGCGAAGGCCCGGTGCACGCAGGCCCCGAGGAGCAGGCTCGCCGCCGCCTGGCAGTCGGCGCCGGCGGAGATCCTTCCGTGCGCCTGCTCGGCGCGGAGGTACTCGGTGAGCCCCTCGATGGGCAGGTGCGGGCCGACGCCGAGCTCCCGCATGACCTCCTCGTGGCGGGCCTTGAGCTGCGGCTCGGCGTAGAGGGAGGCCGCCATCGGGAAGGTCTCCGCGTAGAAGAGCGCGGCCCGGCGGGCGATCTCCGCGAGGTTCTCCTCGACGCCGCGGCCCTGGGGGTCGACGGCGAGCGTGCCGAGGAGGGTGCCGAGGCGCGGGAGCCGCTCGTTGAGGACGGTGACGAAGAGCTCCTCCTTGCTGGAGAAGTACTTGTAGAGCGCCGCCTCGGAGCAGCCGGCCGCCTTCGCGATCTCCTTGGTGGTGGTACGGGCCAGGCCGGCCGTGCGCATGAGGTCGCGCGCGGCGTCGACGATCCGGGTCCGGGTCGGCTTCTGGTCCACGGCGGCTCCCGATTTCGGCTTGACGAGTGAGTGAGTACTTACCCACTCTAGGGGTGAGTGAACACTTACCCACCCCTAGGAGGGTGTGCCATGAAGCTCACCGTTTTCGGTGCCACCGGCGGCATCGGCCAGGAAATCGTCCGTCAGGCCCTGTCCGCGGGCCACGAGGTGACCGCCGTGGTCCGCGATCCGGCCCGCTTCACCGTCGCGGGCCCCGGCCTCGACGTCTTCCGCTCCGACCTCAGCGATCCCGAGTCCCTGCGCACGGCCGTCTCGGGCCGTCACGCGGTCCTCTCCGGCCTCGGCGCCCGCAGCCGCGCGGACGCCGGCGTCGCGGCCCGGCTGACCCGCTCGGTCCTGCACGCCATGGAGGCGGCCGGCACCCGCCGCCTGCTCGTCGTCAGCGCGGCGCCCCTCGGCCCGGTCCCGGCCGGCCAGGGCGTCACGGACAAGGCGATGCTCGCGGTCGTCAACGCCCTGCTCAAGGACGTCTACGCCGACCTGCGCGAGATGGAGGCCGCGCTCGCCGCGAGCGCGACCGACTGGACCGCCGTCCGCCCACCCCGCCTGACCGACAAGCCGGTCACCGGCCGCTACCGCCGTGTGGTCGGCGGCACCCCGCCCCGAGGCCGCACGCTGGCCCGCGCGGACGTGGCGCACGCGATGCTGGCGATGATCGACGACACGGCGACGGTGAGGCAGGGCGTGGGCGTGGCGTACTGATCGGATCCAGGATCCGAAAGACCGGATCGTGGAGGTTGTATCCAGAATCCGATCTCAGATCTCGACGCCGACGGTCACCGGCTCGTTGACCAGCGTGACCCCGAACGCCTCCCGCACCCCGGCGACCACTTCCCGGGCGAGCGCGAGCAGGTCCTCGGTGGTCGCCTCGCCGCGGTTGGTGAGGGCGAGGGTGTGCTTGGTGGAGATCCGGGCGGGCCCGGAGCCGTAGCCCTTCACGAAGCCGGCCTTGTCGATGAGCCAGGCCGCGGAGGTCTTCACCGCGCCGTCCTCGCCCGCCGGGTACGCGGGCGGGGCGGTGTCGGGCCCGAGCCGCTCGGCGACGCGGCCGAGGAAGGTCTCGTACTCCCCCGCCGTGAGGATGGGGTTGGTGAAGAAGGAGCCCGCCGACCAGGTGTCGTGGTCCTCGGGGTCGAGCACCATGCCCTTGCCGGCCCGCAGCTTGAGGACGGTCTCCCGGGCCTTCGCGAGCGGCACCCGGTCGCCGGCCTCGACGCCCAGCGCACGGGCCGTCTCGGCGTACTTGATCGGCGCCGACATCCCGTCGGCCTCTTCGAGCCGGAAGCGGACGCGCAGCACGACGTAGCGGTCGGGCTGGTCCTTGAAGCGGCTGTGGCGGTACGAGAAGGCGCACTCGGCGTTGGTGAGGACGACCGTCTCCTCGGCCCGCCGGTCGTACGCGACGACCTCGGTGATGGTGGCGGAGACGTCCTGCCCGTACGCGCCGACGTTCTGGATGGGCGTGGCCCCGGCCGAGCCGGGGATCCCGGCCAGGCACTCGATCCCGGCGAGCCCGGCCTCCACGGTCCGCGCGACGGCGTCCGTCCAGACCTCGCCGGCGGCCAGCTCCAGCGCCGTCCCGTCGAGCGTGAAGCCCCGGGTGGCGATGTGCAGGGCGGTGCCGTCGAAGCCCTTGTCGCCGATGACCAGGTTCGACCCGCCACCGATGACCAGGAGCGGGGTGCCGGAGGCGTCGGCCTCGCGGACCGCGGCGATCACCTCGTCGTCGGTGGTGGCCGTGACGAGCCGCGTGGCGGGCCCGCCGAGCCGGAAGGTGGTCAGGGGCGCGAGAGGGGCGTCGTGGAGTACGTGCACGGCCACAAGAGTACGGGCCCCTCCCGTACGGAAGGGGCCCGCGGCGGTCCTGGCGTCAGCCGAGCTGGACCACGGCCCGCGACATGCCGAGCACCTTCTGGCCGGCCGCCACGGCCGTGAGGTCCACCCGCACCCGCCGGTCGTCCAGCTTCGCCGCCACCTTCGCCGAGACCTCGATCACAGCGCCCTCGTCGTCGTTCGGGACGACGACCGGCTTGGTGAAGCGGACGCCGTACTCGACGACGGCCGCCGGGTCACCGGCCCAGTCCGTGACGACGCGGATCGCCTCGGCCATGGTGAACATGCCGTGGGCGATGACGTCGGGGAGGCCGACCTCCTTGGCGAACTTCTCGTTCCAGTGGATCGGGTTGAAGTCGCCGGAGGCGCCCGCGTACCGGACGAGTGTGGCGCGGGTCACCGGGAAGGTCTGCGCGGGCAGCTCGGTGCCGACCTCGACCTCGTCGTAAGCGATCTTCGCGGTCACGTTCAGGCCTCCTCGGGGGCGCGGGACACGAGCTTGGTCCAGGCGGTCACGACGTGCTCGCCGGTCTCGTCGTGGACCTCGCCGCGGATGTCCAGGATGTCGTTGCCGGCGAGGGACTTGATGGCCTCGATGGTGCTGGTGACCGAGAGGCGGTCACCGGCGCGCACCGGCCGGGTGTAGGCGAACTTCTGGTCGCCGTGCACCACGCGGCTGTAGTCCAGGCCCAGCTGCGGGTCCTCGACGACCTGGCCCGCGGCCTTGAAGGTGATCGCGAAGACGAAGGTCGGCGGGGCGACGACGTCGGGGTGGCCGAGTGCCTTGGCCGCCTCCTGGTCGGTGTACGCCGGGTTGGCGTCCCCGATCGCCTCGGCGAACTCGCGGATCTTCTCGCGGCCGACCTCGTACGGCGCGGTGGGCGGATAGGTCCGGCCCACGAAGGACTGGTCGAGCGCCATGGCCTCGATACCTCCTGGAAGTGGTGCAAGTGGTGCCTGGAAACGACACGAGGCCGTCCCCGGCTGGGGACGGCCTCGTGTACGAGCCTGTTTAGCGCGTCTCGCGGTGCGCGGTGTGCGAGTTGCAGCGAGGGCAGTGCTTCTTCATCTCAAGACGGTCCGGGTTGTTACGCCGGTTCTTCTTGGTGATGTAGTTCCGCTCCTTGCACTCCACGCAGGCCAGCGTGATCTTCGGGCGGACGTCGGTGGCAGCCACGTGAGTGCTCCTTGACGGACGGATGGATGGATGAACGCATGAAAGAGTAGCCGATCGCAGGACCGACCCCACAATCGGCTACCGTGTGTAGCGGTGACCGGACTTGAACCGGTGACACAGCGATTATGAGCCGCTTGCTCTACCGACTGAGCTACACCGCTTTGATGATCCGGTTCCCGCCCGAAGGCGGGTTCCTTCTCACCAGAGCCCCAATACGGAATCGAACCGTAGACCTTCTCCTTACCATGGAGACGCTCTGCCGACTGAGCTATTGGGGCGAGCGAGGAAGACATTACACGGTCCTCGGCCCATCACCCAAATCCGTTTCCCGGGCCCCCCGCACGGCCGCCCCGCACCCGCCCCGTACGCCACACGTGCAGTCATCAGTACGACTATTGCGCTCCTCCTCGAAGGTCGCAGTGGCCGCCCCTAGGCTCGGGGCCCACCTGCGTGATCTTGGTTTTGGCGAGCCGTGAGGAGCCCGATGTCAGCCGACAGCAAGCAGCCCCAGCCCTCGCCCGACGACCGCGCCGCGGCCACTCCCGCCGAGGCCGCGTCGCTGCTGCTCTGCAACGCGCGGCTGACCGACGGCCGCACCGTGGACGTGCGGCTCGGCGGCGGCCGGATCGAGGCCGTCGGCACCGCCGGCAGCCTCAGCGCCGTCGGCGCCCGCGTCGACCTGGCCGGCTATCTGCTGCTGCCCGCGCCCGCCGAGCCGCACGCCCACGCCGACACCGCGCTCACCGCCGACTCCCCCGGCCCCGTCGCGTACACCACCGACGAGGTCCAGCGCCGGGCCACCGAGGCCGCGCTGCTCCAGCTCGGGCACGGGGCGACCGCGCTGCGCGCCCACGTGCGGATCGGGGACGTGCACGGCCTCGGCCCGCTGGAGGCGGTCCTGCAGGCCCGGCGGTCGCTGCGCGGGCTCGCCGACCTGGCGGCGGTGGCGGTGCCGCGGCTGCTCACCGGCGTGGCCGGGGCGGACGGCCTCGCGATGCTGCGGGACGCGGTGAAGATGGGCGCCGCGGTGGTCGGCGGCTGCCCGGACCTCGATCCCGACCCGACCGGCTACGTGGAGGCGGTCCTGGAGGTCGCCGCCGAGCACGGCTGCCCGGTGGACCTGCACACCGACGGCGACGACCCGGCCCGGCTCGCACGGCTGGCGGCGATGGCCGGCGGGCTGCGGCCCGGGGTGACGATCGGGCCCGGCGCGGGCCTCGCCCGCCTGCCCCCCGACCAGGCCCGGCGGGCGGCGGACCAGCTGGCGGCGGCCGGCGTGACGGTGGTCTGCCTGCCCCAGGGCGGCTGCGGGGCGACCGAGATGCGCGGCGCGGCCCCCGTACGGCTGCTGCGGGCCGCCGGGGTACGGGTCGCGGCGGGCGGCGGGGCGCTGCGCGACGTGTGCAACCCGGTGGGGCGCGGCGACCCGCTGGAGTCGGCCTATCTGCTCGCCTCGCTCGGCGGGCTGCCGGAGAAGGCGGCGTACGGGGCGGTGAGCACGGACGCGCGGGCGGCGATGGGCCTGCCGGAGGTACGGGTCGAGGCGGGCTTCCCGGCCGAGCTGCTCGCCGTCCGGGGCGAGCGGCTCTCGGGCGTGCTCTCCCTCGCGTACAGCCGGATCGTGGTGCACCGGGGGCGGGTGGTGGCCCGGACGAGCGCGGTGCGCGAGTACTGCGACTCGGCGGCGGCCCTCGACCTGCCCCGGCAGACGCGGCCGGAGCGGCCGGAGCGGCCCGACTCGGGAGGCCCGGGCGGGCCGGGAGCCGTACGGTCGTGAGTATGCGCGTAGTCATCGCTGGAGGACACGGAAAGATCGCCCTGCGGCTCGAGCGGCTGCTCGCCGCGGGCGGACACGACCCGGTGGGGATCATCCGCCGCGCCGAACAGGCGGACGACCTGCTGGAGGCGGGCGCCGAACCGGTCGTCCTGGACCTGGAGTCGGCCTCCCCCGGGGACGTCAGGAGGGTCCTGGAGGGCGCCGACGCGGCCGTCTTCGCGGCCGGCGCGGGCCCGGGCAGCGGCGTGGACCGCAAGGACACCGTGGACCGCGCGGCGGCGGTCCTCTTCGCCGACGGGGCGGAGGCCGCGGGCGTACGGCGCTTCGTCATCGTCTCGTCGATGGGCGCCGACGCCGGTCACCAGGGCGACGAGGTCTTCGACGCCTATCTGCGCGCCAAGGGCGCCGCGGACGACGACGTACGGTCCCGCCCCGGCCTCGACTGGACGGTCCTGCGCCCCGGGATGCTCACCGACGACGCGGGCACCGGCCTGGTCCGGCTGGAGGCCCACACGGGCCGCGGACCGATCCCGCGCGACGACGTCGCCGCCGTCCTCGCCGAGCTCCTCGACACCCCGGCCACGGCCGGCCTCACCCTCGAACTCGTCTCGGGCACGGTCCCTGTGTCGGTCGCGACGAAGGACATCGCGGGCAACTGAGCCGGCGCCCGCCCCCCTCGCGCCTCCGCAGCCCGTTTCCCCCGCCTCACCCCGTGCGTCACAATCGTCCATCGCCGTAGCCGAGTTGGTGAGCCGTCAGCACGGCCTGCGCGCGAAGACGACGACACATGGGGGGTACCACGTGACGTTCGGACCGATTCCGGTCCCTGCCCAGCTCAACCTGCCGCCCGGGCGCCGTGGCCTCTTACGGCGCCTCCGGCGCGCCTGGCGGTCGCGGAAGGCGCTGAAGGGCGTGACCCAGTGGATCGTGGACTGGGGGCTGCCGATGTCGGTCGGCCTGCTCCTGCTGTACGTGTTCGCGGCCCGGGCGACCAGCCCCAGCAAGGTCTACCGCGTGTTCACGCTCATCGACGCGCCGGAGCACACGCTCCTGTGGGTGGCGTCCCTGATCGGCTGGCTGGTCGTGCCGGCGATCATCGGTGGATTCGCCGGCCATGTGATCGCCGAGCGCATCAGCCGCGTGAAGTCGATATCGACGAGCACCCTGTTCCAGCAGCGCAGGCTGAAGCAGCGTCTGCGGCCGCCGGGCCTCATCGACGACCTGGCCACGTACTTCCACGGCACCTACTCACGGCAGGACTTCGTCGACAGCTGGGTGCGGGTCGCGCACCGCAACGACTGGGCGAAGGCACAGGACCACTGGGAGGTGTACGTCAGGGACATGATGTCCACGCAGCAGTACGCCCATCTCGACCGGCACGAGTGCCTCCGCCAGGCCCAGGGCTCCGGCAAGATGGCTCTTATGTGGACCGCGCGCAGAGGGCTCTGCGTCGTCTGCGAAAGGAGGCGGTGAGCGATGCGCTCCGAGGACGCTGTCGAGATCGTGCGGGCCTCGCTCGCGCTGGCCTTCCCGACCGCGAGCGCCGAGGGCCTCACCCGCGCCGCGGAGACCGTGCTCCGCTGGGGCTCGGAGGACGTCGCCGAGCAGCTGAACGGCCCGCTGACCACCCGCATGCTGCTCGACCTGCTGCAGGTGGCCGATGTGCCGCCCGAGGACTACGAGCCCGCGGACGAGCAGTGGATCGAGCGCGCGGACGAGCCGGCGCAGTACCGGATCTGGTCCCGCGCGGACGTCATGCGGCCGCTGCTGCCGTTCTACCCGAGGCCGCTGGACGACCCGACGACCTCCTCCCGCCGCACCGACTTCGACCCGGACGACCCGGAGAACCCGGACCGCCCGCGAGGCCCGATCCCGCGCGGCTAGCCGCATGCCGTGGCGCGCCCTTCCCGGCTGCGCCACGGACATCGCATCGCCATGACACGGGGACGGCATGCAGAACGGCCCCTGCTCTGCTTGCGCAGATCAGGGGCCGTTCTCATCGCGTGGCGGCGCCAGGATTCGAACCTGGGTAGGCTAAGCCGACGGATTTACAGTCCGCTCCCATTGGCCACTCGGGCACACCGCCATGGGATCGATGCCTCGGAGCCGCTTTTCGGCTGCGCTCCCCGGCAACGAGGAAAACAATACCTGATACCCGGGGGTGCTCCGCCACCGGATTGATCACGAGTTCGCAGCGGTACCAGTGGCTACGCTTTGTGCTGTATCCGAACGCATCCGAGCAAGGAGCCTCACCTCATGGCCGACTCCAGTTTCGACATCGTCTCCAAGGTCGAGCGGCAGGAGGTCGACAACGCCCTCAACCAGGCCGCCAAGGAGATCACGCAGCGCTACGACTTCAAGGGCACCAACGCCTCGATCTCCTGGTCGGGCGAGAAGATCCTGATGCAGGCGAACGGCGAGGAGCGGGTCAAGGCCATCCTCGACATCTTCCAGTCCAAGCTGATCAAGCGGGGCATCTCGCTGAAGTCGCTGGACGTGGAGGGCGAGCCGCAGCTGTCCGGCAAGGAGTACAAGCTCTTCGCCGCGATCCAGGAGGGCATCTCCCAGGAGAACGCGAAGAAGGTCGCCAAGGTCATCCGCGACGAGGGCCCCAAGGGCGTCAAGGCGCAGGTGCAGGGCGACGAGCTGCGGGTCAGCTCGAAGAGCCGGGACGACCTGCAGGAAGTGATCGCACTGCTCAAGGGCAAGGACTTCGACTTCGCCCTGCAGTTCGTCAACTACCGCTGACCGCAGTCCGGCACAGGCCCGCGGGCCTGGATGGTCGCCGTGGTCATGCTCCGACGGGTTCGGGCGTCCCGGCCCGGCCCGTCGCGTCGGCCAGCAGGGGATAGTCGGTGTAGCCCGCCTCGCCGCCGGTGTACATCAGGCCCTGGTCCCGCACCTGGTTGACCGGCGCGCCGATGCGCAGGCGTTCCACCAGGTCGGGGTTGGCGAGGAACGCGCGGCCGAGCGAGATCAGGTCGGCTCCGGCAGCGAGCAGCCGCTCCCCCCTCGCGCTTCCCGCCGTCGGCCGGCAGCGGCTTGCCCCAGCCCAGGACCGGGTTGGCGACGAGCGTCCCCGGCCACTCCTTCCGGATCTGCTGGAAGAGCGGCTGGTCCGGGTCCGCGAAGACGACGTGCAGATAGGCGAGGCCGGCGTCCGCCAGGGCGGCGACGAGCGCCGGGTAGATCTCCTCGGTGTCGCCCTCGCTGATGCCGTTGACGGTGACTCCGGGGGCGATCCGCACACCCACCCGCTCGGGGCCGATCGCCTCGGCGACGGCCCGCACCACCTCCACGGTGAACCGGATGCGGTTGGCCACGGATCCGCCGTAGGCGTCGGTGCGGTGGTTGGTTCCCTTCGCCAGGAACTGGTGCAGCAGATAGCCGTTGGCGGCGTGCACCTCCACCCCGGCGAAGCCGGCGGCGACGGCGTTGCGGGCGGCGTTCGCGAAGTCGGTCACGGTGGAGCGGATCTCGCCGACCGTCATCTCCCGGGGCACGACGGCGTCCTGGTGCCCGCTGGGGGTGTGGATCGTCTCCGGGAGCGGGATCGGCGAGGGCGCGACCGGCGTAAGCCCGCTGGTGTCGGGGTGACCGACCCGGCCGCCGTGCTGCAGCTGCAGGAACATCCGGCCGCCCGCGGCGCGCACCGCGTCGGTGACACGTCGCCATCCGGCCACGTGCGCCTCGTTGTGGATCGCGGTGATGTTCGGGTACGTCTGCCCGACGGCGTTCGGGGTGGACGCCTCGGCGATGATCAGGCCGGCGGAGGCCCGCTGGGCGTAGTAGGTGGCCGTGATCGCTTGCGGGACCCCGTCGGCCGTCGCGCGGTTGCGGGTCATGGGCGCCATCACCAGACGGTTGGGCAGGCGCAGGGCACCGAGGGCGGCGGGCTCGAAGAGGCGGGATTCAACGGGTGCGTTCGTCATGCCCGTACGGTAGGAGTTGACACCAGTGTCAGGTTCAAGTCCCCACCGTGGACGGCGAGGAGAGCGATGCGGATCGGTGAACTGGCCCGGCGCACCGGGGTGAGCGAGCGGTCGCTGCGCTACTACGAGACGCAGGGGCTGCTGAGGGCCGAACGCACGCCGGGCGGCCAGCGCCACTACGGCGAGTGGGCCGTCGACCGGGTCATCCGCGTCCAGGCGCTCTACGCCGCCGGACTGAACAGCGGGAGGATCGCGCAGCTGCTCCCCTGCATGCGGGACGCGGACGGCGCCCCGAGCGAGATCGCCACGGGGAAGCTGGTCGACGACCTCACCGCGGAACGCGACCGCATCGACCGCATGATCAACGACCTGGTCCGCTCCCGCGAGGTCCTGGACGAGGTCATCGACACGGCCCGGGCCGCCGGGGTGAGGGTGGTGTCCGAAAGCCGCCGGTGACGGGTCCCGCGGTCTTGGACACTGGATCCATGACCACCTTGTACACGTATGCCGACGGCCCCCTGGGCGAGATGCTGCTCGTCGGACGGGTCGCCGAGGACGGCCGGACCGTGCTCGCCTCGCTGTCGCTGCCCGGGCAGAAGGGCGCCGTGGCGGTCCAGGACGGCTGGGTGCGCGCGGACGCGGCCTTCGAGGAGGCCGTGGGGCAGCTCGGCGCGTACTTCGCGGGGCGGCGGGCCGGCTTCGACCTCCCGTACGAGGAGACCGGCACGGAGTTCCAGCGGCGCGTCTGGCGGGCCCTGGAGGAGATCCCGTACGGGACGACCGTCTCGTACGGGGAGATCGCCCGCCGGGTCGGTTCCCCGGGCGCCGGCGTACGGGCCGTGGGCACCGCGATCGGCCGGAATCCGCTGCTCGTGGTGCGGCCCTGCCACCGCGTGATCGGGGCCGACGGCAGCCTGCGCGGCTACGCGGCCGGCCTCGACCGCAAGGAACGGCTCCTGGGGCTGGAAGGCGCCCTGGAGCCGGCCCTCCGCGCCTAGCGCTCGCGCGAGTTGCCGAACAGGAGCCGGTACGCGATCAGCAGCACCAGCGAGCCGCCGATCGCCGACAGCCAGGTGGCGCCGTCGTAGAAGTCCCGGGTGATCGGGCGGTCCAGGAAGTGGGCCGAAAGCCAGCCGCCGACGAAGGCGCCGATGACGCCGATGACCGTGGTGCCGATCAGGCCGCCCGGGTCGCGGCCCGGCAGCAGGATCTTGGCGATGACTCCGGCGAGGAGTCCGAGAACGATCCATCCGATGATGCTCATGCCAGAGAGGACGCCCGGCGCTCCCGGCCGGTTGCCCCTCGGATCGCCGCACCCCCTAATGTGCGGAGCATGACACAGGAACTGCGCCGCACCCTCGGGGTGTTCGACGCCGTCGTGATCGGGCTCGGCTCGATGGTCGGCGCCGGTATCTTCGCGGCGCTCGGCCCCGCGGCCCACGCGGCCGGCCCGGGGCTGCTGCCGGCTCTCGGCGTGGCCGCCGTGGTCGCGTACTGCAACGCGATGGCCTCGGCCCGGCTCGCCGCCCGCTATCCCGCCTCCGGCGGTACCTACGTCTACGGGCGGGAGCGGCTCGGGCCGTTCTGGGGGTACATGGCGGGCTGGGCGTTCGTCGTCGGCAAGACCGCCTCGTGCGCGGCGATGGCGCTGACCGCCGGGGCGTACCTGTGGCCCGGGCAGGCGCACGCGGTGGCGGTCGCGGCGGTCGTGGCGCTGACGGCCGTGAACTACGGCGGGGTGCAGAAGTCGGCGTGGCTGACGCGGGTGATCGTGGCGTTCGTCCTCGCCGTCCTGGCCGCCGTCGTGGTGGCGGGCGCCGGGGCCGGGCGGACGGAACGGCTCGCGCTGGCCGGGGAGATCCCGCCGGGCGGGGTGCTCCAGGCGGCCGGGCTGCTGTTCTTCGCCTTCGCCGGGTACGCGCGGATCGCGACGCTCGGCGAGGAGGTCCGCGACCCGGAGCGGACCATCCCGCGGGCGATCCCGATCGCCCTCGGCATCGCGCTCGTCGTCTACGGGGCCGTCGCCGTGACCGTCCTCGCGGTCCTCGGGCCGCACGGCCTGGCCGCCTCGCCCGCCCCGCTCGCGGACGCGGCGCGGGCGGCGGACGCCGACTGGCTGGTTCCGGTCGTCACCGTGGGCGCGGCGGTCGCGGCCCTCGGTTCGCTGCTCTCGCTGATACTCGGGGTGTCCCGGACGACCCTCGCGATGGCCCGCGACGGTTATCTGCCGGCCCCGCTGGCCGCCGTCCACCCGCGCCACCAGGTGCCGCACGTGGCGGAGCTCGCGGTCGGCGCGGTGGTGGCCGTCGTGGCGGCGACGGCTGACGTGCGGGGCGCGATCGGCTTCTCTTCGTTCGGCGTGCTGGTCTACTACGGCATCGCGAACGCCTCCGCGTGGACGCTGAGCCGCCGGGACCGGCCGCTCGCGCTGCTCGGACTCGCCGGCTGCGGGGCGCTCGCCTTCGCGCTGCCGCCGGCCGCCGTGCTCGCGGGCACGGGGGTGCTCGCGGTCGGCGTGGTGGCGTACGCGGTCAGCCGGGGCCGCCCCGCGCACGGGTCCTGACCTCCGGGGCCCGGGCCCCCTAGTAGGAGCCCCAGGCCGGGTACGGCCGGTCCGTCGGGACGATCTCCTTGCCCAGCGGCATCAGTGACAGCGGGATCATCTTGAAGTTGGCGATGCCGAGCGGGATGCCGATGATCGTGAGGCACTGCGCGACGCCGGTGACGATGTGGCCGATGGCCAGCCACCAGCCGGCCAGGATCAGCCACAGCACGTTGCCGACGCAGGACGGCGCGCCCGCGTCGCGGCGCTCGACGACGGTGTGGCCGAAGGGCCACAGGGCGTACCTGGCGATGCGGAAGGCGGCGATCCCGAAGGGGATGCCGATGATCGTGATGCACAGCACCAGGCCGGCCAGCATGTAGCCGAGCGAGAGCCAGAGGCCGCTCAGGACCAGCCAGATGATGTTGAGGATCGTCTTCACGGGCGTCGACCTGCCATCTGTTCGAGCCGCGCGATGCGCTCGGCCATCGGCGGATGGGTGGAGAACATCTTCGACAGCCCCTGTCCGGGGCGGAAGGGGTTCGCGATCATCATGTGGCTCGCGGTCTCGATGCGCGGCTCGGGCGGCAACGGCAGCTGCCGGGTGCCGGCGTCCAGCTTGCGCAGGGCGCTCGCGAGGGCGAGCGGGTCGCCGGTGAGCTGGGCGCCGGAGGCGTCCGCCTGGTACTCGCGGGAGCGGGAGACGGCGAGCTGGATGATCGAGGCGGCGATCGGCCCCAGGATCATGATCAGCAGCATGCCGAGCAGGCCGGGGCCCTCGTCGTCGTCGGACCGGCCGACCGGGATCAGCCAGGCGAAGTTGACCAGGAACATCACCACGGAGGCGAGCGCGCCGGCCACCGAGGAGATCAGGATGTCCCGGTTGTAGACGTGGCTCAGCTCGTGGCCGATGACTCCGCGCAGCTCGCGCTCGTCGAGGATGGCGAGGATGCCCTCGGTGCAGCACACCGCCGCGTTCCGCGGGTTGCGGCCGGTCGCGAAGGCGTTCGGCGCCTGGGTGGGCGATATGTAGAGCCGGGGCATGGGCTGGCGGGCCTGGGTGGAGAGCTCGCGGACCATCCGGTAGAGCGCCGGCGCCTCGAACTCGCTCACGGGGCGGGCCCGCATGGCGCGCAGGGCCAGCTTGTCGCTGTTCCAGTACGCGTAGGCGTTCGTGCCGAGCGCGACGACGACCGCGACGATCAGACCCGTACGTCCGAAGAAACTGCCGATGACGATGATGAGGGCGGAGAGCCCTCCGAGGAGTACGGCGGTCCTCAGCCCGTTGTGCCGGCGGTGCACGGTACGCCCTCCAGGTGGTGCGGCAGGGGAACCCTTTTTCGCTTCGAATCCCAAGTCGAGGGTCCACCGTCCAGTGGACCCTTCCCTCTTGGTCAACGCCAGGCGAGAGGCTCGGGTTCCCCGCACCGCACGGGGCGCCGTGTGGGCCGTACGGGCACCGTGTGGGCCGTAGGGGTGATCAGCGGGCGGCGGGGACCTTGTCCAGGCCGGCCTTCGCGAGGGCGCCGACGAGCGGCTCGACCTCGCTGGTGCAGTGGCCGCAGCGGGAGGCGATGGCCGGAATCTCGGTGAAGCAGCGCGGGCAGTCGCGCTTCTCGGCCTTCGGGTCGAGGGCCTCCTCCTTGGCGAACCGCTCCTGGATCTTCGACATGGGGACGACGATCAGGAAGTAGAGCACCGCGGCGGTGATCACGAACGCTATGGCGGCGGCGATCGCCAGACCGTACGGGAAGACGGTCTTGCCGACGGTGAAGCTGGCTTCGCTGAAGTCGCCGACGGAGCCGGTGGCCAGACCGATGAGCGGGGTGATGAACGCCTTGCTGAAGCCGGTGACGACGGCGGTGAAGGCCGATCCGACGGCCAGACCGATGGCCATCGTGATGACGTTCCCGCGAAGAATGAAGTCCTTGAAGCCCTTCAGCACGGTGTTTCCGCTCCTTGGTGTTCTCTGGTGGGGGGATGTGGGGGGTCAGAACAGGCTGTTCGCCGCGAAGCGGAGGGCGAACTGCGGGTAGCCCGACAGCACGACGCCCGCGACGGCGGTCAGCGCGACGGCCAGGGTGATCGGGGTGGGGACCCGGTGCGGCTGCCGGCCGGGACCGGCTGCCTGGCCTTCCTGCGCGCGGAAGAGCAGCGCCGTCCACCGCAGGTAGTAGTAGAGGGCGATCACGACGTTGAGGCCCATGATCACGGCGAGCCAGCCGAGGCCGGCGTCGACGGCCGCCGAGAAGACGGTCACCTTGGCGAAGAGGCCGATGATACCCGGGGGCAGTCCGGCCAGGTTGAGCAGGAAGAAGCCGAGCGCGAGGGCGGCGGCCGGGCTCGTCGCGTACAGGCCGCGGAAGTCGGCGATCCGGGCCTCGGGGTGGGTACGGGCGACGAGGACGACGACCGCGAAGGCGCCGAGGTTCACGACGGCGTACATCAGGGCGTACGCGACGGTGGCGCCGATCTGGTCATCGCCGGAGTACGCGGCGGCGGCGATCGGCACCAGGAGGTAGCCGGCCTGGGCGACGGACGACCAGGCCAGGAGGCGTACGGCGCTGAAGGCGCGGGCGGCGCTCTGACGCAGGGCGGCCACGTTGCCGACGGTCATGGTGAGCGCGGCGAGGGCGGCGAGCGCCGGGCCCCACACGTCCGCGTAGGAGGGGAAGGCGACGACGGTCACCAGGATGAGGCCGGTGAAGCCGACGGCCTTGCCGACGACGGAGAGGTACGCGGCGACGGGCAGCGGGGCGCCGACGTAGGTGTCCGGCACCCAGAAGTGGAAGGGCACGGCGGCCGTCTTGAAGGCGAAGCCGACCAGGGTGAGGACGACGCCGGTCTGGGCGAGGACCTGGAGCTGGCCGGGCACGTCGCCGAGGCGCTGGGCGACCTCGGTGAGGTGGAGGGTGCCGGTGGCGGCGTAGACGAAGCTGACGCCGAGCAGGGTCACGGCGGTGGCGGTGACCGAGGACAGGAAGAACTTCAGCGCGGACTCGCTGGACCTGACGTCGCCGCGGCGCAGGCCGACCAGCGCGAACGCGGGCAGCGAGGCCACTTCGAGGGCGACGACGAGGGTGGCGAGGTCCCGGGAGGCGGGCAGCAGGGCGGCGCCGGCGGCGGAGGAGAGCAGCAGGAACCAGTACTCGCCGGCGGGCAGCCTGTCGCGGGTGTCGGTGAGCGAGAGCAGCGCGGTGACGAGCGCGCCCGCGAGCACCAGGAACTGGATGACCAGGGTGAACTGGTCGGCGGTGTAGCTGCAGGCCCGCAGGTGGGTGTCGGCCGTGAGGCAGAACGTCGAGCGGTCGCCGTCCCGGAGCGGGAGGAGCAGCGCGAGCGCGGCGACCAGGCCGGCGGTCGCGGTCCAGCCGAGGAGCTGCTTGCGCTCGGCGGGGACGAAGAGGTCGGCGACGAGGATCGCGACGGCGACGACGGCGACGAGGGTGGGGGGCGCGATGGCGAGCCAGTCGACGGACTGGACGAGGCTCGCGGCGGAGTTCGTGGCGGGGCTCGCGAGGGGGCTCACGAGGGGGCTCACGACGGCGGGGGTCACTTGGCGCCTCCGGCGATCAGCTGCTGTACGGCCGGGTCGGTGAGGCCGAGGAGGACCGCGGGCCACAGTCCGGCGAGGACGGTGAGGGCGACGAGCGGGGTCCAGGCGGCGATCTCGTAGCCCTGGACGTCGGCGATCGCGGCCTCGGCCTCGCCGGCGTGGCGGGGGCCGCCCATGCAGACGCGGCGGACGACGACGAGGAGATAGGCGGCGGTGAGCAGGGTGCCGAAGGCGCCGATCGCCATGTACGTGAGGAAGGCCGGCCGGCTGAGGCCGGCGGCCGGGTCGAACGCGCCGAAGAGCGCCAGCATCTCGCCCCAGAACCCGGCGAGGCCGGGCAGGCCCAGGGAGGCGACGGCGGCGAAGGCGAGAAGTGCGCCGAGGCGCGGGGCGCGGCCGTAGAGGGCGGCGCCGGTGGCTCCGGCGAGGGTGTCGAGGTCGGCGGTGCCGTAGCGGTCCTTGACGGCGCCGACCAGGAAGAAGAGGAGGCCGGTGATGAGGCCGTGGGCGATGTTGGCGAACAGGGCGCCGTTGACGCCGGTGGGCGTCATGGTGGCGATGCCGAGCAGCACGAAGCCCATGTGGCCGACGGAGCTGTAGGCGATCAGGCGCTTGAGGTCGCCCTTGTTGCCGGGCCTGGCGAGGGCGAGGCAGGCGAGCGACCCGTAGATGATGCCGGCGACGGCGAAGGCGGCGAGGTACGGCGCGAAGGTGTGCATGCCGTCGGGGGCGATCGGCAGCACGATGCGGACGAACCCGTACGTGCCCATCTTCAGGAGCACGCCGGCGAGGAGCACGGAGCCGACGGTCGGGGCGGCGGTGTGGGCGTCCGGGAGCCAGCTGTGCAGCGGCCACATCGGGGTCTTCACGGCGAGCCCGAGACCGATCGCGAGAACGGCGATGACCTGCACGGACGTGGTCAGTCCACGGCCGTTGTCGGTGGCGAGTGCCACCATGTCGAACGTGCCCGCCTTCAGACCGATGAGGAGCAGGCCGAGCAGCATGACGACGGAACCGAGCAGCGTGTAGAGGATGAACTTCCAGGAGGCCGCCCGCCGGCCCTCGCCGCCCCAGCGGGCGATGAGGAAGTACATCGGGATGAGGACGGTCTCGAAGGCCAGGAAGAAGAGGACCAGGTCGAGGACGGCGAAGGTCGCCAGGGTGCCGGACTCGAGGACGAGCAGCAGGGCGACGAATGCCTTGGGTGACGGGCCCGTAGGCATCTTGAAGTAGCTGTAGAGCGCGCAGAGGAAGGTCAGGAGCGCGGTCAGGAGCAGGAGGGGGAGGGAGATGCCGTCGACACCGAGGTGGATCCGCACGTCGAGTGCCTTGATCCAGCTGATGTCGGTGGTGGCCTGCATCGTCGAGGGGTGGTCGTGGTCGAAGCCGAGGGCCAGGACGATCGTGGCGAGCAGGATCACGCCGGTGACGAGCACGCCGTGGCGGAGCACGGCCTGGTCGGGTGACTTCCCCTTCAGTCCGGGCGGGGCCGGCAGGAGCGCGGCGGCGGCGCCGACGAGCGGGCCGCCGACGATCAACGCGAGAAGGAACTGCATCACGGATTCGCTGATATCGATCACGGCTCACGCTCCGGCGGCGACGTTGGCGAGGACGACGGCGACGATCGCCAGGACGACGGAGCCGGCGAGCAGGGCGCTGAGGTAGGTCTGCACGTTGCCGGTCTGGGCGCGCCGGACGAGCCAGCCGAGCCCCTTGGCGGTTCCGGCCGCGCCGTTCACGTACGTGTCGACGACCTCGCGGTCCAGGAAGCGGACCAGGGAGGCGGCGGCGAGCACGGGGCGGACGAAGAGCGTCCGGTAGACGGCGTCCAGGTGGAAGCCGGTGGCCGCGTGCGGGTACAGCGGGCCGAGCAGGGCGCGGCCGGGGTCGGCCGGGTCCGCCGCCGGATGCGGCAGGTCCAGGGCCTCCGCCTCGACCTGGCCGGCCTCGGCGTCGGGGTGGGCGACGGTGGGCGCGGCGAGGACCCCGGCGGCGGGGGCGGGCGCGGTGCCCGCCGGGACCGCGGGGGGCGGCGTGGTGCGCGCGACGAGGGTGCGCCGGACCGCGTAGGTGATCGCGGCGCCCACGACGGCGAGGCCGGTGCCGAGGACGGCCGTGGTGACGGTCGGGGTCAGCGGGTGGCCGTCGAACCAGTCGTCGAGGTAGCCGGCGGTCAGGCCGAAGCCGAGGGAGGGGATCGCGAGCACCCACAGGACGGTCGTCATGGCGATCGGCTGCCGGCCGTGGCTCGGGGCCTCGGCGCCCCGGCCGCGGAAGGCGAGCAGCCACAGCCGCATCGCGTACGCGGCGGTCAGCAGCGCCGTGAGCAGTCCGGCGACGAGCACGATCCAGCCTGCCCCGGCCGGGGCCAGGGTCCGCTCGCCGGTGGCGGTGTGCTCGGCGGCGACGAGGACGGCTTCCTTGGAGAAGAAGCCGGCGAAGGGCGGGATCGCGGCGAGCGCGAGCAGGCCCACGGTCATCGTCCAGTAGGCGTCCGGGATGCGCTTGGCGAGGCCGCTCATCCGGGACATGGCGGTGAGCGAGTTCGTACCGGCGGCGTGGATGACCGCGCCGGCGGCGAGGAACAGCAGCGCCTTGAAGGCGCCGTGCGACAGGAGGTGGAAGACGGCGGCCCCGCGGTCGCCGACGGCGAGCGCGCCGGACATGTAGCCGAGCTGGCCGATCGTCGAGTAGGCGAGCACCCGCTTGATGTCGTCCTGGGCGAGCGCGGCGAGCGCCGAGCCGACCATGGTGACGGCCGCCATCACGGCGAGCACGATCAGCGCGGCCGCGGAGGAGGCGAAGACGGGCAGCAGCCGGGCGACGAAGTAGATGCCGGCGGCGACCATCGTCGCCGCGTGGATGAGCGCGGAGACGGGGGTGGGGCCGGCCATCGCGTCCGGGAGCCAGGTGTGCAGCGGGAACTGCGCGGACTTGCCGGCCACGCCGGCGAGGAGCAGCAGCGCCACGAGCGTGGGGTGGTCGAGCCCGCCGGCGGCGACGGCGCCGAGCACGCCGGTGATCCGGAAGGTGCCCGCGTCGGCGGCCAGCGCGAACAGGCCGATCAGGAAGGGCACGTCACCGAGCTTGGTGACGAGGAAGGCCTTGAGGGAGGCAGAGCGGGCCTCGGGCGTCTCCCAGTAGTGCCCGACCAGGAAGTACGAGCAGATGCCCATGACCTCCCAGCCGACCAGGAGCACCATCAGGTCGCCGGAGTAGACGACGAGCAGCATCGCGGAGGTGAAGAGGGAGACCAGCGCGGCGTACGAGGAGTAGCGCGGGTCGTCGCGCAGATAGCCGGTCGAGTAGACCTGCACACAGGTGGCGACCACGCCGACCAGGACGGCGACGAGGGCGGCGAAGCCGTCGATGTGCAGGGCCAGGTCGATGGGGACCGAGCCGGTCGGGGTGAGCTGGGTGGCGGCGTCGATCGCCTTCCCGCCGCCCTGCCGGGCCGCCACCACGACGGCGAGCACGGCCGCGGCGAGCGTCGGCAGCACGGCCAGCGGGCGGGTGAAGCCGGGCGCGGCGCGGCCGAGGAGCAGGCCGGCGGCGGAGCCGAGGAAGGGCAGGAGGGGGACGAGGACGGCGAGGGTCGTGGTGGTCACGCGGTGGCCTCGGCCTTCTCGTCGGCGGACGGCGTTTCCTTCGTGTCGCGGAGGCGGTCGACGTCCGAGGTGCCGCGGTTGCGGTACACCATCAGGACGATCGCGAGACCGATGCCGATCTCCGCGGCGGCGATGGCGATGGTGAAGAGGGTGAGGGCCTGGCCCGCGTGCAGGGTGTCGCGGAGCCAGACGTCGAAGGCGACCAGGTTGAGGTTGACGGCGTTGAGCATCAGCTCGACGGACATCAGGACCAGGATCGCGTTGCGGCGGGCGAGGACGCCGTACAGGCCGACGGAGAAGAGGAGGACGGCGAGGACGGCCGGGTAGACGAGGTGCATCAGTCGGTGTCCTCCGGGGCCTTCTTGCGGGACAGCACGATCGCGCCGACGAGCGCGGCGAGCAGCAGCACCGACAGCGCCTCGAAGGGCAGCACCCAGTGCCGGAAGAGGATCTCGCCGGACACCTTGGTGGAGCCCTGCGCGGGCCCGTCGAGGTCGATCCAGGTGGTGCGGAACGCGTCCACGACCACCCACACCAGGGCCGCGGCGGCGGCGAGCGCCACGGCGACGGCGACGGGCCGGTTGCCCGAGTCGGAGTCCGGGGAGCGCCCGATGGGGGCCTTGGTGAGCATGAGACCGAAGAGGAGGAGGACGACGACGGAGCCGACGTAGATCAGCACCTGCACCCAGGCGATGAACTCGGCGGTCAGGAGCAGGTACTCGACGGCGACCCCGCCGAGCGCCACGACCAGCCACAGGGCGGCGTGGACGAGCTGCTTGGTGGTGACGGAGACGAGGGCCGCGCCGAGGGTGACGAGGCCGACGAGGAGGAAGACGATCTCGACGCCGGTGGGCGAGAGGAAACCGCTGCTCTGCGCTGCGAGGGTCACTGCGGGCCCTCCTGCTCGGGCGCGGCCTGCTCGGGCGCGGCCTGTTCGGGCGCGGCCTGCTCGGGCGCGGCCTGCTCGGCGGCGTGCGGCTCGGCGACATCCTGGCCCGTGCCGGCGTCGGCGGCGTCCTGGCCCGTGCCGGCCTGGGCCGCGGCCTGCTCGGCCTCGGCCTGGGCGGCGGCGGCCCGCTCGGCTTCTGCCTGCGCCGCGGCCTTCTCGGCGGCCTTGCGCGCCGCGCCGATCTCCTTCGGTTCCTCCGCGCGCGGGTCGAGCGCGGGCGGCTCCGGCACGGTCCACATCCACTCGCGGAGCTTGTCGCGCTCGTGCGTCAGCTCGTGGATGTCGGTCTCCGCGTACTCGAACTCGGGCGACCAGAACAGCGCGTCGAAGGGGCACACCTCGATGCAGATGCCGCAGTACATGCAGAGCGAGAAGTCGATCGCGAAGCGGTCGAGGACGTTGCGGCTGCGCTCGCGGCCGCCGGGCACGGCGGCCGGGACCGTCTCCTTGTGGGAGTCGATGTAGATGCACCAGTCGGGGCACTCGCGGGCGCACAGCATGCACACCGTGCAGTTCTCCTCGAACAGCCCGATGACCCCGCGGGTGCGGGGCGGCAGCTCGGGCTGAGCGTCCGGGTACTGCGCGGTGACGGACTTGCGCGTCATCGTGCGGAGGGTGACGGCGAGGCCCTTGGCGAGGCCGGAGCCGGGAATGGGAGCCATGGTTACTGGATCGCCACCTTCACGATGCCGGTGAGCGCGATCTGCGCGAGGGCGAGCGGGACGAGGGTCGTCCAGGCCAGCTTCTGCAGCTGGTCCTCGCGCAGGCGCGGGTAGGAGACCCGCAGCCAGATCACGACGAAGGCCAGGACGGCGGTCTTGAGCAGCGTCCACAGCCAGCCGAGGCCGTCGGCGCCGAAGGGGCCGTGCCAGCCGCCGAGGAAGAGGACGGTGGTCAGACCGCAGAGAACGACGATGCCGGCGTACTCGGCGAGCAGGAACAGCGCGAAACGGAGTCCCGTGTACTCGGTGTACGCGCCGAAGATGATCTCCGAGTCGGCGATCGGCATGTCGAACGGAGGTCGCTGCAGCTCGGCGAGACCCGCCGTGAAGAACACCAGCGCGCCGACGATCTGCCACGGCACCCACCACCAGTGGAAGCCGTTCAGGATGCCGGGCAGCGACACGGTGCCGGCCGCCATCGCCACGGAAGCGGCGGCGAGCAGCATCGGCAGCTCGTACGAGAGCAGCTGCGCGGCGGTGCGGAGGGCGCCGAGCAGCGAGAACTTGTTCGCCGACGCCCAGCCGGCCATCAGGCTGCCGAGCACCCCGACGCCCATCACCGCGAGCACGAAGAAGATCCCCGCGTCGATCACCCGCCCGACCGCGCCCTCGCTCGGCCCGATCGGAATCGCCACGAGCACGAGCAGATACGGCAGCAGCGCCACCGCCGGCGCCAGCTGGAAGATCCGCCGGTCGGCGTTGGCCGGGACGACATCCTCCTTCTGCGCGAACTTCACCCCGTCCGCGACCAGCTGGGCCCACCCGTGGAACCCACCGGCGTACATCGGCCCGAGCCGGCCCTGCATGTGCGCCATCACCTTGTGCTCGGTCTGCCCGACGACCAGCGGCAACACGAGAAACACCGCGAACACGGCGACCAGCCGCAGGGCGACGTCCAACACGTCGTTCACGCGGAATCGCCTCCGTCGGGGTCGGTGGTGGGGGGTTGGGGGGTCGGGGTTTCGGGGGTGGCCGCGTCGGCGGACGGGCTCGGCGGCGCCTGATCGGGGCCATCGGCGTCAGCCGCCGAAGCCTCCGCACTGCCTTCGGCAGGCGGCGCCTCCGGCGCCGGGGCCTCGGCCTTGCCGGCCGCCTCGTCCGCAGGCGCCCCGCCCTCGGCCGGACCCGCCGACGAGCCGGCACCTGCGGGCTTCGCCGCTTCGGCCTTCGCGCCCGGGGTCTCACCCTGGGCAGGTCGACCGGCTGCATCGTCCGCCGCCGTGCCGCCCTCGGCAGGCGGCGCCTGCGGCGCCCCTGTCTTGGGCTCCTCGTCGAACGCCGGGCGGGCGTGGTGCCACGGGGCGTCCGCGCTGCGGGCGGGGGCGGGGCGCTGCTTCGTGGCGTCGGGCGCGCCGGTGGCTTCGGTGCGCTGGCTCGCGGAGCCGGCGCTTGCGCTGCGGTTGCGGCGGGGACCGGCCGGCGGGCCCGGGGTCTCCGCGCCCGCAGGCGGCACCGACCCAGCCGGTCCGGCCGGGGCCGGGCCGGGGCCGGGCGCTGCCTCCGCCGGAGCCGCCTCCGGCCGCTGGCTCGCCGAGCCTCCGCTCGCGCTCCGCGCGCGGCGCGGGCCGGCAGGGGGCGTCGGCGCCGCAGCGTCAGGGTCCGTGCCGGGCGCCGGAGCGGCCGGGGCCGGGCCGTGGCCGGGCGCTGCCTCCGCCGGAGCCGCCTCCGGCCGCTGGCTCGCCGAGCCTCCGCTCGCGCTCCGTGCGCGGCGCGGGCCCGCGGGGGGCGTCGCGCCGTCGGCGGCGACAGCCGGAGTCTCGTCGGCACCCGCGGGTGCCTCCGGGCGCTGGCTCGCCGAGCCCGCTGTCGCGGTGCGGGACCCGCGGGCCGGCGGGGCGTCCGTCTGGCTGGCCGAGCCTTCGCCGGCCGTGCGGGTGCGGCGGGCCGGGCGGTCGGCGGCGGCCGCGCGGGTGGGGCGGGAGGGGGCAGGGGGGAGCTGGCCCTTGAGGGGGCCCCAGTCGTTGGGGTCGGGGACGCCCGGGGGGAGCATCTGGCGGCGCTTGGGGGCGGCCGGGTCGTGGGACTCGCCCGGTTCCTTGGCGCCGGGCCAGGCCTTGGCGACGCGGGCCGCGAGGACGAAGTCCTTGCGGAGCGGGTGGCCCTCGAAGTTCTCGGGGAGGAGGAGGTGCACGAGGTGCGGGTGATCGGTGAAGGTGACGCCGAACATCTCGTACGTCTCGCGCTCGTGCCACGCCGCGCCCGCGTAGACGGCGATCGCCGACGGTAGGGACGGGGACGCGTGCGGGACCGTCGTGCGGAGCAGCAGGCGGCGGACGCCCGCCGCGCCCACCGACGCCACGTGCGCGCACACCCGGAAGCCCACGCCCGGCTCGTCCACCGCGCTCAGCCAGTCGAAGTACGTCAGGCCCAGCTTGTCGCGGGCGATCTCGAGCGCCGCGATCCACGAGGCCGTCGGCACGTCGACCGTCAGCAGGTCGTACGCGCGCTCCGCCGTCGCCTCCTCGCCGAAGAGCTCCGTGACGGAGTCGGGGAGGGCGGCGTAGCCGTCGGCGAAGGTGTCGCTCATGCCTGGCCTCCCGGCGTCGGGGGCTGCACGAGACCGCTCGTGAGCTGGGAGACGGACGGGGCCGCCCCGTACCGCTCCGCCGTGTTCTCGCGCGCGATCTTCTCCTGGAGCTTGAGGATGCCCTGGAGCAGCGCCTCCGGCCGCGGCGGGCAGCCCGGCACGTAGACGTCGACGGGGATGATCTGGTCCACGCCCTTGGTCACGGAGTACGAGTCCCAGTAGGGGCCGCCGCAGTTCGAGCAGGCGCCGAAGGAGATGACGTACTTCGGCTCCGGCATCTGCTCGTAGAGCCGCTTGACCGCCGGCGCCATCTTGTCCGTCACCGTGCCGGAGACGATCATGAGGTCGGCCTGGCGCGGGCCCGGCGCGAAGGGGATCACGCCGAGCCGGATGAAGTCGTGGCGTGCCATCGACGCGGCGATGAACTCGATCGCGCAGCAGGCGAGGCCGAAGTTGAAGACCCACAGGCTGTAGCGGCGGCCCCAGTTCAGGACCACCTTCATCGGCTCCGGTGCCAGCCGGGCCAGCGGCCCCAGCGTGGGAGCGGGCAGGGGGGTCGGGGTCACGTCCATGCCAGGACGCCCTTCTTGTACGCGTAGAGCAGTCCCACGGCCAGGAAGCCGAGGAAGACGAACATCTCGACGAGCGTCGTCCCCCCGTATCCGGGCGCCGCGAAGACCGTCGCCCACGGGAAGAGGAAGATCGAGTCGACGGCGAAGATCACATAGAGGAAGGCGTACACGTAGTAGCGGACCTGGGTGTGGGCCCAGCCCTCCCCCACCGGGTCGACGCCGCACTCGTAGGTGAGGAGTTTCTCGGGGGTCGGCACGACGGGCCTGAGCAGCCGGTTCGCGCCGAACGCGACCGCGACGAAGAGCACGCCGAGCACGGCGAGCAGTCCGACGACGGAATACGTCTCGAAGTAGTCCGCCGCGTACGCCGTCGCGACAACGGTCGGTTCCCGCACGTCCGCCCCTCGGTCTCGGTGTCTCATTCCTTTTTCTTTACGGACGCGAGTCTAGGCCCTCCTAAAGAAGCCGTAAGAGGAGCCCGAGGGACGGTCACGGTGGGGTTATCCCCCCTGCGCTTTCGGCCACCTACCCCATGGCGCCCCGCCACCGCGTGACGGCAGTCTTGCGGTCATGAGCGACCACACCGACGCCGGCACCGCCGACACCGACACCGGCACCGCCGACACCCCGCCACCCGCCAGACCGCCGGCGCGCTTCGCCTACAACCGGCACACCTGGAAGGAGATCGCGCATCTCCTCGCCAATCTGCCCTGCGCGCTCGCCGGTTTCCTCTACTCGGTCGTGACGGTGGCCCTCGGCGTGGGCCTGGCCGTGACGGCCGTCGGGCTGCCGCTGCTCGCGCTCGGGCTCGCCGGGGCGCGCGGGATGGGCCGGTCGGAGCGGGCGCGGGCGCGGAAGCTGCTCGGGGTGCGGGTGGACGAGCCGAGCCGGCTGCCGCACCGGGGCGGCTTCTTCGGCTGGCTCTGGGCGCAGCTGAAGGATCCGGTGGCGTGGCGGAGCCAGCTGTACGGGTTCGTCCGGCTGCCGTGGGGTGTGCTGACGTTCACGGTGACGCTCGTGTCGCTGATCGTGCTGTGGCCGGTGCTGCCGTTCGTGGCGCGCGGGCTCAGCGCCGCCGACCGGGGAATGGTGCGCGGGCTGCTCTCGCCGTCCGACGAGCTGGAGCGGCGGATCGCGGAGCTGGAGTCGGACCGGGGCGTGGTCGTGGACACGGCCGCCGCCGATTTGCGCCGCATCGAACGCGACCTGCACGACGGCGCCCAGGCCCGGCTCGTGGCGCTCGCCATGGGGCTCGGTCTGGCGAAGGAGAAGCTGCTGGACGATCCGGAGGCGGCCGCGGCGATGGTGGACGAGGCGCACGGCGAGGTGAAGCTGGCCCTCCAGGAGCTGCGCGACCTGGCCCGCGGCATCCACCCGGCCGTCCTCACCGACCGCGGCCTCGACGCCGCCCTCTCCGCCGTCGCCGCCCGCTGCACCGTCCCGGTGAAGGTCTCCGTCGACCTGCCGGCCCGGCCCGCCGAGGCCATCGAGGGCATCGCCTACTTCACCGTCTCCGAACTCCTGCAGAACATCTCCAAGCACGCGGGGGCCCGTTCGGCCGCCGTGGAGGTGTGGCGGGAGGAGGGCGAGGGCCGGCTGATGCTCCAGGTCCGCGACGACGGCAGGGGCGGCGCGCGGCTCGACGGCGGCGGTACGGGCCTGGCCGGGCTGGCCGAGCGGCTCGGCGCGGTCGACGGGGTGTTCGTCGTGGACTCGCCGGAGGGCGGGCCGACGGTGATCACCGCCGAGCTCCCCTGGCGGGACCGCGGCACACGGTGAACACCGCCGACCTCCCACGGCGGGACCGCGGTCCCGTACGGACCGGGCGGCAGGCCGCGCGGCGGGCCGGTAGGGAAAACCCCCGGGTCAGGACGCCGACCCGCCTCATGGTGCCGGGCCCCGCCCTCCGGGGAGGGTGAAGACGACCGACAGACCCCCGCGTCAGAAACGGAAACCCCGATGGACGGAACCCCGACGGACGGAATCCCGATGGCCTCCCACCGCCTCCCCGCCGGCCTCCGCGCGCCCTTCGAAGGACGCACCTGGCGCGCGTTCGGCTACGTCATGACCGGGCTGCCGATGGGCATCGTGTCCTTCGTCGTCGCCGTCACCTTCGTGTCGCTCGGCGCCGGGCTGCTCGTCACCTTCCTCGGTGTCCCGGTCCTGGCCGCCGGCCTCGCCGCCTGCCGGGGGCTCGGCGCGGTGGAGCGGGCGCGGGCGCGCGGGCTGCTGGGCCTGGACGTGCGGGCGCCGGAGCCGGTCCGGGGCCGGACGGGCGGGGCGCTGTCGTGGATGGGGGCGACGCTGAAGAGCGGGGCGTCCTGGCGGCATCTGCTCTACTGCCTGGTGCGCTTCCCGTGGGCGGTGTTCACGTTCTGCGTGGTGCTGACGCTGTGGGCGACGGGCTGGAGCCTGTTCACGTATCCGCTGTGGCAGTGGGTGTTCCCGACCTACGTGAGTCAGGACGGCATCCAGCTGTACGGGGACGGGGACCACGGCGTGCAGATGGACACGCCGTTCGAGATCGCGATCACGTCCGCCGTGGGCCTCGGCCTGGTCCTGCTCGGCCCGTGGGTGCTGCGCGGCCTGGTCGCGGTGGATCGGGTGCTGGTGGCGGGGCTGCTCGGCCCGTCGCTGCTGGCCTCGCGCGTGACGGAGCTGGAGTCGGACCGGGGCGTGGTCGTGGACACCGCCGCCGCCGACCTGCGCCGGATCGAGCGCGACCTGCACGACGGGGCCCAGGCCCGCCTGGTGGCGCTGGCGATGGACCTGGGTCTGGCGAAGGAGCGGATCACGGACGACCCGCTGACGGCTGCGGCGATGGTGGACGAGGCGCACGGCGAGGTGAAGCTGGCCCTGCAGGAGCTGCGCGACCTGGCCCGCGGCATCCACCCGGCCGTCCTCACCGACCGCGGCCTCGACGCCGCCCTCTCCGCCGTCGCCGCCCGCTGCACCGTCCCGGTGAACGTCTCGGTCGACCTGCCGGCCCGGCCCGCCGAGGCCATCGAGGGCATCGCCTACTTCACCGTCTCCGAACTCCTGCAGAACGTCTCCAAGCACTCCGGCGCCAAGCGGGCCTGGGTGGACGTGTGGCGGACGGACGGACGGCTGATGCTCCAGGTCCGCGACGACGGCAGGGGCGGCGCGACGCCGGCGGCGGGCCACGGGCTCGCGGGCCTGACGGAGCGGATCGACGCCGTCGACGGCGTGCTCGCGATCGACTCCCCGGCGGGCGGCCCGACGACGGTCACGGCCGAGCTTCCCTGGCGCGCCTGAGCCCGTCCGCCGGACTGGCAGCGACAGCCGATGGGCGACCGTTCGAACAGCGGTTTCGAGCGTCTGGATGTGGGCGTACTGGGCGCGCCGAGCCAGCGCCCACTGGTCGTGGGAGGCCTTCGTGACCGACCCGGCCCAGCGCGACGACGACTCCGCTGTGAGGGCGCGCTTACGCTCCGCCCACGCGTCACCATCGTGGTCCAGCCCGGCCGCGCACCGCGCCTTCAGATCCTTCGACGCCAGCGAACCCAACAGGCCCCCGACCTGCCGCAGCACCTTCTCGTCCTGCGCCGTCAGGTTCTTGAGCCGGTCACGAACCGCCACACCGCAGGGACTGGGCACCACGAAAGACGCCGCAACCTCCCGCACACCGCCCACGACGTGCCCCCCCTCCCCCAGGCCGAAGACACCTACCGGTCACCACACCGAACGACCGCCACCCGAAAAGGTCACCCACTCGATAACCGGACTCTCGTTCCCCGCAACAAAGAGCATCCGCCCAGACCCGAACCCCACTCACCCTGCGCACGCGAACGCACTCATTCGCTTTCAGTCAGTTGCCGTTCCTTACCCCTTCCGGCCCCGTCGCGTCCCTTCTCCTGCGATGCTGATGAGCGTTGCGATCAAGGGGAAGGGACGGACATGGGCGCGGACACTGTGCGCGTGGTCATCGCCGAGGACTCGGTGCTGCTCCGGGAGGGTCTGACCCGGCTCCTCACCGATCTCGGGCACGAGGTGGTCGCCGGCGTCGGTGACGCCGAGGCCCTCCTCAAGACGGTGGACGGCCTCGCGGACGAGGGGGCGCTGCCGGACGTGGTCGTGGCCGACGTCCGGATGCCGCCGACACACACCGACGAGGGTGTCCGGGCGGCCGTACGGCTGCGCGCGGACCATCCGGGGATCGGGGTGCTCGTCCTGTCGCAGTACGTGGAGGAGCGGTACGCCACCGAACTGCTTGCCGGATCGAGCACCGGTGTCGGCTATCTGCTGAAGGACCGGGTGGCCGAGGTCCGGGAGTTCGTGGACGCGGTGGTCCGGGTGGCCCGGGGCGGTACGGCGCTGGACCCGGAGGTGGTGGCGCAGCTGCTCGGCCGGAGCCGGAAGCAGGACGTGCTCGCGGTGCTGACGCCGCGCGAGCGCGAGGTGCTGGGCCTGATGGCGGAGGGGCGTACGAATTCGGCCATCGCGAAGCAGCTGGTGGTGAGCGACGGCGCGGTGGAGAAGCACATCAGCAACATCTTCCTGAAGCTGGGGCTCTCGCCGAGTGACGGGGATCACCGCCGGGTACTCGCCGTGCTGACCTATCTCAACAGCTGACGGGCTGCGACGATACGAGAGCATGACTGACGACCCGTCAGCTATGCCACGACCGCGCCGCCCCGGTCCGTGACGAAGAATGTGCGGAGCGCGACACCCCGGTGGACCCGGGGCGTCGCAGAGAGCGACAATTGACAATAAACAGGCGTTTCGGGCGTCTCAAAACGAAGTCCACGATGCGAGAAGTCCCGGGAAGGGCCCCCTTACGGTCGTAGGGTGGGCCACGGGCGGCCGGTCGGCCGGTCGTCCACCGAGCTTTCTCCGCGGGTGAGCCTCGACGGAGAGACCCTGCCGCGAGGGAGGTCCAGTTCAGTGACCAGCCAGGTCAGTAGCGAGGCCGGTGAGGCCCTGGTCGGGGAGCAGCGCAGCGCCCCGGCGACGGCCGGAGACGGTTCCGCGAAGGAAGTGCGCCGGCTCGACCGGGTGATCATCCGCTTCGCGGGCGACTCCGGCGACGGCATGCAGCTCACCGGTGACCGGTTCACCTCGGAGACGGCGTCCTTCGGGAACGACCTCTCCACGCTGCCGAACTTCCCCGCCGAGATCCGCGCCCCCGCCGGCACGCTGCCGGGCGTTTCCTCGTTCCAGCTCCACTTCGCCGACCACGACATCCTGACCCCGGGCGACGCGCCGAACGTCCTGGTCGCGATGAACCCGGCCGCGCTGAAGGCGAACATCGGGGACGTGCCGCGCGGCGGCGAGATCATCGTCAACACGGACGAGTTCGCCAAGCGCGCCATGGCCAAGGTCGGCTACGAGACCTCTCCGCTCGAGGACGGCTCGCTGTCCGGGTACCACGTGCACCCGGTGCCGCTCACCACCCTCACCGTGGAGGCCCTGAAGGAGTTCGGGCTGTCCCGCAAGGAGGCCGAGCGCAGCAAGAACATGTTCGCGCTCGGGCTGCTCTCCTGGATGTACCACCGCCCGACCGAGGGCACCGAGACCTTCCTGCGCCAGAAGTTCGCGAAGAAGCCCGAGATCGCCGAGGCGAACGTGGCCGCGTTCCGGGCCGGCTGGAACTTCGGCGAGACCACCGAGGACTTCGCCGTCTCGTACGAGGTGGCCCCGGCCACCCGCGCGTTCCCCACCGGCACGTACCGCAACATCTCCGGGAACCTGGCCCTGTCGTACGGCCTGATCGCCGCCGCCAGGCAGGCGGACCTGCCGCTCTACCTCGGCTCGTACCCGATCACGCCGGCCTCGGACATCCTGCACGAGCTGAGCAGGCACAAGAACTTCGGTGTGCGCACCTTCCAGGCCGAGGACGAGATCGCCGGCATCGGCGCCGCGCTCGGCGCGGCCTTCGGCGGCTCGCTCGCCGTGACGACCACGTCCGGCCCGGGTGTGGCGCTCAAGTCGGAGACCATCGGCCTCGCCGTCTCCCTCGAACTGCCGCTGCTCGTCGTCGACATCCAGCGCGGCGGCCCGTCCACCGGTCTGCCCACCAAGACCGAGCAGGCCGACCTCCTCCAGGCCATGTACGGGCGCAACGGCGAGGCGCCGGTGCCGGTCGTGGCCCCGAAGACGCCGGCCGACTGCTTCGCCGCGGCGCTCGACGCGGCCCGGATCGCGCTCACGTACCGTACGCCCGTCTTCCTGCTCTCCGACGGCTACCTGGCCAACGGCTCCGAGCCCTGGCGGATCCCGGACACGGACGAACTCCCGGACCTGACCACGACGTTCGCCACCGGACCGAACCACACGCTGGCCGACGGCACCGAGGTCTTCTGGCCGTACAAGCGCGACCCCGAGACCCTGGCCCGCCCCTGGGCGCTGCCCGGCACCCCCGGCCTCGAACACCGCATCGGCGGCATCGAGAAGCAGGACGGCACCGGCAACATCAGCTACGACCCGGCCAACCACGACTTCATGGTCCGCACCCGGCAGGCCAAGATCGACGGCATCGAGGTGCCCGACATCGAGGTCGACGACCCGGACGGCGCGGACACCCTGGTCCTCGGCTGGGGCTCCACGTACGGGCCGATCACGGCCGCCGTGCGCCGCCTGCGCCGCACCGGCCGCCCCATCGCCCAGGCCCACCTGCGCCATCTCAACCCCTTCCCGAAGAACCTCGGCGAGGTCCTGAAGCGGTACGAGAAGGTCGTCGTCCCCGAGATGAACCTGGGCCAGCTCGCCACCCTCGTCCGGGCGCGGTACCTCGTCGACGCCCGCAGCCACAACCAGGTCAACGGAATGCCGTTCAAGGCCGAGCAGCTCGCCGCGGCCCTCAAGGAGGTCATCGATGAGTGAGTCGCTGCTGCACCTGGTCCCCAAGGCCGAGGCGACCCAGTCGATGAAGGACTTCAAGTCCGACCAGGAGGTCCGCTGGTGCCCCGGCTGCGGTGACTACGCCGTGCTCGCCGCCGTGCAGGGCTTCATGCCCGAACTCGGCCTGGCGAAGGAGAACATCGTCTTCGTCTCCGGCATCGGCTGCTCCTCCCGCTTCCCGTACTACATGAACACGTACGGGATGCACTCGATCCACGGCCGCGCCCCCGCCATCGCCACCGGCCTGGCGACCTCCCGCCGCGACCTGTCGGTGTGGGTCGTCACCGGTGACGGCGACGCGCTGTCCATCGGCGGCAACCACCTCATCCACGCCCTGCGCCGCAACGTCAACCTGAAGATCCTGCTCTTCAACAACCGGATCTACGGCCTGACCAAGGGCCAGTACAGCCCCACCTCCGAGCTCGGCAAGATCACCAAGTCGACCCCGATGGGCTCCCTCGACGCGCCCTTCAACCCGGTGTCGCTCGCGCTCGGCGCGGAGGCGTCCTTCGTCGCCCGGACGGTCGACTCCGACCGCAAGCACCTCACCGAGGTGCTGCGCCAGGCCGCCGACCACAACGGCACGGCCCTGGTGGAGATCTACCAGAACTGCAACATCTTCAACGACGGCGCCTTCGAGGTCCTCAAGGACAACGAGCAGGCCAAGGAGGCCGTCATCCGCCTGGAGCACGGGCAGCCGATCCGTTTCGGCGCCGACCTCCACAAGGGCGTGGTCCGGGACCCGGCCACCGGCGACCTGGAGGTCGTGACGGTCACCCCGGAGAACGAGTCGCGGATCCTCGTCCACGACGCCCACGCGGCCTCCCCGACAACCGCGTTCGCGCTGTCGCGGCTCGCCGACCCGGACACGCTGCACCAGACGCCGATCGGCGTCTTCCGCTCGGTGGACCGACCGGTGTACGACACGCTGATGGCGGAGCAGCTGGAGAAGGCGGTGGAGCAGCAGGGCAAGGGAGACCTGGCCCAGCTGCTCGCCGGAAAGGACACCTGGACGGTGGTGGGCTGACCTCCGCGGCCGGGGCAGCGTGCGCGGTCAGTCGTTCCGCTTCGCTGCCTCGGCGTACGGGCCGAGGCAGCGGGGCCTGCCGGACCTGATCTGCCAGAGGGTCAGCCCGTCGAGGGGGGAGCTGGAGACGTCGCCGGACATGGCCTCGTAGGTCCTGCCCACGCCGCGGTACACCCGGTCGTCCCTCATGAACACGGTCGGCATCGCAGTGCCCGGGCGCTCCGCGTTCATCCGGACGGCGGTGCGCAGCGCCTGCGCCGTCCAGAACAGGGCGTCGTACGACTCCACGGCGAACCGGTCGACCGGGTCCGTGGCCGCGAGCCGCCAGCGCTTGCGGTACGCGGCGGCGAACTCCTTCGCGGCCGGGACCGTGTCGGGGTCGGTGTAGCTGGTGCCGAAGTACCAGCCCTCGGCGGCCGGGCCCGCCACGGCGAGGAACTCCGGCCCCAGCGCGGGCTCCACGCTGCCGCACGGGCCCCGGTATCCCTGCTGCCGCAGCGCCTTGGCGCACAGGGCGGCCCGGCGCGGCGAGTTCCCCACGTACATCACGCCCGTCGGGGACGTGGCGAGCGCCGCCCGGACCGCCGGGCCGAAGTCCTCGCTGTCCGCGGCGACCTGGTGCCGGGTGACCGTGCCGCGGTAGGGCGGCGACGCCTGCACGCTCTGGGCGGCGAGCCAGCCGTAGTGGCCGCCGGCCCGGTCCTCGACGACCGCGGTGCGCCCCCGGTGGTGCTCGGTGAGGTAGCGGCCGAAGGGCACGATCATCGTCAGGGAGTTGGGCCGCGCCTCGAAGTACGTGCGCAGGTCCGGGGTCTGGCCGCGGATCGTCGTGTCGGAGGGGACCGCCGCCACCACGCTCAGCACCGGCACCTTCGCGTCGACGAGCGCGTCCACCGTGGCGACGGCCGTGTCGGCGGCCGTCGGACCGAGCACGGCGACCAGGGCTGGCTCCTTGAGCAGGGCGCGGGCTCCGGCGGTGGCCCGCTTCGGGTCACCGCCGTCGTCCGTCACCTTGAGCACCAGGTCGAAGGGGCGGTCCGCGCGGGCGTTGAAGGTCTCCGCGGCGAGGCGAAGCCCGCGCTCCTGGGCGCGCCCGTCCGCCTTGCCGGGGCCGCTGAGGTCGGTGAGCACGCCGAGCGTGTACGCCGTCCTCACCACGCTGCCGCCGATGCCGCCGCCCGTCCCGCCGGCCGGGTCGCGGCCGAGCAGCCAGGCGGTGAGCCCGCCCGCGCCCGCGACGGCCCCGGCCGCGCCGAGGACCAGGAAGCGGCGCCGCGAAGTCCCCTGCGGCTCCTCGGGGTTGAGCATGGTCGGGTCGGCGACCGGCAGGTCCAGGACCCGCGAGGAGCGCTGGGCGATCAGCGCGGGCAGACCGGGCGGCAGCCAGTCGCCCGCCGCTCCCTCGTACGGGCCGAGCGCGTCCCGCACCTCGGCGGCGGTCGGCCGGTCGGCGGCGTCCTTGGCGAGGCAGGCGGTGACCAGCGCGAGCAGAGCCTCCGGTACGCCGTCGAGGTCGGGCTCCTCGTGGACGGTGCGGTAGACCACGGCGGCCACCGCGCCCGTACCGAAGGGGCGCTGCCCGGTCAGCGCGTACGCGAGGACGCAGCCGAGCGAGAAGACGTCGGCGGCCGGGCCGACCTCGCCGGTGCCGGTGACCCGGGCCTGTTCGGGCGCGAGGAAGCCGGGCGTGCCGATCATCGCGTCGGTGGCGGTGAGCGCGGTGGCGCCGCTGACCCGGGCGATGCCGAAGTCGATGAGCCGGGGCCCGTCGAGGGCGAGCAGGACGTTGCCGGGCTTGACGTCGCGGTGGACGAGCCCGGCCGCGTGCATGCCGTCGAGGGCGGCGGCGAGCCGGGCGCCCAGTGCGCGGACGGTGGCCTCGGGCAGGGCGCCGTGCAGGGCGACGGCCTCGGCGAGCGAGGGCCCGGGCACGTACTCGGTGGCGAGCCACGGCTCCCGGGCCTCCGGGTCGGAGCCGAGGACCCGGACCACCCACCGGCCGGTGATGGTCCCGGCGGTGGTCGCCTCGCGGCGGAAGCGGGCCCGGAAGCCGGGGTCGGCGGCGTGCTCGGCGCGGATCAGCTTGAGCGCGGCGAGCGCGCCGCCGGCGGACCGGGCGAGGTAGACCACGCCCATGCCGCCGGCGCCGAGCCGCCCGAGCAGCCGGTAGCCGGCGATGACCGAGGGGTCGGCCTTCTTGAGCGGCTGCACCGTCAGCTCTTCTTCTTGTTCTGGGGTTCGCCGGGGGCGCCGCCGATGAACTTGTAGGCCCCCTGCTGCACGCCGTAGATGAAGGTGCCGACGCCCTTGAGTTCGCCGTGCTTGTCGAACTGGTAACCGCCCATGGCCCCGGTGTACGTCTGGTTGCGCAGGGCATCCCACAGGCCCTTGCGGGTGAGCGGGCCCTTGGCGGCGCTCTTGGCGAGCCAGGACGTGACCAGGTTGACCACGTCGAAGGACTCGCCGGTGTAGAAGGCCGGGGTGGTGCCGTAGCGCTTGCGGTAGGCGTCGAGGAATTCCTGGGTGAGTTTCCGGTCGGCGGGCTTCTGCTTGGTGTCGGCGGCCCGCTGGACGGGGTCGATGACGGGCGCGCAGACGAACCAGCCCTCGGCGGCGCTCCCGGCCTCCTTCAGGAACTGCGAGCCGAAGACGTGCTGACCGGTGAACCGGGGCCCGGTGAAGCCGAGTTCGTTCAGGGCGCGGGCCGCGAGCACGGCCGTGGAGCGGACACCGCAGTGGACGTAAGTGTCGATGCCGGCGTCGATCATCTCGCCGATGATCCGGCGGTAGTCCGTGGCCCGGCCCGGCACCACCCGGAAGTGCGGCTTGAGACCGGCCTGCTGGAAGCCGTAGCGGGCGCCGCTGACGTACTGCCAGCTGTACTGGTCGTCGGTGCGTTCCTGGAGGATTCCGGGGTGGCGGACCTGCGGCAGCAGCGTGGTGGACAGGGCGAGGTAGACGCCCGCCATGAAGTGGCTCGGGATGGCGCGCAGCACGGTCGCGTTCTGGGGGCCGGTCTCGCCGCGCAGGGTGAAGAGGTTGTACCCCGCCGAGGTGGTGAGGAGCGGCACGCCGGCCTCCTCGAACGCGGGGAGCGCGGCGATGCCGGTGTCGTCGGAGGTGGGGCCGAGGACGGCGATCACGGACGGGTCGGAGGTGAGCCGGCGGGCGGCGGCGAAGGCGCCGGAACGGTCCCCGCGGTCGTCGGAGACCTTGAGTTCGAGGGTGAAGGGCTTGCCCTTGTGCACGGCGTTGAACCGCTCGACGGCGAGCCGGGCGCCGCGCTCCTGGGCCCGGCCGATCTCCTGGGCGGGCCCGGAGAGGTCGGCGAAGACGCCGATGGACCAGGTGTCGCGGGCCTTGGACGCGGGGTGCTTCCCGTCGCCCCCGCTGTCGTCGCGCCGGTCGAGCAGGGCGAAGGCGCCGCCGCCGGCTGCGAGCACCGCCGCACCGGCACCGGCGTAGAGCAGGAGCCGGCGTCGGGAGGGACCGGCCGCGGCGGCCGGGTCCGCCGGGTCCGTGCCGGGCGCGGTCGGGTCGATGTCGGGGAGCGCCAGCATGGCCGCCGAGCGGGCGGCGATCGTGGTGACGACGGGTGCGGGAAGCCAGTCGGCCGGGGCGCCGGGGGTGTCCTCGGTGAGCCGGCCGGCGATCTCCTCGGCGGTGGGGCGCGCGGCCGGTTCCTTCGCGAGGCACTGCCGTACGAGGTCGAGCAGCGGCTCCGGTACGCCGGCGAGGTCGGGCTCGTCGTGCACCGTCCGGTAGAGCAGCGCGTCCAGGGCGCCGGTGCCGAACGGCGGGCGGCCGGTGACCGCGAAGGCGAGCAGACAGCCGAGCGCGAAGACGTCGGCGGCGGGGCCGATCTCGGCGGCGCGGGCCTCGGCCTGCTCGGGGGCGAGGAAACCGGGGGTGCCGACGACCATGTCGGCCGAGGTGAGCCCGGTCTCGCCGGTCGCGCGGGCGATGCCGAAGTCGATGAGCCGGGGGCCGTCGGCGGCGAGCAGGATGTTGCCGGGCTTCACGTCCCGGTGGACGAGCCCGGCCGCGTGCACGGCGGCGAGCGCCCGGGCGACGGCGCCGCCGAGGATCCGTACGCTCCGCTCGGGCAGCGGCCCGTGCTCGCGGACCGCCTCGCCGAGGGACGGGCCCGGCACGAAGGCGGTGGCCATCCACGGCTCGGGGGCGTCGGGATCGGCGCCGGTCACGGGCACGGCCCAGGGGCTGACGACCCGGCGGGCGGCCTCGACCTCGCGGCGGAAGCGGGCCCGGAAGTCGGCCTGGTCGGCCTGGTCGCCGTGGGTGACCTTGACGGCGGCGAGCGCGCCGGTGTCGGTGCGGCCGAGGTAGACGACGCCCATGCCGCCGGCGCCGAGGCGGCCGAGGAGCCGGTACCCGGCGATCGTGGAGGGGTCGGACGGCAGGAGCGGCTGGAGCGCGCCGGGGTTCACGGTCACGACTGGGCTCCCATCTGCGCCTTGAGGCGTGCCTCCATGGTGACCTGGGCCTGGGTCTGGACGCTGGTGACGTCCTCGGTGTGGCCGGGGGCGCCCTTGACGTTGGTGGCGACGGTGACCTGGCCGATGCGGGTCTCGTACCAGCTGTAGGGCTGCGGTCCCTTGAAGGCGTCGTTCAGGTAGGAGCCGCTCTCGACGAGGGAGTCGGTGGCGTGGGCGTTGCCGCCGATGCCGTAGGGCATGCCGAGGGAGCCGAGGTTGGTGACGCGTTCGCCCTCGCGCAGCTGCTGGTCGGGGCAGCGCAGCGCCTCCTCCAGGGTCTCGGCCATCTCCCAGTCGGCGTCGGTCTCGGTGCGGTGCACGGTGACGGTCGCGGCGACCCGCAGCGGGCCCTTGCCGCCGGCGGCCGGGATCTCGCTGTAGGCGGTGACGCTGGCCAGGACGGAGCCGGGCAGCGGCTCGACCTCCCACTCGCAGCTCGCGTCGAGGACCGGCCAGGAGCCGGGGTCGCTGAGGTACGGGCTGCGCTTGACGTAGTCGGGCCCCCAGGACTCGGGCCCCGCCACGATCGCCAGGGCCAGCCGGCGGGCCTCGGCGGCGTTCTTCGGCACGCGCTTCGGGTCCGGGGTGAAGTCGAGGGCGGTGGGCGTGGCGCGCGGGGCCGGGGCGGCGGTCCCGGACGGGGTCGCGGTCCCGGTCCCGTTCGGGCTCGCGGTCCCTGTCCTGCCCGGTGTTCCTCGCGGCGGTTTCCCGTCGTCTCCGCCGCCGTCCGACGAGCAGCCCGCCATGAGCAGCGCGCCCGCCGCCACGACGGCACCGGCGCGCAGCACTCTTCCGTACGCGTACACCATGTTTCCCCCACGGTCTCTCGCGCGAACCCCCAGCCGGTGAGGCAGATCGTACGGGTCCGTGGATCAACTGTGCGTGGGTACAACGCCTTTGGGACGCCCCGCACATCGGGCCGTGACACGCGCACCTTGATCCGTAAGGACCGTATGGCGATACGGGCATGACATCCTGCCCCGCGCGGCGCTACCTTCATCGGAACAGCGTGGCGCAGGCAGGAGGTCCGGTGGAGACGAAGAGCGGGACGCAGATCGGCACGAAGGACGGCACGAAGAACAGCGAGACACGAGCGGGTCTGCTCTACGGGATCGGCGCCTACGGCATGTGGGGACTGGTCCCGCTCTTCTGGCCGCTGGTCAAGCCGGCCGGCGCGGTCGAGATCCTGGCCCACCGGATGGTCTGGTCGCTCGCCGTCGTCGGCCTCGCGCTGCTCGCGCTGCGCCGCTGGGGCTGGATACGCGAGCTGGCGCGCAGCCCGCGCAAGCTCGCGCTGATCACCGTGGCCGCGGCCGTGATCAGCGTGAACTGGGGCCTCTACATCTGGGCCGTCAACAACGGCCGGGTCGTCGAGTCGTCCCTCGGCTACTTCATCAACCCGCTCGTCACCATCGCCCTCGGCGTCCTCGTCCTCAAGGAACGGCTGCGCCCGGCGCAGTGGGTGGCGGTCGGCATCGGCTTCGCGGCGGTGGTCGTACTGGCGGTGGGCGCCGGCCGGCCGCCGTGGATCTCGCTCACCCTCGCCTTCTCCTTCGCGACGTACGGCCTGGTGAAGAAGCAGGTGAACATCGGCGGCCTGGAATCGCTCGCCGCCGAGACCGCCGTGCAGTTCCTGCCCGCGCTCGGCTACCTGCTGTGGCTCGGCAGCCACGGCGAGATGGCCTTCGGCGCGCACGGCACGGGCCACGCGCTGCTGCTCGCCTCGACCGGTCTGGTGACGGCGATCCCGCTGGTCTGCTTCGGCGCGGCGGCGATCCGCGTACCGCTGTCGACGCTCGGCCTGCTGCAGTACCTGGCGCCGGTCTTCCAGTTCCTGCTCGGCGTCCTCTACTTCCACGAGGCGATGCCGGCGGAGCGCTGGGCGGGCTTCTCCCTGGTGTGGCTCGCGCTGACGGTGCTCAGCTGGGACGCGCTGCGGACGGCGCGCCGGAGCCGGGCGCAGATGGAGGCGGCGAAGGCGGTCGCCGTTTCCACGGAACCCGAAACGGGCGCGGGCGCGGGGGCGGTCACCGCCACCGGCATCGCCACGGGCGCGGGCACCGGCACCGAGCCCGAGGCGGCCCCGCTCTCCGCGCAGTCCTGACCGACTCCGCGGGCTACGCCGCCAGCAGGTCGTGCTCGCGGATCAGCCAGCACACGGCCGTCAGGCGCAGCGTGGCGAAGTCGTGGCCGACCGGCTCCACCCAGTCGACCTCGGTCAGCCGGTCCGTGAAGCCCAGCACGTAGTCCGCGAGCTCCTCGCGGCGGATGGTCCGGGCCGGCGGTACGCCGTGCGGGCCGCCGCGCCGGGCGGGGACCAGGGCGTCGCACACGGCCGCCGCGTGCTGGTCGACGGCGGCCACGAGCCCCGGCTCGAAGGCGAACTCCGAGAGCCGGGGCATGTACGTGGCGGCGACGCCGACCAGGGGGCAGCCGGGCGAATCGTTCATCCCTCCAGATTAGGCGCGTATCACCACGTCTACGGCGTGACGTCGGTCGCAGATCACGGTCTATAAAGAGCTGCATGACCGCACTCCACTGGAAGCTCGTCATCGACTCGGCCGACCCGCACGCCCAGGCCGCCTTCTGGGCCGCGGCCCTCGACTACCACCGCGAGGACCACGGCCCCCTCGTCACCCGCCTCCTCGCCGCCGACGCGGTCCCCGCCGACGCCACCCTCACGGTCGACGGCCACCCCGCCTGGCGCGACCTCGCCGCGGTCCGCCACCCGGACGACCCCTTCGACCCGGCCACGGACACCGGCCTGGGCCACCGCATCCTCTTCCAACGCGTCCCGGAACCCAAGTCCGGCAAGAACCGCCTCCACCTCGACCTGCACCCGGCTCCGGGCACGAGGGAGAAGGAGGTCGCGCGACTGGAGGGCCTGGGCGCGACGGTGCTGCACGAGGTGGCGGAGCCGGGCGGGTCGTGGACGGTGATGCGGGACCCGGAGGGGAACGAGTTCTGCGTGCACTGACGGGGGGGCGGGGGCGCGGGAGGAGGAGGCCCGGTCCTCACACCGCGTTCAGCCACTCCTCGTACCAGGACCGGAAGTCCGCGTGGCGCGGGACGAAGCCGGCCCAGTCGGGGTCGAGGTGCCAGATCTCGCCCGCGTGCGGGCCGGTGAGGACGAGGCGGTCGTACGTTCCGCAGCCCAGCTCCGAGAGCGTCAGCGTGCCCGGGGTCAGCGACTCGGGCAGGGCCCGGAGAGGCCCGCGGAGCGGCTCGGTGAGTGCGAAGGGCGTGGCGAGCCGGCCGGGCTGCCGGTCCTCGCGCCACTCGGCGTCGACCGCCCAGTCGTCGTCCACGCCCGCCCGGGGCTCGGTCAGCGGCATCAGTCCGTGGCCGGGCCCCGCCGGGCCGTCGCCCGCCTCGGCGACGAACGCCCGGTAGGCCGGCGGCAGCGCGATGCCGTGCGCCGCCTCGAAGCGGCGGATCTCCGCCTCGGGCAGCGGCGGCCGGAGCGCGTAGCGGTGTGTGTCCGCGCCGAACCGCGCGCACTCGGCGTCACGCGCCGCGAGCAGCCGCACCCGCGCCCCCACGTCGCCCCGCATCGTCACGGCCGGGCCACGGCCCGCACGCCCGCGATCCGCCCCAGCTCGTCGAAGTCGACCTCCGCCGCCGACCCGTCCGGCAGCTCCGCGACGATCCGGCCGTCGGCGCCCTCCTCCCACGGCGCGCCGTGGTGGTCGAAGTAGCCCGTCACCACCTCGCGCGGCGCGTGGCCGATCAGCCCCGCGCCGGTCAGGAGATGACGCGGCAGGGTGATCGCGTCCAGGGCGGGGCGCGGGACCTGGGGGTCGTCGGGGAGGAAGTAGACCTGGGTGCCGGGACCGGCGGGGGCACCGATGTAGCCGGGGGCGCCGGCGACGCCCATGCCGACGAAGGCGAGCATCTCGGCGGCGCGGCGCGGGTCGGCGAAGCCGGACAGGTCGAGCACCGGCTCGCTGAGCTCGGCGATGCCGTACACCCGCCCGTACCGCGCGATCGCGCTGGTCAGCGCCACCACCTCGGCGCCCTGCAGGCCCGGGTTCGCCCAGCCCCACATCCACGACTCCGCGTCCGTGTCGTACGAGCCGAGCACCGCGATCCGCAGCTCCACCTCACCCTGCGACCCGCCCTGCGACCCGCCCTGCTGGTAGCGGCATGCCTCCAGGTCGGCCGAC
Organism: Streptomyces sp. NPDC101160; assembly: GCF_044768205.1. Taxonomy (NCBI): domain Bacteria; kingdom Bacillati; phylum Actinomycetota; class Actinomycetes; order Kitasatosporales; family Streptomycetaceae; genus Streptomyces; species Streptomyces sp. NPDC101160. Next base: position 113,706 of record NZ_JBIWPJ010000007.1, on the reverse strand, counting down.
CACGGCCCGTCGGGCAGGAAGGCCGTCAGGGCCTCCAGCTGGGCGGCGCCCCAGGCGGCGTGCCGTTCGGCCTCCAGGAAGAAAGCGTCGCTGAATCGGGTGAACTCGTTCGCCATACGGCGACCCTAGCGCCGCACCTCGAACTGGAAGCAGCCGTATTCCACGGCCCGTATGTGCACGAGCGCGACCGCCGGATCAGCGAACGCCTCCGCGAGCGCCCGGTCGAACCCCTCCGTGGCCGCCTCCGGAATCTCCAGGAGCCGCCCGCCGACGATCCGGCCGCCGGAGTCGTACCGCCGGAGGGTGCGCAGGGCGCCGGGCCGGTCGAAGGGGTACGAGGCGGAGCCCGACGGCGGGCCCGCGCAGGGCTCCGCGTGGATGAAGACGGGGCCCTGCTCGTCGTACGCACCGGGCTCGGCCCCCGTCTCGGCCGCCCAGCGCCGCAGCGGCGCGTACGAGACGAGCGCGATCCGCTCGCCCGGCGCGACGGGCCGGAGGCAGCAGCGGAGGGGGCTGCCGACGCCGTCGTCCTCGGTGGCGGCGGTGTACGGGACGCAGGGGCGGCCGGCGTCGTCGGTGCGGCGCAGTTCGGCGAGGGCGGCGGGCGGGACGGGGCGCGGGGTGTACGCGGTGGTCATGGCTCCAGGGTCACGAAGCGGCGGCGCTGCCGCTGGCGGCTTTCGGACGACGCGCTGCCCCGCGCCCGTGGGGCGCGCGTCGTGATGGGTTGGTGCCGCTCCGGTCACACCAGTGCCGCGCCGCCGTCTATCGCGACCGTGGTGCCGGTGACGTAGCCGTTGGTCAGGACGAAGAGATAGGCAGCGGCGGCTTCCTCGGCGGTGCCGACCCGCCGCGTGAGCAGCTCGGACCCGGCGCCCTGGAGGAAGGCCTCCGGGTCCGGGACGCTGCCGTCCCACAGCTCGGTGCGGATCACGCCGGGCTGGATCACGTTGACGCGCAGCGGGGCGAGTTCGACGGCGAGTGCCCGGGACAGGGCCTCGATGCCGCCGGTGATGCCTGCCGTGAGCGCGGTTCCGGAGAGCGGGCGGATGGCGAGGACTCCGGAGCTGAACGTGATCGAGCCGCCGTCGCGCAGTCGCGGTGCGGCGTACTTGGCGGAGAGGAACGCGCCCCAGAACCGGCGCTCGAAGACGGCCCTGGCCTCCTCCGGGGTGGTGTCGGCCAACGGCTTGATCAGCAGCGATTCGCCCGCCGTGTAGACGAGGTGGTCGAACTCCCCGACCTCCTCGAAGAACGCGGCGATGGCGTCGCCGTCGGCGACGTCCAGCCGGCGGCCTTCGGCCGGGCCGGCCAGCCGCTTCGTCGCGGCGTCCACGCGGTCCTGGTTGCTGGAGGCGACCACGACGTCCGCGCCGGCCGCCGCGGCCTGTCGGGCTACCGCGAAGCCGATGCCGGAGGTTCCACCGATGATCACGATCTTCTTGCCGGCCAGAGACATGGGGTCCGTTCCTTCGTCGATGCGGTGCCGGGGTTCGGCGTCCGCCACGGCAAGAACGTAGGCCTCTCACATCAAGACGGTGAATGCCTCCACGTCTTGATTCCTTGTCATTTCGTCTCGCTGCATGGCCTCTAGAGTGGTGCCATGGACATCCTGAGCGACACCCTCGAAGTCCTGCGCACGGGACGCCCGATGGTGACGCGCACCGACGCGCACGCCCCGTGGGCCCTGACGTTCCAGCCCGTCTCGGGAGCCGGTTTCCACGTGGTCGTGGAAGGGCACTGCCACCTGCTGCCACCGCGCGGCGAACCGCTCGCGCTCGGCCCCGGCGACATCGTGTTCCTGCAGCGCGGCAGCGGGCACACCCTGTGCGACGTGCCGAGCAGCGACCCCGTGGACTTCGTGCCGGAGCGCGTGGACCGTTCCTCGCCGATCGGCCAGGTCACGGTGGACGGACCGGGGCCGCGCACGGTGCTGGTGTGCGGCGCGTACGCGATCGACGTCGACCGCCCGCATCCGCTGTTCGGCGATCTGCCGGAGGTCGTCCACCTCCCCGCCGTCCCCGGCCGCCACCCGGTGCTGCGCTCGGCGGTCGACCAGCTGTGCGCCGAGTTCCACGCGCCGCAGCCGGGCTCGGACGCGGTCGTCACGGCGCTCGTCGATCTGTTGCTGCTCTACATCCTCCGGTCGTGGTACGCCGAACTGCCGAAGGAACGGACCAGGGGCTGGGCCGCCGCGCTGACCGACCCGGCGGTCGCCCCGGCCCTGAAGGCGATCCACGACGATCCCGGCCGTCCCTGGACCGTGGAGTCGCTGGGCGCCCACGCCGGGCTGTCCCGCGCGGCGTTCGCCCGCCGCTTCGCCTCGGTGGTCGGCGAGCCGCCGCTGACCTACCTGACCAACTGGCGGATGGCCACCGCGGCGCGCTTGCTGCACCGGTCGCCGGCCCCGCTGAGCACCATCGCGCAGCGCACGGGCTACACGTCGGAGTTCGCCTTCGCCAAGGCCTTCAAACGGCACTTCGGCTCGCCGCCGGGGGCCTACCGCAAGCAGGTCAAGCCGACAGACGGCTGACGGCGCGCGCCGCGATCACCGCAGCGGCTCGGCCTCGTCGTGGATGGTCAACGCCCCCGCGAGGTCGAGGTCCGCGACGGTGCCGTGCGCGCCGGCGCGTACGAGCAGCACCGCGCCGAGCGCGGTGCTCCAGAACGTCCTGGCCTCCACCCCGAGCGGTCGACGGGAGCCCCAACCGCGCGCGTCGACGAGCTGGCCCACATAGCGCTCGGACTGCCGGAAGAGCAGCTGCAGGTGCCGGTCGACCACGGGGGCGAGGTCGGGCTTGGAGATCGCGGCGGCGAGCGCCCGCGCGACCGAGGGCAGCGAGGGCATGGCCAGTACGGCGCGGGCGACGTTGCGCCGGAACGTCGCCGCGTCGGGGGCATGGCGGCCGATGCGCTCGATCCGTCGGGCGTCGTGCAGCAGGCCGAGGAACGCGGCGTGCACGAGCAGCGAGTCCTTGGAGCCGAAGTAGTAGGTGACCTGATTGGGGAAGGCGCCTGCCGCGTTCGCGATCTCCGCGACGCTCACCTCGGCGCCGGGCCGCTCCTTGCAGAGCCGTGCGGTCGCCTCGATCAGCCGGCGCCTCGTCGCGCGACCACGGTCGCGTCGAGCCTCGGTTCGCTTCTTCTCCACGTCGAAATTGTATGTGATACAACAGGGCTCGTTCGCTTGTATCGCATACAAGAAAGGTCCTCGACATGCACCGGACCGAAGTCGTCGTGACCGGACTCGGCGCGATCACGCCGCTCGGCGGAGACGTGGAGTCCACCTGGAAGGCCCTGCTCGCCGGCGAGTCCGGCATCCGCGCCGGCGCCCTGCCGGACCGCGAGGACATCGTCGCCGGGACCCTGGCGACCGATCCCGCCGCCTCGCTGCCGCCGGCGCAGGCCAGGCGGCTCGACCGCTCGCAGCAGGCAGCCCTCGTCGCGGCGGCCGAAGCCTGGGCCGACGCCGGCGCCCCGGCCGTGGATCCGGACCGGCTCGCGTCGGCGATCGGCACGGGCATCGGCGGCGTACGCACGCTGCTGGAGCAGGACGACGTCCTGGAGACGTCCGGGACGCGGCGCGTCTCGCCGCGCACGGTGCCGATGCTCATGCCCAATGCGGCGGCGGCGCTGATCAGCATCGAATACGGCGCACGGGCCGGGGTCTACACGCCCGTCTCGGCATGCTCCTCCGGCGCCGAGGCGATCGCCCTGGGTGCCGGGCTCATCCGCGCCGGCGAGGCGGACGTGGTCATCGCGGGCGGCACCGAGGCCGCGATCACCCCGATCACCGTCGCCGGCTTCGCCCAGGCGCAGGCGCTGTCACGGCACACCGCCGAACCCGCCTCGGCGTCCCGGCCGTTCGCCGCGGACCGCAGCGGGTTCGTGCTCGGCGAAGGCGCCGCCGTGGTGGTGCTCGAAAGCGCCGAGCACGCCGCCGCCCGAGGCGCGCGCGTCCACGCGGTGCTCGCGGGCGCCGGCATCGCCGCCGACGCCCACCACATCACGGCGCCCGCCCCCGACGGCTCCGGTCAGATCGCGGCCATGCGGAAGGCCCTCGCCCAGGCCGGCCTGACGCCCGACCGGATCAGCCACATCAACGCCCACGCCACCGGAACCCCGGTCGGTGACGCCGCCGAGGCACGCGCGATACGGCAGCTCTTCGGCGACCGCGCCACCGTGACGGCCCCCAAGGCGGCACTCGGCCATCTCTTCGGCGCGGCCGGCGCGATCGAGGCCCTCGTCGCCGTCCTCAGCGTGGAGCACGGCGTCATCCCGCCGACCCGCAACCTCACGGCGGCCGGCGTCGGCGACGACATCGACCTCGACGTCGTCGCGGAGCGACGAGACGCCCCCCAGGAAGCCGTGCTCAGCAACTCCTTCGGCTTCGGCGGCCAGAACGTCTCACTCGTCGTCACCGGCGCACGGCACGAGAGCGGCACCGGGCTAGGGAGTGCGCGCGTCGAGTCCGTGCAGTAGTTGCTCGATGTGAGCGGATGCCTGGCCGGGGTCGAGGGGCTGATGGCCGACCAGGAGGCGGTACCAGAAGAGGCCGAAGAGGTGGTCGGTGGCCGCTTCCAGGTCGGCTGCGGCCGGGATTTCGCCGCGCTGGACTCCGCGGTCGAGCAGGGTGAGCACGACGGCGCGCCGGCTCTCCACCCATTCCCGGAAGGGTTCGGCGAAGGCGGGGTCGAGTTGGGCTTCGGCCATGAGGCCGCGCAGGGTCCGCAGCCGTAGCGGGTGTCCGGACACGCCGTAGAGGGCGGTGGCGAAGGCGGTGAGGTCGCCCGCGAGCGAACCGGTGTCCGGTTCGGGCATCCGCTGCTCGACGGCCGTGCGGTAGGCGTCCATCACGAGGACCGCCTTCGACTTCCACCAGCGGTAGATGGTGCTTTTGGCGACGTCCGCGCGGGCCGCGACCCGTTCGATGGTGACGGCCTGGTAGCCGAGTTCCTCGACGAGCTCGATCGCGGCGGCGAGGACCGCGTCGTGGGCGTCCTGGCTGCGGATCCGACCGCCGGTGCGGCGGGTGTGGGCTTCTCCGGTGGGCACCTCCACACGCTAGCAGTGTGCTAGCTTTAATCGAAACGAGACGGATCGTTTCGATTAAGGGGATGGATCGATCATGAGCGAGATCGTGGTGTCGCACGGGTACGGCTCCAGCGACGACAGCGTCTGGTTCCCGTATCTGGCCGACCGGCTGGCCGCGGCCGGCCACCGGGTCACCGTGCCCCGACTGCCGGACACCGGCGCCCCGCGGCTTGAGCCGTGGCGCAAGACCTACGGCGAGGCGGTGCTGGCCGCGGGCCCCGCCGAGTCCACCGTGCTGGTGGGCCACAGCATCGGCGCCGTCAACGTGCTGCGGTTCCTGGAACAGCACGACCCCGAGGCCGACGGGGTGTTCGCGGGCGTCCTGCTCGTCGCCGCCTCCGCCCACGAGGTCGGCTACGACGAGCTCGCCGAGTTCTTCGACGGCGGCTTCGACTGGGAGCGCATCCGCCGCTCGGCCCGGCACTTCCGGGTCCTCCAGGCCATGGACGACCCGGTCAACCAGCCCGACCCGACCGAGCACGTCCGCCTGTTCGTCGAGGGCCTCGGCGCGACCGCCGTCGTGACGCCGACCGGTGGCCACTTCGGAGCCACTCCCGACGACCACGTCGAGGTGCCGGAGGCCGTGCGACTGGTCGAGGAACTGATCAGCGCCTGAGCACCACGCACCGAGGGGCCCGGCTCGTCCGCGAGTCGGGCCCCTCGAAGTGTGCGGCCGTCGCTACTCGCCGGAGGCGTACGCGACGAACCCGGCCCAGGCGCCGGGGCCGAAGGCGAGGCGGGCGCCGTCGGCGTCCTTGGAGTCACGGACGTGGACGGTGCCGGGAGTCGCGGCGACCTCGACGCAGTCGTTGCCGTTTGCGCCGTCGCTGTAGCTGCTCTTGAACCAGTCGAGTTCGGGATTGCCGATCATGTCTCTCCCAGCAGTTGTTCGATGAAGTCCCGTGACTCCGCCGGAGTGAGGGCCTTGGAGCGGATGATGCCATAGCGCAGCTCCAAGATCCGGAGTCGTTTGAGGTCGGAGACCGGGCGACCGCCGAAGTCCCTGTCCATCCGCCCCACCGCCGTACCGTCCTCGAACTTCAGGAGTGCGATGCGACCGCCCGCCCCGGGGTGGTCTGCGCGCTCGGTCGGCATCACCTGGATATCGACGTTGGGCAACTCGCCCACCTCCAGCAGATGCTCAAGCTGACGACGGAGCACCATTCTTCCCCCGACGGGTCGCCGCAGCGACACCTCCTCCTGGATGAAGCTGAACTCGGGCGCCGGGCTCTTCTCCAGGACCGAGCGGCGCGCGACTCGCGCCGCCAAGTACCGCTCCAGCTCCTCCTGCTCGTACGCCGGACGCCAGGTCTGCAGGACCGCCCGCGAGAACTCGTCGGTTTCCAGCAGACCGTGGATGTCGAAGTTGGTGTACATGCAGAACTCGACCGCCCGGGCCTCCATCTTCGCCAGACTCCGCAGCCTCTTCGGGTAGCGGACCTCTTCCAGATCCTTCTTCATTGCCGAGACGAGCCCACCCGCGCTCACTGCCCGGTCCATGTTGTCCAGGTACTCAGGGCGCGGGATGCGGTCCCCGCGTTCGACCTTGCGGACCATGTCCTCGCCGTAGCCGAGCAACAGCCCCAACTCGACCGCGCTCAGCCCCTTCGACTCCCGCCACAGCTTGAGCTGACGGCCCACCGCCGCCACGACCGCCGCACCCGACTCGTCGCCGGGCTCCACCTCCCAGCCCGCGTCCTCTGCCCCGACGCCGTTCACCTCGTCCACGCTCATTGCGCGCCCACCTCCTTCGGCCGAGCCCTACCCGACGCGCCGCGCGAGACAGTCAGGACAGCACCGGACAGTCGCGGGACAGTAACCGTACGTAAGGGCCTGTTCGATGGGCAGCGTAAGCAGACACCGCCACGCTGAGTGACATGAATCAGGAACCCACTCAACTCTTGGCGTCTGTACGCCAATTCGGAATCCAGCTCTCCGCCACGCGACGCGGCGCGCGGCTCGCTCGGCTACTCGCCGTGGAGCAGCTGCGTTCCTGGGATCTGGCGTACGTGGCGGAGCCGGCGGCCCAGATCGTCGGCGAGCTCGCGGCGAACGCCGTGACGCACGGCCATGTCGCGGGCCGGGACTTCCACCTCGCGCTGCTCGCCGCGGAGACCACGGTCCGGATCGAGGTCACGGACACGCGGGGTGACCGGCTTCCGCAGCACGGGGGCGGTCGGGGGCTGCTCATCGTCGAGGGGCTCGCGCGGAGTTGGGGCGTGCGGAGCGGGCCCGTACCTCGGAAGACGGTGTGGGCCGAGCTCGCCCTCTCATAAGCGTCCGCGTCGCGGGCGTCCGCGACGCGGAGGCCCACGACGTAACTGCTTTAAAGCCCCGGGCAAGCCCCCTCCCAACCCCTCCAGCCTCCCCGAGACCCGCCCGTCAGAACCCGTCACCCGGACGGGTGACTTGCGCCAACTGGGCTGGATTTGGCGCGGGTTGCCTGGCATATGCTCACGCCAGCACCACCCCACAACCCCAGACATGCGACGGCCCCCGGCCGGGACGCCAATCCCGATCGAGGGCCTGACCACCGAGGAAGTTAGGGCTTCCCGATGGCTCCCAAGCACCCTAGCGCGCCCTCGCGCACCTCCGGGCTCATTCACGTGAACGTCCGCCACACGACCCACTACACGGTCGTGGGCAACCACCTCGCCCAGCACCGCGAGCTCTCGCTGCTCGCCAAGGGCCTCGCCGTCTACATCCAGTCGCTGCCCGCCGGGGCCTCCGTCGGCATCAAGGCCATCGCGGCCCTGCACCCGGAGAGCGAGCTGCGCATCGCCGCCGCCATGCGGGAGCTGGAGAAGCACGGCTACCTGAAGCGGACGAGGCAACGCCAGCCCAACGGCACGTTCACGCCGCGCACGATCTCGTACAACAGGCCGGGGGCTGAGCCCGAGCCCGTACCCAGGACGCCTCCGCCGCCGGAGCCCGTACGGAAAACCCCGAAGCCGCCACCACCACCGCCACCGGGGCCCAAGCCCGTAACGGAGCCGAAGCCCCCCGCCCCCACTCCCCTCCCCCTGGCCGAGCGCGACCGCCCGGCCGCCGCCCTCCTCACCAACCTCCGCGTCCACGAACCCCGCCTCCTCCTCGGCGAGCGCGACATCGAACGCCTGGCGCCGGGCGTGACGGCCTGGCTGGACCGGGGCGCGACCCCCGAGGCGGTCACCCGCACCCTCTGCGCGACCCTCCCGGAACCCCTCGCCCACCCGGCCGGCCTCCTCTCCCACCGCCTCACAGCCCTGCTCCCGCCACCGGTCGCCGCCGCACCCGTCCCCGCCCTTGCCGCACCCACCGCCCTCACCGCCCGCGTGACCCTCACCTCGCCCCGTTCCCCCTTCGAGGAATGCAACGACTGCGGCCGCCCCTTCCCCGGCGCTCCCCCAGCCGACGGCCTCTGCCGCGACTGCCGCGTCACTGAGGGGAGGGCCGCCTAGCATGAAGCTGATGACTCGGGCCCCAGGGCACAGACGAGGAGCCAGCGCCATGACCACCGTCTCCCCCATCTACCGGACCATGCGGGAAGCCTTGGAGCGCCTGGACGACACCGTCCCCGGCAAGTTCGAGATCACCAAAGAGGGAATCGTTCACGACATGATGGCTCCAGGGCGACCGCATGAGCTGACCGTATTGCGGCTGCGTAAGCGCCTGGAAAAGGTGATGCCGGAAGATCTGGCCGCCCACACGGGCGAGCCGGACGTCGAGCACGAGCCAGAAGGGGTCATGCGCCACCCCGACGTCATGGTGATCGCTGAGACCGACATGGAGGGCACCGGCTCCTTCGACCCGCGCACCCTCCTCGCCGCCATCGAGGTCGTCTCCCGCTCCAACCCCGACAACGACTGGGTCGGCAAGCTGCGCGACTACCCGCTCCTCGGCATCCCCGTCTACGCGATCTTCGACCCCCGCACCGGCTCCGGCGCCGTCTTCTCCGACATCCACCCCACCCCCGAGGGCCCTCGCTACGCCACCCGCAAGGACTTCTTCTACGGCGAGGACGTCACTATCGCCGACTGGACCATCGCCACCGACGACCTGCCCCGCTACCCCTAGGACTGGACGACTCAGACCAGCTCCCGCATGCGGCGGACCGGGCTCGCCAGGAGGACGGCGGGGAAGGCGAGCGAGGACAGGGCCAGCAGGAGCAGGGCCGTCCGGGGGCCGAAGGCTGAGCGGCGGCGCCTGCGGCGAGGCCGCCGACCGGGTTGGTGCTGAGGGCCGCCGGACCGGCCGGACCTGTTTGGCGGTCCGCGCGGAGGCGCGTACGAGGCCGATCTCGTCGTAGTGGTGCGGCGTACGGACACTCACGTCGGCCAACTCGGCCACGCGCCCCACGGTCAGGTGTTCTTCCACGCCCCCGACGATGCGGCATCACGCCACGTGAGGGTCAAGCGCGTCGCCCGGCCCCCGCGCGACAGTCAGCGCAGGATCTCGGCCCGCGCCCTCTCGTTCGCCGTCCCGATGTCCCAGAAGCGCACCGTGCCCCGCGCGGTGCCGTAGGCGCCCGTGCCGCCGGTGATGGCCATGTCGAGCGGGGCCGTGTCGCCCTTCGTCCAGAGCGACTGCATCGTCAGGGAGCCGCCCTCGACCTCCATCGTGATCACGCACTGCGTCGTGGTCTTTCCGCCGCGGATCGAGACGACCTGGCACGAGCCGCCGCCGCGCCCGACGCTGCGGCCGTCCACTGTCGCGGTGCCGGAGTAGACGTCCATGTCGCCGAGACCCGGGCCTGCCGGGCCGAGGTCCAGGGCCTCGTACTGGTCGTTCTGGACCTTGAGTTCGAGGACTTCGACGTGACCCCTGCGCGGGGCCGGCGTGTCGGCCTCTGCGCTGCCCACTGCGGCGAAACCGATCGCCGCAGTGGCCAGCCCGGCGGCAAGGAACCTCTTGGAGACCATGGTGGATCCTCCTCGCTGTGAAACTCCGTGTGCGAACTCCTTCGACGCTATGACCTGCGAGTGGCCCTTCTCCAAGACCAATTCCGCTATCGCGCCATGCCCTTGAGGACATGATCGGGTGACGCGGTCGGGATGCGATGTGCCATGCGCGCCCTAGAGCGCGGCGACCTCACGCACCGCCCTCGCGATCGCGCGGTAGTCCTTGTGCAGGATCCTGTCGTGGTTGCTGGCGACCTTCGCGCTGACGCGGATGTTCGGGTTGCGGGCGACCACCGCGTCCAGGCTCGCGCGGATGCGTTCCTGTTCGTCGCCTTTGCTGCCGAGGGACGCTCCCGAGGCGAGCACGTAGCGCGTCGGGACGGTGATGGCGTCGAGGACGGGGCCGAGTTCGCGCTCGCGGGAGATCCTGCCGAGCTCGATGTTGATCTCCGCCATCTGGCGGGCGCTCAGCCGCGGGACCAGGCCCGTCGGGCGCAGCAGCGGCGCGATCCAGCTCACCCGGCGGAACAGCTTCCGGATCCGCTGCTCCAGGGCGTCGTCGAGCCAGTCGTACGGCTCCGCCCCGTCGACCAGGACCGCGCCGATCGTGCGGTCGGGGTTGCGGCTCGCCCAGTGGGCGCCGACGAAGGCGCCGTACGACCAGCCGACCAGTACGGCCCGCCGCACGCCCCGGGCGGCGAGGACGGCGTCGACGTCCCGTACCGCGGCCTCGAAGGAGTAGTCGGAGGAGAGGCCCGACTTCCTGCCCCGGGCGCGCTCGTCGTAGGTGATGTGGCGGAAGTCGGGGCCGAGTTCGGCGATGAGGTACTTCCAGTAGCCCTGGGTCGCGAACTGGCCGTTGAGGTAGAGGATCGGGGTGCCGGGGCCACCGGTGTCGGTGACGGCGAGGGCGGTGTCGTCGACGGGCACCATGCCGGACCAGTTCGCGTTCACGTCGTCCCCCTTGGGATGTCGATCCGGGTCAGAGGCTGCGGGCGGTGATGTCGCCGCGGGTGGTGGTGGCGCGGATGTCGAGCTCGGTGGCGCCGTCGTTGCGCAGCGCGTTGCTGACGCGGCCGTAGGAGGTGCCGGCGTCGAGCGCGGCCGAGACGCCGGCCGCCGCGGCGACGGTGATGTCGCCGTCCTGGGTGCGGAGGACGAGGGTGCCCCGGCCGGCGGCCTCGGCGACGCGGATGCTGCCCCGGTCGGTGCTGATGGCGCCGGGGCCGGTGAGGCGGCCGACCTCGACGTCGCCGTCGGTCGCGGTGAGGCGGAGGCTCGCGGCCTCGTCGATCTTGATCTGGCGGTACGCGCCCTCGAAGGCGACGTCGCCGAGGCGGCCGACGACGCGGAGCTCGGCGGCGGCGGTCCGGGCCTCGACGGAGGAACCGGCGGGGAGCTGGACGGTGACCTCGACGGAGCCGGAGCCGGTGAGCTTGTTGGCGGGCTCCGGGGCCTGGATCCGCAGGACGCCGTCGGCGTAGCTGACGGTGGTCTGCTCGGCGGCCTTGACGTCGCGGTTCTTGCCGGCGTTGGCGGGACGGACGTCGACGGTGGTGTCGGCGCGGTCGGCGGCGATGAACTGGACGCGACCGGCGGGGATGTCGAGGACGGCGGTGACCGGGGCGGTGGTGGCGAACTTCTGCATCGTTCTCTCCTGCTGCTCGATGTGCGCTGTCGGCGTTTCCGACATCGAAAACGCTACGTTGCTTTCCAGATTCAGGCAACACACTCGTTGCGCAACTATGCAGTAATCGCAGGTCAGATGAGGAAAAGTGTTGCAACTGGCTCGCGCCTAACGCAACGACAATCGCGTCACCCATTGCAATGGAATGAGAGTGAACGCTAAGCTGGCGCCGTAGCAGACCAGGTACGGCCAACGAACGAACCGAGGAGAACGCGATGCCGGGAGGCAGGCTCACCCAGCAGGAACGTCAGCAGATCGCGCTGGGACTGGCCGACGGCCTCGCCTACGCCGAGATCGCGCGCCGCCTCGAACGCCCCACCTCGACGATCACCCGCGAGGTCATGCGCAACGGCGGCCCCACCGCCTACCGCGCCGACCTGGCCCACCGCGCCACCGAACGCCGCGCCCAGCGCCGTAGCCCCGCCGCCGCCAAGGGCTCGCAGGCGGTGCCCCAGCCGCACGGACGCGACGCGGACGTCGTACGCGAGTACGAGGAGTTGCTGGCCACCGTCCTCATGCACTCGGGCCTGCCCAAGATGATGGCCCGGGTGATGGCCTGCCTCTACACCACCGACGCCGGCAGCCTCACCGCCTCCGAACTCGCCCAGCGCCTGCAGGTCAGCCCGGCCTCCGTCTCCAAGGCGATCACGTTCCTGGCCGACCTGGAGCTCGTCCGCCGCGAGCGCGACGAGCGCCGTCGCGAGCGCTACATCGTCGACGACGACCTCTGGTACCAGTCGATGCTCCGCAGCGCCCGCGACAACACCCGGTTCAGCGAGACCGCCCGCGAGGGCGTCGCCGTCCTCGGCCCCGGCACCCCGGCCGCCAACCGCCTCGAAAACGTCGCCCGTTTCCTCGACTTCATCTCGGAGAGCATGCTGCGCGCGGCGGAACAGGCCCGCGAGGTCCTCTACACGAAGGCCGAAACGGCGAGGGACGACTCCTAGGCACGACTCCTGGGCACGACAGAGGCGGAGGTGCGGTCCGACCGCACCTCCGCCTCCGACCCCCGAGAGTCCTGGTCCTACCGGCCTAGCAGAAGCCGAGGCGTCCCCAGCGCGAGCTCCACTGGGTCTGGCTGTTCTGCCGCTCGTTCACGAGGTAGGCCCGGTTGCCGACAGGGCAGTTCGTGGCGGGGCTCGGGTCGATCGCGACCGCCGAGTAGTCGCCCCAGCGCCCGACGGGGTCCGCATCCGGGTTGTAGAAGGTGCTCGCCGTGGGCCCGAAGGTCGAGCCACCGGCGAAGCTGACCGGGTCGGTCGCCAGACGGCCGCTGCCCTTCACCCTGACCTGGTGCGGTGTCGTGTTCATACCGCCGATGTCGGTGGCCGACCAGGTGACGAAGAACTGCCCGATGGGATTGGCATTGGTGCCGTTCACGGTGGAACCGACGATCGACGGGTTGAAGTCGTCCGAGGTGGCCGTCTCGTAGAAGATTCCGCCGGCGGTCAGGGCACTCGTGCCGGTGTTGATCTGGTACCACGTCGGCGTCGACTGCACGGAACCGGTGGAGTGGACGTTGAGGAGCTGGTTGCCGATCTGCGTGCTGTTGTTCTGGAAGCGCGCGTCCAGCGCGTCGAGCGTCTGGTCCGTGCCCGGCTGCGAGGCGGGTGCCGGGGCGCTGAACGCGCTCACCGTCACATCGGGCGCGGTCACGATGGTCGCGGCGCTGCGGCCGAGATTGCTGCCCTTGAACAGCTTCAGGTGCGTGTTGTCAGCGGGGCTCGCCGCCACGAAGAAGGAGTTCGTGTTGTTGTCCTCCACGATCGGAGGCGCGACGGTGCCGGGCGTGCCGAGGTCGAACGCCGGGGCGTCGAAGTCCAGCCCGTTGTAGAGCTGTGCCTTGCCGATGCCGAACGCGACCGAACCGAGGTACGCGTCCTCGTCGCTGAAGATGTTGGCGGTGGTGAGGACGGCGTCCTGGTCGAGACCGAGCTGCGGATAGTCGAAGAAGCCGCCGAGACCCGACACGTTGATCTGGGTGATGACGTACGAGCCCTTGGGGTCGGACGTCTTCGACACGGCGACGAAGTAGTACTGGGCGCCGCCGGCCTCCGGGAAGGCCTCCGCGGTGACGACCCAGCGGTTCCACGTCTTGTCGTAGGCGACGCGCGGGTCGAAGATCGTCTGGTCGGTGTAGTTGAAGAAGCTGGCGAAGGACGTCTGCTTCTGCAGGGTGCCGGTGGTCTTGGTGAAGACGCTGACGCCTTCGCCGTTGGTGACCTCCACGAAGTTGACCTTGCCGACGGCTCCGTGGGTGTCCGGCGGGTAGAGGCCGGTGTTCTGGGTCGCGCCCTCGTAGCTGAACGACTTTCCGGGCGGAGCCAGCAGGGGTGCCTGCCCCTTCCGGTTCCCGATGCGCGGACGCTTCGCCCCCGGCGCCTGCCGGGCCGCCGCGTCCAGCTCTCGCTTGGTCGCGGTGAGGCGGGGCGGCGGCACTGGTCGCGGGTGCTTCGCCTGTGCCTTGCCGGAAGGAGTGACCTCCTTGGGATGTCCGGTCAGCCGCGCCTTCACCGGCGCCGCTGCGGCGACCTCGGCGGCTGCATCGCGGCCGTCTCCCGGCTGCGAACTCGTCGCGGTCTGGGCCATGCCGACGCCCATCGCGAGCGCGGCCACGGCGGCCAGCATGGTGCGGCGCACCCTGCGTGTGGTTGCCAATGTGTTTCCTTCTCTCCCGGAGCCCGGACGACGTGGCCGCGGGTCGGCGGCCACGTCGCATCGTGAGTGGCAGGGAGAGGGGCAAGAACGCAGGTCACGGCTGTTTCGTCGCGTTTCATCCATTCGCTGGCCGTCATGTCACTGCAACGGACGGACAGACGGGCGGAAGGACGGAAGGCGGAAGGACGGAGACCTGCCGGCTGTCGGTCCTCAGGCCGCCATGACGCAGAACAGGTGGCCCTCCGGGTCGGCCAGCACCGTCCAGCCGTCCCCGCCGGGCTGGAAGTCGGGCTTGGTCGCGCCCTCGGCGAGCAGCTCCTTCACCGCGATCTCCCGGTCGGCGACCTTGAAGTCGAGGTGGGCGTGCTTGGCGGCGTCGGGCCAGGCCGGGCCCTGGTAGCCGTCGACCCGCTGGAAGGCGAGCTGGACCGGGCCCTGGCCGACGGAGGCCCAGGAGTCGTCGGCCGAGTTGATCTCCCAGCCGGTGACCTTGGCGTAGAACTCGGCGAGCGCCCGGGGGTCGGCACAGTCGATGACGATCGAACTGAGCTGTGCGTTGACGGCCATGGATGGTTCCCTTCGTGTCTTCACGTGGCCTCAAGGATCCGGCGTGGCGGCGGTGAACGTCTTGAAGATCCTTGCGGGTTACGAGGTTTCCCGGTCGATCTTTCGTCCCCCGCCTGTCACACCCGGCGCGTAGGGTCCGGAGCATGCTGTCCGCCTCGCCCCTCGCCCGCCGGCCCGAGTTCACCGTGTCCGTGGTGGGGTGCCGCTCCGACCACACCCGGTGGTCGGAGCCGGAGACCCATGACAGCCACCGGCTCGTGCTGGTACGGAGCGGCCGCTTCCGGCGCTGGGCGAACGGCACCGACGCCGATCTCGACCCGACCATGGCCTACCTGGGCGCGCCCGGCGAGGAGGAGCGCTTCGCACATCCGGCGGGCGGCGACGTCTGTACGTCGGTCAGCTTCAAGCCCTCCCTCCTCGAACGCACGCCCGCCGCGACGACGGTGTACGTGGACGCGCGCGTCGACCTCGCGCACCGCCGCCTGGTCGCGGCGGCGGGCGCGGGTGACGTCGAGTACGCGGTGACGGAGGAGTTGCTGCGCCTGGTCGCGGCGGCGGCCGGCGAGCCGGCCGGCGCGCAGGGCGTACGGACGCGGGCGGCGGCCGACCGGGCGCTGGCCGCCGCGGCGCGCGAGGCGATCATCGAGGAGGCGCCGGGCGCCGAGGAACTCGTCGGCCTCGCCCGGCTGTTGAAGGTGTCGCCGTACCGCCTGAGCCGGGTGTTCTCCCGGCAGATGGGCGTCTCGCTGACGCGCTACCGCAACCGCGTCCGCGTCACCCGGGCCATGGACGCGATCGCCGAGGGCGCGCCCAGCCTGGCCGAACTGGCGACCCGGCTCGGCTTCTCCGACCAGGCGCACCTGACCCGTACGGTCCGCGAACACGTGGGCCACACCCCGACGGCCCTGCGCCGCCTGATGGACCCCGCCCGCGCGAGCTGAAGGCCGCCCATCCCGGCCGCCCGGGCGCCGAGACCTCGTACCCGCTCCCCCGCTCGCACCCGCGCCCGCACCCGCACTCGCACTCGCACTCGCACTCGCGACCGTCCGCTGAGCGGACACGCCTGACCGGTTTCCATCTTGACGGAATATCAGACTCCCGCTGAACATTCGTCTCGCACGGCTTCACACGCACGGCATCACCACCCGCACAGCTCCAACGCCTCGCGCCACCCACGACGCGAGGCGCTCGTACGTTCCGTCCCATCCCCAGTTCGGAATCCGGAGCCCCCACATGAAACTCTCCGCGAGACTCTCCGCCCTGGCCGGCGTCTCGGCCCTCGTCGTCGGCGCCCTGGCCGGCGCCGCGCCCGCCACCGCCGTCCCGTCCACCGCGTCCGGCGCCGCCGCCGTCACGCCGCCCGACATCTCCGTGGCCAACGTCAAGCAGCACCTGGCCGACCTCCAGACCATCGCCAACAACAACGGCGGCAACCGGGCCCACGGCCGTACCGGCTACAAGGCGTCCGTCGACTTCGTGAAGGCCAAGCTCGACGCGGCCGGATACACCACCACGCTCCAGCAGTTCACGTACAACGGCGCCACCGGCTACAACGTGATCGCCGACTGGCCGGGCGGCGACCCCAACCAGGTCGTCATGTCCGGCTCGCACCTCGACTCGGTGACCGCCGGGCCCGGCATCAACGACAACGGATCCGGCTCCGCGGCCATCCTGGAGACCGCGCTCGCCGTCTCCCGCGCCCAGCTCCAGCCGACGAAGCACATACGCTTCGCCTGGTGGGGCGCGGAGGAGCTGGGCATGGTCGGCTCCAAGTACTACGTGAACAACCTGGCGTCCACCGAGCGCGCGAAGATCAGCGACTATCTGAACTTCGACATGATCGGCTCGCCCAACCCGGGCTACTTCGTCTACGACGACGACCCGACCATCGAGCAGACCTTCAAGAACTACTTCACGGGCCTCGGCATCGTCACCGAGCCCGAGACCGAGGGCGACGGCCGCTCCGACCACGCGCCCTTCAAGAACGCGGGCGTCCCGGTCGGCGGGCTGTTCTCCGGCGCCGACTACATCAAGACCGCCACCCAGGCGCAGAACTGGGGCGGCACCTCGGGCCAGGCGTTCGACCGCTGCTACCACGCCTCGTGCGACACCTCGGCGAACATCAACGACACCGCCCTGGACCGCAACTCGGACGCCATCGCGTACGCCGTCTGGAACCTGGCCGCCGGCACGACGACCCCGCCCACCGGCACGGTCTTCCAGAACACGACCCCGGTCGCCATCCCGGACAACGGCCCGGCCGTGACGTCGTCGGTGACCGTCTCCGGCATCACGGGCAACGCGCCCAGCACCCTCCAGGTCGGCGTGGACATCACCCACACCTGGCGCGGTGACCTGGTCGTCGACCTCATCGGCCCGAGCGGCACGGTCTACAACCTGAAGCCGTACTCGTCCTCCGACTCGGCCGACAACGTCAAGACGACCTACACGGTCAACGCGTCCGCCGAGGTCGCCAACGGCGTCTGGAAGCTGCGCGTCCAGGACAAGGCGACGTACGACACGGGCACGCTCAACAGCTTCAAGCTGACGTTCCCGTAAGGCGGTTCGGCACAAAAAACTCCTGGGTGGGCCGGTGACCACTGCCCCCGACCCACCCAGGCACCAACTCCGCTGCTACTTGGCGGAGTTCGCGACCTCCACGAGCTTCTGCGGCGTCACCGCGCCGACGTAGACCTTGCCGTCCTCCGTCATCAGCACGTTGACGATCTTCGTCTTGAAGACCGTGCCCGAGCCGAACTTGCCGCTCACCTTGTCGCCGAACGAGTCCAGGAAGCCCTGGACCTCCTTGGGCGCGTCCCCGGTCTTCGGCGCCGGGGCGCCGGTGTCCAGCCTGGCCACCGTCGTCCAGCCCTCACCGATGACGTTCAGGCCGCCTTCCTTGCCGGCCTTGCCGGCCCCACCCAGGCCGCCGTCCTTCATCAGGTCACCGAGCGGGCCCCCGAAGCCCTTCGGGGCCTTGTCCTCGAAGCCCTTGCCGCCGTCGAAGTCCTTGCCGCCGCCGAAGGCCTTGTCGCCCTCCGTCACCTTCGCGCCCTTCGGCGCCTTGAAGTCGAACGTCGAGGCCGCCGGCTTGCCGAAGTCGACCTTGGTGAAGCCCGCGTCGACGACCGGCTTGCCGCCGCTCACCGAGGCGAGGGTGAACTTCAGCGGGGTGCCGGTGGCCGCGTCGACCGCGATCTTGACCGACTCGACCGTCGAGCCCGACTGCTTCGGCTTGATGACGAGCTGGTACGCGTCCCGGCCGGCCACCTTCGCGGTGCCGCCGACGGTGATGGAGGTCGTGTCGCCCGCCGCCTTCAGGACCTCGTCCGCGAGGGCCTTCGGGGTGGCCGGCAGCTTCTCGTGCGGAGCCTCGTCCCGGGAGCCGCTGGGGCCCTTGGGACCCGTGGCGTCCTTCTGGTGGACGACCTCGTTCGCCTTGCTGTCGTACGCCCAGACGTCGGCCCCGTTGTGGATCAGGCTGTACTCGTCCGAGCCGTCGAGCACGGTCAGCTTCTGCCGGTCCGGCCCGTCCGCCGCGACCCGCAGCGTGTGCGAGCCCGAGGCCAGCTCGGCCAGCTTCGCCGACGGGTCGGAGGCGCCGGAAGAGGACGGCGCGGCCGACGGCAGCAGGCCCGCGAAGGACGGCAGACCGAGGTCCGTGTCGATCTTGAAGGTGCCGGACAGCGTCTGCGTGTCCGACGAGGCGATCTTCTCGATGAGCTGCTGAGCCGTGATCTTCGGCAGGTCCGGGTCGCCCGACGCCGCGAGCGCCGGTACGAGGCCGATGGTCGCCGCGGCCACTCCGGCCACCGCGACCGGGACGATGTAACGGCCGGCCTTCTTCGTTGCCATGATCTGCGCTACCTCCCTGGTCGATGTCTCCATCTCACCAGGACGGGCGAACGAAGTCGTCAGCCCCCGGGATCAACCTCGCGTACCTCTCCGGGATGACCCACCCCTAGGGTTCGTACCCCGAACGGCGGCTCCCTCAACGACGAAAGGCGCTGGGCCGACCCGCTGGGCCGACCCGCTGGACCGAGCCGCTGGACCGAGCCGCTAGCCGGCCCGGTGCACCACCGCGTCGCACAGCTCCTCAAGCGCCGCCTTCGCGTACCCGTCGGGCAGCGGCGCCAGCATCGCGCGCGCCTCCTCCGCGTAGCGCACGGTCTCCCGGCGGGCCTGCTCCAGGGCCGGGTGGACGCGCAGCCGGCGCAGCGCCTCGGCGTGCCGCTCGTCGTCGGTGAGGTCGCCGTCGATGAGCGCGAGCAGCTCCAGGTCCTCCGGGCGGCCGTGCGCGGCCGCGGCGGCGCGCAGGTAGAGCACCGGCAGGGTGGGGACGCCCTCACGGAGGTCGGTGCCGGGGGTCTTGCCGGACTCGTGGGAGTCGGAGGCGATGTCGAGGACGTCGTCGGCGAGCTGGAAGGCGACGCCGAGCCGCTCCCCGTACTGGGTGAGGATCCGGACGACGCTCTCGTCGGCGCCGGACATCATCGCGCCGAAGCGGCAGGACACGGCGACGAGGGAGCCGGTCTTGCCGCCGAGGACGTCGAGGTAGTGGTCGACGGCGTCACGGCCCTCCTGCGGGCCGGCCGTCTCCAGGATCTGGCCGGTGACGAGCCGCTCGAACGCCTCGGACTGGATGCGCACGGCCTCGGGGCCGAGGTCCGCGAGGGTGTGCGAGGCGCGGGCGAAGAGGAAGTCACCCGTGAGGACGGCGAGCGAGTTGCCCCAGCGGCTGTTCGCGCTGTCCACCCCGCGCCGCACGGCCGCCTCGTCCATGACGTCGTCGTGGTAGAGCGTGGCGAGGTGGGTGAGCTCGACGACCACGGCCGCGGGCACGACGCCCGGCGCGTAGGGATCGCCGAACTGGGCCGTGAGCATCACGAGCAGCGGCCGGAACCGCTTGCCGCCGGCGTGCACCAGGTGCTGCGCGGCCTCGGTGATGAACGGCACGTCACTCTTGGTGGCGTCGAGGAGGCCGGCCTCCACGGCCGCCAACCCCGTCTGGACATCGGCTTCCAGAGCCTGGTCCCGCACGCTGAGACCGAACGGCCCGACGACGGTCACGAGGGGATCTCCTGTCTGCTGAAGCCTGCCATTCACTCACGCCAGCGTATCCGGTCACGTTTCGATCACCGTGGGCGCCTTCCCGTCACCCCCGGTATGTTCTTGATCAGACGATATGACCAGGTGTAGCTCTTTTGTTCCATTGAGGTGACTCGATGACGAAGATCCGTACGAGGATCCGCACCGACTTCCCGTACGAGACCCGCCAGGTGGACGTCCTCATCCCCATGCCGGACGGGAAGGAGCTCTACGCCCGGGTCTGGCGGCCGCTCACCGACGAACCCGTACCGGCCCTGCTCGAATACCTGCCGTACCGCCTCACCGACGGGACCGCACCCCGCGACCGGCAGCGCCATCCGTGGTACGCGGGCCACGGCTATGCCTCCGTACGGGTCGACATCCGCGGCCACGGCAACAGCGACGGTCTGCCGGGCGACGCGCACGACGCCACCGAGCTGGCCGACGGGGTCGCCGTCGTGAACTGGCTGGCCGAGCAGGAGTGGTGCAGCGGCCGCGTCGGGATGTTCGGCCTCGGGTGGGGCGGCTACGACGCGCTGCGCATCGCGACGCTGGCACCCGCGGCCCTGAAGGCGGTCGTCACGGTCTGCGCGACCGACGACCGCTACGACGACGGCCCGCACTACCTGGGCGGCTCCGTCCTCGGCGCGGGCATGAACGCGTGGGCCGGAACCCTGCTCGCCTTCGCCGCCCGGCCGCCCGACCCGCAGTACGTGGGCGAGAAGTGGCGCGAGCAGTGGCTGGAGCGCCTGGAGGCGGTCCGGCCCTTCACGCACACCTGGCTGGCCCACCAGACCCGCGACGACTACTGGCGCCACGGCAGCGTCCGCGCGGGAGCGGACGGCGAGGGCGGGGCCGCGGACTACGCGTCGATCCGGGCCGCCGTGCTCGCCGTGGGCGGCCGGCACGACCCGTACCGCGACACCGTGCTCCGACTGGTCGAGCACCTGCCCCAGGACCGGGTGCGCGGCATCATCGGCCCCTGGCCGCACCAGTACCCGGACCGCGGGCTGCCGCCCGGCCCGGCGATCGGCTTCCTCCAGGAGACCCTGCGCTGGTGGGACCACCACCTCAAGAACACGGACAACGAGGTGATGGCCGAGCCGCTGCTGCGTTCCTGGATCAGCGACTCGCACCCGCCGGCCACGGTGTACGAGGAGCTGCCGGGCCGCTGGGTCGCCGACCCGGCCTGGCCCTCGCCGCACGTCACGCCCGTCACGTACGCCCTCCAGGGCGCGCCCGTCGTCGTGGCCTCGCCGCAGCAGACCGGCCTGGACGCGGGCCGTTTCGTCCCCTTCGGCGGCGACGCCGACCTGCCGCCGGACCAGCGCGCCGAGGACGCCCGCTCGGCCTGCTTCGACTTCCCCGTCCCGGAGTCCGGCGGTCCCGTCGAGATCCTGGGCCGCCCCTCCGTACGGCTCGCGCTGCGCACCACCGCGCCCACCGGCCAGGTCGTCGCCCGGCTCTGCGACGTCGCCCCGGACGGCTCGTCGACCCTCGTGACGCGCGGGGCGCTCAACCTCTCCGCCCGCTACGCCCGCGACCGGGCGGTGGAGGCGCCGATCGGCGAGTGGGAGCCGTACGTCTTCGAGCTGGCCGGCACCGGCCACGCCTTCGCGCCCGGCCACCGGGTCCGGCTCGCGGTCTCCTCCACGTACTGGCCCTGGATCTGGCCGCAGCCCGACGCGGCCGGCTTCACCCTCGACCCGGCGGGCTCCGCGCTCGCCCTGCCGGTCCGTACCCGCACCGAGGACGCCGTCGAGTTCGAGGAGCCGGAGCAGTCCGAGCCGCTCGGCGCCGGCTTCTCCCGCACCCTGGAGGAGCCGCGCCCCCCACGCCTGATCGTGCGTGACGTCGCCACCGGCGAATGGCGCCTGGAGGTGGACCCGCGGTACGGAGACGGCGGCGGCACCCTGGTCCACCCGGACGGTCTGGAGTACGGCGAGGAGGCCCTGGAGACGTACACGATCGACGAGTCGGGCCCGCTGTCCGCCCGCACCCGCTCGGACTGGTCGATCCGGCTGCACCGGCCCGAACTCGCCTGGGACGTACGGATCGAGACGCACTCGGAGATGACGTGCGACGCGGACGCGTTCGTCACGTCGGACGAGGTGATCTGCAAGGAGGGCGAGGAGATCGTCTTCCACCGGACGTGGGAGAAACGCATTCCGCGGACGGCGGGGTGAATTCCAATCGGAGAAAGGGAAAGGGCCCGCATACGCGGGCCCTTTCCTATTCTGCTGACGTGCTATCAGGCGTCGGCGCCGGCCTTGCGGCGCCGCACGACCACCATCGCACCCGCGCCGAGCACCACGGCCGCGGCGCCCGAGAGGGCGATCGGCAGGGTGGACGAGCCGGCACCGGTCTTGGCGAGCGTGCCGCCGGTGGTGCCGGAGGTGCCGTTCGCCACCGGGGTGTTGGACGAGCCGCCCTGCTGGGAGGTGTTGCCGTTGCCGCCGGTGGAGCCGTTGCCCTTGCCGGTGCTGGGCTTGTGCGGCTTGACGACGCTGAAGGGGACGTAGTTGGCCTCCTTGGCCTCGCCGCAGGAGTCGTTCTTGACGCGCAGGCCCAGGCCGAAGACCGCGCCGTCACCGGCGGGCGTCTTGGCGTCGTACGCAACCTTCAGCTTGAAGTCAAAGGACTTGTGGGCGGCAAGCGGAACGCCACTGTAGATACCGTCGAAGTCGACCTTCCGCCACTTCGGGCTGGCGGCGGAGGACCAGGTGAGCGTGAGGTGCGGGTCCCTCGGCATGCCATTGCCGTCCAGCACGACCGAGTCGTCGTCGTCGCGGAACGCCGAGACGGAGGCGGCGACCTCGTCGTACGCCTGGCTGCTCTTGTTGGTGACCCTGAAGGTGAACACGCCGCTGGAACCTGCGGTGATCGTCTTCGGGCCGGTGAGGGTGGTGACGAGGTTCTTGTCCTCGTCGCACTTGGCGGGCAGGTTGTCCTCGGCCTCGTCGAGCGCCTTCTGCGCGTCCTCGACGGCCTTCTTGGCCGCGTCCTTGGCCTTGTCGGTCTTGTAGATGTCCTTGGCGAGGGCGACGGCGGCGTCGTCGTACGCCTTCTTCGCGGCCGCGGCCGCGGTGGCCTTGGCGTCGGCGTCGGCCTTGGCGGCGTCGGCGGCGGTCTGGGCGTCGGCGACGTCCTGGGCGGCCTTGGTCTTCTGCTCGTCGGTGGCGTCGGCCGGCAGGTCGGTCTGGGCCTTCTTGGCGTCGGCGAGCTTCTGGTCGGCGGCGGCCTTGGCGGCGTCGGCGTCCTTGGACGCCTGCTTCGCGGCTGCCTCGGCAACCGCCAGCGGGTTGTCGGCCTTGTCGAAGTCGTCCATGGCCTTCTGGGCCTTGTTGTACTCGGCGACGGCCTTGTCGTAGGCGGCCTGGGCCGCGGCGAGCGCGATCTCCAGGTCCTTGATGGACTTCCCGGCCTGCTGCTCCGCGCCGGCGGCCGGCTTCGTGTCGGCGAACGCGGGCGCGGCGGAAAGGAACACGGCCGGGGTGGTCACAGCCGCGGCCACGGCGGTCGCGACAATACGGCGGATCTTCAAGGTGGACCTTTTCTGGTCGGACGAAGACGAAAAACAGAGACAGTTGTGGGGGCTCGCGCCTGCGGAATGCGCACGCGGCGCGATACAGCATCGATCGTATGACCGGAACAATCGGCCGGAATAGCGGTATTGACGTTCCCGTGATGGGCACGTGTCGACACAGCGACTTCACAGGCGCCACAAAGCCCGCGAATTCGGACAGTTGCCCACGGAGGCCGCACTTTCTGTGTGACACATGTCATCCGCGCCTCGGCCGGGGCCCCGTAACGTGTCCCCACACACACCGTGAAAGCGAGGCAAGCACCGATGCCCGAGCAGAGCCCGCAGAGCCCGCTCGACCTTGCCGAGGGCGACCCCTTCGGCCCGCACAACCTTCCGTACGGCGTCATCTCCACCGCCGACGAGCCCGACCGGCGGAGGCTCGGCGTCCGGATCGGCGGGCACGTGCTCGACGCCGGGGCCGCGGCGCACGCCCTCGGATCTCCGTACGCGACGCTGCTCGCGCAGCCGAGCCTCAACCCGCTGCTCGCGGCCGGCCGCACCGCCTGGCGCGACGTACGCCGGGCGCTCACCGGCTGGCTGACCGTGCCCGCGCACCGGCCGGTCGTCGAGCCGCTGCTCCACCCGCTGGACGCGGTCACGCTCCACCTGCCGTACGAGGTCGCCGACTACGTCGACTTCTACGCGAGCGAGCACCACGCCACCAACGTCGGCAAGATCTTCCGCCCCGACGGCGACGCGCTCACCCCCAACTGGAAGCACCTGCCGATCGGCTACCACGGCCGCGCCGGCACCGTCGTGGTCTCCGGCACCGACGTCGTGCGCCCGGCCGGCCAGCGCAAGACCCCGGCCGACCCGGCGCCGGTCTTCGGGCCGTCCGTCAAGCTGGACATCGAGGCCGAGGTCGGCTTCCTCGTGGGCACCCCGTCGGAGCTCGGCCGCCCGGTCGCCCTCGGCGACTTCCGCGAGCACGTCTTCGGTCTGACGCTGCTCAACGACTGGTCGGCGCGGGACATCCAGGCGTGGGAGTACGTGCCGCTCGGCCCGTTCCTCGGCAAGTCCTTCCAGACCTCCGTCTCCGCCTGGGTCACCCCGCTGGAGGCCCTGGACGCGGCCCGGATCGCCCCGCCGACCCGCGACTTCGACCTCCTGCCGTACCTGGACGACTCCGCCGAGGAGGAGCCCGGCGGCTTCGACCTGCGGATCACCGTCACCATCAACGGCGAGGTGGTGGCCGAGCCGCCGTTCTCCACCATGTACTGGACGGCCGCCCAGCAGCTCGCCCACATGACCGTCAACGGCGCCTCCCTGCGCACCGGCGACCTGTACGGCTCCGGCACGGTCTCCGGCCCCGAGGCGGCCCAGCGCGGCTCGCTCCTCGAACTGACCTGGAACGGCCGCGACCCGATCGAGCTCGCCACCGGCAAGCGCACGTTCCTCGAGGACGGCGACGAGGTCACCCTGACGGCCTGGGCCCCGGGCCCGGACGGCACCCGTGTCGCCCTGGGCGAGGTCACGGGCCGCATCGCGCCGAACGCGTCGGCCTAGCCGCTCAGCTCTGCCGCGTCCGCCATGTGTGCCTCACCCGTGAGGCACACATGGCACAGGCAGTGATCCGGGTGCGGGCTGCGCGGCGCGACCTCGGCCCGGTACCGGCGCGCATACCGCTCCAGCGTCTCGGCGACCTCGCCCGCCGCGTCCGCCGAGTCGAGCCGCTGGTAGTGGCTCTCGGCAAGCCGCTCCAGAACGCGCGGGCTGTGCACCCGCTTGGCCCGGAAGTTGTGGAGATGCCGCGTCGCCAGGTTGACGGCGATCCACCGGCTGGTGTGCCGCTCGCGCCCGAGCACGATGAGCCGGTCGCCGAAGGGCCCCCAGTGCACCTTGAGGACGTACACCTTCGCCCCGCCCCTGAACGCCTTCGTCCCGTTGCGCAGCTCCTGACCGCCCGGCCCGCACCGCCGCCAGGTCACCACGTTGGCGGCCACCAGCCAAACCGCCTCGGCCTCGGCCTCGCGCGCGGAGTCGTACGCGGACTCGGCCTCGCACTCGGTCGTCATCGGCACCCTCCCCTTCGGTCGCGCCAGCGTAGAGCCGGCGCGCGCGCCGGGCGAAGGGTTAAACGGCCCGGGTCATCGCCATCTCTTGCCGGAGACTTGGCCGGCGCTTTGACGCCCGCACCCGCGTGTCGAACTACCGTTCCGGCCATGTCCCTACGCCCCCCACGGCCCCCGCAGTCTCCCGGACTCCCCGTCCTCCCCTATCGCAAGCCCACCAAGGGCCGCGACTACTGGGTCATCGACGACGTCCTGCCCAACATCGACGACGTACGGGCCCGGTGCCTCGCGAAGGAGGACTGGGTCCAGGGCGCCCCGGTCAACCCCGAGCCCTGGCCCGGCCAGCGTGCCATGCCGGCCCTGGAGCCGGACGAACTCGCGCACGTGGAGCGGCTGGTACGGAAGGCCACCGGAGCCCCGCGGCTCTGGGCCCAGAACCCGGACGGCGCCGGCACCTTCAACCACAACTGCGTCCAGGCCGTCGGCAAGGACGAGTGCGAGAGCCGCCCGCACACCGACTCCCGCAGCCTGTGCCGCTACGCCGCCGTGCTCTACCTCAGCCCCGACACCCCCAAGGACTGCGGCACCAGCTTCTACCGCCAGGCCCTGCCGGGCGGCCGGCTCGGCGGCAACCAGGTGCTGGCCCCGCACAACAACCTGGTCGACGCCCTCGGCACCCGCTTCGTCCCCCCGGACTCCTTCACCGAGGACATCAGCGTCCCGCACCGTTACAACCGCCTGCTGCTCTACTCGGCGAACATCATCCACAGCGCGACGAACTACTGGGGCACCACCCTGGAGGACAAGCGGATGACGGCGGTCTTCTTCTGGATGGCCTGATCACGACAGGTACGGCGAAGGGCCCGGGCTCCCACGGGGGGAGGCCGGGCCCTTCGCCGTGTCAGGCGACCGCTACGGCTACCGCACGAACACTCCCGCCTGGCTCGCCAGGTCCAGGAAGTACTGCGGCGCCACACCGAGCACCAGCGTGACCACCACGCCCGCCGTGATCGCCACCGACGTGAACGCCGACGGCACCGCGACCGTCGGGCCGTCCGCCTTCGGCTCGCTGAAGAACATCAGCACGATCACCCGGATGTAGAAGAACGCGGCGACCGCCGAGGACAGCACACCGACCACGACCAGCACGCCCGCGCCGCCGTCCGCCGCCGCCTTGAAGACCGCGAACTTCCCGGAGAAGCCCGAGGTCAGCGGGATGCCGGCAAAGGCGAGCAGGAACACCGCGAAGACCGCCGCGACGAGCGGCGAACGGCGGCCGAGTCCGGCCCACTTGGAGAGGTGGGTGGCCTCGCCGCCCGCGTCCCGGACCAGCGTGACGACGGCGAAGGCGCCGATCGTCACGAAGGAGTAGGCCGCCAGGTAGAACAGCACGGACGAGACACCGCTCGGCGTCGCCGCGATGACACCGGCCAGGATGAAGCCGGCGTGGGCGATCGACGAGTAGGCGAGCAGCCGCTTGATGTCGGTCTGGGTGATGGCGACGATCGCACCGCCCAGCATGGTGACGATGGCGACGCCCCACATGACCGGCCGCCAGTCCCAGGTGAGCCCCGGCAGCACCACGTACAGCAGGCGCAGCATCGCGCCGAACGCGGCGACCTTCGTGGCCGCGGCCATGAAGCCGGTGACCGGGGTCGGGGCGCCCTGGTAGACGTCCGGGGTCCACATGTGGAACGGCACGGCGCCGACCTTGAACAGCAGGCCCATCATCACCATGGCGAAACCGATGAGCAGCAGCACGTCGTTGCCCATGGTGCCGGCGAGCGCCGGGTCAATCGCGGTGACGTCGCCGCTGACGACCTCGGCGATCGTGGCGTACGAGACGGAGCCCGCGTAGCCGTAGAGCAGCGCGATGCCGAAGAGCAGGAACGCCGAGGAGAAGGCGCCGAGCAGGAAGTACTTGACCGCGGCCTCCTGCGACATCAGCCGCTTGCGGCGGGCGACGGCGCACAGCAGGTAGAGCGGCAGCGAGAAGACCTCCAGGGCGATGAAGAGCGTCAGCAGGTCGTTGGCGGCCGGGAAGACCAGCATGCCGGAGACCGCGAACAGGACCAGCGGGAAGACCTCGGTGGTGGTGAAGCCGGCCTTGACGGCCGCCTGCTCCTGCTCGCTGCCGGGGACGGCGGCGGCCTCGGCGGCGAAGGAGTCGACCTTGTGGCCGTGCCGGGCCGGGTCGAGCCGGCGCTCGGCGAAGGTGAACACCGAGACGATCGCACCGAGCAGGATCACGCCCTGGAGGAACAGGGCGGGCCCGTCGACGGCGACGGCGCCCATGGCCGCGATGTGGGCCTTGGTGGAGCCGTAGCCGCCGGCGGCGAGGCCGACGACCGCCGCGAAGGCGGCGGCGAGGGCGAGGACGCTCAGGAACACCTGGGCGTAGTGGCGGCCCCTGCGCGGCACGAACGCCTCGACGAGGACACTGATGACGGCCGCGCCCAGCACGATGAGCACGGGCGAGAGCTGGGTGTACTCGATGTGGGGTGCCGGGATCTTGTCGATCGGCCCGGCCGCCGCCGTCGTCCACAGGCTGTGGACAGCCATGGAACTCACTTGGCCGCCTCCAGGTTTTGAATCGGCACAGTCGGCTGGGGGTCCTTCTGCTGGACATCGGACATGGTGTGCTGGACCGCCGGGTTGACGACGTCCGTCAGCGGCTTCGGGAAGACCCCGAGGAAGATCAGTACGGCGATCAGCGGCGCCACCACCGCCAGCTCGCGCGGCCGCAGGTCGGGCAGCTTCCGGACCTCCTCCTTCACCGGGCCCGTCATCGTCCGCTGGTAGAGGACGAGGACGTACAGCGCGGCGAGGACGATGCCGGTGGTCGCGACGATGCCGGCCACCGGGTAGCGCTCGAACGTGCCGACGAGGACCAGGAACTCGCTGACGAACGGGGCGAGTCCGGGCAGCGACAGGGTCGCGAGGCCGCCGATCAGGAAGGTGCCGGCGAGCACGGGGGCGACCTTCTGCACACCGCCGTAGTCGCCGATGAGCCGCGAGCCGCGCCGGGAGATCAGGAAGCCGGCGACCAGCATCAGCGCGGCCGTGGAGACGCCGTGGTTGACCATGTAGAGCGTGGCGCCGGACTGGCCCTGGCTGGTCATCGCGAAGATGCCCATGATGATGAAGCCGAAGTGCGAGATCGACGCGTAGGCCACCAGGCGCTTCATGTCCCGCTGGCCGACGGCGAGCAGCGCCCCGTACACGATGCTGACGAGGGCGAGGGCGACGATCGCGGGCGTGGCCCACTTCGACGCCTCCGGGAAGAGCCCGAGGCAGAAGCGGAGCATCGCGAAGGTGCCGACCTTGTCGACGACGGCGGTGATGAGGACGGCGACCGGGGCGGTGGCCTCCCCCATCGCGTTCGGCAGCCAGGTGTGCAGCGGCCACAGCGGCGCCTTCACCGCGAAGGCGAAGAAGAATCCGAGGAAGAGCAGCCGCTCGGTGCTGGTCGCCATGTCGAGCGAGCCACTGGCCCGCGCCGCCGTGATCTCCGTGAGGGAGAAGTTGCCGGCGACGACGTAGAGGCCGATGACCGCGGCCAGCATGATCAGGCCGCCGACCAGGTTGTAGAGCAGGAACTTGACCGCCGCGTACGAGCGCTGGGCCGCCGCGTTCTCCTCGGTGCCGCTGTGGGCACGGTCGCCGAAGCCGCCGATGAGGAAGTACATCGGGATCAGCATGGCTTCGAACAGGACGTAGAAGAGGAAGACGTCGGTGGCCTCGAAGGAGAGCACCACCATCGCCTCGACCATGAGGATCAGGCCGAAGAAGCCCTGGGTGGGCCGCCACCGCTTCGTCCCGGTCTCCAGCGGGTCGGCGTCGTGCCAGCCGGCCAGGATGACGAACGGGATGAGCAGCGCGGTGAGCGCGATCAGCGCCACCCCGATGCCGTCCACGCCCAGCTCGTAGCGGACCCCGAAGTCCTTGATCCAGGCGTGCGACTCGACGAGCTGGTAACGGTCGCCGCCGGGCTCGAACCGTACGAAGACCACGGCGGCGAGCACGAGCGTGACGAGCGAGACGAGCAGCGCGAGCCACTTGGCGGCGGTGCGGCGGGCGGCCGGCACGGCGGCGGTGAGCACGGCGCCCACCGCGGGCACCGCCGCCGTCACCGTAAGGAGCGGAAAGGACATGACAGTTACACCGCCCTCATCAGCAGGGTCGCGGCGATGATCACGGCCGCGCCTCCGAACATGGAGACCGCGTACGACCGTGCGTAGCCGTTCTGGATCTTGCGCAGCCGGCCGGAGAGGCCGCCGACCGAGGCCGCGGTGCCGTTGACCACGCCGTCCACGAGGCTGTGGTCGACGTAGACCAGGGAGCGGGTCAGGTGGGTGCCGCCGCGGACGAAGACGACGTGGTTGAAGTCGTCCTGGAGCAGGTCGCGGCGGGCGGCCCGGGTGAGCAGCGAGCCGCGCGGGGCGACCACCGGCACGGGGCGGCGCCCGTACTGGAGGTAGGCGAGGCCGACGCCGAGGACCATGACCGCGACGGTGGCCGTGGTGATGGCGGCCGCGCCGATCGGCGGGTGGCCGTGCTCGAAGCCGGTGACCGGCTCCAGCCACTTCACGAAGCGGTCGCCGATGCCGAAGAAGGCGCCCGCGAAGACCGACCCGAAGGCGAGCAGGATCATCGGGATCGTCATGGACTTCGGCGACTCGTGCGGGTGCGGCAGCTGTCCCGCGGCGTGCTCGGCGGCCGGCTCGGCGCTGGGCACCTGGTCGGCGTCCGGCGCGGGCTGCCAGCGCTTCTCCCCGAAGAAGGTCATGATCATCACGCGGGTCATGTAGTACGCGGTGATGGCCGCGCCGAGCAGGGTGGCCGAGCCGAGGATCCAGCCCTCCGTGCCGCCCTGGGCGAAGGCCGCCTCGATGATCTTGTCCTTGGAGAAGAAGCCGGACAGGCCCGGGAAGCCGATGATGGCGAGGTAGCCGAGGCCGAAGGTGACGAAGGTGACCGGCATGTACTTCCGCAGGCCGCCGTACTTGCGCATGTCGACCTCGTCGTTCATGCCGTGCATGACCGAGCCGGCGCCGAGGAACAGCCCGGCCTTGAAGAAGCCGTGGGTGACCAGGTGCATGATCGCGAAGGCGTAGCCGACCGGGCCGAGGCCGGCCGCGAGGATCATGTAGCCGATCTGCGACATCGTCGAGCCGGCCAGCGCCTTCTTGATGTCGTCCTTCGCGCAACCGACGATCGCACCGAAGAGGAGCGTGACGGCGCCGACGATCGTGACGGCGAGCCGGGCGTCCGGGGCCGCGTTGAAGATGTCGGCGGAGCGGACGATCAGATAGACGCCGGCGGTCACCATGGTCGCGGCGTGGATGAGGGCCGAGACCGGGGTCGGGCCCTCCATCGCGTCCCCGAGCCAGGACTGCAGCGGCACCTGGGCCGACTTGCCGCAGGCCGCGAGGAGCAGCATCAGCCCGATCGCGGTCAGCTTGCCCTCGCTCGCGTCACCGGCCGCGTCCAGGACCGGCCCGAAGGCGAAGGTCCCGAAGGTGGTGAACATCAGCATGACCGCGATCGACAGGCCCATGTCGCCGACCCGGTTGACGATGAACGCCTTCTTGGCGGCGGTGGCCGCGGTGGGTTTGTGCTGCCAGAAGCCGATCAGGAGGTACGAGGCGAGGCCGACGCCCTCCCAGCCGAAGTACAGCAGCAGGTAGTTGTCGGCGAGGACGAGCAGCAGCATCGCCGCGACGAACAGGTTGAGGTAGCCGAAGAAGCGGCGCCGCCGCTCGTCGTGCTCCATGTACCCGATCGAGTAGACGTGGATCAGCGTGCCGACGCCTGTGATGAGCAGGACGAAGGTCATCGACAGCTGGTCGAGCTGGAAGGCCATCTCCGCCTGGAAGCCCTCGACCGGGATCCAGGTGAACAGGTGCTGGTGCAGGGCCCGGTCGTCGGCGCTCCTGGAGAGCATGTCGGCGAACAGGACCAGGCCGATCACGAACGACGTGCCGGCGAGCAGGGTGCCGAGCCAGTGCCCGGCCTTGTCGAGCCGCCGCCCGCCGCACAGCAGGACGGCCGCTCCGAGCAGGGGCGCCGCGATCAGCAGCGCGATGAGGTTGTCCACGGTCAGCCCCTCACAGCTTCATCAGGCTGGCGTCGTCGACCGAGGCCGAGTGACGGGCACGGAAGACGGACACGATGATCGCGAGTCCGACGACGACCTCCGCGGCGGCGACGACCATCGTGAAGAAGGCGATGATCTGGCCGTCGAGGTTGCCGTGCATGCGGGAGAAGGTGACGAACGCGAGGTTGCAGGCGTTCAGCATCAGCTCGACGCACATGAAGAGCACGATCGCGTTCCGTCGGATGAGCACCCCGATCGCGCCGATGGTGAACAGCAGGGCGGCGAGATACAGGTAGTTGACGGGGTTCACCGCGTGGCCTCCTCTCCGTCACGGATGTCCCGGACCGCGTCCCGGTCGCGGCCCAGGCGCTCCTCGGAGCGCTGCTCCAGGGCCTTGAGGTCCGCCAGCGCTTCCCGCGACACGTCCCGGATCTGGCCGCGCTTGCGGAGCGTCGAGATCACGGTGAGGTCGGCCGGGGTGCCGTCGGGCAGCAGGCCGGCGATGTCCACCGCGTTGTGCCGGGCGTAGACGCCGGGCGCGGGCAGCGGCGGCAGGTGCCTGCCCTCGCGCACGCGCTGCTCGGACAGCTCGCGCTGGGTGCGGGCGCGTTCGGTGCGCTCGCGGTGGGTGAGCACCATGGCGCCGACGGCGGCGGTGATGAGCAGGGCGCCGGTGATCTCGAAGGCGAAGACGTACTTGGTGAAGAGGAGGGCGGCGAGGCCCTCCACGTTTCCGCCGTGGGCCGTGTTGGCCGCGCCGAGCCCGTCGAACTCCTTCAGGGAGGCGTTGCCGAGGCCGGCGATCAGCAGGATGCCGAAGCCGAGCCCGCAGGCGGCGGCCCACCAGCGCTGTCCCTTGATGGTCTCCTTCAGCGAGTCGGCGGCGGTGACGCCGACGAGCATGACGACGAAGAGGAACAGCATCATGATCGCGCCGGTGTAGACGACGATCTGGACGATGCCCAGGAAGTAGGCGCCGTTGGCGAGGTAGAACACCGCCAGGACGATCATGGTGCCGGCGAGACAGAGGGCCGCGTGGACGGCCTTCTTCATCAGGATCGTGCACAGCGCGCCGATGACGGCGAAGGTGCCGAGCACCCAGAACTGGAACGCCTCACCGGTGGACGTGCTGTACGCAGCGAGCGCGCTCATGCGTCCACCTCCTCCGGCTCGCCCTTCTCGCCCTTGGAGACGGCGACCTGACGGACCGTTCCGGGCGCGGCCTCGGTGACGGAGCCGCGGTAGTAGTCCTGCTCGTCCGTGCCCGGGTAGATGGCGTGCGGGGTGTCGACCATGCCCTCGGTGAGCCCCGCGAGGAGCTGCTCCTTGGTGTAGATCAGGTTCTCGCGGGAGGAGTCGGCCAGCTCGAACTCGTTGGTCATCGTCAGCGCGCGCGTGGGGCACGCCTCGATGCACAGGCCGCACAGGATGCAGCGGGCGTAGTTGATCTGGTACACCCGCCCGTACCGCTCGCCCGGCGAGTAGCGCTCCTCGTCGGTGTTGTCCGCGCCCTCCACGTAGATGGCGTCGGCCGGGCAGGCCCAGGCACACAGTTCGCAGCCGACGCACTTCTCCAGACCGTCGGGGTGACGGTTGAGCTGGTGCCGGCCGTGGAAGC
This sequence comes from Streptomyces sp. NPDC101160, assembly GCF_044768205.1. Taxonomy (NCBI): domain Bacteria; kingdom Bacillati; phylum Actinomycetota; class Actinomycetes; order Kitasatosporales; family Streptomycetaceae; genus Streptomyces; species Streptomyces sp. NPDC101160. The sequence goes on along the minus strand of NZ_JBIWPJ010000007.1, from coordinate 80,416 downwards.
GGGGCGCCGTCGTCTTCTGCTGCTCCGGGTACTGCTCGGTCAGCCGCTTCTTGAACATGGCCTTGAAGGTCACGCCGAAGCCGGCCACCGGATTCTGGAAGTCAGACACCGTCCGTCTCCTTTCCCTCACTCGCAGTAGCAGTATCGGGGCCACCACTGACAATCAGCTCCCGCTCGCCGCGGGGCCGGCGCCGCGGTACGGGCGGCAGGGACTGTCCGGGCAGGGGCGGTACGGGGAAGCCGCCGGCCATCGGGTCGAACGGGGCCGGGGCGGGCGCCTTCGCGGCCTCGCCCTTCGCCTTCTTGTCGCGTAGGACGTCCACGACGAAGGAGAGCAGCAGCACCGCGAGGACGGCCCCCGCCACGTACAGCACGATCGTCTGGAAGTCGTAGTTCTCGTTGCGCAGCGCCCGGACGGTGGCGACGAGCATCAGCCACACCACGGAGACCGGGATGAGCACCTTCCAGCCCAGCTTCATCAGCTGGTCGTAGCGGACGCGGGGCAGCGTGCCGCGCAGCCAGATGAAGAAGAACAGCAGCAGCTGGACCTTGATGACGAACCACAGCATCGGCCACCAGCCGTGGTTGGCGCCCTCCCAGAAGCCGGAGATCGGCCACGGGGCGCGCCAGCCGCCCAGGAAGAGGGTGGTGGAGACGGCCGAGACGGTCACCATGTTCACGTACTCGGCGAGCATGAAGAGCGCGAACTTGATGGACGAGTACTCGGTGTTGAAGCCGCCGACCAGGTCGCCCTCGGACTCCGGCATGTCGAAGGGGGCGCGGTTGGTCTCACCGACCATCGTCACGACGTAGATGAGGAAGGAGACCGGGAGCAGCACGATGTACCAGCGGTCGGCCTGCGCCTCCACGATCGCCGAGGTCGACATCGACCCGGAGTAGAGGAAGACGGAGGCGAAGGCGGCGCCCATGGCGATCTCGTACGAGATCATCTGCGCGGCCGAGCGCAGTCCGCCGAGCAGCGGGTAGGTGGAGCCGGACGACCAGCCGGCGAGGACGATGCCGTAGATGCCGACGGAGGCGACCGCGAGGATGTAGAGCATCGCGATCGGAAGGTCGGTGAGCTGCATCGTGGTGCGCTGGCCGAAGATCGACACCTCGTTACCGGCCGGGCCGAACGGGATCACGGCGATGGCCATGAACGCCGGGATGGCGGCGACGACCGGGGCGAGGACGTAGACCGCCTTGTCGGCCCGCTTGACGATCACGTCCTCCTTGAGCATCAGCTTGACGCCGTCCGCGAGGGACTGGAGGAGGCCCCAGGGGCCGTGCCGGTTGGGGCCGACGCGCAGCTGCATCCACGCGACGACCTTGCGCTCCCACACGATGGCGAGGAGCACGGTCACCATGAGGAACGCGAAGCAGAAGACGGCCTTGACCGCGACGAGCCACCAGGGGTCCGTGCCGAACATGGACAGGTCTTCCGCGGCGAGCAGCGTGTTCACGCCTCCACCACCTCCTTCGAGGTCGCCGGGCCGATGCGGACCAGGTCGCCGGGGCGGGCGCCGGTGTCGGTGAGGACGCCGTGGCCCGCGGAGTTCAGCGGGAGCCAGACCACGCGGTCGGGCATCGCGGTGACGGCCAGCGGGAAGGTCACCGAGCCGGACGGGCCGGTGACTTCGAGGAGGTCGCCGTCCTTGACGCCGGTGGCCTCCGCGGTGTCGGCGGAGAGCCGGGCGACGGCGGCGTGGCGGGTGCCGGCCAGGGCCGTGTCGCCCTCCTGGAGGCGGCCCAGGTCGAGCAGGAGGCGGTGGCCGGCGAGGACGGCCTCGCCGTCGCCGGGGCGGGCGGCGGCCTGGCCGGGCTCGGCCGGCTCGGTGGCCCGCTCGCCGGTCCAGCCGGCCAGCCGGTCCAGCTCGCGCCGGATCGACCGCAGGTCGGGCAGCCCCAGATGGGCGTCCATCGCGTCGGCCAGCATGTGCAGCACGCGCGCGTCGGTCGGCGGCAGCGGCCGGGTCATGTGCTCCGGCTTCAGCGCCGCCTCGAAGAGCCGGGCCCGTCCCTCCCAGTTGAGGAAGGTGCCGGGCTTCTCGGCGACCGCCGCGACCGGAAGCACCACGTCGGCCCGCTCGGTGACCGCGCCGGGGCGCAGCTCCAGGGAGACGACGAAGGCCGCGTCGAGCGCCTCGCGGGCGCGGGCCGGGTCCGGCAGGTCGTCGACGTCGACGCCCGCGACGACGAGGGCGGCGAGTTCGCCGGTGGCGGCGGCCTCGACGATCTGGCCGGTGTCGCGGCCGTAGCCGTGCGGCAGTTCGCGCACGCCCCAGACGGCGGCGACCTCCTCGCGGGCGCGGGGATCGGTCGCGGGCCGCCCGCCGGGCAGCAGCGCCGGGATGGCGCCCGCCTCGACGGCGCCGCGCTCACCGGCCCGGCGCGGGATCCACACCAGCTTCGCGCCGGTGGCGGTCGCGGCCCGGACGGCGGCGGTCAGCGCGCCGGGCACCCCGGCGAGCCGCTCGCCGACGGCGATGACGGCGCCGTCCTGGCGCAGCGCCTCGGCGGCGGCGAGGCCGTCCGCGGAGAGCCCGACGCGGGAGGTGAGGGCGTCCAGCCACTCCGTCTCGGTGCCGGGCGCGGCGGCGAGCAGCGTGCCGCCGGCCTTCTCCAGGCCGCGGGTGGCGTGCGACGCGACCGCGTAGGTCTTCTGCCCCTTCTTCCGCCACGCCTTGCGCAGCCGCAGGAAGACGCCGGGCGCCTCCTCCTCGGCCTCCAGGCCCACGAGCAGCACCACCGGAGCGGCTTCGAGCGAGGTGTACGTGACTCCCGTGCCGTCCAGGTCACGGCCGCGGCCCGCGACGGCCGAGGCCAGGAAGTCGGCCTCCTCGCCCGAGTGGATCCGGGCCCGGAAGTCGACGTCGTTGGTGTCGAGGGCGACCCGGGCGAACTTGGCGTACGCGTAGGAGTCCTCGACCGTCAGCCGGCCGCCGGTCAGCACGCCGGTGCGCCCGCGCACGAGCCCGCGCGCCGCCGCCTCCAGGGCCTCCGGCCAGGACGCCGCCTCCAGGACACCGGTCTCGGGATCGCGCACGAGCGGCGTGGTCAGCCGGTCGCGCTGCTGCGCGTACCGGAAGCCGAACCGGCCCTTGTCGCAGATCCACTCCTCGTTGACCTCGGGGTCCTCCGCGGCGAGCCGGCGCATGACCTTGCCGCGCCGGTGGTCGGTGCGGGTCGCGCAGCCGCCGGCGCAGTGCTCGCACACGCTCGGCGACGACACCAGGTCGAAGGGCCGGGAGCGGAAGCGGTACGCGGCCGAGGTCAGCGCGCCGACCGGGCAGATCTGGATGGTGTTGCCGGAGAAGTACGACTCGAAGGGGTCGCTGTTGCCGAGGCCGACCTGCTGGAGCGCGCCGCGCTCGATCAGCTCGATCATCGGGTCGCCGGCGATCTGCTGCGAGAAGCGGGTGCAGCGCGCGCACAGCACGCACCGCTCGCGGTCGAGCAGCACCTGTGTGGAGAGCGGGATCGGCTTCTCGTAGGTCCGCTTCTTCCCCTCGAAGCGGGACTCGGCCTGGCCGTGCGACATGGCCTGGTTCTGCAGCGGGCACTCGCCGCCCTTGTCGCAGACCGGGCAGTCCAGCGGGTGGTTGATGAGCAGCAGCTCCATCACGCCGTGCTGGGCCTTCTCGGCGACCGGCGAGGTCAGCTGCGACCTGACGACCATGCCGTCGGTGCAGGTGATGGTGCACGACGCCATCGGCTTGCGCTGGCCCTCGACCTCGACGATGCACTGGCGGCAGGCGCCGGCCGGGTCGAGGAGCGGGTGGTCGCAGAAGCGGGGGATCTCGATGCCGAGCTGCTCGGCGGCGCGGATCACCAGGGTCCCCTTGGGGACGGAGATCTCGATGCCGTCGATGGTCAGCGTGACTGTGTCGTCGCCGGTGGCCTTCTGCGGCCCCGCGCCTCCCCCTCCGGAAGCGGACGTGGTGACGGTCATGCGTTCACCTCCCGGTGCTTGTCCGCCCAGGCGGTCGACTTGGCGGGGTCGAAGGGGCAGCCCTTGCCCGTGATGTGCTGCTCGTACTCCTCGCGGAAGTACTTCAGCGAGGAGAAGATCGGCGAGGCGGCGCCGTCGCCGAGGGCGCAGAACGACTTGCCGTTGATGTTGTCGGCGATGTCGTTCAGCTTGTCGAGGTCGGACATGACGCCCCGGCCGGCCTCGATGTCGCGGAGCAACTGGACGAGCCAGTACGTGCCTTCGCGGCACGGCGTGCACTTGCCGCAGGACTCGTGGGCGTAGAACTCGGTCCACCGGGTCACCGCCCGCACCACGCACGTCGTCTCGTCGAAGCACTGCAGCGCCTTGGTGCCGAGCATGGAGCCGGCGGCGCCGACGCCCTCGTAGTCGAGCGGGACGTCGAGGTGCTCGTCGGTGAACATCGGGGTGGAGGAGCCGCCCGGGGTCCAGAACTTCAGCCGGTGGCCGGGCCGCATCCCGCCGCTCATGTCGAGGAGCTGGCGCAGGGTGATGCCGAGCGGGGCCTCGTACTGGCCGGGCGAGGCGACGTGGCCGCTGAGCGAGTAGAGCGTGAAGCCCGGGGACTTCTCGGTGCCCATCGACGTGAACCAGTCCTTGCCGCGGTTCAGGATCGCGGGAACCGAGGCGATGGACTCGACGTTGTTCACGACGGTGGGGCACGCGTACAGGCCGGCGACCGCGGGGAAGGGGGGACGCAGCCGGGGCTGGCCGCGGCGTCCTTCCAGCGAGTCGAGCAGCGCGGTCTCCTCGCCGCAGATGTACGCCCCGGCGCCGGCGTGCACGGTGACTTCGACGTCGAGCCCGCTGCCCAGGATGTTCCGGCCGAGGTAACCCGCCTCGTACGCCTCCCGCACGGCCTCGTGCAGGCGGCGCAGGACGGGCACGACCTCGCCGCGCAGATAGATGAAGGCGTGGCTGGACCGGATCGCGTAGCAGGCGATCACGATGCCCTCGATGAGGGAGTGCGGGTTGGCGAAGAGGAGGGGGATGTCCTTGCAGGTGCCGGGCTCGGACTCGTCGGCGTTGACGACGAGGTAGTGCGGCTTGCCGTCGCCCTGCGGGATGAACTGCCACTTCATGCCGGTGGGGAAGCCGGCGCCGCCGCGGCCGCGCAGGCCCGAGTCCTTCACGTACGCGATGAGGTCGTCGGGCGACATCGCGAGGGCCTTGCGCAGGCCCTCGTAGCCGTCGTGCCGGCGGTAGGTCTCCAGGGTCCAGGAGTCGGGCTGGTCCCAGAAGGCCGACAGGACGGGTGAGAGCAGCTTCTCCGGGCTGCTGTTGTTGATCTCGGCGGCCAAGGTCATCACGCTCCCTCCCCACTGGCTGTCTCGCCGCGCGGGTGGACGATTCGGGTGGGCTGGGTTTCGCCCTTGGCCAGGCGCAGGCCGACGAGCGAGGCCGGTCCTGCGCCGCCGGAGGCCTCGACGGCGCCCTCGCGCTCGTCGGGGAAGCCGGCCAGGATCCGGGCGGTCTCCTTGAAGGTGCACAGGGGCGCGCCGCGGGTGGGCGAGACGGGGCGGCCGGCCCGCAGGTCGTCGACGAGCCGCTTGGCCGACTCGGGCGTCTGGTTGTCGAAGAACTCCCAGTTGACCATCACGACGGGCGCGTAGTCGCAGGCCGCGTTGCACTCGATGTGTTCGAGGGTGACCTTGCCGTCGGGGGTCGTCTCGTTGTTGCCGACGGCGAGGTGCTCCTTGAGCTCCTCGAAGATGGCGTCGCCGCCCATGACCGCGCACAGGGTGTTGGTGCAGACGCCGACCTGGTAGTCGCCGGACGGCCTGCGGCGGTACATGGAGTAGAAGGTGGCGACGGCGGTGACCTCGGCGGTGGTGAGGTCCAGCATGTCGGCGCAGAACCGCATGCCGGTGCGGGTCACGTGGCCCTCCTCCGCCTGCACGAGGTGCAGCATCGGCAGGAGCGCGGAGCGGGACCCCGGGTAGCGGGCGATGATCGCCCGCGCGTCCTCCTCCAGACGGGCGCGGACCTCGGCCGGGTAGTCGGGCGCGGGCAGCTGGGGCATCCCGAGACTCACGTTCTCCGTCATCGGTCGACGCCTCCCATCACGGGGTCGATGGACGCGACGGCGACGATGACGTCGGCGACCTGGCCGCCTTCGCACATCGCCGCCATGGCCTGGAGGTTGGTGAACGACGGGTCGCGGAAGTGGACCCGGTAGGGGCGGGTGCCGCCGTCGGAGACGACGTGGACGCCGAGCTCGCCCTTGGGCGATTCGACGGCCGCGTACGCCTGTCCGGCCGGGACCCGGAAGCCCTCGGTGACCAGCTTGAAGTGGTGGATCAGGGCCTCCATGGAGGTGCCCATGATCTTCTTGATGTGGTCGAGGGAGTTGCCGAGGCCGTCGGGGCCGAGGGCCAGCTGGGCGGGCCAGGCGATCTTCTTGTCGCCGACCATCACCGGTCCGGGCTCCAGCCGGTCGAGGCACTGCTCGACGATCCGCAGCGACTGGCGCATCTCCTCCAGACGGACCAGGAAGCGCCCGTACGCGTCGCAGCTGTCGGCGGTGGGCACCTCGAACTCGTAGGTCTCGTAGCCGCAGTACGGGTCGGTCTTGCGCAGGTCGTGCGGGAGGCCCGCGGAGCGCAGGATCGGCCCGGTGGCGCCGAGCGCCATGCAGCCGGTGAGGTCGAGGTAGCCGACGTCCTGCATGCGGCCCTTGAAGATGGGGTTGCCGGTGGCGAGCTTGTCGTACTCCGGCAGGTTCTTCCGCATCGTCTTCACGAACTCGCGCACGGCGTCGACGGCGCCGGGCGGGAGGTCCTGGGCGAGGCCGCCGGGCCGGATGTAGGCGTGGTTCATGCGCAGGCCGGTGATCAGCTCGTACAGGTCCAGGATCATCTCGCGGTCCCGGAAGCCGTAGATCATGATCGTGGTGGCGCCGAGCTCCATGCCGCCGGTGGCGATGCAGACCAGGTGCGAGGAGAGCCGGTTGAGCTCCATGAGGAGCACCCGGATGACGGTGGCCCGGTCGGGGATGTCGTCGGTGATGCCGAGCAGCTTCTCCACCGCGAGGCAGTACGCCGTCTCGTTGTAGAACGAGGTGAGGTAGTCCATGCGGGTGACGAAGGTGGTGCCCTGCGTCCAGGTCCGGTACTCGAGGTTCTTCTCGATGCCGGTGTGGAGGTAGCCGATGCCGCAGCGGGCCTCGGTGACGGTCTCGCCGTCGATCTCCAGGATGAGCCGGAGCACGCCGTGGGTGGACGGGTGCTGGGGGCCCATGTTGACGACGATGCGCTCGTCGTCGGCCTTGGCGGCGGACTGGACGACCTCGTCCCAGTCGCCGCCGGTGACCGTGTAGACCGTGCCCTCGGTGGTCTCGCGCGCGTCCGACGCGTCGGGGCTCTGCGCGGTGTTCTCTGCCGTGTTCACGAGTACGACCTCCGCTGGTCCGGAGCCGGGATCTGGGCGCCCTTGTACTCGACGGCGATGCCGCCGAGCGGGTAGTCCTTGCGCTGCGGGTGGCCCTGCCAGTCGTCCGGCATCATGATCCGGGTGAGGGCGGGGTGGCCGTCGAAGACGATGCCGAAGAAGTCGTACGTCTCGCGCTCGTGCCAGTCGTTGGTCGGATAGACCGGGACGAGCGACGGGATGCGCGGCTCGGCGTCGGGCGCCGAGACCTCCAGGCGGATCAGCCGGCCGTGGGTGAGTGAGCGCAGGTGGTAGACGGCGTGCAGCTCGCGGCCCTTGTCGCCCGGGTAGTGGACGCCGGAGACGCCCGTACACAGCTCGAAGCGCAGGGCGGGGTCGTCGCGCAGGGTGCGGGCGACGCGGACGAGGTGCTCGCGCGCGATGTGGAAGGTGAGTTCGCCGCGGTCGACGACCGTCTTCTCGATGGCGTTCCCGGGCACCAGGCCCTGTTCCTCCAGGGCGCCCTCCAGCTCGTCGGCGACCTCGTCGAACCATCCGCCGTAAGGGCGGGTGGCCTCGCCGGGAAGTCTGATCGAGCGGACCAGGCCGCCGTAGCCGGAGGTGTCGCCGCCGTCGCCGGCGCCGAACATGCCGCGCTGGACGCGGACCTCCTCGCCGTGCTCCCCGCGCTGGCCCGGCAGGTTCTGGGCGCTCAGCTCCTTCTCGGGGTTGGGTGTCTCGTCGCTCACCGGAGCAGACCCTTCATCTCAATGGTGGGCAGCGCCTTGAGCGCCGCCTCCTCCGCCTCGCGGGCCGCCTCCTTGGCGTTCACGCCGAGCTTGGAGGTCTGGATCTTCTGGTGGAGTTTGAGGATCGCGTCCATCAGCATCTCCGGGCGCGGCGGGCAGCCCGGCAGGTAGATGTCGACCGGGACGATGTGGTCGACGCCCTGGACAATCGCGTAATTGTTGAACATTCCGCCCGAGGACGCGCAAACCCCCATGGAGATGACCCACTTGGGGTTCGGCATCTGGTCGTAGACCTGCCGCAGGACGGGGGCCATCTTCTGGCTGACGCGGCCGGCGACGATCATCAGGTCGGCCTGGCGCGGCGAGCCGCGGAAGACCTCCATGCCGAAGCGGGCCAGGTCGTAGCGGCCGGCGCCGGTCGTCATCATCTCGATGGCGCAGCAGGCGAGGCCGAAGGTCGCGGGGAAGACGGACGCCTTCCGGACCCAGCCCGCGGCCTGCTCGACGGTCGTCAGCAGGAAACCGCTCGGCAGCTTCTCTTCGAGTCCCATGGGTGCTCCTCAGCCCCTCAGTCCCATTCCAGGCCGCCGCGCCGCCACACGTAGGCGTAGGCGACGAAGACGGTGAGCACGAAGAGCAGCATCTCCACGAGCCCGAAAAGCCCCAGGGCGTCGAAGGTGACGGCCCAGGGGTAGAGGAAGACGATCTCGATGTCGAAGACGATGAAGAGCATCGCCGTCAGGTAGTACTTGATCGGGAAGCGACCGCCCCCGGCCGGCGTCGGCGTGGGCTCGATGCCGCACTCGTACGCCTCAAGTTTCGCCCTGTTGTACCGCTCTGGCCCGATTAGCGTGGCCATGACCACGGAGAAGATCGCAAACCCGGCTCCCAGGGCACCGAGCACGAGGATGGGCGCGTACGCATTCACGCTCCTCGCTCCTTCCAGTCGTCCTTGACCGTTGGACCGCACCGCCGGGGCCCTGAAAGATCGCCCCCATGTGAGGCAGTTCACAAGCCCGGCTGCCGCGTATCTTAAGCCCGCCCCTCTGTGATCTGCGACACGGGGTACGCCAACGACTTTGTGATCTCCACCACCTGACGAAGGATCATGAAGTCGGATGAGCGGTGATCTTGCCACTCGAAGCGCCCAGGTGATCACCAGATGTGACATCCGTACCGGAAATCGCTGGTCGAGAGGGGTGTTGCACTATCAAGGGTTGGGCTCTACAGGCAAATTGGCACTGGGACGCGGACGGGTGATAAGGGAACCGGCCGTCGCCCGGTCGAGGGGTCCGGCGTACCGCGGTGGACGTGTGCGCGCGTTCACGAGCCAGGGTGTGACCTGCGTCACTCGCTCCCGGCCACCGGAAGAACGGGGCTTGGCCATCGACGTGAAGAGGTGGTAAGTGGCGGGCAATTCGGACGTTTCATTGAAAACACGTGATCAAGAGGGTGTTGAGCCCTGTCCGATTTGCCCGTTACGGCGTCAATAAGGGTGTCAGAGAAGCGGATTAAGTGGTTCCGGACGTAACTGTGGCGCAACCCACGTTTCTTGAAGGGAACCGTGAAGCCCTGATAGCGGTTGTTCTCATGTCCCAGACCGCTCACATACGTAGCCACCGGAAGCCCCGCCAGAGCGCCTCGAAGCTCGCGCTCCGGGCCGGAGTTGCCGGTGGCGTTCTCAGCACCATCGCGGTGGCCGGTGCGGCCGCCCCGGCGAACGCCGAGTCGGTGACCGAGAAGACCCTCGAGATGCCCACCCTGGGCTCCCTCGACGCCGATCTCGCCAGCGCCGTCTCCGCCTCCGCCGAGGCGTCCCAGCAGGAGGCCCTGGACCAGGCGCTCGCCTCCCAGGAGGACGCGGCGCTGCAGAAGGCCGCGAAGGACGCCAAGAAGGCCAAGGCGGAGGCCGAGCGCAAGGCCGAGGCCGAGCGCGCCGAGAAGGCCCGCGCCGAGGCCCGCGAGCGCGCCTCCCGTACCGCGACGCGCACCTCGCTCTCCGCGGGCTCCTCGTCGTCGTACAGCTCCATGTCGAGCAGCAGCAGCAGCAGCTCGCAGGCCGCCACCGGCTCCGCCGCCTCGATCGTGGCCTTCGCCAAGGCCCAGATCGGCGACGCCTACGTCTCCGGCGGCACCGGCCCCAACTCCTGGGACTGCTCCGGCCTCGTGCAGGCCGCCTACCGCCAGGCCGGCATCGACCTGCCGCGCATCTCCTACGAGCAGTCGAGCATGGGCACCTCCGTCTCCCTGAGCGACCTGCAGCCGGGCGACGTCCTCTACTGGGGCTCCCGCAGCGGCTCGTACCACGTCGCCATCTACGTCGGCGGCGGCAAGTACGTCGGCGCGCAGAACCCGTCCACCGGCGTCGTCGAGCGCGACCTGGACTGGGACCCGCCGTCGGGCGCCGTGCGGATCCTCTGATCCCGCGCATCGACTCGTACGAGACGAAGGGCCGTCACTCCTCGGGGGAGCGACGGCCCTTCGCCGTTTCATCCTGAAGAGGACGCTACTTCCGGAATGCCTCGATGATCCGGGCGTAGCTGTCCCCGCCGTGCCCGGCCGCGACCGCCGCCTTCATCATCTCCAGGTGCAGCTCCGGCAGCCTGTTGTCCACGCCCCGCTCCTCGCCCGCGTGCAGCAGATGGGCGATCGAGGCCACGTGCACGTCGAGCGTCGCGTCGTCGCCCGGGTACTCCCCCGCGTCGATCTGCTCCGCGTACGTGGTCACGAACCAGGCCAGCGTGCGCAGCCAGCGCACCGCGACGCCCGCGAACTCCTTCGCCGGCACGCCGTCGGCGCCGGTCAGCGCGGTGGCGTGCAGCCAGCCGCCGAACACCGACCACATCATGCCGAGCAGGCCGGCGTCGTATAGCGAGGCGAGGCCCGCGTCCGCGCCCAGGTCCACCGGGTCGCCGAGCACGGCGAGCGCCGGGCGGTGCGCGGCGAGCAGCTCGGGCCCGCCCGCGTAGAGGATCATGCTGTCGCTGTTCCCGATGCCGGGCGGGGTGGTCATGATGCCGCCGTCGAGGTAGCCGATGCCGTGCCCGGCGGCCCACTCGGCCTCCGCGCGGGCCTGCTCGGGCGAGCCGGAGGTGAGGTTGACCAGGACCCGCCCGCGCAGCGCGTCGGCGACCGGGTCGAGCAGGGCGCGGACGGCCGGGTAGTCGAGGACGCAGACCACGACGAGCTCGCTCGCCGCGACCGCCTCGGCGACGGTGGCGGCACGGCGGGCGCCCCGGGCGACGAGGGCGTCGGCGCGGGCCGGGGTGCGGTTGAAGACGGTGGTGGGGTGGCCGGCGTCGAGGAAGGCGGCGGCGAGGGCCGTGCCCATCTGTCCGAGGCCGATGACGGTGACGGGCTGCTGGGTGCTTGCGTGCGAAGTGGTCATGGCTCCACGCTCGCAGCGGCCGGATCCGGCCGACAGGAGACGGACTGCCGCCTGCCGCACCATTCCTGCCATAGGCTCGCGATCATGAGCGACACGGACTGGGGCGCGGGAACGGTGGCCGTCGTGCTCGTGCCCGACGAGCGGGGCGCGATCTCCCCGTGGGACCTGTACGAACTCTCCGTCGCGTCCATGGTCTTCGGCATCCCGCACGCCGACCTGGCCGACCCCTGGTACGAGCTGCGGGTCTGCGGCCCCGCGCCGCACGCCACCCACGGCCTGGAGGGACTCGCCGGCGCGGACACCGTCATCGTGCCGTCCGTCCCGGACGCGGTGGTGGAGGGCCGGCAGGAGCTGCCCGCGGAGCTGGTGGCGGCGCTGCGGGCGGCCGCCGGGGGCGGGGCCCGGATGGTGTCGATGTGCAGCGGCGCCTTCGCGCTCGCCGCGGCCGGGCTGCTCGACGGGCGCCGGGCCACGCTCCACCACGCGTACGCGACCGAACTGGCGGCCCGCCACCCGGCGGTGACCGTGGACCCGGCCGTCCTCTACACCGACGACGAGACGGTGCTGACCAGCGCGGGGGCCGCCGCCGGCCTGGACCTGTGCCTGCACCTCGTACGCAAGGACCTCGGCGCGGCGGTCGCGGGCGCGCTGGCGAGCCGGCTCGTCGTCCCGGCCCAGCGGTCCGGCGACCGCCCGCAGTTCGTCGAGGCGCCGCTGCCGGAGGGCGGGGCGGACCCGCTCGGGCCGGTGCTGCACTGGGCGCTGGAGCGGCTGCACGAGCCGCTGTCCGTGGACGAGCTGGCGCGCCGGGCCCGGATGAGCCCGCGCACCTTCCACCGCAGGGTGCGGGAGGCGCACGGCACCACCCCGCTGCAGTGGCTGCTGCAGCAGCGGGTGGCGCGGGCGCAGTCGCTCCTGGAGTCGACGGACCTGCCGGTCGAGCGGATCGGGGAGGAGAGCGGTCTGGGCTCGGCGGCGAACCTGCGCCGCCACTTCACCCGTACCGTCGGCGTCTCCCCGACCGCCTACCGGGCCCGGTTCACCCGCTGAGGCTCACGCCTTCGGGGCCACCTTCGACAGGCCGTTGATGATGCGGTCCATCGCGTCGCCGCCCGTCGGGTCGGTGAGGTTGGCCAGCATCTTCAGCGTGAACTTCATCAGCAGCGGGTGCGTCAGACCGTGCTGCGTCGCGACCTTCATGATCTTCGGGTTGCCGATGAGCTTCACGAAGGCGCGGCCCAGCGTGTAGTAGCCGCCGTAGGTGTCCTTGAGGACCTTCGGGTAGCCCTGGAGGGCCAGTTCGCGCTGGGCGGGCGTGGCGCGGGCGTGCGCCTGGACGATGACGTCGGCGGCGATCTGGCCGGACTCCATCGCGTAGGCGATGCCCTCGCCGTTGAACGGGTTGACGAGGCCGCCGGCGTCGCCGACGAGCAGCAGGCCGCGGGTGTAGTGCGGCTGGCGGTTGAAGGCCATCGGCAGGGCGGCGCCGCGGATCGGCGTCGTCATGTTCTCCGGGGTGAAGCCCCAGTCCTCCGGCATGGACGCGCACCACGCCTTGAGGACCTCGCGCCAGTCCAGCTCGCGGAAGGCGGCGGAGGAGTTGAGGATGCCGAGGCCGACGTTGGAGGTGCCGTCGCCCATGCCGAAGATCCAGCCGTAGCCGGGCAGGAGACGGTCCTGCGGACCGCGCCGGTCCCACAGCTCCAGCCAGGACTCCAGGTAGTCGTCCTCGTGGCGCGGGGTCGTGAAGTACGTGCGGACCGCCACGCCCATCGGGCGGTCCTCGCGCCGGTGCAGGCCCATCGCGAGCGAGAGCCGGGTGGAGTTGCCGTCGGCGGCGACGACGAGCGGCGCGTGGAAGGTGACCTCGCGCTTCTCCTCGCCGAGCTTCGCCGTGACGCCCGTGATCCGGCCGGTACGGGCGTCGATGACCGGGCCGCTCACGTTGCAGCGCTCGTAGAGCCGGGCCCCGGCCTTCTGCGCCTGCCGGGCCAGCATCTCGTCGAAGTCGTCGCGCTTGCGGACGAGTCCGTAGTCCGGGTAGGAGGCGAGATCCGGCCAGTCCAGCTGGAGCCGCACGCCGCCGCCGATGATCCGCAGGCCCTTGTTGCGGAGCCAGCCGGCCTCCTCGGAGATGTCGATGCCCATCGCCACCAGCTGCTTGGTGGCACGCGGGGTGAGGCCGTCGCCGCACACCTTCTCGCGCGGGAACGCGGTCTTCTCCAGGAGCAGGACGTCGAGTCCCGCCTTGGCCAGGTAGTACGCGGTGGTCGAACCCGCCGGGCCGGCCCCGACGACGATCACATCTGCGCTGTGCTCGGACAGGGGCTGCTGCTCGGTCACGGCGGGGTCTCCCGGGGGTTTTGGCGGTAGGACGGTGCGGTCCTGAGTCTATGGGGCGCTTCCTCGGATGTTTGGGGGCCCACCCTTCAACGCATGATCATCAATCGTGATCATCAATCGCACACACATACGACGAGGGTGGCTGCTCGCCGCCGTCCTCGCCCTGTTCTCCGCGGCGTTCGTCGTCCTGCCCGCCAACGCCGAGACCGTTCCGTTCGCGGACTGCCCCGCCGGACAGTTCTGCCTCTACGACGGCAGCGGCGGCACCGGCACCCGCGTGGACGTCGCCGAGGGCGCCAAGGCCGAGCGCGACGCCGGCACCATCCTGTCCGTACAGAACAACACCCGCATGTGGGCCTGCGTGTACAGCAGGACCGAGTACGGCGGCGGGCTGCAGACCGTCAAGCCGGGCAACCCCGACGAGTACGTCACCAACGGCGTCCGCTGGACCGTCGCCTCCTACAAGCTCGTGCCCACCCGGGCCCTCTGCTTCACCGGATACGAGCGCTGCTCCGACAGCCAGGTCTGCACCTTCGCCGAGCGCAACGGGCGCGGCGCGATGACCGCCTTCGACGACCCGCCCACCGGCCCCACCCCCCACCACAGCTACGGCCCCGAGGTCCCCTCCGCGTCCGTGTTCAACCGGACCGGCAAGCACCTCTGCTTCTACCCCAACGCCACGTACGACGGCAGCTGGACGGACGAGAACACGAAGACGACCTACGGCGCCTACGTCGTGCTGCGCGGCCAGAGCGTCACCGTCCCCAACCCGTTCGCGGGCACGTTCCGCTCCCACGAACTCGTCAACGGAACCTCGGAGTGCCAGTGACCACGCCCCTGCGCCCGGCCCTCGCCATCGCCGCCGCCCTCACCGCGACCCTCGCCCTGACCACCTCGGCCGCCCCGGCCGCCACGGCCGCGGACAGCCCGCTCGCCGCGAACTGGACCCAGACGCCGGTGTCAGGCGCCGACCACCTGCCCGCCGGAGTCACGGTCACCAACTGGACCGAGAAGAACCCCACCAACGACAACCGCACCAGACCCCGCCTCCTCCAGCTCGTCGAGATCGACCCCACCGCCGCCCCGCTCGACCTGCAGAGCACCATCGGCGCCGGCGACGGCCTGGCCGAGACGGTCGCCGACCAGCTCGCCGGCGTCAGCACCACGCCCACCCGGCACCCGGTGGCGGGCGTGAACGGCGGCCTGTTCAAGTCGGAGCCGGCGCACCTCAAGCTGAAGACCACGCAGCGGCCCCTCACCCTCCAGCACCTGGGCGTCTCCGTCACCGACGGCGTCCTGCACAGCGCCAGTTGCTACGGCGCCAAGGGCGCGGGCACGAACGGTGCCGTGATCCAGTACGGCGTCCCGTACATCACCAGGCTGCGCACGGAGCTGATCGTGCAGGCGTCGGACGGAACCGGCCCCGTGCCCTTCGACGACATAAACCGCGACCCCGGCCGCGCCCGCGGCTGCGCCCGCGACGCCAAGGACCAACTCGTCGCCGAGGACCAGGTCAACGGGCAGAAGGGCGTCTACGTCGACGCCAACGAGATCATCCTCTTCACCTCGGACTACAAGTACCCGGTGCCCAAGCCCGACCTCGACCCGTACGTCACCACCGACGACGACCCCGGCTACGAGGTCGTCCTCGACTCCACGGGCAAGGTGACCGCCGCCCGCGCGAACCGCGGCGGCGGCAAGGACACCACCACCGAGGTCTACGTGCCGTCCGGCGGGCGCATCCTGCAGGGCGTCGGCACCGGCGGCACGTGGCTGCGCGACCACGCGCTCCTCGGCAGCACGCTCGCGGTCTCCCAGAAGCTGACCGACAAGCGGCTCGGCCGGGAGATCCCGCTCGACCCGTCCGTCGACGTCGTGAGCTCCTTCCACCAGCTCCTGCGCGACGGCGACATCGCTCCCGAACTCGTCAACACCTGCGGAGCCACGGGCGCCGGCCGCGACGGCACCCCCATCTGCACCGACTCACGGGTGGCCCTCGGCACCAACGTGCGCGGCCACACGGTCCTGGTGACCTTGACGGGACAACTCCAGGCGGACAACACCACGACCCACGAGGACGGCGCCTATCTGCACGCGTGGGGCGAGCTCCTCGACTCCGAGGAACTCGGCATCATCGACGCGCTCAACCTCGACGGCGGCGGATCGGCGACCCTGATCACCGCCGTCGCCGACTCGAACAACCTGATGACCGGCACCACCGTGCGCACCCCGGCGACGGACGGCCCGGACGGCGCGTACGTGTACCGGCCGGTCGCCGACGCCGTGTACGCCGGCATCAGCGGCTACGGCATGTACAAGAAGTAACCCGAGCGGCAGCCGTACGGGCTACGCCGCCTTGAAGCCCCGGTGCAGGGCCACGATCCCGCCCGTCAGGTTCCGCCAGGCCACCTTCGACCAGCCGGCCTTCTGCATCATCCCCGCGAGGGTCGGCTGGTCGGGCCAGTCCTGGATGGACTCGGCGAGATAGACGTACGCGTCGGGGTTGGACGACACGGCCCGCGCGACCGGCGGCAGCGCGCGCATCAGGTACTCCTCGTACACCGTGCGGAACGGCGCCCAGGTGGCGTGCGAGAACTCGCAGATGACGACCCGGCCGCCGGGCTTCGTCACCCGGTACAGCTCGCGCAGCGCCTGGTCGGTGTCCTGGATGTTGCGCAGGCCGAAGGAGATGGTGACGGCGTCGAAGACGTCGTCCTTGAAGGGCAGCTTGGTGCCGTCGCCCGCGGTGAACGGCATCCACGGGTGCTTCTGCTTGCCGACCCGCAGCATCCCGAGCGAGAAGTCGCACGGCACGACGTACGCGCCTGCCTGGACGAACGGCTGCGAGGACGTCGCCGTGCCGGCCGCCAGGTCGAGGACCTTCTGCGCCGGGCGCGCGTCGACCGCCTTCGCGACCTCCTTGCGCCAGCGCCGGTCCTGGCCGAGCGAGAGGACGTCGTTGGTGAGGTCGTAGTTCGCCGCCACGTCGTCGAACATCGAGGCGACTTCGTGCGGCTGCTTGTCCAGGGTTGCGCGGATCACTGGCGTTCGCCTCACTTGTGTCGTACTGCAGTGTCGTACTGCCGGATCACGTCCGGATGACGTTACGCCCGCATTGTCGCAGGGATGGCGGACAGGCCCGGTCAGCGGGCCCGGTAGACCAGCCGACCGCCGAGGACCGTCGCCACGCACGTGCCCGCGCCCTCGCGCACGAGGGTCGCGCGGTCCGGGACGTCGAAGACCGCGAACCGGGCCGGGCCGCCGGCCGCCAGGGCGGGCAGCAGGACGAGCGGCGTCGGCGACAGGGACGGCGGGCCCGGCAGGTTCGGCGGGCGCTGCCCGACGGCGAGCCCGGCCCGGCGCACCGCGTCCAGGACGGACCGGTCGCGCAGCTCGCCGGCGACGGCGACCGTGCCGTGCGCGAACAGGCGCTGCACCCCACGCCGGGCGCTCGCGCCGCGCCGCGCCGGGTCGGCGCGGAAGATCTCCCGCGCCCGCTCGCCGGTGATCGGCTCGGTGCCGTACTCGTCGGCCTCGCGCGGGTCCGGGTGGTAGGTCGCTTCGAGCAGCTCGGGGCCGTACGGGTTGAGCAGACCGGGCGTGAGGATGCCGGGCCAGCGGCGCAGCCGGGCGTCCTGGTTCGCGGCGGCCAGTTCCTCGTACGGGCCGACGGCCGCGAGGCGTGCGCCGTCGACCAGGACCGCGGTCCCGGGCGACGCCTCGGCGAAGTGGAGCGTGACCATCAGTTCGCGTCGAGGAGCTTCAGCTCGGGGTGCGCGGTGCCGCCCTCGATCGCGGTGGACGAGATGTGCGAGGCCACGCGCTCGTCGACCGGGTCGTTCGCCGGGTCGTCGTGGACGACCAGGTGCTCGTACGTCGTCGAGCGCTGGGCCGGGACGCGGTCCGCGGCGCGGATCATGTCGATCATCTCGCGCAGGTTGGAGCGGTGCTTGGCGCCCGCCGAGGAGACCACGTTCTCCTCCAGCATGATCGAGCCGAGGTCGTCCGCGCCGTAGTGCAGCGTGAGCTGGCCGATCTCCTTGCCCGTGGTGAGCCAGGAGCCCTGGATGTGCGCGATGTTGTCCATGAAGAGGCGGCTGACCGCGATCATCCGCAGGTACTCGAAGAGCGTGGCCTGGGTGCGGCCCTTCAGGTGGTTGTTCATGGGCTGGTACAGGTACGGGATGAAGGCCCGGAAGCCGCCCGTCCGGTCCTGCGTGTCGCGGATCATCCGCAGGTGCTCGATGCGCTCGGCGTTGGTCTCGCCGGTGCCCATCAGCATCGTCGAGGTGGACTCGACGCCCAGCTTGTGGGCGATCTCCATGATCTCCAGCCAGCGCTCGCCGCTCTCCTTCAGCGGGGCGATCGCCTTGCGCGGGCGCTCCGGGAGCAGCTCGGCGCCGGCGCCGGCGAAGGAGTCGAGGCCGGCCTCGTGGATGCGGGTGATGGCCTCCTCGACGGAGACGCCGGAGATGCGGGCCATGTGCTCGACCTCGGACGCGCCGAGGGAGTGGATGACCAGCTGCGGGAAGTCCTTCTTGATGGCCGCGAAGTGCTTCTCGTAGTACTCCACGCCGTAGTCGGGGTGGTGGCCGCCCTGGAACATGATCTGGGTGCCGCCGAGCTCCACGGTCTCCGCGCAGCGGCGCAGGATGTCGTCGAGGTCGCGGGTCCAGCCCTTCTTGGTGTCCTTCGGCGGCGCGTAGAAGGCGCAGAACTTGCACGCCGTCACACAGACGTTCGTGTAGTTGATGTTGCGCTCGATGATGTACGTGGCGATGTGCTCGGTCCCCGCGTACCGGCGGCGGCGCACCGCGTCGGCGGCGGCGCCGAGCGCGTGCAGCGGCGCCGAGCGGTAGAGGTCGAGCGCCTCCTCGGGGGTGATCCGGCCACCCGCGGCGGCGCGGTCGAGAACAGACTGGAGTTCGGCCTTCTCGGTCACCGGGTGAGTCCCTTTCGGAGGGGTGCGTACGCGTACTTCTCGGACGCGGCCAGCCTACGCCAGCACCTCCGCGCGGATTCGGGGCGGCCCCGAGCCAACCGATCCGGCGCCCAGACCCTCTCCTACAGCGGAATCCGTCGTTTGCCCCGAATCCGCTCAGGGCCTGACGTAAGTACCGGAGTCAGCCATGAACCGTCGTCCGTCCCGGACCTCCGCCCGGACCTCCCGGGCCCTCGCCGCCGCGCTCGCGGTCGGCACCACGCTGGCCGTGGTGGCCGGCTGCTCGGACCAGGGGCCCGGCTCGGTCTCGTTCGACACGCCGGCCAGTGGCAAGCCCGTACAGCAGCAGGCGGTGCAGAAGCACCACGGGAAGACGGCCCCGGGCGCCCGGGTGCCCGAGACGGTGTTCCCGACCGGGCCCAAGGCGACCTTCGAGGACGCCAACACGGTCGAGGACGGCACCAAGATCGGCGTGACCGAACTCCACGGCGAGAAGTCCGGGTTCACCGGCAAGGTGTGGGTGTGGGCCCCGAAGCAGTATTTCGACCCCAAGTACGCGAACAGCGGGTTCCCCGTGCTCATCTCGCTGCCCGGCGGCGTCGGTTATCCGACGAATTACTGGATGGGCACCGACCTCAAACTGCAGTCGAGCATCGCCCGGTGGTCGCAGGAGGGAAAGAGCCTGCCGTTCATTGTCGTGATGCCTGTACTCAACCCGGAGGCCCACCACTACTACGACGGCAGTGATATTCCGGGCCAGCCGAAAATGGGCACCTGGCTGACCGAGGACGTGCCGGATTTCGTCCGGGCGAATTTCCGCACGTTCAAGTCCCGGGACGGCTGGGCCTTCATGGGTTCGTCCTCGGGCGGCTTCGTCGGACTGAAGTCCGTGCTGCAGAAGCCGGACAAGTTCAAGGCCGTGATCGCCTCCGGCCCGGACATCGTCCCGGACTCGCCGCTCTGGAAGGGCTACGAGCCCGCGCGCCTCGCCAACGACCCGCAGCGGCTCGCCGCCGCGCTCGCGCGGAAGCCCGACACGCCGGCGAACCGGGTCTACCTGGCGTTCCAGCTGGGCACCCGGGAGACCAAGCTGGCGCCGCACGTGAAGGCGTTCATCCGCGACTACACCAACAAGGGCCCGATCAAGTCCCGGCTCCAGGTCATCCCGAACGGCGCGCACAACGCGCGCAGCTACATCCGGGGCATGGACATGGGGTCGATCGCCTGGATCAGCCAGTACCTCCAGGCGCCGATCCCCTCCTCCTGACGGCGGCCCGGGCCCAGCGGGGCCCAGTTCAGGGGCCCGCGGTAGGGGCCCGCGGTACAGGGGCCCCGGTTCAGGGGCCGGCGGTTCACGGCCCGCCGCACAGGGCCCCGGTCCAGGGGCCCCGGTTCAGCGGGCCCCGGTTCAGCCGGTCGGGAGCAGTTCGACCCGTACGTCCGCCGGGAAGCCGGTCGTGGGGCCGGTCCGGCGGGCGAACTCCCGCACGCCCGCGAGCTGCTCGGCGCCGAAGCGGAAGTCGAGCGTCCGGAAGTACCGCTCCAGCAGCTCCGCGTCGAAGGCCTCCCAGCGCGCCGCCTGCTCCGCGACCTTCGCGACCTCCTCCAGGGACAGATCGCGCGAGGCCAGGAAGGCCCGGTGCACGTCACGGACGGTCTCCGGCTCGCGCGCCAGGAAGTCCTTCCGCACCGCCCACACCGCGAAGACGAACGGCAGGCCCGTCCAGTCCTTCCACATCAGCCCCAGGTCGTGGACCTGCAGGCCGAGCCGCGGCGCGTCGTGCAGCGAGGCCCGCAGCGCGGCGTCGCCGATCAGCACCGCCGCGTCGGCCTCCTGCATCATCAGGCCGAGGTCCGGCGGGCACGTGTAGTAGTCCGGCGACACGCCGTACTGCTCGGCGAGCAGCAGCTGCGCCAGGCGCACGGAGGTGCGCGAGGTCGAGCCGAGTGCGACCCGCGCGCCGTCCAGCCGGTCCAGCGGGCGCTGCGAGACGATCACGCAGGACATGACGGGACCGTCGCAGCCGACGGCGATGTCCGGCAGCGCGACCAGCTGGTCGGCGTGCTTGAGGTATTCGACGAGGGTGACGGGGCCGATGTCGAGGTCGCCGCGCACCAGCCGCTCGCTGAGCTTCTCCGGGGTGTCCTTCGTCAGCTCCAGGTCGAGGAGCGTCCCGGTGCGGGCCAGGCCCCAGTAGAGGGGCAGACAGTTCAGGAACTGGATGTGTCCGACCCGCGGCCGGCTGCGCCGGTGATCGTCGTGATCGTGGTGATCGCCGGGTGCGCCGCTTGCCTCAGTTGCATTGTCCACATCGCGAGGCTAGACCCGTCTCGAACCGTGGACATCGGCGGGTGGGCCGTCAGCGCGTACGGCGCGTGTCAAACATCCGGGTGACGTGATCTTTCCCTCTACCCCTTCGAGCACGCTGCGTGCTACGCTCGACGCAAGTTGCAGTTTGGTTTCCCTTGCAGTACAGAGCCTGCGGAGCATGTAACCCGCAGGCTTTTGTAGTTTTCAGACTTGGTTGCAGGTTCTGGAGCAGGGCGACCCTTTGGCCCATAGGAGGGCTCATGGCTACCGGAACCGTGAAGTGGTTCAACGCTGAAAAGGGCTTTGGCTTCATCGCCCAGGAAGGCGGCGGCCCGGATGTCTTCGTCCACTACTCCGCGATCAACGCCTCTGGCTTCCGCTCCCTCGAGGAGAACCAGCAGGTGAACTTCGACGTCACGCAGGGCCCGAAGGGCCCGCAGGCGGAGAACGTCACCCCGGTCTAAGTGACCTCGGGGTCGACGATCGCGATTCTCTAGAGCTGTACCCAAGGAGCCTTGCTCCGTGCATGTCATGTGTACGGAGCGGGGCTCCTGCCGTTTTCCCGGCTGCCGCTCCCCGGGCGGGACAGGTGGTGCTCGGCCCCGTACGCGCCGTGACCGTACCCGCCCGGAGTACGTACGCTGGACGCATGACCGAACGCAAACCGCCCGGAGTCAGCTTCGAGTCATTCGTCGACAAGCAGATCCGCGAGGCGACCGAGCGCGGCGAGTTCGCCGGGCTGAGCGGCTTCGGCAAGCCGCTCGCCGACGACACCGCGCCGTACGACGAGCTGTGGTGGGTCAAGCAGAAGATGCACCGCGAGGGCTTCGCGGCCCTGCCGCCGGCCCTGGCTCTCCGCAAGGAGGCCGAGGACGCGGCCGAGGCGGCTCGCACCGCCGTCTCCGAGTCGCAGCTGCGCCGCATCCTCGGCGACATCAACACCAAGATCGCCGCGGCCCTGGCCCGCCCACCGGCCGGCCCGCCGCTCAACCTGACGTTGTTCGACGTGGAGGCGGCGGCGGAGGAATGGCGCCGGACGCACCCCCGAAACCCCCGGGACCGTCCCTGAAACCCCCGGGACCACTCGCGTAACCCCCGGGATCCCCGCAACTAGCCCGGAGTCCGCCCGCAGTCCGCCCGCAGTCCGGACCCGGAGTCCGCCCGGAACCGTCATCCCCTCGCCCGGTGTCCTCATCTACCCTGAACCGCGTTCGGATTTGACCATGCATCAGGTGCGACCAGGGGGACCAGACCGGCATGAGCGGCGAGAACGGGAAAAGCGGAAAAGGCAGCGGCATGGAGCCGCTCGCCGCCGGGGATCCGCGGACGGTCGGGCCGTACCGGCTGCTCGGGCGGCTCGGGTCCGGCGGCATGGGACGGGTGTTCCTGGGGCGGTCCGAGGGCGGGCGTACGGTCGCCGTCAAGGTCGTCCACGAGGAGCACGCGCAGGATCCGCAGTTCCGGGCCCGGTTCCGGCGGGAGATCGAGGCCGTGCGGCGGGTCGGCGAGCACTACACCGCGCCCGTCCTGGACGCCGACCCGGACGCCGAGCGCCCGTGGGTGGTGACCGGCTTCGTACCCGGGCCGTCCCTCGAACAGGTCGTACGGGAGCACGGACCGCTGCCCGCCGACTCGGTCCTCGCCCTCGCGCTCGGCCTGCTGCGGGCGCTGCAGGGCATCCACGGAGCCGGGATCCTGCACCGCGACCTCAAGCCCTCGAACGTGATGCTGACCGTCGAGGGCCCCCGGGTGATCGACTTCGGCATCGCGCGCGCCCTCGAGCCCTCCGTCGAGTCGCTGCTCACCAGCACCGGCATGGTGGTCGGCTCGCCCGGCTTCATGGCGCCCGAGCAGGTGCGCGGCGAGTCCCTGGGCCCGGCGGCCGACGTCTTCGCGCTCGGCTGCGTGCTGATGTACGCGGCGACGGGGCGGCTGCCGTTCGGGCACGGGGCCAGCAACCAGCACGCGATCATGTTCCAGATCGTGGAGGCGGAACCGGAGCTGCACCGGGTCGAGGGCGAGGAGCTGCGCGCGTTCATCGGCCGCTGCCTGATCAAGGACCCCGCCGAGCGCCCCGGCATCGAGGCCCTGCTCGCCGACCCGGCCCTGCCGGGCGAGGAGTCCGGCCGCGGGGCCGTGGGCGGCGCCTGGCTGCCGCCCGACCTGGTGGCCCGGCTCGCCCGGCAGGCGGCGCGGCTGCTCGACGCGGAGGCGCTGTCGGTGGAGCTGGAGCGGGAGGCGGCCGAGGCGGAGACCGGGGAGAAGGCCGGGGCGGGGACCGGGACCGGGGCGCGGACCGGGAGCGGGGCCGGGAGCGGGGCCGGGGCCGGAGCCGGGGTCGGGGCCGGGGCTTCGGACACGGGGACGCTCGGGCTGCGCCCGAAGGCGGCGGGCACGGCTACCGGCCGGACGCGCGAGCCGCGCCGGGCCTCCCGCATCTGGGCGGTCGTGGCGGCCGTCTTCGTCGTCCTCGGCATCAGCGGCACGGTCGTGAAGCTGATCGACAACGACGCCGACCGGCGCGATCTCCAGGGCGCCCCCGGCACGACCGCGACCTCGCCCTCCGCCACGGCCCCGGCGGGCACCCCGAGCACGGGCACGACGCCGACCAACCAGGCCCCGACCACCGGCGCCTCGTCCGCTCCCCCGTCGCAGGGCAACCCGCCGGCGGACCCGGGCGGCGCGGCGGGCGGAGCGGCGGGCGGCGCGGTGGGCGGAGGCTCGGCCTCCGGCGGCTCCGGGTCCGGGTCCGGGTCCGGCGGTACGGTCTCCGGCGGCTCCTCGTCCTCCGGCGGTACGGTCTCGGGCGGCGGCTCCGGCAGTGGCGGTACGGCCCCGAGGCCGCCCGCCAGGACCACCGCTCCCCCGCCCGCCAAGACCACGGCGCCCACCACGACGAACAAGATCTCGTCGGCGTTCGCCGGCACCTGGTCATACACGAGCGCGTACAACATCTCGCAGCCGAAGACGGTCTACATCTACCGGGTCGCCCCCGGCCAGATCGCCGCAAGGATGATCACGGAGATCAACGGCGCCCACTGCGAGCACGTGGCCAAGCTGATCTCGATCACCGACGGCGGCAAGCGCATCAACCTGGGCGGCACGATCGTGGACCAGGCCCGTTCGGACGGGTACCCCTCCTGCACGAACGGCGACCCGTCCTACTTCGAGCTCGCCGTCCCGTCCGGCATCCGCCACGACGTCGGCCCGGCCTGGGGCGACGGCTTCCACTACGAACGCGCCTGACAGCCTCCCGCGAGCAAGATCCGAAATACCCGATTGGGTGACTGCGGCGCACGGGCGAGCCGGGCCAAGATCATCGGCATGCGAGCTTCCCTGACGCGCCGTGCGTGCGCCGCAGCCCTGCTTCTGACCTCGACCCTCACCCCCGCGGTGGCCATGGCCGCCGCCCAACCGGCGGACCCCGCCCGGCCGGTGGCGCGGGCGGCACAAGCCCGTCTGCTCGGCGAGAAGATCGTCCCGCACAAGCTCGCCTTCGAGGGCACCACGGTCGGCGGCCTCTCCGGCGTCGACCGCAACCGGTGCACCGGCGAGTACGTGTTCATCAGCGACGACCGCTCGTACCTCCAGCCCGCCCGCTTCTACACGGCCAGGCTGGACGTGGACGCCGGCGGCGTGCACGCGGTCGACTTCACCGGCACCCATGCGTTCCGCCAGCCCGACGGCTCGGTCTACCCGGCGCCGACCGCCGGGGACGGCAAGGCCGTCGACCCGGAGGAGATCCGGGTCGACCCGCGCACCTGCGACTACTGGTGGGGCCAGGAGGGCGACCGGCCCAAGACGGTCGGCCCGCCGGTGATCCAGCCGTCCATCCAGTTCGCCTCCCCCACCGGCGACTACCTCGGTCAGCTGCCGCTGCCCGCGAACTACGAGGTCACCATGGCGGAGCGCGGGCCGCGCCGGAACCAGGCGATCGAGGCGCTCACCTTCGGCGCCGGTGGCCACCAGCTGACCAGCGCGATCGAGGGCCCGCTGCTCCAGGACGGGCCGGAGCCCACGGTGGAGCACGGCGCGCTCGTCCGGGTGACGCGGCAGACGCGCGGCGGGCGGGTGCTCGGGCAGTTCGCCTACCCCCTGGAGAAGATCTTCGCCGTGAACGACCCCGACAGCCCCTGGGGCCCCGACACCGGCGTCCCGTCGATCCTCGCCTTCCCCGACGACCCCGACCGCTACCTCGTCCTCGAACGCACCTGGGTCGCCGGCGCCGGCTACAAGATCCGCCTCTTCGACGCGACCACGCGCGGCGCGACGGACGTCCAGGCGGTGGACTCGCTGGCGGGCCAGACCGTCCGGCCGATGCGCAAGACGCTCGTGGCGGACTTCGACACGCTGCGCCTGTCGACGGTCGACAACACGGAGGGCATGACGTGGGGCCCGACGCTGCCGTCGGGGGAGCGCGCACTGATCCTCGTGAGCGACGACAACTTCGCGGAGGACGCGGTCACCCAAATCGTCGCACTGGCGGTGCGCTAGCCGCCACACGGGGGGTGGCGTGGGACCCGGCGGCGAGGGCGGGTTCGGCGTACCGTGGTGCGTGAAGAGGTCCGTCACCACGAGGAGGGCCATGAAGAGCGCCGAGCTTCTCCTTGATGCCTTCAGCCGGATCCAGGACGCCGTCCACGAGGCCGTCGAGGGCCTCTCGGACGACGAACTGACCGAGCGGATCGATCCCGACGCCAACACCGTCGCGTGGCTGGTCTGGCACCTGAGCCGCATTCAGGACGACCACATCGCCGACGCGTTCGGTACGGAGCAGGTCTGGACGTCCGAGGGCTTCTCCGGCCGCTTCGGCCTTCCCTTCCCCGAGGACGCCACCGGCTACGGCCACACCTCCGCCCAGGTCGCCGCCGTCCGCGCGCCCGCCGACCTCCTCCTCGACTACTACGACACCGTCCACGCCCGCACCGTCGAGCACATCACGTCCCTCACCGACGCCGACCTCGACCGCGTCGTCGACACCCGCTGGACCCCGCACGTCACGCTGGGCGTCCGCATCGTCAGCGTCATCACCGACGACAACCAGCACGTGGGGCAGGCGGCGTACGTGCGCGGCGTGGTGGAACGGGCGGGCGGAGCCGGCTAGGCCCAGGGGACTGACGTCGGGCGCGGGCGGGCGCGTGTCGGGGGCGGCAGCCCGGGGCGCCGGGCCATGCTCGTGGGCCGGGGGGTCGTGACACCCACACCCGAGGACGGTCCATGCGATTCCCACGCCCCAGCACCCGCGCGCTCAGACGCGCCGCCGCCGTCTGCGCCGCCGCGCTCCTCGCGAGCGGCGCCTTCACCGCCGAGGCCGCACCCACCGCCGCCATCCTCCCGGCCGCCGCAGTCCCCGGCGCCGCCTTCGTCCCCGATCCCGTCGTCCCCGATCCCGCCGTTCCCGTTCCCGACCTCCCCACCGCCGCCGTCGCCCCGGCCGCGATCCTCCCCGGTCCCGTCGTCGCCTGGGGCGCGAACAGCACCGGGCAGCTGGGCGACGGGCGCACCACCGACAGCGCGGTCCCGGTCCGCGCCGGGCACAGCCGGCGGACCATCGGGATCGACGGCGGGGTCAACCACAGCGTCGCGCTGCGCTCCGACGGCACCGTGTGGACCTGGGGTCTGAACAGCGACGGCCAGCTCGGCGACGGCACCAACACCGAGAGCACCCGCCCCGTCCAGGTCTGCGCACCCGGCCGGACCGCCCCCTGCACCGCCTTCCTCACCGATGTCGTCGCGGTCGCCGCCGGCGCGTTCCACAACCTGGCGCTGCGCTCCGACGGCAGCGTCGTCGCCTGGGGCGACAACGAGTACGGCCAGCTCGGCGACGCCACGACCACCAGCCGCAACACGCCCGTCCAGGTGTGCGCGCGGTCCGCGACCGCGCCCTGCGCCGCCTTCCTCACCGGCGTCACCCGTCTCGACGCGGGCTCCTGGCACAGCCTGGCCGTGCACGCCGACGGGACGGTCAGCAGCTGGGGCCTGAACTCCTCCGGGCAGCTCGGCGACGGCAGCGACGCCTTCCAGAAGTCGGTTCCCGTCCAGGTCGCCCTCACCGGCCCGGCGGCCGGCAGCGTGGCCGGCGGCGGCAGCCACAGCCTCGCGCTGCTCACCGACGGAACGGTCCGCGGCTGGGGCCACAACTTCTTCGGCCAACTGGGCGACGGCACGGCGACCGGCACCAACACGCCCGTCCAGGTCTGCGCACCCGGCCAGACCGCCCCCTGCGCCGCCTTCCTCACCGGCGTGAACCAGATCTCCGCCGGCGGCGACCACAGCGTCGCGCTCCTGAACCTCCAGAACCAGCAGTCGGTCGTCGGCTGGGGCGACAACCGCGCCGGCCAGCTCGGCGACGGCACCTTCAACCACCAGCAGAACCCGATCCCGGTACGGGCCTGTGCCACCGGCCAGACCGCGCCCTGCGCCGCCTTCCTCACCGGCGTGAACGAGGTCGCCGCCGGCAGCGAGCACACCCTCGCCGTGGCATCGGACTTCACGGCCCTCGGCTGGGGCTCCAACGCCAACGGCCAGGTCGGCGACGGCACGACGACCGACCGGCACGTCCCGGTCCAGGTCTGCTCGGGCCGCCGGCCCGACCCCTGCACGGAGCCGCTGACCGACGTGATCACGGTCGCGGCGGGCATCGCGCACAGCCTGGCCACCCACCACTAGCACGCGACAGACGGAGACGGCCGGACACCACGAGGGCGGTGTCCGGCCGTCCGGCTGTCCGGGCGTTCCGCTGTACGGCTACGAGGCGGCCGGCCCGGAGCCCATCAGCGCCTGGATCGCGTCCACCGCGCTGCCGTCGTGGTCGCTGCCCGCCGTCCCGCCGCTGCCGGCCTGTACGTTCCCCGCCCGGTCGATCTCCACGATCGAGTCGGCCTGCCGGTTGTCGATCACGGTGACGAGGCTCTCGCCCGCGACGGACGGCCCGGCCCCGACGGCGAGCAGCACGGCCGCGAGCCCCAGCGCCCGCAGGGCCGCCGTCACACGCTCACCTGCTCCCGCTGCTCCTGCTGCTCCTGCTGCTCGTGACGCCGGGCGATGTTCCGCTCAAGCAGCCGGGTGGAGGCGGCGACGCCGATCCCGCTCGCCGGGTCGAAGGCGGGCAACCGCCCGTCCTGGGCCTTCAGTTCGGCCAGCGCCGAGTCCATCGCCGCATGCGCCGCGAACAGACACGGCGTGCTGTAGATGGCCACGTCCACGCCCAGCTCCGACAGCTCGCCGAGCGACAGACGCGGCGACTTGCCGCCCGCGATCTGGTTGAAGAGCAGCGGCTTGCCGTCCACGACCTCCCGGATGCGGCGGATCCACTCCACGCTCCGCACGCCGTCCACGAGCACCACGTCCGCGTCCGTCGCCGCCAGGCACTTCGCCCGCCGCAGGATGTCGTCCTCGTCCGTCGCGTCCGTCCGCGCCACGACCACCAGGTCCCGCCGCGTCTGCAGCACCATCTCCAGCTTGGCCAGGTACTCCTCCAGCGGCAGCACCTGCTTCCCGTCCGCGTGCCCGCACCGCCGCGGCCGCTTCTGGTCCTCCAGGATCACCCCGGAGGCCCCGATCCGCTCCAGACCCTCGACGACGTGACAGGCCACCTCCGGGTCCACGTAACCGTCGTCGATGTCCACGAGCAGGTGGTGCCGCGGGAACGCCCCGCGCAGCCGCTGCACGAAGGCCACCATGTCCGGCCAGGCGATGAACCCGATGTCCGGCAGCCCGTAGTACGAGGCGGCGAAGCCGAACCCGGACACGAACATCCCGTCGTAGTGCTCGGCGGCGACGGACGCCGAGTACATGTCGTACACGCCGATCAGTGGCGTGGTCCCGGGCGCGGCGATCTGCCGCCGCAGGTCGTTCCCGTAACTCGTTCCCATCACATGACTCCTCGTCGACACGCTGGCGCTTTGCCAAAACAAGATGTTTTCGGGAGACAAGCGGGAAAGTCCCGTGACGAGCGCTTTACTCACTCTCCAGGTGGACCGGATTCACCCCAGAAACGTCACCGCAGGGACGTCACCGCAGTCGTCACCGGAGGAACGTCTGCACGGTGGGCGCGAGCAGCGGCGAGAACATCAGGTCGTAGTGCGTCGCGCCCGGGATCACGCTCAGCCGGGACGCCGTACGGTCCTTGCCCTCCCAGCCCGGGTCCTTCCGCCCGCCGCCGAGGAGCCCGAAGAACTCCACCATGTGGGCCGGCCGGATGCCGTCCGCGTCCGCGAAGACGAGGAGTACGGGCACGGTGAGCGCGGCGAGCTCCTCGCTCCAGTCGTACGGCCGCTGGTTCAGCGCCGCCACCTTGCCGACGAGCACCGGCCAGTCCTCGACGCGGGGCGCGATCCGCGCGTACAGCTCGTACATCGGCGACTGCTTCAGGAACTCCGCCGCCGCCTCGCTCATCTGGTCCATCTGCGCCGTGACCTCGGGGAACCAGCCGTCGCGCCGTGCCGGAACCGAGATCAGGACCAGCCGCCGGACCAGTTCCTCGTACTGGATCGCGACCCGCGCGGCCGTCGCGGCGCCGAGGGAGTAGCCGAGCAGGTCGACCTGCTCCAGGCCGAGGTGCTTGACCAGCGCGGCGACGTCGTCCCCCATCGCCTCCGCCGTCATCTCCCGCTCGGCGGCGACCGGCGTCCGCCCGTGCCCCTGCAGATCGACGGTGATCACCCGCCGCCCCTCGCCCAGCCCGGCGGCGAGCAGCGGCTGGAACATCTCACCGGCACCGAAGCCGCCGTGGAGGAGGACGAGCGGCGGCTCGGAGCTCTCCGGCCCGTGCTCCTCGAAGTACAGGGACACTCCGTTGACGTCTGCGTACGGCATCTCTTACTTCCTCTCGGGTGGTGACGAGAGGTAGACGGCGGCGGACGCGAAAACTCATCGCTCAGGCGAGCTCGGTGGTGTCGAGTTCCAGCGCGAACGGCTCGGGCAGCCGGACAGAGGTCCCGAAGGGGTGGGGCCCGTCGACGCGCGTGTAGCCGAGCCGTCCAGGCTCCGCGTACAGCGTGACGCTCTTCTCCTGACGGTCGACGACGAGGTAGAGCGGGACCCGTACTCGGCGTACCGCTTCCGCTTGACGACGCGGTCGGTGTCGCGGTGGGACTCCGACGTGACCTCGACGACGAGGAGGGTGTCCTCGGGCAGCAGTGCGGTGGCGCCCTTCGCCTGCGTCCGGGCGTGCGCTCCCGGCAGATCGGCGCCCGGCACGGCTATGTCTCCTCCGGGACCCGTCGCGTCAGGACGGCGGCCTTGGCGGCCGCGGTCCCGGGATCGGCAGGGCCGTGGACCTCCTCGAACGCGGCGATCAACCCGTCCGGACCGGACCGCGAACCGGATCGATCCGAGCCCACCGTCGCCCAGACCGTCTTGCCGACCGACCGCGCCTTCACGCCCCAGGCCGTCGACAGCGCCGCGACGAGCGGCAGGCCGTAGCCGTGCTCGGCGAGGTAGGCGGGGTACGGGGCGGGCTCGGGTTCGCGTTCGGCGCGGGCGTCCGAGACCTCGATACGGAGGTGGTCGGCGGCCAGCGCCAGGCACAGCTCGAAGTCGCGGCCGGGCACGCGGCCGTGCGTGACGGCGTTGTTCGCGAGCTCGGCGACGACGAGTTCGGCGGCGTCGGTGTCCGTCAGGCCCCAGTCGCGCATCTGCTGGACAGCAAGGAGACGAGCGAGGCGGGCGCCACGGCGGGTAGCAGACAAGCGTTGCACGAACTCGCCGATTTGGGTGGTGGTTTCCGAAGGCATGATGCCGAGCCTGGAGCCTCGGCCGTACGCTGACCAGCGGCGACACCACGACGCTGAGTCACTGTACGACCACGCCAAAAGGGCGGTACGGATGTCGGGGAATCCTGAGGAGCGGCCGGAAGCGCCCTCCGAAGTCGACGGTACGGCGCACCTGTTCAGGGCGCTGGGAAAAATCATCAAGGTGCTGCGCACGAACGCGAAGATGAGCCAGGCGCAGCTGGCGGAAGCGACGCACTGTAGTGAGGACCTGGTCTCGTCCATGGAGCGCGGGGTGCGGACACCGCAGCCGGAGTTCCTGACGCGGGCGGATCCACTGCTGGGGGCGGACGGTGTACTGCTCGCGGCCGTCGACGACGTGCGGGAGGCCTTGGCGCGGGCGAGGGTGAGGCACCCGGACTGGTTCCAGGATTTCGCGGACGAGGAGAAGAAGGCGCTGGCGTTGCACTATTACGAGGTGCAGGCCGTACCGGGCTTGTTGCAGACGCAGGCGTACGCGCGTGCCGTCTACAGCCATCGCCGCCCCGTGTGGGACGAGGAGACGATCGAGAAGCGCGTGGCCAACCGCCTCGCGCGTCAGGCGATCCTCGACAAGTGGCCAGCCCCCACGATCAGCTTCGTCATGGAGGAGGCGATTCTGCAGCGTCCCACCGGGGGCATCGAAGTCCACCGCGAGCAGCTGCGGCGCCTTATCGAGGTCGGCAGCAGGCGCACCATTCACCTCCAGGTCATGCCGTTCGACCGAACGGAGCACCCCTCCCTCGACGGGTCCTTCACACTCCTCACCCCCAAGGGGCGGCGCGAGGTCGCGTACACCGAGATCTACGGGCATTCCCGCCTGATCACCGACCCGGAACTCGTACGCCAGTACGCCGAGCGCTATGGGATCATCCGGGCGCAGGCACTCACGCCCCGCGAGTCCCTCGAGTTGATCGAAAAGAAGCTGGGAGAGCTATGAGCACCACAGAACTGGCCTGGTTCAAGAGCAGCTACAGCAGCGGCGAGGGCGGCAACTGCATCGAAGTCGCCTACGACTGGCGCAAGTCCAGCTACAGCAGCGGCGAGGGCGGCGAGTGCGTCGAGGTCGCCCTCCACCCCACCACCATCCACGTCCGCGACTCCAAGAACCCCTCCGGGCCCCAGCTCGCCGTCACCCCCGCCGCCTGGGCCGCCTTCGTGGGCGTAGCCTCGGCCGCGTGACCAGCGAAAACAACAGCAACAACGACGACAACGGCAGGCACTTCGTCCTCTTCGACGTCGACGGCACCCTCATGGACGCCGTCGCCAACCAGCGCCGCGTCTGGCATTCCTGGGCCGCGCGCCACGGGCTCGACGGGGACGAGGTGTACGCCGTCGCGCTGCGGACGCGGCCGGTCGAGACGTTCGCGGCCGTCGCGCCGGGGCGCGACCCGGAGGAGTGCCTCGCGCTCCTCCACGCCCTTGAGGACGAGGACGTACGGACGGGCACGTACGCGGCCTTCGCCGGCGCCGCCGACCTCCTGAACGCGCTGCCCACTGGCCGTTGGGCGCTCGTCACGTCGAACTACGAGCACCGCGTGCGCGGGCGCTTCGAGCGGACCGGGCTGCCGATGCCGGAGGTCGTCGTGGACGCGGCCTCCGTCGACGAGGGCAAGCCGTCGCCGGTGCCGTACCTGCGGGCGGCGGAACTGCTCGGCGCGGACCCCGCCGACTGCCTGGTGATCGAGGACGCGCCGTCCGGGGTCGCGTCGGGACGGGCGGCCGGGATGACGGTCTGGACCGTCAACACCCCTGCCCCTGCGGAGGGTTCGCAGCGTCACTTC
This sequence comes from Streptomyces sp. NPDC101160, assembly GCF_044768205.1. Classification (NCBI taxonomy): domain Bacteria; kingdom Bacillati; phylum Actinomycetota; class Actinomycetes; order Kitasatosporales; family Streptomycetaceae; genus Streptomyces; species Streptomyces sp. NPDC101160. Next base: position 47,787 of record NZ_JBIWPJ010000007.1, on the reverse strand, counting down.
GGCACGCTGGCCGAGGCGGCCCGCGAGATCCTGGCCCGGGCCGGGGTCTCCTCCTAGTCGGCGGCGCTCTCCAGGACGTCGTCGATGAGGCCGTACTCCTTGGCCTCCTCCGGCGTCAGCCAGCGGTCGTCGGCGAAGTCGGCGACGATCTCGGCGACTGCTCGGTGGGTGTGGCGGGCGAGGAGTTCCGTGATGCGCTGCCGGGTGTGCCGCAGCTCGTCGATCGACGTGCCCTCGCCGTCGGCCGCCGCCGCGTCGGCGAAGGACGGCAGGTGCAGCATCAGGCGCGTGTTGGGCAGCGCGTGGCGGCGGCCCGGGGTGCCGGCGGTGACGAGGAACTGGGCCATGGAGGCGCAGTAGCCGAGGGCGATGGTGGTGACGTCGTTGCCGATGTGCTGCATGGCGTCGTAGATCGCCATGCCGGCGGGGACGGATCCGCCCGTCGAGTTGATGTAGACGGTGATGGGGCGGTCGTGGCTCTCGGCGGCCAGGAGGAACAGCTGGGCGGTGACACGGTCGGCGGTCTCGGCGGTGATCGGCTCGGCGATGTGGATGACGCGGTGCTGGAGGAGCCGGTCGAGGACGAGGCCGGGGTCGGGGTCGGGGGCCATGTGTTCCTCCCTGCGTGCCTGCGACGGGCTCGGCATGCGCTGCCGCCTGCCCCCCGCCGGACGGGACGGGCGGCGGCAGCGCGCGAACGGCTAGTTCTGGGCGTCGTGGGAGGGGTCGTAGCCGCTGTCGTACTGGCCGACCTTCTTGGCCGGGGGCGTGGCCGTGCTGGCGACCGACGTCACGACGCTCTTGACTCCGTCGTAAACGGCCTTGGCGGCTCTGTTCAGGAGGTTGCCGAGGCCGCTCATGACGATCTCCGGCGACTCCGCCTCCCACACGCCGAGCGGCTTCGTCGCGCCGCGCAGCGCGTCCGCGGCTCCGCCGGCCACCTTCTTGCCGCCGTCGACCAGGCCGGCCAATCCGTTCGGCGCCGCAGCGACGATGAGCCGCTCGACCTCGACGGCCTGCCCGCCGGGGTCGGGGTTGGTCGCCGCCCTCGTCAGCGCTTCCCTGACCTTGCTCTCCGAGCCTTCCCTGAGCGCTTTGACGAGTTCTTCCAGCTGCTCCAGCGCGCCTGTCGTGATCTCGGCCATGCTCTGCCCTTTCGTGGGACGGGTGGGGACATGCCGACAGGGCGTCGGGGCGTGGGTTCCCCGGGCTCCTCTCGGCATATGCATGCGTTCCACCGGGCGCACGGCGCGTCACCGGGTCGCACCCCGATGGACTAGAGGAGGCAGACCTCCGCCCTTCAACACGCCCCTCCACACCGCTTGTTAGCCATGTGGACAACAGGATATTGTCCATCCTGCTAATAGGAGAGAGCTGCGAGGGCACGACCCACCATGACTGCTGCTGAACGACGACGGCGCCGCACTCCGGAGCAGGCCCGCGCCGAGATCCTCGACGCCGCCACCGATCTCATCGCCCGGTACGGGCCCGACGGCGTCGGGCTGCGACGGGTCGCGGAGGCGGTCGGGGTGACGCACGGGCTGGTGACGCACTACTTCGGGACGTACCGCGCGCTGGTACGGGCCGTCCTGGAGCGGGAGAACGAGCGGAAGCGGGAGCTCGTACGGGAGCGGATGCGGGCCGACGGGGAGGTGCCGTACGCGAGCGGGATGACCGACGTGCTCTTCGAGATCCTCGGGGACGAGCGGTACGTCCGGCTGTGGGCGTGGTCCAACCTGCACGACTGGGACGTCGAGAAGGCCCCCGACTCCCCCACCAACCTGTCCCGGCTCGTCGACGCGATCGAGGACGGCATCCGTACCGTGCTCCCCGCGCCCGAGGGACCGGACCGGGCGCGGATCGAGATGGTCGTGCTGCTCGCCATGTCCGGTGCGTACGGGTACGCGATGGGCCGGCGCTACTGGCTCACCGACCTCGGTCACGACCCCGACGAGCCCGGGCGCGACGAGGCGTACCGCGCCGCCCTCTCCTCCGTACTCGCCGCCCATCTCGGAGGGTTGACGTAATGCCGGAGAAGCACCCCAGCCCCAGCCACAGCCAGATCCACGGCTACGGCCACGGCCACGACCTCGACCGCAACCACGACCTCCACATCCTCGCCTCGGACTCCGAGCGCCACGCCGCCGAGGAGCGACTGCGTTCCGCCGTCGAGAACGGGCGGCTGCCGTTCGACCAGTTCGACAGCCGGCTGGACGAGGTGCACGCGGCCCGCACCCGGGGCGATCTGGAGGCCGCCTGCCGGGGCCTGCCGGTGCCCGGCCCGCGGGACGCGCTCGTGGTGGACCGTCCGCCGACCTCGGGATCGTTCCTGGCGGGGATCTTCGGCGGCTTCGTGCGCAAGGGGCAGTGGGTCGTGCCGTCCCGGATGACCACCTGGTCGATGTGGGGCGGCGGTCAACTGGACCTGACCGAGGCGCGGTTCAGCAGCCAGGACACCGTCATCCGGGCTGTCGCGCTGTGGGGCGGCACCAAGATCTTGGTGCCGGAGGACATCGAGGTGGAGGTGAAGGGCTTCGGCCTCTTCGGCGCCTTCGACAAGCGCGCGGCCAAGCGGATCGGCAGGCCGGGCACCCCGCGCGTGACCGTCAAGGGCATCGCGCTCTTCGGCGCCGTGGTGACCCGGACCAAGCACCGCTGATGCACCACTGATCCGCCCCCGCTCGCTCATCGGCTCGGCGTCACTCGTCCGGGCCGCTCCAGTCGAACGGGTAGTGCTTGCTCGACCGCCCCGCGTGGTCCCACTGGAACCCGAACGCGTCCGCGCGGTCGGCCGTCGACCGGCCCCAGGTCGCGATCTGGCCGGGGCCGACCTCGGCGCCGGGGGGATTGTGGAGCTGGACGCGGGCGCCCTTCGGGGTGGTGGGGCCGGACAGGGCCTCGGCGCTCGCGCGCACCTTGCCGGGGATCTCGACGCTCCAGCTCGCGAGGTCGTCGGCAAGGGAGAACTCGATGGGCACGAAGTCCATGCCCCGCATCTCGGCACCGAGCATCTCCCCGAGCTGCGCGGGCCAGCCGCCCGCCTGTCCGCCGAAGATCGCACCGAGCGCGGCCCGCTGCGACTCGTCGGCGCGCTCGTCGAGGAAGACGGCGGCGAAGGGGTCGGTGTGCTCACCGGTCCAGATATTGCCGGTGAAGCTGCCGAGCAGGACCACGTTGAGGCCGTCGAGGCGGACGTCTCCGTAGTTGCCCTCGCGGATGTGCCAGGCCAGGATGCCGTCGCAGTCGCCGTACGTCGGGGGCTGGGCGAAGGCGCAGGGACAGGGGATGTTGCACTTGCAGGTGTCGAACCAGTCGCCGGCGAGGTGCCAGCGTGTGTCGGTTCGCGTACTCGCCGTGGTGTCCGTGGTGCCAGGGGCGTCGGTGGGGGTCATCCCGCTCGCCTCCCACCTTCCAGCATGACGCCGTCGACGGTCTGCAGCCCGTCGACAACGCACCTGCGGTGACAGCCGCGGCGACCAGCGGCGATCCGCGGCCACCAGCGGCGCTCCGCCGTGATCAGCGGCGCTCCGCCGTGATCAGAGACGACCCGCGGTGATCCGCGGTGATCAGCTCAGCCGGGCGTCCGCGTAGACAACCATCGCAGCGCGCTGATACTCGGCCAGGCCCTCGGCGATCTTGTCGAAGTTCCCGCGAAACCGCGGGTCCTCGACGTAGGTCGCGGCGAGGCCCCGGTACGCCTCGGCGTTCGGGGTCCAGAAGCGGCAGACGCCCCGGTAGTGGACGTCGACCTCGGCCTGGACCGCCGGGTCGTCGGCCGGCGTGCCGGCGGCCATGAACTCGGCGAAGCGGATCATCTGGGCGGTGACCTCGCGCTGCCACTGCTCGCCGGCCTCGGGGGTCAGCGCCTCGACGGCCTGCCGGGACTGCTCGTACGCCTGCGGATAGCGCTCGCGCGTCTCCGCCTCCAGTTCGGGGTCGGGCTGGAAGCCCTCGAAGAGGTTCTCGGGCCGGTTGATCTTCACGTCGGGCATGGGTGTGTCCTCGCTCTCGAGTGCGGCGATGGTGCGGGCGACCGTACGGGCCAGGGTGCCGAGCCGGTCCTGTTCCGTGAGCAGCCGGGCGTGGTGCTCGCGCAGGACGGCCACCCGGTCGGCCTGGCTGTCCAGGACGGCCTGGATCTCGCGCAGGCCCACGCCCAGCTCCCGCATCAGCAGGATCTGCTGGAGCCGGAGCAGCTGGGACTCCTCGTAGTAGCGGTGTCCGTTGCTCGCGGTCCACGCGGGCGGCAGCAGTCCGATCTCGTCGTAGTGCCGCAGGGTCCGGGAGGTCACCCCGGACATCCGGGCCACGTCCGCGATCGACCAGGCCGACGACGCCATGACGGTGTCCTTCCATCGCCGGGGCCGGTCCTTCCGGCCCCACACGAAGACCGTAGGAGTTGCCGCAGCGTCAACCGCAAGTCGGGTGATTCACCGCTTGGAGGGGACCCGTCGAAGGGCGGGGCGTTTTACTACACGCCTTGCTACTCTCGGCCTCATGGAGTCTCACCAGGAGTACGGCCCCGACGAGGGCCCGGCTCAGAAGGTCAGCGTTTCCATGCCCGCCGGGCGTATCGCGGCAGTGAAGGCGAGAGTCGGCGCGCGCGGGTTCTCGGCGTATGTGAGCGCGGCGGTGGAGCGGCAGATACAGCGCGATCTGCTGGAAGAGTCGCTCCGCGCGAAGGAGGCCGAGATCGGCCCGCCCGCGCAGGAGATCCAGGACTGGGCAGCGGCGATCTTCCACGAGGCGGAGGCCCGCTGGGCCACGGAGCAGGCCGCCGAGCGAGAGGCCGAGGAGGCGGAGAAGTGGCGCGAACGCGAAGCCAGCTAGCGCACGGCATCCTCGTCCTCGACTCCCAGGGGCTGAGCAAATACATCGAGAACGACCCCAAGGTGGTCGGACTCGTCCGGACCGCGCAGTCCAAGGACAGCCTCGTCGCGGTCAGCAACCTGACACTGCTCGAAGCCTGGAACCCCCGGGGGCGCATGGACCGCTTCCGCTGGGAGATCTCACGCCTCGAAGTCGTTCCCGTCACCGACGAGATCGCCTGGCGCGCCCTCGACCTCTTGCGCAACGCCAATCTGCACGGGCACAAATACGCGATCGACTCCGTCGTCGCCGCCACCGCCCTCGGCCACAGCGGCCCCCGGGTCGTCGTCACCTCCGACGTCGACGACATGATCAAGCTCTGCGGCGAGCGCGTCACGACCGTCGCGGTCTGAACACCGGGACCCGGAAGTCGCCTTCCTCCCTGAAGGTGACCTCCAGGTCCATGCCGATCCGCAGCTCCGCCTCCTCGCAGCCCACCACCTCCGTCATCATCCGCGGTCCCTCCGCGAGGTCGACGACCGCCGCCACGTACGGCACGCGCTCGCCGAACGGCGGGAGGTCGTTGCGGTGCACGACGGACCAGGTGTAGAGCACCGCTCGGCCGCTCGCCCGCCGCCACTCGACGTCCTCGCTCCAGCAGTGCGGGCAGAACTCGCGCGGGTAGTGGTGCGGGCGGTCGCAGGCCGTGCAGTGGCGCAGCAGGAGCCGGCCTTCGGCGGCGGCGTCCCAGTAGGGGCGGGTGAAGGCGTCGGCCTCCGGGAGGCTCGCGGGAGTGGCTGTCATCGGGTGGGTCCCCTCAGAAGAGTCCGATCGCGTGGTCCAGGGACCAGGTCTGCCAGGACACGGCGAAGAGGGCGACGAGGGAGATCAGCGCCATCATCGCGTTCTGCCCCTGCTCGGCCCAGTCGTGGATCATCAGGGTGAGGTAGAGCAGGTTGAGGAGCAGGCCGCCGACCAGGGCGACGGGGGTGAGGAGGCCGGCGACCAGGCCGAGGCCGAGGGCGAGTTCGGCGTAGACGACGACGTACGCCATGAGCTTGGGGCGCGGGGCGACGACGGTCTCGAAGCCGGTCTTCACCGCCGGCCACTTGTGCTTCGCGGCGACGTCCGCCGCCCAGGCTATGCCGGTGCCGCGCTCGAACCAGCCCTTCCGGTCCTTGTGGCGCCAGCTCTCCAGCCACCACAGGCCGAGGCCGATGCGGAGGACGGCGAGCCATTCGGCGCCGGTGAGCCAGATCGTCTGCATGGGTCCGCCCGCCCTTCGACACGGAATCCGACGACACGGAATCCGGGGGAATCTGACAGGTCGTCAGTTCAGCGGATGCGGCCGTCTCTCCGCAAGACCCCCGCCGGTTCTCTGCACCCGTGATCGATTCGCAACCGAACTCCCTCTTGACCGAGACCCACGACGTGTACGCGTCATTACGCTCAGCAGTCATGACCACCCCCCTGACCCACCCCGTCTACGTCATCGGCGGCGGCCCCGGCGGACTCGCCGTCGCGGCGGCGCTGCGCGAGCGCGGCGTACGGGCCGTCGTCCTGGAGAAGTCGGACGCGATCGGCAACTCCTGGCGCCACCACTACGACCGGCTGCGCCTGCACACCACCCGCCGCCTGTCCGCCCTCCCCGGCCTGCGGATCCCGCGCTCGTTCGGACGCTGGGTGGCCCGCGCGGACGTGGTGCGCTACCTGGAGAAGTACGCCGAGTTCCACGACCTGGAGATCGTGACCGGCGTCGAGGTCGACCGGGTCGAGCGGGAGGCCGACGGCTGGGTGCTGTACGGCACCGGGGGGCGGCGGCTCGTCGGCTCGGCCGTCGTCGTGGCCACCGGCTACAACCACACGCCCCGCCTCCCCGACTGGCCGGGCGCCGACGCGTACGCCGCCACCCACGGCCGCGAACTGCTGCACGCGAGCGCGTACCGCAACCCCGCCCCGTACGAGGGCCGTGACGTCCTCGTCGTCGGCGTCGGCAACACCGGGGCCGAGATCGCGGCCGACCTGGCGGAGGGCGGCGCCGGCCGGGTCCGGCTCGCGGTGCGCACCGCGCCGTACATCGTGCGCCGCTCCACCCTCGGCTGGCCCACGCAGCGCAGCGGCGTGCTGGTGCGGCGGCTGCCGGTGGGCCTGGTGGACCGGCTGACGGGCCTGGCCGGCCGCCTCATGACCGCCGACCTCTCCGCGTACGGGCTGCCCCGGCCCACCGGCGGCCTGTACGCGCGGGTCGGCGAGGGCGCGATCCCGGTGCAGGACGTGGGCCTGGTCGCCGCCGTCCGGGCCGGGAAGGTGGAGCCGGTGGCGGCCGTCGCCGGCTTCGAGGGCACCGAGGTCGTCCTCGCGGACGGCTCCCGCCTCGCCCCGGACGTCGTCATCGCCGCGACCGGCTACGAGCGCGGGCTCGAACCGCTGGTCGGGCACCTGGGCGTGCTCGACGAGCGGGGGCGGCCGGCGGTGCGCGGGGCGCGGTGCGCCCGGGAGACCCCGGGGCTCTACTTCACCGGGTTCACCAACCCGATCAGCGGGATGCTGCGGGAGATCGCGCTCGACACGGAGAAGATCGCGAAGCGGATAGCGAAGGAGAAGGCGAAAGGCCGTCGCCGCAAGTATTCCTGACTATCCGTCAGTTCTGTAATCTGACGATGAGTCAGAGAAGGGACGACGCGATGCTTGGATCGACCCACGGCACCTTCACCACCGACCTCCGCGCCCGCGTCGTCGCCTGCGGCGAGCAGCCCGCCGCCCGGGTGGCCGTGCACGGCGCCGTCGCCGCCGAGGGCGACACGGACGTCAGCGGGCGGCCGCTGCACGCGCCCGTGCCGGACCTGGACCGGTTCTTCCGGCCCGAGGTGGTCGCGGTCGTCGGGGCGTCCGACGCCGAAGGGCGGCCCAACACCGGGATCACCCGGCAGCTGATCGACTGGGCCGGGCGGGTCGGGGCGCGGGTGGTGCCGGTGCATCCGACGCGCAGGACGGTGTTCGGGATCGACTGCGTGGCCTCGGTGGACGACCTCGACGCGCTCGGGGTGTCCGTCGACCTCGCCGTCCTCCTGGTCGCCGATCCGCTGCCCGTCGTGGAGCGACTGGCGGCGGCCAAGGTCAGGTTCGCGGTCGCCTTCGCCTCCGGGTTCGCCGAGACCGGTGAAGCGGGCGCGGCGGCGCAGGAGCGGCTCGCGGCGGCCGTCGGCCGCTCCGGCCTTCGGCTGCTCGGGCCCAACACCAACCTCAACGCCTTCGAGCGCTTCCGCGAGGACCTGGACGGGCCGGCGATCGCGCTGATCACCCAGTCCGGGCACCAGGGCCGGCCCGTGTTCACGATGCAGGAGCTGGGCGTCCGGCTCTCGCACTGGGCTCCGACCGGCAACGAGGCCGACCTGGAGACCGCCGACTTCATCTCGTACTTCGCGCACCGGCCCGAGGTCGGGGCCATCGCCTGTTACGTGGAGGGGCTGAAGGACGGCCGGTCCTTCCTGCTCGCCGCCGACCAGGCCGCCCGCCGCCAGGTGCCGGTGGTCGCGGTCAAGGTCGGCCGGACGGAGGCCGGGGCGCGGATGGCCGCCTCGCACACCGGGAAGCTGACCGGCGCGGACCAGGTCGTGGACGCGGCGATGCGGCAGTTCGGGGTGATCCGGGTCGACGGGCTCGACCAGCTCCAGGACACGGCCGCGCTGCTCGCCCGGGCGCGCCGGCCGGTCGCGGACGGCGTCGTCGTCTACTCCATCTCCGGCGGTACGGGCGCCCACTTCTCCGACCTGGCCACGGCGGCGGGGCTCCGGCTGCCCACGCTCTCGCAGGCCAGGCAGGACGAGCTGCACCAGTGGATCCCCGACTACCTGAGCGTGGCCAACCCGGTCGACAACGGCGGGCACCCGGTCGGCGACTGGCGCGGCCGGAAGATCATCGACGCGATCCTCGCCGACCCGGAGGTCGGGGTGCTGATCTGCCCGATCACCGGGCCCTTCCCGCCGATGAGCGACAAGCTCGCGCAGGACCTGGTGGACGCGGCCGAGCAGACCGACAAGCTGGTGTGCGTGGTGTGGGGCTCGCCGGTGGGCACCGAGGACGCCTACCGGACGACGCTGCTCGGCTCCTCACGCGTCGCCACCTTCCGCACCTTCGGCAACTGCATCGGCGCGGTCAAGGCCTACCTCGACCACCACCGCTTCACCACCGGCTACCGCTCCCCCTTCGACGAGGCCCCGCGCACCCCGTCCCCCGCCCTCCGCAAGGCGCAGGCGCTGATGCGGCCCGGCCACCGGCTGAGCGAGCACGCGGCGAAGCAGCTGCTGCGGGCGTACGGGATCCGGGTGCCGCGCGAGCAGCTGGTGACCAGCGCGGCGGCGGCCGTGCGGGCGGCCGGTCTGGTGGGCTATCCGGTGGTGATGAAGGCGTCGGGCCCGCAGCTCGCGCACAAGACCGAGCTGGGCCTGGTGAAGGTGGGCCTGACATCGGCGAGCCAGATACGGGACGCCTACAAGGAGTTGACCGACATCGCCCGCTACGAGGGCATCGACCTGGACGGCGTCCTGGTGTGCCAGATGGTCGGGCGCGGCGTCGAGATGGTGGTCGGCGTCAGCCGGGACCAGCTCTTCGGACCGACGGTCACGGTGGGCCTGGGCGGGGTGCTGGTGGAGGTGCTGAACGACGCGGCCGTGCGCGTACCTCCGTTCGGGGAGCGGGAGGCCCGGGACATGCTCGGCGAGCTGCGCGGGCGGGCGCTGCTCGACGGGGTGCGGGGGGCGCCGGCGGCGGACCTGGACGCACTGGTGGAGGTGGTGCTGCGGGTGCAGCGCATGGCGCTCGAACTCGACGGCGAGCTTGAGGAGTTGGACATCAATCCGCTGATGGTGCTGCCGCGGGGGCAGGGGGCGGTGGCCCTGGACGCGCTCGTGGTCTGCCGATAGGAGTCTTGCTCGTGTCCGATGCCCGTGTGTCCGATGCCCGTGTGCCCGATGCCCGTGTGTCCGATGTCCTGCACGCCGTCGAGAACGGCGTCTCGTGGATCACCCTCAACCGGCCCGAGGCGATGAACGCGGTCACCTGGGAGCAGCGCGAGCGGATCGTCGCCCTGCTCGACGAGGCCTCCGCCGACCCGGCGGTCCGCGCGGTGGTGATCACCGCCACCGGGCGGGGCTTCTGCGCGGGCGCGGACCTGCGCGGCGGCTCGTCTTCCGACGGCAGCCCGGCACAGGGGGACGTGACGCGGATGATCCGACGCGGCGCGCAGCGTTTCATCGGCGCCGTACTGGACTGCGAGAAGCCGGTGATCGCGGCGGTGAACGGCACGGCCGCCGGCATCGGGGCGCATCTCGCCTTCGCGTGCGACCTGGTGCTGGCGGCGGACTCGGCGCGCTTCGTGGAGGTGTTCGTCCGGCGCGGGATCGTGCCGGACGGCGGCGGCGCGTATCTGCTGCCGCGGCTGATCGGCCCGCAGCGGGCGAAGGAGCTGATGTTCTTCGGCGACGCGGTGGCGGCGGCGGACGCGGCGGCGCTCGGCCTGGTCAACCGGGTCGTCCCGGCCGAGGAGCTGGCCAAGACCGCCCGCGAGTGGGCCGAACGTCTCGCCCAGGGCCCCACCCGCGCCCTCGCCCTCACCAAACAGCTCGTCAACGCCTCCCTGGACACCGACCGCGCCACCGCCTTCGCGGCGGAGGCGGCGGCGCAGGAGCTGTGCATGACGACGCGGGACGCCCGGGAGGGCGTGGCGGCCTTCGTGGAACGACGGACGCCGGCGTACGAGGGGCGGTAGCGGCGGTATGGGGGCGGGCGGGGGGTGCGGTCTAGGCGACGGCGCGGGGGGCGCGGTCTACGCCTGGCCGGCGCCGGGCGCGGCGGCCTGGCGGAAGGCGCTCGGGCCGCTGACGGCGGAGCAGCGGCGCCTGTTCGTCGACACGCTGCTCGCGTACGAGGCTGCGGTGACCGGCGAGGACGCCGACTGACGCCCGAGGCTTCCTATCTGACGAAGCGTCAGCTTCAATGGGTGGTGTGATGGGACACGCTGGGATGGCGGCCACCGCCGTCCGATACCTCAGATCGGCCGGGGCGCCCACGGCCGTGGAAGCCCTGCCGCGGCCCGCGTTGCGTGCCGTACGGGACGACGAGAGGGCGCCGGTGGACGCCGCCGAGTTCCGGCGGGTGCTCGGGCACTTCGCGAGCGGGGTCACGATCGTGACGGCGCTCGACGAGGACGGGCCGGCGGGCTTCGCCTGCCAGTCGTTCGCCTCGCTGTCGCTCGACCCGCCGCTGGTCGTCTTCATGGTCGCCCGTACGTCGACGACATGGCCCAGGATCGCCCGCGCGGGCCGCTTCTGCGTCAACATCCTCGGCGCGGGGCAGGGCGAGCTGTGCCGGGGCTTCGCGGTGAGCGGCGCGGACAAGTTCGCGGGCGTGGAGTGGATCCCGGCGCCGTCGACCGGCTCGCCACGGCTGCCGGCCGCGCCGGCCTGGGTGGACTGCACGATCTCGGCGGTGCACACGGGCGGCGACCACCTGATCGTGGTGGGACGGGTGGAGGCACTCGGCGCGGCCGACGAGGGCGGGGAGCCGCTGCTGTTCCACCGGGGGCGGTTCGGGCGCTTCAGCGCGTAGCGGCGCCGATGACGCCCAGGCCGCCGGCGGCGAGGACCGCGACCGTCCCCCAGACGAGGACCCTCACGAACCAGCCCCGCCGCGCGTACCGCGCCACGAAGGCCGCCACGCCCAGGCACGCCCACGCCACCAGCCACCAGCGCCACCCGACGAGCGGCAGGATCAGCACGCTCCCGACGCCTGTGAGCAACACCTGCCATGCGAACGGCGGGCCCCCGATCCGGCGCCCGGCGGCCTCGCCCAGCACGACGGACGGCGCCACCACCGCCGCCGACACCGTGGCCGCCGCCAGCAGCGCGAACGCGAGGAAGACCGGGAGGACCACCAGCGTCAGCGCGCTGACCGCCTCCTCCCCCGGCTCGGGCTCCCTGGTCTCACCGAACACCGCCCCGAGGACGAGCGCGAGCGCCGCCTCCAGGAACAGCACGAGCACCGAGACGCGGAGCATCCGCCAGAACGTCCGCCCTTCCGGCACCGCCCTCACTTCGCCAGCTCGTATCCGGCCCCGGTCCACAGGGCGAAGCCGGCGAGCGCGAACGCGGTGACCAGGGCGAGCGTCCCGTAGAGCGCCACCCAGCCGAACATCGCGCCGCCGCTGACGTACGGGCGGTCCGGCAGGATCAGTCGGCGGGCGACCAGGGCCGGGATCGTGAGGCCCACCGTGGTCGCGAGCCAGCACACCGGGCTCCACAGCGGCCCGGCCCCCAGCGCCACCGCCCCGCCGAGCACCGGCAGGGCGGTGACGGCGGCCGTCACCGCCGGCACCCAGTACCAGGCCTCGCGCCCCGCGAACCGGCGGCCGGCCCAGCGGGCGAGCGCGAGCAGCGGCGCCACGACGGCGACCGACAGCAGCGCCCCGACGGCGGTGCCGGCCACCGCGGAGACCGGCACGAGCAGCAGCAGGGCGAAGATCGTCCCCGGGGTCCAGGTCAGGCTCGGGAGCCACACCCACACCGCGAGCGCGCCGATCACCACCTCGACGCCGAGCACGGTCATCGACACGATGAGGATCGCGCCGAGCCGGTCCCCCACACCCAACCGCCGGTCTGAACGCATTCAAATCCCCTCCTGGCCCGCATCCTCCTCCATGCGCACCAGCCCCGTGCACCCGGGGTGCCCTACAGCGCGGGCACCGCCTGCCGCGCTCCCGGCCGCCGGATCACCAGCGCCATCAGCGCCGCCGCCGCGCACAGCGCGCCCGAGGCGTACCAGACGATGTCGTACGAGCCGAAGACGTCACGCGCGACACCGCCGGCGAAGGCGATGAAGGCCGCGCCGACCTGGTGCGAGGCGAGGACCCAGCCGAAGACGATCGCGGAGTCGTCGCCGTAGTGCTCGCGGCACAGCGCGATGGTGGGCGGCACGGTGGCGACCCAGTCGAGGCCGTAGAAGACGATGAAGAACAGCATCGGCGGGTGCACGGACGGCGCGAGGAGCATCGGCAGGAAGAGGAGCGAGATCCCGCGCAGCGCGTAGTAGACGGCGAGCAGCCGGCGCGGCGCGAAGCGGTCGGTGAACCAGCCGGAGGCGATCGTGCCGACGACGTCGAAGACGCCGATGACCGCGAGGAGTCCGGCCGCCGCCGTCACCGGCATGCCGTGGTCGTGCGCGGCGGGCACGAAGTGCGTCTTGACCAGGCCGTTCGTCGAGGCACCACAGATCGCGAAGGAGCCGGCGAGCAGCCAGAAGGGGCCGGTGCGGGCCGCCCGGAAGAGGACGGTGAGGGCGCGGCGGGCGGCGCCGGTGACGGGCGCGGGCTTCTCGACGTACGCACCGCCGTACGGGGCGAGCCGCACGTCCGCCGGGTGGTCGCGCAGCAGCAGCCAGACGAACGGGACGACGGCGGCCGCGGCGAGGGCGACGGTCACGGCGGCCGGACGCCAGCCGTGGTGCTCGACCAGCCAGGAGAGGAGGGGCAGGAAGACCAGCTGGCCGGAGGCGCCGGCCGCGGTCAGGATGCCGGTGACCAGGCCGCGCCGGGCGACGAACCACCGGTTCGTCACGGTCGCGGCGAACGCGAGCGCCATCGAGCCGCTGCCGAGGCCGACGAGCAGGCCCCAGTAGAGGACGAGCTGCCAGGCCGCCGTCATCCACACGGTGAGCAGTGAGCCGAGCGAGATCACGCTCAGCGCGACGGCGACGACCCGGCGGATGCCGAAGCGGTCCATGAGCGCGGCGGCGAACGGCGCCGTCAGGCCGTACAGCGCCAGGTTCACCGACACGGCGAGGCCGATCGTGCCGCGCGACCAGTGGAACTCGCCGTGCAGCGGCTCGATGAGCAGACCGGGCAGGGACGCGAAGGCGGCCGCGCCGATGATCGTGACGAAGGTGACGGCGGCGACGAACCAGGCGCGGTGGACGCGCGGGGTGCGGGGAGGGGCGGGGGTACGGGCGGGGGCGGAGGTCTCGGTTGTCTGGGTCACGTCATTCAGCATCGCGAGCCGCGCCCGCCCGGACCATTGGCCCGAATGCCAGCTTTCCAACGGATCGGGCCAGCGGCGGCGCCCTCCTACACCCGGGGCAGCGTCCTGATCGGGCGCACCACCAGCAGCGCCGTCACCACGAGCACCGCGACCCCCGCCCCCACCAGCAGCACCCGCTCCGTCCCGACCACCGCCGCCACCGGGCCCGACGCCGCCCGCCCGACGCCCATCATCAGCAGCGATCCGGCCACGTCGTACGCGTGCATCCGGTTCAGCGCCTCCTGCGGGACGTGCGTCTGCACCGACGTCGACCACATCACCAGCCAGAACGCGAAGGCCGCGCCCTCGACGAACCCGCCCGCGTACAGCACCGGCACGGGAGCGCCCGAACCGAGCAGCGCCAGGAACAGCGGCAGGCCGAGCAGCCCCACCGCGCCCGCCGCCAGCGGCCGGCGCGGGCGGAGCCGTACGGCGAGCAGGCCGCCGGCGGCACTGCCCGCGCCGATGACGGTCATGAGGACGCCGTAGGTCGCCGAGCCGTACGCGCCGGTGATCAGGGTCGCGGTCAGCGGGACCATCGGGCCCGCGACCGTCAGGCCGTACACCGTCCAGATCGCGATCACCCCCCACAGCCAGCTCCGCGACCTGAACTCCCGCCAGCCGAGCGCCATCTCCCGCAGCAGCGAGCCGCGCCGGGCGCCGTCGGACGGCGCCGGCGCGACCCGGAGGAGCGTGAAGCAGACCGCGCTGACCGCGAAGCAGACGGCGTTGACGGCGAAGGCCGCGCCCGCGCTCCAGAGCGCGACGAGCAGACCGGCGGCGGCCGGGCCCGCCATCGTCATCAGGGCCTCGACCACCCGGATGACGGCGTTGGCGCGCTGCACGTCGGGCGCGATGCGCGGGATCGTGGAGGCCACGCCCGGCTGGAAGAGCGCGGCGCCGACGCCGCTGAGCGCGGAGAGCGCGTAGACGGACCACAGCGGCGGGCTGCCGGTGGTGAAGGAGACGGCGAGGACGAGGGCGCCGGGCAGCCGCAGCAGATCGGCCAGGACCATCATCCGGCGGGCGGTGAACCGGTCGGCGAGCACGCCGCCGAAGAGGACGAAGAGGGCGAAGGCGCCGGTCCAGGCGCCGAGGGTGTAGCCGACGGAGGCGTCCGGGTAGCCGGCGCCGGTGAGCGCGGCGGCGAAGGCGACCGGGACCATGCCCTCGCCGAAGACGGCGACGGCGCGGGCGACGAAGAAGAGCCGGAAGTCGCGGTTCCAGAGGGCGAGCGGCTCGGCCGGCACGGGAATCCGCGCGGCGGCCTCAGACTTATAGGTGTTGTCCGTCACGAACAGACAGACGTACCAGCATGGTGGTCTGGACCACCACTGTTTTACGGAGGAGCAGCCGCCCGTGCGCCCACACCGCGTCGCCGTCCTCGCCCTGCCCGGCCTGCTCCCCTTCGAACTGGGCATCCCCCACCGCATATTCGGCCGTGCCAAGGACCCCGAGGGCCGCCCGCTGTACGAGATCGTCACCTGCGCCGTCGCGGCCGGCCCGGTCCAGACGGACGCCGACTTCGCCGTGCACGTCGAGCACGGCCCGGAGATCCTGGCCACCGCCGACACGGTCGTCGTGCCCGCCTCGTACGAGCTGGGCCCGGTGTACGAGGAGGGCCGGCTGACGCCCGAGCTGGCCGCCGCCCTCGCGCACGTCCGGCCCGGCACCCGCGTCGCCTCCATCTGCACCGGGGGGTACGTCCTGGCCGCCGCCGGCTGGCTCGACGGCCGCCCCGCCACCACCCACTGGGCGCACGCCGACCACTTCCAGAGCCTCTTCCCGGAGGTCAGGGTGGACGCGGAGGTGCTCTACGTGGACGACGGCGACGTCCTCACCTCCGCGGGCGTGGCCGCCGGCATCGACCTGTGCCTGCACATCGTGCGCCGCGACCACGGCACGGCCGTCGCCAACGCGGTGGCCCGGAGCACGGTCGTGCCCCCGCACCGGGACGGCGGCCAGGCCCAGTACATCGCCCGCCCGCTGCCCGAGGCCGGGGCCTCGACCACGACCGCGGCCCGCGCCTGGGCGCTCGCCCATCTGCACGAGCCGATCCAGTTGCGGGACCTGGCGGTACGGGAGTCGATGAGCGTCCGGACCTTCACGCGCCGCTTCCGCGACGAGGTCGGCATCAGCCCGGGCCAGTGGCTCACCCAGCAGCGCGTGGAGCGGGCCCGGCACCTGCTCGAATCCACCGACCTGCCCATCGACCAGATCGCCCACGACTCCGGCTTCGGCACCGCCCAGTCGCTGCGGGTACACCTCCAGGCCGCGATCGGGGTGACTCCGACCGCCTACCGGCGCACCTTCCGGGCCGCGCCGGAACGGCTCTAGGGCCTCTCCGGCCCTGATCCGACGGACAGCCCTGAGGCGCGGGACCTCTCTAGGCGATCGCCTCGCAGATGGTGACGGACCGCTCCTCCAGGAGCGGCACCACCTGGCCGAGGACCAGGGCCCGGAAGTGCTCGGACTCCCGGTGCGCGGTGAGCGCCGCGTCGTCGGCGTACTCCTCGAAGAGCAGGACCTCGGCCGGGTTCGCCATGGACCGCACGGGCCGGTAGTCCAGGCAGCCCGGCTCGGCCCGGCTGGCCTTCGCGATCTCGTGCAGGAGCTCCGCGACGCGCTCCTCCTCGCCGGGCTTCACGAGCCAGCGCGCCACCACGTACACCGCCATGGAAATTCCCCTTCGGAATTGTTCGAGATCCCCATCAGGAATCTAATAGCAGGTGTCTCCGGCCACTAACGGAATACACTCGGGGCTCTTTTCGACCAGCCCTCGGGCAGCGGCTCCCCCGTGACCAGCTCCATCGCCCTCGCCACCAGGGCCACCGCCGACGCCGGGTTCTGGCCGGTGACCAGGTTGCCGTCCACGACGACATGGCCGCGGAACGGCTCCCCCGCCTCGTACCGCGCCCCGCGCCGCTCCAGCTCCTCGTCCAGGAAGTACGGGACCACCGCGTCCAGGCCCACCGCGCGCTCCTCGGCCTGCGTGAACGCGGTGACCCGGCGGCCCGCGACGAACGGCTGCCCGTCCCGCGCCAGGACCGGGAGCAGGGCGCCCACGCCGTGACAGATGGCGGCGAGGACCCCGCCACGGGAGGTGAAATCGCCCAGGAAACGGGCGAGTCGAGGGTCCGCGGGCAGGTCCTCGACGGCCCCGTGGCCGCCGGCGACGAACACGACGCCGAAGTCGGCCGGATCGAGCAGGTCCGGCGTCACGGTCTCGGCGAGCCGCCTCCGTACGAGGGGGTCCTCCAGGAACATCCGCTGCGGCGGGTCGGAGCGGTCGACGCCGCCCATCGGCGGCGTGCCGGGCCGGGTGCTCACGAAGCCGTAGTCCCAGCCCGAGGAGACGAGCGCGAGCCAGGGATAGGCGGCCTCCGGCAGCCAGAAGCCGGCCGGACGGCCGCCGGGCAGGCGCTCGACGCTGGTGAGGACGATCAGTCCCCGGCCTCTCGCGGACATCCTCGTCCTCCCGACTCCGGAGTTCT
The DNA here is from genome assembly GCF_044768205.1 of Streptomyces sp. NPDC101160. Classification (NCBI taxonomy): domain Bacteria; kingdom Bacillati; phylum Actinomycetota; class Actinomycetes; order Kitasatosporales; family Streptomycetaceae; genus Streptomyces; species Streptomyces sp. NPDC101160. The sequence continues at coordinate 30,416 of NZ_JBIWPJ010000007.1, read as the reverse complement.
CTCCGGGCGCCCGATTTCTTGACCATTGAACCACGCAGACGAATCCCGATCCCCATTCGTTCTTTTATGGGGGCGATGTGACGGGTTATTTGATGGGCGTTGAACGCACTCGTAGATTCGCCATGAGCAACCTCCCGCCTTTCCCTCCCCTTTGGAGAGCCATCATGGCCAAGAAGGTCCTCTTCGCCCTCACCAGTCACGACCGGCTCGGCGACACCGGCCGCACCACCGGCTTCTACGTCCCCGAGGTGGCGCACCCCGCCGAGGTGTTCCGCAAGGCGGGTTACGAGATCGCGTACGTCTCCGTGCGCGGCGGCTCGGCCCCGCAGGACGGCGTCAACCGGGACGACGCCGTCGTCGCCGCCTTCCTCGACGACCCGGCCGTCGGCGAGGCCCTGGCCGCCACGCCCACCCCGCAGGAGCTGAACGCCGAGGACTACGACGTCGTGTTCTACGCCGGCGGCCACGGCACCATGTGGGACTTCCCCGAGTCCGCCGAGCTCGCCGCGCTCGCCGCGGGTGTCTACGAGCGCGGCGGCGTCGTCGCGGCCGTCTGCCACGGCCCGGCCGGCCTGGTCAACCTGCAGCTGAGCGACGGCTCGTACCTCGTCGACGGCAAGCAGGTCTCGTCCTTCACCGACGAGGAGGAGGCCGCCGTCGGCCTCACCGACGTCGTGCCCTTCCTGCTCCAGAGCAAGCTGGAGGAGCGCGGCGCCAAGTTCACCAAGGCCCCGAACTTCACCGAGCACGCCGTCGCCGACGGCCGCCTCGTCACCGGCCAGAACCCGGCCTCCGCGGCCAAGGTCGCGCTGCTCGCGGTCGCCGCGCTGGCCGGCTGACACCGTACGGCGACCGCTCCGTCCGTCCCCCGTACGTAACGTGTGCGTACTTAACCGGCAGTTCGGCACGCGGGCGGGTGCCCGGCCCCGAGAATGAGGGTCCGGGCACCCGCCCGCACACGTACGTCACGGAGCAAATCGGGGGACTTGCTGTGTCCGTACAACTCAACTGGCTGCGCACCTTCGTGACCGTCTACCGGCTCGGCTCCTTCACCAAGGCCGCGCACCGCCTGGGCATCTCGCAGCCGGCGGTCACGCACCAGATCCGGCACCTGGAGAAGGAGATGGGCCGCCCGCTCTTCGAACGGCTGCCGCACGGCGCCCAGCCGACCGCGGCCGCCGACGGCCTGCTGCGCGAGGTACAGGGCCCGGTCGACGCCCTCGGGCAGGCCGTCGCCCGCTCGCTCGGCAAGGAGGTGGTGCACCGGCCGCTCTACGTGGGCGGGCCGGTCGAGCTCGTCACCACCCGGCTCATCCCGTCCGTCAGCGACCTCGTGGCGGAGGGCACGCAGTTCCGCTTCCGCTTCGGCCTCGCCGAGGACCTCCTCGCCGACCTCTCGGCCGGCGAACTCGACCTCGTCCTGTCGACCATCCGGCCGCGCTCCCGCGGCATCCGTGCCACGCCGCTGGTCGACGAGGAGTTCGTGCTGCTCGCCTCCGCCGAGCTCGCCGCCCGTCTGCCGCTCGACCGGCTCGCCGCCGAGGGCCCCGCGGTCCTCGCCGACGTCCCGCTCGTCAGCTACGCCGAGTCGCTGCCGATCATCCGGCGCTACTGGCGCACCGTCTTCGACACCGTGCCGGCCGTCACCCCGACGCTGGTGGTGCCCGACCTGCGCGGCGCGCTCGCCGCCGTACGGTCCTCGGCGGGCATCTCGGTGCTGCCGAGCTACCTGTGCGCGGAGGAGCTCGCGGCGGGCGAAGTGGTGCCGCTGCTGCAGCCGGAGGTGCCGCCGATCAACACGTTCTATCTGGCGGTGCGGCAGGACGAACTCCCGCATCCGCTTCTGACCCTGCTGCACGGACATCTGCTGATGAAGGGACAATTGTGGTCCTGAATTCCGGATTCCAGACGGGATCCGGCCGCAGCCCTTATACCCCACCCAAATATTCTTATTTGAATGGGCACCCCGCCACCTGATGTGATGTGCGCACACCGGCCCGAACGGCCGGAAATCGCACAACGGGGGAAAGAAAAATGTCGATCATCGAGGCTGCCCCGGTAGCCGTCGCGGTGGGGGCCGCGGCGGACTACCGGCCCATCGAGGTGAATCCGGGCCGCGCCGACATCGCGAAGCTGCACCGGCTGCTGAAGGACGGGGCGCGCGCGTTCAACGAGCAGTTCGACGAGGACGCCCATCTGAACGACGTCATCCCCAAGCCGTGGGGATACGAGTACCGCGCCTTCGTCGACGACTTCTTCGACCTGTGGTCGCTGCACATCGAGCCCGGCGCGTCCACGTCCGTCCACGTCCACCCGCGCAAGCTCACCTACCTGCTCTGCCTGGGCGGCGAGGGTGTGACCACCGGGCTCGGCCGGCCCGACGTCCCGGTCCGCGAGGGCACGATCCTGCGCATCGGGGCCGGCGCCTTCCACGGCACGCGCTCCACCGGGGACGTACCGCTCGAACTCATCGAGGTGGAGCTGCCACGCAACAAGTTCGACCTGATCCGGCTGCGCGACGACTACGACCGGGCGGGCACGGCGTACGAGACGGCGGCCGTGGAGGAGCCGCGGCACCCGATGCGCAGGGTGCCGTCGTACCCGAACACGCGGATGCGGGCGCAGACGCCCGACGGCCGGTTCCGGTTCGCGCTGCGGACGGGGATGGACCTGTTCTACCGGCCCAGCAGCGAGGACATCTTCGCCATTCCGCTGCACATCTCCGGAGTGATCGAGCGGGACGTGGAAATCCTGACCGGACATCCGGAGGACGACCGGCGGCCGCAGACCGACCAGCAGTACCTCTGCATCAGCCGCAACCACTGAATGACCGGCAGGCAAGAGAAACACGCTCAAGAAAACAGAGAACAACAGGGGGAAAAGAAATGCCCAGCGCCGTCATCATCACCGGCCCTGGATTCCAGGACCACGACGTCGTCTTCACCTACTACCGGCTCCTGGAGGAGGGCTGGCACGTCGAGGTCGCGACCAGGAACGGCGACGCCGTGACCGGCAAGTACGGCATCCCGCTGCCGATGGACAAGATCGCCCGGCCGCTCGTCTCCTTCGAGGAGCTCGACGTCGACCAGTTCGACGCGGTCATCCTCACCGGCGGCCACGAGGCCCCGGACCGGGTCCGCCAGGACCGGAACGTGCTCGACTTCGTCGCCGGCATGGACAAGGCCGGCAAGGTCGTCGCCGGCCTGTGCCACGGCCCGTGGATCATGGTCTCGGCCGGTGTCCTCAAGGGCCGCAAGGCGTGTGCGTACATCGGTCTGCGCGACGACGTGATCAACGCGGGGGCGGACGTGGTCGACAGCGACGTGATCGTCGACGGCCACATCATCACCTGCTCGTACTACGGGTACATGGGCGCGTTCATGCGGGCGGTGTTCGAGACCGCCGAGAAGCTCGCGGGCGAGAAGCAGGCCGCCTGACATGGATCGCGATCCCGTGATCCTCGCGCTCGACTTCGACGGGGTCGTCTGCGACGCCCTGGAGGAGTGCGCGCTCGTCACCTGGCTGGGCATCCACCCGTACGACGCCGCGATGCCCGGCCCGGCCCAACTGAAGGCGGTCCCGGCCGACTTCACGGACCGCTTCCGCTCCGTGCGCAACTACTCCCGGCTGCTCGACCACTTCGTCGTCGCGCACCTGCCCGAGTCCGCCGGACTCACCTCGCAGGCCGGCTTCGACCGGCTCTTCGAGTCCCTGGACCCGGGCTACGTACGGGAGTTCACCGCTGCGGCCACCGCCGTACGCGACCGGCTGCGCACCGCCGAGCCCGACTTCTGGCTCGACCTGCACACGCTCTATCCCGGCGTCGACGCCCTCCTGCGCCGCTTCGCCGGCTCGGTCGTCGTCGTCACCGCCAAGGACGCCGACTCCGTCCGGGCCATCCTGGCCCGGCACGGGCTCGGCGACACCGTCGCCGAGATCTTCGGCGAGACGGGCGCCAAGGCGGAGGCCGTCCAGGACGTGTGCGCCCGCTGGGGAGTCCCGGTGGAACGGGTGACGTTCATCGACGACAACCTCACCAACGCGCTGCGCGTCGGCGCCACCGGCGCACGCTCCCGCTGGGCCCAGTGGGGCTACCAGATCCCGGAACACCGGGCCGAGGCCGCGCGCCTCGGGGTGGTCCCGCTCGGCCTGGACGAGATCGGGGCGCTGGTCCCGGCCGCGTGACCGGCCTGACCCACCGGGCGGCCCGGGGTACCGACAGGTGCCCCGGGCCGCCGCACTCCTCACTGGAGCCACCGTGACCCTCACCCATGCGCCCGAGACCGCCGCCCGTCCGGACTTCGGCGGTCAGCTCGCGCTGCTCACCGCGATGGCCGTCGCGATCCCCGCCCAGCTCTACCTCGCCATCCCGCTCGCGGGCCCGGTCGGCGCGCGCTTCGGCGTCGACGCCGGGTCCGCCGCCTGGACCGGCGGCGCGTTCTCGCTCGCGTACGCCGTCGGCTTCCTCTTCTTCGGGCCGCTGTCCGACCGGTACGGGCGCCGCGCGGTCCTCGTCGCGGGCGCGCTCGCGCTCGCCGCCGTGTCGGCGCTCGTCCCGCTGGCGGGCTCCTTCGCCTGGTTCCTCGCTCTGCGCGCCCTCCAGGGCCTCGCCGCGGCCTCGTTCGCGCCGGTCGCGCTCGCGTACGTGACGGAACACGCGCCCGCGGCCCGCCGGCCGCTGGTGCTGTCGGTCCTCACGACGGGCCTGCTCGGCGCGGGCCTGGCCGGTCAGGCGTTCGGGCAGGTGGTGGCGGGCGCCTGGCGGTGGGCGTTCTGGCCGGCGGCGCTGCTCTATCTGGCCGCCGCCCTGCTCTTCCACCGCCTGCTCACCCCGACGCCGTCCGGTGGCTCCGCCCCCGGCCCCGGCACGGTCCTGCGCGCACTGGGACGGCTGCTGCGCACGCCCGCCGTGCTCGCCGTCTTCTGCTCGGCCCTGCCGGTCTTCGGCAGTTTCGTCGCCCTGTACGCGGTCCTCGGCCGCCTCCTCGGCGAGGAGTACGGCTATTCCGGCACCGACCTGCTCGGCGTGCAGGCCCTCGGGGCGCTCGGCCTGGTCGCCGGGCCGCTCGTCAGCCGGTACGCGGGCGGGCGCGGCCCGCGCTTCCTCGCGGTCAGCGGCTTCCTGACGGCCCTCGCCGGGCTGCTCCTCGCCCAGGTCACGGCGACGCCCGCCGTGCCGATCGCCGCGAGCGTGCTCTTCGTCGCCGGGATCAGCCTGGTCGTGCCGGGCCTGGTGGGACTGCTCGGCCTGCTGGCGCCGCAGGCCCGGGGCGCCGCGGTCTCGTTCAACACCGCGGTCCTGTTCCTGGGCGCCTCGCTGGGCCAGACGCTGGCTGCGGCCACCTCGTACCACCGCATGGGGCTGCTGCTCGCGGGGGCGCTGCTGCTCGCGGCGGGCGCGGTGGCGGCGACGGCGCGCCTGGCAGACCGAAACCACGAGAAGAATCGAGCATCACGATGAACGTCCTGTTCGTCCTCACCGGCCACGCGGACCTCGGCGGCCGTCCCACCGGCTTCCACCTCGGCGAGACCGTCGAGCCCTGGCGCGTCCTGCGCGCCGCCGGCCACACGGTCGACTTCGTCTCCGTCGACGGCGGGCAGCCGCCCATGATCGGGCACGACCGGCACGACCCCCACCAGACCGCCTTCCTCGCCGACCCCGAGGGCGGCGAGCTGATCGCGCACAGCCGGCGGCCCGAGGACGTCGACCCGGGGGCCTACGACGGCGTGTACTTCGTCGGCGGGCACGGGGCCATGTGGGACTTCCACGGGCATCCGGCGCTGCACGCGATCGTCCGGAGCGTGTACGGGCGCGGCGGCGTCGTCGCCGCGTTGTGCCACGGCCCGGCGGCGCTCGTCGGCGTGCGGCTCGATGACGACCGGCTGCTGCTCGACGGGCGGGCGGTGACCTCCTTCTCGCACGCGGACGAGACGAGCCGCGGCCTCGACACCGTCGTCCCGTTCTCGCTCCAGCACGCCCTGGAGAAGGACGGCGCGCACTACTCGTGCGCGCCCGACCGGCACGCGCACGTCGTCGTGGACGGACGGCTCGTCACCGGTCAGAATCCGCAGTCCGCGGCCGGCCTCGCCCGGAAGATGGCCGAACTGCTGGCTCAGTGACACCCGTCCCGTCCGGCGGCCTGATGCGGCGCTCGCCCCACACGCCGATCGCCGTCAGCGTCAGCGTCAGGCCGACCCCGCACAGGATCGCCGTCGACGGCGCGACCGTCTTCAGCAGCGCGCCGGCGAGCGTGCCGCTGGTGGCGTAGCCGGCGCCGACCGCCGCGTACATCACGGAGTAGCCGGCGGCGAGCGCCCCCGGCGGCAGGATCTGACGCAGGGCGAGGTTGCGGGTGAGGCTGGCGGGGGCCTGGAGGAGGCCGGCGACGACGAGGGCGAGGGCGATGCCGGCGGCCCCGGGCAGTACGGCGGCCAGGGCGACGCCCGCCGACACGGCGACGATGAGCACGGCGGACTGCACCGGCAGCCGGCCCGGCCAGGAGCCGCGCAGCCCGTAGACGAACGCGCCGACGGCCGAGCCGATGGAGAACCCGGCGAGCAGCGGGCCCGCCCAACCGATCGGGATCGCCCGCTGTTCGAGCAGGGCGGGCAGGATCAGCTCGGCGAGCGCGAGCAGGGTGAGGCCGGCGGCGCCGGTGACGTACACGGGCCAGGCCCGGGCCAGGACCCGGCCCATGGACCCGCCGCGCTCCTTCCCCTCGGCCTGCCAGCCGCGCGGCAGCAGCCACTGCCCGGCCACGGCGAGCGCCATCAGCACGCCCTGCAGCAGCAGCGGCGCGGCGGGGTCGACGCCCAGGGCCAGGCCGGCCGTCAGGGCCGGGGCCGCGGCCCAGATGCCGAAGGTCAGCACCGATTCCATGCTCATCGCCTGGGTGACGGCCCGCTCCGGGACCAGGCTGGTGAGCAGCGCGCGCTGGCCGCCGGGGACGGCGGCCGGGCCCGCGCCGGCGAGGAAGGCGAGTGCCCCCAGGAGGACCGGGTGGCCCGCTCCTCCGACGGCCCCGAGCCCCAGGAACCCGGCCGCGCCGACCGCGAGCCCGGCGGCCAGCTGCGGCCGGGCCCGCTCGGCGTTCAGCCGCATGCCGAGCACGGGCGAGGCGAGGATCTCCCCGATCACGAACACAGCGGCGAGCACCGCGCCCAGGCTGTAGCCGCCGGGCTGCTCGCGCACCAGGAAGACGACCGCGAGCGGTGCCATGGCGACCGGTATCCGGGCGGCGACGGTGACGGCGCACCAGGCGAGGACGGGTCGGGTGGCCAGCTCGCGGTAGGACATGCTCAGGACCGTAACGAGTGCTCGGTCCTGCCGCACTTGTTTAGAAGGTGAGCACGCCGCGCGCCACCTTGCCCTGCTCCGCGTCCTCCACCGCCCGCGCGAACTCCTCGACCGGGTACGTGGTGGTGACGAGTTCGTCGAGGAGCAGCCGGCCCGTCCGGTACAGCTCCGCGTACAGCGCGATGTCCTTCTGCGGCCGCGAGGAGCCGTAGCGGCAGCCCAGGACCGACTTGTCGAGGAACATCGCGGCGGGCGGGAAGCTCGCCTCGGCGGTCGGGGCGGTCATGCCGAGGAGGATCGCCTGGCCGTGGCGGTCGAGGAGGTCGATGGCGGTGCGGACGAGGCCCGTGTGGCCGACGCACTCGAAGACGTGGTCGGCGCCGGTGGGCAGGATCTCCCGCACGGAGTCGGTCGAGGTGAGGAAGTGGGTGGCGCCGAAGCGGAGGGCGGTGGCCTCCTTCGCCGGGTTGGTGTCGACGGCGACGATCGTCGTCGCGCCGGCGATGCGGGCGCCCTGGAGGACGTTGAGGCCGATGCCGCCGGTGCCGATGACGACGACGGTCTCGCCGTGGGCGACCTTCGCCCGGTTGAGGACGGCGCCGACGCCCGTGAGGACGCCGCAGCCCATGAGCGCGGCGGAGGTGAGCGGGATGTCCGCGGGGATCCGCACCGCCTGCACGGCCTTGACGACGGTCCGCTCGGCGAAGGAGGAGTTGGAGGCGAACTGGAAGAGCGGGGTGCCCGCGCGGGTGAACGGCCGGCCGGGCCTGCCGATCGCCGTGCGGCACATGGTGGGCCGGCCGCGGTCGCAGTCGGCACAGGCGCCGCAGTTGGCGAGGGTGGACAGGGCGACGTGATCGCCTGGCGCGACATGGGTGACGCCGGGGCCGACGGCCTCGACGACGCCGGCGCCCTCGTGGCCGAGGACGACGGGCGCCGGGAACGGGATCGTCCCGTCCACGACGGACAGGTCGCTGTGGCAGAGCCCGGCGGCCCGGATGCCGACGAGCACCTCGCCGGGGCCGGGATCGCGGACCTCCAGGTCGTCGACGACCCGGACCTCCTTGCCGTCGAAGACGACGCCTCTCACCGGCCGCTCTCCTTCCGGGTGTTGGGGCGGTCACCGGCCGCCGCCGCCCGCGCCATCTCCTCCAGTTGCCGGAGCAGCGGCATCGGGTCGATGCCGACCGTCCCGGGCAGGAAGTCCGCGATCCGCTCCGGCGTCCACGCGCCGCCCTCCGCGTATCCGGCGCGCAGCTCGCGCGGCTGGGCCCAGACGGCGATCTTGGGGCCGGCGATCGTGTAGACCTGGCCGGTGATCCCCTCCGCCCTGGCCCGGTCGGAGAGCAGGTAGACGACGAGCGCGGCAACGTCCTCCGGCTCGCCGATCTCCTTCAGCGTCATCGGCACGTTGGCCGACATGCGGGTACGGGCGACCGGCGCGACCGCGTTCGCGGTGACCCCGTACTTGTGGAGCCCGAGCGCCGCGCTCCGGACGAGCGAGATGATGCCGCCCTTGGCGGCGGAGTAGTTGGCCTGTGCGACGGAGCCCTGGTGGTTGCCGCTGGTGAAGCCGATGAGCGTGCCGGAGCCCTGCCGGCGCATGACGGCGGACGCGGCGCGGAAGACGGTGAAGGTGCCCTTGAGGTGGGTGGCGACGACGGGGTCCCACTCCTCCTCGGACATGTTGAAGAGCATCCGCTCGCGCAGGATGCCGGCCACGCACACGACGCCGTCGATCCGCCCGTACTCGGCGAGCGCCACGTCGACGATCCGCTGTCCGCCCGCCATCGTCGAGATGTCGTCGGCGACGGCGACCGCCGCGCCGCCCGCCGCCTCGATCTCCTTGACCACGGACTCGGCGATCTCGCTGGTGGGCTCACCGCCTTCGATGGACACCCCGTAGTCGTTGACGACGACCTTCGCGCCCTCCGCCGCGCAGGCGAGGGCGACGGCGCGGCCGATGCCCCGCCCTGCGCCCGTGACCGCGACGACCTTTCCTGCCAAGAAGTTCCCCACGACCGGCCCCTTCCCGGGTTTCTGACGGTCCGTTAGATTCCTTCGTCGGCAGGATTCTACGGCCCGTCAGATACCGGAAAACAAGACCCCGGAGGCGCCCGATGCCCCTTCCACCCGAATTCCACGAGATCGCCAAACGCGTCAACAACTGGGGGCGTTGGGGCCGGGACGACGAGATCGGCACGCTGAACCTGATCACCGACGAGGTGGTACGGGAGGCCGCCGCCACCGTCCGCACCGGGCAGCGGATCCCGCTCGCCGTCGACCTCAAGCAGGACGGCGTGCAGACCGGCATGATCCCCGGCCGGGTCAACCCGCTGCACACGATGGTGCAGATCAACCAGGAGCTGTTCGGCCCCGGCACGGTCGCCACCAGCGACGACGCCGTGACCCTCGGTCTCCAGGCGGGCACCCACTGGGACGCGCTCACCCATGTCTCGCACTCGGGCCGGATCTACAACGGACGCCCGGCCGGCACGGTCACCGCGCACGGCCGCTCCGAGTTCAGCGGCATCCACACCGCACGCCACGTCGTCAGCCGGGGCGTCCTGCTCGACGTGGCGGCGGCCAAGGGCGTGGACCGACTGCCCGGCGACCACGCCGTGACCCCCGAAGACCTGGACGAGGCCGCCGAGTTCGGCGCGGTCACCGTCCGGTCCGGCGACATCGTGCTCGTACGGACCGGGCAGCTGCAGGTGTACCTGGCCGGCGACAAGCACGGCTACGCGTTCCCGTCACCCGGCCTGTCCGTCCGCACGCCCGAGTGGTTCCACGCCCGGGACGTGGCCGCGGTCGCCAACGACACGCTCACCTTCGAGATCTTCCCGCCGGAGATCGAGGACCTGTGGCTGCCCGTGCACGCCCTCGACCTCGTCGAGATGGGGATGCTCCAGGGGCAGAACTGGAATCTGGAGGCGCTGTCCACAGCCTGTGCACAGACGCGGCGGTACGCCTTCCTGCTCTCGGCCATGCCCGAGCCCTTCGTGGGCGGCACGGGCACACCGGTGGCACCGGTGGCGATCCTGTAGACCGTCACAAGAGAGGAACCGCGGGTGGCGGCGGCACTCGCGCGCGCCCCGAGCACGGCGCGTCGCAGCCGCCACCCGTCACGACCCGCGCTCGTCGAGGGGCCGCGCCCCTCGACTCCCCTCGCAGAACGAATCGCTCACCCAAGAGTGATCAATTCGCCACGAACCGTCAACACCACGCCCGGGTGGGTGACACCGCGACGGATTCCGGCGCCCCCGGCGACCCGGCCGGAGCCCGGTCCACCTCGCACCAGATGCTCTTGCCCGCCCCTTCGCGCTGCCAGCCCCAGCGGTCCGCGAGACCGTCCACGAGCTCCAGGCCGCGCCCGTTGGTGTCCTCGCCGGCCGCGTGCCGGGGCCGCGGCGGCCGGTCGCTGCGGTCGGCGACCTCGACCCGCACGCCGCCCCCGCCGAACAGCATCCGCAGCACGGCCGGACAGCCCGTGTGCACCACCGCGTTGGTCACGAGCTCGGAGATGAGCAGCACCAGCGTCTCCGCGAGCGGCTCGTCATCGCCTATCCCCGAACCGGCCAGCCGCGAACGCGCCCAACGCCGGGCGCGGCCCACCTCTGCCGGGTCCGGCCCGACCTCCAACTGAACCTGAAGCACCTGCACCGTTCACACCATCCGAACCGGCGTCCTCGACGACCTAACGGAACGTGATTCCCTTGTGAGACAGCATGGTTGACGTACAGTCACCGCAACAAGCGCTTCGGGCATATTCCAGCGCGAAGGAGTACGCATGGTCCATACTGTGCGACGCACGTTGCGGGGAGTCGAACAGAGGCGCGCAAAACGGCGCCAGGGGGCGCGAACGGCGGGCATTCCGGGCCCCGGAGCCGCCGTAGGGGCGGCACCGGCGCGATCCGGGCCCACAAGCACTCGCATCCAACGGAGCGTACCGGAGGCCGGGGTCGACTCCGGCCCGTGACGACCCCGCCGAAGGACACAACCCGATATCGACGCTGCGTGATCCTCCGGCGCGACCGCGTTACGGTGCCGGCTCCAGGGCCGCCGCCACCCGCTCCTCCGCCACCGCCCCGCCGAGCCCGCGCCCGGCCCGCACCCAGGCCCGTTTCAGGTGCAGATGAACATCGGCCTCCCAGGTGAAGCCCATGCCGCCGTGCACCTGGAGGCAGTCCCGGGCGCAGCCGGCCGCCGCCTCGTCGGCGAGCAGCCGGGCGCCCGCGATCTCCACCGGGTCCGCGGTGACGGCGGCGGCGTAGACGGCGGCGCGGGCTACTTCCGTTCGTACGAGCATCTGCGCGCACAACTGCTTGACGGCCTGGAAAGCGCCGATCGGCTGCCCGAACTGCTCGCGCACGCGTGCGTAGGCGACCGCGAGCTCGGTGGTGCGGGCGGCGCTGCCGAGCTGCTCGGCGGCGGTGAGGAGGGAAGCCGTGTCCGCCTCGGCGGGTGCGGGTCCGCCGGGCAGCCGGTGCGGCGGCGTCAGCGGGGAGGCCGTGTCCGCCCCGGCCGGCGCGGGCCCGCCGGGCAGCCGGTGCAGGGGCGTCAGCGGGTCGACGGACCGCATCGGTACGGCTCCGGTCGCGTCGCCCAGGACCGCGTCCGCCGTGTCCAGCCACTCCACGAGCTCGCCGTCGGCCCGCGCCACCACCGCCTCGCCCTCGGCCGCGCCCGGCACCCGCCCCGCCGCCAGGTGCGTGGCCACGAGCGGGCCCGGCAGCAGCGCCCGGCCCGCCTCCTCGAAGACGAGGACCGCCTCGGGCAGCCCGAGCCCGACCCCGTCGGCCGCCTCCGGGAGCCGCAGCGCGAAGAACCCGGCCGCGCCGAGCTCCCGCCACAGCGCCCGGTCGAGCACCCCGCCGGCGTCCACGGCCGCCCGGAGGGCCTCCCGCCCGAAGCGGGCGGCGAGCAGCTCCCGCACCCCGCGCTTCAGCGCCTGCTGGTCCTCGGTGAGTCGGAAGTCCATGCGTCGGTTCACCGGCCCTTCGGCAGGCCGAGGATGCGCTCGGCGACGATGTTCTGCTGGATCTGCGAGGTGCCCGCGGCGATCGTGTACGAGAGCGAGGACAGCCGGTCGAGGTTCCAGTCGCGCGCCAGGTCGAGCGCGTCGGGCCCGAGGACGGCGGCGGCCGTGTCGTACAGCTCCTGGCGGGCGTGCGAGTAGCGCAGTTTGAAGACGGAGCCGCCGGCACCGGGAACGCCGCCGGTGGCCTGCGCCTCGCTGACGTTCCACTGGGTGAGCCGCCACAGCGCCTGGAACTCGGCGCCGAGCCGCCCGAGCCGGCGGCGCAGGACGGGATCGTCCCAGCGGCCGTTCTTGCGTGCCGTGCGGGCGAGTTCGCCGAGGACCCGGCGGCAGGCGACGACCTCGCCGACGAAGGCGGTGCCGCGCTCGAAGGAGAGGGTGACCATGGTGACCCGCCAGCCGTCGTTCTCCGCGCCGACGCGGTGCGAGACCGGCACCCGCACCTCGTCGAGGAACATCTCGGCGAACTCCGCCGACCCCGCGAGCGTGCGCAGCGGCCGGACCGTGATGCCGGGGCTGTCCATCGGCATGGCGAGCCAGCTGATCCCGCGGTGCTTGGGGGCCTCGGGGTCGGTGCGGACGAGGAGTTCGCACCAGTCGGCCACCTCGGCGTGCGAGGTCCAGATCTTCTGGCCGGTGACGACGTAGTGCTCGCCGTCCCGGACGGCCTTCGTCCGGAGCGACGCCAGGTCGGACCCGGCGTCGGGCTCGCTGAAGCCCTGGCACCACACCTCGTCGCCACGCAGGACCGGCTCCAGCCAGCGGGCCCGCTGCTCCGCGGTGCCCTCGGCGGCGATGGTGGGTCCGGCGTGGAGCAGTCCGACGAAGTTGGCGCCGACGTACGGGGCCCCGGCGCGTTCGGTCTCCTCCAGGAAGATCAGCCGCTGCGTCGGCGAGGCGTCCCAGTGCACGTGCCCGTACCCCGCGTCGTAGAGCCGCCGCTGCCAGCCGCAGTCGTACGCGCGCCGGGCCGGCCAGTCGAGCGGGTCGGGCTTCGGCGGCAGCGCGGGGAGGGTCCGCGCGAGCCAGTCCCGCAGCCCGGCCCGGAACTCCTCCTCTTCCTCCGTGTACGCGAGCTCCATCAGCGCCGGTCCCGGTCGAGATCGAGGCCGAGCATGCGGATGGCGTTGCCGCGCATCAGCTTGTAGACGGTCTCGTCGTCGAGGCCCTTCACATGGTCGAGCGCGACCTCCTTGGTGTGCGGGAAGGTCGAGTCGACGTGCGGGTAGTCGGTCTCGAAGGTGGCGTTGTCGCGCCCGACGACGTCCAGCGAGGCGATGCCGTGCTTGTCGCGGAAGAAGCAGCAGAAGATCTGCCGGTAGTAGTACGTGGACGGCGGCTCCGGGACGAGATCGCGCACGCCGCCCCAGGCGCGGTGCTCCTCCCAGACGTCGTCGGCGCGTTCGAGGGCGTACGGGATCCAGCCCATCTGGCCCTCGCTGTAGGCGAGCTTCAGCCGCGGGAACCTCACCAGGACCCCGGAGAAGAGGAAGTCCATCATCGACGCCATCGCGTTGTTGAAGCTGAGCGAGGCCTGGACGGCGGGCGGCGCGTCGGGCGAGGCGGCCGGCATCTGCGAGGACGAGCCGATGTGCATGTTGACGACGGTCCCGGTCTCCTGGCAGACGGCGAAGAACGGGTCCCAGTAGCCGGAGTGGATCGAAGGGAGCCCGAGGTGCGTCGGGATCTCGGAGAACGTGACCGCCCGGACCCCGCGGGCCGCGTTGCGCCGGATCTCGGCCACGGCCAGGTCGATGTCCCACAGCGGGATGATGCACAGCGGGACGAGCCGGCCGCCGCTGTCGCCGCACCACTCCTCGACCATCCAGTCGTTGTAGGCGCGCACGCAGGCGAGCGCGACCTCCTTGTCCTTGGCCTCGGCGAAGGTCTGCCCGCAGAAGCGGGGGAAGGTCGGGAAGCAGAGCGACGCCTCGACGTGGTTGAGGTCCATGTCCCTCAGCCGCGCGACCGGGTCCCAGCAGCCGCGGCGCATCTCCTCGCGGGTGATGCCCTCCAGGGTCATGTCGTCCCGGTCGAAGCCGACGGCGGCGATGTTCCGCTTGTACGGGAACTTCAGGTCCTCGTAGATCCACCAGTCGGTCGGCGGCCCGTCGGGATCCATCGTGATCTGGTACTTGCCGCCGACGTACGCGAGCTCGCCGATCCCGGCGGTGAGGGGCTGCGGGCCGCGGTCGCGGTAGCGGGCCGGGAGCCAGGTGGCGAAGAGGTGGGCGGGCTCGATCACGTGGTCGTCGACGCTGATGATGCGGGGCAGTTCCGTCATGGACTCAACTCCCGGTGTCGGGGCCTCTCTGTTTCTGATGACCCGTCAGATACGAAGCGCCTTCAGGCTAGCCCCGCGCATCTGGACCGACAAGGACCGCCCCTCTACGCTCTCCGCACGATCTGACGATCCGTCAGTCGAAAGGAGCAGGGCATGCCCGAGTCCGAGATACCGACCGCGGCCGAGACCGCACACACCCTGGGCGCGTCCCGCACGCTCTGGGAGCTCGTCGAGCGCCGCGCCGCCCTCACGCCCGGCCGGCCCGTGCTCCTCCAGGGCGACCGGACCCTCACCTTCGGCGAGCTGCGCGACCGGGCCGAGCGGGTGGCCGCCGGACTGTACGGAATGGGCGTGCGGCCCGGGACCGTCGTCGCGTGGCAGCTGCCGACCCGGATCGAGACCGCGGTGCTCTCCTTCGCGCTCGCCCGCCTCGGCGCCGTGCAGACACCGGTCATCCCCTTCTACCGGGACAAGGAGGTCGGCTTCGCGCTGCGCGAGTCCGGCGCCGAGTTCTTCGCCGTGCCCGGCGTCTGGCGCGGTTTCGACCACACCGCGATGGCCCGGCGGCTCGGCGCGCGCGGGATCTTCGAGGCGTACGAACCGGATTCGATGCCCGACGGCGACCCGGCCGTGCTCCCGCCCCCGCCCGCCTCCGGCACCGACGTCCGCTGGATCTACTGGACCTCGGGGACGACCTCGGACCCCAAGGGCGTGCTGCACACCGACCGTTCACTGCTGGCGGGCGGCTCCTGCCTCGCCCACGCGCTGCACCTCCACCCCGACGACGTCGGCTCGATGGCCTTCCCGTACGCGCACATCGCCGGGCCCGACTACACGGTCATGCTGCTGCTCTACGGCTTCCCCGCGGTCATGTTCGAGCAGTTCGCGCTGCCCGGGGCGCTCGACGAGTACCGCAAGCACGGCGTCACCGTGGCCGGCGGGTCCACCGCCTTCTACGCGATGTTCCTGGCCGAGCAGCGCAAGCGGCCGGACGAGCCGGTCATCCCCACCCTCCGCCTCCTCGCGGGCGGCGGAGCGCCCAAGCCGCCGGAGATCTACCACGCGGTCGTCCGCGAGCTGGGCTGCCAGCTCACCCATGGCTACGGCATGACCGAGGTCCCGATGATCACCATGGGCGACCCGGGCGACACCGCCGAGAACCTGGCCACGACCGAGGGCCGCCCGCCCGCCGGCATGGAGATACGGATCACGGCGGACGGAGAGGTACGGCTACGCGGCGAGGCGGTCTGCCGCGGCTACCTCGACCCGGCGCAGACCGCGGCCGCCTTCGACGAGGACGGCTTCCTCATCACCGGGGACGTCGGGCACCTGACGCCCAGCGGCCACCTGGTCCTCACCGGGCGGATCAAGGACATCATCATCCGCAAGGGGGAGAACATCTCCGCCAAGGAGATCGAGGACCTGCTGCACGAGCACCCGGGCGTCGGCGACGCCGCCGTCATCGGCCTGCCCGACCCCGAACGCGGCGAGCGCGTCTGCGCGGTGGTCGAACAGCCCCCGGGCGCCGAGCCGCTGACCCTGGCCGAGGTCACGGCCTTCCTGCGGAAGGCGGGCCTGTCGGTCTTCAAGCTCCCGGAACAGCTGGAGGTGGTGGACGCGCTGCCGCGCAACGAGACGCTGCGGAAGGTGCTCAAGTACAAGCTGCGCGAGCGGTACGGGGAGGAGGCGCGGTCCTAGTGCTCGTCAGGCGGACAGCGGTTCGGCCGCGTCGTCGAGGGCGGCCGGCACGTCGGCGTACACCTCGAAGAGGCGGCGCACGCCGAGTGCGGCGAGGACGCGGTTCACGTGCGCGCCGTCCTCGGCGCCGCGGGCGGGCAGGATCAGCCGGAGGCGGCCGCCGCAGGAGCGCATCAGGCGGCGGGCGGCGACCAGGACGCCGACGCCGCTGGAGTCGCAGAAGCGGACGGTGGAGAGGTCGAGCACCACGTCGTGGCGGCCGACGGCGACGACGGCGTGGAGGCGTCTGCGGATCAGCGGGGAGGTCACGAGATCCAGCTCCCCGCTGATGCGCAGCACGGTCCATGGGTCCTGCTCGTCCTCGTCGACCTGGATCGTCACGAGCGGCGCCTTTCGAAGCAAGGGGCAAGGGCACAGAAGAGGGAACAAACCGGAGGCTGGCATTCCCGTCCCCTCCCGCTGCCCGCTCGCGCCGCAGCCAAACCCCCGGCTCCAGGGTTGTCGCTTTCCTTACCATCCCGCGGCGCGTCAAGAGCGCACTTGTGGCAAACAGAGGCGTGCCGGGGGTCGGGCACATTACTTTGGGGAAGGAACTCGGGTCGGGCAAGGGCTGTCGGGAGGGCCTCGGATGGCGGCGAAGGACACACCACCGCGCTGGGACCGCAGGATGCAGCAGCGGCTCGCGCGCGGTGAGGCGGCCGCGCTCGGCGAGCTCTACGACAAGTTCGCGTCGCTCGTGCACAGCCTCGCCCACCGGGTGCTCGACGACGACGACGCGGCCGACCAGGTCACCCGCGAGGTCTTCGGCTACATCTGGGAGAACCCCGACGCGTACGACCCCAAGCAGGGCAACATGCGTGCCTGGGTCGCCCGGCTCACCCAGCGGCAGGCCGTGCACCGGCTGCGGCAGGCGGAGGCGCTCGCCTTCGCGGAGCGCGGCGAGGGCTCGGCGGAGGAGCTGGAGCAGAAGGTGCGCCGGGCCTCGGTCGCGGCCCGCGCCGACTACATCGTGACGTCCATGCCGACGCCGCTGCGGCAGGCCCTGGAGCTGGCGTACTTCCAGCGCCGGGACTACCGGCAGACGGCCGCGGACCTCGGGGTGACCGAGGACGAGGCGCGGCGCCGGCTGCGGCTCGGGCTCCAGCTGCTCTCGACGGCCAACACCCGGCCGCTCGAAGGCTCGTCGCCGCCCGGCCACGGCGGCTACGGACGGGCGCTGTGAGCGCGGCGAACGACGATCCCGAGGAGGTCGCGCGCGCTCCCTGGATACCGGGCCCGCGCCCGGCGGCGGACGACCACGCGGACCTGTCGGCGCCCTTGGCCCCGTTCACCGGCGATGCCGCCGCCGAGCCCGAGCCGGTGGGCCCCGAGCCGGTCAGTGCCAAGGCCGCCGAGGCGGAGCCCGTACCGGAACTCTCGCACCGCGTGCTCAAGTCCCTGCTCGGGGCCTGGGCGCTGTCGGCCTGCTCGGCCGCCGAGACCCGGGCCGTCGAGGAGCACCTCACCGAGTGCGCTCCGTGCGCGGAGGAGGCGCTGCGGCTGCGCGACGCCGTCGGACTCCTGCACGCCGAGCGCGATCTGGACCTGGACCCGCTGCTGCGCTCCCGCGTCCTGGAGAACTGTCTCGGCCGCCGCCCGGCCCGGATCCCGGTGCCGGCGTGGGCGACCCCGTACGACGCGGAGACCGCCCGGCTCGACGCGCTGCTCCGCGACATCGGCGAGGCGGAGTGGCACGCGCCGGTGCGGCTCAAGTGGTTCGAGGGCGAGCGGCGGGTGAACCGGAAGACGACCGTGGCCGGGGTCATCGGCCATCTCCTCGCCGTGGACGGCCTGGTGGCGGCGTCGCTCGGGCTCGACGATCCGCTGGGCAAGGGCGTCGGCGAGCTGTCGCCGGCCGAGCGGACCCAGGCGTACTGGAACGCCTCGGTCCGGCCGCCGACCCGTACGATCCGCGAACCGTGGCGGGAGCAGGGCCACACCCTGATCCGCACGGTGTCGTTCGCCGGCCGTGGCGTCGCCGACCTGACCGTGACCTACGGGGACTTCGCGATGCCGATGCGGGACGCGCTCCTGGAGCGGGCCTTCGAGTGCTGAGTGCACGCCGGGGACATCGCGGAGGCTGTGGACTATCCGTACGAGCCGCCCAGCGGCGCGCATCTGCACGGCATGATCGACCTCGCGGCCCGTCAGCTCCCGGCCGCGCTCGCCGGGCGCCGTCGCGCGGGTCTGGCCGCCCCGCCCCGTGAACTCGTCACGGCCGGCTCGCCGGGCCGCTCCCTCCACCTGGAGATCGAGGGCGCGGGCGGCGGCCACTGGTTCATCGCTCTGGACTCCCCCGCCGCCCTCGGCTCCCGCGACCACGCGGTGGCCCAGGTCGCCATGGACGGCGTCGAGTTCTGTCAGCTCGTCGCGGGTCACATCCCGCCGGAGGACGCGGCCGCGGGCCAGGACGGCGACCGCGAGGCGATCAGGGACGTGCTGTTCGCGGCGGCGTCGCTGAGCCGGATGTAGCGGGCGGGGGCTTCTCCGTCCCCCGCCCCGGCGCTACGCGAAGACGACCGTGCGCCGCCCGTTCAGCAGAATGCGGCGCTCCGCGTGCCACTTCACCGCCCGCGCCAGCGCCTGGCACTCCACGTCCCGCCCGATCGCGACCAGCTGGTCCGGCGTGACCTCGTGGCCCACCCGCTCGACCTCCTGCTCGATGATCGGGCCCTCGTCGAGGTCGGCCGTCACGTAGTGGGCGGTGGCGCCGATGAGCTTCACGCCGCGGGCGTGGGCCTGGTGGTAGGGCTTGGCGCCCTTGAAGCTCGGCAGGAAGGAGTGGTGGATGTTGATGATCCGGCCGGAGAGCTGCTTGCAGAGGTCGTCGGAGAGGACCTGCATGTAGCGGGCGAGGACGACCAGCTCGACGCGCTCCTCGCGGACCAGCTCCAGGAGCTCCGCCTCGGCCTCCGCCTTGGTGTCCTTGGTGACCGGGATGTGCCGGAACGGGATCCCGTACGAGCCCACCAGCTCGGCGAAGTCGGTGTGGTTGGACACCACCGCGACGATGTCGACCGGCAGCGCGCCGATCCGCGAGCGGAACAGCAGGTCGTTCAGGCAGTGGCCGAACTTCGACACCATCAGCACGACGCGCATCCGCTCGTCGGCCCGGTTGATCTGCCAGTCCATCGAGAAGGAGTCGCCGACCGCGGCGAAGCTCGCGCGCAGCTTCTCCACCGTGACCGGGGCCTCGGCCGAGAAGTGGACCCGCATGAAGAAGAGACCGGTGTCGCGGTCTCCGAACTGCTGGCTGTCCTCGATGTTGCAACCCGTGATGAAGAGGTAGCTCGACACGGCGTGCACGATGCCCTGCTTGTCGGGGCTCGAGAGGGTGAGGACGTACTGGTCGGTCATCTGCCTAGCCTGCCACAGCGAGCGCCGGCGAATGCCGCCCCGTCCGTCAGGCGGAACGCGTCATGATCCGCAGCACCTCGAGCGAGCGCGGCGGCGCGTCCGGGTCGTCCCCGTCGGCCGTCGCCATGCGTATGTGCGCCTCGCGCGCGGCCCGCACCGCCTCCGGCCAGCCGTGGTGCTCCAGATACGCGGAGACCGGCGCGTCCGCGCCGACCTGGTGCATGATCCGCAGCACGCGCAGGACGGCGACGTCGACGAGCGCGGCCTCGCCGGAGTCGCGGAAGATCGTCCCCACGTACTTCTCGGCGGACCAGTTGTCCAGCCAGGTGTCCTCCACCAGCCGGTACACGGCGTCGGTGATGTCCCCGTACCCCTCCTGGCCGGCCAGCCAGGCGGTCTCGTGGAACCCCGGGTCCGAAAGCATGTGCAGCGCCGAGCGCACGTTCGCGCGCCAGCGCCACCACGGCATGTCGTTCAGCGGCATGCCGCCCATGGTGGAGGAGCGACGGCCGCGACGGGAAGAGTTCACTGAAGGGGACGTGGAGCTGGACACCGTTCGATCGTACGTTCCCCCTCTGACAGCGCGGTTCCCGGCCTCGGCCGACCCCCGCAATTCACCTTGACGTCACCCAGCGTTGGATCAGCCTCACCACCGCGTTACCCATGAGGCGGAATTGTGCATGCCC
The DNA here is from genome assembly GCF_044768205.1 of Streptomyces sp. NPDC101160. Taxonomy (NCBI): domain Bacteria; kingdom Bacillati; phylum Actinomycetota; class Actinomycetes; order Kitasatosporales; family Streptomycetaceae; genus Streptomyces; species Streptomyces sp. NPDC101160. The sequence continues at coordinate 10,014 of NZ_JBIWPJ010000007.1, read as the reverse complement.
ATGACCGGTAGGCGACTCACTTCTCTCCTCGCGTACGTCACGACAGCGGCGGCCGCAGCGTCGCTGCTCACCGGCTGCGGCGTACTCCCTGGGGCCACGGGGGGCTCCAGGGAGCCCGTCACCGTCATGACCTGGGCTCCTGACCAGACCCGCGCCACCAACATGCCCGGCATGCCCGCCATGGCCAAGGCCTATGCCCGCTGGGTCAACGCCAACGGCGGCATCAACGGCCACGAGCTCCGCGTGCTCACCTGCAACGAAGAGAACACCGCCGCCGGCGCCGCCGCGTGCGCCCGCCGGGCCGTCCGCGAGGGCGCGGTCGCCGTCGTCGGCTCGTACAGCCAGAACGGCAACGCCTTCATGGCCCCGCTGGAGGCCGCCGACATCCCGTACATCGGCGGCTACGGCATCTCCGAGGACGAGTTCACCAGCCCGCTCTCCTACCCCGTCAACGGCGGTGTGGCCTCCCTCATCGCCGGCCACGGCATGCAGCTCGCCGCGAGCTGCCGCAAGGTCTCCCTGGTCCGCCCCGACACCATCGCCGGCGACCGGCTGCCCGACCTGCTCAACTCCGGGCTCCGCAAGGCCGACCACCGCAGCGCCGTCGACATCCCGGCCGTCGAGGACGCCGGCGAGTACACCCAGCAGGCCACCCGCGCCCGGGCCCGGGCGGGCGGCGACGAGGGCTGCGTCACCGCCGTGCTCGGCGAGCGCACCCAGACCTTCTTCGACTCCTTCCGGCGCCTGCCGAAGCAGAGCGGCAGCGGATCCGTCCGGATCTCCTCCGTCCTCGGCAGCGTCGACCAGCCGCTCATCGACCGCACCGGCGGCCCGCACAGCCCCTTCGAGGGCGCCTACGTCACCGGCTGGTACCCGCAGGCCGACGACAAGGCGTGGGACCCGATGCGCAAGGTGATCAAGGAGCACGCCTTCGCCGACAACCGCGTCGACCCGACCGACACGGGCGTGCAGACCACCTGGATCGCCTACACGGTCCTCAAGCAGCTCATCGAGTCGCTCGACAGCGACAGGATCACCGGGCTCCAGCTCTCGCACGCGCTCGACGCGGGCGCGAAGATCGACACCGGCGGTCTGACGCCCCCGCTCCGCTGGCGGTACGACGACCTGCTCGGCGCCCCCGGTTTCCCCCGCATCGTCAACCACGACGTGACCTTCCAGGTCGTACGGGACGGGCGCCTGGTGGCGGAGAAGCCCGGCTTCGTCGACGTCGGCGAGACGGTCCTGGCCGCTCCTTGACGGCCAGGCCGCCCGCCCCGTCAGAGCTGGGTGTAGTTGCGCTTCGTCAGTCCGTACTTCTCGGCGGTCGGGTTCCACAGCCCGGCCGCCGTCTTCTTCGCGGCCGTCGCCTCCAGGCTCTTGCTGTCGCCCGCGTTCGTCTCGCCGGTGTGCCGGGCGTGGCCGCCCTTGCAGGCCTTCTTGTTGCCGTTCGCCTGGTCCGCCCAGGCCGCGTAGTGGGCGTCGGCGGCGGCCGACGCCTCCCACGCCTTGACGAGGGCGGCGGACAGCGCCGTGCTGTTCGGCAGCTTGTCCACGGAGAGCGACTGGAGCCGGGTGACGAGCTCGCGGCGCTGCTGGGCCGCGCCGCGCAGGTCGGTGGCGGCCTGGTCGAGGTCCTCGCACTGCCGGATGTTCCCGACCGAGCGGATCACCGTGTCGCGGCTGTTGTTGCTGTCCGCGAGCAGCTTGTCCAGGGCCTCCGCCTGGGCCTTCACCGGGTCGGCGGCCTGCTCGCTCGGCGCGCCCGCGGAGCCGGAGGGCGCGGCCGAGCTCGCGGCCACGTTCTGCCCGCCGCCGGCCGTGTCCTTCTTGTCGTCGTCCCCGCCGCTGAGCAGCGCGCCCGCGGCGAGTCCGATCACGGCGCAGCCCGCGACGACACCCGCGATCAGCGCGAGGGGCGACCTGCGGCGCGGCGGCTCGGGCTCGTCGTCGTAGTACGCGTCCTCGTAGCCGTACTGCTGCTGCGGGGGCGGCGGCTGCGGCGGCTGGAACTGCTGGGTCGCCTGGGGCGGCGCCTGCGGATAGCCGTAACCGGGCTGCGGGGCCGGGGGCTGCGGGGTCTCGCTCCGGAACAGGTTGTCGAAGTCGGCGAGCGGCGGCCGCTCCTGCGGCACCTGGGGCGGCACCGGCGCCTGGGGCGGCACGGGAGCCATGTACTGGGTCGCCTGGGCGTCGGGCCCGGCGGCGACCGGCGGGATGTACTGCGTGGCCTGGGAGTCCGCGACCGGCGCGATGAACTGCGTGGCCTGGGAGTCCGGGCCGGGATAGCCGTACCCCGGCTGCGGCTGCGACTGCGGCTGCTGCGGGGCGGCCTGCGGATAGCCGTAGCCGGGCTGCGGCTGCGACTGCGGCTGCTGCGGGGCGGCCTGCGGATAGCCGTAGCCGGGCTGCGGCGGCGCGGCCGGCGGCTGCGCCGGGATCGGCGGCAGGTACTGCGTCGCCTGGGCGTCCGAGGAGCCACCAGGGGTCACCTCAGGGGGGAGGGGCTGAGCGGCCGGATACTGCTGCTCCGGCCCCTGTCCGCTGTGCGTCACCGGGACTCCTGTGTACTGGACTGCTGGGCGTTCTTGCTCTGGCTACGGAATCGTCGGCTCACGCTACCGGGTGCCCCCGGGCCGCCGCACACACGTCCGACCCGGTGTGACGCAGGTGTGACGTACGGGTGTGACCCATGTCGTACGCCCTGTCGTCCGCGTGTGACCTACGCCGCGTGCAGGTCGAGCCGCGCCCCGAACTCCCGCACCACCGCCTCCCTCGCGAACGGCTCCAGGCGGTCCTTCAGATCGCCCAGGTACTCCGCGCCGCGCGAGGACCGCAGCGTGCCCAGCATCTCCAGGGCGCGGGTGCCGGTCCGGCAGGCCTCCTCGACCTCGCGCTGCTGGACCTGCGCCGAGGCGAGCAGCGCCAGGCCGATCGCCCGCCGCCGGACCCGCGACTCGGGGTGGCCGGCCAGGGACCGCTCGGCCGCCCGGGCCGCCTCCCGGCCCTGGCCCAGGTCGCGGTGGCAGTGCGCCAGCTCGTCCGCGAGGTACGCCTCGTCGAAGTGGGCGATCCAGGACGGGTCGTCGCCGGCGTCCGGGTCGGCCCGCCGCAGGGCCTCCTCGGCCCGGCCCGCGACCAGCTCGCAGGCGCGGGCGTCGCCGAGCAGCGCGTGCCCGCGGGCCTCGGCGGCGAGGAACATCGCCTCCGCGCGCGGCGGCACCTGCCCGCGCGCGCCCTCCTGCGCGGCCCGCGCGAGCTGCGCGATCTCCCGCGGGTTGCCGAGCTGGGCCGCGAGGTGGCTCATCGACGCGGCCAGCACGTAACCGCCGTAGGCCCGGTCGCCGCCGGCCTGCGCGAGCCGCAGCGCCTGGATGTAGTAGCGCTGGGCGAGTCCCGGCTGGCCGGTGTCGACCGCCATGTAGCCGGCGAGTTCGGTGAGCCGGGAGACGGCGGCGAACAGCTCGCGGCCGACGGCCTCCCGGTAGGAGCCGGAGAGCATGCCCGACACCACGCTGTTGAGGTAGTGGACGACCACCGGGCGCACGTGCCCGCTGCCGAACTTGCGGTCCAGGTCGACCAGGGCGGCCGTCATCGCCCGTACCGCCGCCACGTCCGACGCCCCGACCCGGGCCCCGGCGTGCCGGGCGACCTGCGGGTCGGCGCCGGTGATCAGCCAGTCGCGGCTGGGCTCGACGAGCGCGGAGGCGGCGACCGTCGAGGCGGACAGGAAGTCCCGTCTGCCGACGTCGCTGCGCCACAGCTCGCAGACCTGCTCGATGGCCCCGAGCACGGTCGGCGCGAACTGGAGGCCGACGCCGGAGGCGAGGTTGCGGCCGTTGGCCATGCCGACCTCGTCGATGGTGACCGTGCGGCCGAGCTTGCGGCCGAGGGCCTCGGCGATGATGCCCGGCGCCCGGCCGCGCGGCTGCTGCCCGCGCAGCCAGCGCGCCACCGACGTCTTGTCGTAGCGCAGGTCGAGGCCGCGCTCCGCGCCGACCATGTTGACCCTGCGGGCGAGGCCGGCGTTGGAGCACCCGGCTTCCTGGATGAGCGCCTGCAGCCGTTCGTTGGGCTGGCGGGCGACGAGTGGCCTGGCTGCCATGATTGCTACCCCCTGAGGCCGCGCATGAGCGTGATCGAAGCGATCCACGTGATCGACTGGCTGATCACTGCCCGGCCGATATCCGGTCAATGCAGATGTGAACACGCGAAACCGGACACGTCGGTCGCCCTGCCCCACCCGCCCACGCGCGGTACGGCGGTACGTCACCGACGCCCCCCGTCCCATCCGTACCCCCCGCCCGCTCGACCTGCCCCCGCGCGCCCCCGTCCGTGCACCCGTGCGCCCCGTATGCAGGATCGATGCGCCACCCGGCCGGGGCGCCGCGCCCGTAACCCCAGGTGACGGCGGGAGTTGAGCTCGTCGTGGAAGAGACCATCGGAGTCACGGAAGCCGCACAGATCCCCAAGCAGCGGGGCGAGCTGCTGCTGGACAGCGCGGTGCGGTACGCGGAAGAGCGGCACTGGGACGTGTTCCCCGGGACCTGGCTGGAGCCGGTCGAGGGCGGCGAGCGCTGCTCCTGCGGCGCGGACGCGTGTCCGGCGCCCGGCGCGCACCCGGCCAGGCCGGACTGGTCGACCCAGGCGACGGGCAGCGCCGTCGGGGCCCGCCGGATGTGGTCGAAGCAGCCGAAGGCGTCGATCCTGCTGCCGACCGGGCGTACCTTCGACGCGATCGAGGTGTCGGACTCGGCCGGCTTCCTCGCGCTGGCCCGGATGGAGCGGATGGAGCTGACGCTCGGCCCGGTGACCTGCACGCCGGACCGCCGGATGTTCTTCTTCGTGCTGCCCGGCGCCGCGGCCAAGGTGCCGGACCTGGTGCGCAAGCTGGGCTGGGTGCCGTCCGCGATCGACCTCGTCACGCGCGGCGAGGGGCACTTCGTGGCGGCGCCGCCGACCCGGGTCGGCGGGTACGGGGCGGTGCAGTGGGCCCGTAAGCCCACGGCGGCGAACCGCTGGCTGCCGGACGCGGAGGAGCTGATCAGCGCGCTGGCGTACGCATGCGGGCGGGAGGCGGCGGACGCCAGGTCCCGGCGGCAATGACGGGCCCGTCCTCGCTGCCGGGTCCTGGCAATGTGGCCGAAAGGCGTTCAGCCGTATGGTGGTCCCCGAATACACGGGGACAACCGAAGGGTTGACGCAAGATGGTGCCTGACCAGGCATTCGACGGGGCGTACGAAGCGGCGGGCGCCGCACCGGGATCCGGTGCGGCGCCCGCCGTTCATGTCGAGGGGCTGTGGAAGCGCTTCGGCCAGCAGATCGCGGTGAACGGGATCGATCTCGTGCTTCCCGCGGGCAAGTTCATCGGCCTTGTCGGGCCCAACGGCGCCGGCAAGACCACCACCCTCTCCATGATCACCGGCCTGCTGCGGCCCGACGCCGGGCGCATCCGGATCGGCGGCCACGACGTGTGGGCCGATCCCGAGTCCGTCGCCCAGGTCAAGGCGCGGATCGGCATCCTGCCGGAGGGGCTGCGGCTCTTCGAGCGCCTCTCGGGCCGTGAACTCCTCGCCTACAGCGGCCGGCTGCGCGGTCTGCCGGGCGCCGAGGTCGACAAGCGCGCCACGCAGCTGCTCGACGTGCTCGACCTCGCGGGCTCGCAGCACAAGCTGGTCGTCGACTACTCGACCGGCATGCGGAAGAAGATCGGCCTGGCGGCGGCCCTGCTGCACAACCCGGAAGTCCTCTTCCTGGACGAGCCGTTCGAGGGCGTCGACCCGGTCTCCGCGCAGACCATCCGCGGCGTCCTGGAGCGCTACACCTCCTCCGGCGCCACCGTCGTCTTCTCCAGCCACGTCATGGAGCTGGTGGAGTCGCTGTGCGACTGGGTCGCCGTGATGGCCGCCGGGCAGATCCGCGCGCAGGGCCCGCTGGCGCAGGTACGGGGCACGGCGCCGTCGCTGCAGGCCGCGTTCCTGGAGCTGGTCGGCGCGAACGGGCGGGACGCCGGGCAGTCGCTCGACTGGCTGGGCGGTTCGGCCCGATGACCACCGCTCCCGCCGCGGCCCCTTCGCTGACCTCGGTCTTCGTACGGCTCAAGCTGTCGCTCCTGAAGAACGGCCTGCGGCAGTCGGGCGGGCGGACCGCCGCCTATGTCTCGTCGATCGTCTTCGCCGCGCTCCTCGCCGCCGGCATGACGCTCGCCTTCCTCGCGCTGCGCGGGCACGCGGCCGCGACCACGGTCTCGGTGCTGATCACGGGCGTGCTCGCGCTGTCCTGGACGGTCATGCCGCTGTTCCTGCCGAGCGGCGACGAGACCCTCGACCCGTCGCGTCTCGTGATGCTGCCGCTGCGGCCGCGGCCGCTGGTCCGGGCGCTGCTCGTGGCCTCGCTCGTCGGCATCGGCCCGGGCCTCACCGTGGTCCTGGCGGTCGGCGCGGCCCTGGCGGTCGCGCACGGCGCCGCGGGCACGGTCGTCGCCGTGCTCGCCGTACCGCTGGCTGTCGTCGGCTGCGTGGCGCTCTCGCGTGCGGTGGCCGCCGCGAACGTACGGCTCCTGACCTCGCGCAAGGGCCGTGACCTGGCCGTCCTGTCCGGCCTTGTGATCGCGGTCGGCATGCAGCTGGTCAACTTCGGCGCGCAGCGGCTCAGCCGGGCCGGCGGGCTCTCGGCGCTCGAACCGGTCGCCCAGGTCGTGGGCTGGCTGCCGCCGGCATCCGCGGTCTCCGCGATCGGCGCGGCGGGCGAGGGCGACTACGCGATCGCCGCCGCGAAGCTGCTGCTCGCCGCGGCCGGCGTGGCCGGCCTGCTGGTGTGGTGGCAGCGCAGCCTGGTCAAGCTGATGACGGCGCCGGACGGCTCGACGATCGGCGCGTCGGACGGCGCGGGCGCCAAGGACAAGTCGGCGTCGTCGGGCCGGCTCGGCCGGCTGCTTCCGGGCGGACGCACGGGCACGGTGATGGAGCGCGGGCTGCGCTACATCTGGCGCGACCCGAAGACGAAGGCCGGCTGGGTGACCTCGCTCGCCATCGGCGCGATCGTCCCGCTGTTCAACGCCCTGCAGGGCACCGGCTCGCTCTACTTCGCGTGCTTCGCCTCGGGCATGCTGGGTCTGCAGATGTTCAACCAGTTCGGCCAGGACACGTCCGCCTTCTGGATGGTGGCGCAGACCATCTCGACGCCGGCCGACGCCTACGCCGAACTGCGCGCGCGGGCCCTGACGATGCTGTCCATCACCGTGCCGTTCACCGTCCTCGTGATGACGGCGACGGCCGGCGTCATCGGCGCGTGGGGCGGCTTCCCGCAGGCCCTCGGCCTGGCGCTCGCGGTGCTCGGCGCGATGGTCGGCATCGGCGCGGTGACCTCGGCCTGGTTCCCGTACTCGATCCCGCAGGGCAGCGCGTACAAGAACGTGGCGCCGGGCCAGGCCGGTCTGTCGCTGATCTCCGTCTTCGGCGGCGTGTTCTCCGCCGCGGTGCTCTGCGCCCCGGTGATCGTCACGCTCGTCGTCCTGCACCTCACGGACACCGAGTCGGCCCTCTGGCTGCTGCTGCCGGGCGGCGCCGGCTACGGCGCGCTGCTCGTCTGGGGCGGTCTGAAGCTGGCGGCGCCGCGGGTGTCGAAGCGGCTGCCGGAGATCCTGGCGGCGGTGAGCAAGGGCTAGTCGCAGGCCGGGCGTCGCGAGCCCGGCATGATCGGCGAGACACCCCCTAAGGGGCGTGCTCGACGCCAAGGAGGCGGAGGACCGACGTGCGGAGCGCGGCCTCCGCCTCCGTGCGTGTCATGCGTCCGGCGGCGGTCTCGTCGCCGGACGCGTGACCGAGCGCGACCACGGCGGCGACCAGCCAGCGGGCTTCGAGCCCGGCCTTGAACTCGCCCGCCGCGAGCCCGCGTTCGAAGAGCCGGGTGAGCCGGTCCGCGACAGGCGCGTGGAGCGCCTCGTCGCCCTGGCTCCCGGCGCCGGGAGCGGCGCGGAAGAGGAACGAGTTGGCCTGATACGCCTTCCGGGCCGCGGTCAGGAAGCGCAGCAGCGCGTCGGTGGCGGAGCCCTCGTCCAGGTTCGCGGCGTCCATGGCGGCGACGGCGTCCTCGGTGAGCCGCTCGATGGCGGCGGCGAGGAGCTCGTCGCGGGACGAGAAGTGCGCGTAGACGGTCTGCCGGGTCACCCCGGCCGTCCTGGCGACGGCCTCCATGCCGGCGTCCGGGCGCTCGCGGAGGAGGTGGATCGCGGCGTCGAGGATGGCCGCCCGGCTGCGCTCGGCGTCGGCGCGGCGCCGGCGGGGCCTGGGTCGGTCTCCGGAGACGGTCATCTCTTACAGCCTTGTCTATTTTAAGCGCAGCCAATACCTTTACAGAGCTGTAAGAGATCGTATCGTCTCCAGGGGGAAGAGCAATGAGTCGTCGCGCCCGGACCGTCCGCGGGATCCACGGGATCACGCTGCTCGCGAGCGGCCTGCTCGCCGGCGCCTTCGGCTACGGCGCCGCCAACCTCGTACCCACGTTCAACGCCGTGCCGCAGGACATGCGGTTCTCGTTCCACGCCGAGCTGATGAAGATCAACGGCATCACCGTGCAGGGCGCGATGATCGTCACCACCCTCGGCTCGCTCACCCTCGCCGTCCTCACCCGCGGCCGCGCCCGCGTCGCCGCCGCCGCGGCGAGCGCGCTCGCCTTCACCTCGTTCCTGATCACCCGCTTCGGGAACGTGCCGATCAACGCCCACATCAAGCGGTGGGCGGTCAGCGGGCCCGACCCCGACACCCCGGAACTCCTGCGCCGCTGGGAGCTCTTCAACGACGCGCGGACCGCCGTCGGCATCGCCGCCTTCGGCGTCCTCATCATGATCGCCCTGCGCACCCGGACCTACGGTCTTCCGGACGATCAAGCTCGTCCATGACTGGTCCAAGGTCGAACATTTTCCCCGTCATCGCAGGTCAGCGGGCTGTCCAGAATTGAACAGCCTGGCACGCGAGGGCAGTTCGAGGGCCGAACGACCAGTCGGGCGGCGGGTCGTACGGGGGTACGGCCGGAAACCGGCGGACGGATGTGCGATCACGCTGCGCGTCGGCGAGACTCCGGTGCGCAGCCGGATCGGCTCGCATCCCCGGTAGCTCTCACAGCTCCGGCCACCCCCGTGTCTTCGGACCCACGCGAAAGGGACACCCCCGTGCGCTCCTTCCGTACGCTCGGCGCCACCGCACTCGCCACCGCGAGTGGTCTCGCCCTGATCGGCACCGCCATCGCCGGCACCGGCACCGCCGAGGCCGCCCCCGCCTCGACCCCGGGCCTCTACGCGCCGACGGCGCTCGTCCTCACGCTCGGCAGGGGCGAGCGCCCCGCCACCGCCACGGTGGTCCGCGCCGTCACCCTGAGCTGTTCGCCGTCCGCGTCCGGCACCCACCCGGCGCCCGTCGAGGCGTGTCGCGAACTCACCGAGGTCGACGGGAACTTCGCCCGCCTGGCCCGCCTGACCCGCGTGACCGCGCCGGAGCGGCACGTCCCCTGCACCCGCGAGTGGGACCCGGTCACGGTGACGGGCGTCGGCGTGTGGGAGGGCCGGCAGGTGCGCTGGTCGGCCCGGTACGGCAACGCCTGCGAGCTGCGGGCGGCGACGGGCGAGGGCACGGTCTTCGCGTTCTGAGACCCGCTCCGGCCTTCGTCGCCGGACGCCGTCACCGCGCCCCCGGTCCGAACCGAGGCCTGTACGCCGACGGACCGCTGCCCGTCTCGCGACGCCTCGGCGCGCGCAGACGGGCAGCGGTGCCGAGCCCGCAAGGTGTCCGCCGTATCGGCCGTATCGGCCCCTTCCAGACCGGCGACCCCCGTGAGCCGCTCCGTCCGGCGCCGCGACCCTCAGGTGCGAACCCACCGGGACGTGGGGGGGGGGGGGGGCCCCCCCCCCCCCCCCCCCCCGGCGGCCCCCCGCCCCGCCCCCCCCCCCCCGGGGAGGTTGTTGGGGTCGTGTTGTTTGGGGGGCCCCCCCCCCCGGCGCACACAGGCGCCCCCCACCAGCGG
>NZ_JBIWPJ010000006.1:0-665771 GCF_044768205.1 Streptomyces sp. NPDC101160 | reverse complement strand
TGTACTCACCCTCGCGGGCTTTCCTCCGGGCGCTTCCTTCGTTTCCGACTCTATCAGATCTTTCCGATCCGATTTCCTCGGTGCTTTCCGGTCCCTTTCGCTTTCGCTCTGGGCCCTTCCGGCGTTTCCGACTCTATCAGATCCTTTCGGTGTCTGATCCCCGGTCAGCGGGGTTTGTCTTTGCGGCTGTTGGGCCGTTCCGACGTCTCAAACTCTAGCGGATTTCCCCGGCGGCTCATAATCGAGTCTTTCGAAATGAATTTCGGCAAGCCGAAATTCGTCCCGGTGAGGAGAACTTGCGGAGTTGAGGTGCCGCACCTGCGGCGGGATGGTTGTCGAAGAACCGTTCCGGCTCCGTGACAACTCGGAGAACACTACGCATCCGGGTGGGGCGTGTCAAGGGCGCCTGGCCGGCCACGGCGCCGGCCCGAACCTCAGTCCAGGTCCTTCAGTCGGCCGCCCGCGTCGGGCTGCGTGAGCTCCACGCGCCGCAGCAGCCGGATCAGCATCTCGCCGAGCGCCCCGCGCTCCTCCGACGTCAGGTCCTGGAGGAGCTCTTCCTCGAAGTTCGTCGCCATGCGCATGGCCTCGAGCCACTTCTGGCGACCCTCGTCCGTCAGCTCGACGATCACGCGCACGCGGTTGTTCTCGTCGCGGTCGCGGGTGACCAGGCCCTCGCCCGCCATGCGGTCGATGCGGTGGGTCATGGCGGCCGGGGTGAGGCCGAGGCGCTTGGCGAGTTCGCCGGGGCCCAGGCGGTAGGGGGCGCCGGAGAGGACGAGGGTCTTGAGGACCTCCCACTCGGCGTTGCTGATGCCGAGGTCGGCGACCTGGCGACCGTACGCCACGTTCATCCGGCGGTTCAGCCGGCCCAGCGCGGAGACCACCTTCTCGACCTGGGGGTCGAGGTCGCGGAACTCGCGCTGGTAGGCGGCGATCTGCTCGTCGAGGCTCGGCTCCTGCGGGGCCTGGGCGCGGGACGGCTCGGGGGTGTCGGACATGCGGCCGAGTATCCCACGGGGTCGTTGGCGTTGAAGTCCTTCTATGTGTATCTTTAAGCATCGAACTTTAGGATTGAAGTCTTCAGGGTTCAGAGCTACAGCACTGAACCCGCGACCGAAGTGGGTGAGTGTGACCAAGGGGATGGGCGCCGCGATGCGCCGGATTCAGGCAGGCAGCGCGCTGAGCGCGTTCGGACTCGGCTTCACCGTGCCGTACCTCTATGTGTACGTCGCTCAGGTGCGCGATCTGGGTGCGAGCACAGCGGGTGTCGTCCTGGCTGTGTTCGCCATGGCAGCGCTGGTGGTCCTGCCGTTCAGCGGGCGGGCCATCGACCGGCGCGGGCCGGTGCCCGTGCTGCTCGTGGCCTCGCTGCTCGCCGCGGCCGGCGCGCTCGGGATGGGCCTCGCGTCCTCCGTGCCCGCGGCCGTCGGCGCGGCGGCGCTGCTCGGTGCCGGTACGGCGGTGATGCAGCCGGCGCTCGCCACGATGATCGTGTGGTGCTCGACGCAGGCCACCCGGACCCGTTCCTTCGCGATGCAGTTCTTCCTGCAGAACCTCGGTCTCGGCATCGGTGGTCTCATCGGCGGCCAGCTGGTCGACCCCAGCCGTCCGGACAGCTTCCTGCTGCTCTTCTCGATCGAGTCGGCGATGTTCCTGGTCCTTGCGGCCATCGTGCTGACCGTGAGGACGCCGGAGTCCCCGGCCCTCCAGGGTGCGCGGCCGGCCGGCGGCACGGGCGGCGGGGTGCGGGCGCTGCTCGGGCACAAGGCGATGGTGCAGCTGTGCGTGCTCGGCTTCGTGCTGTTCTTCGCCTGCTACGGGCAGTTCGAGTCGGGTCTCGCCGCGTACGGCACGGAGGCCGCCGGGATCGCCCCGTCGACGCTCGGTGTCGCCCTGGCCGCCAACACCGCGGTCATCGTGGTCGCCCAGTTCCTGGTTCTGAAGTTCGTCGAGCGCCGCAGGCGCACCCGGGTGATCGCGGCCGTCGGTCTGATCTGGACCGTGGCGTGGCTGTTCGCCGGGTACGCGGGTCTGGGGCACGGCAGCCAGGCGATGGCGACGGCGGCGTTCGTCTCCACGTACGCGCTGTTCGGGCTCGGCGAGGCGATGCTGTCGCCGACGGTCGCGCCGCTGGTGGCGGACCTGGCGCCGGAGTCGATGGTCGGCACGTACAACTCGGCCTTCGCCCTGGTGAAGCAGCTCGCGCTGGCCGTCGGCCCGGCGGTCGGCGGGCCCATGGGGGCGTCGCTGCACGGGCCGTACATCCTGACCTTCGTGCTGTTCTCGCTCGGGATCACCTTCCTGGCGGTCCGGCTGGGCAGGCAGCTCACGCCGGTGCAGGACCAGCCGTCGCTCGCCGTCAGGCCGTCGCGGGTGGTGGCCCAGCACCAGCCGGCCGCGAAGGAGACCGCGGCCGCCTGACCCGTACCACCTGACGCCGTACCGCCTGACGCACGCCTAGCGCGTGTCGGGCAGGGCGAACTCGCACCACACCGCTTTGCCGCCGCCCGGAGTGCGGCGGCTGCCCCAGGACGAGGCGATCGTCGCGATGATCGAGATACCGCGACCCGCCTCGTCCTCCGTTTCCGCCCTGCGGCGGCGCGGCAGATGGTCGTCGCCGTCCGTCACCTCGATGATCAGGCGGCGGTCGGTGCGCCGGAGCCGCAGCCGCATGGGCGGGGTGCCGTGCTGGAGGGAGTTCGCCACCAGCTCGCTGGTGGCGAGGACGCCGAGGTCGCGCAGCTCGACCGGGAAGCGCCAGCTGGCGAGGACGCCGGAGGCGAAGGCACGCGCGCGCGGGGCGGCCTCGACGCCGCCGATGAGCTCCAGGGCCGCGTTGTGGAAGAGCTCGGCGTCGGCGCCCTGGCGCGCCGGGTGCTGGAGGACGAGGACGGCGACGTCGTCGTCGTGCTCGGCGGTGACGCCGAGGGAGCGGAGCAGCCGGTCGCAGACGACCTGGGGGCTGCCGGTGGCGCCGGAGAGGGCGCGTTCCAGGGCGGAGACGCCTTCGTCGATGTCCTCGCGGCGGCGCTCGACCAGGCCGTCGGTGTAGAGGACGGCGGTGGAGCCGGGCGGCAGGGCGATCGAGCCCGAGGTGTGCAGCCAGCCGCCGGTGCCGAGCGGCGGGCCGGTGGGGTCCTCGGCGCGGCGGACGGTGCCGTCCTCGTCGCGGACGAGGATCGGGAGGTGGCCGGCGGAGGCGTAGACGAGCTTGCCCTCGTTGGGGTCGTGGACGGCGTAGACGCAGGTGGCGATCTGGCTGGCGTCGATCTCGGCGGCGAGGCCGTCGAGGAGCTGGAGCACCTCGTGCGGCGGCAGGTCGAGGCGGGCGTAGGCGCGGACGGCGGTGCGGAGCTGGCCCATGACGGCGGCGGCGCGGACGCCTCGGCCCATGACGTCGCCGATGACGAGGGCGGTGCGGCCGGCGCCGAGGGTGATGACGTCGTACCAGTCGCCGCCGACGGCGGCGTCGGTGCCGCCGGGCTGGTAGGTGGCGGCGACGCGGAGGTCGTCGGGCTGCTCCAGCTCCTGCGGGAGCAGGGAGCGCTGGAGGGTGACGGCGGCCTCGCGGTGCCGGCGCTCGCTGGCCCGGAGCCGTTCGGCGGCCTCGGCGTGGTCGGTGACGTCGGCGGCGTGCACGAGGACGCCGCCGTCGGCGAGGTGCGGGCTCTCCACGGGCAGGCAGGTGACGGTGAAGGAGCCGCCGTCCTGGGTGCGGCGGGACTTCACGGTGCGGGGCTTGCCGCTGCGCAGGACCTGGTCGAGGAGGGGCAGCAGGCCGAGCTCCTCGGCCTCGGGGCAGCTGTCGGCGACCCTGGTGCCGGCGGTGCGGGCGCCGAAGGCGGCGACGTACGCCTCGTTGACGTACGCGATGCGGTGCTCCCTGCCGTACACGAGCGCGACCAGGCCGGGGAGGCGGCCGACGATCTCCCGGACGGTGAAGTCCTCCAGGGCGGGTACGTCGGCGGCGACGTCGGCGACGTCCGGGTCTCCGGCGAGGTGCTCCGGCCGGGGCCCGTACTCACCGCGGGCCGCGGGCACGGAGCCTTCGGTTCCGCGGGACGCCGCGCGACGCTGCGTACCGGGGAGCCTGGCGCTCCAACGGGTGAAGTTCACGGATCTGTATGCCTCGTGGTGTCGTTGCCGTGCAGAGTCACTCTGTGCAGGTGTGAGCCCACCTATGGTCACACGTCCAGTGTGGACGAGTGCACTGACAGTGATGTCAGACGGAGGACTCGCCCTCCTGGGCGGGCTTGGCCGCGGGTGGGGGCGCGGCGGCCTGTTCGAATTCGGCGCGCGGGTGCTCCAGGGAGCCGAGGGAGACGATCTCACGCTTGAACAGCCCGGACAGGGTCCATTCGGCGAGTACGCGGGCCTTGCGGTTGAAGGTGGGGACCCGGCTGAGATGGTAGGCGCGGTGCATGAACCAGGCGGGGTAGCCCTTGAGTTTGCGCCCGTAGACGTGGGCGACGCCCTTGTGCAGGCCGAGGGAGGCGACGGAGCCGACGTAGGCGTGCCGGTATTCCTTGAGCGGCTGTCCGCGCAGGGCGGCGGCGACGTTCTCGGCGAGCACCTTGGTCTGGCGGACGGCGTGCTGGGCGTTGGGAGCGCACTCGGTGCCCGGCGTGTCGGCGGTGACGTCGGGGACGGCGGCGGCGTCTCCTGCGGCCCAGGCGTGTTCGACCCCGGCGACGGTGAGCTGCGCGGTGCAGCGGATGCGGCCCTGTTCGGTGCGGGGCAGGTCGGTGGCGGCGACGAGCGGCGCGGGCCTGACGCCCGCGGTCCACACGACGGTACGGGTGGGCAGGCGGGTGCCGTCGCTGAGGACGGCGACCCGGTTCTCGCAGGAGTCAAGGCGGGTGCCGAGGCGGACGTCGATGTTCCGGCCGCGCAGCTCTCGGATGGCGTAGCGGCCCATCTCCTCGCCGACCTCGGGCAGGATCCGTTCGGACGCCTCGACGAGGACCCAGCGCAGGTCCTCGGGCTTGATGTTGTGGTAGTAGCGGGAGGTGTAGCGGGCCATGTCCTCGAGTTCGGCGAGCGCCTCGACACCGGCGTAGCCGCCGCCGACGAAGACGAAGGTGAGGGCGGCGTCGCGGATGGCGGGGTCGCGGGTGGAGGACGCGATGTCCATCTGCTCGATGACGTGGTTGCGCAGGCCGATGGCCTCCTCGACGGTCTTGAAGCCGATGCCGTGGTCGGCGAGGCCGGGGACCGGGAGGGTGCGGGAGACCGAGCCGGGGGCGATGACCAGCTCGTCGTAGCGCATCTGCACGTTTCCGGCGCCCTCCTCCTCGGTGGCGAGGGTGGAGAGGGTCGCGGTGCGCTTGGCGTGGTCGACGGCGTGGACCTCGCCGATGACGATGCGGCAGCGGTCGAGGACCCGGCGGAGCGGGACGACGACGTGACGCGGGGAGATGGAGCCGGCCGCGGCCTCGGGCAGGAACGGCTGGTACGTCATGTACGGGTCGGGCGTGACCACCGTGATCTCGGCCGTGCGGTCGCGGAGCTCGGCCCTGAGCTGCCGCTGGAGGCGCAGCGCGGTGTACATCCCGACGTAGCCACCGCCGACAACGAGAATGCGCACAGGTTCGGTCACTGTCCCATGACGCAACGCCGTCCGGGGTTTGTCCACAGGCCCGGCAAATTGTGTGACCGGAGGGATACGGAGGCGGGGGGTGGCGAATCGACCGGGCGGACGGGAGAATGCGCAGGTCAGGGTGGTGGTGGCTCGTGTGACCTGGGTCCGGAATCGGGAGGGTTCCGGTCCTTGCTCCGATCGGGGGGCGCACCGTACGGAACTGCCCCTTCTGAATTGACCCCGACTCAACTATGTTCGTACTTCGTCGGGGTGTCGGATCGCCGCGCGCGGACCGCACGCGTGGCACGGTCGGACCCCCGTGTCAGGGCGGGGAGTCTCCGGGGGGAGACATCATGAGCGGGGGAACGCTTATGCAGATTCAGGATTCGTACGGGCAGGTCCGTCTGGCGCAGTCGGCGCCGAACGGCCGGTCCGCGCCGCTGCGCGTGGACGCGCAGCGCAATCTGGAGCACGTGCTGCGCGCCGCGCGCGAGGTGTTCGGCGAGCTCGGCTACGGGGCTCCGATGGAGGACGTGGCGCGCCGCGCCCGGGTGGGTGTCGGCACCGTGTACCGCCGTTTCCCCAGCAAGGACGTGCTGGTCCGGCGGATAGCCGAGGAGGAGACGGCGCGGCTCACGGAGCAGGCGCGCACGGCGCTCGGCCAGGAGGACGAGCCGTGGTCGGCGCTGTCCCGGTTCCTGCGCACCTCGGTCGCCTCGGGCGCCGGTCGGCTGCTGCCGCCGCAGGTGCTGCGGGTGGGCGTGGACGAGGTGCTGCTGCCGACCGGTGCGCCGGCCGGTCCGTCGGCCGAGGACGCGGCGCGGGTTCCGCAGCAGCGCGAGGCCGTGGGCGTCGCGGGCACCGTGGGTCTGGCTGCCGCGGCCGGCTTCGGTGAGAACGGCGACCAGCGGGTCGTCGCGCCGCGTGCGGTGCCGCTGGCCGAGCAGGACGACGCGGGGGCCGCGGAGCTCCTGGAGGTCGTGGGCCGGCTGGTGGACCGGGCGCGGGAGGCCGGTGAGCTGCGGACGGACGTGACGGTGTCCGACGTCCTGCTCGTGATAGCCACGGCCGCGCCGGCGCTGCCGGACGCCGCCCAGCAGGCGGCGGCTTCGGCCCGGCTGCTCGACATCCTGCTCGAGGGGCTGCGCTCGCGGTAGCGGACCCCGGGGGGAGCACGGTTCTCGACGGCCCGGCCGGGCCGTCGAGCATGGCACGAACGGATGAGCGGTTACGCCCTGACGCGGTAAGTCGCCCCGGAAGAGTGGTAAGTGGACGCGAGGCCTCGGCGTGCCCGCGCTCTGTGGCAGGCTTGGCCGTTGTTCGGGTCCGAGCGTGCTTACGGGGGCTTCCGCGATGAGCGGTGACAGTCGGGACGAGACGTCGGCCGCCGCCGGCACCACGGAGCCCGGCGGGCTGTCCGCCGGGCAGGTGCCGAGCCAGGGCGGACCGACGGGCACGTCCGGAACCGGGGCCGCCGGGGCTGGAGCCGGAGCCGCTGCGGCCGGGGCAGTCGAACCGAGCGTGCCGCAGCAGCGCGAGGGCGGCTCGTCGGCGCATCTCGACGGCGACGAGGCCGAGTCCGGTTCCGTACTGCCGCCGCCGCTCGATCTGCCGCCGTCCGACGCCGAACTCGTGCAGCGCATGCGGGAGGGCGACGACAGCTCCTACGAGGAGCTGTTCCGCCGGCACTCCGAGGCCGTACGCCGCTACGCCCGCTCCTGCTGCCGGGACGCCGACACCGCCGACGACCTGACGGCGGAGGTCTTCGCGAGCACCCTGCAGGCGGTACGGCGCGGGGCCGGTCCCGAACAGGCCGTGCGCGCCTACCTGCTGACCTCCGTCCGGCGCGTCGCCGCCACCTGGACCCGCACCCAGAAGCGCGAGCAGCTGGTCGAGGACTTCGCGGTGTTCGCCGAGGACGCCGCCCGGGCGTCCGAGGTCTCCGACGGAGACACTCTGGACCTGGGCGCCGACGTGCTCGCCATGCGCGACGCCGAACAGTCCCTCGCCATGCAGGCCTTCCGGTCGCTGCCGGAGCGCTGGCAGGCCGTCCTGTGGCACACCACGGTCGAGGAGGAGTCGCCGAGCGAGGTCGCCCCGCTGTTCGGCCTCACCGCCAACGCCACCGCCGTGCTCGCCAGCCGGGCCCGCGAGGGCCTCAAGCAGGCGTACCTCCAGGCCCATGTCAGTCAGTCGCTCACCTCGGGCGGCGACTGTGCCCGCTACGCCGACCGGCTCGGCGCGTTCGCGCGCGGCGGGCTGCGGATGCGGGCCGAACGAGGGCTGCGCAAGCACCTGGACGAGTGCGCCAAGTGCCGGCTCGCCGCCGGTGAGCTGGCGCATGTGAACGCCGGGATCCCTGCGCTGCTGCCGGTCGCCGTCATCGGCTGGTTCGCCGCCGGTTACTCGCTCAAGGCGGCCGGAGTCGTCGCGGGCGGGGTCGCCGGCGCGGGCGCGGCCGGCGCCGCCGCGGCGGCAAGTGGCACGGGTGCCACGACCGGCACCGCCGGGGCCTCGTCGGCCGCCGCGGCCGAGGGCCTGGGCATCCCGGCGAAGGCGGGCCTCGCCGCCGTCGCCGCGGTCGCCGCGACCGCCGGTCTGGTGTGGGCGCTGACCGGCTCCGACGCGGAACCGGTCGCCAAGCCCACGCCGTCGCCGACGGTCGTCGCGCCCGTACAGCCGCAGCCGCCCGCGCCGAAGCCGGCGCCCAAGCCCAGCGAGCCCGCGCCCCCGCCCGTCCAGGCCCCGCCGCCCGCGCCGCCGAAGCCGACTCCGACGCCGAGCGCGAAGCCCAGCCCCCGGCCGACACCGTCACCGACGCCCAAGCCCAAGCCCAAAGCGACGCCCCGGCCCACCCCGTCCAGGACCACGCCGAAGCCGGTGCCCGCACCGGCCTCGTACCAGCTCAGCGAGTTGCAGTACGGGATCGCCGGCGACGGCACCAAGCCGGAGGTCGACCTGGCGGGCAGCAGCTGGATGTGGCAGCGCTCCGGCCTGTCGATGAACGGCACCCGCTACGCGCACGGGGTGAGCGTGCACGCCCCGTCCTCGCTGCTCGTCGACCTCAACCGGCAGTGCAACAGCTACGACGCGCTCGTCGGCGTCGACGACATCACCGTCCCCCTGCCGGGGCCGGCCGGGGTGCGCTTCTCGGTGTACGCGGACGGGGAGCGGCTGTGGCGCTCGGCCGTGGTGCGGCCCGGTGACGCGCCGCTCCCGGTGCACGTCGGCCTCTCCGGCCGGCACACGCTGCGCCTCGTGGTCGAGCAGCACACGCCCTTCGGCCACGCGGTGCTCGCGGACTGGGCGAACTCCCGGATCAGCTGCTCGTGACGGACGCGGGCCGCCGCCTCATCCGTGGTCCCGTATGTGCTCCGGCGTGCCGTACGGCTCCGCGAGCGCCAGGAGCTCGTCGAGGGTGAGGTCGCGGCCTGCCGCCCGCGCCGCCTCGTAGGCAGCCGCGTCCAGACCGGCGCGGGCCAGGGCCGTGACGGTCCCGGTCTCACGGAGCTCCGGCTCGGCGCGGGGTATGCCGGCACGCCAGGTGTCGGCGGCGGCCAGGGCGCTGACGGCGAGGGCGAGTTCCCCGCCCAGGGCCAGCGCGAGGGCCAGCCCCTCGGCGAGGCCGACGTTGACGAACTCGGCGCACTCCCCGTCCCTGGCCGTACGAAGCGCCTCGACGGCCCGGCCGACGGCCGCCGCACCGGCACCCTCGTGGGCCTCGATCCGGGCGTTGAGGCCCTGCGCGGCGGCGACGAAGTGCGGCGGCGGAGTGCCGCCCTCCATCAGCGCGCCGCCCACCTCGGCATACCGGCGGGCGGTGGCCACGTCCCCGTCGTGCAGCGCGACCCAGGCCCGCAGGAAGTCGATGTACGTCTGCGCGTCGGCGACGTGGTGGCGCCGGCCCTCCGCTTCCGCCTCGTCCAGGCCCGCCTTGGCGTCCGCCGTGCGCCCGTCGCGCCAGTCGAGTTCGGCGAGCCGGGCGAGGAGGAACGGCGCCTCGGCGTGCGCGCCGACCTCGCGGGCGAGGCCGAGCGCCTCCACGTACGCCTCACGGGCCGCCTCGTGCCGGCCGCGCATGATGTTGGCCTCGCCCGCGGCGCTGGCGACCTGGGCGCGCATCCAGCGGTCGCCGACCCGGCGGGAGAGCACGCGCAGTTCGGCGAGGTCCGCGTCGACGTCCGGCATGCCACCCGGCCTGTCGACGGCCATGTGGGCGCGGAACATCAGCGTCACCCCGGTCTCCCAGTCGCCGCCGTGGCGGCGGCAGCCGGCGACGGCCTTGTCGAGCAGGGTGCGCATGTCGATGGGGTGCTTGTCGAAGACCGCGATGAACGGCCAGAGCAGGCCGGGGAAGCGGGCGGACTCGGGGCCGGGGGTGGTGGAGAACGCGGTCAGGACCCGGGCCCGGACGGCCGTGGCCTCGGGGTCGTCGCGGAAGGCCCGGCCGTTCTGGTTCTCCGCGGCGAGGAAGAAGTGGAGCATGCGCAGGTGCATGCGGGGCCAGAAGCGCGGATCGGCCGGGTCCTCGGGGTCCTCGCCGAGCGGCAGCACGCGCTCCACCCAGGACATGCCCTCGGGCCGGTAGTTGCGCAGCCACCAGAACCAGCCCATGGCGAAGACGAGCCGCAGGGCGACGGCCTCGTCCGGGTCGGTGAGCGTGCTGCGGTGCAGGGCGGCGCGGATGTTGTCGAGGTCGCGCTCGACGCGGGCGATCCAGGGGAGCTGGGCGCCGGAGCGCAGCAGCGGTTCGGCGCGCTCGGCGAGGGCGGTGAAGTACGCGGTGTGGGCGGCCTCGGCGGCGGCGCGCAGCTCCGGCGTCTCGGCGGCGCGCTCGACGGCGTACTCGTGGATGGTCTCCAGGAGGCGGTAGCGCATCTCGCCGTCGTCGGTGGGGGTGGCGACGACGAGGGACTTGTCGACGAGGGCGCCGAGGACGTCGGCGGTGCCGTACGGGGCCGGGCTGAGGGCCTCGGCGGCGGCGAGGTCCCAGCCGCCGGCGAAGACGGACGCCTGGCGCAGCAGGTCGCGCTCCTCCGCTTCGAGCAGCTCCCAGGACCAGTCGACGACCGCGCGGAGGGTCTGCTGGCGGGGCAGCACGGTGCGGGAGCCGGAGGTGAGGAGGAGGAAGCGGTCGTCGAGGCGGTCGGCTATCTGGCGCGGGGTGAGCAGCCGCAGCCGGGCGGCGGCGAGTTCGATGGCGAGCGGCAGGCCGTCGAGCCGGCGGCAGATCTCCTCGACGGCGCGCGTGTCCTCGTCGCCGGCCTCCGCGCGGAAGTCGGGGCGGACGGCGCGGGCGCGCTCGGTGAAGAGCCGGTGGGCGGGGGTCGGCGGCAGGGGCTCGACGGGGCGGACGGCTTCGCCGGGGACACCGAGGGGTTCCCGGCTCGTGGCGAGGATCCGCAGGCCGGGGCAGCGGGTGAGGAGGGTCTCGGCGAGCGCGGCGGCGGCCCCGATGACGTGCTCGCAGTTGTCGAGGACGAGGAGCAGCGGACGGCGGGCCAGGTGCTCGACGAGATGGGCGGTCGGGTCGTCCTGGAGGGGCACGCCGTCGCGGGTGATCAGGTTCGTCTCGCGCAGCCGCAGCGCGGAGAGCACCGCACCGGGCACGGCCTCGGGGTCGTCGAGCGGCGCGAGTTCGGCGATCCACGCAGCGGCGCCCACGGCCTGCCGGGCGGCCTCCTCGGCGAGCCGCGTCTTCCCCGACCCACCGGGCCCGGTGAGAGTGACGAGCCGTGACCGCTCCAGATCCGCACGAAGCGCGACGAGGTCGGGCTCCCGCCCGACGAAGGAGGTGAGCCGGGGCCGGATATTGCCGGGCTCGGGGGCGGGGGCGGGGGTAAGGGCAGGGTCGGCCGCGGCGGTCGGAGCGGACCAACCGGCCGGGGCGGCCGGGCCGGCCGGGCCGGGACGGGTGGCCGACGCGGAGGCACCCGCGAAGGCACCCCCGTCGGCTTGACCAGCCGTCCCAGACCAACCGGCCGGGCCGGAAGGGGCGGCCGGGGTGGGGGCGCCCTCGGGAGCAACCTCGGAGGCACTCAGGTCGGCTGGGCCCACCGTGCCAGACCAACCGGCCGGCCCGGCCGGGTCAGACCAACCGGCCGGGCCGGCCGACGTAGAGCCGGCCGCCGAGGCACCTCGGTCGGCATGGCCGGTTGTGCCAGACCAACCAGCGGGACCGGCAAGGCCGTGAGGGCCGGCCGGGCCGGAGGCCTCGACAGGCGCCCGCCGGTCAGCCCGGTCGTCGACGGGCCTCGTACGGTCGACAGGCGCGGCCGATCCGACGGAGTCGGCTGTGGCCGCCGAATCGGACCAACCCGCCGAACCAGCCGGGTGGCCGGCGACGGCAGGATCAGACCAGCCCGGCGAACCAGCCGGGTGGCCGGCGACGGCGGGATCGGACCGGCCTGCCGGGTCGGCCGGGGCCGGAGCGGTCGGCGTCGGCCGGCCGGCGGAGGCCGAACCGGCGGCGACCCCCTGGCCGAGTTCGGCAGCCGGGCCGGAGGCCACGACCGGCGTCGGCCAGCCGGCGGAAGCCGAACCGGCTGGGGCGGAAGCGGGGCCTACGGAAGCCGAACCGGCGGCGACACCTTGGCCGAGTTCCGCGGCCGGGCCGGAGGCCACGGTCGGCGTCGGCCAGCCAGTGGAGGCCGAACCGGCTGGGGTGGAAGCCGAACGCCCCGCGACTCCCCGGCCGGGCGCGGCGGCCGGGCCAGAGGCCGAGACCCGGCCAGAGGCCGCAGTCGGCGTCCGCCGGGCGGCGGGGGCTGGGGCGGGCGCCGCGCCCGGCCAGGGGGTCGCCCGGGGTGTCGGGCCGTGGCCTGCGAGGAGTTCGGCGTGCAGGGCGGCGAGTTCGGGGCCGGGGTCGGTGCCGAGTCCGTCGGCGAGGGTGCGGCGGGTTTGCTCGTACGCGGCCAGGGCGTCGGCCGGGCGGCCCTCGGCGCGCAGGGCGCGGATCAGCTGGGCGTGGAAGGTCTCGTCGTACGGATACGCGCCGGTGAGCTCGGTCAGCTCCGGCACGAGCCCGGCGGTGGCGCCGCGCCGCAGGTCCGCCTCGATGCGCTGGCGGAGCGCGGCGAGCCGCTGTGCCTCGGGGCGCACGCCCGCGTGCTCGGGCAGATCGGCGAGCGCGGGTCCCCGGAACAGCGCGAGGGCGGCGCGGAGGAGCTCGGCCGCGGTCTCCGGGTCGCCGGCGGCGAGCCGGGCGCCCGCGTCCCGTACCCGCGCCTCGAAAACGTACAGATCGATGTCCTCGGGCCCGGCCACCAGCCGGTACCCGCCCGGCACCGACGCCACCGCTTCCTTACCGAGCACCCGCCGCAGCCGCCCGACCAGCGCCTGCAGCGCCGCCTGCGCGTCCAGCGGCGGCTCGTCCCCGTACACGTCGTCGACCAGCTCCCCGACCGACACCGTCCGCCCGCCGCGCACCGCGAGCGCGGCGAGCAGCGCCCGCAGCCGGGCCCCGCCGACGGGCAGGGAGGCGCCGGTGGGGTCGAGGGCGTCGGTGGTGCCGAGGATGAGATAGCGCACCCGGTCATTGTCGCGGGCCGGGGTGGCCCGCGCCTCGGGGTTTCTGTCGGGGTTTCCCCGGAGAGGGGCGCGCGAGGGGCGCGAACGCGCTCGGAACCCCGAGGTGTCGCCCGCAAAGGGCGGGGGCGCGGGCAAGGGCGGGGGCAAGCGGGACGGCTGTCCCCAGCCTGTGGATGGACTCACGCCATGAGCGACCGCCCCGTCGGAATCAGCGGTCCCGGCACCGCCCGGTGCCGCGGGGCCGCCGTGCCCGTCCAGCAGGAGCCGCGGCGGGTGAGGAGGCGGCGGAGCCAGAGTTCGGTGGAGACGAGGTCGGCGAGGCCGTCGAGGGGGAGCGGGGCGCCGTCGGCGGCGGCGAGGAGGGCGTCGCGGACGACGCGGGCCTCGATGAGACCGGCGTCGGCGAGGAGGGGCGCGTCGAAGAGGGCCAGGAGGTGCGGGAGCGCGGCGCGCAGGCCGGCGCGGGTGGCGGCGGCCGGGACGGCGGGGTGGGGGGCGCCCCAGCCGGGCGGGAGGTCGTGGATGCCGGCGCCCGCGAGGACGGTGCGCAGGACGCCGGCGCGGGCGTCGGGCTGGACCCGCAGCGATTCGGGGAGGTCGCGGCAGGCCCGTACCACCTGGTTGTCGAGGAACGGGGCGTGCAGCCGCTGGCCGCGGATCTCGGCGGCCTGTTCCAGGACCCGGTGGTCGGCGGCGGCCCGCGCGAGGGCGGCACGCGCACGTGCGTCGCCCGGGCGCTGTACGGAGGCCGGCAGGGTCGCGGCCCGGTTCAGGCGAACCGATACTTCGGCGAGCGCCTCCCCCGTCAGCCAGCGCGCCGCGGGACCCGGCCGGGACCAGGCGAGCGCGGACAGCGAGGCCTCCAGGGGGCCGTGGGCCCCGGCGGGCGCGCGGTTGGCCTCCAGCACGCGCGTGGCGGCGGCCTCCAGGCCGGTGCGGTACGGCGTACGGGCCAGCCGCCGGGCCGCCCGGTACACCTGGAGGGGGACCAGAAGCGCCCCCGCCGACGGGCCGGTGGCCTTGGCGAGGGCGGTCACCGGCCGCACCAGGGAGCGGCGCCGGCGGTCCATCAGGAGGTCGGCGAGGCGCGCCGGATGGGCGTCGAGGACCTGGCGGGCGCCGAAGCCGGTGAAGTGGTCGGCGCTGCCGGCCGCGAGCCGCCGCCGGTGCCGTTCGGCCGACACCAGGGACGGGCCCGGCTCGTCCGTCAGCGGCCCGTCGAGGTCCGCGTAGGGCAGCGCCTCCTCGCCGGCCGCGACGACCACGTGGTGCAGCCGCGGGTTGGCGGCGATCTCGCGGGCGCGGACCAGTTCGTCCTGGCTCTCCGGGCTGCCGGGTCCGGCCAGGTCGTTGAAGGTGACGGCGAGCAGCCGCTCCCCCGCGCCCGTGCCGTGGCCGAGGACCGTGCCGGGCACGCCGGGCAGCCCGGCCGCGAGCAGGGCGAGGGTGCCGGAGGCGCTGCCGCCGGACAGGTCGGCGCCGATGCCGGGCGCGGGGGCGCCGCCGCGGGCCGCGCGCCGGTCGGCGGGCCCCATGCCGGGCACCGGGCCGGGGTCGGGCAGCGGCACCTCGGGGGCGTGCCGGGGCGCGGTGAGCCGGGCCCGTACGGCCTCGACGAGGGCGTCCTTCACGGCCTCCACCGCCTGCTTCGGGTCGGCCTCGGGCGCGGCGACGGCGAGCGAGGAGACCGTCTCGTAGCCGGTGATCTCGCGCGAGCCCTCGCGCAGGATCAGCGCGTGGCCGGGCGGCACCCGGCGCACGCCCTCGTAGGGGGTGGAGTCGCGCAGCGCCTCGGGGGTCTCGGGGCAGGCGAGCAGCGCGGCGAGGTGGCCGATGTCGAGCTGGGCCTCGGCGAGGTCGGCGAGCGGCAGCGCCGCCGTGGCATAGGCGGTGCCGCCGGCCCAGGGGGTGTGGAACACCGGGCGGGCGCCCGCGAGATCACCCGTGACGGTGATGCGGCGGCCGACCTTGACGACGGCGGTGTAGCTCCCCGACCACGCGGTCATATGCCGCAGTGCGCCCCCGCGCGCGGTCAGCAGGCCGCGCCGCAGCTCGTCGTCGCTCGCGGCGCAGCAGCCGAGCACGGCGAGCCGGGTGTGGGTGTCGACGTCGAGCAGCCGCACCTCGTCGGGGCGCCAGTCGCCGACCGCCCACAGCGGATCGGGGTCGCCCCACAGGAGTTGCGCGCCCACCGGGTGCACCGTGCGCCCCTCGGCGGGGTCGCCGACGGCGCCGGCCGAGCCCGGCATCGCCGTATAGGGGCTGCCGGCGTCCCTCGTATCCCTCGTATCCCTCATACCGAAGCGCGCGGCGACACTGCTCCAGCCCACCAGCCACCGCATCGCCGCCTCCACAAAGGTCGAGTGGAGGACATGCTGCCATGACAACGGCGCACGGGGGGTGTCACCGGGGGCATCGCGCCACACGCGAATGCGCCCCTGGCATGGGCCAGTTGGAGCCGGCCCCTACAGGGTCGCCTTTCGGCCATTCTCAACCCCGCGGCGGGGCAACGGGTTTGCCCGGAGCTCTCCGGCAGTCCGGGAGGCGGTCGCCTCCCGGAGCCGCCCGCCGCCCGCGGGGAATGGGGCGACGGTGTCCCCCAGCCCACCGGACCCGGACATCGGTCCTCGGCCAAGTGGGCCGACCCACGCAGCACTCATGGAAGCGCTCCCCCACCGCCCCGGCGAGAGCGCACGGGCGGGCGCACGGCCACACGGCCGGAGCACGACCGGCGGCGGCCCGCCGCCCACTCCTCCCATCCCACAACAATCTCGCCATACGGAACACCGCCCCTTAACGGTCGGGATCCGGCGAACTACGCTGTGCTTACGAATGCCGCACGCCTATGCCCGGCGTTGTGCCCGGCGTCGCGGCGGCCGTCCGGGTTCCGGGTGTCGTGTCGAGGGGTGGCGTCATGTCCAGGGAGCAACGCGGGCCGAACGAAAAGCTCGGCACGGTTCTCGCCCTCGCGGGAATCAGCAATGCCGGGCTCGCCCGGCGCGTCAACGACCTCGGCGCGCAGCGGGGACTGACGCTTCGTTACGACAAGACGTCGGTGGCCCGCTGGGTGTCCAAGGGCATGGTGCCGCAGGGCGCCGCCCCGCATCTGATAGCCGCCGCCATCGGCCAGAAGCTGGGCCGGCCCGTGCCGCTGCACGAGATCGGGCTCGCCGACGCCGACCCGGCGCCCGAGGTGGGGCTCGCCTTCCCGCGCGACGTCGGCGAGGCGGTCCGCTCGGCCACCGAGCTGTACCGGCTGGATCTCGCCGGTCGGCGGGGCGGCGGCGGCATCTGGCAGTCGCTCGCCGGCTCCTTCGCGGTCAGCGCCTACGCGACGCCGGCCTCGCGCTGGCTGATCACCCCGGCCGACCCGTCGGTGGAGCGGCTCGCCCCGGGCCCCGCGGCGCCGGGGACGGTGGGCACCGCAGCCGGGGAAATGGTCGAGCACGCGCGCGTGGGGCACAGCGACGTCGCCAAACTGCGCGAGGCCGCCGAGGACGCCCGCCGCTGGGACTCCAAGTACGGCGGCGGCGACTGGCGCTCCTCGATGGTTCCCGAGTGCTTACGGGTCGACGCCGCGCCGCTGCTGCTCGGCTCCTACTCGGACGAGGTCGGCCGCGCCCTGTTCGGCGCGACCGCCGAGCTGACCCGGCTGGCCGGCTGGATGGCCTTCGACACCGGCCAGCAGGAGGCCGCCCAGCGCTACTACATCCAGGCGCTGCGGCTCGCCCGCGCCGCCGCCGACGTACCGCTCGGCGGCTATGTCCTCGCCTCCATGTCGCTCCAGGCGACCTACCGGGGCTTCGCCGACGAGGGCGTCGACCTCGCCCAGGCCGCCCTGGAGCGCAACCGGGGCCTGGCCACCGCCCGCACCATGTCCTTCTTCCGGCTCGTCGAGGCCCGGGCGCACGCCAAGGCCGGCGACCAGGCGGCCGCCGCCGCCTCGCTCAAGGCCGCCGAGGGCTGGCTGGAGCGGTCCCGGGACGGCGACGCCGACCCGAGCTGGCTGGGCTTCTACTCGTACGACCGGTTCTGCGCCGACGCCGCCGAGTGCTACCGCGACCTGAAGCTGCCCCGGCAGGTGCGCCGCTTCACGGAGCAGGCGCTGTCCCGGCCCACCGAGGAGTACGTCCGCTCGCACGGGCTGCGGCTCGTGGTGTCGGCGGTCGCCGAGCTGGAGTCGGGCAACCTGGACGCGGCCTGCGCCGCCGGCACCCGTGCGGTCGAGGTGGCCGGGCGGATCTCCTCGGCCCGGACCACCGAGTACGTACGGGACCTGCTCCACCGGCTCGAACCGTACGGCGACGAGCCGCGCGTCATGGAGCTGCGGGAACGGGCCCGGCCGCTGCTCGTGGCCCCGGCATGACGGGGCCGGTGACCGTCCTGGCGCGCGCGATGACGGGGCGTGACGCGCGTCCCACTCGGTGAGCGGTTTAGCCCGGTTGTCAGTGGGCCAGTGCACTATCAGGGGTGGGAGGTGGCGCTGGTGTCCGTGTCGGACCGCTTTGACTGTGACGTGCTGGTGATCGGCGGCGGAATCGTCGGTCTGTCGACGGCGTACGCGATCACGCGTGCCGCGCCGGGCACCCGGGTCACGGTCCTGGAGAAGGAGCACGCCCCGGCGCGCCACCAGACCGGGCGGAACAGCGGCGTGATCCACAGCGGGATCTACTACAAGCCGGGCTCCCTGAAGGCCCGCTTCGCGGTCAAGGGCGCGGCCGAGATGGTCAAGTTCTGCGCGGAGTACGGCATCGCCCACGAGGTCACCGGCAAGCTGATCGTCGCGACCGACCGCGAGGAGCTGCCCCGGCTGCACGCCCTCGTGCAGCGCGGCAGGGAGAACGGGATCCCGGTGCGCGAGCTGGGCCCGGCGCAGATCAGCGAGTACGAGCCGCGGGTGCGCGGCGTGGCCGCGATCCACGTGGGCACGACCGGGATCGTCGACTACGGGCAGGTGGCGGCCAAGCTCGCCGAGGCCTCCGGGGCGACCATCCTGTACGGCTCGGCGGTCACCGCGATCGACCGGCGGCCCTGGGGCGTGGCGGTGCGCACGGGTGCCGGGCGCGTGGTGCGCGGGCGGGTCCTGGTGAACTGCGCGGGGCTGCACTGCGACCGGGTGGCCCGGCTCGCGGGCGACGACCCGGAGATGCGGATCGTCCCCTTCCGCGGGGAGTACTACGAGCTGGCCGACCCGTCCCTGGTCCGCGGCCTGGTCTATCCGGTGCCGGACCCGGCCTTCCCGTTCCTCGGCGTCCATCTCACCCGGGGCATCGACGGCGGCGTGCACGTCGGGCCGAATGCGGTCCCGGCGCTCGCCCGCGAGGGATACGGCTGGTCGGTCGTCCGCCCGCGCGACCTGGCGGGCACCCTCGCCTGGCCCGGCAGCTGGGCGATAGCGCGGCAGCACTGGCGGTACGGGGCGGGCGAGCTGCACCGCTCGCTGTCCAAGCGCGCCTTCACCGAGGCCGTGCGGCGGATGCTGCCGCTCGTCGAGGAGCGCGACCTGCGGCGGGCGAAGCCGGGCGTGCGGGCGCAGGCGGTGCTGAAGGACGGGACGCTCGTGGACGACTTCCTGATCCGCGAGGCCGAGCGGACGGTGCACGTCCTCAACGCGCCCTCGCCGGCGGCGACGGCCTCGCTGCCGATCGGACGCGAGGTGGCGAGCCGGGCACTGGCCCAGCTGTAGGCCGCCGCCGCGAGGTCGCGGGCCTGGGCTCTGGCCCAGCTCTGGGCCGCCGCCGCGAGGTGGCGAGCCTTGGCCCCTGACCCAGCCAGGGCGCCGCGCCGCCAGGTCGCGGGCCTGGGCCCTGGCCCAGCTCAAGGCCGGATCCGGCCGGCCCCGTCGATCTCGCCGGCCGCTCGGGCCCGACACGTTCGGCACGGCGCCCCGTAGAATCGGGGCATTGTGTCTGAGCAGCCTGAGAACACCCACACCATCTCCGTCGAGCAGCCCGTCGCGCGCCGGGGCAGCCGGATGTTCGCGCCGGGTGAGGGGCCCGCGCCCGATCCGGCGGGCTCGCACTTCGAGCGGCGGATCCGCAGCTTCCAGCCGCGCCGCAGCCGTGTCACGGCCGGGCAGGCCGAGGCCATGCTGAAGCGCTGGCCGGACTGGGGGCTCGACATCGACGGCTCGCGCAAGCTCGACCTGGACGAGATGTTCGGCGGGCTTCCGGTCGTCCTGGAGATCGGCTTCGGCATGGGTGAGGCCACCGCGCAGATGGCCGCCGCCGACCCCGGCACCGGCATCCTCGCCGTGGACGTGCACACCCCCGGCCAGGGCAATCTGCTCGGACTCGCCGACCGCGGCGGGCTCACCAACGTGCGGGTCGCCAACGGCGACGCGATCATCCTGCTGCGCGAGATGCTGCCGCTGGAGTCCCTCAACGGCTGCCGCGTCTACTTCCCGGACCCGTGGCCGAAGAAGCGCCACCACAAGCGCCGGCTGATCCAGCCCGACTTCCTCACCCTGCTCGCCCCCCGGCTGAAGAAGGGCGGGCTGCTGCACTGCGCCACGGACTGGGAGCCGTACGCGGAGCAGATGCTGGAGGTGCTCGGCGCGCACCCCGACTTCGCGAACACCCAGGCCGACGGCGGTTACGCGCCCCGGCCCGGCTTCCGGCCGCTGACCCGCTTCGAGGGGCAGGGCCTGGACAAGGGCCACGTCGTCCACGACCTGCTTTTCCACAGGGTCTGACGGGTCCGGGCGGGTTCCGAGCCCGGTCCGAGCCCGATCGGAGCCGGTCAGGTCCGGTTCAAGTCGGGTTTTCCACAGGCTTCGAGAACCCTCTCGCCCACTGTCGGTGGCGCTGGTTAGTGTCGTTCCGTGTCATCGAACCCGATCATCGGACCCGCCACCGGACCCGCCACCGCGGTCGCGCCGGCCCCCGCTCCCGTGCCCGCACTGGAGAGCGGTGAGCAGCCGGACTTCGCCGCCGTGCCGGAGCGCGCCAAGTGGCGCTACAAGCCGCGCAAGGCGTTCTGGCGCAGCCGGCTGGTCCGGGCCGTCGCGCTGATCACCGCGCTCGCGCTGTGCGCCCTGGTGATCCTCGCGCTGGTGCGGGAGGAGACCGGCACCACCGGCTTCCTCGTCGGCCTCGGCCTCGCCGTGCTGCCGGTGCCGCTGCTCATGTCCGCGTTCCGCTGGCTCGACCGGGTCGAGCCGGCGCCCTGGAAGAACCTGCTGTTCGCGCTCGCGTGGGGCGCGTTCGCCTCCACCCTGGTGGCGATCTTCGCCAACTCCTTCGCCGTGGAGTGGATCAGCAGCGCCACCGCCGACCCCGGCTCGGCCGACAAGCTCGGCGCGACCGCCGTCGCCCCCGTCGTGGAGGAGACCGCGAAGGGCGCCGCCGTGCTGCTGCTCTTCCTCTTCCGCCGCAGAGACTTCACGGGCCCGGTCGACGGCCTCGTCTACGCCGGGTTCACCGCCACCGGCTTCGCCTTCACCGAGAACATCCTCTATCTCGGCAACGCGTTCGGCGAGGACCAGGAGTTCGGTTCCGCCGGGGTCGGCTCGGTCACCATAGGCACGTTCTTCGTCCGGGTGATCATGTCCCCGTTCGCGCACCCGCTGTTCACCTCGCTCACCGGGCTCGGCCTCGGCTTCGCGGCCCTGGTACCGGCCACCGCCCGGGCCCGCCGCACCCGCCTGGTGCTGCTGCC
Organism: Streptomyces sp. NPDC101160; assembly: GCF_044768205.1. Classification (NCBI taxonomy): domain Bacteria; kingdom Bacillati; phylum Actinomycetota; class Actinomycetes; order Kitasatosporales; family Streptomycetaceae; genus Streptomyces; species Streptomyces sp. NPDC101160. The sequence continues at coordinate 644,998 of NZ_JBIWPJ010000006.1, read as the reverse complement.
GCTGGCCGGACTGCTCCTGGCCATGAGCATGCACGCGCTGTGGAACGGTTCGGCGAGCTTCCACCCGCTGGCGTTCGTGCTGGTCTACGGGATGTTCATGGTCCCGGTCTTCGCCCTGCTGACCTGGCTCGCGATATGGAGCCGGCAGAAGGAGCTGCGCACGATATCCGGCGAGCTGCCGGCCTATGCCTCGGCCGGCTGGCTCGCCCCCGACGAACCGCTCGCGCTCTCCTCCATGCGGGCCCGCTCGATGGCCCGCGGCTTCGCCACCCGCAGCCACGGCAAGCAGGCCGGGCAGGCCGTCGGCGAGTACGAGGCGTTCGCGACGACCCTGGCGTTCCTGCGGTACCGGGCCCGGCGCGGCCAGGCCGTGCCGGACTTCGCGGCCCGCGAGCAGGAGTTGCTGCACCACCTGTGGCAGCGCCGGGCGGTCGCCTCGCCCGCGCTCTCGTACGCGGCCCGGGCGACCGGCCGGGTGTGGGCGCCGCCGCAGTACCTGGACTACGGCGGCTACAACCCGTACCGGAGCTAGGGAGCCGACGCCTACAGCGCGGACGCCTCGGTGAGGGCGGCCAGCTCGGCGTCCGTCAGCTTCAGCTCGGTGGCGGCGATGAGCGCCGGGAGCTGCTCGACCGTGCGGGCCGAGGCGATCGGGGCGACGACGGTCGGCTGCGTGGCCAGCCAGGCGAGGGCGACCGAGGCGAGCTCGGCCTCGTGGGCCTCGGCGACGGCGTCGAGGGCGGCGAGCACCTTCCGGCCGCGCTCGGTGTCCAGGTGCTTGGCCGCGCCGGCGGCCCGGACGCTGGAGACCTCGACGCCGGGGCGGTACTTGCCGGTGAGGAAGCCGGCCGCGAGACCGAAGTACGGGACGGCCGCGAGCCCGGCCTGCTCGGCGGTCTCCAGGAGCGGGCCCTCGTAGGTCTCGCGGGAGACCAGGTTGTAGTGCGGCTGGAGGGCGACATAGCGGGCGAGGCCCTCGGCCTCGGCGAAGTCGAGGGAGGCGCGCAGCCGCTCCGGGGAGATGTTGGAGGCGGCGACGGCCCGCACCTTGCCGTCCTTCACCAGCTGGTCGAGGGCGGTGACGATCTCCTCGACCGGCACGGACTCGTCGTCGAAGTGCGTGTAGTAGAGGTCGATGTAGTCGGTGCCGAGGCGGCGCAGCGACTCCTCGGCGCCGGCCTTGATGGTGGGAGCGCTCAGGCCCTTGAAGCGGGAGTGGGCGCCGACCTTGGTGGCGACGAGGATGTCGGAGCGGTTGCCGCGGGAGGCGAGCCAGCGGCCGATGAGCGTCTCGGACTCGCCGCCCTCGTGGCCCGGGACCCACTCCGAGTAGACGTCGGCGGTGTCGACGAAGTTGCCGCCGGCGGCGGCGTAGGCGTCGAGGACGGCGAAGGACTGCGCCTCGTCGGCGCTCCAGCCGAAGACGTTGCCGCCGAGAGCGAGCGGGAAGACGTGCAGGTCGGAAGAGCCCAGCTGGCGAAGAGAGGTCATGAGGTGGTCAACCCCCTGCGCCGCCGGCCCTATTCCGGCCGGCCGGCCCTGAGCACGGCCGGCCCAGAGCGCGGCCGGTCCAGAGCGCGGCCGGTCCAGAGCGCGGCCGGTCCAGAGCGCGGCCGGTCCTGAACGCCGGCCGGCTCTCCGCACCATCCGGCCCTGAAGGACCGGCTCAGTAGTCGAGGCCCTTGGAGCGCAGCCAGGCGCCCGGGTCCATGCGGTCGCCGGAGGCGGTGTGGATCTCCAGGTGGAGGTGGGGGCCGGTGACGTTGCCGGTGGCGCCGACGCGGCCGATGGTGTCGGCGGTGGAGACGGACTGGCCGACGGCGACCGTCATGGAGGAGAGGTGGCAGTACCAGACCTCGGTGCCGTCCTCCAGCTCCAGGACGATCCGGTAGCCGTAGGAGCCGGACCAGCCGGCCGACTTCACGGTGCCGCTGTGGACGGCCTTGACCGGGGTGCCGGTGGGAGCCGCGAAGTCCAGGCCGGTGTGGTAGCCGGACGACCACATCGAGCCGGCCTCGCCGTAGGTGGAGGTGATCGTGTACGAGGAGGTCGGCAGGGAGTAGCCGGCGGCGAGCTTGGCCAGGCGCTCGGCCTCGGCCTTCGCCGCGGCCTCCTCCTCCGCCTTCTTCTTCGCCTCGGCGGCCGCCTTCTCCGCCGCGTCGGCCTTGGCCGAGGCCTCCGCGGCCGCCTTCTCGGCGGCTGCCTTCTCCGCCGTCGCCTTCTCGGCGGCGTCGGCGGCGGCCTGCTGCTGCTCGGCCTGCTGGAGGATGCGGGCGCGCAGGGCCTCACCGGCGTCGGCCGACGTCTGCGTCGTGGCGCCGGCGGTCTCGTCCTCGGCGGTGGTGTAGGTGAGGGCGGTGAGCGGCTGGGTGTTGCCGTTGCCGGCGGAGTCGTTGTGGTCGTCGTGGCCGATCAGCTGGCCGACGCCCGGGAGTTCGCTCGCGTCGGGCAGGTCGACGTCCGGCAGGTCCGGCAGGGCGATCGAGACCGGCGGCTTCTGCTGGGCGGTGGCCAGACCGCCGGCGCCGACGGCGGCGATGACGCCGACGCCGAGAACGGTGGAGGAGCGGGCGAAGTTGGAGCGCTGCTTGACCACGCGGTGGCGCCCGCCGGAACGGTTCTGGGCGCGCAGGGAGTCCTCGGTGGGGTTCCACTCCTCGGCCGCCCCGTCCGTGCCGCCCGCGCCGGGGGCGTCGTAGGAGGCGAAGGGGGTATGCGGAGCGGGGGTGTTGGAGGCCACGGAGGCGCTCTCCTTTCCTTCCTTCTCGCCTACCGGGTTAGCTGACGGGTTCGGAGCAGGAAGGTCTCCTACGGACGTGCCGCACGGGTGCGGCGGGGCCCGATTCACCCCAAGTGGTGGTTCCCCGGTTCCCTTGCGGGATTCGGCGCGTGCGCACGGTGCCGCCTCTTGCGACGGCTGGGACGACCGCGCTGCGTTATCGAACGTTAATAGACACGGGCACCCGATTCCAAGCTGTCCCTCTTGATCATTCACTGAATTGAGAGGGAATCGCCCGAGTTGAGCCCCCTTCAGAAGCGACCGGGATCACTACGCGAATCTGACGTTACGTCAATTGTTATCGGAGGGAGACCTGTCGACTACAGCCCGTCATGCGCCCTCCGCGCCCCCTGACGGCGGCCCGGGCGGCACGCCCGGCGGTACCACCCGAGAACCCACCCCAGGACCCACCCGAGGACCCGCCGGCGGCACCACCGGCATCGTCCGCCGCCGCTCCGGCTGCCCCACCGCCGGCCGGCTCACCGCGAGCAGCGCCATGTCGTCCGTCGAGCCCCCGCCCGTGTGCCGGCGCACGTCCGCCACCAGCGCGTCGAGCAGCTCCTCCGGCCCCGGGAAGATCCGCCCCGCGAGCCGCGCCCTCGGGTCGTAGAAGACCCCGGCCGGGTCCCGCGCCTCCGACAGGCCGTCCGTGTAGAACAGCAGCGTCGCGCCCGGCGGGAACGGCGACTCGTCGGCCCGGTCCGGCCACATCCCGAGGTCCCCCATCCCCAGCGGCAGCGCCGCCTCGCTCGGCAGCAGCGGCGTCACGCCCCCGTCCTCGTACAGCAGCAGCGGCTCGGGATGGCCGCGGTTCACCACCCGTACGAGCCGGTCCCCGCTCCGCGACGAACGCGGGATCTCGGCCAGGACCGCCGTCGTGAAGCCCTCGAAGGCGTCGAGGCCCTCCCGCCGCGTGCCCTCCCGGGCCAGCGCCCGTTCGAGCCGCGCCGCGACCCCCTCCAGGCTCGACTCCTGCTCGGCCGCCTCCCGGAAGGCACCGATGACGACCGCGACGGCCTCCACCGCGTCGAGTCCCTTGCCGCGCACGTCGCCGACCACGAGCCGTACCCCGTGCGGGGTGTCCTGCACCGCGAAGAGGTCGCCGCCGATGAACGCGTCCGCCCGCGCCGCCTCGTACCGGGCCGCGATCCGCAGCCCGCCGATCCGCTCGGCGGGCGCCGGGAGCACCGCCTTCTGCGCGGTCTCCGCGATCTCCCGCGCCGAGGCGAGCCGTTCGCCGCTGCGCCGCACCACCCGGTTGATCAGCAGGCCGAGCGCCGCGACCGTCACGACGGTCAGCGTCTCCGTGAGCGAGGGGATCGAGTCGGCGGTCCGGTTGTAGAAGTGCAGGCCGATGCTCGCGAGCACGGCGGCGATGCCGGTGAGCAGCGTCGTCAGGGTCGAGAAGAAGGGCGCGGCGATCAGCGGCGCCGCCGAGAACAGCGGCACCGCCGTGTAGGTGGGCGGGGTCGCCAGGTCGTAGAGCACCCCGCCCACGATCAGCAGCGGCGGCAGCGCCCGGAGGAACCGCCGGGCGCCCCGGTACGCGTCGGGGTCGCCCCTGGGGGCCTCCCCCCGCCCGCGCCGCACCGCCGCTCGCGCCACCCTGTGCTCCCTGGTCCCGGTCCCGGGCGGCGGACGGTACCGCGCCCTCCCCAGGGTGCGGTCAGTCCGCGCGGCTCGGCGACTCCTCCTCGGCCGGTTGGCTTACGGCGAGCCGCCCGCTCCGCGCGAGCGCCGCCATGGCCGCCGCGCAGCCGAGCCCGACCGCGCACAGCACCAGCCAGGGCGCCGCCGACCAGCCGGTCACGTCGAGCAGGGCACCCGTGCCCAGGTTCCCGAGCGTGATGCCGACCCCGCACACGGTGTTGTAGAGCCCGTAGTGGGTGGCCACCCAGCGCCCCCGGGACAGGGCGACGACCGTGTCCATCTCGTACGGGTAGAGCACCGCGTTCGCCACCGCCAGGACCGCCGCGCACAGCAGCAGCGCCGGCACCGGGCGCCCGAGCGCCGCCGGCACCAGGAACGCCGCTCCCATCAGCGCAAGACCGAGCACCAGGCACCGCTCGCGCGAGAGCCGCGCCTTGCACCAGGCGGTGATCCGCAGCTGCCCGGCCAGCGCGACCAGCGCCGACACCACGAACAGGGCCGTGGTCGCCGCCGTGCCGTCCGCCGCGAGCGGCAGCGCCAGATAGACCTGGAACGACAGCACGTACGAGCCGGTCATGGCCAGCGAGAACAGCCAGAAGGTGCGGTTCCCGAGCACCGACCGGAACTGCCCCCGCGCCCCTCCCCCGTCCACGGCCCCCGCGACCCCCGCAGCCTCGGCCGCCGCAGCCGCCCCATCCCCCTTGCGCCGTACGGGCAGATGCCGCAGCTGTACGAGGGTGAGGCCGGCGAACAGCACCGCCGCCACCACGCACGTCAGCCGGAACGACACCCCGGTCAGCGCCACCCCGACGAGCGGCCCGAGCAGGATGCCCGCCTGGTAGTACGCGTTGAACAGCGCGAACGCCTGCACGCGCCGCTCCTCGCCCGCCTCCGCCGCCAGATACGCCCGCACGGCCGGGTTGAACAGCGCGCCCGCCAGGCCCGTCGCGAGCGAGGCGGCGATCAGCCACGCCAGCGACTGCGCGAACGCGAGCGCCCCGAAGCCGACCGTCCGCAGCGCGCACCCGGCGACGATCAGCGGCTTGAAGCCGAGCCGGTCGGCGAGCGCGCCGCCGACCAGGAACATGCCCTGCTGCGACAGGTTCCGCGCGCCGAGCACGAGCCCGACCGCCCAGGCCGCCATGCCGAGGCCGTCGGCCAGATGGGCCGCCAGATACGGCATCAGCATGTAGAAGCCGAGGTTGATGGTGAGCTGGTTGAGGAAGAGCAGCCGCACGGCCGGGTCGAAGCTGCGGCTCTGCCTCCAGATCCCGGCCCGGCGCCCCAGGGTGGTCGTGCTCAACGGACCGGCTCCTCGCGCGTCAGCACCCGGCGGGTCCAGCCGGTGACCGGCTCGCCCTCCGCGTACGCCTCCGGCTCCTCCCGTACGGGACCGTCGAGCAGCCCGTGCGCCGCGCAGTACTCGTCGTTGAAGACGGTGTCGAAGTAGCGCTGCGGCCCGTCGGGGAAGACGGCCGCGATCCGGGTGCCGCGCGGCCGGGTCCGGGCCAGCCAGCCCGCGACCAGCGCGACCGCGCCCACGCTCCAGCCGCCGGTCGCGAACTGCCGGGCGGCGAGCCGGCGCGCGGCCCGTACCGCGTCCGCCGGCGCCACCCAGTGGACCTCGTCGAAGGCGGCGTGGTCGACGTTGGCCGGGTGGATGGAGGAGCCGAGGCCGCGCATCAGGCGCGGGCCTGCCGGGAGGCCGAAGACGGTGGAGTCGACCGAGTCGACGCCGACGAGTTCGAGCGCGGGGCTGCTGGTGGCGCGCAGCGCGCGGGAGACGCCGGCCGAGTGGCCGCCGGTGCCGACCGCGCAGACCAGCACGTCGATCCGGTCCAGCTGCTCGGACAGCTCGGCGGCGAGCCCGCCGTACGCCTGCTGGTTGTCGGGGTTCCCGTACTGGTTCGGCCACCACGCCCCGGGGAGGGCGAGCAGCAGCTCGGCGACCCGGTCCATCCGGGCCTGCTGCCAGCCGCCGGTCGGCGACGGCTCGGGCACGACGTGGACCCGGGCGCCGTGCGCGACGAGCATCCGCTCGACGATCGGCTCCAGACCGGGGTCGGTGACGACGTGCACCGGGTGCCCGTGCAGGATCCCGGCGAGCGCCAGGCCCAGACCCAGGGTGCCGGAGGTGGACTCGACGATCGGGGCGCCCGGCCGCAGCTCACCGCGGCGGCGGGCCTGCTCGACCATGTAGAGCGCGGCGCGGTCCTTGATGCCGCCGAAGTTGAAGCCTTCGAGCTTGGCCCAGTAGCCGTCGTCCATCCACAGCACGGGGGTGTTGCCGACGGTCTGCTCGGCGACGGAGAGGAGGTTGGCGGGGTGTGTCATGAGGGTTCGCGTCCCTTGGAGTGATTGCGCCCGCGTGCGCGGCGTGCGAGACGTGCGCGGTGTGCGCGGTGTGCGGGCATACGGAAGGAGCCGGGGTCGTGTGCGTGTACGCGGCGGCGTACGGGACCCGGCTCAGTTCCGGTTCACTCCGAGGGCGACGAGCAGACTGCCCGGCTCCGGGCCGGGCCCCGCCCTGCTGCGGACGCAGCGCGCGTGCGGGTGCTCGGGGAAGACCTCGTCGTGCGGGACGAGGACGGCGCCGCCGGCGGCGGGCGCGGAGAACTGCGTCCCCGTGGCCTGCGCGGGCAGATGCGCGTCGAACGACCAGCCCTCGCCGGACCGCTCGCAGCCGTGCGCCGGAAGCGGCGCGGTGAGGCTGGTGCCGGTGGTTCCGGTGGCAAGGGGCAGGGCGTGGCCGTGGGCGCCGTGGCAGACCCCGGCGATGAGCGCGACGAGCGCGAACAGGAGCAGGACGGCGGGCGCCCGCCGTCCTGCCCTGCGCAATCGGGTCACGCTGTGGTCACTCATGGTGCGCGTGAGGTTACGGGGCGCGAGGGGGCCGCGCAAAAGGACAGGCGCGGTTTTGGCCACCGTTTATCTGATCCCGGATCCGGGATCTCGGATCCGGGATTTCGGATCCGGGATTTCGGATCCGGGATTTCGGATCCGGGCCCTTGGATCCCGGCTCTCGGATCCAGGCCCTTGGACCCCGGATCCTGGATCCAAGCCCTCGGACACCGGATCCTGGATCCAAGCCCTCGGATCCCGGCCCTCGGACCCCGGATCCAGGATCCCGCCCCCTACAGGTTCCGCTCCGCGAACACGGCCATCGCGTCGCGTACGAGCACCGCCGTGCCCTCCCCGTGCTTGTCGTAGTTCTTCGTGAAGCGCGGGTCGTCCACGTACATCCGGCCGAGCCCGATCACGTACTCCTTCGTCGGCGCGGGCCCGGTCGGCGCCGCCGACAGCCAGTCGTACTGCCGCCGCGCGATCGCCTGCACCTCGTCGCTGTCGGGCGCGAGGCCCTGCAGGGCCGCGGCGCCGAAGTCGCGGGCGATGCCGGCCTGCTCGTCCTGGAACGCCTTCTTCTCCGCCTCGCTGAGCGAGCGCCACCAGCGGTCGCCCTTCTGGTACGCCTCGCGGCCCCAGCGCTCGGTGACCTCGGCCTCGTACCGCGTGTGGTCGAAGCCGTCGAACATCTCCTCCGCCATCAGTTCCTCTCCCGTCTCGGTCTTGTGGAGAGTGGTGCGCACGGCCTCGATCTGCCGCCCGATGCGCTCGCGCTCCTGTTCCAGGAGGGCCAGATGCGTGCGCAGGGCGGCCGAGGTGTCCCGCTGGCCTTCGAGGACCTCGGCGATGGCGGGCAGGGAGAGCCCGAGCTCGCGCAGCAGCAGGATCCGCTGCAGCCGGACGAGCGCCGCCTGGTCGTAGTACCGGTAACCGTTCGCGCCGATCCGGCTCGGCTCCAGCAGCCCGAACTCGCCGTAGTGGCGAAGGGTGCGGCTGGTGGTGCCGGCCTTTCTGGCGATCTCCTGGATCGACCACTCCATGACGGGAACGCTAGATCTTGACGTTACGTAAAGGTCAAGCGAGACGCGGCAAGGGCACAAGGCGCGGAAATACGACAAAGGCCCGGATCCTCATCGGATCCGGGCCTTCGTGCTACTGAGTAGCGGGGACAGGATTTGAACCTGCGACCTCTGGGTTATGAGCCCAGCGAGCTACCGAGCTGCTCCACCCCGCGTCGGTGAACACCACCTTACGGCATGGATGCCCATGCTCGGAAATCCATTTCCGTGCGAGACCCGTCCGGGATCCGTCCGGGCCGGCTCAGCAGCCGCAGTCGTCCGCGTCGACCGGGGCCGTCAGCGGGTCGGCGGCCTTCTGCGCGGGCCCCTCCCAGGTCTCGTACGCGAAGCCCTCGCGCACCCAGTACTCGAAGCCGCCCAGCATCTCCTTGACCTGGAAGCCCAGCTCGGCGAGGGCGAGCGCGGCGCGCGTGCCGCCGTTGCAGCCGGGACCCCAGCAGTACGTGACGACCGGGACGTTCTTGTCGAGGAGCTGCTCGGCCTGCTCGGGGATGAGCGCGGTCGGCAGGTGGACGGCACCGGGGACGTGGCCCTGGTCCCAGGAGGCGGTGCTGCGGGAGTCGAGCACGACGAAGCCGGGGTCGACTCCGCCGTCGGCGGCGGACGCGAGCGCGGAGGCGACGTCGGAGACGTCGGCGTGGAAGGCGAGGCTGGCCGAGAAGTAGGCGGCAGCGGCGGCCGGGGAGGCCGGCGGAGTGCGGAGAACGGCGTTGACCTGGTTCGTTGTCGTCGTCATGGTGATCAATCTAGGGATGATGATCACCACGCTGAAGGGGTGATCCACGGCGGTCGGGGGGTTCTGCCGGGGATTCCCGGGCGTCTCTCGGCGATCGCCGCGAATCTCACGCACCGGAACGCGTCACATTCCCCGGCCGCCGTCCGTCATGTCGGTGCGACCGGACGCGAAGGGGAAGAAGTACCGATGGAACCGATGGACAGCGACGTACTCGCCGAACGCTTCGAGGCCGACCGCGGGCATCTGCGGGCCGTGGCCTACCGGATGCTCGGCTCGCTGAGCGAGGCGGAGGACGCCGTCCAGGAGGCGTGGCTCAAGCTGAGCCGCTCCGACGTCAGCGACGTGCGGAACCTGAGCGGCTGGCTGACCACGGTCGTCGGCCGGGTCTGCCTGGACCTGCTGCGGTCCCGCGCCGCGCGCCGCGAGGACCCGCTCGACACGTACGTCCCCGACCCGGTCGTACGGGAGGAGGGCGCCGCCGATCCCGAGCGCGAGGCGCTGCTCGCGGACGAGGTCGGGCTCGCGCTGCTCGTCGTCCTGGAGACGCTGGCGCCGGCGGAGCGGCTGGCGTTCGTGCTGCACGACATGTTCGCGGTCTCCTTCGACGAGATCGCGGACATCGTGGACCGGACCCCGGCCGCCACCCGCCAGCTCGCCAGCCGGGCCCGGCGCCGGGTCCAGGGCGCCGGGCCGGCCCCGGAGCCGGACCCGGCGCGCCAACGGGAGGTCGTCGACGCGTTCCTGGCGGCGTCCCAGGGCGGCGACTTCGCGGGGCTGCTCGCGGTCCTCGACCCGGACGTGCTGCTGCGCGTGGACGGCGGCGTACTCACGGCGGCCGCGTCGAAGCTGGTGCGGGGTGCCGAGACGGTCGCGGCGCAGGCGCTCACCTTCGCGAAGTTCCGCCACGACGGGCGGCGGGTCAGGGTCAACGGCTCGGCGGGTGTGCTGTCGCTCGTGAACGGCGCGCCGCTGGGCCTCATGGTGTTCACGGTCGTCGAGGGCCGGATCACCGAGATCAACATCGTGGCGGACGGGGAGCGGCTGGCGGCGCTCGGCGTCCACTGAGTGCGTGCGGGCCGGCGCCGCGCCTCACCGGCCGAAGGGATCGCCTCACCGCACGACGGGCCGCCTCACCACCCTAAGAGGTCGCCTCACCACCCAAGGGGCCGCCTCACCACCCTAAGAGGTCGCCTCACCACCCAAGGGGCCGCCTCACCGCCCGAAGGGGTTGTGCCCGACGTCGGCCGGCACCCGCTCGCGGACCGGCGTGCTGCCCAGGCCCGGCACCCGCATGCCGGGGATCGGCCGGGTCTCGGCACGGTGCAGCAGCACCACGCCGTCCCGGTGCCACACCTCCACGTACCCGTGGTCGAGGAGCATCCGGACCCGCGCCTGCTGCTCCTCCACCGAGTGGAAGGGGAAGGTCCGGCCGTGCACGCCGAGCAGCACCCAGTCCGCGCCTCGCGGGGTCCCGTCGGCGAGGACGACGGAGGTACGGCGGGTCAGCCGCGGGGCCACGGCGTTGTCGGCCTCCACGGTGGCGCCGTCCGGGATGAGTTCGGCGGCGTGAGCGAGGGCGCGCTTGTCGGGGCGGGGCTGCCAGGAGCCGGGATTGACGAGCAGCCCGAGGCCGAGGGAGAAGGCGGCGCCGGTGCTGAGCGCGAGCGCGGCGATGCCCAGCCGCTTCCGGTACGGCCTGCGGAGGCGGGCGAGGGTCTCCAGGGCGGCCGTGAGCAGGATCGGCCACAGGAAGGCGTCGTAGTGGTTGACGACCGTCCAGTGGTTGCCGTTGTCGGAGAGCAGCCGTTCGGCGAGCAGCGGGAGCGCGAGGAGCGTGGTCGCCGAGCCGAGCGGCAGGAACGCGAGGGTGCCGAGCACCCACAGCGGCAGGACGAGTTTGACCGGCGGCGTGACGGCGACCCACGGCACCACCCACGGCTCGGTGAGCACCCGGGCCAGGGCCGCGCCGCCGTCGACACCGATCCGCCCGTAACTCCAGTAGTAGCCGGGCGGGCTGCCCATCGCGGGCAGGAACCAGCCGACCACGACCGCGACGACCAGCGGCCCGCCGAGGAGCAGCCCGAGCCCCGCGACCCGCCCGGCCCGCCGGTCCCGCGCCGAGGGCTCGCGGCGGGCGCGGACGAGGAGCAGCAGCCCGAACGCCCCGGCCACCAGCCCCATGTCCTCCTTCACCAGGCACAGCAGGGCCGCCCACAGCGCCGCCGTGCCGTAGCGGCGGGCCATGCCGCGCTCCAGCATCAGGAGCGTGAGCGGGACGGCGAAGGCGACCTCGTGGAAGCCGGTGTACGCGGAGTCGAGCAGCGGCCAGCCGATCGCGTACCCGAGCCCGGCGACGTCGGCCACGACCGCGCGGTCGGGGAAGCAGTGACGGGCGATCCGGCGCATCACGGGCACGCCGGCGGCGAACAGCGCGGCCTGCGCGAGGATCAGCGTGCGCGGGTCGTCCCACAGCCAGTAGAGGGGCGCGAGCAGCGCCAGGAGTGGCGTGAAGTGGTCGCCCAGGAGCGTGAAATCCGGGGGGAATTCATGGTGGACGCTCTTTATCGCCGACCTCGGCGGCGCGAACTGCGCGTACGCCCGCACCGCCTGGTCGAAAATCCCCAGATCGAATCCGGTCACCCGCAGCGCCGCCCATGACTGCAGCCCGAGCCCACAGCACACCACGAAGCACAGCACCGCCGACGCGACACCCCGCCCCCGTGCGACGCCCGCCCACCCGCTTCTCCGCCGCTGCCGCGGAACGACGACGACCTGATCCTGCACGGCCCGGGCTCGCGTCGTCATGCCCAGGACGCTATGCGCCCCGACCCTCCACCTGCCACCCGCTCCACGAAAAACGCCCCGTCCGGTCGAAACCGGACGGGGCGCTTCCTGGTAGGCCGTGTGGGACTCGAACCCACAACCAATGGATTAAAAGTCCACTGCTCTGCCAATTGAGCTAACGGCCCGTGGACAAGCACACCCGAGCAGCATAGCCCGAGACCTCCCCGGAACCGATCGGGTATTGGCCGTGCCACCCCGGTCGTGCGGTGATTCCGTACGTGTACGGCATGCGACAGGGCCCCTGCCTGCACTGTCGTGCGGGCAGGGGCCCTGTTGACGAGTTACCGGCCTATGGCCTCACGGCGCGTCAGCCGTTGCGCTTCCAGCGCGGCTTGTCGTCGCGGCGGAAGCCGCCGCGGTCGTCGCGACGGTGGTCGTCGCGGTTGAACGACGGGCGGTCGTTGTCGCGGCGGAAGCCCGGGCGGTCGTCGCGGCGGTCCCGGTTGAACGGGCGGTCGTCGCGGCGGTCGCGGTTGAACGGGCGGTCGCTGCCGCGGTGACCGGCGTGGCCGCCGCCGTGGCCGCCGGCCGGGCGGTCGTCACGGCGGAAGCCACCGCGGTCGTTGTCACGGTCGCGGTTGAACGACGGACGGTCGTTGTCACGACGGTCGTCACGGCGGAAGCCGCCACGGTCGTTGTCACGGTCGCGGTTGAACGACGGACGGTCGTTGTCACGACGGTCGCGGTTGAACGACGGACGGTCGTTGTCACGACGGAAGCCCCCGCGGTCGTTGTCACGGTCGCGGTTGAACGACGGGCGGTCGTTGTCACGGCGGAAGCCACCGCGGTCGCCGTCACGACGGTCGTCGCGACGGAAGCCGCCACGGTCGTTGTCACGGTCGCGGTTGAACGACGGGCGGTCGTTGTCGCGACGGAAGCCACCGCGGTCGCCGTCCCGGCGGTCGTCGCGACGGAAGCCGCCACGGTCGTTGTCACGGCGGAAGCCACCACGGTCGCCACCACGGTCGCCGTCGCGGTCGTCACGGCGCTCGTCGCGCTCGCGGCGCTGCTCGCGGCGCTCGGCGTCGCGGCGGGCCTGGGCCTCGGCGGCGGCAGCGGCGGCGGCCAGCTCGGCCTCGGCGGCCTGGGCGGCCTCCGCGACGGCGGCGTCCGGGTCCTCGCCGCGCTCGCGGGCGGCGCGGGCGACGAGGCGGTCGGCCTCCTCGCGGAGCTCGACGGCGCGGCGCTGCAGGCGCTCCAGCTGGCGGGTGAGGTCGGCGACCTCGCGCTCGGCCTGCTTGGCGGAGTTGGTCGCGGAGTCGGCCTGGACCTCGGTCAGCGAACGGGCGCCGGTGATCTCGGCGACCTCCGGGTCGAAGGCGCCGGCACCGCCGACGATGTGGCGCGAGGCGTCGACGCCCGCGTCCTCCATCAGGCGGAAGATCTGGCGGCGCTGGTGCGGCAGGGCCAGGGAGACCACGACACCGGAGCGGCCGGCGCGGGCGGTACGGCCCGAGCGGTGCAGGTAGTCCTTGTGGTCGCCGGCCGGGTCCACGTTCAGGACCAGGTCGATGCCGTCGACGTGGATGCCTCGGGCGGCGACGTCGGTCGCGACGAGCGCGTTGACGTAGCCGTCCTTGAAGTCGGCCAGGGTGCGCGTACGGGCGCCCTGGGTCATGCCGCCGTGCAGCGCGTCGGCCTTCACGCCGGACTCGCGCAGCTGCTCGGCGATGCGGTCGGCGCCCAGCTGGGTGCGGACGAAGATGATCGTGCGGCCCTTGCGCGCGGCGATGGCGGCGGTGACCGGCGCCTTGTCCTTCGGCTTCACGACCAGGACGTGGTGGGTCATCGTCGTGACGGCGCCGGCGGACGGGTCGACCTCGTGGGTGACCGGGTCGACCAGGTAGCGCTTCACGAGGGTGTCGATCTCGTTCTCCAGCGTGGCGGAGAAGAGAAGGCGCTGGCCGCCGGTGGGGACCTGGTCGAGCAGCTCGGTGACCTCGGGCAGGAAGCCCAGGTCGGCCATCTGGTCGGCCTCGTCGAGGACGGCGACCTGGACCTGCTCCAGGGAGCAGGCGCCGCGGTTGATGATGTCGCGCAGTCGGCCCGGGGTGGCGACGAGGATGTCGACGCCGCGCTCCAGGGCGTAGATCTGGTTGCCCATGGACGTACCGCCGCAGACGACCTTCATCTTGAGGCCGAGCACGTCGCCGTACGGCTGGAGGGCGTCCGCGACCTGCATCGCGAGCTCACGGGTCGGGGTGAGGATGACTCCGCGGGGCTTCTTCTTCTCGGTGCGGCCGTCCGCCAGGGTGGCGAGCAGCGGCAGGCCGAAGGAGAGGGTCTTGCCGGAGCCGGTACGGCCGCGGCCGAGGATGTCCTTGCCGGCCAGGGCGTCCGGGATGGTCGCCGCCTGGATCGGGAAGGGGGTGGTCACACCGTTCTGGGCGAGCTTGCGCACGATGCCCTCGGGGAGGCCCAGGTCGCCGAAGGTGATCGACGGGGTCTCGTCCTCGGCGTCGAGCTCGTCCTCGGCGTCGGCGTCGAGCTCGGCCTCGATCTCGACGGTCTCGACGGCGTCGAGAGCCTCGATGGCGTCGGCGGCCACTACGGCCTCGGCCGTCTCGACGACCGCGTCGATCGCGTCGTTCTCGGGCAGGACGGTGTTATCAGAACTGAAAATGGACATGCGAAATGCGAAACCTTCCGGAGTCTCGGCACGCGCCCGTCAACTCCGTGTTTCGCACAAGACCGCCTCTATGCGGTCAGCCACGGCAAGGGAGAGTACGCGCCAGTCGCGGCGCTCTTCGGTCGTGGCGCCGGGCAAATGGGATCAAACGATCTACCACCATACGCACTCTCCCCCACCCAAGGCAAACCGAGCGGCGAGAGCTGCGTCACATCGGCCCGGCCTGCGGCGAGGCCTCCGGCTCCCGCGCCCCTCCCGGACCGTCCGCCGCCCGCATGGCACCCATGTGGGTGTCGGCGCCCGGCGTCGTCGTCGGCGTCTCGGTCACCGTCGGGTCGGGCGTCGGATCCTGGGTCGGCGACGGCGAGTCCTGGGTCGGCGACGGCTCCGGGTCCACCGGCGGCGGCGTGGTCTGTCCGCCCGGCGCCCCGCCGGTGCCGCCCGCGGCGCCGCCGGGATCGGCCGACGGCTGCGGCTTCGGCGCCCCGCCGGGACCGACCGGGCCGCCGCTGCCGTCCGGCTTGGCCGAGGCGGACGGCGACCCGCTCGGTACGGGCTTGTCCTTGCCCTCGCCGTCCGGGCCCGGCCCGCTCCGCCCCGTACGGTCGAAGCCGCCACCGCCGTGGGCCCCGGCGTAGCCGCCGTCCGCCCCCGAACCGGCCGCCGCCTCGCCCCGCTTCCCCGCGGAGGTGCTGGGCGCCGGCTTCGCGCCGTTCTCGCCGACACTCATACAGCCGCTCAGGCCCGCGCAGGCGGCGACCGCCAACGCGGTGGCGGCCCATCTCACAGGGGTGGGCAAATGGCGCACGGAGGGCACCTCCAGGACACTCGGGGCGTTTCAGGCAGGGAAGGAATGCGTTGCCCTGCCCAACTCCCTTGGTGCACCGGGGGACACGCCCCGGCCCGGCTCAGCCGCGACCGTGACCGGTGGCCGGCACCCACGACCGTGCCCCGTAACCGTCATCCGTAGCCGAGTGCGTGCAGCCGCGCGTCGTCGATGCCGAAGTGGTGGGCGATCTCGTGCACGACGGTGATCTCGGTCTCCGCGACCACGTCCTCGCGCGACTCGCACATCCGCAGCGTCGGCCCCCGGTAGATCGTGATCCGGTCCGGCAGCACCCCGGCGTACCACTCGCCGCGGTCGGTCAGCGGCGTCCCCTCGTAGAGCCCGAGCAGTTCCGGGTCGCCGGTCTCGGGCGCCGGCTCGTCCTCGACGAACACGGCGACGTTGTCCATCAGCCGCGTCAGCTCCGGCGGGATGCGGTCCAGGGCTTCGGCGACGAGCTCCTCGAACTCCTCGCGCGTCATCTCCAGCACGGGCCCATTCTCCCTCCCGGCCCCCTCCGGGCCCCTCCCGTTCACCCCTCCCCGGAAACCGTTTTGGCGATACCGCCCCGCATCCCATATGCTTCTCACGTCCCCGACGCGCTGAGAAGCGCCCAGGTGGGGCCGTTAGCCCTCATCGTCTAGTGGCCCAGGACGCCGCCCTTTCAAGGCGGTAGCACGGGTTCGAATCCCGTTGGGGGCACGCACAACCCTGTGCGAGACTGGTTCTCGCACAACAGATGGTCCTGTGGAGCAGTTGGTTAGCTCGCCACCCTGTCAAGGTGGAGGTCGCGGGTTCAAGTCCCGTCAGGATCGCTGAGGCCGGTAACGGTCTCGTGGCTGGGTAGCTCAGTTGGTACGAGCGATCGCCTGAAAAGCGATAGGTCGCCGGTTCGACCCCGGCCCCAGCCACCATCAGAAGGCCCCGTTCGAAAGAACGGGGCCTTCGTCGTTCCTCACCTTCTCCCTAAGCCTCTTCCTGACCTTCTTCCTAAGCCTCTTCCTGACCTGCTTCCTGCTCTTCCTCCTGCCGGCTGCCGCGCCGGCCGCGCCACGCCAGCCCGGCCGCCACCACCGCGACGACGGCGCCGAGCAGCGCCCAGTCCGGGACGGCGCGGCCGAGGGCGCCGACGCGCTCCTCCACGGCGAAGGAGTCGTCGACGGAGAGCAGGCCGGGCAGGGCCGTCGTGCCGTCGAAGACGAGGAAGAGCGTGCCGAGGGCGATGAAGAAGAGGCCCGAGAGCAGCGAGGTGGAGTGGACCTCGACGGACCGCCCGGCCGCGCGGCCGATACGGAACGGGCGGCCGCGCAGCCAGCGGCGCCGCCCCAGGTCGTAGCGCTCCCAGAGCAGCGCGAGCAGGAACAGCGGGACGGCCATGCCGAGCGCGTACACGGCGAGGAGCAGGCCGCCGTAGACCGGGCTGCCGCTGAGGGCGGCGACCGTCAGGACGCTGCCCAGGATGGGGCCGGCGCAGAAGCCGGCGAGGCCGTAGACGAGACCGAGGGCGTAGACGGAGAACGCGGTCGTCGGGCGGATCCGGCCGCTCGCCTCGGCGATCCGGCGGGACGCGAAGCCGAGGCCGAGGATCTGCAGCACCCCGAGGGCCACGATCAGCCAGCCGCCGGCCGTCACCAGGAGGTCCCGGTGCCCGTAGAAGAGCCGGCCGGCGAAGGAACCGGCGGCACCGAGCGGCACGAGGGTGGTGGCGAGGCCCCCGTAGAAGATCCCGGTGCGGGCGACCAGCTTGGCGCGGGTGTCGATCGAGTAGGCGAAGAAAGCCGGGAGCAGCAGGGCGCTGCACGGGCTGAGGAGGGCGAGCAGTCCGCCCAGGAAGGCGGCGAAGTAGCCGATGCCGGAGGTCATCGGCCGGCCCCCGGCTGCTCGCCCTCCCGAGTCGTCCCCGCCGTCCCCGCCGTCCCCGCCGTCCCCGCCGTCCCCACTGTCCCCGCTGTCTTCGCGTCCTTCGCGGCCTTCGCCGTCTTCGCGGCCGCCTCGATGGCCGCCGTGAACGTCTCCGTCGGCTGGGCGCCCGCGATCGGGCGCCCGTTGACGAGGAAGGACGGGGTCGAGGTGGCGCCGAGCGAGTAGCCCTGCTCCTGGTCCTTGCTCACCGCCTCCCGGGCCGCCGCGCTGTCCGCGTCCTTCGCGAAGGCAGCCAGGTCGGTGACGCCGGCCTGCTTCGCCAGCGCGGTCAGCCGCTCCTTGCCGAAGCCCTTCTCCTTGGAGCCGTGGGCGTAGGCCGCCTTGTGGAACTCCCAGAACCTGCCCTGCCGCCCGGCCGCCCAGGACGCCCGGGCGGCGGCCTCCGACTCCTCGCCGAAGATCGGGAAGTTCCGCCACTCGATGCGCAGGACGCCGGTGTCCACGTACTTCCGCACCAGCTCGGGCTCGGTGTCACGGGCGAACTTGCCGCAGTAGCCGCACTTGAAGTCGGCGTACTCGATCAGGACGACGGGCGCGTCGGCGCGGCCGAGGGCGAGCTTGTCGTCGGGGTCCCGGCGGGCGTACGCCTCCAGCTCGGGGTAGACGCCGGCGGACGGGTCGGCGGAGACCTCGGCGACGGCGCCCGGGCCGGAGGGCGCGGACGGCGAGGACGGGGAGGTGGCGGCGTACGAGGCGAGGCCGAGCAGCGTGGCGGCCAGCACGACACCGCTGATGATCACGACGGGCTTGGACTTGGGCATGGCGAAGCGCTCCTGAAACGGGAGGAATGGGACGGACGGCGTGCAGGCGCGCCCGTCTAGACCCGCAGGATCGACAGCTCCACCGGTGACGGCGCCACGAGCTCCGGCGGCGCCCGCCCCGCCCGTGCGTCCACCGCGTCCTGGTCCGCGCCCCAGCCCCCGCACGGCGTCCGCTCCGCCGCGAGTACGGGCAGCAGTTCGCCGAAGCCGTGCGCGCGCGGCGGTACGGCGGGGGCCCGGGCCCCCTCGTCGCCGTGGCTCTGGCCGCAGCCGGGACCGGGACCGGCCGGCCCGACGGAGGCCGTCGTCGCCTGCTGTACGGGCTGGGCCGCCGCGGCCGCCCCGCACACCGCAAGCCCCAGCACCAGCCCCGCCAGCGCGGCGAACGCCGCCAGCGCGCGCAGGACCGGAGTGCGGGACATGGGGAAACCTTTCGGGAGGGCGTGCCCGAAATATTACGCAGCGGTGCCGGGCCGACCCCGGAACCGCTCGTAAATCGGTTCGCCGCTTCTCGGCCGCAGGTGCGATCCTGGATCCCGTATGTCTACTTCCTTCGCCGCCCTCCAGTCCGTCCTGGCCGAGGTCTCGCTGCGGGACTCCCACCGGCTCGGCCGCCGTCTCGAAGGCGCCCGCCGCATCCGCAAGCCCGAGGCCCGCGCGGCCGTACTGGACGAGATCGCCGCCGAGGCCGGCAAGGCCAAGGAGCGTGTCGAGGCCCGCGCGGCCCTCGTGCCGCCCGTCACGTACCCCGAGCAGCTGCCCGTCTCCCAGAAGAAGGACGAGATCGCCGAGGCGATACGCGACCACCAGGTCGTGATCGTCGCCGGTGAGACGGGTTCCGGCAAGACGACGCAGATCCCGAAGATCTGTCTGGAGCTGGGCCGGGGCGTCCGGGGCATGATCGGGCACACCCAGCCCCGCCGGATCGCCGCCCGCACGGTCGCCGAGCGCGTGGCGGAGGAGCTGAGGACCCCGCTGGGCGAGGCGGTCGGCTGGAAGGTCCGGTTCACCGACCAGGTGAACCAGGACGCGACCTTCGTCAAGCTGATGACCGACGGCATCCTGCTCGCCGAGATCCAGACGGACCGCGAGCTGCGCGCGTACGACACGATCATCATCGACGAGGCCCACGAGCGGTCCCTCAACATCGACTTCCTGCTCGGCTATCTGGCCCAGCTGCTGCCGAAGCGCCCCGACCTCAAGGTCGTCATCACCTCGGCGACCATCGACCCGGAGCGCTTCTCGCGCCACTTCGGCGACGCGCCGATCGTCGAGGTGAGCGGACGCACCTACCCCGTGGAGGTCCGCTACCGGCCGCTCCTGGAGGAGGACGGCGACGAGGCCGACCGCGACCAGATCACCGCGATCTGCGACGCCGTCGACGAGCTGCAGAAGGAGGGCCCGGGCGACATCCTGGTCTTCCTCTCCGGCGAGCGCGAGATCCGCGACACGGCGGACGCCCTCATCAAGAAGAAGCTCTTCAACACGGAGATCCTGCCGCTGTACGCACGGCTGTCGCACGCCGAGCAGCACCGGGTCTTCCAGGCGCACTCCGGCCGCCGGATCGTCCTGGCCACGAACGTCGCCGAGACCTCCCTCACGGTCCCCGGCATCAAGTACGTGATCGACCCGGGCACCGCCCGCATCTCGCGCTACTCGCACCGCACCAAGGTGCAGCGGCTGCCGATCGAGCCCATCAGCCAGGCCAGCGCCAACCAGCGCAAGGGCCGCTGCGGCCGTACGTCGGACGGCATCTGCATCCGGCTCTACTCCGAGGACGACTTCCTCACCCGGCCCGAGTTCACGGACGCGGAGATCCTCCGTACGAACCTGGCCTCCGTCATCCTCCAGATGACCGCGGCCGGCCTCGGCGACATCGAGAAGTTCCCGTTCATCGACCCGCCGGACCACCGCAACATCCGGGACGGCGTCCAGCTGCTCCAGGAGCTGCACGCGCTCGACCCGGCGCAGAAGGACCCGCGCAAGCGGCTCACGGAGACCGGCCGGAAGCTGTCGCAGCTGCCGGTCGACCCGCGGCTGGCCCGGATGGTCCTGGAGGCCGACAAGAACGGCTGTGTCCGCGAGGTCATGGTGATCGCGGCGGCGCTGTCGATCCAGGACCCGCGCGAGCGGCCGGCCGACAAGCAGGCGCAGGCCGACCAGCAGCACGCCCGCTTCAAGGACGAGACGAGCGACTTCCTCGCCTACCTCAACCTCTGGCGGTACGTCCGCGAGCAGCAGAAGGAGCGGGGCTCCAGCTCCTTCCGCCGGATGTGCAAGCAGGAGTACCTGAACTTCCTGCGCATCCGCGAGTGGCAGGACATCTACTCGCAGCTGCGCACGGTCGCCAAGCAGATGGGCATCCACCTCAACGAGGAGGACGCCCCCGAGCAGTCCGTCCACGTGTCGCTGCTGGCCGGCCTGCTCAGCCACATCGGCCTGAAGGACGTCAAGGACGGCGCGAAGAACGAGTACCTGGGCGCGCGCAGCGCCAAGTTCGCGGTCTTCCCGGGCTCTGCGCTCTTCAAGAAGCCCCCGCGCATGCTGATGTCCGCCGAGCTGGTGGAGACCTCGCGCCTGTGGGCGCGGGTGAACGCCCGGATCGAGCCCGAGTGGGTCGAGCCGCTGGCCGAGCACCTGGTGAAGCGGACGTACAGCGAGCCGCACTGGGAGAAGGACCTGGCGGCGGTCATGGCGTACGAGAAGGTGACGCTGTACGGCGTGCCGATCGTCGCCGACCGCAAGGTGAACTACGGCCGGATCGACCCCGAGGTCTCCCGCGACCTGTTCATCCGCAACGCGCTCGTCGAGGGCGACTGGCGCACCCACCACAAGTTCTTCGCCGACAACCGCAAGCTGCTCACCGAGGTCGAGGAGCTGGAGCACCGGGCCCGGCGCCGGGACATCCTGGTCGACGACGAGACGCTCTTCGACTTCTACGACAAGCGGGTGCCCGAACACGTCGTGTCCGGCGCCCACTTCGACTCGTGGTGGAAGCACAAGCGGCGCGAGGAGCCGGAGTTCCTCGACTTCGAGCGCGAGATGCTCATCAACGAGAAGGCGGGGGCGGTCACCAAGGCCGACTACCCGGACTCGTGGCGGCAGGGCGCGCTGAAGTTCCGCGTGACGTACCAGTTCGAGCCGGGCGCGGACGCGGACGGCGTGACCGTCCACATCCCGCTGCAGGTGCTCAACCAGGTCACGGACGAGGGCTTCGAGTGGCAGATCCCGGGTCTGCGCGAGGAGGTGGTGACGGAGCTGATCCGGTCGCTGCCGAAGCCGATCCGCCGCAACTACGTGCCGGCGCCGAACTTCGCCGCCCGCTTCCTGGACGCGGTCGTGCAGTCGGCCTCCGGCCGCGATCAGACCCAGCAGGAGCCGCTGACGACCGCGCTCGCGCGCGAGCTGCAGCGGATGGTCGGCGTGCCGGTCACGGCGGACGACTTCGACTGGGCGAAGGTCCCCGAGCACCTGAAGATCACCTTCCGGATCGTCGACGAACGGCGCCGCAAGCTGGCCGAGGACAAGGACCTGGAGGCGCTGAAGCTCCGCCTGCGCCCCAAGGCCCGCCAGGCGCTCTCCCAGGCCGCCAAGGCGGCCACGGCGGGGCCTGACGGCTCCGGTCCGTCCCTGGAGCGCACGGGGCTCAAGGACTGGACGATCGGCACCCTCACCAAGGTCTTCGAGACCCGGCGGGCCGGCCAGCCGGTCAAGGCCTACCCGGCGCTCGTGGACGAGGGCGACAGCGTGGCCGTGCGCCTCTTCGACACCGAGGAGGAGCAGGCGCTCGCGATGTGGCGGGGCACCCGGAAGCTGATCATGCTGAACATCCCGGTGAACCCGGCGAAGTTCGCCTCCGACAAGCTCACCAACCAGCAGAAGCTGGCCCTGTCCGCGAACCCGCACGGCTCGATCCAGGCGCTCTTCGACGACTGCGCCACCGCCGCCGCCGACCGGCTGATCGCGGACCACGGCGGGCCGGCCTGGGACGAGGAGTCCTTCCGGAAGCTGTACGACAAGGTCCGCGCCGACCTCGTCGAGCTGACCATCCGCACGGTGAGCCAGGTGCAGCAGGTCCTCGCGGCCTGGCAGGCCTGCGAGCGGCGCCTGAAGGCCACGAACAGCCCCGCGCTGCTCCGCAACCTCCAGGACGTGCGCGAGCAGCTCTCCTGGCTGATGCCGGCCGGCTTCGTGACCCGTACGGGCCTGAAGCGGCTGCCGGACCTCATGCGCTACCTGGTGGCGGTGGACCGGCGGCTGCAGCAGATGCCGACGGGCGCGCAGCGGGACACCACCCGGATGGAGAAGGTCCACGAGATGCTGGACGAGTACGCCTGGCTGCTCGAACAGCTCCCCAAGGGCCGGCCGGTGCCGACGAGCGTCACGGACATCCGCTGGATGATCGAGGAGCTGCGGGTGAGCTACTTCGCGCACGCCCTCGGGACGGCCCACCCGGTGTCGGACAAGCGGATCGTGAAGGCGATCGACGCGGCGGTTCCGTAGGGCCGGCGGAGGGCGTCCGCCCGCCGGTTCGACCGCACCCCCTGACCTGCTGTACTCTTTTCTTCGCAGCCACCACTGAGTGGACGCGATGGTCCTGTGGAGCAGTTGGTTAGCTCGCCACCCTGTCAAGGTGGAGGTCGCGGGTTCAAGTCCCGTCAGGATCGCAAGTGAAGAAGGCCCGCACCGTTTGGTGCGGGCCTTCTTGCGTGCCGCCTTGCCTTCTCGCGCCGCAGGGACCAAGGTCCCACCCACGGGTGACCAACGGCGCGTTCCGCGTCCCCACGGGGAGTGGAAGGCTGTTGCAGGGCAAGACTTTGACGATGTGACGGGAGTCACTGAATCCGTTTCAGGAAGTGCCGGACTTACACCCTCCCTACATCGCCCCAATTTAATATGTGCAATTGCACGGGTTCTACGCGCGCACAAAAAGATCGCGCTGGACCCGGCGGAGTCCAGCGCGATCGATGACATGGGGCCTGTTGGGGCAGGTACCTGTCGGCAGAGCTATGGGGTGGGCTGCCGGGTTGGGGGACCCGGAATGTGCCCGGTGCTGCGGGGTGTTACGGGGTGTGGCGTGTGTCGCAAGCGCCTCAGGCTTCGCTGCGCTGCTGCGGAATGCCCGCCAGCAGAGCGCGAACCTCGGCCTCGCGGTACCGGCGGTGCCCACCCAGCGTGCGGATGGACGTGAGCTTGCCGGCCTTGGCCCAGCGAGTCACCGTCTTCGGGTCCACGCGGAACATCGTGGCAACCTCGGCAGGGGTCAGCAGCGGCTCGGCATCAGGGGTGCGAGCGGTCATGAGCGGCCTCCTCGGGAGAACCGAACCTTCTCGGTTCTTTCCTCTAAATTCTGCACCTTGACCCGCCATGCCCGAAATGGCAGAAGCGGGTCGAGTCGGTTATAGGACGAACGGCTTGTCCTCGGCACTACAACTACACCATCCGTCCAGCCGCGTCGGCCAAACCGATGGAATTGCCCTCGCAGGTGTTCATCAGCGGCGGAAGTCGACTGACCATGCCATAACGGACAGTCACGCCACTGTGACGATCAGTCACAGTGGCGATCAGGAGTCCACAGACCCCCCATAGAGTGCAATGTCGAGCAATCCGCCCTTACTTGGGCGGAAGGAACCCTCCCCGGACTCCTTGTCCTATTTTGACACGAGGGTGGGTGATGGGCGCAAGGGTGCGTTAAGTGCGATCCATCACGCTTGAGTCAAAGGCCCGGATCGGGACCTACGTCCTGCCCCGTGCGCCCCAACGTCCCCAGAAGAGCACACCAAAGGCCCGAACAGGTGTCCAGCGATGAAGATCATTTACATCAGG
The DNA here is from genome assembly GCF_044768205.1 of Streptomyces sp. NPDC101160. NCBI lineage: Bacteria > Bacillati > Actinomycetota > Actinomycetes > Kitasatosporales > Streptomycetaceae > Streptomyces > Streptomyces sp. NPDC101160. The sequence continues at coordinate 621,101 of NZ_JBIWPJ010000006.1, read as the reverse complement.
TGGAGATGTCCTGCCGATGGTCAGTTGGCGAACTGGAGGTTGCGGACCGCCCGCCAGCGGGCGGCGAAACGCCCATAAGCCTCGCTCGCCCGCTCGCCGTCCCCCGCCCGCAGCGCCTCGATCCCCTCCGCCACGTCCGCCGCCGACCGGTCGCCCGCCAGCGCCTCCGCGTCCAGCGCGTGCACCAGGCCGCCGTAGTCCAGCTCCACGAGCGCCCGCGGATGGAACTCCTCCAGCCAGCGCCCCACCTCGACCAGACCCTCCGTCATCGGACCCTCGTCGATCGCCTCCCGCAGCGCCTTCAGCGCCCGCGCGAGCCGCCGCCGCGCCTGCACCATCGGCGTCCGGTAACGCAGTACGGGCTCCCCGCCCGAAGCCGGCTCCTCCGGCGCGCGCTTCCCCGGCGCGCGTTCCCCCGGCACGTACTCCCGCTCCTCGTCCGAGAACAGCACGAACCAGCGCAGCGGCACCCGCCACACCGCGCTCCGGATCCACGGCCGCGCGTCCGGGTTCCGGGCCAGCCAGCGCTCGTGGTCCGCCGCCAGCTGCTCCCGTACGACCGGTGGCAGCATCGCGTCCAGGACCTGCGCCGGCAGCGTCCCGCCCGTCAGCTCCCCGAGCGCCAGCCAGCCGCGCAGCCGGGTCCGCCACGGACAGACCAGGACCGTCCCGTCCACCGTCGCCACGAACGCGTCCCCGCTCTCGTGCACCGGCACCGGGACCGGCGGCACCGGGACCAAGTCGGCGAGCGAGCGCCGCAGTTCGTCCTGGACGCCCGGGATGTCCGTACGCCGGGCATAGCGGGCCCAGTGACCCCGCTCCGGCTCGGGAAAGGCGGCCAGGGGCTCGTACACCCTCAGGTACGAGGCATAGGGCACGAGCACCGACGAGGGGACCGACATGTCGCAAATCCTTCCACGCGGGTACTCCTGGAGAGGGTGATCCTCGGCACTGCGTCCCTGCTACGGCCAGGTAGGACTTACCCTCGTCCCGACCTGGTCCCACCCCCACCCGCAGGGGGGACCTTCCGCCGCTTGTATTTGGGAGTCACCACCGTGACCGATGTGACCGGCGTTCCTGACGTACTGCACACCCTCTTCCACTCGGAACAGGGTGGCCACGAGCAAGTCGTGCTGTGCCAGGACCGCGCCACCGGCCTCAAGGCCGTCATCGCCCTCCACAACACCGCCCTGGGCCCGGCCCTCGGCGGCACCCGCTTCTACCCGTACGCCACCGAGGCCGAGGCGATCGCCGACGCGCTCAACCTCTCCCGCGGCATGTCGTACAAGAACGCCATGGCCGGGCTCGACCACGGCGGCGGCAAGGCCGTGATCATCGGCGACCCGGAGCAGATCAAGACCGAGGAGCTCCTCCTCGCCTACGGCCGCTTCGTGGCCTCGCTCGCCGGCCGCTACGTCACGGCCTGCGACGTCGGCACCTACGTCGCCGACATGGACGTGATCCACCGGGTCAACCAGTGGACCACCGGCCGCTCCCCCGAGAACGGCGGCGCCGGCGACTCCTCCGTGCTCACCGCCTTCGGCGTCTTCCAGGGCATGCGCGCCTCCGCGCAGACCGTGTGGGGCGACCCGACGCTGCGCGGCCGCAAGGTCGGCGTCGCGGGCGTCGGCAAGGTCGGCCACTACCTGGTCGAGCACCTGATCTCCGACGGGGCCGAGGTCGTCATCACCGACGTCCGTGAGGAGTCGGTGCGCCGGATCACCGAGAAGTTCCCGCAGGTCACCGTCGTCGCCGACACCGAGGCGCTGATCCGCGTCGAGGGCCTGGACGTCTACGCCCCCTGCGCGCTCGGCGGCGCCCTGAACGAGGAGACGGTGCCGTTCCTCACCGCCCGCATCGTCTGCGGCGCGGCCAACAACCAGCTCGCCCACCCGGGTATCGAGAAGGACCTCGTGGAGCGCGGCATCCTCTACGCCCCCGACTACGTCGTGAACGCGGGTGGCGTGATCCAGGTGGCCGACGAGCTCCACGGCTTCGACTTCGACCGCTGCAAGGCCAAGGCCACGAAGATCTTCGACACCACCCTCGAAATCTTCGCACGTGCGAAGTCCGACGGCATCCCGCCGGCCGCGGCGGCCGACCGGATCGCCGAGCAGCGCATGGCCGAGGCGCGCCGGGCCTGAGCTTGACAGTCCGGCCCGCTGATCGATCAGGCTTTGCGGAGGATTCGCGAGACTTCGCTCACGCCGATCGGCGGGTCGGACCTCAAGAAGAGGTTAAAATCGCGATTGACCAGCAAGGAAGGGACGCCTCAGCGGTTCTGTACCGGGGAATGTGATGCGCGCGGCGTACCGTAGGCCCGCGGAAACAGGTACCGTTGAAACCCTACGGACCGGTCTCTCTGTCGAGAGCCCGTTCCGAAACATGAACGCGTGTCAAGACTCTGGGGCCGACGAGCCCCGTCACCGAGGGGGTCGAGCCATGGGGCGCGGCCGGGCAAAGGCCAAGCAGACCAAGGTCGCCCGCCAGCTGAAGTACAGCAGCGGCGGGACTGACCTGTCGCGTCTGGCCAGCGAGCTGGGCGCATCGACTTCGAGCCAGCCGCCGAATGGCGAGCCGTTCGAGGACGACGACGAGGAAGACGACCCGTACGCTCAGTACGCGGATCTCTACAACACGGATGACGAGGACGAGGACGACGAGTCCGGTCCGGCGTCCACTCAGCGTCGCGCTTGACCTTCTGTACACCGAAACCCGGTCCGGGCACCCGGACCGGGTTTCTGCGCTGTCCGCTGCCCGGCGCATGGCCCCCGCGCATGTCCCGGGCTCAGGACACGACCGCACAGGCAACGACTGAGGGGCACCCCGGCGGGGTGCCCCTCAGTCGTACGTCCTGCTACTTCGCGTAGTCGCCGACCAGCTCCGCGCCGGTCGTCTTCTCGCCGCGCTCGGTGATCTCACCGGCGACCCAGGCGTCGACACCGCGGTCGGCCAGGGTCGTCAGGGCCGCGTCCACCGACTCGGCGGGGACCACGGCCATCATGCCGACGCCCATGTTCAGGGTCTTCTCCAGCTCCAGGCGCTCGACCTGACCCGCCTTGCCCACCAGGTCGAAGACGGCGCCCGGGGTCCACGTGCCGCGGTCCACGACGGCGTGCAGGCCGTCCGGGATCACCCGGGCCAGGTTGGCGGCCAGGCCGCCACCGGTGATGTGGCTGAAGGCGTGCACCTCGGTGGTCCGGGTGAGCGCCAGGCAGTCGAGCGAGTAGATCCTGGTGGGCTCCAGGAGCTCCTCGCCGAGGGTCCGGCCGAACTCCTCGACCTGCTGGTCGAGGCTCATGCCGGCGCGGTCGAAGACCACGTGGCGGACGAGCGAGTACCCGTTGGAGTGAAGACCGGAGGACGCCATGGCGATGACGGCGTCACCCGTACGGATGCGATCCGAGCCGAGCAGCCGGTCGTACTCCACGACGCCCGTGCCCGCGCCGGCGACGTCGAAGTCGTCCGGGCCGAGCAGGCCCGGGTGCTCCGCGGTCTCGCCGCCGACCAGGGCGCAGCCGGCCAGGACACAGCCCTCGGCGATGCCCTTGACGATGGCGGCGACCCGCTCGGGGTGGACCTTGCCGACGCAGATGTAGTCGGTCATGAAGAGCGGCTCGGCGCCGCAGACGACGATGTCGTCCATGACCATGGCGACCAGGTCGCGGCCGATCGTGTCGTACACGCCCAGCTGGCGGGCGATGTCGACCTTCGTGCCGACGCCGTCGGTGGCCGAGGCGAGCAGCGGACGCTCGTAGCGCTTGAGGGCGGAGGCGTCGAAGTAGCCGGCGAAGCCGCCGAGGCCGCCGAGGACCTCGGGGCGCTGGGTCTTCTTCACCCACTCCTTCATGAGCTCGACGGCGCGGTCGCCCGCTTCGATGTCGACGCCCGCGGAGGCGTAGCTGGCACCGGTGGTCTGAGACATGGCTTCAGAGCTTTCGTGTCGTCGTGCTGCTCGTACCGCCCGCCCGCCACGGGCGTGGCGGCGGGCGGCGGGGTTCTTACGGGCGGCGCAGGGCGTCGGCCGCGGCGGTGGCGGCGGGGCCCGCCGCCAGCTCGGTCTCCAGGAGCTGCTTGCCGAGCAGCTCGGGGTCCGGAAGCTCCATCGGGTACTCGCCGTCGAAGCAGGCGCGGCACAGGTTGGGCTTCTGGATGGTGGTCGCCTCGATCATCCCGTCGAGCGAGATGTACGAGAGCGAGTCCGCGCCGAGCGACTTGCCGATCTCCTCGACCGACATGCCGTTGGCGATCAGCTCCGCGCGGGTGGCGAAGTCGATGCCGAAGAAGCAGGGCCACTTCACCGGCGGCGAGGAGATCCGGATGTGGACCTCGGCGGCGCCGGCCTCGCGGAGCATCCGGACCAGCGCGCGCTGGGTGTTGCCGCGGACGATCGAGTCGTCGACGACCACCAGGCGCTTGCCCTGGATGACTTCCTTGAGCGGGTTCAGCTTCAGCCGGATGCCCAGCTGGCGGATGGTCTGCGAGGGCTGGATGAAGGTCCGGCCGACGTACGCGTTCTTGACCAGGCCGGCGCCGAACGGGATGCCGGACGCCTCCGCGTAGCCGATGGCGGCGGGGGTGCCGGACTCCGGCGTGGCGATGACCAGGTCGGCCTCGACCGGGGCCTCCGCGGCGAGCCGGCGGCCCATCTCCACTCGGGAGAGGTACACGTTCCGGCCGGCGATCTCGGTGTCCGGGCGGGCCAGGTACACGTACTCGAAGACACAGCCCTTGGGCTTCGCTTCCGCGAATCGCGAGGTGCGCATGCCGTTCTCGTCGATGGCGATGAGCTCGCCCGGCTCGACCTCGCGGACGAAGGTCGCACCGCAGATGTCGAGGGCGGCGGTCTCGGACGCGACGACCCAGCCGCGCTCCAGACGGCCGAGCACCAGCGGGCGGATGCCCTGCGGGTCACGGGCCGCGTAGAGCGTGTGCTCGTTCATGAAGACGAGGGAGAAGGCGCCCCGGACGTCGGGGAGGACCTTCGCGGCCGCCTGCTCGATGGTGAGCGGCGTGCCGTCCTCGGCCACCTGGCCCGCGAGCAGCGCGGTGACCAGGTCGGTGTCGTTGGTGGCGGCGACCTGAGTGGCCCGGCCCTCCTTCTTGGGGAGGTCGGCGACCATCTCGGCCAGCTGCGCCGTGTTCACCAGGTTGCCGTTGTGACCGAGCGCGAGCGAGCCGTGGGCGGTCGCCCGGAACGTCGGCTGCGCGTTCTCCCACACGGAGGCACCAGTGGTCGAGTAGCGGGCGTGACCGACCGCGATATGACCCTGGAGGGAACCGAGAGAAGTCTCGTCGAAGACCTGGGAGACAAGTCCCATGTCCTTGAAGACGAGGATCTGGGAGCCGTTGCTTACCGCGATTCCCGCGGATTCCTGGCCCCGATGCTGAAGGGCGTAGAGCCCGAAGTACGTGAGCTTTGCGACCTCTTCACCCGGAGCCCAGACACCGAAGACGCCACAAGCGTCCTGGGGGCCTTTCTCTCCAGGGAGCAAGTCGTGATTGAGTCGACCGTCTCCGCGTGGCACGCCACCGAGTGTAGGCGAGATCGACCACTGGTCCGAATTGGCGAACGGGCCCGAAACGCCCTCTGAACTGCCGTTGATCTCGTCGTGGGTTCCTACGAACTGATCCTTCGATCCTTGTTGGAGCCCACAAAGCAAGGCGCACAAGGGCTACCGGCCAGTCGCCATGATCGGAACCGGCCAGAGCGGACGCTCGTACGGGACGGGCCGAACGGTCGGGATGTGACGGAGTCCACGGTGAGTCCACGGTGCGGGACGGTCGTTGACACCCCTGGCGCCCTCCGCCAGGCTTCCCGATCATGCAGCCCGTCAGCGACCCCGACCTCTCGGTCACCCTCATCGCGCGCCGGCACGTGGACCTGGCCCGTGTCGCGAGCGCGATCTGTCGCCGCGCCTGAGTTCCCTCCCGCTCTCTTTGCTCAGGCAGTCCTGCATTCCTCCAGGAGACCCGTATGTCCAGGTCCATATCCCGTCGTGCCCTCGGCGGGGCCGCCGTCGGCACCGCCGCCGCCGCCACGCTCGGCACCCCCACCGCCGCCCAGGCCGCGGCCGCCGCCTCGCCCGAGGAGCGCCCGTTCCGCGCCGCGCCCGGCCGCCACTCCGCCCGGCCGAACATCCTCTTCATCCTCGGCGACGACCTCGGCTGGGCCGACCTCTCCTCCTACGGCTCCCCGCACATCCGCACCCCGCACCTCGACCGGCTCGCCCGCCAGGGCGTCCGCTTCACCGACGCCTACGCCGGCTCCGCGACCTGCTCCCCGACCCGCTTCAGCCTCTACACCGGCCGATTCCCCGGCCGTACGAAGGGCGGGCTCGCCGAGCCCATCGCCGACAAGTCCGTCGGCCTGGAGCCCACCCACCCGACGCTCGCCTCCCTGCTCCGCGACGCCGGCTACACCACCGCGCTCATCGGCAAGTGGCACTGCGGCTACCTGCCCGACTACTCCCCCACCCGGTCCGGCTGGGACGAGTTCTTCGGGAACTTCGGCGGCGCCCTGGAGTACTACTCCAAGCTCGGCCTCGGCGGCGAGTACGACCTGTACGAGGGCGACGCCGAGTACAAGGACCTGCGCTACTACACCCGCATCCTCACCGAGCGGGCGAGCGAGTACGTGAGCCGCGACCACGACCGGCCCTTCCTCCTCAACCTCAACTTCACCACCCCGCACTGGCCGTGGATCGCCGACGGCGACGAGGCGGAGAGCGCCGAGATCGTCCGCCGGATCAAGGCCGGCGACCGCTCCGCGCTCTGGCACCAGGACGGCGGCTCGATCGAGAAGTACAAGGAGATGGTCGAGGACCTCGACCGCTCCGTCGGCCAGGTCCTCGCCGCGCTCAAGCGGGCCGGCCGCGAGCGCGACACCCTCGTCTTCTTCGGCAGCGACAACGGCGGCGAGCGCTTCTCTTACAACTGGCCCCTCTCCGGCAACAAGGCCTCCCTCCTGGAGGGCGGCATCCGCGTGCCGTCCATCCTGCGCTGGCCCGCCCGGCTCGACGGCGGCCAGGTCAGCGACCTCCCCGTCTACTCGCCCGACTGGACCGCCACCCTCCTCGACATCGGCGGCGCCCGCCCCCACCCGGCCTACCCGCTCGACGGCACCAGCCTCGCCCCGTACCTGCTGCGCGGCGCGGAGGTCGGCGAACGCGACCTCTTCTGGCGAGTGCGCGGGGAGCGCGCGCTGCGCCGCGGCGACTGGAAGTACTACCGCGGCAAGAGCGGGCGCGACCAGCTCTTCCACCTCGCCGCCGACGCCCGCGAGCAGGCCGACCGGGCCCCCGACGAGCAGGCGCGGCTCGCCGAGCTGAAGGCCGCCTGGGAGCGGACGAACGCCGGGCTCCTCCCGTACCCGAGCTAGCCGGGGGGCGGGGGCCGGGGGTCCTGGCCGGCCGTCCGGGGTCTAGCCGGCCTTCGCCGTGAAGCCCTGGCCGTCGGCGTCGGTGACGGTCAGGGTGCGGTGCTCGATCCGGTAGGTGAGCGGGTTGTCGAGGGCGTCGTACAGCTTGGTCTCCAGGTCCATCTGCGCCGGCGTGCAGATCATCCGGGTCGTCTCGAAAGCGCCCAGGGTGATCGTGGAGCCGCCGGCCTTCGCGGGCGCGGAGACCCGGTTGCAGCCGAGGCTGCCGGTGAGCCGGCCGTCCTTGCCGAAGACCAGCCGCGCCTTGCCCTCGGAGCCGGCCGGCAGGGAGGTGGAGGTGTCCCCGCTGATCAGGGCGTCCACCGTCCAGGCCGTGCCGAGGAGCGGGGTGGCGGGCTCGGCGGTCAGCTCGACGCGGTACCGCCCGTCGGCCGAGGTGAGGCTGAGCGCGCCGCCCTTCAGCTTCGCGGTGATCTCGCCCTTGAGGGACCGGAGCAGGGCGTCCTCGAAGCGCATCCGGTCGTCGGGGCAGCCCATCGCGGTGACGGTCGGATCGGAGACCGTGAGGGCGTCCCCGCGCACGGCGACGGCGGCGTCGAAGCCGTTGCAGCCGCTCGTGCCCTGGACGCGGCCGTCCTTCGTGAAGTCCATGAGGGCCCCGGACGGAGCCGCCGACCGGACGCCGTCCACCGTGACCGCGCCGATCGTCCAGTGGGTGCCCGCGACGGGCACGTCGGGCGTGCCCGCCCCCGGCCCCGAACCGCCGCACGCCGCGAGGGCCGGGAGGAGGAGCGTCAGGGCTGTTCCTGCGAGTGCGCGCGGCTTCTTCATGGTGGTGGGACGGGCGGACGTACGAGCCGGTTCCGGCTCAGCCCATCAGCGGCAGCAGCCCCGACAGGTCCGCCCGCTCCCCGCTCGCGCTCACCCGGGCCGCGTCCAGCTCCGCCGCCCAGCCGGCCCGGCCGGTCGCGAGGCGGATCCAGGTCAGCGGGTCGGTCTCGACGACGTTGGGCGGGGTGCCGCGGGTGTGCCGGGGGCCCTCGACGCACTGCACCACCGCGAAGGGCGGGACGCGCACCTCCACCGCGCCGCCGGGCGCCCGCACGGCGAGCGCGTCGGCCAGCAGCCGGGTGCAGGCGGCGAGCGCCTGCCGGTCGTACGGGATGGTGACGCCGGTCGCGGCGCTCAGGTCGTCGGTGTGGACGACGAGTTCGACGGTGCGCGTCACCAGGAAGTCGGCGAGCGTCATCGCGCCGAGGCTCACCGGGAGCAGCCGGGCGTCGGCGGCGTCGGCGAGCGCCGTGTCGTACGCCTCCCGCGTCCGCTCGTACAGCGCGCCCAGTTCGGCCGTGTCGAGGCCACGGGTGTGCTCGTCGATCCGCTCGGCGGCCGCGGCCGTCGCGAAGGGCCAGTCGAGCAGCGCCAGTTCCTGCTTCGCGGGCGCGGGCCGGGCGAGCAGCGCGGGCACCGAGTCGACCATCCACGCGATGTGCCCCGCCAGGTCGCGCACCGTCCAGTCACCGAGCCGGGTCGGCCCGTCAAGGGCGGTCGGCGGAAGCGCGAGCACCGCGTCCCGTACGTGCCCGAACTGGGCGGACACGGCGGCACGGGTCTTGGCGGGGTCGTAGCTGCGGGTGCGGGCGGCGCGCTTCTTGGCGGGTGGCATGGCCCGAGGCTAGCCCCGAGACTGGGTGGGAAGGGAGCCAATCGCAGGGAGCCAATCGCAGCGGAAGCAGGCGACGGGACCATGACCCATCACGAGCACCCCCATGCCGCCCTGGTGCGGCGGGGCTACGAAGCGTTCAGCAAGGGTGACATGGAGGCGCTGGCGGCCACCATGACGAGCGACTGCACCCACCACGCACCCGGCACGACCCGGTTCGGCGGCCACTTCAAGGGCCGGGACAACGTGCTGGCCATGTTCGGCGAGATGTTCGAGTACACCGGCGGCACCATGCGGGTCGAGCTGCAGGGCGTCTACCCCGACGGGCGCGGCCATGTGATCTCGACCCACAAGTGGTTCGCCGAGCACGGCGACCGTGGCATCGAGATGCGCGGCGCCATGTTCTTCACGATCATCGGGGACAAGGTCTCCGACGTCGACCAGTGCGTCGAGGACATCACCGAACTCGACACCTTCTACTCGCTGGACGGCTGACGGACACGGCGGAGCCCCCGCCCTTGCCGGGACGGGGGCTCCACTCCGTACGGATACGGGGACCGATCAGGCCAGCAGGCCCGGGATCGGTGCCTCGTGCGCGGCGCGCAGCTCCTCCAGGGAGACGCTGAACTCGCCCTGCACGTCCACGGCGTCACCGTCGACGACACCGATCCGGGTCGCCGGCAGACCCCGCGCACCGCACATGTCGGTGAAGCGGAGCTCCTCGCTGCGCGGGACGGACACGACCGCACGGCCGGCCGACTCGCTGAAGAGGAAGGTGAAGGCGTCCAGGCCCTCGGGCACGACCAGGCGCGCGCCGTTGCCGCCGCGCAGGCAGGACTCGACGACCGCCTGGACCAGACCGCCGTCGGACAGGTCGTGGGCCGCGTCGATCATGCCGTCGCGGGAGGCCGAGATCAGGATCTCGCCGAGCAGCTTCTCCCGGTCGAGGTCCACGGCCGGCGGCATGCCGCCGAGGTGCTGGTGGATCACCTCGGACCAGGCCGAGCCGCCGAACTCCTCCTTGGTGTCGCCGAGCAGGTAGAGGAGCTGGCCCTCTTCCGCGAAGGCGATCGGGGTGCGGCGGTTGACGTCGTCGATCACACCGAGGACGGCCACGACGGGCGTCGGGTGGATGGCCACGTCACCGGTCTGGTTGTACAGCGACACGTTGCCGCCGGTGACCGGGGTGCCGAGGGCGAGGCAGCCGTCCGCGAGACCACGGGTGGCCTCGGCGAACTGCCACATCACGGCCGGGTCCTCGGGCGAACCGAAGTTCAGGCAGTCCGAGATCGCCAGCGGCTTGGCGCCCGAGGCGGCGACGTTGCGGTACGCCTCCGCCAGCGCGAGCTGGGCACCGGTGTACGGGTCGAGCTTGGCGTACCGGCCGTTGCCGTCGGTCGCCATGGCCACGCCGAGGTTGGTCTCCTCGTCGATGCGGACCATGCCGGCGTCCTCGGGCTGGGCGAGCACGGTGTTGCCCTGCACGAAGCGGTCGTACTGGTCGGTGATCCAGGACTTGGAGGCCTGGTTCGGCGAGCCGACCAGCTTGAGGACCTGGTCCTTCAGCTCGGCGCCGTCCTGCGGACGGGCCAGCTTGCCGGCGTCGTCGGCCTGCAGGGCGTCCTGCCACTCGGGGCGCGCGTACGGCCGGTGGTAGACCGGGCCCTCGTGCGCCACCGTGCGCGGCGGGACGTCGACGATCTGCTCGCCGTGCCAGAAGATCTCCAGGCGCTCGCCGTCCGTCACCTCACCGATGACGACCGCGATGACGTCCCACTTCTCGCAGATCTCCAGGAAGCGGTCGACGTGCTGCGGCTCGACGATCGCGCACATGCGCTCCTGCGACTCGCTCATGAGGATCTCCTCGGGCGAGAGCGTCGCGTCGCGCAGGTGCACCTTCTCCAGGTCGACCCGCATGCCGCCGGTGCCGGCGGAGGCCAGCTCGGAGGTGGCGCAGGACAGACCGGCGCCGCCGAGGTCCTGGATGCCCGCGACCAGCTTCTCCTTGAAGATCTCCAGGGTGCACTCGATGAGGAGCTTCTCCTGGAACGGGTCGCCGACCTGGACCGCGGGGCGCTTGGTGGGCTTGGTGTCGTCGAAGGTCTCGGACGCGAGGACCGAGACGCCGCCGATGCCGTCGCCACCGGTGCGGGCGCCGTAGAGGATGACCTTGTTGCCGGGGCCGGAGGCCTTGGCGAGGTGGATGTCCTCGTGCTTCATCACGCCGATGCAGCCGGCGTTGACGAGCGGGTTGCCCTGGTAGCAGGAGTCGAAGACGACCTCGCCGCCGATGTTCGGCAGGCCGAGGCAGTTGCCGTAGCCGCCGATGCCGGCGACGACTCCGGGCAGCACGCGCTTGGTGTCGGGGTGGTCGGCGGCGCCGAAGCGCAGCGGGTCGACCACGGCGACCGGGCGGGCACCCATGGCGAGGATGTCGCGGACGATGCCGCCGACGCCGGTGGCCGCGCCCTGGTAGGGCTCGATGTAGCTGGGGTGGTTGTGCGACTCGACCTTGAAGGTGACCGCGTAGCCCTGGCCGACGTCGACGACGCCCGCGTTCTCGCCGATGCCGACGAGCATGGCGTCGTTCTCGGGGGTCTTCTCGCCGAACTGCTTCAGGTGGACCTTGCTGCTCTTGTAGGAGCAGTGCTCGGACCACATGACGGAGTACATGGCGAGCTCGGCGCCGGTGGGGCGGCGGCCCAGGATCTCGCGGATGCGCTCGTACTCGTCCTGCTTGAGGCCGAGTTCCTTCCAGGGCTGCTCGACGTCGGGCGTCTCGGTCGCGTGCTTGACCGTGTCCAGAGTCATCAGGCGTTGACCAGCTTCTTGAGGATCGAGGTGAAGAATCCGAGCCCGTCGGTCTTGCCGGTGCCGATCAGCGGCTCCACGGCGTGCTCGGGGTGCGGCATGAGGCCGACGACGTTGCCCGCGGCGTTGGTGATGCCCGCGATGTCGCGCAGCGAGCCGTTGGGGTTCACGTCCAGGTAGCGGAAGGCCACCCGCCCCTCGGCCTCCAGCTCGTCGAGCGTGCGCTCGTCGGCGACGTACCGGCCGTCCATGTTCTTGAGCGGGACCTCGATCTCCTGGCCCACGGTGTAGTCCGAGGTCCAGGCGGTCTCCGCGTTCTCCACCCGCAGCTTCTGGTCGCGGCAGATGAAGTGGAGGTGGTTGTTGCGCAGCATGGCGCCCGGCAGCAGGTGGGCTTCGGTGAGGATCTGGAAGCCGTTGCAGATGCCGAGGACGGGCATGCCCGCCTTCGCCTGCTCGATGATCGTCTCCATCACCGGCGAGAAGCGGGAGATGGCTCCGGCCCGCAGGTAGTCGCCGTAGGAGAAGCCGCCGGCGAGGACCACGGCGTCGACCTGCTTGAGGTCCTTGTCGCGGTGCCACAGCGAGACGGGCTCGGCGCCCGCGAGGCGGGCGGCGCGCAGCGCGTCCTGATCGTCCAGCGTTCCGGGGAACGTGACGACGCCGATGCGTGCGGTCACGACTCCACCTTCACGGTGAAGTCCTCGATCACGGTGTTGGCAAGGAAGGTTTCGGCCATCTCATGGATGCGGGCGAGGGCGGCCTCGTCGACCGGTCCCTCCACCTCCAGCTCGAAGCGCTTTCCCTGGCGGACGTCGGCGATCCCGTCGAAACCGAGGCGGGGCAGTGCACGCTGCACCGCCTGTCCCTGCGGGTCGAGGATCTCCGGCTTGAGCATGACGTCGACTACGACGCGTGCCACTGGCACTCCCGGTGGTGTGTTGCGTGGGCGGTTCCATCAGCGTACCTGCCTCCAAATTCTACGCGGGTAGAGGTCTGAAGGATCCTACAAAGCGCCCTCAAACGCCCGGCCGGTGAATTCATGCGGAATATCACCTGCCGGGCGTGACACGCGGAAACAATTGGCTGGGCTTCACAATGCGATGCCCGCGGCTGTACAAAGGGAATGCAGAGACACTCGGGGGAACAACGGTATTGCCCCGGGAGAGCCGTCGCATCGGCGTCACCGCACGCCTTCACCGCACGTCAGAGCGGTGAACTCGCAGACGGGACACGGCGATCCGCAGGAAAGGACCGATATCCGTGGCACAGCGTGTGGTGGTCACTCTCTTCGACGACATCGACGGCGGAGAGGCGGCGGAAACGGTCGCGTTCGGCCTCGACGGGAAGATGTACGAGATCGACCTGAATCCCGCCAATGCAGAGAAACTGCGCAAGGCTCTCGCCCCCTACCTGACCGCGGGCCGCAAGATCAACGCGAAGCCGGGCCGGGGCGCGAAGCCCGCCAGGGCCGACTACACGCACACCGCGCTCGCCCCCGACCCCGCCGCGGTCCGCGCCTGGGCGCAGTCGAACAAGCTGGACGTGCCGGCCCGCGGCCGCATCCCCAAGCGCATCTACGAGGCCTTCCAGGCCGCGAGCTGACCGGGGCGCCGGCTCCGCCGGACCCGGATTTGCGTTCCGCCCCCGAAGATCCCTAGAGTGTGGATCACGCCGAGGGGCGAGGCCGGAAAGCCAAGTCCCCCAGCAGAGCGTGCGGGTGTAGTTCAGTAGTAGAACAGCCCTCTTCCAGAGGGAAGCCGCAGTGTGCAATCCCTGTCACCCGCTCTCTGCATCACGGTTACCAACCACTCCGGTGGATCAGGTACAGTGGTGCACGCACCGCCCGGTGAGAGCCGGTCGGGAGCAATGCGGACGTGGCTCAGTTGGTAGAGCATCACCTTGCCAAGGTGAGGGTCGCGAGTTCGAATCTCGTCGTCCGCTCAGGGAGCAAAGGCCCCAGTCGAAAGACTGGGGCCTTTGTCGTGTGGTCGCACGTCGCGCAAGGGTGCAGTTCGCGCAGCCACGTGTCGGCAGTCACATTCACGGGCGGCCCGGAAAACCGCGTCCGGGGCACCTCGGAAACTGTGTATAGTTAGCAGCGCGCTACGGCGCACGCGGACGTGGCTCAGTTGGTAGAGCATCACCTTGCCAAGGTGAGGGTCGCGAGTTCGAATCTCGTCGTCCGCTCCATGAAGAAGCCCCCGGTCGAATCGACCGGGGGCTTTCTCGTTCCCTGCCACGGCTCCCTGTACGGCCCCCTGTCGGGAGCCGTCCGGGACATCAGGACCAGGTGTTCCCGGTCAGCAGCTCGTACGCCTCGACGTACTTGGCGCGGGTCTTCTCCACGACCTCCTGCGGCAGCGCCGGCGGCGGCTGCTCGCTCTTGCGGTCCCAGCCGGAGGCCGGCGAGGTCAGCCAGTTCCGCACGATCTGCTTGTCGTACGACGGCTGGGCGCGGCCCGGCTGCCACTCGGCGGCCGGCCAGAAGCGCGAGGAGTCCGGCGTGAGGACCTCGTCGGCGATGACCAGGCGCTCGCCCTCCGGGGTGCTCTCGAAGCCGAACTCGAACTTCGTGTCGGCCAGGATGATCCCGCGCTCACGGGCGATGTCACGGGCCCGGGAGTAGACGGCGAGGGTCGCCTGGCGCAGCATCGCGGCCGTCTCGGCGCCGACCTGGCGGGCGACCTCCTCGTACGACACGTTCTCGTCGTGGTCGCCGACGGCGGCCTTGGTCGCCGGGGTGAAGATGGGCGCGGGCAGCTCGGAGCCGTCGGTCAGGCCCTCGGGCAGGGCGAGGCCGCAGACCGTGCGGGACTCGTTGTACTCGAGCAGGCCGGAGCCGGTGAGGTAGCCACGGGCCACGCACTCGACCGGGACCATGTTGAGCGACTTGCAGACCAGCGTGCGGCCGGCCCAGTCGGCGGGGGCACCGGCGGGCAGCTCGGTCGACAGGACGTGGTTGGGGACCAGGTCGGAGAGCTTGTCGAACCACCACAGGGAGAGCTGGGTGAGCACCCGGCCCTTGTCGGGGATCTCGGTCGGCAGCACCCAGTCGTACGCGGACATGCGGTCACTCGCCACCATGACGAGGTCGCCCGCCTCGTCGCGGTACAGGTCGCGGACCTTGCCCGTGTGGAGATGGGTCAGGCCCGGTACCTGGACGGGTTCGGGCTTTTCTACGAATCCGGACACGGTTCCTCCGCGTAGGTTGATCCAGGAGCGTGTCCGATTCTCTCGCACATGCGGACGGACCCGGCCGCCGGGCCGTGTGAGCCCGCGCTCACTCCCTCTTACAGATGCGGTCCAGCAGGTTCGCGGTGGCGCGCTGGACGCGGACGTCCACATGGCCCGGCCGGTCCAGCGCCGGCGACCAGGCGAAGGTGCCCGAGGCGAAGACCCAGGCCCCCGACGGGGCGCGGTAGAGGCTGGTCTCCTGGTGGCGCAGGGCGCCCTCGCCGTCCCGGTAGGGCGAGTGGGCCAGCAGGATACGGCCCTGGTGCTCCGGGAGAGCGGTGCGCGGGAAGTAGCGGTCGGCCTCGCCGGCGACCAGGCCGGGGATCTCGTCGCCCTCGCCCGCCCCGGTGGCCTCCCACAGCCAGTGCTCCGCGTTCCGTACGACCATCGGGTGCGGTTCGGGCACCCGGCCCGCGTACTGGATGCCGAGCAGCTGCTGCTCCGGCCGGTCGACCTCCCGCCAGAGCGCCGGGCGGCCCGGGCCGCGGCGCTTGCGGCAGGTGAGCAGCCGGTCCGGCGCACCGGACGGCGACGGCCCGAGCTCCACCTGCCAGTACATGGTGTTGGCGGACAGGAACACGAGCGAGGTGCCCTGGTCGCGGGCGAGCTCGACGGTCCGGCGCATGGGCACCGACCAGTACTCGTCGTGGCCCGGGAAGACCAGGCCCCGGTAGCGGCTCGGGTCGACGCGGCCCGCGTGCAGGTCGCGGGTCTCCGCGTACGCGAGGTCGTAGCCGTACCGCTCGGCCCAGCGGATGAAGTCGTAGGCGTGGCCCACGTGCAGCGGCAGGCCCGCGCCCGCGTACGGGCGGTCGAAGGAGACGGTGACCGCCGCCTCCTCCTCGCCGAGCAGCCGGCCCTCCTCGTCCCAGGCGTGGTAGAGGCTTGCGCCGGTGTGGCCGTCCTCCGGATAGAGGTTGTACGCCTGCCAGGTCACGTCCGGCAGGACGAGGAGCAGGTCGGCCGGGTGGCTGTCGCGGACCGTGAAGGGGATGTGGGAGCGGTAGCCGCCGACGGTCGTGAGCACGGCGACGTACGCGCCGATCGACCAGTACGACGGGACCTGCAGCCGCCAGGACTGCCACCAGTGGTGGCAGGAGACGGTCCGGTCGGCGGTCAGCGGGGCCGGCTGGACGATGCCGGAGAGCCGGGGACTGGTGGTGATCTTGGCGGCGCCGTCGCCGCCGTAGTGCCCGATCCGGTAGATGTCGACCGAGAACTGCTGGGGCGGGTCCACGGTGATGTGGAAGTCGATCGCCTCGCCCGGCGCCACGGCCGCGCCGGACACGAAGCCCTTGATCTGGCCGTGCACGTCGTCAGCCGTACGCGGGCCGCCGGCGCCGCCGCGCGCCAGGGTCTCGTCCGCGTACCAGGGGACCACCTTGCCGGTGTCGTCGAAGTAGTTGTCCGAACCGCGCAGCCAGGGCAGCGGGCCCTGGCCGAACGGGTCCGAGACCGCGTGGGCGAGCGCGCCCGACTCCCATCGCCTGATCTGCTCCGCCCCCATGGTGCGCCCCTCCCTCGACTCCCCCCGGCGGTGACTCTTCCGTCTGCCCGTCTGGTCGGTTGGTCGGATGGTCGGCTGGTCAGTGCCGCTGGATACTGCCTCTGTCAGTGCCGGTCTCCAGCACATCACATAACGCACGCACTCCGTCACCCTTCGTCGTGAATTGACGAAGGTGGAAGACGGCCCTCCGGCTGGAGATGCCGTCGTCCCGGCTCTCAGATCAGGCGGACGGGCTTCTCGGGGCGGACTCCGGTCCGGGCCAGCCAGGCCCGCAGCGGCTCCGGGTCCCCGTCCTCGACCAGCGCGAGGACCGGCGCGGTCAGGTCCGTGCACCGCGCGCCGCCCACGAACAGCGCGGGCCCGTCCAGCCAGTCGAGCCCCGGCGCCGCCTCCGTCGTGTCCACGGCGGCGCAGCACACCATCGCCGCCACGTGGTCGGCCAGCAGGTCCCGGCCGCTCCGGGGCGCCTGCAGCGGGAAGAGCGGCGCCGTCCCGTCCGGCCCCTCGGCTGCCGGCGCGGCCGGCCGCCGCGCCTCCTCGCGGGCGCTCTGCGCGGTGAGCGCGGCGGCGAGGGAGTCGGCGGCGGCGGTCTGCGGCGCGGCCAGGTGCGCGATGATCCGCGAGATGGTGGGGCCGTCGGCGGCGGGGTCGTGGTCGGCCGCGCGCTTGGGCCGGGGCTCCGGCTCCGCGTCCGCGGCGGCCGCGCCGAGGCGGTCCAGGACGTGGTGGAGGCGGGCCGCGTCGGCGCGCCACTTCCGGTCGACGACCTCCTCCGCGTACGCGCTCCACTCCACCCGCGCCCAGTCCGGGCCGGGCTCCGCCGGGGCCCCGTGGAAGAGGCGGGCGGCGAGCAGCGAGGTGGCCTCGTCGACCGCGCCGGGCTCCTCCAGGAGGTCGCAGGCGGGGCGCTCGCCGAGCCGGGACGTGAAGCCCTCGGCGAGCCGGTCGCGGCGGGACAGCTCGGTGAGCGCGGAGACCACACCGGCGTCCAGGTGGGCGGGCCAGCGGCCCATCCGCCAGGCGGGCAGCGCGACCCGGGTGAGCAGGCGGTCCCAGCCCGCGTAGGCGAGGCCGACCTGCTCCTGGGCGACGATCCGCACCCCGTAGTCGACGGCCTGGGCGCGCTCCGAGCCGGCCGCGGCGACACCGCGCTCCATCTCGGCGGCGTGGCCCCGGCAGCTCTGCAGCAGCACCCGGGCTATCCGGCCGACGCCCTGCGCGCCGAACCTGCGGACCGGGTCGATGCCGGGGCTCCGGGGCACGGCCACCGCCGCGTCCAGGCCGCGGACGAAGCGCCGGGCGGCCGCTATGTCGGGGTGCGCGGCCGGGCCCGTGCCGGCCACGACGGGGGCGAGGACGGCGCGCAGCTCGCCGACGCGCATCCACCACAGGAAGGGCGAGCCGATGACGAGGACGGGCGCGTCGCCGGTGCGGTGCAGGCCGTGGGCCCGGTGCGAGCGGTCCTCCAGCCAGCTGTCGCAGTCCGGCGTCAGGGCTATCGCGGAGGGCGCGGGCACGCCGAGCCGGTCGGCGAGGTCGCGCACGAGGCGGTAGAGGTCGGGGGCCGAGCTCTCGGCCAGCTCCACCGTCGGCGTCAGGGCCGGCCTGGCGCGCGCCACGACGAGCGCGACGGCCGCGGCCACGAGCAGGACGACCACGGCGAGGGCGGTCACCACCCCGCGCGCGGCGTCCCAGCCGCTGCCGGTGAAGTGGCCGGTCACCCCGCCCGCGTACAGGACGACGGCCACGGCGGCGGGGAACACCGCGAGGCCGAGAGCCCTGCCGCGGACCCGCAGCACGGCGAGGGCCCGGACCCGCGCGGCGCGCGCGCCCAGCTCGTCGCCGGGCACTGAACCGGTGCTGGTCACGCCGTACATCACCCCCTCCTGCCCTCGTCGGGACGGCCCATGTGGCCCGTGGCGGTGTTGCTCACTCCACCCACTGTGGCACCCGCCACCGACAACGCAATGTCGGTGGGCCAAGTGCCGGAGAAACGGCCGGGCAACGCCGGATCGCCTTCGCCGCACCCTAGTTGGGGCTTCGGCGGGCGTCATCCGTATGGCCGAGCCGTCACTCGATGGAATGGCTTTGGGCAAAGGTGATGACGAAGGCGCGGCGGTGCGGTTGACTGCGCCGCCGCGCCCTTGGGCACTGCGAGGGGGCCGGGAAGCAGGCCGGGAAGGGGCCGGGCGTCAGCCCCGGGCGGCCTTCTCGGCGATGTCCGTACGGTGCTGGGAACCGTCAAGGCGGATACGCCCGACCGCCGCGTAGGCGCGCTCGCGGGCCTCGGTCAGGTCCGAACCGGTGGCGGTGACCGAGAGCACCCGGCCGCCCGCGCTCACGATGCTGTCGCCGTCCCGCTTCGTACCGGCGTGCAGGACGTACGCGTGCGGCGCGTCCTTCTCCGCGACCTCGGCCAGGCCCTCGATCGGGTCGCCGGTGCGCGGGGTGCCCGGGTAGTTGTGGGAGGCCACCACCACGGTGACGGCGGCGTCGTCGCTCCAGCGGAGCGGCTCCTGGTCGGCGAGGGTGCCGTTGGCGGCGTTCAGCAGCACGCCGGCCAGCGGGGTCTTGAGGCGCGCCAGGACGACCTGGGTCTCCGGGTCGCCGAAGCGGGCGTTGAACTCGATGACCCGCACACCGCGGCTGGTGATCGCCAGACCCGCGTAGAGAAGGCCGGAGAACGGGGTGCCGCGGCGCCGCAGCTCGTCCACGGTGGGCTGCAGCACGGTCGCGAGGACCTCGTCGACCAGGCCGGCGTCGGCCCACGGCAGCGGCGAGTAGGCGCCCATGCCGCCGGTGTTCGGGCCCTCGTCGCCGTCGAGCGCGCGCTTGAAGTCCTGCGCGGGCCGGAGCGGGAGGACGGTGATGCCGTCGGTGATCGCGAAGAGGGAGACCTCGGGGCCGTCCAGGAACTCCTCGATGACCACGCGCTCACACGAGAGCGCGTGCTCGCGGGCGGTGGCGAGGTCGTCGGTCACGACGACGCCCTTGCCGGCCGCGAGACCGTCGTCCTTGACCACGTACGGGGCACCGAAGGCGTCCAGCGCCTCGTCGATCTCCTCCGGGGTGGTGCAGACGTAGCTGCGGGCGGTCGGCACGTTGGCGCCGGCCATGACGTCCTTGGCGAACGCCTTGGAGCCCTCCAGCTGCGCCGCCGCCTGCGACGGGCCGAAGACCGGGATGCCGGCGGCGCGCACGGCGTCGGCGACACCGGCGACCAGCGGGGCCTCCGGGCCGACGACGACCAGGTCGGCGCCGAGCTCGGTGGCGAGCGCGGCGACGGCGGCGCCGTCGAGCTGGTCGACCGGGTGGAGCTCGGCGACCTCGGCGATTCCGGCGTTGCCGGGCGCGCAGTGCAGAGCGGTGACGTCGGGATCGAGGGAGAGGGAGCGGCACAGGGCGTGTTCGCGGGCGCCGCCGCCGATGACGAGGACCTTCACGCCAGCCAGGGTAGCCCGCGGGGCTCGGTGACCCTTGTGCGGGCCACCGAGCGAGACGCGGCTACTCGTTCGTGTATTCCTCCAGGACCGTCGCCCCGAGCTCGCGCACGATCAGCTCGTGACCGGACAGCGCCGAGTCCACGAGGTCCGGATCGTCCTCCTCCGGCACGTCGTCCTCGGGCGCGACCGGGGGCGGGGCCTGCACGGGCGCCGGCGCGGGGGCCGGAGCCGGGGCGGGCGCGGGCGCCGGGGCCTGCGGGGCCGGGGCGTACTGCGCGGGCGGGGCCTGTACGGGCGCGGGCGCCGGGGCGGGCGTACGCGCCGGGGCGGGGGCGGACGGGCGGCCGCCGCCGAAGCCGCCACCACCGCCACCGCCACCGAAGCCCCCGGCGGCCGGGGGCGGGTTGGCGCCGCCCGAGGGGTCGACGATCGCCTCGAACTTCCAGTGCACGTTGAACTGCTCGGCCAGGGCCGCCTTCAGGACGTCCTCGCTGCCGCTGCTCGCGAAGTTGTCCCGGGCGCCCGCGTTGAGGAAGCCGAGCTGGAGGGTGGTGCCGTCGAAGCCCGCGACCTGCGCGTTCTGCGAGAGCAGGATCCAGGTGAAGCGGCGGCGGTTCTTGACCGCCTCCAGGATCTGCGGCCACATGTTCCGCACCTGGGCGGCACCGGCGGCCATGTCGCCGGAGGCGGCGGCGGGCTGCTGGGGCGCGGGCGCCGGGGCCTGGGCCTGCGGGACGGGCGCGGGCGCCGCGGGGGCCGCGGCTCCCGGCCAGGCGCCGGGCGCACCGCTGCCGGGCCGGGCGGCGCCGGGCCAGGCACCGGGCTGGGGCGCGGCGGCCTGGGGCGGCGGGGCGGACGCGGGAGCCGGGGCCTGGGCCTGGGCCGGTGCCGGGGCGGGCGCGGGCGCCGGCGGGACAGGAGCCGGCTGCATGGGAGCGGGCGGCGGGACGTGGGCCTCCGCCGGCGGCACGTACCCCATCTGCGGAGCCGGCGAGGTGGTCGTGAAGACGGCGGCGGGCGGCGCGGCCGCGGCCCCGCGCTCGAGCCGGTCGAGGCGCGCCTGCAGCGAACGCTCGTCGTCGAAGGCGGCGGGCAGCAGCACGCGCGCGCAGATCAGCTCCAGCTGGAGGCGCGGCGAGGTGGCGCCGCGCATCTCGGTGAGCCCGGCGTTCACGAGGTCGGCGGCGCGGCTGAGCTCGGCCGCGCCGAACACCGACGCCTGCGCCTGCATGCGCTCGATGACGTCGGCCGGCGCGTCGATGAGCCCCTTCTCGGCGGCGTCCGGCACCGCGGCGAGGATCACCAGGTCGCGCAGCCGCTCAAGCAGGTCCGCGACGAAGCGGCGCGGGTCGTTGCCGCCCTCGATCACCCGGTCCACGACCTCGAAGGCCGCGGCGCCGTCGGCGGCCGCGAACGCGTCCACGACCGAGTCGAGCAGCGAGCCGTCCGTGTAGCCGAGCAGGGACGTCGCCATGGCATACGTCACACCGTCGTCGGCGGCGCCGGCCAGCAGCTGGTCCATCACCGACATCGAGTCACGCACGGAGCCGGCGCCCGCGCGCACGACCAGCGGAAGGACCCCGTCCTCGACCGGGATGCCCTCGCGGCCGCAGACCTCGCCCAGGTACTCCCGCAGCGTGCCCGGCGGCACGAGCCGGAAGGGGTAGTGGTGGGTGCGCGAGCGGATGGTCCCGATGACCTTCTCGGGCTCCGTCGTCGCGAAGATGAACTTGAGGTGCTCCGGCGGCTCCTCGACCACCTTCAGCAGGGCGTTGAAGCCCGCCGAGGTGACCATGTGCGCCTCGTCGATGATGTAGATCTTGTAGCGGCTCGACGCGGGCCCGAAGAACGCCTTCTCGCGCAGGTCACGGGCGTCGTCCACACCACCGTGGGAGGCGGCGTCGATCTCGATGACGTCGATCGACCCCGGCCCGTTCCGGGCCAGGTCGCGGCAGGACTGGCACTCGCCGCACGGCGTCGGGGTGGGACCCTTCTCACAGTTCAGACACCGCGCGAGGATCCTCGCGCTGGTCGTCTTGCCGCAGCCGCGCGGCCCGCTGAACAGGTACGCGTGATTGACCCGGTTGTTCCGCAGCGCCTGCTGCAGCGGGTCGGTGACATGCTCCTGCCCGATGACCTCGGCGAAGGACTCGGGGCGGTAGCGGCGGTACAGCGCGAGAGACGACACGTATACGAGGTTATAGGCGCCCACCGACAACCCGGGAACGACGGACAGACGCGGCCGGAGCGGCCCGCGTGCGCGCCCCCGGGAACGCAAGCGCCCCCCACGCACCCGCCAGAGCCGACCTACCCTTGCTGCCTTCCGGCCCTGGGGGAGTTCAGTCAGATAGCGCCACGTGAGGGGCTCCGCCCAGAGTACCCGATCCGGCCCCCCTCTCGTGCCGCCCTCTCACTCCCCTCCCACCCCCTGTTGATCACGTGCGCGAGCACCCTTCCCAGTCATGTAATGTTCTCCACGGAGGATTCGCCTAGAGGCCTAGGGCGCACGCTTGGAAAGCGTGTTGGGGGCAACCCCTCACGAGTTCGAATCTCGTATCCTCCGCCAGCCCAGAGGGCCGGACCGCGAAAGCGGCCCGGCCCTCTGGCTTTTCCGTTTCCTGGCGTCCGCCGACGGCGTCAGGCGACCGGCGTGGTGATGGTCGCCGCGTTGTTGCCCGGCCTCGGGTCGGCGGTGTCGCTGGTGGCGGAGACCTCGTTCGTGACGGTGCCGCCGGCACTCGCGCGTACCTTCACGGAGATCGTGACGGTCGCCGCCGCGCCCCGGCCCAGGGTGCCGAAGTGGCAGGTCACCGTGTCCGTCGTACCGGTCGGCGGGGTGTCGCAGTAGCCGACCGAGGGGCTGGCGCTCGCGTAGCGGGCGTTGGCGGGGAGGTGGTCGGTGAGGACGACGTCGTCCGCGGAGGTCGGGCCGTAGTTGTGGACCCGTACCGAATAGGTGAGAGTGCCGCCGTTGGCGACCGGCTCCGGGCTCGCGGTGATCGAGGTGGCGAGGTCGGCGAGCGGGCGGGTGATCGCGATGCTGTGGCGGTCTCCGGCGCCGATCGAGGTGACGCCTTCGAGCAGGCGGCCGCAGGGCGCGGTCTGGCCGAGCGCGCAGACCCGGATCGGCGTGAGGCGGTCGGTCGTGGTGCCGTCGCCGAGCTGACCGAAATCGTTGCGTCCCCAGGCCCGTACGGAGCCGTCGGAGCGCAGCGCGAGGGTGTGCGAGTCCGAGACGGCGGCGGCCACGGCGGTGACTCCGGTGAGGTGTGTGGCGCAGCCGCCCGGCGCGCAGACCCGTACGGGAGCGTTCCGGGTCGTCGTGGTTCCGTCGCCGAGCTGGCCGGAGGTGTTCGTACCCCACGAGACGACGGTGCCGTCGGTCCGCAGGGCCACACTGTGCACGCCTCCGGCCGCCACGGACTTCACACCCGTCAGGAACGCGGAGCACGGCGCGGTCTGCCCGACGTCGCACACCTGCACCGGGGTGGTGCTCTGGCCGAACTGGCCGATGCCCAGCGCGCTGCCGAAGCCCCAGGTGTAGACGGTGCCGTCGGTGCGGGAAACGATGGTGTGGGATGCGCCGGCCGCCACGGAGGCCACCTGGTACAGATTGAGCTGCACCGGGGAGAAGCGGTCGGTGGTGGAGCCGTCGCCGAGCTGACCGTCGCTGTTGTCGCCCCAGGTCACCACCGAGCCGTCGGAGCGCGCCGCGATGCTGTGCTGGTAGCCGGCGGCGATGGTGGTGACGTCGGACAGGCCTCGGGTGCACGGCGTGACCTCGTTCACGTCGCAGACCAGGGCGGGCGTGAGCTGCTGCGTCACGGCGGCCGACGCGATGCCGACCTGGCCGTTGTCGTTGTTGCCCCAGGCGACGACGGTTCCGTCGGCGAGCAGCGCAAGACTGTGGAACACGCCGGCCGCGACGGAGACGGCGCCCGTGAGAAACCTCGTGCACGGCGCGGTCTCGCCGACCGCGCAGACGCGCACCGGGGTGCTCCGGTCGGTGGTGGTGCCGTCGCCGAGTTGGGCGGCGGCGTTGCGGCCCCAGCCGATGACGGAACCGTCCTCCAGGAGCGCGATGCTGTGCCCGCCCCCGGCCGCGACCTTCACGACCTTGTCCAGCGGCACGGTGCAGGGCGCGTTTCCGCAGACCCGCCCGGGCACGCTGCTCGCGAGGACGCTGTTGCCGTCGCCGAGCTGACCGAAATCGTTGGCGCCCCAGGTCAGTGCGGTGCCCGGCGCGCCCGTACGGATGTCCCGCGCGGCGTCCGGTCCGCCGTCCCTGCCGTCGGCGTACGCGGGGGTCAGCGCGGACAGCACGAGGGCGGCGACCACGCCCATGACAGCGGCGAGCGGTCTGGCGAGCGGTCTGGCCAGTGGTCTTCGGAGGGTGGGGACGTGCATACGCGTTCCTCTCACCGGGCCGGAACGGCTCCGGCCGACGCGCTCACCATGCGGGCGCGCCTGGGCACGTACGCGTCAGCGACACCTCGCCTCCGCGCGCCTTCACCCGATGCGGTGCGTGCACCGCAGCCGGGTGGAGGGGTGCGCCCGGTGGTGCGCGGGGTGGGGCGGGTGGGCGGCGTGGACAGATAGGTGCGCAGCGCGTGTGGAGGCGGGTCAGTCGTCGAAGTTGTCGCTGGCCAGCCGGAGCGCCAGGTCCTGCAGGATGTGCTCGGTGTCCGGCTCCGCGCCCGAGGCGTCGTGCGCGTCCGCCAGGGCGTCGAAGGCCGTGATGAAGCCGTTGACGAGCGCGCTCAGCGGGTCGGAGAGCTGGGCCAGGACCGAGAACCCGATCTCCTCGGCGCTGGCCTCGGCCGGCACCGCGAACTGCCCCGGGATCACCTCGCCCAGCAGGTCCGAGACCAGGCTCTCGTCGACTCCGCCGCGCAGGGCCGTCAGTGCGGCGATCGCCTTGATCTTGATCTCGTTCTCGGTCACGCGTCGAGCCTAGGAGCCCGTACGGGCCCGGGGGCGTAATTCGCGCGACACGCGAGCCGGGATCCGGGATCCAGTGCCCTGGATCCAAGATCCAAGATCCGGGATCCGGGATCCGGGATCCGGGATCCGGGAGGTTGGATCCGGGAGGTTGGATGCGGGATCCAGGACGTTGGATCCAGGATCCGGGAGGCGGGATCCAGGAGGTTGGATCCAGGAGGTTGGATCCGGGATCCCGGATCCGGCGCCCAGGATGCGCCCAGATGCCCTCAGCGCTCGTCAGCCGATTCGAGGTCGAGCGCGGTCCGGGGCGCATATGCGCCTGCGCTCTCCCGCGCCGGGCCGGCCTCGCGGTCCGCGGCGCGCTTTCCGGACAGCCGGCCCGCGAGGGTCAGCGTTCCCGCCGCCGCGCCGAGGCCGGCGAGCAGGGCCGACCACCAGAGGGCGGCGGGGCCGAGGGTCGTGTAGACGGTGACGCCGAGGGTGAGCGCGGCGAAGCGGGCCACGCCCCAGGTCCAGCTGAAGGCGCCCTGGTAGCGGCCGCGGGCGTGGGCCGGGGCGAGGTTGGAGACGATCGTGGCGGCGATGCCGGAGACGACGACCTCGCCGAGGGACCAGACGACGACCGAGACCGTGAAGCCGACGATGCCGTCGGCCAGGCCGGTCAGGGCGACCCCGACCGCGACGAGGGTGCTGCCCGCGGCCTGGACCGGGAGTTGGGGAAGCCGGGCCAGGCGGGCGGTGGTGAAGGGCTGGAGGGCGACGACGAGGACGGCGTTGACGGCCGCCATCGCGCCGTACGCCGCGGGCGGCAGGCCGCTGTCGTGGACGGCGAGCGGCAGGGCGACCTCGGTGAGGGAGTAGACGAAGAGCTGGACGCCGAAGAGCGGCAGCAGGACGAGGGCGAGGCGGTCGCGGAACACGACGCCGTAGCCGATGCCGGCGCCGGCCCCCGCGCCCGCCGCGTCGTCCACAGGCCGTGGAGGACGCGCCGGCTCGCTCACGCGGGTCACGACCACGAGCGCGTACAGCAGCATCGTTCCCGCGTCGACCGTGAACAGCAGCCAGTAGCCCTGCGCGGCGAGCAGTCCGCCGAGGACGCCGGCGACCGCCGTACCGAGGTTCACGCCCCAGCCGAAGAGGGCGTACGCGCGCTGCCGGCGTTCGGCGTCGACGGCGTCGGCCATCAGGGCGTACGCGGCCGGGGAGACGACCATTCCGGTGGCGCTGACCAGAAGCGCGGCGGCGGCCATCGGCCAGAGGCCGGGGGCCACGAACAGCGCGCCCTGCGCCGTCGCCGAGCCGACGAGGCCGATGAGCATGGTGGGGCGGCGGCCGAGGCGGTCGGCGAGGACGCCGCCGACGGCGGGGCCGAGGAGGTTGCCGGCGCCGAGCGCACCGAGGACGAGGGTGGTGTCGGTGCCGGTCACCCCGCGGGAGGCGAGGAAGAAGACGAGGAAGGGCGTGACGAGGAAGCCGAGGCGGTTGACGACCGTGCCGGCGAAGATCGTCCACACGACGGCGGGGAGGTCTCTGAAGGAGCTGGGCATGCCGGGAGCGTGCTCCCCTGCCCACACCGCCCTCCAATGATTAAGCTCAGACCGAATCAAACCGATTCCGCCGCGGGGGCGCGGGGGCACGGGTGGCGCGGACACGGGGGTACGCATGGAAGCCGGGCTCGTCTTCTCCGCTGCCGACCTCGCGCAGACCCGCTTCGCCGTCTCCCCCATGTGGGAGGTCGTCACCAGCTTCCGGCAGCTGCTCCGTGACGCCAACAGCCATCCCCTGCACCGCCGTTGGATCGAACAGGTCCGCCCCCGCTTCCTGCGCGCCGGGCTCGACCGGGGACGGATCGCCGCGCTGGTCCCGGCCCACGGCTATCTCGCCGACTTCCTGAACCCCACCCCCGCGACCCCCTTCCCCTCCCTGAGCACCGAACTCGACGCCATCGTCCGCACCCCGGCGGAACGGATCGCCCAGGACCTGAAGGCCCTCGACGAGCACCACGGCATCCGCCCGAACCCCTCCGACATCGACCTCGACCGGCTCCGCGACGAGATCCTCACCTACTGGGAACTCGCCCTCGCCCCCTACTGGGCCCGCATCCGCACCCTCCTCGAAGCCGATGTCTTCCACCGTGCCCGGCAGGTCGCCGAGCACGGCTCGGCGCGCGTGCTCGGCGAACTCCACGAGACCGTGCGGTGGGACGACGACACCCTGCGGCTCGTCTGGCGCGCCTGCGGGCTCACCCGCGACCAGGCCGGGGCCGGGCTGCTGCTCGTCCCGTCCGCGTTCGCCTGGCCGAAGGTCCTGACCCGGTCCGTGGCCCCCGATCCACCCCAACTCGCCTATCCCGCACGCGGGATCGGCAACCTCTGGGAGCCCCGCACCACGACCACCGCCACCGACGCCGTCGCCGCCGTGCTGGGGCGCTCGCGCGCCCTGCTGCTCGCCGAGCTCGACACACCCGCGTCGACGACCCGGCTCGCCGCCGCCTTCGGGCTCTCGGCGCCCGCGGTCTCCCAGCACCTCATCGCCCTGCGCAACGCCGGCCTGGTCACCGCACACCGCAGCGGCCGGTCCGTCCTCTACGCCCGCACCGCCGTCGCCGACGCGCTGCTCTGCCCGGCCAAGGAGCCCGTGTGACCCGTGTGACCCATGTGACCCATGCGACCCATGCGAACTGGACCGAACGCACGCTTCTCGTACGGGACGGGGTACGGCTCTCGCTCCGCGACTGGGGCGATGGCGGGGACGGGGACGGGGACGGCAATGGTGGCGGGGGCGGACGGCCGCTCCTCCTGCTCCACGGGCTCGCCGGGCACGCCGGCGAGTGGGACACGCTCGCCCGGCTCCTGCGCGCCGACGGGCACCGGGTCGTCGCCCTCGACCAGCGCGGGCACGGCGCGAGCGAGCGACGGCCGAAGGACGTGTCGCGGGCCGCGTACGTCGCCGACGTCATCGAGGTGTGCGAACAACTCGGCCTGGACCGCCCCGTGCTGGTCGGACAGTCGTACGGAGGTCACGCCGCCCTCCTCGCCGCCGCCGCGCACTCCGACCGGATCTCCGCCGCCGTCCTCGTCGAGGCGGGTCCCGGTGCCGGCTCGCCCGAGACCCTGGCGGAGGTCGGCGGCTGGCTGCGGGCGTGGCCGGTGCCGTTCCCGACGCGCGAGGCGGCGGTCGCGTACCTCGGCGGCGGTCCCGTAGGGGAGGGCTGGGCGGACGGCCTGGAGGAACGGGACGGCGGGCTCCGACCCCGATTCGACCCCGAGGTGCTGATCGCCTCGCTCGCCGAGAACACCGGGCGGGCCTGGTGGGAGGAGTGGGCGGCGATCGACGTGCCCGTCCTCGCCGTGCTCGGCCAGAACGGGATCATCCCGGGCGACGAGTACGCCGAGATGGCGCGGCGGCAGCCCGAGCGGCTCCGCGCCGTCTGCGTACCCGGCACCGGCCACGACCTGCACCTGGAGCGGCCGGACGTCCTCCACTCCCTCGTCGCGGAGTTCCTCGGCCAGTTCCTCGACTCGTTCCTCTAGTTCCTCGCCCCGCCCCTCGACCCGTCCCTCGACCCGTCCCTCGACTCGTCACTCAGCTCGTTCCCCCTCGCGAGCAGCCATGCTTGTCCTCATGAGCGAGAGGCGTGAGACGAGAAGCATCGGCCCGGACGAGCGCCGGGCACGGCTCGCGGTGCGGCACCGGTTGGCCGGGTCCGCGCGGGCGGGGACGGCGGAGGAGGTCGCCGGTGCGCTGGTGGCGCTGCACGCGACGGACCCGGCGACGGTGTTCCTGGCGGCGGGCGCACGGCTCGCGGCCGGCCGGGATCCGGTGGCGGAGGTGGAGCGGGCGCTGTACGAGGAGCGGACGCTGACCCGGATGCACGGCATGCGGCACACCGTCTTCGTGGTGCCCTCCGTGCTCGCCGCCGTCGTCCACTCCTCCACCGCCGACGCCGCCTCCGCCCGTGAACGCGCCACGCTCGTCCGGCACTTGGCCGCCGGCAGCGACTACGACGAGGCCTGGCTCGCCGAGACCGAGCGCCAGGTCCTGGCCGAGCTGGCGGCCCGCGGCGAGGCCACCGGCACCGAACTCGGCGCGGCCGTACCGCGCTTGCGGGCGCAGTTCGTGTACGGCGTCGGCACCAACCAGGAAGGCCCGCAGTCCGTCTCCAGCCGGATCCTGCGGGTCCTCGGCATGGAGGGCCGCATCGCCCGCGGCCGCCCGCAGGGCGGCTGGACGTCGAGCCGCTTCCGCTGGTCCCTGCTCCCGGCCCACGAGGACCTCCCGCCCGCCGAGGCCCGCGCGGAGCTCGTACGCCACTGGCTCGCCGCGTACGGCCCGGCGACGGAGGCGGACCTGAAGTGGTGGACGGGCTGGAAGGTGACGGACGTGCGCCGGGCCCTGGCGGCGCTCGAAGCGGAGCCGGTGGCCCTGGAGGAGGGGCCGGGCTTCGTCCTCCCGGACGACCTCGAACCCGTACCGCCGCTCGACGAGCCCTGGGCGGCGCTGCTGCCGGCGCTCGATCCGACGGCGATGGGCTGGCAGTCTCGCGACTGGTACCTGGACCCGGCCCACCGCGCCCCGCTCTTCGACCGGAGCGGGAACATCGGCCCGACGGTGTGGTGGAACGGCCGGATCGTGGGCGGCTGGGCGCAGCGCGCCGACGGCGAGATCGTATGGCGGCTGTTCAGCGACGCGGATGTGGACGCGGGGGCGGGCCGGGGGAACGGCCCGGCGGCGGGCCTGGGGACGGGCCTGGGGAAGGATGCCGTACGGGCGGTGGAGGCCGAGGCGGCGCGGCTGGCGGCCTGGGTCGGCGACGTCCGGGTCACGCCCCGCTTCCGTACCCCGCTCGAAAGGGAACTCTCCGCGTGAGCGACGCAGACATCGACCTCGACCTCGACCTCCTCCTGATATCCGCCCAGCGCACCTCCACCGCCCTCCTCCTGACCGAGGCGGCCCGGCGCCGCGGCCTGGCGACCCGGGTGCTCGACGGGCGGCCGGCGGACACCGTCGTACGCCCGGGCGAGGCCGTGCACTGGCACGGCGGCCCGCGGCTCGCCGACGCGATCACCGATCGCCTCGGGCTCGGGCTGCTGGAGCCGCGGGACGACTGGCTGGCGGAACTGCCGAGGGAGTTCACCCGGCGCCGGATCGCCCTCGAACCGTTCTCCTCCGTCTACCGCGAGGTGTGGCAGCCGGTGTTCCTGAAGCCGCCGTCGGACAAGTCGTTCGAGGCGGCGGTGTACGGCGACCCCGACCGCGGCCTCTCCGACCTCGCCCGCACCCTGCCCCCGCACACCCCGGTCCTCGTCTCGGACCCGGTGACCTTCACCGCCGAGTACCGCCTCTTCGTCCTCGACGGGCAGGTCGTGACGGGCAGCCGCTACGCCGTGTACGGGCGCCTCGATCCCGGCCCGCTGACGCCGGACGCGCGCCGCTTCGGCGCGGAGCTGCTCGCGGCGGTCGGCGGCACGCTGCCGAGCGCGGTCGTCGTGGACGTCGGTCCGCTGGAGGACGGCGGCTGGGCGGTGGTGGAGGCGAACATGGCGTGGTTCGCCCAGTGCTACGCGGCGGATCCGGACGCGGTCCTGGACGTGGTCCTGCGGTCGGCGGGCCCGCGCGAGCGGGTCGCGGAGCGGGACCGCTGCTTCCTCCGGGTGACATCGCGGCAGGCATCGGGCTGACCGTCGGCCCGATGTCGAGAAACGCGGTCCTGCTCCGACGTCTCCTGTGAAAGAACCACAGCACACCCTCCCCCGGACGAGGAGAACGTCATGAAGTACCTGGTGATGGTGCAGGGCGCGCAGGCCGACTACGACGCCATGAACGGGAAGGCGTCCGCGCACAGCCCGGCCTGGAGCGAGCAGGACCTGAAGACGATGTTCGCGCACATGAACGCGATCAACGACGATCTCGCCGAGAGCGGGGAGCTCGTCGACGCGCAGGGACTCGTCGAGCCGGGGCGGACCCGGTTCGTGAGCGTCGACGACGAGGGGCGGCCGGTGGTCACGGACGGGCCGTACGGGGAGACGAAGGAGGTGCTCGCCGGGTACTGGGTCGTCGACTGCGAGAGCCTGGAGCGGGTGACCGAGATCGCGGCGCGGGCGGCGAGCTGCCCGCAGCCGGCCGGGGCGCCGGAGTATCCGGTGGTGATCCGGCAGATCGACGAGCGGGGCGGCGCCGACCTCCTGGCGGACCTCGGCTGACCCGTCCGGCCCGGCGGCGCCCGCCGCACTCGGCGCCCTCGCCGCCGACCGACCGACCGCCGCCCCCGGCTGCCCCGGCCGGACCCCGACCGACCGGCCGGACCCCGGCTGACCCGACCGACCCCGGCTGGCCCGGCTGCCCCCGACCGACCTCGGCCGACCCGGCTGACCCCGTCCGCCCCGGCCGACCCGTCCGACTCCGACCGACCCGGCTGACCCCGACCGACCCCGGCCGACCCGTCCGACTCCGACCGACCCCGGCCGACCCGGCTGACCCCGACCGACCCCGACTGACCCCGACTGCCCCCGACCCATCCCAACCGACCCCGGCTGACCTCCTTGAACCCTTCGTACGCCGTCGAGGACCTGCTGCGGCTGCACGCGCCGCAGGTCCTCGGCGCGCTCGTGCGCCGGTACGGGCACTTCGACGCCGCCGAGGACGCCGTACAGGAGGCGCTGCTCGCCGCCGCCGGGCAGTGGCCGCGGGACGGGGTGCCGGGCAATCCGCGCGGCTGGCTGATCCGGGTGGCGTCGCGACGGCTCGTGGACGCGCTGCGGTCGGAGGAGGCGCGGGCGCGGCGCGAGGAGACGGCGGTACGTCTGGAGCCGCGTGAGGTACGGGCGGCGCCGGCCGATGACGACACGCTCACGCTGCTGTTCCTGTGCTGCGACCCGGTGCTGGCGCCCGCCGCCCGGATCGCGCTGACGCTGCGGGCGGTGGGCGGCCTGACGACGGCGGAGATCGCCCACGCCTTCCTGGTGCCGGAGGCGACGGTCGCGCAGCGGATCAGCCGGGCGAAGGCGAAGCTGCGCGCGGCCGGGGCGGACCATCCCTTCCGCCCGCCCGGCCCGGAGGACCGGGACGCCCGCCTCGGCTCCGTGCTTCAGGTGCTCTACCTGATCTTCAACGAGGGCTACACGGCCACCTCCGGCCCCGCCCTCCACCGCGCCGACCTGGCCCGCGAGGCGATCCGGCTGACCCGGGCGGTCCGCCGGCTGCTGCCCCGCGAGGGCGCGGTGACCGGGCTGCTCGCCCTGATGGTGCTGACCGAGGCGCGCAGCGCGGCCCGCACCGGGCCGGACGGGGAGCTGGTCCCGCTCGACGAGCAGGACCGCTCCCGCTGGGACCGGGCGGCGATCGCGGAGGGCACCGCCCTGGTCGAGGAGGCCCTGACGGAGGGCCCGCCCGGCCCGTACCAGCTCCAGGCCGCCATCGCCGCCCTCCACGACGAGGCGACGGACCCGGCCGACACCGACTGGCCGCAGATCCTCGCCCTCTACGACGTCCTGCTCACGAAGATCCCGGACGACCCGATGGCGCAACTGGGCCGCGTGGTCGCCCTCGCGATGGCCGACGGCCCGGAGGCGGGCCTGGCCGCCCTCACCGCTCTCGAACCCCGCCTCCCGGCCCCGGTGAGCGCCCACCGCCTCCCCGCCGTCCGCGCCCACCTCCTCGAACGCACCGGCGCCCACCGAGCCGCGGCCGCCGCCTACCGCACGGCCGCCCGCGCGACCGAAAGCCTCCCGGAACGGCGCTATCTGCAGATGCGGGCGGCACGGCTCGACCCGTGAGATCCGTCCCTCCTGCTCAGTCGTTGCGGCCGTTGCGGGCGTCGCGGCCGTCCCGCAGGCGGGCCAGTGTCGTGTCCAGGTTCGGTCCGCATGACGTCGTCCGGTTGTACGGGAGCCTGCCGAGCATCGCCGCCATGCCGCAGGTGTTGGTGAGGGCCGAGAAGACGAGGCCGGCCGCGACGGATGCGGAGAGGAGCTGGAAGGCGGGGTGGAGGAGGAGGGCGAGGAGGAGGCCGAGGAGGACGAGGGTGCCGGCGGTGAGGCGGACCTGGCGGTCCATGGCCCAGGGGGTGCGGGCGGGGGCGCCGGTGGGCCGGGCGAGGGTGTGGCCGCGGGTGGCGTAGCCGGCGGTGCCGCCGGTGAGGTCGAGGGTGGGGATGCCGTGGGCGGCGAGGCGGGCGCACGCGGTGCGGGAGCGGTTTCCGGACTGGCAGACGACGAGGAGCGCGCCGCGGGCGGCGGCTTCCCTGAGGGCGGGAACGGCCTGGTCGAGGCGGTCGAGGGGGACGTTGAGGGCGCCGGGGACATGGCCTCCGGCGTACTCGGCGGGGCTGCGGACGTCGACGACGGTGAGCTCGGCGAGGCGGGCGTGGGCCTGGTCGGCGTCGAGGGCGGTGGTCAGGGCCATGGCAGGTGTCATCCTTGGTCTTCGACGGGACCCCGTGGCGGGGAGTAAATTACCCCCTGGGGTATCTGTGGAGGAGTGGTCGT
This sequence comes from Streptomyces sp. NPDC101160, assembly GCF_044768205.1. Taxonomy (NCBI): domain Bacteria; kingdom Bacillati; phylum Actinomycetota; class Actinomycetes; order Kitasatosporales; family Streptomycetaceae; genus Streptomyces; species Streptomyces sp. NPDC101160. The sequence goes on along the minus strand of NZ_JBIWPJ010000006.1, from coordinate 587,629 downwards.
GGAACTGGATCTCGCGGGCGCCGAGCTGAAGTCCGTACTGAACCGGCTGCGCCGGGCGCAGGGACAGATCTCCGGGGTCATCCGGATGATCGAGGAGGGCCGCGACTGCGAGGAGGTCGTGACCCAGCTGGCCGCCGCCTCCCGGGCCCTGGACCGGGCCGGGTTCGCGATCATCGCGACCGGGCTCCAGCAGTGCCTCACGGACATGGAGAACGGGCGCAGGACGGGCGAGGACCCCGATCAGATGCGGGCCCGGCTGGAGAAGCTCTTCCTGTCGCTCGCCTAGCGGCTGGAGCACTAGAGAAGCAGGTCCAGGAGCATCAGGCCCGCCACCGCGAGCAGGAGGAAGCCGAAGGCTCTTCGCAGTCGGTCGGCCGGTACGCGGGCGGCGAGCCGCCGCCCGTCCCACGCGCCCAGCACCGCCGCCCCCGCGAACGGCGCGACGACCGCCCAATCGAGTGGTGCGGCAGTACCCGAGCGGGCGAGCAGCGCGGCCAGTGCGTTGACGGCGACGACGAGCAGGCTCGTGCCGACGGCCGGGCGCATCCGCAGACCGACGACCTGGACGAGCGCCGGTACGGTCAGGAAGCCGCCGCCCACGCCGAGGACTCCGGTCACCGCTCCGAGCCCGGCGCCCGCGCCCGCGACAGCCGGGGCGGAGCGGCGACGCATCGGCCCCGCGTCCGGCGTGGGGTCCTGGTGGGCCATCCGTACCGCCGCACCGTCCGGCGCGGGGTCTCGACAGACCCTCCGCACCGCCGCACCGTCCGGCGCAGGAGCGCGGCGGACGTTCCGTGCCTCCGCACCGTCCGGCGCCGGGTCCCGGCGGGCCATCCGCGCCTCCGCACCGTCCCGTGCAGGGGCGCGGCGGACCATCCGCGCCTCCGCGCCGTCCCGCGCCGGGTCCCGGCGGACCATCCGTACCGCCGCGAAACCCGCCACCGTCACGAAGCCGACCGTCAGCAGCCGTTCCGGCACCCGTGCGGCGAGCAGTCCGCCGAGTGCGGCCGGGACGAGGCCGGCCGCGGCGAACACCGCGCCCGTGCGCCAGCGCACCTGGCCGTCGCGGGCGTGCCCGTAGAGCGCGGTCGCGGAGGTCGCGAGCACGATGAGCAGGCTCGCGGTGGCGGCGGCGGCCGGGGTGAGGCCCAGCAGGTAGATGAGGGCCGGGACGGCGAGCACGCTGCCGCCTCCGCCGAGCGCGCCGAGCGCGAGCCCGACGACGGCACCGGCCGCGAGAGCGGTCACGGTCACAAACACGCCCGTACTCCTTCCAGGAACGAGATCGCCGATCGCCGACTCCCTCAATTACCCCCCGGGGTATTCATTCGGCCTGTACGACGATAACAGAAGTACCCCCGGGGGTATTCAGACTCAGATAAGCGGACAGTTATCCGGTTACTCGGGTGGGCGAGTATGCTCAGGAGCAGGAAACGACCGATGGGGGACGAAGCACGGAAAGGCAGGCAGCAGTCGATGAGCACGAGGAAACCGCAGGCCGAGGGCGGACCGACGGCCCGGCCCGCGCCGCTGCTCAGCCTGCTGCCGACCGCCGGCGCCCCCGCCCCCGAGCGCGCCGACGCCGCCCGCAACCGGCGCAGGATCCTCGACGCCGCCGCCCGGATCGTCGCCGAGTCGGGCCCCGAGGCGGTCACCATGAACCTGGTCGCGCACGCCAGCGGCATCGGCGTCGGAACCGTCTACCGCCGCTTCGGCGACGTCTCGCAGCTCCTGTGGGCGCTCCTCGACGACCGCGAGCGGCAGTTCCAGGAGGCGTACCTGAGCGGCCCGCCCCCACTCGGCCCCGGCGCCCCCGCCGCGCAGCGCCTCGACGCGTTCCTCGACGCCCTCGTCGACCGCGTCGTCGAACAGCGCGCCATCCTCCTCGCGGCCCAGACCGCCGCCCCCAGCGCCCGCTACACCAGCGGCGCCTACCTCGCGATGCACGCCCACGTCACGATGCTGATCACCCAGGCCCGCCCCACCGCGAACGCCCCGCTCCTGGCCCATCTCCTCCTCGCCCCGTTCTCACCGAGCCTGATGCACCACCTGTCCCAGGAGCAGCAGCTGTCGGCGGAGGAACTGAAGGCGGGAGTGCGGGAGTTGCTGAACCTGCGGGCCGGCTGAGCGGCGTGCGCGTCCGCCCCTTGGAAACGCTGGACCGGCGCCGCGCCCCCGGCGCATGATCAGGCCATGACCAGCGCTTCCAAGACCTTCCTCATCCTCCACGGCTTCCAGAACCACCGCCCGCCCGGCCACTGGCAGCACTGGCTCGCCGGTGCGCTGCGCGAGCGCGGGCACGAGGTGCGGTATCCGCAGCTGCCGGAGGCGGACGCGCCGCGGCTCGGGGAGTGGCTGGACGTGCTGGACGGGCAGGCAGAACGGCCGGACGACGGGAGCGAGTTCGTCGTGGTCGGGCACAGTCTGAGCGTGCTGCTGTGGCTGCGGGCCGTGGCCGCGGGGCGGGCGCCTGACGCGGACCGGGTGCTGCTCGTCGCGCCGCCGTCGCCGAGGGTCGTGGGGTCGATCCCGGAGATCGCCGAGTTCGCCGAGGGGCTCGACCTGACCGGGCTCGACGTGAAGAACGCCCGGCTCGTGTACGGGGGCGGCGACCCGTACTGCCCCGAGGGCGCCGACGTGCACTACGGCGTCCCGCTCGGTCTCGACGCGGACCACGTGCCCGGGGGCGAGCACCTGGACCTCGACGCCGGGTACGGGGCTTGGCCGGATGTGCTCGCCTGGTGCGAAAACCCGGAGGCGCGGGTGGGGGGCAACCGCTAGCGTCGGCCGGATGACCGTCGAGACGTTTCCAAGCACCGAGCCGTACGACGAAGGCATGCTCGACGTCGGCGACGGCAACCGCGTCCACTGGTCCGTCGCCGGCAACCCCGCGGGAAAGCCCGCGCTCCTCGTGCACGGCGGACCGGGGTCCGGGGCGTCGCCAGGGACCAGGCGGTTCTTCGACCCGGCGCGGTACCGGATCGTCCAGTTCGACCAGCGCGGCTGCGGCCGCTCCACCCCGCACGCGAGCGACCCGGCCACCGACCTGAGCGTCAACACCACCGCCCATCTCGTCGCCGACATGGAACGGCTGCGGCTGCACCTCGGCATCGACCGGTGGCTGCTGTTCGGCGGCTCCTGGGGCTCCACGCTGATCCTCGCGTACGCCGAGACGCACCCGGACCGTGTCACCGAGATCGTGCTCGCGGGCGTGACCACCACCCGCCGCTCCGAGACGGCCTGGCTGTACGGAGGGGTCGGCGCCTATTTCCCCGAGGCCCACGAGCGCTTCCGGGAGGCCGTGGGCGCGCCCGCGCACGCCGGCGCCCAGGAGCTGATCGAGGCGTACGGCGCCCGCATGGCCCACCCCGACCCGGCCGTACGGGAGAAGGCGGCGAACGACTGGTGTGCCTGGGAGGACGCCGTCGTGTCGATGGAAGGCCAGGGCGCCCCGTACGCCGACCGCGCCGACGCCGCCCGGCTCGGCTTCGTACGGATCTGCTCGCACTACTTCTCTCAGGGCGCGTTCCTGGAGGAGGGCGCCCTGATCAGGGACGCCCACCGGCTCGCCGGCATCCCGGGCGTGCTCGTGCACGGCCGGCTCGACATGGGCGGACCCCTGACCACCGCCTGGGAGCTGACCAAGGGGTGGCCGGACGCCGAGCTGCACGTCGTCGAGGCGGCCGGCCACCTCGGCGACGACGAGACCCGCCGGCACCTCATGACGGCCCTCGAACGCTTCGCGAAAACGGACCCGGCGGGGTGACCCGGAGGGGTGACCCACCGGGCGGGGCCACCCGCCCGGCCCGATGATCAGGGCATGAGCCCCACGCGCCCCACGATCCACCTCGCCCAGCAGCCCGACGCAGACGCGCTCCTCGCCCGCTCCCCGCTCGCCGCGCTCGTCGGCATGCTCCTCGACCAGCAGGTGCCCATGGAGTGGGCCTTCTCCGGCCCGTACACCATCGCGACCCGCATGGGCCAAGGCGACCTCGACGCGGGCGAGATCGCCGCCCAGGACCCGGAGACGTTCGCCGCGCTGCTCTCCGAGAAGCCGGCCGTGCACCGCTACCCCGGCTCCATGGCCAAGCGGATCCAGCAGCTGTGCCGCTTCCTCGTCGACGAGTACGGCGGCGACGCGGAGGCGGTGTGGCGGGACGCGGCCGACGGCAAGGAGCTGCTGGCCCGCCTGGAAGCGCTGCCGGGCTTCGGCAAGCAGAAGGCGCAGATCTTCCTCGCGCTGCTCGGCAAGCAGTACGGGGTGCACCCGAAGGGCTGGCGGGAGGCGGCCGGGCCGTACGGGGAGCCGAACTGCTACCGCTCGGCCGCCGACATCACCGACGCGGACTCGCTGGCGAAAGTGCGCGCCCACAAGCAGGAGATGAAGGCCGCTGCCAAGGCCGCGAAATCAGCCACATCGCCACCCTCCTCGGCATCTTCCTCGGCTTCCTCCTCGGCAAAGTCCGGGAAAAGTGGCAGGAATTGATAATTCCAGATGTCAATCCTGAGTTACCTGACAGGAATTGTGTCGATCGTGTTCACAGAACCACCTCGAAGTCGCTAGCTTCCCCTCAACTCGACACCTCGGGAAGGACTTCTGTGAACGTATCCCAGCGCAGAGCCGCCGCCGTCCTCGCCGCCGCCGCACTCGCCACCCCGCTGGTGCTCGCGGCGCCCGCCACCGCCTCCCCCGAACCCGGGGCGGCGCAGGCACGGGACGCCGCCCGGCTGGCGCGGAAGCTGGTCCGCGCGACGTCCGCCGAGGACGCGTACAAGCACCTGCAGAAGTTCCAGGCGATAGCCGACTCGGCGGGCGGCAACCGCGCGGCCGGCACGCTCGGCCACGACGCCTCGGCCGCGTACGTCTACACGCAGCTGAAGAAGGCCGGCTACGCCGTCACGTACCAGAAGTTCGACTTCATCTACACGCAGACGCTCGCCGAGAAGGCCACCGTCACCTCCGCCACCCCGGCCCGCGACCTCACGCTCCGCGCGATGACCTACACCGCCTCCACGCCGGAAGGCGGCATCAAGGCCGAACTCGCCGCCGCCCCGGTCGACGCCGACGGCAGCAACGGCTGCGAGCCGGGCGACTTCGCCGCCGGCGCCTTCACGGGCAGGATCGCCCTGATCAAGCGCGGCGGCTGCACCTTCGCCGTCAAGCAGGCCAACGCCGCCGCGGCCGGCGCCGTCGCCGCGATCGTCTACAACAACGTCGACGGCCTGCTCTCCGGCACCCTCGGCGACCCGGCCGGCGTCAAAATCCCGACCGGCGGCCTCCCCAAGGCCGAGGGCGAGCAGCTCGCCGCCGACCTCGCCAAGGGCCCGGTCAGCCTCTCCTTCGAGCTGCGCCAGCTCCAGGAGAAGCGTTCCACCAACAACGTGATCGCCGAGACGCCCGGCGGCAACGCGGCCAACACCGTGATGCTCGGCTCCCACCTCGACTCCGTCACCGCCGGGCCCGGCATCAACGACAACGGCTCCGGCTCCGCCGGTCTCCTCCAGACCGCCCTGGAGCTCGCGAAGACGAAGGAGCTGGGCAAGGTCCGCAACAAGCTCCGCTTCGCCTGGTGGTCCGCCGAGGAGAACGGCCTGCTCGGCTCCGAGCACTACGTCGAGAACCTCACGGACCTCGGCAGGAAGGAGATCAGGCTCTACCTCAACTTCGACATGATCGCCTCGCCGAACTACGGACTCTTCGTCTACGACGGCGACAACTCCGACGGCGTCGGCGCGGGCGCCGGCCCCGAGGGCTCCGCCCAACTGGAGCGCGACATCACCGACTTCATGGACCGCAGCGGGGCCCCGCACGAGGGCACCGACTTCACCGGCCGCTCCGACTACGGCCCGTTCATCGGGGTCGGCATCCCCTCCGGCGGCACCTTCACCGGCGCCGAGGGCCTCAAGACCGCCGCCCAGGCCAAGAAGTTCGGCGGCCAGGCGGGCGTCGCGTACGACGTGAACTACCACGCCAAGGGTGACGACATCACCAACATCGACATGCGCGCCTTCGACGTCAACATCGACGTCATCGCCAACGCCGTGGGCACCTACGCCCACGACATCAGCTCCCTCAAGCGGCCGGTGACCTTCGTGCCGACCACGGGCACCGGCGACTCGGGCAGCAGCGGCGGCGGCCTGCACGGCGACCACGACGAGGTGACCGAGTAGTCACCGGTGACCGAGTAATCACCGCTTGCGGCGCGCGGTCCCGAACAGCGAGCGGCTGATCTCCCGGCCCAGCTGGGTGCCGACCGACCGCGCCAGGGACTTGAACAGGCCGCTGCCGGTGACCTGTTCGACGAGCGAGGGCTCCTCCTCCGGCTGCTTCCGCGCCTGAGGAGCCTTCGCTCCCTCCTTCTCGGCGACGGCCTGTTCCGCCGCCTGCTCCGCGGCCCGCTCCGCCTCCCGCTGCTCCGCCGTCAGCTTCTCGTACGCCGACTCCCGGTCCACCGCCTCCGCGTACCGCCCGTACAGCGGCGAGGCCCGCACCGCCGCCGCCAGGTCGGCCGCCGGGACCGGCCCCATCAGCGACTGCGGGGCGCGCAGCCGGGTCGCCGCCACCGGCGTCGGGGCGCCCTTCTCGCTGAGCACGGTGACGACCGCCTCGCCCGTACCGAGCCCGGTCAGCACCTCCTCCAGGTCGTACGCCGACTTCGGGAAGGTCCGTACGGTCGCCTTCAGCGCCTTGGCGTCGTCCGGAGTGAAGGCGCGCAGCGCGTGCTGGACGCGGTTGCCGAGCTGGCCGAGGACGTCCGCGGGCACGTCCTTCGGGGTCTGCGTCACGAAGAAGATGCCGACGCCCTTGGAGCGGATGAGCCGCACGGTCTGGGTGACCGACTCCAGGAACGCCTTCGAGGCCCCGTTGAAGAGCAGATGGGCCTCGTCGAAGAAGAAGACCAGCTTGGGCTTGTCGAGGTCGCCGACCTCGGGCAGTTCCCCGTACAGATCCGCGAGCAGCCACATCAGGAAGGTGGAGAAGAGCTGCGGCTTGTCCTGTACGGCGGGCAGTTCGAGTACGGAGACGATGCCGCGCCCGTCACCGCCCGGCGCCGTCCGCAGGAACTCGCTCGTGTCGAACTCCGGCTCGCCGAAGAAGCCGGCCGCGCCCTGCTGCTCGAAGGCGGTGATGGCGCGCAGGATCACCCCGGCGGTGACCGTCGAGAGCCCGCCGATGCCCTTCAGCTCGGCCTTGCCCTGGTCCGAGACGAGGAACGCGACCACCGCCCGCAGGTCCTTGAGGTCGATCAGCTCCAGGCCCTTGCTGTCGGCGTAGTGGAAGATCAGGCCGAGCGACTGCTCCTGGGTCTGGTTGAGCTGGAGCACCTTGGAGAGGAGCAGCGGGCCGAAGCCGGTGACGGTGGCGCGGATGGGGATGCCTCTGGCCGGTCCCGATGCGGAAGCGCCGCCCCCGCTCCCGCCGCCCCCGCCACTCCCGCCACTCCCGCCGCCCCCGAGCTCGTAGAACTCGCACGGGAATCCCGTCGCCGTCCACTCCTGGCCGACCTGCCCCGCCCGTTCGCGCACCTTCTCGCCGTCCTGGCCGGGCGCGGAGATGCCGGAGACGTCGCCCTTGATGTCGGCGAGGAAGACGGGCACGCCGTTCGCGGAGAGCTGTTCGGCGAGCAGCTGGAGGGTCTTGGTCTTGCCGGTGCCGGTCGCGCCGGCGACCAGTCCGTGCCGGTTGAGCATCGGCAGCGGTACCCGCACCCGCGCGTCCGGGTGACACGCGCCGTCCCAGAGCACCGCCCCCAGTTCGAGTGCCGCTCCGTCGAAGGCGTACCCGGCGGCGATCTCCGCCCAGGGCTCGGACGACGGCTGCGCGCTCTCGGTCATGGCGGACCCCTGTCCTGGTCTCAGGCGTTTTGCCCAGCTTCCCACCGGGGTCGCGTGGCTGCGCCGGGAGCCGCTCGCCCGGTAGGCTTTCCGTGTGATCTTCAAGCGCATCGGAAACGGCCGGCCGTATCCCGACCACGGCCGGGAAAGCACCCGGCAGTGGGCGGACGTGGCACCGCGCCCGGTCCGCCTCGATCAGCTGGTGACCACCAAGGGCCAGCTGGACCTGGAGACGCTGCTCGCCGAGGACTCCACCTTCTACGGCGACCTCTTCGCGCACGTCGTGAAGTGGCGCGGCGATCTCTACCTGGAGGACGGACTGCACCGCGCGGTCCGCGCCGCGCTCCAGCAGCGCCAGGTGCTGCACGCGCGCGTCCTCGAACTGGACTGAGGGCCCGAAGGTCCCCCCGGGTCTTCCGCGAACCGCGAGTCCTCCGCGAGTCCTCCGCGAGCTTTCCGCGGGCCTCCGGCTGATCCTTTCGGGGTCTCTTCACGCCCATCCGGACGCGATCACATGATCATCCAGTAGGCATCCCCGGCGGGTCGCATTACGCTGCGTTCATGAGCATGCTCACTCCCCCCGGAATGGGCGGAAAGTACCGCATCACGGGCGATGTCTACCCGCGCATGCGCCGCCCCCACCGCCGGCGCAGGATCGTCCTCGGGGCTACGGCCGCCGTGCTCGTGCTCGGCGCGGCCGGATGGGGAACGCTGCAGCTCGTGGACGTCTTCTCCGGCGGCGACGAGAAGACCACCACGGCCGCCGGCAAGCAGAACGACTGCAAGCCCGCCCCCGCCCCCGCCCCCAAGGCGAGCACGCAGCCCGGCGCCGCCGCCCTCCCCAAGCCCGCCCAGATCACCGTGAACGTCTACAACGCGACCCCGCGCGGCGGGCTCGCGAAGGCGACCGCGGACGAGCTGAAGAAGCGCGGCTTCGTCATCGGGAAGGTCGGCAACGCGCCCGCCGCGTACGACAAGAAGGTCCCCGGCACCGGACTGCTGCTCGGCGCACCCGGGGCCACCAAGGGCACGTTCTCCGTCGTCGGCACGCAGCTGAAGGGCACAACGACAAAGGTCGACGCCCGCCCCACGGCGGACGTCGACCTGATCATCGGTACGGCCTTCAAGCAGCTCGACCCGAAGGCGGCGGCGGACGCGGCGCTGGTCGCGCTCAACAAGCCGAAGCCGGCCGCGCCCTGCAAGAGCTAGCGGTTCGAGCCGAGAAGGGCCCGGACTACTCGGCGCTGCCGTACATGCGGTCGCCCGCGTCGCCCAGGCCCGGCACGATGTAGCCGTGCTCGTTGAGCCGCTCGTCGACCGAGGCGGTCACGACGGTCACCGGCGTGCCCGCCAGCTCGCGCTCCATGACCTCGACGCCCTCCGGGGCGGCGAGCAGCACGACCGCGGTCACGTCGTCGGCGCCGCGCCGGATCAGCTCCTGGATCGCCGCGACGAGCGTGCCGCCGGTCGCCAGCATCGGGTCGAGGACGTAGACCTGGCGGCCGGACAGGTCCTCCGGCATCCGCGTCGCGTAGGTCGACGCCTCCAGCGTCTCCTCGTTGCGGATCATGCCGAGGAAGCCGACCTCGGCCGTCGGCAGCAGCCGCACCATGCCGTCCAGCATGCCGAGACCGGCGCGCAGGATCGGGACCACGAGCGGCCGCGGGTGCGACAGCTTCACGCCGGTCGTCGGCGTCACCGGGGTCTCGATGTCGACCTGCTCGGTGCGCACGTCCCTCGTCGCCTCGTAGGCGAGCAGCGTGACCAGCTCGTCGGCGAGCCGGCGGAAGGTGGCGGAGTCCGTGCGCTTGTCGCGCAGGGTGGTGAGCTTGTGGGCGACCAGCGGGTGGTCAACAACATGGAGACGCATGACTCAACAGTAGCCGGGAACGCCGGCCGGAACTGGCGTCAACCCTCGCGGGCGAGGGAAGGTGGGGGCACAGGGAACCCGCTGATGGGGTGGTGTGGCCTATGCCCGACCTGGAACAGCACGAGCCGGGCGACGAGGCTCCCGTGGAGGAGCCCCGCCAGGAGACCGACGCGGAGCGCCGCAGACGCCGCGCACAGTTCCTGCGCGAGCTGAACGAGGCCAAGGCGCTGCGCGACCGCGTGCAGCCGCGGCGCGCCCGGGCGGCACGGATGCGGCAGGCGATGCGCATGCGGACGTTCCGCTGGTGAGCGGCGGGGTGAACGGCAAGGTGAGCGGCCGGGTGAACGGCAGGCTGAGCGGCCGGGTGAACGGCGGTGACGGGTGGGAAGGGGGCCCGGCCGTGCGCCCCCTCCGTGCGCCGGGGTCGCACGCCCGCCCGATCCGGGCGTCGTTCAGACTGATGCACGACGCAAGAGCCGAAGACCTCTCCAACGGGCGAGGTTTCTGTCACGATGCCGATTGGGCGGGGCATCAGGAGCGCGCCGCCGGATCATCACACCTCTGATCAGTGGGAGAGTCAGGTGTACTTCGCCGCACTGCTCGCGCGCACCGAAGACGGGTGGGAAGCGAGCGATATCGAGCTCGACGACGTGGAAACGCTGGCGGACCTCGCCGATCTGGCCCGCGAGTCCGCGGCCGACGAAGGCGAGACGGTGATCGTCTTCATCGAGCAGGAGGACGAGTGGTTCGGCCTCGTCCGCGTCGACGGCGAGGACGACCCGCGCGTCTTCGTGTCGAACGGCGCCGCCGCGGCCCGCTCCTCGTACGGGGAGATCCTCACCGGCGAACTGCTCGGCAAGGACCGTGACGACGCGGACACCGACCTGGACGCGCTGGACCTGGACGGCACCGAGGACGGCGAGCCGGAGGTGGCGGAGGCCGAAGCGGAGGCGGACGACACGGACGGCGTCATCGCGCCGGCCGGTCCGCTCGGCGAGGGCCGGGTCCTGGCCGACCTCGGCATGTCCGAGCGGGACCTGCTCGCCCTGGAGACCGGCGACGCCCTCGGCGAGATCGCGGACGCCATCGGCGCCGGGGAGATCCTGGAGGCCGTGCGCTAGTGCCGCTCGCCGTCCCCGTACCCGACCCCGGGCCCGGCCCTGGCGGAGGCCCCGATCCCGTACGGGACCCGGGCCATGCCCCCGATCCCGTACGGGACCCCTGGCGCGAGCCCATGCGGCGCGCGCTCGACGAGGCCGACAGGGCCGCGCTGGCCGGTGACGTGCCGGTCGGTGCGGTCGTGCTCTCGCCCGACGGCACCGTCCTCGCGCTCGGCCACAACGAGCGCGAGGCCACCGGCGACCCCACCGCCCACGCCGAGGTCCTGGCGCTGCGCCGGGCCGCGGCGGCGCTCGGCGAGTGGCGGCTGACCGGCTGCACGCTCGTCGTGACGCTGGAGCCCTGCGTGATGTGCGCGGGCGCGCTCGTCCAGGCGCGGGTCGAACGGGTGGTGTTCGGCGCCTGGGACGAGAAGGCCGGCGCCACCGGCTCGCTCTGGGACCTCGTACGGGACCGGCGGCTCAACCACCGGCCCGAGGTGATCCACGGGGTCCTGGAGGCGGAGTGCTCGGACCAGCTGACCCGCTTCTTCCGCGACCGCTGACGCGACCGCTGACGCGACCGCCGACCCTCGCGCGACCCCGCTCCGACCTGCGAAGACATATGGATTTCAGTCCTGGGGCACCTTTGGGCTAAGCTCTCTCTCGGTAGCGTGTCCGAGCGGCCGAAGGAGCTCGCCTCGAAAGCGAGTGTGGGGAAACTCACCGAGGGTTCAAATCCCTCCGCTACCGCTCTGATTGAAGGCCCGGTGTCGTAAGACACCGGGCCTTCGTCGTGTGTTGGCGCGACCAGCTCCCGCCCGAAGCCGCTCGGCTAGACTCGGCGACCGCCCGCGGGCGGACACAGGGGAGACACGGGGAGGGGCAGCGGGATGGCGCAGGCGAAGAAGATCGCGCTCTATGCGGTCGTGGTCTTTGTGCTGTACACGATCATCACATCCCCGGCCCGGGCGGCGGAACTCGTCCAGGTAGGGTTCGAAGGCATATCGAGCGCCGCTCAAGGTGTTGGTCAGTTCATGACCGAGCTCGTGAATTAGGAGACGACAGTGATCCGCCATCTGGTCCTCTTCAAGCTCAATGACGGCGTGCAGCGCGACGAGCCGCGCGTCGTCGCGGGCGTCGAAGCCTTCCGTGCCCTCGGCTCGCAGATCCCCGAGCTGACGTTCTGGGAGTGCGACTGGAACATCACCGACCGGCCGATCGCGTACGACTTCGCCATCAACTCGGCCGTCGCCGACAAGGACGCCCTTCAGCGCTACCTGGACCACCCTGCCCACCAGGCGGGTGTGGCCCTGTGGCGCGAGTTCTCCACGTGGGTCATCGCCGACTACGAGATCGAAGGCTGACCCTCCGCCTTCAGCTTCCACGGGCCCCTCGCCGACCACGGCGAGGGGCCCGCATTCTTACCCGTCGAACCCACCCCCAACACGTGGTTATGCGGTGCTTGCACACAGTGGACATGTCTTGTGATGCTATGACCGCTTTTGACGGATGAGTCGACCGAAGTTGACGCTAACGACGTTGACGTGAAGGGGTGGCGTGAACGTGCCGGCCAGTACAGCGCCTCAGGTCCCGCCCCAGAACGAGGCCGGGGCCCCGGACACCCCCCGCCCCGCCGACGCCCCTCCCGCCGTGGACGCCCCCCGACCCCCGGACACCCCTCACGCCCCGGACACCCCCCGGCCCCTGGACACTCCCCGCCCCCGGCCCCAGAGCACCCGCGGCGCCGACACCCGCGCCCTCACCCAGGTGCTCTTCGGACAGCTCAAGAACCTGGAACCGGGCACCGCCGAGCACCACCGGGTGCGCGGCGCGCTCATCGAGGCCAACCTGCCCCTCGTGCGGTACGCCGCCGCCCGCTTCCGCTCCCGCAACGAGCCGATGGAGGACGTGGTCCAGGTCGGCACCATCGGCCTGATCAACGCCATCGACCGCTTCGACCCGGACCGGGGCGTGCAGTTCCCGACCTTCGCCATGCCGACCGTCGTCGGCGAGATCAAGCGCTACTTCCGCGACAACGTCCGGACGGTTCACGTCCCGCGCCGCCTCCACGAGCTGTGGGTGCAGGTCAACGGCGCCACCGAGGACCTCACCACGGCCCACGGCCGCTCCCCCACCACCGCCGAGATCGCCGAACGGCTGAAGATCGGCGAGGACGAGGTGCTCGCCTGCATCGAGGCCGGCCGCTCGTACCACGCCACCTCCCTGGAGGCGGCCCAGGAGGGCGACGGGCTGCCCGGACTGCTCGACCGGCTCGGGTACGAGGACCCCGCGCTCGCCGGCGTCGAGCACCGCGATCTCGTACGGCACCTGCTCGTCCAGCTGCCCGAGCGCGAGCAGCGGATCCTGATGCTGCGTTACTACTCGAACCTGACGCAGTCCCAGATCAGCCAGGAGCTCGGCGTCTCGCAGATGCACGTGTCAAGGCTCCTCGCCCGGAGCTTCGCCCGATTGAGATCCGCAAATCGGATCGAGGCGTAACCGGAACGGGTAGACCGTTTCGGCGTAGTCCGACGGCCCCTCAAATGCCGCACACCCCTTGTTTCCTGCGGATATTCACCCCCATTGTGTCGACAAGTCACTACAGCGCGTTGCCGACATGTGACATTCTGCTGGAAGCGCGTTTGCCGCAGCCCTGCCGCCGGTATTCAGGTGGAGGCTGCGTTCCTCAGATGGTCGTGGCCGCCACGACCGTCCGCGACCTCAAGGGGGTGGCATGTCCGCAGAACAGGGCAGCTCGAAGGTGCTTACGCTCACGCCCGTTCCCCTGCCCGCGCAGACGACGGCGCCGACCGCTGCGGAGAGCACCGAGACCGCGACGGACAGCGCCGTGACGGCGGAGCACGACGAGGCCCTCGTCGCCGCCCCGCCGGCGCTCGTGACGCCCGGAGCCATCGACACCCGCACCCTCTCCCGCTCCCTGTTCCTGCGCCTGCGCGCCCTCGACGAGACGGGCGCGGCCGAGGACAGCCCCGAGCGGACCTACGTCCGCGACACCCTCATCGAGCTCAACCTCCCCCTCGTGCGCTACGCGGCCGCCCGCTTCCGCTCCCGCAACGAGCCGATGGAGGACATCGTCCAGGTCGGCACCATCGGCCTGATCAAGGCGATCGACCGCTTCGACTGCGAACGCGGCGTGGAGTTCCCGACGTTCGCGATGCCGACCGTCGTCGGCGAGATCAAGCGCTTCTTCCGCGACACCTCGTGGTCCGTCCGCGTCCCGCGCCGCCTCCAGGAGCTGCGCCTCGCGCTCACGAAGGCGAGCGACGAGCTCGCGCAGAAGCTCGACCGCTCCCCGACCGTGCCCGAACTCGCCGCAGTGCTCGGGGTGTCGGAGGAGGACGTCGTCGACGGCCTCGCCGTCGGCAACGCGTACACCGCCTCCTCCCTCGACTCGCCCTCTCCCGAGGACGACGGCGGCGAGGGCTCGCTCGCCGACCGCCTCGGCTACGAGGACGCGGCCCTGGAGGGCGTCGAGTACCGCGAGTCGCTCAAGCCGCTGCTCGCCAAACTCCCGCCCCGTGAGCGGCAGATCATCATGCTGCGGTTCTTCGCGAACATGACCCAGTCGCAGATCGGCGAGGAGGTCGGCATCTCGCAGATGCACGTGTCCCGCCTGCTGACGCGGACGCTGGCCCAGCTGCGCGAGGGCCTGATCGCGGACTGAGCTCCGGCGAACTTCGCCGTTCCGCTTCCTCGCTGACGCTCCGTCAGCCACACTGACGCCATGCTCCAGAGGAAGCATCTCGGACTCGTGGTGGTCGCGCTCTGCCTCGGCGGAGCGCTGACCGCGTGCGGCGCGAGCGACGACGGCGACGGTTACGCGGCCGTGGGCACGGGCCAGGGCGGCCCGAAGGGCGCGGTGAAACCGTCGGGCGCCGTGACGCTGGTGCCGCTGGACCCGACGGGCCCGGGACTCACGTCGAGCACGTCCTCCCCGTCACCACGCCCCGCCCCCTCCGGTGCCGGCGGTACGGCTCCGACGCCGAACGGCAGGACACCGGGCGGTACGGCTCCGAGCGCTACGGCTCCGACGGCGACGGCGCCCCCGCCGGTACGGGCCACGCCGGCCCCGCCCCGTACCCCTGGGGTACCGGCCGCCACGACCTCACCCCCAACCCGCCCCCCGGCGCCCGCACCGACACCGACACCCGCGCCGACCCCGACCCCCACCCCGGGCACCCCTGCCGCGCTCACGCTTTCCGCGCCCGTGCTCGGCGACACCGGCACGCGCTGGTGCGAGACCGTCACCGTCACCTTCCGCAACACCGGTGGCACGGAGGCCCGTTCGGGCACGGTCACCTTCGCCACGCACGTGATCGGCGCGCTCGGCATCGACTGGGCGACGGTGAAGTCGAGCCAGCCGCTGCCCGCGCCGATCGCGGCCGGTGCGGCGAAGACCCGCACGTACACGGTCTGCGTGGACTCCTGGCGGGTGCCGCTCGGCATGCGGGTCGACACCCGCGAGGTCACGGCCGTATGGCGGTGAGCAGCTCCTCCGCGAAGGCCTCGGGGTGCTCCACGCACCCCACGTGCCCGCCCGGGAACCCGACGGTCGCGGCCCCGAGCACCTCGGCGAGCCGGCGGGCCGGCCCCACCAGCGCCTCCTGACCGTCGCTGTCCCGGCCGACGCCGAGCACGAGCTTGTCGGCGGAAGTGCGCAGGCCGTCGAGGTCCGGGTCGGAGGAGGAGAAGGAGCACAGGACGTGCTCCAGGAAGACGGGCATGTTGGCCGCCATGCGGGAGGCCATCGGCCGGATCGATTCCGGGAGTTCGGCGGGCTGCTCCCCCTCCGTCCGTCCGGTGAAATGGGCCATCGCGGGCCCGAGGCCCTTCGTCCGGAGGAGCTCCCGCACCTCGGCGAAGTGGGAGCGGTACGGGATGGGGTCCGCGAGCAGCTCCACCAGCGGCGGCTCGTGGGCGACGACCCGGCGCACCCGGTCCGGGCGGGCGGCGAGCAGATCGAGCGCGACGATGGCGCCGGAGCTGCTGCCGAAGACGTACACGGGCTCGTCGGGGCTCACCTCGTCGAGCACCGCGAGGGCGTCCTCGCGCCACTGGGCGACCCGCTGCTCGCCGAGCGGCCCGTCGAGCGGGCTGCGGGAGAGCCCGCGCTGGTCGTACGAGACCACGGTGTACCCGCCGGCGGCGAGCAGGTCCGCCATCCCGTCGAACAGCCCGGCGTCCCCGGCCCCGCCGGGAATCAGGAGCAGCACGGGCCCGCTGCCGCGCGCCTCGTAGCGCAGGGTGGCGCCCGGCACCTTCACCGTTCCGACGTTCATGATCTCCCCCAGGTGTCGAGCAGGTCGTGGAGCGCGTCGAGCGAGCGCGCCCAGGAGGCGGCGACGGGACGCGCGTGCGCGAAGCCGCCGCTCAGTTCGATGTGGATGTATCCGTGGAACGTGGCGCGGAGCAGCCGCCCGGCGTCGGTCAGCTCGGGCTCGGCCAGGCCGTAGCCGCGGAGCATGCCGGACGTCAGCTCGACGGCCCGCTGGAAGACGGCGGTGTCGGAGACCTCGTCGAGCTCGATCCGCTGCTGGGTGGCGGCGTAACGCCCGGGGTGCGCGAGCGCGTAGTCGCGGTACGCGTCGGCGAAGGCGACCAGCGCGTCCTTGCCGGAGCGGCCGGCGACGGCCGCTCCGATGGCCTCGTTCATCTCGCCGGAGGCGAGGAGGGCGAGGCGCACGCGCAGGTCGCGCAGGTTCTTGATGTGCGAGTACAGACTCGCGTCCTTGACGTTGAACCGCCGGGCGAGCGCGGAGACGGTGACCTTCTCGAACCCCGCCTCGTCGGCGAGTTCGGCGGCCGCCTGCACCAGCCGCTCGGCGGTGATCCCTGCGCGCACCATGCTCTGCCCCTCACCTTCCTAGGATCTCTAGGCAAGAACCTAGCACCCCTAGGGAAGAGGGCGCAGGGGCTTTTCCGGATGCCCGTCGGCCTGGTGGCGGCGCAGGAGCACGTTCGCGTCCGTCTCGGCACTCCAGTCGAACCGGGCGCGGGCGGCGGCGCGGGAGTCGTCGAGTTCCGCGCACCGGACGCACCCCGGGACGGGCATGGGCGGGCGGCTCAGCCCGTACGCCGCACCCGCCCGCTCGTTGACGGCCCGCACCCCGGCCGTGATCCGCTCGTCCCGCGTCGCGGGCCGCACCCTCCCCGGATCCGCCTGCCACTCCCGCCCGCCCCCGATCGGCCGCAGCATCGCGTACGGCCCGGCCTGCCCCCGGTACTCGCCGACCTTCCGCGACACCGGGTCGTACAGGAAATCCCCGCGCTCCGGTCCCATGCACGCCGCCATTTCGCTGTTCCTCCCACGCCTCACCCGATCGGGCGATTACTCTCTGTGCTCCTAGCGTTGCTCAATGGAGAGGGCGGCCACAACGCTGATCGCGTGACAAGGGCTGCTGTCACGAGGGGGGTCGGTGTGAGCCAGAAGGGCACGGAGGCCGCGACCACGGCGGAGATGTTCGGCGAACTGCTCAGGCACTACCGGGAGTCGGCGGGCCTGACCCAGGAGGCCCTGGCGCGCCAACTGCACTGCGACCGGTCGCTGGTGGCACGGGTGGAGGCGGCGAAACGGGTGCCGACGGACACGTTCGCGAAGGCGTGCGACGAGGTACTGGGGACGGGAGGGGTGTTACTGAGGCTGTGGGGGCGGATCGACTGGTATCCGGAGGTGCAGCACCCGGACTGGTTCGAGAGGCGGGCGAAGATGGACGCGGAGGCGGTGGCGATCCGCGCGTACCAGGTCCAGGTAGTGCCCGGCCTCCTGCAGACGCCGGCCTACGCCCACGCCCTGTACGCACAGCGGCTCGACGACGCCGAAGAAGTCGCGGAACGCGTCCGAGCCCGATTGAGCCGCCAGCAGCGCTTTCTCGCGCCGGGCGGTCCGGCGTACATCGCCGTCCTGGACGAGAGCTGCCTTTGGAACCTCGTCGGAGGGCCCGCCGTCATGCGTGACCAGTGCGCCCATCTGCTGAAGGTAGGTCAGCTTCCCAACATCCGTGTGCAGGTGGTGCCGTTCGACCAATGCGGGATTGACCGCCCGGACGCGTCGATGTCGCTGATCCAGCTGCCCGACGGGCACCACTGGGTCTACTCGGAATCGCTCGACAGCGGCCACTTCAGTGATGATCCGGCCCTCTTCGCGCGACATAGCCAGACCTATGATGTGCTCAGGGCTGACTGCTTGTCGGGCCGCGAATCTGCCGCTCTGATCAGCGACATGATGGAAAGGTACGAGCACCATGCAGACGCACGATCTGTCGGCGGCGACCTGGATCAAGAGCAGCTACAGCGGCGCCAACGGCGGCGACTGCCTCGAAGTCGCCCCCGGGTTCCCCGGCCTCGTCCCCGTACGTGACAGCAAGGCCCCTGAGGGCCCTGCTGTCGTTTTCGCTCGCGCGGCCTGGGACTCGTTCGTCCGCAGCCTGTAAGTCGCGGCCTCACGCCGCCAGGGCCAGGACCGCGACGGCCGGGGCCATGTAGATCAGCGGGAACGGGATGTGGCCGTAGGCGCGGGCGCGGGCGACCGTGATGACCGCGCCGGCGAAGTAGAGGACGAGGCCGATCGCGGCGGCGATGCCGATCGCCGGGATCGCGTAGCCGACCAGGAGGCCGACCGCGCCCGCCAGCTTCAGGGCGCCCAGCAGGTTCCAGATCGAGCGCGGGACGCCGTACTCGGCGAGCGGCTCGACGACGTACTTGGCGCGGAAGAAGATCGACGCGCCGGAGAAACCGGCCATGAAGGCGGCGACGGCGGTGACGACGGTGGCGGTGGTGGACATCTCGGGCTCCTCGCTCGTACGGCGTCGGGCTTCTCCCGCGCTCGCACTGCACTGACACCGCGCGCGACGTACGTGTGACCGCGCCGCCCGACTTTTTTCAGAGGGCCGTGACCAGCAGGGTGAAGGCACCGATGATGACGGCGACGCGGACGTAGTGCCAGCGGTCCCAGCGGTTCATCTGCTCCTTCCAGTCCTCCGGCCGGTTCTCGGGGGTCCACGTCTTGCCCTGGTTGTTGATCGGGACCAGAACCAGGAGCGACATGACCACGCTCAGGATCAGCAGCCCTGCTGCCGTGACGACCAGGCCGGCGCCGTGGTCGTGCCATCCGGCGACGGCCCAGACAGCGCTCAGGACGAGCGAGCCGATGTACCAGAACGGCATCAGGGCGCCGAGCATCCGGCCGCCGTGGGCGCGGGCGAGCTGGTCGCTGTCCTCGGGGAGCGCGCTGAAGATCCGGTTCATGACGAAGGCGACGGAGAACTCCACCCCCACCATCAGGCCGACGACGACGGTGGTGAAGACCTGAAGTGCGTTGAGCATGATGCCCCCCTGGGATCTAGCGTTGCTAGCTGATGAGGCAACGCTAGTACTGCTGCCGCTCGATTGTCTAGCGGTGCTAGCATCGACACATGTCGGTACAGGAACGCAAGCAGCGTGAACGGGCGGACCGCGAGCGCCTCATCGTGGCGGCGGCCCGCGAAGTCGCCGAGCAACAGGGCTGGGACGCGGTCACCACTCGGCGGCTGGCCGAGCGCATCGAATACAGCCAGCCCGTCCTCTACAGCCATTTCCGGGGCAAGCGCGAGATCATCGGGGCCGTCGCCCTTCAGGGTGCCGCCGAGCTGGCCGTGGCGCTGCGGGCCGCGACCGCGGCCGCGGACGGGCCTCGCGCCCGGGTCGCCGCGCTCGCCGGCGCCTACCTCGACTTCGCCGAGGGCAACCCGGCGGTCTACGACGCCATGTTCCAGCTCGACGGCGGGCTGGCGTTCGCGCGGGAGGACACCCCGGAGCCGCTGAAGGACGCCTTCGCCGCCCTCCTTGAATGCCTGGGCGAGGTCGCGGGGGAAGGCGTACACCCGGCAGTGTTCACGGAGACGTTCTGGGCGGCCCTGCACGGCCTTGCCACTCTGGCCCGGGCGGGACGGCAGCCGGCGGAGTACGCCGGACTGAGGGTGGAGCTGCTGGTGGACCGGCTCGCCGTGCTCTGACGCGCCGTCCCGGGGGCCCTCCGTTGTCAGAGCGTGCCGAACGGGTTGTCGATGACGAAGAACCAGCCGTCGGGGCCCTTGCGGGCGACATCGGTGGCGGTTCCGCTCACATTGACGGGGTTGCCCGCCGGGTCGTTTCCCTTGATGGACCAGTCGGCGATGAGCAGGGCGATGTCGTCGGCGATGACATGGCGGCGCGGGTTGACGGTGATCGGCAGCTCGAAGGCGAGGAACTGTTCGAGCGCGGCGCGGTGGCCGTCGCCGGAAACGGCCACGCCGGGCTGCGGCGCGAAGACGCAGCCGGGCTCGCCGAGAGCGAGCAGGCCCGCCACGTCGCGGGCGTTGAACCGCTCGGCCCAGGCGGCCTGCAGCTTCTTCGGGTCGGCGATACCGGTCATGGGGTGATGCCTTTCGACGAAGGGGGAGCGGAAGACGTCAGAGGCTCCGCAGTACGGCCTCGCACTCCCGGCACCGCTTCTCGGACAGCGCGGGCGGATACCAGGGCTCGCCCGGCCGCCCGGCCCGGTAGTGGGCGTGCTCCATCCCGCTGGTGTCCAACCCGCACAGGGTCCGCCCCTGCGGATCCTCCGGCACGTCGGGATCGGAGCCGGCCGCGTGCACCAGGAGCACGACCGGCTCGACACCGTCCGGTCCGATCGCCGCGTCCGGGTCCAGCTCGAAGAGCACGATGATCGACGCCACGATCCGACCCTGCGGCATCGGACGGCCACTCGCATCCGCGGACTCGTCCGTTCGCCCCACGGTCGGCTGGGGCGGCACTCGCCGGGGTCCATGCCCCGCGCTCACCCTCGATGGGGGGTTTCCCGCCCGTGACCCGGTCGTTAGGCACGGCGTACCGACCCCCGGGCGACCGTGCGTTGCCGAGAAAGGTTGTTCCCCATGAAGAAGATGAAGGTCGCCGCCGCTGTCATCGGCACCCTCGCCGTCGCCGCTGCCGCCGCCCCCGCCGCGAGCGCCGCGCCGCTGCCGCTGGGCCAGCTGACGGACGGCCTCGGCGGCCTCGCCAACAACTCCGCCAAGGCGCCCGGCGCCAACGGCCCGACGACCTCGGGTCTGGGCGGCCTGGCGACCTCGGGCCTCGGCGGCCTGGGCGGCCTGCCGCTCGGCGGCTGAGCGAGCGCGCTTCCCCGGGGCCGGTGCCGCGCTTGTCTGGCACCGGCCGCAGGGATCACATGTAGCAGATGTAGCAGATGTACATCTGCTACATTAAGGGCATGACTGAGCCTGTGATCTCCTCCATGGCCGAGGTCCGCAGCCAGCTGGCGGACGTCCTCGACCGCGCCCACCGGGACGAGATCCCCACGATCATCACGCGCCGCGGGAAGCAGGAAGCGGTCGTGATCGACATCGAGGAGTACCGGCGCCTGACGCGGCTGGCGGAAGCGACCGAGGACGCGTGGCTGAACAGGCTGGCCGACGAGGCCGAGGCCGAGGGGCGGGAGGGTTCCGTCTCCCTGGAGGGAATGGCCGCACTTCTTCGCGACCACCACGCCTGATCACATGGGGTACGTCACTCGGTTCACGCCCCACGCCCAGCGAGATCTCCTCAAGATCCCGCGCACTGAGGCGATGCGCATCCTCTACCGCCTCGCCGAGCTCCAGAAAGCACTGACGGAGGCCGACACGTCGGGCTTCGACATCAAGGCGCTGCAAGGGCACAGCGAACGCTGGCGCCTGCGCGTCGGCGACTATCGCGTCGTCTACACGCTCGAGGACGGCGTTCTCGTCATCTGGGTTCTCACCGTCGGGCACCGACGCGAGGTCTACCGCGATCTCTGACGGCCCCACCTCCAAGGGCCGCCAGAGATCACGCCGTCGCGTGAACCGTCAGCCCAGCGCCAGCCACGCCACGCCCGCGAGGACTGCGATCGCGACCACGATGCCGACGATCAGGCCGACGCGAGGCCCGGCGGAGTGGGTGGTCGCGGCGGAGTGGCCGGTGCCGGCGCCGGGGCGCTGCGGAGTGGTGCCCTCGTCGACGAAGGCGCGGAACATCTGGGTGCTGCCGGCGGGGTCGTAGGAGCCCTCGGGGGCCTGACCGCCCTGGCCGTACGGTGCTTGGGGGTTGTGTGCCATGGCCCGGACCCTAGCGAAGTCGCCGCCACCGCCCCAAGCCGCGGTCGCGCTCCCCGCCCCGTACCCACACCTCCCCTCCCCGCTTTGCCGATTCTTTAGGTCGCTTTGACCGATTTAGTTTGCCTGAAGCAACCATCCATATCTATGGTTGCCCTAAGCAACAACATGGAGAGGTGTTCCGATGGACAGGCAGAGCCGGTACGAGGCCCTCGCCCGCCAGGTGAGCGCCATCGGCGCGGTCAAGCGGGGCATGGCACGCTCCCTGCCCGCCGACTGCCCCGGCGGCTCCGCCATCGTGATGGCCCTGCTCAACCACCACGGGGACATGCGGATGAGCCGCGTCTCCGAGCTCATGGCCGTCGACATGTCGGTCAGCAGCCGGCACGTCGCCCACACAGCCGAGCGCGGCTGGGTCGAGCGCCTGCCCGACCCCGCCGACAAGCGCTCCCGCATCCTGCGCCTCACCCCCGCGGGCGAGGACAAGCTGGCCGAACTCGACGACCGGCTGACGGCCATGCTCGCCCACCACCTGGCCGACTGGTCCGACGACGACGTCGAACTGCTCACCGACCTGCTCGGCCGCCTCCGCGACTCCTTCGGGGACTGCCGGGCGCAGGCCCACCCCGTCCAGGACCCGCCCGCCTGAGACCACCCGGTCCGAGACCCACCGCACACGTAAAGGACATTCATGGCTACCACCGCACCTGCCACGGGTGCCACGGAAGGCCGGACCGACGGCTCCGGCGCCGCCCCCATGACGCACCGGCAGATCATGGAGGCACTCTCCGGGCTCCTGCTCGGCATGTTCGTCGCCATCCTGTCGTCGACGATCGTCTCCAACGCCCTCCCGCAGATCATCAGCGACCTCGGCGGCGGCCAGTCCGCCTACACCTGGGTCGTCACCGCAGCCCTCCTGGCGATGACCGCGACCACCCCGCTCTGGGGCAAGCTCGCCGACCTCTTCTCCAAGAAGCTGCTGGTCCAGATAGCCCTGGTCGTCTACGTCGCGGGCTCGGTCGTCGCCGGCCTCTCCCAGAACACCGGCATGCTCATCGCCTGCCGCGTCGTCCAGGGCATCGGCGTCGGCGGTCTGACCGCCCTCTCCCAGATCATCCTGGCCGCCATGATCGCCCCGCGTGAGCGCGGCCGGTACAGCGGCTACCTCGGCGCCACCTTCGCCGTCGCCACCGTCGGCGGCCCGCTGCTCGGCGGCGTCATCACCGACACCGACTGGCTCGGCTGGCGCTGGTGCTTCTACGTCGGCGTGCCCTTCGCCGTCATCGCCCTGATCGTGCTGCAGAAGACCCTGAAGCTCCCGGTCGTGAAGCGCGACGTGAAGGTCGACTGGGCCGGCGCCTTCTTCATCAGCGCCGCCGTCTCCCTGCTCCTCGTCTGGGTCACCTTCGCCGGCGACAAGTACGACTGGATGTCCTGGCAGACGGCCGCCATGGTCGGCGGTTCGGTCCTGCTCGGCGCGGTCTTCGTGCTGGTCGAGTCCAAGGCGAGCGAGCCGATCATCCCGCTGCGCCTGTTCCGCAACCGCACCATCTCCCTGGCCTCGCTCGCCTCGCTCTTCGTGGGCGTCGCGATGTTCGCCGGCACGGTCTTCTTCAGCCAGTACTTCCAGCTGGCCCGCGGCGAGTCGCCGACGATGTCCGGTGTGCTGACCATCCCGATGATCAGCGGCCTGTTCGTCTCCTCCACCGTCTCCGGTCAGATCATCACCAAGACCGGCCGCTGGAAGGCGTGGCTGATCAGCGGCGGCGCCCTCGCCACCGCCGGTCTGGGCCTGCTCGGCACCCTGCGCTACGACACCCCGTACTGGCACATCGCGATCTTCATGGCGCTGCTCGGCCTCGGCCTCGGCATGATGATGCAGAACCTGGTCCTCTGCACCCAGAACCAGGTCGCCCCGTCCGACCTCGGCGTCGCCTCCTCCGTCGTCACCTTCTTCCGCTCGCTCGGCGGTGCGGTCGGTGTCTCGGCGCTCGGCGCGCTCATGGCCCACCGGGTCACCGGCTACGTCAAGGACGGCCTGACCGAGCTCGGCCCGAAGGCCGCGGCGGCCATGGGCCAGGGCGGCGGCGGTGGCGGCATCCCGGACCTGGACAAGCTGCCCGCCCCGATCCGCACGGTCATGGAGAGCGCGTACGGGCACGGCGTCGGCGACGTCTTCCTCTACGCGGCGCCGTTCGCGCTGCTCGCCTTCCTGGTGACGCTGTTCATCAAGGAGGTCGCGCTCAAGAGCAACGCGACGGCGAAGGCGGACGTCAAGGACGCCAAGGACGCCAAGCTCGCCGAGGGCGCCAGGTAAAAGACCCCCGGCCGCGCTTCGAGCGGAGGCGCGGCCGGGTTCGGTACGGAGCGGCGGGCAGGGGACGGCCCGCCGCTCCGTCATTTCTGCGCATGCTCCGTCATTCCCGCGGGTCCTCGGCTTCTTCCGTACGGCTCCGCTCGACCATGACCTCGATGCCCGCCACCAGCACGTCGAGCGCGTAGTCGAAGTCCCGGTCCCAGATCTCGGTGACGCTGCCGTGTGACTGGCGCTCGTCGAGGATCTCGGTCATCTCCTCCAGGGCGTCCATGAAGTTCTCGTCCTCGCGGAACGCCTTCAGCGAGTCCAGGTAGTACTGGTCCTGCGACATCCCGGCCTGCTGCGCCACCCGGCTGAACTGGCCCTCGATCGTGCCGTAGCCGTAGACGAACTGGAAGACCGCCGACATCGCGCTCGGCTGGCGCGAGATCGGCAGTCCGGTCTCCCGGATCGCCTCCTGGATCCTCACGCCGACGGCGATCGCGTTCGGGCCGATGTTGAGGTACTGGCCGGCGATCGCCGACATCCAGGGGTGGCGCACCAGCATCCGCCGGTATTCGAGCGCGAGCGCCCGGATCCGCTCCCGCCAGCCGCCGGCGCCGGCCACCACGGCCAGGTCGATCTCGCCGTACACCGTGTCGATGGCGTACTCGATGATGTCGTCCTTGGTGTCCACGTACCAGTAGAGGGACATCGCGGTGACGTTCAGCTCGGTCGCGAGCCTGCGCATCGACAGCTTGGCCAGGCCCTCCTCGTCGAGCATCCGGATCGAGGTGGCGACGATCCGGTCCCGGTCGAGCCCGGCCGGGCCGCCGCCGCTGCGGGCGGCCCGGTTCTCCAGCCAGACGCTGGAACGCGCCGGGTTCTTGGCCCTGTCCGCTGCCTTCACCATGGTCGCGTTCCTCCGTCTGCTCAGTGCTTCCCGACCATGCTAGGCAGCCATCTCGTGCTGCTTCGCCCGCTCCTCCGCCCGCTCGGCCCGCTTGAGCAGGGCCGCGGCGACCAGACCGCCGGCGAAGACGGCGACCGCGCCGACCAGCTGGCTGGTCTGGAGACCGGACGCGAAGGCGTCGTGGATCTGGGCGCGCTCGACGTCGCTGCCCGCCGCGGCCAGGGCGGCCGGGAGGGAGGTCGCGGTGACGGTGACGAGCGCGGCGAAGCGGGCGTTGAGGACGGCGCCGAGGATGGCGACGCCGAGGCCGTTGCCGAACTCGGCGAGGGTGCCGTTGACGCCGGCGCCGACGCCGGCCTTCTCCGGCGGGATGGCGCTCATGATGGCGTTGGCCATGGCCGGGTTGGAGAGCGCGATGCCCGCGCCCATCAGGACCAGGCCGAGCAGCATGCCGCCGTACGAGCCGTCGGTGCCGCCGCCGAGCACGGCGATCGAGGTCAGACCGGCGGCGACGAGCGACAGACCGAGCGCCACGGCCGGCGGCGTACCGATCTTCATGACGAGCTTCGGGCCGATGCCGGAGAGGTTGAGCACGACGATGGTGAGCGCGAGCGGCGCCATCCGCAGACCGGCTTCCAGCGGCTCGTAACCGAGCACGAACTGCAGGTGCTGGGTGAGCAGGAAGAGCGAACCGCCCATGCCGAGCATCACCAGGATCGCGCCGGCGACCGCGCCCACGAACTTCTGGTTGCGGAAGAAGTGCATGTCCAGCATCGGGTACGGGATGCGCAGCTCCCACCACGCGAAGGCGGCGAGCACGGCGACGCCGATCGCGGCCGGGACGAGGACCTGCGCGGAGGTCCAGCCGTGGGTCGGGCCGGAGATGATCGCGTAGACGACCGAGGCCATGCCGATGGTGGAGAGCAGCGCGCCGAGCAGGTCCGGGCGCTCGCCCTGCGGGTTCTTCGACTCCGGGACCAGCTTGAGCACGGCGACCAGGCCGATGACCGCGACCGGCAGGTTGACGAGGAAGATCGCGCCCCACCAGAAGTGGTTGAGGATCGCGCCGCCGATCAGCGGGCCTGCGGCGAAGCCGAGGGAGCCGATGGTGGCCCAGACGGCGATGGCCTTGACCCGCTGCGAGTCGTCGAAGATCTGCATGACGACCGCGAGCGTGGTGGTCATCAACAGCGCCCCGCCGACGCCCATTCCGGCGCGCGCGGCGATCAACTGGGCGGTGGATCCGGCCAGTCCGGCGGTGAGCGAGCCGAGACCGAAGAGCGCGAGGCCGAGGGCCAGGAGCTTCTTGCGGCCGTAGCGGTCGGCGGCGTTGCCGGCGGTGAGCAGCAGGCCGGACTGGACGAGCGAGTACGCGTTGATCATCCACTGGATGTCGCTGGTGGACGCGTGGAGTTCGGCGGTGAGGGAGGGGATGGCGACGCTGAGGACGGTGTTGTCGAGCAGCACGGTGAGCTGGGCGAGGCAGATGACGCCGAGAATCAGCCAGCGCTGCGGGTGGCCGCCGGTGGCGGCCGGTTCGTTCGCGGCGGTCGACGCCGTCATGGCAACTCCTTATACGGTGTACGAGGCGAGTTCTCGTACACCGTATAGGAATCTCTCTTACGCTGTATAGGGGTTATTTTTTCGCGAGCTGCTTCCTGCTGGTCAGGTCGTAGAAGGTGGCGCTGCCGACGGTGACCTTCTCGAAGGTCGCCTCCACCCAGGAGGTGATCGCGCTCCCGCCGCCCATGCCGCCGCCGAAGCCGCCGCCGGACGCGATGAAGTAGTGGATCCTGCCCTCCGCCACGTACTGCTCGAACTGCGCGAGGGTCGGCGACGGGTCGCTGCCGTTGAAGCCGCCGATCGCCATCACCGGTTTCTCCGTGGCGAGTTGGTAACTGGCGGCGTTCTGGGAGCCGATGGCGGCGGCGACCCAGGTGTAGGAGTCGGCGTCGGCCATGAGCTTCCGCCTGGCCTCGGCGCTGACGGTCGAGCCGTTGAGGAGACCGTTCATTCCGCCGGGGGCGGTGTCACGGCCTACGGGAGCCTGGCCGCCGGCGCCTCCGGGCCCGCCGGGAGCCTGGCCGCCCACGGGCGGCTGCCCCATGCCCTGGCCGCCCGTCGGAGGCTGCCCCGCGCCCTGACCGCCCGCGCCCTGACCGCCGCCCGGGCCCGGCCCGTACGTGACGAACATGCGGCCCCTGCCCTTCATCCCGGCACCGACCGGGCCGCGCAGGCCGCCCGGGCCCGCCGTCACGATCGAGCCCTGGTGCCCCTCCGCGAGCGTGGTGAGGGTGTACGCGAAGGGGCCCGCGAGACCGGCCGCGACGGCGAGGCCCGCCGCCGCGAAGCCGAGGCGACGGTCGGTCCGGCCCGCGAAGAGCAGCCCGAGGGCCGCCACGCAGCCGCCGACGAGCACCGGCAGGCGCAGCCACGGCTGCCAGTCGGGCGTACGACCGAGGAGCACCCAGCCCCACACCGCCGTCACCGCGACCGCCGCCGCCAGGGTCGCGGAGGCGAGGAACCGGTTCCGCTCCTCCCACAGGACCGCCGCGCCCATGCCGATGAGAGCGGCCACGTACGGGGCCATGGCCACCGTGTAGTACTCGTGGAAGATGCCCGCCATGAAGCTGAACACGCCCGTCGTGAGCAGCAGCGAGCCGCCCCACACCAGGAACGCCGAGCGGGCCGTGTCCGTGCGCGCCGCGCGCCAGGTCACCACGAGCCCGGCGACGAGGAGGATCAGCGCGGCCGGGAGCAGCCAGGAGATCTGGCCGCCGAGCTGGTCGTTGAACATGCGCCCGAGGCCCGTCTCGCCCCAGCCGCCACCGGGCCCGCCCCCGGCGCCGCCACGCCCGGGCAGCTCCATGCCGGCCGGCAGGTCGACCGTCATCCGGCCGGGGCCCCCGCCCCTGCCGCCGCCGCCCACGCTGCCCACCTCGTCGCCGTTGAGCCGGCCGAGTCCGTTGTAGCCGAAGGTCAGCTCCAGGAAGCTGTTCTTCTGCGAGCCTCCGATGTACGGGCGGGAGGACGCCGGCCACAGCTCGACCAGCGCCACCCACCAGCCCGCCGACCCGAGGAGCGCGAGCCCGCCCAGGCCGAGCCGCCCGAGCCGCCGCGCCAGGCCGCCCGGCGCGAGCACCACGTACACCAGCGCGAGCGCCGGCAGGATCAGGAACGCCTGCAGGGTCTTGGTGAGGAACGCGAACCCGAGCGCCACCCCGGCCCGCACCAGCCACCGCCCCGCGCCCTCGTCGAGCTCCAGGGCGCGCAGCACGCAGTAGACGGCGACGGTCGTCAGGAGCGCGAGCAGCGCGTCCGGGTTGTTGAAGCGGAACATCAGCGCGGCGACCGGGGTGAGCGCGAGCACCACGCCCGCGAGCAGGCCGGCGCCCGCGCCGAAGCGGCGGCGGACCGCCGCGTACAGGACGGCGACCGTGGCGACGCCCATCAGCACCTCGGGGACGAGGATCTGCCAGGAGCCGAGCCCGAAGAGCCGGACGGACAGGGCCATCGGCCACAGCGCGGCGGGCGGCTTGTCGACGGTGATGGCGTTGGCCGCGTCGAGCGAGCCGAAGAAGAAGGCCTTCCAGCTCTGGCTGCCGGCCTGGACGGCCGCGGAGTAGAAGGAGTTGGCGTAGCCGCCGGCGTTCAGGTTCCAGAGGTAGAGGGCGGCGGTGGCGAGGAGCAGGCCCAGGAAGGCGGGCCGCACCCAGGGCGCGTCCTCGGGCCGGCCGCGCCAGAGGCGTCGGAGCCGTGCGTTGTCCGGCAAGTTCATCGAGTGGAGGTCCTTGCACGAGGGGAGCGCTCCGGGAAGACCCAGAGGCGGAAGAGGAGGAAGCGCACGACGGTCGCGGCGAGGTTGGCGACGATCAGCACGGCGAGTTCGGTGGAGTGCGCGGGCTCGCCGGTCGCCGCGCCGAGCGCCAGGAGCGAGCCGCTGGTCAGGGCGAGGCCGATGCCGAAGACGACGAGGCCCTGTGCCTGGTGGCGGGCGGCGCGGTCGCGGCCGCGGACGCCGAAGGTGAGGCGGCGGTTGGCGGCCGTGTTGGCCACGGCGGAGACGAGGAGGGCGGCGGCGTTGGCGAGTTGGGGGCCCGCGCCGAGCCGGAAGAGGGAGTAGAGGGCGAGGTAAAGGAGGGTGGAGAGGACGCCGACCACGCAGAAGCCGACCAGTTGGCGGGCGAGACCGCGGGGCACGCCCGTCAGTTCGCGGTCGCGCGGGTCGTCGCCGAAGGGCCGGGCCAGCCGGTCGAGCGGCAGCGACCCGGTCGCGAGCGCCCGCCCCACCCGCAGCACGCCCTTCAGGTCATCGGTGGCGGTACGGACGATGTGCACGGTCGAGTCCGGGTCGTCGACCCAGTCGACCGGCACCTCGTGGATCCGCAGCCCCGCCCGCTCGGCGAGCACCAGCATCTCGGTGTCGAAGAACCACCCCGAGTCCTCGACCATCGGCAGCAGCCGCTCGGCCACCTCCCGCCGGATCGCCTTGAAGCCGCACTGGGCGTCCGAGAAGCGGGCGGCGAGCGAGCCGCGCAGGATCAGGTTGTAGGCGCGGGAGACGAACTCCCGCTTCGGCCCGCGCACGACCCGCGAGGAGCGGGCGAGCCGGGAGCCGATCGCCAGGTCGGAGTGGCCGGAGATGAGCGGGGCGACGAGCGGCAGGAGCGCGTTGAGGTCGGTGGACAGGTCCACGTCCATGTACGCGAGGACCGGCGCGTCCGAGGCCGACCAGACCGTGCGGAGGGCCCGGCCGCGGCCCTTCTCCTCCAGCCGTACCGAGCGGACGGCGGCCGGGAGGCGGGCGGCGAGCGCCCGGGCCACGTCGGGGGTGGTGTCGGTTGAGGCGTTGTCGGCGACCGTGATGCGGAAGGCGTACGGGAAGGTGCGGGAGAGGTGGTCGTGGAGCCGCAGCACGCACGGCTCCAGGTCCTTCTCCTCGTTGTGGACGGGAATCACCACGTCGAGGACGGGCCGGCCGGCCGCGCCCACGGGGAGGTGCTCCCGCGCGGGAAGCGTTCGCATGACGGAGAGCCTCGGCGGGGCGGCTGTCATGACCGTGTGCTGAGGCTGTGGCAGGCCTGTGAGTTCAGCGGCTGCGCGGGAGCCTTACGGCCTGCTCGGGAGCTACCGCCGGCGCGGGAGCCTTACGGCGAAGACGGTGCGGCCGGGGGCGCTGTCGACGGTCACCTCGCCGCCGTGGGCGAGGGTGACGGCCCGGACGATGGCCAGGCCCAGGCCCGTACTGCCGGCGCTTCCGTCGGCCCGGGACCGTGAGGCGTCGCCGCGCGCGAACCTTTCGAAGACGGAGGGCAGGAGGCCGGCCGGGATGCCCGGTCCGTCGTCCTCGACCTCCACGACCGCGTGGCCCGGGGTCTCGCGCAGGCGGGCGGTGACGGTGGTGCCGGGCGGGGTGTGGGTGCGGGCGTTGGCGAGCAGGTTGACCAGGACCTGGTGGAGCCGGGCGCCGTCGGCGGGGATCTTCACCGCGGCGCCGCCGCCGGGGAGTTCGAGGCGCCAGTGGTGGTCGGGTCCGGCGGCGCGGGCGTCGGAGAGGGCGTCGACGACGAGCAGGGCGAGATCGGTGCTCTCGTACGAGAGCGGGCGTCCGTTGTCGAGCCGGGCGAGCAGCAGCAGGTCCTCCACCAGGCCCGTCATGCGGACGGCCTCGGACTCGATCCGCCCGAGCGCGTGCCGGGTGTCGGGCCCCTGCTCCTCCCGGCCGCGCCGGGTCAGCTCCGCGTACCCGCGGATCGAGGCCAGCGGCGTGCGCAGCTCGTGGCTGGCGTCCGCGACGAACTGGCGGACCCGGGTCTCGCTCCGCTGCCGCGCGTCGAGCGCCGCATGCACGTGGTCCAGCATGTGGTTGATCGCAGCGCCGACCTGCCCGACCTCCGTACGCGGATCCGCCTCGGCCTCCGGCACCCGGTGGTCGAGCGCCACCTCCCCGCTGTGCAGCGGCAGCCGGGCGACCTGCGCAGCCGTCGCCGCCACCCGCCGCAGCGGCCGCAGCGCGACCCGCACGAGCACCGTCCCGGCGAGCGAGGCGGCGAGCAGCCCGGCGGCGGTCACGCTCAGCTCGACGACGACGAGGGTGGAGAGGGAGTCCTGGAGGCCGGTGAGGGGGATCCCGATGAGGAAGTCGCCGTTCCTGCCGGTCCCGTACACGACCCGGTAGTCGCCGAGGCCGCCCGGCAGCGCCACGGTGTGCGGGTCGGCGTCGCGGGGCACGGCCGCGAGGGCGGCGAGCTGCCCGGCGTCGAGCTGCTGGCGTACGTACAGCGGCCCGTACACCCCTTCCGGCGGCGCCACGGAGACGTCCGCGGACGTCACCTCCCCGTCCTCCACCCGGGCGCCGACCGTCCCGAGCGGCGCGCCGGGCCCGATGACGAAGCCCAGCGGGGTCTCGGAGCGGCCGGGACCGTGACCGGGACCGGGCGCGGAGGACGGGGGGCCGGCGGCCCTGTTGGCGACCTCCTGCACCTGCCGGTCGACCTGCTCGTACAGGTACGACCGGAACGCGATCGTCGTGACCGTCCCGATGACGGCGCAGACGACCGCGATCAGGCCGACGGCGGAGAGGACGAGCCGGGTGCGCAGCGACCAGGGGCGCCGGGGGATCAGGCGCACGGCTCGCCTTACTCCGCCGCCTTGATCAGATAGCCGGCCCCGCGCCGGGTGTGGATCATCGGCTCGCGCCCGGCGTCGATCTTCCGCCGCAGGTAGGAGATGTAGAGCTCGACGACGTTCGCCTGGCCGCCGAAGTCGTACGACCACACCCGGTCCAGGATCTGCGCCTTGCTGAGCACCCGGCGCGGGTTGCGCATCAGATAGCGCAGCAGCTCGAACTCGGTGGCGGTGAGGTGGATCGAGTCGCCGCCCCGGGTCACCTCGTGGCTGTCCTCGTCCAGGGTGAGGTCGCCGACCGTGAGCAGCGACTCGCTGCGCGCCTGCGCGGCCCCGGAGCGCCGGATGAGCCCGCGCAGCCGGGCCACCACCTCCTCCAGGCTGAACGGCTTGGTGACGTAGTCGTCGCCGCCCGCCGTCAGCCCGGCGATCCGGTCCTCGACGGCGTCCTTCGCCGTCAGGAACAGCACCGGCACGTCGGGCAGCTCGCGCCGCAGCCGCCCGAGGACCGCGAGCCCGTCCATGTCGGGCAGCATCATGTCGAGCACGACGACGTCGGGCCGGAAGCTCCGCGCGGTCCGCAGCGCGCCGGCCCCGTCGCTCGCGCTGTGCACCTGCCAGCCCTCGTAGCGCAGGGCCATCGAGAGGAGCTCGGCGAGCGACGCCTCGTCGTCGACGACGAGGACGCGGACGGTGGAGGCATCGGCGGCGGTGCGCGCGGTGGTCCGCGACGTGGTGCGCGAGGTGGTCCGCGAGCGGGAAGTGGTCGCAGCAGTCATGCGACCAAGGTGTCCACGGCTAGTGAGACGTTCCTTTCGCTTCCCTGTGAATTTCCTGAGAAAGCGAGAAGAGGCGCACGGCGTTGTCGTGGCAGACCGCCCGGAGCCAGTCGTCGCCGAAGCCGAGCCGTTCGAGGGCGTGGAGCTGGTGGACGTACGGATAGGGGATGTTGGGGAAGTCGGTGCCGAGCAGGATCCGGCCGGCCTGTTCGCCGAGGACCTCCAGCCGCTTGAGTTCGCCCGCCGGGAAGGGCGCCAGCTCCTCGGCGAAGTCGGTGAAGGCCATGGTGGTGTCGAGGTGGACGCCCTCGTACCGCTCGGCGAGGTCCAGGAACTCCCCGTACTCCGGCATCCCCATGTGCGCGATGATCAGCCGCAGGCGGGGACGGCGGGCGAGGAGCGCCGCGACCGGCGCCGGGCCGGTGTACGCGCCGGGCGCGGGACCGGACCCGCAGTGGATGACGACGGGGGTCGCCGTCTCCTCGAGCAGCCCCCACACCTCGTCGAGGAGCGGGTCGCCCGGGTCGAAGCCGCCGACCTGGACGTGCACCTTGAAGACCCGGGCGCCCTCGTCGAGGGCCCGGCGGACGTAGCCGGCCGCCCCGGGCTCGGGGAAGAGGGTCGCGGTGTGCAGACAGCCGGGGGTGCGGGCGGCGAAGCCGGCGGCCCAGTCGTTGAGCCAGGCCGCCATGCCGGGCTTGTGCGGATAGACCATCGAGGTGAACGCGCTCACCCCGAACTCGCGCAGCAGCTCGACCCGGCGCTCCTCCTCCGCGCGGTAGGTGATGGGCCACGGGCGGCCGGTGAGCGGCCCGGCGGAGTCGAAGTAGGCCCACACCTTGTCGAGGACGTTCTGCGGCATGAAGTGGGTGTGGACGTCGACGAGCCCGGACAGCCCGAGGCGCCGGGCCCATGTGCGTACCTCGACGGCCTCACTCGCGGCCTCGCTCGCGGCCTCACTCGCGGACAAAGCTGTAGCTCCGCTCGACCTTCCCGATGTGCAGGCTGTACGCGTCGTACCACTCGGCGCGGCCGCGCCGCTGCGCGGCGGCGTGCTCCGGATTCTGCCGCCAGGCCATGAGGCCCTCCTCGTCGCGGAAGTAGGCGATCGTGATGCCGATGCCGCCGGGGGTGCGGGCGGACTCGTAGCCGAGGAAGCCGGGGATGTCCTTGACGATCTCGTTCAGACGGGCGGCGGTCTCGGCGTAGCCCTCGGGGGCGTCGGGCCGGATCGAGGTGAAGACAGCGGTGTAGTAAGGCGGTTCGATGCCCGCCACCAGGCTCTGGGTCATGTGATCAACCCTGCGGGGGCGGGGCGGCCGGTGTCCATGGGAGCCCGGCGAAGGGATCCAAGACTTTACGGTTCAGCGCTTCAGAACAGCGCTCCCTGGCTCTCGCCGCAGGCCAGTGGCACGGTCACGGCCTCGTCGGGCGCGGCACGGTGGAGGTCCCAGCCCGTGAGCAGCCGGGTGTCGAGGACGACGGTGCGCCCGGCGCGGTCGAGGAGATGCAGGTCGGGCCCGGCGGCGGCGAGGAGCCGGCCGGCGACGACTCCGCCGTCGACGAGTCCGGTGACCGCGGCGTCGTACGACGTGAGGGCGTCGAGCCCGAAGAGCCGCGCGTGGTCGTGGACCTCGCAGGGCAGCACCTCCAGGGTCTCCGCCCAGGCGGGGACGCCGGTCGCCCGCCCG
The DNA here is from genome assembly GCF_044768205.1 of Streptomyces sp. NPDC101160. Lineage (NCBI taxonomy): Bacteria > Bacillati > Actinomycetota > Actinomycetes > Kitasatosporales > Streptomycetaceae > Streptomyces > Streptomyces sp. NPDC101160. Next base: position 553,412 of record NZ_JBIWPJ010000006.1, on the reverse strand, counting down.
TACAGCTCGCCGACCTCGCGCGCCCGCTCGGCGGCCGGCGGCAGGGTGTGCCGGACGGCGCGCTTGCGGGCGTACGGGACGCGGTCGGGCACGGCGAGCGCGTGCCGCAGCACCTCCTCCGTGCGCCGCGCGGCCATGAGCGGCCCGCGCCCGAGCCAGCTGAACGCGACCGCGCCCTGTTCGAGCAGCCGGGCGTCGCCGCGCTCCTCGGCGGTGATGCCGACCTTCACCATCCCGGGCCCCGACCAGGCGAGGTAGACGCGGTAGGGGCGGGGGTCGTCGGCGATCGTGTCGGCGGCCACGGAGTGGGCCCGGTCGAGCCGCGCGCACTCGGCGCACCGCCCGCCCGTACTGCGCGCGGGCACGACGGCGGCCGTCGGACAGACGTTGCCGCGGGCGCCGGCGCAGTGCCGCTCGCCCACCGCCCGGAAGGCGATCTCCCTTCCGTACGCGAGCGGGCTGACGCGACCGCCCGCCCAGCGCAGGGCGGGGGCGCCGTCGCGCCAGGAGACACCCTTGCTGCGCCACACGCCCATGCCGACCATGCGTCCAGTGTCGTACGCCCCACTGACAACGCGGAGGTTCAGGGGAGCACGTACAGCAGTCCTCCGTCGGCGCCACCGCTTCCCGCGTACCGCATGCAGCCGCGCTCGACGAGCGTGCGGACGCAGTCGCGGACGCGTTCGGCGGTGAGGCCGGTGCGGCGGGCGACCTCTTCGAGGCGGTAGCGGACGCCGCCGCGGACGAGCGCGGGGGCGAGATAGGCGGCGACGGCGTGGACGTCGGCGCCGACGACGAGGTTGCGGGCGCGCCAGGAGTCGAGGAGTTCCTGCGAGGTGAGGGCGGGGACACCGCGCTGGGCTGGGATCGACGGGATCGCGGGGAGCGGGATGCGCTGGAGCGACTCGGCGATCCGGTGGAGTTCCCGCCCGGCCTCGCGGAGGAGGGCGGTCTGCTCCTCGTCGAGCCGGAGGTTGCCCTCCTCCAGGCGCACGAGGACGTCGAGGAGGTGCTGCGGCAGGACGAACCCGGCGGCGCGGAGGGGCGAGAGCTCCAGACCGTACGAACCGTCGCGCTGCACGCCGGCGACGACTTCGGCGACCCAGGCCTTGAAGGGCGCGGCGGCGGGGCGGGCGGAGGCGTTGACGAGCTGGACGAGGCCTTCGAGGCAGACGACGCGGGTGGCGGCCTTCAGTCCGGCGTCGTCGCCGTCGCCGCCGCCGGTGGGCAGTTCGGCAACAGTGGTGTGGAGTGCGGGGGCGACATGGGCCCGGAGGGCCTGGCGGGCGCTGGCATAGCCGAGTTGGCGGGCGGCGTCCACGGCGGGGAACCAGTGCGTCCCGTCCGGCAGCGTGAGCCTGCGGAGCCGCGCTCCGGTGGCGGCGTACACGAAGTCGTCGACGTCGATGGCATCGGTGGCGTTCATCGGACTTCACCTCCGTCTGCACGTTAATCCGAAGGCATATTCAACTGACATGGGAATCAGTCCGGTTCACCCGAAGGTGTGGGAGCGATCCCAAGGATCTCCTCGGCCGACCACCGGCCCACGGCTCCCGGCAGCGCCGCGAGATAGCCGGCGATCTCGTCGGCGCTCCAGGCGCCGGCCTCCCGCAACCCGGCCACGAGCAGCCGCAGATACGCCTCCGAGGGCTCCCGGTGCTCCACCTCGTCCATCGCCCACGGCGCGGTGAACGTCAGCATCGGCAGCCCGTCGAGCTCCCCGGCGCACACCACCGTCTCGTACCGCCCGGTCCCGAACTCCACCCGCCCGCACGCCACGACCGCGGCCAGATCCAGCTCCCCGTCCCCTCCCCCTCCCGTTCCTCCTCCCACCTCCCGGTACATCTCCTGCGCGACGATGTCCGAGAACTGCCCGGCGGTCAGCAGATGCGCCCGCGCCCACACGACCCCGTCCGCCCCCGGGTCGTAGAACCCGCGCCCGCCGCCCCACACCGCCGACTCGGTCGCGAAGTACACCGCCCCCGGCACCACCACCGCCCTCGACTCCCGCGGCTCGCACCGGTCCCGGCACCTCGCCAGGTAGCGGCTGAGCCGCGCCCCGCACATGTTCGACCCGTAAGCGACGTACCAGACCTCGGCGACCATGCCGCCGGACGCTACCGCCTGGGGCGGCGGCGTCGGCGGCAGCCGTAGGAGGGTGGGCGTGGCGGCCGGTGGGCGAGCCCGCCGTCGCCGCCGACGGCAGCTCAGTCGAGGGTCATCACGCCCGGCGTGTAGCGCATGCCGTACCGCTCGCCGATGACGTTGACCTTCTCCAGGTCCATGGCGCCCTCGGCGGTGCGGACGGCGGGGCCGGCCGCGAAGAGGTCCTCCAGGAAGTGGTCCCAGCCGCCCGGCGTGGAGATCTGCAGCGTTCGCGCGGGAGGCTGGGAGGCGTTGCGCATGGCGTGCGGGACGCCGTGCGGCAGGAGCGCGCACATGCCGGGCGTCAGGCGGTACGTCGTCCCCTGGAAGTCGATCTCCATCTCGCCCTCCAGCACGTAGACGAACTCGTCCATCCTCTCGTGCACATGGGGCGGTATGTCGACGTCCAGCCGGTTCTCCAGGACGGCGAGCCGGCCCTCGCTGTCGGCGGTGCCGACCTTGATACCGAAGCCGGGCGGCAACGGGAAGCGGGTCTGCCGGGTCTCTTCGGGCTGCAGCAGGACGAAGCGGTCTGCGGACATGCGTGAGTCCTCCCTGTCGGCGCTGTCGGCGCTGTGGTGCCGATCGCGTGACCCCCACCGTACGCCTGAACCGGAGAAATTTCTCCGGTTCAGTGAGGGATGCGTGCCGCCTACGATCGTCGGATGACGACCGAGCCGCCCCTGCGAGCCGACGCCCAGCGCAACAGGGAGAAGATCCTCGCGGCCGCCCGCGCGCTCTTCCGGGAACAGGGCACCGCGGTCGCCCTCGACGACATCGCCCGCCGCGCCGGAGTGGGCCCCGGAACGCTGTACCGCCGCTTCCCCGACCGCGACGCACTGGTCCGGCAGGTCATCGTCGACGGCTTCGAGATCTGCCTGGCCGCGGTGGAGGCGGCCCGTGCGGAACCGGCCGATCCCACGGGCGCGTTGGAGCGCCTCTTCCGGCGCGTACTCGAACAGCGCGACCGTCTGGTGCTCCCGCTGATCGGCGGCCCCGTCGTGCGCGACCCCCGGGTCCAGGAACTCCAACACGCCATCCGTGACACGGTGGAGGACGTCCTGGCGACCGCCCGGTCGGCCGGCGCCGTACGGGACGACATCACACCGGAGGACCTGATCACCGCGGCCGCCATGGCCTGCCGCCCCATGCCCCATCTTCCGGACGACGTGAGCGCGGCACTCGCCGCCCGGCACGTCGCCGTCTACCTGCACGGCCTGCGCCCCGAAGGAGCCCGCCCCCTCCCCGCGGCCGCACCCACCCCCGACACCATCGGCCGCCACGTCGCCATGGAGCCGGACACGCCGTACCACCCCGCGACGGACTGAGGCCGGCGCCGCGGCCCACGCGGGTACGGGATACGCCGACAACGCGAGAGGCCCGGACTCTCGTCCGGGCCTCTCGACTCTGTGCACTCGGCAGGATTCGAACCTGCAACCTTCTGATCCGTAGTCAGATGCTCTATCCGTTAAGCTACGAGTGCTTGTTTTTAGTTTTTGTCTCCGTTTCCCGGCCCTTTCGGCCCGCTGTCCCGGCGACAGGAAGAACATTACATGAGTCCCGCCGTCATGTGAAATCCATTGGCCACACCCCCTCTGACCTGCGGAAACGCCTCACACGGCGGAGTCGCCCGGAGGGGCTGCGGGCCGAAGCGGAAGCGTCTTGCGCGGCGGAAACGGGCGGAAAGAGACCGGGGTCACACCACTGCCTCGTCCACAAGGGCAGTGCGGGAAAACGATCGAAGCCCCGGCCACAAGGGCCGGGGCTTCGATCGTTCTGCGGAGGCGGAGGGATTTGAACCCTCGATGGGCTTTAAGACCCAAACCGCATTAGCAGTGCGGCGCCATAGACCGGACTAGGCGACGCCTCCATGCACCCCGCGCGTACGCGAGTGGTGCGTGCAGATGATGACACAGACGAACCGTGTGCCACCAATCGCTTATCACCGTACTAGGCGCCGGGGGCCGAGGGCAAAGCCCTGGGCGGCCCGCGTGGCCCCGCTCGGCCGGCGCGTTCCGGTTGCGCAACGGAGCGGGGGCGGGAGCGTTAGGGAGGGAGGAACACCGCAGGGGCAGGCCGTGCCCCGCCACCCGACAGGAGTCCGCATGCTCAGCCCTCTTCTCCTCGCGACCGTCGCCGCCTCCGCCGTCGGGGTCGGGCCGTTGCCGCCTCTGCCGTTGCTCTCGGCGCCGGCCCCGGCGACCTCGCTGACGGTGAGCATCGAGCGCAGCGGGTACGCGGAGGCGGACGGGACGTTCCGGCTGGAGTGCGGGGGTAGCGAGGGGAGCGGGGGGACGGCGGCGCCGGGCGGGACGCATCCGGCGGCGGAGAACGCGTGCAAGCGGCTCGAGCAGCTGACGCGCGCCGGCGGGGGCGCGGACGATCCGTTCGCGGCGGTGCCGGAGGGGCAGATGTGCACGGAGCAGTACGGCGGCCCGGCCACCGCGCACATCACCGGGACCTGGCAGGGGCGGACCGTCGACGCCCGCTTCTCCCGCGTGAACGGCTGCGAGATCGACCGCTGGGAGAACCTCCGCCCCGTCCTTCCGCACGTCAAGGGGTGATCACCAAACCCGCACCCCGTGTCCCCAGGCGGAGGGCCGTCCTCCCTTAGACTCCCTCCGTGACAGGCCGGGGCCCCCGGCGGCAAGATAGGGGCCCGTCGGCCCCGTCACTGGCACCAGGCACCACGCACCAGGCACACGCACCAGGCAAGGGCTGCAGGCACATGCAGGCAGTGGGTTCAGGGAGGAAGCGTCTCGTGAGCAGCAGGCCATCCCGAGGCGCTGCTCGCCTCGCCGCCATACTCGACGCGCTCCCCGACGGCCTCGTCCTCGTCAACTGCAACGGCACGGTCGTCAACGCCAACACCATCGCGCTCGGCATGTTCGAGACCCCCGGCACCGCGCTCGTCGGGCGCGGGCTGCTCGATCTGCTGCCGGAGTTCGACTCGCGGCTCATCCCCGGTTCGATGCGCCGGCCCGACCCGGCCGACGACCGGGGCCGCACCCGCCCGAGCCGGATGGTCGCGCGCCGCACGGACGGCAGCGAGTTCCCGGTCGAGGTGACCAGCGCCAGCCTGGAGGACGGGCGCGAGGCGTACGACTCGTACAGCGGCTACACCGGCGACGAACTCCTCATGCTGGTCGTACGGGACCTCACCGGCACCGTCGACACCGAGGCCGAACTCGCCCGCTCCCAGCGCCAGACGGAGATGATCCTGCGCGCCGCGTCCGAGGGCGTCGTCGGCACGGACACCGAGGGCCGCGTGGTCCTCGTGAACCCGGCCTTCGCGCAGATCCTCGGCTACCGCGCCGGCGAGCTGGGCGGCGCCGAGCTGCACCCGCTGATCCTCGCCAAGCGCCCGGACGGCACCGAGTTCCCGTACGAGGAGTCCCCGCTCGCCGACACGCTCAAGTCCGGGCGCAAGCACCGCGTCCGCGGCCAGGTGCTGTGGGCGAAGAACGGCGACCGGGTGCCGGTCGACCTGACCACCGCGCCGGTACGGGACGGGGACCAGCTCGTCGGCGCCGTCATGACCTTCACCGACCGCAGGCAGTACGAGCAGCTGGTCGAGGAGCACGCCGCCGAGCTCGCCGACCGCGCCGAGCGGCACGCGACCGAGCTGGAGCAGCAGAAGGAGCGGTACGAGGCGCTCGCCGCCCGGCACGAGCAGCTGACCGCCGTGCTCGCCGAGTCGCTGCGCGGCCCCCTGGAGGAGCTGCGCACCGAGCTCGGCACGCTCGCCGCCGACGACGCCGGGCAGCTGTGGCCCGAGGCCAACCAGGTGTTGCACCATCTGGCCGCCGGCTACACCCGGATGACCACCCTCGTCGACAACGTCCTCGGCTACCAGCGCCTCGACTCCGGCGCCGAGGAGCTGGAGAAGGCCCCCGCCCTGCTCCACGCCGTCGTCACGGGCGGCATCGACGCGGCCGTCGAGCTGATCGGGCCCGGCCGGGCACAGTTCGCCGTGCACGCGCCGCCGATCGAGGCCGAGGTGGACGCGGTACGGCTCACCACCGCGCTCGCGCACCTCGTCGCGGACGTGGCCGGCGTCGACGCCACCGGCAAGAGCAAGGCCGCGCCGGGCGAGGCGTCCGGCGACTCCACGATCGTCGTCGCCGCCGCCCAGCGCGGTGACGTCGTACGGATCGAGGTCCGCGGCCCGTACCCGGGCGGCGACCCCGTCCACCAGCCCGTCGTACGCGGGATCGTCGCCGCGCACGGCGGTGTCGTGCAGACCCACGAGGTACCGGGGACGACCGGCGGCGCGTACGTCGTCGAGGTGCCCCTCGGCGCCGGACGCGGGACCGTCCCCGCGGAGCCGGCGCCGGAGCGGGAGAAGGCACGGCAGGCAGAAGGCGGCTCCGAGCAGCTCGCGCTGCCCGCCGTTGCCTCGCTGCCCGCGCAGGCGTCCTCCGACGCCACCCTCGGCAGCGGGCGCCGGCGCGCCCGCCGGGCCTCCACGGACGCGTTCCTGGAGAGCCCGCTCGCCCCGGAGAACGCCCAGCCGACCGGGCGGCGCCGCGGCCGCATGGACGACACCCCGGCCGCCGGTACGCCCCATGAGCTGATCCCCGCCCAGAACACCACCGGCACCGATCCCTCGGGGACCGGACGGCGCCGAGGCCGGCCCGCCGAGGGCGCCGTCGTGACCGCCGCCGAGGGCGCGCAGGCCCGGCCGGCGCTCGGCGCGGCCGTCCCGCCGCAGGGCGTGCCCGTCGAGACGGCGCCCGTGCCCGCCCCGGCGCTCGCGCTGCCCGCCGTCGCGTCGGCCCCGGCCGCCACCGAGGAGGGCGCGCAGCCCACCGGGCGGCGCCGCCGGGCGCTCGCGGCCGCCCAGGAACGCGCCGCCGCGCAGGAGGCCGGGCCGCGCACGCCGTTCGCGCTGGGGCCCGCCGAGGCCGACCGTGCCGCCGCGGTGCACGACGCCGTACGGACGGCGCCGGAGGACGACCACACGCCGCCGCAGCCGCACCCGCTGCCCACCGCCGCCACGACTGGCATGCCTGCCATGCCTGCCATGCCTGCCATGCCTGCCACGGCGACGGGGACGGCGACGGCGACGGCCGGCGGGACCGGTACCGGCTCGATTCCGCTCCCGCCGGAGGTTCCCGCGGCCGTCCCCGCGGCCCCCGTGACGCCCCCGGCTCCCGCTCCCGCAGCCCCGGCCGTCCCCGCGCCCAAGGACGGCACCGCCACCCAGGGACGCGCGTTCAGCGTCCGCACCCTCGGGCAGGGTGTGCCCCTCGCGCCGCCCGCGAGCCCCTCCGGCCGGCGTCGCAAGCTCGGCAACCCGGCCGAGGAGAACCGCCCCGAGCCCGCCGTGCAGGAACAGCCCAAGCCCGTACCGGCTCCGGCTCCGGTGCCGACACCGACGCCGGCTCCTGCTCCGGCTCCCACGCCCACGCCCACGCCCGCGCATGGGCCCGTTCCCGGACCTGTTCCCGGAACCGTCCCCGTACCCAAGCTGAGCCCGGCGCCCGCGCCGGAAGGCCGTGCGTACGCGATAGAGGCGCCCGCCGAGGGATCGGCGGAGGGGCCGGAGCCGCTGGACGGGCCGGGTGGGGCCGTGGAGGTGGCGAACCGGCCGCAGCCGCAGCCCGTGGACGACGAACTGCCCCCGGAGCCGCTGGACAACCCCCGCCGGCTGCTGGTCTGGCCCGCGCCGGACGTCGCCACACAGCAGGCGCTGAGCGACCGCGGCTACCGCCCCGTGATCGTGCACTCCCGCGAGGAGGTCGACGCGCAGATCGCCGCCTTCCCGGCCGCGCTCTTCGTCGACCCGCTGACCGGGCCCATCACCCGTACCGCGCTCCAGTCGCTGCGTCAGGCCGCCGTGGCGGCCGAGGTGCCGGTGCTGCTCGCGGCGGGCCTCGGGCAGGCGACGCGGGAGGCGGCGTACGGCGCCGACCCGGCCGTCCTGCTCAAGGCGCTCGCGCCCCGGGACAGCGAGCAGCACCCGTCCCGGGTCCTGCTGATCGAGGAGCACGACGACATCGCGCAGGCGCTCGCGGCGACCCTGGAGCGGCGCGGGATGCAGGTGGCGCGGGCGGCTGCCGACACGGACGCGGTCGCGCTCGCCCAGCAGCTGCGGCCGAACCTGGTGGTGATGGACCTGATGCAGGTGCGCCGCCGCCGGGCCGGGATCATCGACTGGCTGCGTGCGAACGGGCAGTTGAACCGCACCCCGCTCGTCGTCTACACGTCGTCGGACCTCGACGAGGCCGAGCTGCCGAAGCTGTCCTCGGGCGAGACGGTGCTCTTCCTCGCCGAGCGGTCGACCAGCACCGAGGTGCAGGCCCGGATCGTGGACCTGCTCGCGAAGATCGGCACCAACTGACCCTCGGGCGGGGCCTGTCGGTGCCGGTCACGCGGCGCGTCGGAGCGGGGTGTCAGAGCGGGGCGTCAGAGCTGCGCGGCGCGTCGCGTCAGAGCTGCGCGGCGCGCGGAGCTGCGCGTCAGAGCCGCGTGACGTCCAGCTCGCCGTCCGCGTACTGCTTGCGGATCACCTTCTTGTCGAACTTCCCGACGCTCGTCTTCGGAACGCTCGGCACGACCGTCCAGCGCTCCGGCAGCTGCCACTTCGCGATGCCGCCCTCGGCGGCGAGGAAGGCCCGCAGCTCCTCGTAGTCCGCGCTCGCGCCCTCCTTGAGGACGACGGTCGCGAGCGGCCGCTCGCCCCACTTCTCGTCCGGGACGGCGACGACGGCGGCCTCGGCGACGGCCGGGTGGCCCATGAGGGCGTTCTCCAGGTCGACGGAGGAGATCCACTCGCCGCCCGACTTGATGACGTCCTTGGCGCGGTCGGTGAGGGTGAGGTAGCCGTCGGCGCTGATGACGCCGACGTCGCCGGTCTTCAGCCAGCCGTCCGCGCTGAACTTGTCCTCGGGGCGGAACGGTTCGCCGTTCGCGCCGCCGTAGTAGGCGGCGGCGATCCAGTTGCCGCGGACCTCCAGCTCGCCCGCGGACTCGCCGTCCCAGGGCAGGACGTCGCCGCCGGCGCCGATCAGACGGGCCTCGACGCCGGCCGGGAAGCGGCCCTGCGTGACGCGATAGGCCCACGCCGCCTCCGGGGTGGTGGCGTCGGCCGGCGGGTGGGCCACGGTGCCGAGCGGAGAGGTCTCCGTCATGCCCCAGGCGTGGACGAGGCGGACGCCCAGCTTGTCGTACGCCTCCATGAGGGAGGGCGGACAGGCGGCGCCGCCGATGATGACGTCGGCCATCGAGCTGATGTCGCGCGGCCGGGCGGTGACCTCGGCGAGCAGCCCCTGCCAGATGGTGGGGACGGCGGCCGCCTGGGTCGGCTTCACGCGCTCGATCATCTCGGCGAGCGGGGCCGGCTGGAGGAAGCGGTCCGGCATCAGCATGTTGACGCCCGACATGAAGCTCGCGTGCGGCAGTCCCCAGGCGAGCACGTGGAACTGCGGGACGACGATGAGCGAGGTGTCCTTGGCGCTCAGGCCCATCGACTCCGTCATGTTGACCTGCATGGAGTGCAGGTAGATGGAGCGGTGGGAGTAGACGACGCCCTTCGGGTCGCCGGTGGTGCCGGAGGTGTAGCACAGGGCGGCCGCGGCGCGCTCGTCCAGCTCCGGCCAGGCGTACGTGGTCGGGCGGCCGGCGATCAGCTCCTCGTAGTCGTGGACGCGCGGCGTCACCCCGTCGAGGAGGGAGCGTTCGCCGGGGCCCGTGACGACGACGTGCTCGACGGTCGGAAGGTGCGGCAGCAGCGGGGCGAGCAGCGGCAGCAGCGAGCCGTTGACGATGACCACGCGGTCGGCGGCGTGGTTGACGATGTAGGCCAACTGCTCTGCGGGCAGGCGCAGGTTGAGGGTGTGGACGACCGCGCCCATGGCGGGGATGGCGAAGTACGCCTCGACGTGCTCGGCGTTGTTCCACATGAGGGTGGCGACCCGCTCGCCCTCGGCGACCCCGAGTTCGTCGCGCAGGGCGTTCGCCAGCTGTCCGGCGCGCGCGCCCGCCTCCGCGAAGGTGCGGCGCTGCGGCTCGGGCTCTCCCGTCCAGGTGGTGATGACGGACTTCCCGTGAATCCTCATCCCGTGATTCAGGATGCGGGTCACGGTCAGCGGTACGTCCTGCATCGTGCTCAGCACGGCGTCCTCCCGGTGGGCGCGCTACGCGGCAGTAATGAACTGGGGTGCTGCCGATTCTGCTCACGTACCTCGCGGTATGTCACTACCCGGGAGTAGGCAATTTGCCAGTGATTACTGGCGTAACTGAGGGTAACGCGGTGAACTCAAGGGTTCTCCCGTAAGGGGGACGGAGCAGGTCACCGCACCGGGGCCAGCTCCGGGTCCTCGCGCAGTTTGCCGAGCGCCCGCGAGACGGCGCTCTTGACCGTGCCCACGGACACCCCGAGCACCTCGGCGGTCTGCGCCTCGCTCAGGTCCTCGTAGTACCTGAGGACGACCATCGCCCGCTGGCGGTCCGGAAGCTTCATCACGGCGCGCCACATCGCGTCGTGCAGCACCTGCCGCTCCGCCGGATCGCCCTCCGGCAGCCCGGCCGGCTCCGGCAGCTCGTCGCCGTACGCGTACTCGTCGACCTTGCGCTTGCGCCACTGCGAGGTACGCGTGTTCAGCAGCGCGCGGCGGACGTAGCCGTCCAGGGCGCGGTGGTCCTCGATGCGCTCCCAGGCCATGAAGGTCTTGGTGAGCGCCGTCTGGAGCAGGTCCTCGGCGTCGGCCGGGTTCGCGGTCAGGGAGCGCGCCGTGCGCAGGAGGACGGGGCCGCGGGCCCGTACGTACGACGTGAACGACGGGAACGCGGCCGTGGAGGCGCCGGCGCAGACGGGGCCAGACAGTGGCGGAGTCATGCCTCCACGCTAGGAGCGGGCGGGCGTCCCGGGGATCGCCCGCAGGTCCCGAACCGCACTCCCCCTCAGGTTGTAGGGGTGGGGGCCGCCTCACCTCCTCTGGAAGGAGCCGGACCGGATCCGAGTCAGGGTCACGACGTCAGGGCCCCGGCATCAGGGGCGCGCGCCGAGCGGGGGTCGGGGGCGGGGGGCGTGGGCCGGGGCGGTTCAGAGTTGCGGGATGATGCGGGCTACCGGGGCGTCGACGACGCTGCGGTCGATCGTCATCCGCCTGCCGCCGTACGTCTCGGTGACGTTGCCCGCGTACTGGTGGATCCGCGCGTGCGGCTGCCAGGCCGAAGGGCTCAGCACGCTCTCCGTGTCGAGCGCGGGTCCGCCGCGCCAGCGCGCGAACCACATCACCGACGGCAGGTCCGCCACGCCCGCCACCCGCTGCCGCTCCATGTCGCGGACGCCGGTGTCGGCGCTGCTGTAGAAGCCGGGTACGTAGCCGAGCCGGCGCACCTCGCGGTCCCACGCCCGGACGAAGCGGAGGGTGGTCGCGAGGCAGGCGGCGTCGCCCGGGCGGTACGCCTCGATGTCCAGGTAGAGCGGGCTCGCCCGGTCGATGCCGAGGGCCCTGGCGGCGTTCACCGCGTCGCCGGCCTCCTGGGTGCCCTGCCGCCAGGGCGTGCGCCCGATCGCGTACTTCCGCTTGGCCGCGGAGTTCACGCACGGCGCCTGCGAGCCGACGAACAGCGGCAGGAGCCGGTAGCCGAGCGCGTGGACGGTGTCGACCCAGCCCCGGCTGAGTTCACGCTGGGCGGGGCAGCCCCGGCCGCGGCCGCCGAAGTACACCCCGACGGCCCGGTACGGCGAGGCCCGCCAGGCCCGCATCACGGCGGTGGACGGCGCCTCGCAGGTGTCGAAGGCGCTGCCGGAGAAGAGACGGACGGCGGGCGCGGGGGCCGGGGCGACGGGCGCCCGGGGCGGCGCCGGGATGCCATGGGCGGGGGCCGGGGCGGTGAGGAGGGCGGCGAGCACGACGACGGCGAGCGCGGCGGCAGTGGCGAGCGCGGCACGGACGGGCGGGCGCCGCCGGCCCGGCGGGCGCCGGTGACCGGGCGGACGCCCGTGGCCGGGCCGGCGCAGGTGACCCGGCCGGCGCAGGTGGCCCGGCGGGGCGCTCTTCACGGCGGTCAGGGCAGTCACGTCGGTCACGTCGGTCACCGCGGTCGAGCGACTCAAGCGGCTCAGGCGACTCAAGCGACTCAAGCGACTCCAAGGACTCAAGGGGCTCATGGCGTGAGTGAAGAGCCCTCCGCCGCGACCGGCCACCGCTCAGGCCGTCGCCTCAGCCGTCCGTGCCCAGGATCAACCCGGACGTGGGAACCCCGGTGCCGGCCGTCACCAGTGCCCGCGCGGCGCCCGGCACCTGGTTCACGGAGGTGCCGCGCAGCTGCCGTACCGCCTCCGCGATCCCGTTCATGCCGTGCAGGTACGCCTCGCCGAGCTGACCGCCGTGGGTGTTCAGAGGCAGCGCGTCCGCCGCGACGAAGTCGGCCGCCTCGCCCGGCCCGCAGAAGCCGAACTCCTCCAGCTGCATGAGGACGAAGGGGGTGAAGTGGTCGTAGAGGATGCCGACGTCGATGTCGCCGGGCGCGAGCCCCGAGCCGCGCCACAGCTGGCGGGCCACCACGCCCATCTCGGGCAGCCCGGTCAGCTCGTCCCGGTAGAAGCTGGTCATCGCCTCCTGGTTGCGGCCCGCGCCCTGGGCGGCCGACACGATCACGGCGGGCGGGCGCGCGAGGTCGCGGGCGCGCTCGGTGGACGTGACGACGATCGCCTGGCCGCCGTCCGTCTCCTGGCAGCAGTCGAGCAGCCGCAGCGGCTCGGCGATCCAGCGGGAGGCGGCGTGGTCGGCGAGGGTGATCGGCTTGCCGAAGAAGTACGCGGCCGGGTTGGTCGCGGCGTGGCGGCGGTCGGTCACGGCGACATGGCCGAAGGCGTCCGGCGTGAGCCCGTACGTGTGGAGGTAGCGCTGGGCGGTCATGGCGACCCAGGAGGCGGGGGTGAGCAGCCCGAACGGCAGCTGCCAGCCGAGCGCCGCGCCCTCGGCGGAGGGCTCGCGCCGCTCCACGCCGGAGCCGAAGCGGCGGCCCGAGCGCTCGTTGAACGCCCGGTAGCAGACGACGACCTCGGCGACGCCGGCGGCGACGGCGAGGGCGGCCTGCTGGACGGTGGCGCAGGCGGCGCCGCCGCCGTAGTGGACGCGCGAGAAGAAGGACAGCTCGCCGATGCCGGCGGCCTGGGCGACGGTGATCTCCGGGCTGGTGTCCATGGTGAAGGTGACCAGGCCGTCCACGTCGGCGGGCCGGAGCCCGGCGTCGTCGAGGGCCGCGTGCACGGCCTCCACGGCGAGGGTCAGCTCGCTGCGGCCGGAGTCCTTGGAGAACTCGGTGGCGCCGATGCCGGCGATGGCGGCGCGGCCGCCGAGCGCGTCGGGGGAGCGGAGGCTCACCGGGGGACCTCCACCGTGACCGTGCCGGTGACGTGGTGGCCGAGGCTGTTGGCCCCGACGACCTTGATCTGGACCGTGTCGCCGTCGGAAGCCGTGGCGACCTGTGTGACGGTGCCGGTCAACGTCATCGTGTCTCCGGGGTAGTTGGGGGCGCCGAGGCGGATGGCGACCTTGCGCAGGACGGCGCGGGGGCCGAAGTGGTCGGTGATGTAGCGGCCGACCAGGCCGTTGGTGGTGAGGATGTTCATGAAGATGTCGGGGGAGCCCTTGGCCCGCGCCAGCTCGGCGTCGTGATGGACGTCCTGGTAGTCGCGGGAGGCGATGGCGCCGGCGACGATCAGGGTGCGGGTGACGGGGACGGTGAGCGGCGGCAGCTCGTCTCCGGGCGCCGGCGAGTCGCCGGGCGCCAGCGGGCCTCCGGGTGCCCTTGCCTCTCCGGGCGCCGTTGCGTCCCCGGCCGGCAGCGTCGCGTCTCCAGGTGTCATCGCGTCTCTCCCTGTGCGAGCAGGTCGCCCAGTTCGGCGAGGAGTTCGGTGCCGCAGCCCAGATACGCGTCGAGCTGCCGGCCCCAGAGGAAGTGCCGGTGCACCGGGTGGTCGAGGTCGGCACCCAGGCCGCCGTGCAGGTGCTGCCCGGCGTGCACGACCCGCTTGCCGGCCTCCGAGGCCCACCAGGCGGCCGTCAGGGCGTGCTCGGCGACGGACAGCTCCTGGTCGTACCGCCAGGCCGCCTCGTAGGCGGTGACCCGGATGGACTCCGTGTCCATGTAGGCGTCGGCGGCGCGGAGTTGGACCGCCTGGTTCGAGGAGAGCGGGCGGCCGAACTGCTCGCGGACGGAGGTGTACGCGACCGCGCGCGCCAGCGAGCCGGCGCAGACGCCCGCCTGGAGCCCGGCGAAGGCGATCCGGGCGGCGGCGAGCACGTCCTCGTACGCCTCCGGCCCGGGGCCGCCGATCCGCTCCCCGGACGCCGGGTCGAGGACGGCCCGGCCGGCGGACCAGGGCGCGGTGAGCTCGACGGGTTCGACGGCGTCGCCGGTGACGGGGACGAGGTGGAGGGTCTTCCCCTCGTCCGGCACGAGGACGTGGGTGGCGTCCCGCAGCCAGGGCACCCAGGGGGCCCGGGGACTCTGGGGGCTCTGGGGGAACGCGCCGGTCACGACGGTCGTACCGGCCCGAAGGCCCGGCAGCAGCCGGGCGCGCTGCTCCTCCGTACCGTGCCGGGCGACGGCGAGCAGCCCGTACACCGCGCTCGCCGTGAACGGCACCTGCGCCGTCGTGCGCCCCTGCTCCTCGGCGAGCAGCACCAGGCCGAGCAGCCCGGTCTCCTCGACGGCCTCGACGAGACCGGCCGCGCACAGCGCCTTCCACAGCTCGGCGTCCGTGCCGGTGCCGGCGGCGGCGAGCCGCTCGTGGGTGGCGAGGTCGCCGAAGATCCGGGCGGCGAGGTCCCGGGCGGCCTGCTGCTCCTCGGTGGGATCGAAGTCCATGTCAGCCCTCCGACCCGGCGCGGAACACGGGCAGTTCGAGCTCCTCGTCCACGCGCAGGAACTCCAGCCGGACCGGCATGCCGATGCGGACCTTGTCGTACGGGACGCCGACGACGTTGCTGATCATCCGGACGCCCTCGGCGAGCTCGACGAGCGCGACGGCGTACGGGCCCGCCGCGTCAGCGGCATGATCGGACACAGTGAAGGCCGGGAAGGGCGGGTGGTGCATGACGACGTACGAGTAGACGGTGCCGTCGCCGCCCGCCTCGACGGTGTCCCAGGCGAGCGAGCCGCAGGCGTTGCAGCCGGGCAGCCAGGGGAAGCGGAGGGTCGCGCAGTCGGCGCAGCGCTGGATGAGCAGGCGGTGCTCGGCGACTCCCGCCCAGAAGCCGGCGTTGTCGCGGTTGACGACGGGCCGGGGCCGCCTCGGCTTCGGATCCTTCGTGGTCTTGGTGTCCTCCGTGCCCTTGGCATCCTCCGTGACCTTCGTGGTCTTGGCGGCCGGCGCGTACTTGAGGACGCGGAAGCGGTGGGTGCCGGCGAGTTCGCCGTCGGCGCGGATGTCCATGCGGGTGGTGATGAAGTGGCCGGTGCCGAGCCTGGTGGTCTTGCGGGGCGAGACCGACTCGATGACGGCGTCGAAGGTGATCGTGTCGCCGGGGCGCAGGGGGCGGAGGTACTCCTGCTCGCAGTCGGTGGCGACGATCGAGGTGCAGCCGGCGCCGTCGAGGAGGGCCGACAGCTCCTCGTACGCGCCGGACCGGCCGGTGCCGTCGGTGGGGTGGCCGGACAGTCCGCCCATGGTCCACGCCTGGAGCATCGTGGGCGGCGCGATGGCGTCGGAACCCTCGTACGCCGGGTTGGTGTCGCCCATGGCCTCGCACCAGTGCCGGATCATGGGCGCGTTGACCGGGTCCCTGCCGACGGACGCGGCGGAGGTGGTCCGCCCTTCGTACGCCTTGAGCCGCTCGTACAGGGAATCTTCCGCCTCGGGGTTCATCGCCGCCCCCTCCCCTTCATCCCGAGCCGCATCGTCGCGACGAGCTCGCGCTGCACCTCGCTCACGCCGCCGCCGAAGGTGTTGATCTGGGCGGCCCGGTTCATCCGCTCCAGTTCGCCGCCGTCGAAGACGCCGGGCGAGCCGGTGCGGACGAGTCCGGCGGGGCCCGCGATCTCCTGGCAGATGCGGTAGACCTCGACGGCCGACTCCGTACCGGCGAACTTCACCCCGCTGGCGTCCCCCGGCGCGAGCCGCCCCGCGCCCACGTCCCCGACCAGGCGCCAGTTGAGCAGCCGGGTCGCGGCGAGCCGGGCGTGCGCCTCGGCGGCCCGGATGCGCACCCAGGGCTCGTCGATCCGGCGCCGCCCGGTGGCCGGGTCGGGGGTACGGGCGGCGGCGAGGGCGGCCTCGTAGAAGTCCTCGGCCTGCATGCCGATGGCGGCGAGCGCGACCCGCTCGTGGTTGAGCTGGTTGGTGATGAGGCCCCAGCCGCCGTTCTCGGGGCCGACGAGGTTGCCGGCGGGGACGCGGACGGAGTCGTAGTAGGTGGCCGTGGTCATCAGGCCGCCGACGGTCTCGATCGGGGTCCAGGAGAAGCCGGGCGCGTCGGTGGGCACGAGGACGATGGAGATGCCGTGGTGGCGGGGGGTCGCGGGGTCGGGGTCGGTGCGGCAGGCGAGCCAGATCCAGTCGGCGTTGTGGGCGTTGGAGGTGAAGATCTTCTGCCCGTCGACCAGCCAGTCGTCCTGGTCCCTGACGGCCCTGGTCCTGAGCGAGGCGAGGTCGGTCCCGGCCTCGGGCTCGCTGTAACCGATCGCGAAGACGGTCTCGCCGCGCAGGATGCCGGGGAGGAAGCGGGCCTTCTGCTCGTCGGTGCCGTACTTCATCAGGGTCGGGCCGACGGTGTTGAGCGTGACCATGGAGACGGGGGCGCCGGCGCGGTAGGCCTCGTCGAAGAACACGAACTGCTCGTCGGGCCCGCGGCCCTGGCCGCCGTACTCCTCGGGCCAGCCGATGCCCAGCATGCCGTCGGCGCCGATGCGGCGCAGCAGCGCGCGCTGGGCGGCGGTGTCGGCGGGGGGCGGGGGGCCGTCGGGCATCAGGTCGCGGAAGTACGCGCGGAGCTCGGCGCGCAGCCGCAGCCGGCGTTCGGTCGGAGCGAGGTGCACGGTGTGGCCCTCTCGTCAGAACTCAGGTTTTCTGACTGTCCGTCAGATAATGGAGCCCTGTCAAGGTCACGGATGCCGGGCGCGAACGGGGAACACGGGAACGGCCCGCACGCCGGTACCGAAGTACCGTCGCACGGGCCGTCGTTCACCTCGCCGCCATCTCCCCCCGTCGGGCCGGTCACCACCACAGCGGATAGAAGTTGACCACCGCGTTGTCCTGGTCGATGCGCGTGAACGCGGAGCCGTTCACGCTCGCCGTGGTGTTCTGGTTGGAGGCGCCGGAGCCGGTCGCGACCTGCTGCGTGGTGGTCGAGTTGCCGAGGTTGCTGCCGCCCACGCCGCTGCCGAGGATGGTGGCGACGCTGGTGTTCGATCCGTTGTCCGCGAATCCTCCGTTGTCGGCCTGGGCCACCCCCGTGAAGAGCACGGCGGCGAGGGGCAGGGCGGCGGCAGCGGCGAGAACGCGGGCGGTACGGATGCTTGCCATGTCTTGTTCCTCCAGGAACTGAAGCTCTATAGCTGAGGCGCTGAACTACCTTCAGGATCCGGGCAGTTGGCCGACTGCCTCGGTCGTTGTGCTCGACGTCGCGAGACCAGAGTTGCCCACCGAATCCCCGGCGAACCACCCCGGAGTGCCCGATTCCCCCTCAAGCGTGAGGACAAGTCGATAAACCCTCTTGCCGTCAAGAAAGCCGCAGGTCGGGCGTGTCGCGACAGGGCGCGAGGCGGGGAGGCCGGGCGCCGCAAGAGGCGAAGCGTTTCGCCGGGTTTCCCCGCTTTCGCCTCTCGTCCCTCAGGTCGCCCCCACCTCTCCCGCCCCGATCGAACACGTGCACGACAGGCGCCCGCGTCTCAGTCGCCGGAGAAACCCCGGAAGTAGGCCTCCTCCTCGGTGACCTGCTTGACCGTGCCGTAGTCCGGCTCCTCGTCCGGCCCGATGACCTTGAAGATGTCGAGGATCGAGTGACATCGCCGGTTCCTCACCCCAAGGGAGGAGCGTGCCCGGCGCAGAACGGCCCGCACGAGCCGAGCTTTGTGAGCCGAGACGCCCCGTGCGCCGGTCCCGGCGGCGGCGAGTCTGCGGTGACGGGCGCGGCTCCGGATCTTGACTTGGGGAACCCACGAAACGTGGCCGGATCCCTCGAACAGAAAGGACGGAAGATGTCCGAACAGATGTTCATCGCGTGCACCATCAACAACCGCACCAAGGTCACCTTGAAGGTGGTGAAGTACGAGCTGTACTGGGGAAAGTGGGAGGACGTCGGCAACTTCCCGCCGATCGACATCCCGGCGGGGAAGGAGCTGCCCGCGTTCCACAGCAGCGGCCGCAAGGGCTCGTCGGGCGGCACGGAGGGGTACGTCATCTACCAGCTGGGAGACGACTCGCAGGCCACCTTCAAGGTCTACTGGGACGTCCCCTTCGGCAGCAAGCACAACACGGTGAAGGTGGAGCCGTCCGATGCGGACATCTCCGTCAACGTCAAGGGCTACGTCGGCGAGGGAGCCGGTGAGGCCATCACCCTGACGGTCCACGACGACCGCAACTAGGCGGCACTCGGTGGCGGTCCGCCTCTTCACCCGCGGACCGCCATACGCTTCCCGTAGTCCGCTGGATCGATCCGAGAGGACGGGGATGGATCGGCTGTCCTTCCGCTGCGCCGTCGACAACCGCACCGGCGTCGTCCTGAAACTCCAGGAGGACGAGCTGCTCTGGGGAGCGTGGGAGTCCGACAGCCACCCGCTGCGCGAGCTGCCCGATCAGGCCGAGACGCTCGCCCTGGCCGGTGTCTCCCGGAGTCCGGGGACCGGGAGCACGGAAGGTTACGTCGTCTACCGGCTGGACGACGACCTTCAGGCCAGGATCAGGATCCACTGGGACGTCACCTGGGACGGCTCCAACGACCTGAAAGTCGAGTCGGCCGACTCTCGGATCACCGTCAACGTGGCGGGCTGGATCGGAAACGCGGCCGAGGAGTCCGTGCTGCTGACGGTCCACGACGACCGCTGACGAGGCAGGGCAAGACGGAGTGAACGCGGAGGGCGGGCCCCGGAATCCAGGGCCCGCCCTCTGACGTGCTACTTCTCTGACCTGCAAGCGGTGGGTGTGGGATTTGAACCCACGGTGACTCTCGCCACGACGGTTTTCAAGACCGTTCCCTTAGGCCGCTCGGGCAACCCACCCTTGCTCTCCGCGCCGACCGGCGGCCGAGCGGCTACAGCCTACCGGCTGGCGGACGCGGTCAGCTGTCGCCCGTGCGTTCGCCGAGGGTGACCGTGGCGGTCGCGGTCTTACCGGCGCGGACATAGGTGATCTTGACGGTGTCGCCGGGCTTGTGGGTCCAGATCTCGCTGATGAGGGTCGGGCCGCTGTCGATCTGGCGGTCGTCGAAGGCGGTGATGGTGTCGCCGGGCTTGAGGCCGGCCTTGGCGGCCGGGCCGTTCGGGGTGACGGCGGCGGTGCCGCCGGTGCCCTGGTCGGCGATGGTGGCGCCCTCGCCCTTCTCCTGCATGTTCACCGTGGCGCCGATGACCGGGTAGACCGGCTTGCCCGTCTTGATCAGCTGCTCGGCCACGTTCTTGGCCTGGTTGACCGGGATGGCGAAGCCGAGGCCGATCGAGCCCGCCTGGGACTGGCCGTAGCCGCTGCCCGCCGACTGGATCGCCGAGTTGATGCCGATCACCGCGCCGCTCGCGTCGAGCAGCGGGCCGCCGGAGTTGCCCGGGTTGATCGAGGCGTCGGTCTGCAGCGCGCTCATGTACGAGTTCTTGCCGCCGGAGCCGTCGCCGGAGGCCACCGGGCGGTTCTTGGCGCTGATGATGCCGGTGGTGACCGTGTTCGACAGACCGAAGGGCGCGCCGATCGCGATCGTCGAGTCGCCCACCGCGACCTTCTCCGAGTCGCCGAGCGGCAGCGGGGTCAGGTCGGACGGCGCGTTCTTCAGCTTGATCACGGCCACGTCGTAGCCCTGCGCGCGGCCGACGACCTCGGCGTCGTACGTCTTGCCGTTGGAGAAGGTGGCGGAGAGCGTGCCGCCGTCCGCCGCGGAGGCCACCACGTGGTTGTTGGTGACGATGTGGCCTTCCTTGTCGTAGACGAAGCCGGTGCCCGTGCCGCCCTCGCCGTCGATGCCGCCGGACTTCGCCTGGATGGTGACGACGCTCGGCAGCGCCTTGGCGGCGACCGCGGCGACCGTGCCCGGGTCGCGCTTGAAGGAGGAGGGGGCCTCGCCGGACGAGACCGTCGTCGAGCTCGTGGAGTCGCCGTCGCGCTGGGACGCCGCCCAGTAGCCGATGCCGCCGCCGACACCGCCGGCGACCAGGGCCGCGACGAGGACCGCGGCCACCAGGCCGCCGGTCCGCCTGCGCGGGGGCTGGGGAGCGGCGGCCGGCTGGGGCACTCCCCAGGCCGGCGTCACGGGCGGGGCGGGCGGCCAGCCACCGGCGGCGGCCGGGGAGGAGGCCGGTGCCGGGGCCGGGGCCGCCGCCGGGGTGGGGCTCGGGGCCGTCACCGGCTCCTGGACCGCCGTCACCGGCTCGGTGGGCGGCTCGGCAGGCTGCTCCGCCGGAGGCGTGGCGGGCTGCTTGGCGAGCGGCTCGGTCGGCTGCTCCGCCGGAGGCGTGGCGGGCGGGGTGGGCGGGGCGGGAGGAGTCGCGGGGGCGGACGGGGCAGTCTGGTCCGCCGGAACCGCCGTGCCCTCGTTCTCGGTGCTCACAGCTCTCTCCTCGTACACTGCGCGGTCAGGTCGTCAATCGTGCTGCGGTCAGCTTTTCCCACAGCACGTCAGGCCACTGTAAGCCGGAGCTGTGCGTCTGCACCCGATTGTTTACTTGGGGGCAAACCGGACAGCCGTACCATGACGCGGTGACCCACGCACCCCAGCCGCCGAGCCGCCCGCTCCCCGTCCAGGTGGTCGCCCACCGCGGCGCCTCCGAAGACGCTCCCGAGCACACCCTGGCCGCCTACGTGAAGGCCATCGAGGACGGGGCCGACGCCCTGGAGTGCGACGTCCGGCTCACCGCCGACGGCCATCTCGTCCTCGTCCACGACCGGCGCGTCAACCGCACCTCCAACGGCCGCGGCGCCGTCTCCGCCCTCGAGCTCGCCGATCTCGCCGCACTCGACTTCGGTACGTGGAAGGGGCGCGACGAGTCCGGCGAGGTCCCCGACTGGGGCGACCCGGAGGCCACCTCCGTCCTCACCCTCGAACGGCTCCTGGAGCTGGTCTCCGACGCCGGCCGGCGGATCGACCT
Source organism: Streptomyces sp. NPDC101160 (assembly GCF_044768205.1). Taxonomy (NCBI): domain Bacteria; kingdom Bacillati; phylum Actinomycetota; class Actinomycetes; order Kitasatosporales; family Streptomycetaceae; genus Streptomyces; species Streptomyces sp. NPDC101160. Next base: position 532,016 of record NZ_JBIWPJ010000006.1, on the reverse strand, counting down.
GGCCATCGAGACCAAGCACCCCACCCGCTGGGCCGGACAGGTGGAGGAGAAGCTGCTCCAGCTGCTCGACCGCTTCGGGCTCGCCAAGCCGGCCGCGCCCGAGGAGTCGCCGGTCCGCGTCATGAGCTTCTCGGCGCGTTCGCTGCACCGCGTCGCCGCGGCCTCGCCGACGCTGCCGACGGTCTCGCTCTCCCAGTTCGTCACGCCCCGGCTGCGCTCCGGCGGGCTGCCGGCGGGCGCGCGGATCGCCGGGCCCTCGATCCGGATCGTGCGGCACAACCCGACCGTGATCCTGCGGCTCCAGAAGGCCGGCCACCGGGTCCACGTGTGGACCGTGGACGATCCGGAGGACGTGGAGCTGTGCGTACGGCTCGGAATCGACGCCATCATCACGAACCGGCCGAAGCAGGTCCTCGCACAGCTCGGCCGCGCATAGGCACGTAAAAGCGGTGCCGGCGCGGCCGCTTGAGCCCCCCGGCGCGGCCACTTGAGCCCCTTCTGCCCCGGCTGTCACACGGGTGCGGGGTGTGCACCGGCGCGTTCGGAACGTACGCGATCGTCACGAGTGCGTCACCGGAGGGGTACTGGCCGGTTTCCGGTCCAGGCCATTGGGGCATTCACCTCGTGGCGTGGGGCAAAGGAGGTCTCGGGGGTGGCGTTGGTGGTGGCACAGGAGGTGCCCACGTCGTCGAGCATGGCCGTACCTCATGGTCCTGCGGGCGTGGGTGAGGCGCGACACCGGATGCGGGAGCAGCTGATCCGCAACGGGATGTCCGAATCGGTCGTCGACGACGCGGTGCTGATCCTTTCCGAACTGCTGAGCAATGCCTGTCGGCACGGCAGACCGCTGGGCCCCGGCGCGGACGTGGGCGACGGTGACGTACGGGCCGCCTGGAGCGTCGACAGACGCGGCGGCCTCATGGTCGAGGTGACGGACGGCGGCGGCCCGACCCGCCCGGTTCCGGCCACCCCGTCGGTCACCGCCCGCGGCGGCCGCGGGCTGAACATCATCAGCGCGCTCGCCCAGGACTGGGGCGTCCGCGACAGCGCGACGGGCGAGGTCACCGTCTGGGCCCTCGTCACCGAGGGCGAGGGCCACCGCCGCGAGGACTTCGCGACACGGGTCGGCGGCGGCACCGGTCTGGGCTTCCTGGACGCGTACGACGACCTGGACTGACGACGGGGGCGCCGGCGGGGCGCCTTCGGGAGCCGCAGTCGCTGGGACACAGGGACGGGGCCGGGCGTACGGGACGGCGCTCGGCCCCGTCCCGTACGCCCCGCCCCGCTCGTACCGGGCGGGCCCGCCCCGTCCCGTGGTGCCTGGGCCCCGTTGCGGACCCCGGGCGGCTAGGCTCGCGGCCATTACTGGATCGCCGCGATCGGGAGAAAGACCCACCATGGCCAAGAAGCGCCCCCAGACGAAGCCCGGCAAGGCCGGGCAGGCACAGGTCACGAGCGGGGAGATCCCGGTCGTCGGCGCGCGCGAGCCGTGCCCCTGTGGTTCGGGTCGCCGTTACAAGGCGTGTCACGGGCGGGCCGCCTCGCACGCCGTGACCGAGCTGGTGCAGCGCCCGTTCGAGGGGCTGCCGGGCGAGTGCGACTGGGTCGCGCTGCGCGAGCTGGTGCCGGCCGCGACCGTGCCGCTGACGCTGAAGGACGGGCTGCCGGAGGGCGTGCCGTCCGTGACGCTGGCGACCGTGCTGCCGATGGCGTGGCCGGCGCTGCGCCGCGACGACGGCTCGGTGCTGCTCGCGCTGCAGAACGAGTCGTCCACCGGTGACCTGGCCCGCGACCTCGCCGACACCCTGCAGCGCGCCCTGGTGGCCGAGCCGGGCACGCCGGTCGCCGCGCGGCGCGTCGAGGCGGAGGGTCCGCGGCTGCAGGAGCTGCTCGACCCGAACAGCGATTTTGCGCCGGAGGTGCACTCGGGATTCGAATTCTGGATTCCGGAGACGGCGGACAATTCCAACCCCGAGGTCGCCGCCTCCCTGGAGCGGGCCAACGGCGCCGCCATCCCCACCGTGAAGCTGGCCGGCGTCGACGCCGCCTACTGGTGCGAGGTCCCGGAGAAGAACCACCTGCGCTGGGTCATGCCGCACCCGGAGGAGAAGCTGCTCGACGCGCTCGCCCGGCTGCAGGCCGCCGGCACCACCTCGCTCGGCCCGGACACCCGGCTCGTGGGCTCCTTCCGGGCCCACGGCCTGATGGTTCCGGTGTGGGACCTGCCGAGCACGATGACGGCGGAGGACTGCGAGAAGCCGGCCGCCGAGTTCGCCGAGCGGCTCGCCGCGGCGCTGGCGAGCGACGCTCCCCTCACCGTCGAGGAGCGTCGCGCGCGCGGCGGCCTCACCAACCGTCAGGTGACGCTCAGCTGATACCCCAGGTGGTATCCGTGACTGACAGACCGACCAGTCGGTGACGTCGGCCACAAGATCTCGCCGGAAGGGCCAAATCCCTGTCCGAATAACCGAGATCGAATTTGCGAACGGCCAATCTCTTGTTACCGTTCTGGAAGCCCGGTCGCTGGTGCATCCCCCGTCGCCAGCGATCGGGCCTTTCCATGCCCTGGATCCGGTCCCGGATCCGTACGAGGCTCAACTACCCTCCGGCTCCGCCGCGTTGCTCCCCGAGCGCAGCAGCAGCGGCGTGCTGTCGCCCTCCCCGGACCCCGCGAATTCCGCCACCGCCGAATAGTCCGCGTGAGCCTGGTCATCGGAGGAAGCCGGGTCATCCGAGGGAGCCGCGTGAGCCGGGTCATCAGACGGATCCGCGCGATCCGACGGATCCGTGAAGGGCCGTCCCGTCCGGCGCTCCCTCGGCGTCTCGCACGTCCCCGGCTCGTCCCGCGCCTCGACCGCGCACCGCACCTGTACGGTCCGCCCGGCGGGCGCCATCAGGGTGAGCACGGCGTCGAGCGGCTGACCCGTCGCGTTGCGGTAGTACGTACGCGCCCAGGTGTCGGCCCCCTCGGACACCACGCACGTCTGGGCCTCCACGCCGTCGGGAGAGGCGAGTTCGGGGCCGCAGCGGGTGGCGGGGGAGGAGACCGCGGTACGGGCCGGGGCCAGGCCGAGGTCAGCGAGCAGGCCGTCCTTCGGCCCGGCGTGCGCCCCGGCGTGGTTCTTCGCCGCCGACTCGCCGTCCGTCGCCACCGACTCGTCCGCCGGCGTCCCCGACGGGCCGGCCGTCGCCGCGATCGGTACCAGGACGGCGATCGACACGACGGCCCCGAGGGCCAGTACCCGCAGCTGCGCCGGTCTCACGCGGACGCGCCCTTCTGTCGAGAGATCCCCCGAAGATCCTCCGGCGAAGATATCCGCGGCCGGCGGGCTCCCGGCCGGCCGCGCGCCCGATTCCCCTGGATGCCCCGGCCCTCCACACCCGTACGAGTGAAGGCTCGGTGCACGAGTCCATACGCGGGTCCGTACACGGGTGAGTGCACGAGTCGGTGCACGAGTCCGTACGCGGGTCGGCGCACCGGTCAGTACGCGAGCCTGCTGCCGCCGCCCGGCGTGCTGGTGCTCGCCTCGACGAGCGCGTCCACGACCGCCTCGACGTCCGGCAGCCACGGCCGCGCGGAGCCTTCGAGCGGCGCCCGCTCCCAGCGGACCTGGCCGGTCCCGGTGACCGAGGGCGGCAGCGGCAGATAGCCGCCGTCGCCGTGGAAGCGCAGCGAGCCGGGCACGCTGTCCTTCGCGTAGAGGAGCTCGCCGAGCCGTTCGAGGCCGTACGGGGCGACGAGCAGGGCCATCCGGTCGGGCGTGGCCACGACCGGGCCGAGCCGCATGCCCTGCGCGTCGAGCGCGGCGAGGGCGCGGGCGCCCGCGGCGGCCGGCAGGCTCACCGCGCACGGGGCGCGGCCGCCGGTGGCGAGCAGGACCGGGGCGTCGGGGCGGCCACCGAACCACCAGCGGATCATGCGGGCGTCGGTCGTGGCCGCGAGGAGGCCGGGGTCGAAGGGGTGGGCGCCGGGTACGACGCACTCGGGGTCGGGACACGCACAGCTCGCGACGGCGGCGGTACCCGCGTCCGTACGCGCTCCGCCCGACCGCAGCCCCACGCCCGGCAGCACCGGCCAGCCCCAGGCGGTGGCGTACAGCAGCGCCGCGTCGAGCTGACCAGGGACGGTCTTCGCCACGCCCTCCATGCCCGCACCGCGCCTGCCGCGCCGGAACCGGAGCCTGCGTCGCCTTCCGGGGATCTCGCGCATGAGCGCTCGTCCTTTCCGTTGAACGCCAGAATCCACATCACACACGCGCACACATCACACCATGTGCACGTCTCTTCACTGTGCGTACGAGCTGCGCCCGAGCTCCGTGGGCAGTCCTGCCGGAACACGTTCCCCGCCACTCGGGGATAGGGGTGCGGCCTGCGGTGATGAGGACGCCCGGGTTCCGCGTCCGTATTCAGGGGCGTCGTCAACTGCCCCTGCCCGTCACCGATTACGTACCCGTCACGCTCAGAATGACGCGCTTTCAAACGACGCCAGTCGACCGCAAATGGTGCACACCGGGGGTAATTTTCGGCCAACTTCCCCTAGTCTTCAACCCTCTCGCACCGCCCCACGGACACCAGAAGTCCCATGGTGACAATGCTGGACATCGATCTACATGTGCGTGTAGATGTGGATCGATGGATAGCGGCGCAGAATGACTTGGGGGTTTGCGATGCTATTGCAGAAAATGCGCAGGTCGGAAAGCCGTCTGCCATGACTACACCCCGCGCGCCGAAAGTGGCCGGAATCGATTCCACCGTTCCCTCTCCCCCGCACACTGCGGCACCCCTCGGCGCGCCGCTCTCCGCCCAGGTCTCCGCCGTGCCCCCCGGGACGCCGCTGCAGGACCGCCTGGCCGGCTGGGTCTCGGACCTCACCCTCCTCCAGGAACTCACCGAGTCCCTGATCAGGACCGCCACGCTCGACGAGGCGCTGCACGAGCTGCTGCGCGCCGGCGCCGCCCTGGTCGGGGCGCGCCGCGGGATGGCCGTGCTCGAACCGGCCGACGGCCTCGGCCCCGCCAGCACCGTCGGCCTCGGCCTCGCCCACGCCGAGCTCGGCACCATCGAGACCGTGCCGCGCAGCGTCACCTCGCACGGCCGCATCCTCGACGGCCTCGACCCGCTGACCGAGGGCTCGCTGCCCCGCCCCGTCGCCGTCCCCGACCTGCGCTCCGAGGAGGACCTCGACCCGCGGCTCCGCGAGGTCGCCGCCCGCCTCGGCTACGCCGCCAGCTACGCCCTGCCGCTCGCCACGGCGGAGGCCGGGAAGCTCGGCGCGGTCGTCTGGCTGTACGACGAGCCCGCCGAGCCCGCCGAACGCCAGCGCCACCTCATCGGGCTCTACGGCCGCTTCGCCACCGAGCACCTCGCCCGCCTGCTGGAGGTCGAGCGCGCCCGCGTGCGGGTCGCCACCGTCGCCGAGGAACTGCTGCCCAGCCGGCTCCCCCGGGTCCCCGGCGTGCAGCTCGCCGCCCGGCACCGCACCGGCCCGCGGGGCGGCGGCGACTGGTACGACGCGCTGCCGCTGCCCGAGGGCGCCCTCGGGCTCGCCGTCGGCTCCGTCACCGGCAGCGGGCCGAGCGCCCTGGCCGCCATGGGCAGGCTGCGCGCCTCGCTCCGCGCGTACGCCGTGATGGAGGGCGAGGACCCGGTCGCCGTCCTGTCCGACCTGGAGCTGCTGCTCCGCCTCACCGAGCCCGCCCGATCGGCAACCGCGCTCTTCGCCTACTGCGAGCCGGCCGCGCGCCGGATCGTCCTCGCCGGCGCCGGGCACGCCCCGCCGCTGGTCGTCGGCGAGCACCGCACCGAGTACGTGGAGACCTCACTGTCGGCGCCGCTCGGCATGCTGGCCTGCTGGGAGGCGCCCAGCGTGGAGCTGTCACCCGCACCCGGAGAAACGGTGCTGCTGTACACCGACGGGCTGCTGCGCCGCACCGGTGACGCCATGGACCGGGCCTTCGCACGGCTGCACGCGGCCGCCGCGAGCGTGCCGAGGGCGGACCGGGCCGACCCGGGCGCGGTCGCCGACCACGTGCTGCGGACCCTGCTCCCGGACGGCCCGGACGGCCCGGACACGGCCGCCGGCGACGGCGAGGACGTGGTGCTGCTGGCGGCGCGCTTCGAGTGAGCGCCGAGTGAGAAGTGCCACCCGGCGACTTACCGGAAGCGGACCTTCCGCCTCTGGAACGCCTCCGCACGAACGTACGATGGTGATGGTTCAGTGTCGTACCAAAGGAGGCAGAACCGTGGCCGATGAGCTCACGACGGAGACCCCGGAGACCCCGGAAGGTTCCGAAGAGCAGGCGATCAAGCAGCGGAAGAACGGTCTGTACCAGGACGTGTCCGACGAGCTCGCCGACAACATGAAGTCCGGCTGGGCCGACACCGAGCTGCACGACCTCGCCCCGATCGCCCAGGCCGCGCACACCGCCGCCCGCCGCGCCGCGCTCTCCGCCCGCTTCCCGGGCGAGCGCCTGGTGATCCCGGCCGGCAACCTGAAGACCCGGTCCAACGACACCGAGTACTCCTTCCGCGCCTCCACCGAGTACGCGTACCTCACCGGCGACCAGACGCAGGACGGCGTGCTCGTCCTGGAGCCCACCGCCGGGGGCCACACCGCCACGATCTACCTGCTGCCGCGCTCGAACCGCGAGAACGGCGAGTTCTGGCTCGACGGCCAGGGCGAGCTGTGGGTCGGCCGCCGCCACTCCCTCGCCGAGGCGGAGCAGCTGCTCGGCCTGCCCGCGAAGGACGTCCGCGAGCTGCCCGCGGCCCTGACCGCGGCCACCGGCCCGGTCCGCGCCGTCCGCGGCCACGACGCCGGCATCGAGGCCGCCCTCGCCGACAAGGTCACCGCCGAGCGCGACGAGGAGCTGCGGATCTTCCTGTCCGAGGCCCGCCTCGTGAAGGACGCCTTCGAGATCGCCGAGCTGGAGAAGGCGTGCGCCTCGACCGCGCGCGGCTTCGAGGACGTCGTCAAGGTCCTCGACAAGGCGCAGGCGACCAGCGAGCGCTACATCGAGGGCACCTTCTTCCTGCGCGCCCGCGTCGAGGGCAACGACGTCGGCTACGGCACCATCGCCGCCGCCGGCCCGCACGCCTGCACCCTGCACTGGGTCCGCAACGACGGCCCGGTCCGCTCCGGCGACCTGCTGCTGCTCGACGCCGGCGTGGAGACCACCGAGCTCTACACCGCCGACGTCACCCGCACCCTGCCGGTCAACGGCCGCTTCACGGACGTCCAGCGCAAGATCTACGACGCCGTGTACGAGGCCCAGGAGGCCGGCATCGCCGCCGTGAAGCCCGGCGCCGCCTACCGCGACTTCCACGACGCCGCCCAGCGCGTGCTCGCCGAGAAGCTCGTCGAGTGGGGCCTCGTCGAGGGCCCGGTCGACCGCGTCCTGGAGCTCGGCCTGCAGCGCCGCTGGACCCTGCACGGCACCGGTCACATGCTCGGCATGGACGTCCACGACTGCGCCGCCGCGCGCACCGAGGCGTACGTCGACACGACCCTGGAGCCCGGCATGTGCCTGACCGTCGAGCCGGGTCTCTACTTCCAGGCCGACGACATCAGCGTGCCGGAGGAGTACCGGGGCATCGGCGTCCGCATCGAGGACGACATCCTCGTCACGGACTCCGGCAACCGGAACCTGTCGGACCAGCTGCCGCGCCGCTCCGACGAGGTCGAGGCGTGGATGGCCGCCCTGCAGGGCTAACATCCCACCGCGTCAGGAGCCCCCGCCGACACCGTCGGCGGGGGCTCCCGCGGTTCTGTCTACGCCAGCGCGAGCGGCGCGTCCGGGCGCCATTTGAGGAGCTTGTCGAAGCTGACCAGCGCACCGCCCCGGCCCGTGCGGCCGACGTGCACGTGGTCGGCGAGCTCCTCGATCAGCCGCAGCCCGCGGCCGTGTTCGGCGTACGTGTCGGCCGGCGGCACCGGTGCGGGGCCCGGGAAGCCGGGGCCGGAGTCGGCCACCTCGATGCGGCAGGTCTCACCGTCCAGGTAGGCGGTGACGCGATACGCCTCCGAGGCCGGACCGAACCGGCCGCCGGCGGCGCCACCGTGCTCGACGGCGTTCGCGCACGCCTCCGTCAGGGCCACCGACAAGTCGTAGGAGACGTCCGGGTCGACACCCGCCGTCTCCATCGTGCCGAGCAGCAGCCGGCGGGCGAGTGGCACGCTCGCGGCTTCGCGCCGCAGATGCAGGGACCACCAGATGCTCATGCTCCAGCCTCCTGTGCGCCACGACATACCGATACGTATTGCCGTGCGGCGCGGTCCGTAAGCCCCCTGCCACCGCGACAGCGCCCGTTCGGCGGATGCGGGAATCGGTGTGCCGGTGTAATGCGCGCCGCTCGGTGCCGGTCGGAGTCCGCCGAGATGCCGTCCGAAGGCGCACAAGGGTGACCTTCCGGACCTGCCGTATGGGCCGGGTGGGCCTGGTGCGATGATGGGCCCGCCATGTCTGCCCCCGCGCTCGCACCACGCATGCTGAGGGCCGCGGTGTTCACCGCGGTCTGCGTCGTGCTGGCCGCGCTCGGCCACGCGCTGGCCGCCTGCGCGGGGATCGCGCTGTGGTCGCTGGTCGCCGGCTTCCTCGGCGTCTTCGGCTTCACGGTGCTCGCCGCGGGACGCGAGCGATCGCTGTCCTTCATCGTCGGCGCGCTCACGGCCGGACAGCTCGGCCTGCACGCCCTGTTCGGGCTCGGGCAGCGACCGCTGGCCCTGGGCCCGCAGTCCGACAACGCGCTCGTCAACCTCGCCGCCAAGCTGGTCTGCGGGCGCGGCGCTTCCGCGCTGAGCCCCGCCGACGCGGCCCGGATCGTCAGCGACGCCGGGCTCACCCCGGCCGCCCCGGTCACGGCCGGGGCGCACGCGCACATGGCGGGCATGAGCGGAATGCCGACTCCCGTCGCGCCCGCCGAACTGGTGCCCGGCCTCCCGATGCTGCTCGGCCACCTCCTCGCCGCGCTCGCCACCGGCTGGCTGCTGCGCCGCGGCGACCTGGCCCTCGGCCGGCTCGTCCGGCTGTCGACGGAGGGCGTCGCCGAGTTCGCCGAATGCGCGCTCGTACGCTCGCTGCGCGCCGCGCTGTTCCTCGTACGGGCCCTGCTCGCCGGCCTGCCGGGCGCTCCGGCCACCGGGCCGCGCGGGCCCGCCCGTACCGCCTTCGACTCCTCGCCGCCGCCGGTGGCCGAGGCACTTCAGCACACGGTGATCAGGCGCGGCCCGCCGGCCGCCGCCCGCTGCGTCCTCGCAGCCTGACGCGGGCCGCTCCAGCCACGGAGGAATTCGGGGGGGCGGGTCCGCAGCCGTCCGCGTCCGCACGCGGACCGCGCACGCCTGTCTTCCGACCGTTCCCACCTTTTCCATGAGCTGGAGTGTCTCTGCCATGAACGTTTCCCGTGCCTTCCTGCCCCGTACGTTCGTCTCCCGTGCCGCCGTCGCCACCGGTGTCGCCGCCTCCTCCGTCCTGCTGCTCTCCGGCACCGCCTTCGCGCACGTCACCGTGCAGCCGCAGGGCCAGGCCGCCCAGGGCGGCTACGCGACCGTCAACCTGAAGGTGCCGAACGAGAGCGACACCGCCTCCACCGTCAAGGTCGAGCTCTCCTTCCCGACCGACCACCCGCTCGCCTCCGTGATGCCGCAGCCGGTCCCGGGCTGGAAGATCGAGGTCGCCAAGGCGAAGCTCGCCAAGCCGCTGGAGATGGAGGGCAGCAAGATCAACGAGGCCGTCTCCAAGGTGACCTGGACGGCGGACGGCTCGAAGATCGGCCCCGGCCAGTTCCAGCAGTTCCCGCTCTCCCTCGGCCAGCTGCCCGAGGACACCGACCGGATCGTCCTGAAGGCCGTGCAGACCTACGACAACAACGAGGTCGCGCGCTGGATCGAGGAGCCCAAGGACGGCGCCGCCGAGCCCGAGAACCCGGCGCCGGTCCTGAAGCTGTCCGCCGCGACCGGCGAGGGCGACGACGACCACCACGGCGGTGCCGCCAAGGGCGCCGACGACAAGGGCGACGAGCACGGCGACAAGGCCGGCGAGCACAACGAGGCCGCCGCCTCCTCGACCGACAACGCGGCCCGGGTGCTCGGCGTCGTCGGCATCGTCGTCGGGCTCGCCGGAGTCGCCTTCGGCGTCCTGGCCGGGCGCCGTCGCTCGGCCTGACGCACGGCCCCGCGCACACCCCCTCTCCCGAAAGACACACCATGTCCGACACCAAGTCCGACACCAAGTCCGGCGCCGAGTCCGGCACCACCACGGACGGCGGCCGCCCCGGCCGCCGTGCCCCGCTGATCGCCGCCGCGGTGGCGATCGTCGCGGCGATCGGCATCACGGCCGCCGTCGGCCTGAACGGCGGCGAGAACCCGGACGGCACGTCCGGCAGCAACGCGCCGGTCGCCGAGGTCTCCGGCGGCACCGACAACACGAAGGCCGCCACCGTCCTCGACCGGCCGTTCACCAAGCCCGACCTGGTCCTGACGGACACCAAGGGCCAGAAGTACGACCTCCGCGAGCGCACCAAGGGCAAGCCGACGCTCATCTACTTCGGCTACACCCACTGCCCCGACGTGTGCCCGCTGACGATGAGCAACATCGCCATCGCACGCAAGCAGCTCCCCAAGGCCGACCAGGACAAGCTCCAGGTCGTCTTCGTCACCACCGACCCGGAGCGGGACACCGCCGCCGAGCTCGGCAAGTGGCTGCCCGCCGCCGGCGACCCGTCGTTCACCGGTCTGACCGGCGACTTCTCGGCCATCCAGGCCGGGGCGCGCTCGATCGGCATCGGCATCGACCCGCCGACGAAGGAGAAGGACGGCACGGTCGTCTCCATGCACGGCGCGCAGGTGATCGCGTTCTCGCCGACGACCGACCAGGGCTACGTCCTGTACGGCGAGTCCACCACCGCCGACGACTACGCCAAGGACCTGCCCAAGATCGTCAAGGGGGAGAACCCGTGACCCGCCGCACCACCACCCTGTCCGCCTCCGTCTCGGCCGTGGCGCTCGCCGCCGCGCTCGCGCTGACCGGGTGTTCGTCCTCGTCCTCGGACGCCGAGACCGACTCGGCCAAGAGCGGACCCGAGCTGAAGGTGAGCGGCGCGTTCATGCCGCAGCCGGTGATGGACATGGCCGGCGGCTTCCTCACCATCACCAACGACGGGAACACCGCCGACAAGCTCACCTCCGTCACCAGCTCGCTCTCGGACGACATCACGATCCACGAGTCCAAGAACCAGAAGATGCAGGAGGTGAAGTCCTTCGACATCCCGGCGAACGGTGAGCTCAAGCTCGAACGCGGTGGCAGCCACATCATGTTCATGGAGCTGAAGAAGCAGCCCAAGCAGGGCGAGAAGGTCGGCATCGAGCTCCACTTCGAGAAGTCGGCGCCCATCAAGGTCGAGCTTCCCGTCGAGGCCCCCAACCACAACCCGAAGCAGCACTGAGCCCTCTGAGGCAGTGACAGGAATTCCAGGAAGGGAGTGACAGAACCCGTGACCACCACCGCCCCGCGCCTCGGACCGGCCCTCGCCCGGCTGCTGCTCGTCGCCGCCGCGCTCCTCGGCGCCCTGCTCGCCACGGCCGGCCCCGCGTCCGCGCACGCGGCGCTGACCGGCAGCGACCCGCAGGACGGGGCGGTGGTCGCCACCGCCCCCAAGGAGGTCGACCTCACCTTCTCCGAACAGGTCGCCATGAGCGGCGACTCCATCCGGGTCCTCGACCCGGCGGGGAAGCGGGCCGACACGGGCGAGATCCGCGACCGGTGCAGCGGTTCGACCGTCCGCTACGGGGTCGAGCTGCTGCCCGGGCTGCCCGACGGCACCTACACCGTGGCATGGCAGACGGTCTCCGCCGACAGCCACCCCGTCTCCGGCGCCTTCACCTTCTCGATCGGCGCCCCGTCGAAGACCTCCGTCGCCCTGCCGGACACTCCGGTGGGCGGCGGGGTCGTCGGCGCGCTGTACGGGATCGCGCGCTACCTCTCGTACGCCGCCTTCGTCGTCCTCGTCGGCGGCGGCGCGTTCGTGCTCGCCTGCTGGCCGCGCGGTGCGGCCGTACGACCGGTGCAGAAGCTCGTGGTGGGCGGCTGGCTCACGCTGACCGGGTCCACGCTCGCGCTGCTGCTGCTCCGTCACCCGTACACCCGGACCGGGAAGCTCGCCGACGTCTTCGACCTGGGCGGGCTGCGGGCCGTCCTGGAGACGAAGACCGGGGCGGCGCTCTCCTCGCGGCTGCTGCTGCTCGGCGCGGCGGCGCTGTTCGTGGCCGTGCTCTTCGGCGCGTACGCCAGGAAGGTGGAGGAGCGGGACCCCGGGAACGAGGACGACGAGCGCGACGAGGAGGGGCGCCGGGACCTCACCTTCGGGCTCGCGCTCGGCGGCGTCGTCGTCGCCGCCGGCATCGCCGGGACCTGGGCGCTCGCCGAGCACGCCTCCACCGGGCTGCAGCCGGGCGTCGCGATGCCCGTCGACATCCTGCACCTGCTGGCCGTGGCCGTCTGGCTGGGCGGTCTGACCGCGCTGCTCGTCGCGCTGTACCGGGCGCCGTCGGTCGAGCGGTCGGCCGTCGAGCGCTACTCGAAGGTGGCGTTCGGCTCGGTCGTCGTCCTCGCCGCCACCGGGATCTACCAGTCCTGGCGGCAGGTCGGCACCTGGTCGGCGCTCACCGACACCCGGTACGGACAGCTCCTCCTGGTCAAGATCGGCCTGGTCGCCGTGCTCGTGGCCATCGGCTGGGTGTCGCGACGCTGGGTGCGGCGGCTCGCCGAGGCGCCCGCTTCCGAGCGGGCGGAGGAGGCCGCTTCCGAGCGGGCGGAGGAGGCCGAGGAGCCTTCGGGAGCCGAGGCCGCCTCGATCGTCGAGGTCAACGAGGAGCGGGCCGCGCAGCTCGCGCGGCAGCGGGCCGCCGTCGCCACCGCCCGGCGGAAGAAGGCGCGCGACGCGGACCCCGAGCGGGCCGGTCTGCGCCGCTCGGTGCTCACCGAGGCCGCCGTCGCCGTCGTGCTGCTCGCCGTCACGACCGTGCTGACCGCCACCGAGCCCGCCCGCACGGCGGAGGAGACGGGCCGGGGCCGGGCCGCGGCCGGGTCCACCGCCGTCCCCAACCGCCCGATCGACGTCCGGCTGCCCTTCGACACGGGCGGCGTCGACGGCAAGGGCACCGTGCAGGTCACCCTCGACCCGGGCCGTACGGGCGCCAACGCGCTGCACATCTACGTACTGCGGCCGAACGGGCGGGGCCTGGACGTCCCCGAGGTGAAGGTCGCCTTCACCCTAAAGGAGAAGAACATCGGCCCGCTGCCGGTGCTGCCCGACCGGGTCCAGACCGGACACTGGAGTGCGGCCGGCGTCCAGCTGCCGATGCCGGGCGAATGGACGATGCAGGTCACGGTCCGCACCTCCGACATCGACCAGACCACCATCGAGAAGAACGTGAAGATCGGCTGAGCCCCGTGAGCGACAACAATCTTGAGATCTCCCGGCGGCGGGTGCTCGGCACCGTGGGCGCGGCAGGCGCCGCCGGGCTGGTGATCGGCGCGGCCGGCGGTGCCGGGATCACCGCGGCAGTGTCCGAGGACGGCCCCGCCGGCGGCGCCGCGGGCCCGCAGGCACTCGCCTCCGTCGGCGCGACCGAGGTGATGTTTCACGGGAAACATCAAGCGGGGATCACCACTCCGCTTCAGGCCCGCGGCCATCTGATCGCCTTCGACCTCGTCCCCGGCGCCGGCCGCAAGGAGGCCGCCGCGCTGCTGCGCCGCTGGTCGGCCACGGCCAAGGCGCTGATGGCGGGCGGGACGGCGACCGACGACACCGGGATCGCGCTCGACGCGGGGCCGTCCTCCCTGACGGTGACCTTCGGCTTCGGCCGCACCTTCTTCGACCGCACCGGGCTCGCCGCGCGCCGCCCGGCGCAGCTGGACCCGTTGCCCGCCTTCTCGTCCGACGCGCTCGACCCGAAGCGTTCGGAGGGCGATCTGTGGGTGCAGATCGGCGCGGACGACGCCCTGGTCGCCTTCCACGCGCTGCGCGCGGTCCAGAAGGACGCGGCGGGCGCGGCCCGGGTGCGCTGGCAGATGAACGGCTTCAACCGGTCCGCCGGGGCCACGGCCAGGCCGATGACGGCCCGCAACCTGATGGGCCAGGTGGACGGCACGAACAACCCGAAGCCGTCCGAGCCCGACTTCGACCGCCGGATTTTCGTGCCCGGGTCCTCCTCGTCCGACTGGATGGCGGGCGGCTCGTACGCGGTGGTGCGGCGGATCCGGATGCTGCTCGACGACTGGGAGAAGCTCCCGCTCGACAAGCAGGAGAAGGTCATCGGCCGGCGGAAGGCTGACGGCGCACCGCTGAGCGGCGGGACCGAGACGACCAGACTCGACCTGAACAAGCTCGGCCCGGACGGCAAGGCCGTCATCCCGGACAACGCCCACGCCCGGATCTCCGCCCCCGAACAGAACGGCGGAGCGGCGATGCTGCGCCGCCCGTTCTCCTTCCACGACGGGATCGCTCCCGACGGCACGCCGGACGCCGGCCTGCTCTTCGTGTGCTGGCAGGCCGACCCGCTGCGCGGCTTCGTGCCGGTGCAGCGCAAGCTCGACCGGGGCGACGCGCTGTCCCCGTTCGTGCGGCACGAGTCGAGCGGTCTGTTCGCGGTGCCGGGCGGGCCGGCCGAGGGCGAGTACGTGGGCCAGCGGCTGCTTGAGGCGTAGTCGGCCTGCTCGCGGCGCGGCCGGGTTTCTCCCGTCGTAGCCGGCTTCTCAAGGCGCAGAACGCCGCCGCCCCGGCGGACCGGCTCCACTAGGGTGACCGTATGTCCGCCACCCGGTATACGTATCTCGGTCCCGAAGGCACTTTCACGGAGGCCGCGCTGCGTACGCTGCCCGAGGCCGCGACGCGGGAGCTCGTCCCGATGGTCTCGGTACCGGCCGCGCTCGACGCCGTGCGCAACGGTGAGGCGGCGGCGGCGCTCGTGCCCATCGAGAACTCGGTCGAGGGCGGCGTGACCGCCACGCTCGACGAGCTGGCCTCGGGCGAGCCGCTGATGATCTACCGCGAGGTGGTCCTGCCGATCGCCTTCGCCCTGCTCGTACGGCCGGGGACGAAGCTGTCGGAGATCAAGACGGTCACCGGCCATCCGGTCGCCCAGCCGCAGGTGCGGAACTGGCTGCGGTCGCATCTGCCGGAGGCGGTGTGGGAGTCGGCGGCCTCCAACGCGGACGGGGCCCGGCTCGTGCAGGAGGGCCGCTTCGACGCGGCCTTCGCGGGCGAGTTCGCGGCGGCGACGTACGGTCTCGAGCCGCTGGTGACCGAGATCCACGATGCCGAGAACGCGGAGACGCGGTTCGTGCTCGTGGGCCGCCCGGCGCGGCCGGCGGCGCCCACCGGGGCCGACAAGACCTCGGTGGTGCTGTGGCTCGGCGACGACCACCCGGGCGCCCTGCTCGAACTCCTCCAGGAGTTCGCGGTGCGCGGGGTCAACCTGATGCTGATCCAGTCGCGTCCGACGGGCGCGGGCATCGGCAACTACTGCTTCGCCGTCGACGCCGAGGGCCACATCTCGGACCGGCGGGTCGGCGAGGCGCTGATGGGCCTGAAGCGGATCTGCCCGCAGGTGCGCTTCCTGGGCTCGTACCCGCGCGCGGGCGTCGCGCCCGAGGACGTACGGCCGCTGCGGCGCGGGACGACGGACACCGAGTTCACGGCGGCGTCGGACTGGCTGGCCCGGGCCCAGGACGGCCGGGCCTGAGTTATCCACAGGCTTGCCCCGCAGCCTGGGGACAAGTCGACATGGCGGTCGCGACAGGTCGACAAATCGCCGTCATCCCAGGTCCGGGGCCCCACACTTTGGAGCGAGCAATTCCCACTCGAAGGAGTGGGAAAATGCCGTAAAGATCGACGGACGGCGCTCGTCCACAGATCTTTCGCACACCCTGTGGATAACTCACTCTCGCTGTGCAGAACTCCGAATGAGTAATTCACTGGAAAGTGAAGCAATTCGGGCAAAGCGACATGCAAACCCATATCGAGTAGGGCCGTACCTGCCGCACCGGTAGCCTGGTGGGGTGATTGACCTTCGCCTGCTCCGTGAGGACCCCGACCGTGTTCGCGCCTCCCAGCGCGCCCGTGGAGAGGACGTCGGCCTCGTCGACGCCCTGCTCTCCGCCGATGAGCGGCGCAGGTCGTCCGGCGTCCGCTTCGACGAACTCCGCTCCGAGCAGAAGTCGCTCGGCAAGCTGATCCCCAAGGCCTCCCCCGAGGAGCGCGCCGAGCTGCTGCAGAAGGCCGAGCAGCTCAAGTCCGACGTAAAGGCCGCCGAGGCCGAGCAGAACGAGGCCGACGAGACGGCCCGCGCGCTGCTGCTCCAGCTCGGCAACATCGTCCACCAGGACGTGCCGGTCGGCGGCGAGGAGGACTTCGTCGTCCTCGAGACGCACGGCACCATCCGCGACTTCGCCGCCGAGGGCTTCGAGCCCAAGGACCACCTGGAGCTCGGCGAGGCGCTCGGCGCCATCGACGTCGAGCGCGGCGCCAAGGTCTCCGGCTCGCGCTTCTACTACCTGACCGGCGTCGGCGCGCTCCTGGAGCTCGCCCTGGTCAACGCGGCGATCGCGCAGGCCACCGAGGCCGGCTTCATCCCGATGCTCACCCCGGCCCTGGTCCGCCCGCGCGCCATGGAGGGCACCGGCTTCCTCGGCCAGGCCGCCGAGAACGTGTACCACCTGGAGAAGGACGACTTCTACCTGGTCGGCACGTCCGAGGTGCCGCTCGCCGCGTACCACATGGACGAGATCATCGAGGCCGACAAGCTGCCGCTGCGCTACGCCGGCTTCTCGCCGTGCTTCCGCCGCGAGGCCGGCACGTACGGCAAGGACACCCGCGGCATCTTCCGCGTCCACCAGTTCGACAAGGTCGAGATGTTCTCGTACGTCGCTCCGGAGGACGCCGAGGCCGAGCACAAGCGGCTCCTGGAGTGGGAGAAGCAGTGGCTCAACTCCCTTGAGCTGCCCTTCCAGGTCATCGACGTCGCCACCGGCGACCTCGGCGCGTCGGCCTCGCGCAAGTTCGACTGCGAGGCGTGGATCCCGACCCAGGGCAAGTACCGCGAGCTGACCTCGGCGTCCAACTGCGACGGCTTCCAGGCCCGCCGCCTCTCCGTGCGCATGCGCGAGGAGAAGGACGGCAAGAAGACCGTGCAGCCGCTGGCCACCCTGAACGGCACGCTGTGCGCCGTCCCGCGCACCATCGTGGCGATCCTGGAGAACCACCAGCTGGCCGACGGCTCGGTGCGGGTGCCCGAGGTGCTGCGCCCCTACCTCGGCGGCCGCGAGGTCCTGGAGCCGGTCTCCAAGTGAGCACGTTCCCGGTGAGCACGTTCCCCTACCGCCTGGTCGCGACGGACCTCGACGGCACGCTGCTGCGGGCCGACGAGTCCGTCTCCGAGCGGACGCGCGCGGCGCTCGTCGCGGCGAGCGAGGCCGGAGCGGCGCACATCATCGTGACCGGGCGGGGGGTGCCCTGGACCCGGCACATCCTCGACGACCTCGGCTACGAGGGGATCGCGGTGTGCGGGCAGGGCGCGCAGGTCTACCACGCCGGTGAGGACCGGCTGCTGACCTCGCTCACGCTCGACCGGCAGCTCGCCGGCCTCGCCCTCTCCAAGATCGAGGCGGAGGTCGGGCCGCTGGCCCTGGCCGCGAGCCGCGACGGTCTGGAGGGCGAGGTCCTGATCGGCCCCGGCTACCGGAACCAGGAAGGGCCGCTGCCGTACGTCCCGTACGAGGACCCGGCCGAGCTGTGGGCGGCGCCGCTGACCAAGCTCTACATCCAGCACCCGACGCTGACCGACGACGAGCTGACCCTGATCGCCCGGGAGACCGTCGGCGGGCTCGTCGACGTCGTCCTGGCCGGCCCGGGCATCGTGGAGATCGTCCCGCTCGGCCTCACCAAGGCCACCGGCCTCTCGATCGCCGCGCGCCGGCTCGGCGTGAAGGCCGCGGAGACCATCGCCTTCGGCGACATGCCCAACGACATTCCGATGTTCGGCTGGGCGGCCCGGGGCGTGGCGATGGCCAACGCGCACGTGGAGCTGAAGGCGGTCGCCGACGAGGTGACCGGCTCGAACGAGGAGGACGGCATCGCCGTCGTCCTGGAGCGTCTGCTCCGGTCCTGAGAAGAGCGAGGAGAAGCGGGGCGGCCCGCGCGGTTCGCCTCCGCGCGCTCGAAGCGGCCGCCCCGTTTCGTACCCCTAGTGTGCGCCGGGCTCCCCGCCGCCCACCAGCGGTTTTCGCCCCGGCCCGGGCCCCGGCCCCGGTCCCGCGGCACGGGTGAGCGGCCAGAAGGCCAGGCCGATGACGAGCGAGATCGCGTGCCCGAGGTCCGTGTACGTGCGGTTGGTGACCAGCGGCACGGCGAAGAAGGCCACCGCCCCGGCGAGGTAGAGCCAGCGCCAGGGGCGCGGCAGCCGGTAGGTGAGGATGCCGGCCGAGGCCGCGAGACCGTAACTCACCCCGATGTCGACGACGTGCGCCATGCTGCGCGGCACGTGCTGGTCCCGGATGGCGAGGAGGACCACCTCCTGGCTGATGAGGGTGGCCGCGACGTGCGCGGTGGCGACGACGACCAGCCATTTCACGGTGCCGAGCCAGCGCTCGACGGGCGCGTGCAGGACCTCGAAGAGGACGACGTAGAGGAGCAGGCTCTCCGGGTTCTCGATCCAGAATGCGCTGCTGAGCAGCGCGCGCAACGGATGGTGGGAGAGCTCGAAGAGATTGCTGCTGTTCCGGTGCAGCAGATAGCGCTCGAGCCGGTCCGGGGAAAGCGCGATGACCAGGCTGGTGATGGCGATGACGGCCAGCCAGAGGTGCGTACCGGGTGACGAACGCACCCACGACCTGATCGGCCGTGACGGTTCGCCACCCGGTGACACCGGGAATCGGCTTGAGGTTTTGCTCGGCACATATCAGTGCCTATCACCCCGAGCTGGGTGATTTATGAGCGAAACCTTCTCCTCTGGGAGAAACCTCAGAAATTGATCATGTGTCCGGCAATACCGTGGATCGCTTCCTTCACGGCCTCGCCCAGGGTCGGGTGCGCGTGCACGTTGCGCGCGACCTCGTGGACCGTGAGGTCCCACTGCTGCGCCAGGGTCAGCTCGGGCAGCAGTTCGGTGACGTCCGGGCCGATCAGGTGGGCGCCGATGATCTCGCCGTACTTGGCGTCGGCGACGATCTTCACGAAGCCGGTCGAGTCGCCGAGGCCGTGCGCCTTGCCGTTCGCCATGAACGGGAACTTGGAGACCTTGACGTCGTAGCCCTTCTCGCGCGCCTGGGCCTCGGTGTAGCCGAAGCTCGCGATCTGCGGCTGGCAGTAGGTGGCGCGGGGGATCATCGGGTAGTCGAGCTCCATCGTCTCGGCGTCCGCGATGGTCTCGGCGGCGATGACGCCCATGGCCTCGGCGGTGTGCGCGAGCATCAGCTTCGCGGTCACGTCACCGATGGCGTAGATGTGCGGCACGGAGGTGCGGCAGCGGCCGTCGACGTCGATGGCGCCGCGCTCGGTGAGGGCGACACCGGTGTTCTCCAGGCCGTAGCCGGAGACGTTCGGCGCGAAGCCGATGGCCTGCAGGACCTTGTCGGCCTCCAGGATCTTCTGCGAGCCGTCCTTGCCGGTGACGGTGACGCGGACCTGCGGGCCGGACTCGTCGATGGCGTCGACACGGGTCGAGGTGAGGACGTCGATGCCGAGCTTGCGGTACTGCTTCGCGAGCTCCTTGGACACCTCCTCGTCCTCCAGCGGGGCCATCCGGTCGAGGAACTCGACGATGGTGACCTTGGTGCCGTAGTTGTTCAGGACGTACGCGAACTCGATGCCGATCGCGCCGGCGCCGGCGATGATGATCGACTGCGGGGCGTCCTCGGCGAGGATCTGCTCCTCGTACGACACGACGCGGTCGCTGAGGGCGGTGCCGGGCAGCAGACGCGCGGTGGCGCCGGTGGCGATGATGCAGTTGTCGAAGGTGATCGTCTGCGTGGTGCCGTCGGCCTTCGCCACCTGGAGGGTGTTCGCGTCGAGGAAGGTGCCCCGGCCGTCGAACTCGGTGATGCCGTTCTTCTTCATGAGGAAGTGGACGCCCTTGACGCGGCCGTCCGCGACCGTGCGGCTGCGGCGGAACGCCTCGCCGTAGTCGAAGGAGACCGTGCCGTCGACCTTGATGCCGAAGGTCTTGGCCTCGTGGTTGAAGATGTGGGCGAGCTCGGCGTTGCGCAGCAGCGCCTTGGTGGGGATGCAGCCGACGTTCAGGCAGACACCGCCCCAGTACTTCTCCTCGACGACCGCGACCCGCTTGCCCAGCTGGGCGGCGCGGATGGCGGCGACGTAGCCGCCGGGGCCAGCTCCGAGTACGACGACGTCGAAGCGGTCTGACATGACTGACTCCCGAGGGTGGTGAGGGTGTTCGGCACACGTACGAGCCCACAGTAGTCCGGTCGCTGTGGGCCGGCCGGGGAGGCGAGCGACGTCACTTGTAGGATGACTGGGCAACCGGGCGAATGTCCTCGAAGGCGGGAGCGACGATGGCACTGAAGGCGGCGGGACGGACCTCGCTGGTGGACTCCGTGGTCGAGCAGTTGCGGGCGCAGCTCGCGGCCGGCGAGTGGGCGGTCGGGGACCGGATTCCCACCGAGCACGAGCTGGCGGCGCTCCTCGGCGTCGGCCGCAACACGGTCCGCGAGGCCGTCCGGGTCCTCGTCCACGCCGGGCTGCTCGAGTCCCGTCAGGGCAACGGCACCTTCGTCAGGTCCACCGCCGACCCGGCCGCCGTCCTGGGCGCCGTGCGGCACGCGGGCGCCGGTGACGTCCTGGAGCTGCGCGCCGCCCTGGAGGCTGAGGCGGCGCGGCTCGCGGCCGTGCGGCGCGACACCCACGACCTGCTGCGGCTGCGCGCGGCCCTGACCACGCTGCGCGAAGAGGGCGACCGGAACGCGGACGCCGACCTCGCCTTCCACCTGGCGGTCGTCGAGGCCACCCACAACACCGCCTTCCGCGAGGTCTACCGCTTCTTCTCCACCCAGGTGCACGAGGTGCTGGTCGAGGCGCTGTGCGACGCGGCGATGCCGGCGGTCGACATCGACCTGCACGAGGCCGTCGTCGTGGCCATCGAGAACGGCGACGCGGAGGCGGCGGAGGCGGGGGCGCGGGAGCTGCTGCGGGTGCCGATGGAAACGCACGCGGCGCTGGACGCGGCGCTGGCCGACGCGGCCGAGGGTGATGCCCGGTGACGGCCGGTTCGTCGACGACGCTTCACGTGGACGCGGGGGCAGGGGCCCATTCTTCCGCGGGCGGTGCGGGCGGGGCCGCCGGTGCGGGCAGTGCCGCTGGTGCGGGCGGTGCCGCCAGTGCCGCCGTTGCGGTCGGCGCGGCTGGTGCGGCCGCTGCCGCCGGCGCCGCCGGTGCGGCTGGTGCGGCCGGCGCGGGCGCCCGGCGGGCGCTGCTCGCGCACCCGGCGCTGCTCCTCGTCGGCATCGTGCTGGCCTCGCTCAACATGCGGGCCGCCCTCGCGAGCGTGTCGCCGCTGGTGAGCGAGCTGGCGGAGACGTATGGACTGTCGGCGGCGGCCAGTTCCCTGGTGACCTCGGTGCCGGTGCTCTTCCTGGGCCTCGGCGCGCTCGTGGCGCCCTGGCTCGGCCGTCGCTTCGGCGCCGAGCGGGTCCTCCTCGCGGCCCTCCTGCTGCTCGGCGCGGGCATCCTGGTGCGGATCCTCCCGACGGCGGCCGCGCTCTACGCGGGCGGTGTCCTGGTCGGCACGGCGATCGCCCTGCTCAACGTCCTGATGCCGGGCCTGATCAAGCGTGACTTCCCGGACCGGGCCGCCTCCATGACCTCCGTCTACACGGGCGCCATGATCGCGGGCGCCACCCTCGTCGCCGCCTCCTCGGTGCCCCTGGAGCGGGTCCTCGGCGGCTGGCAGGCGTCGCTGGGCGTCTGGTCGCTGCTGGCGGTCGTGGCGGCGCTCGCCTGGCTGCCGCAGCTGCTGATCGCCCGGGGGCGTACGGGGCACGAGGTGCGGGCCGTTCCGGCCGCTTCCGTGGCCGCGCGGCCGGTGAGTGTGTGGCGGTCGGCGCTGGCCTGGCAGGTCACGCTCTTCATGGGACTTCAGTCGCTGTGGACGTACGTGCTGATCGCCTGGATGCCGACGATCTTCACGGACCACGGGATGAGCCGCTCCACCGCCGGTGTCGTCTTCGCCTTCAACAACCTGATGCAGGTGGTCGGCGCCTTCGCCGTGCCGCTGCTCGCGGGCCGGATGCGCAGCCAGCGCCCGCTGATCGTGCTGGTCACCTCGCTGGTGGCGGCCGGTTACGCGGGCCTCATGGCGGCCCCGGTCGAGGGCGCCTGGCTCTGGTCGGCGCTGCTCGGCGTCGGGCAGGGCGGGGCGGTGGGCCTCGCGCTCACCCTGATCGTGCTGCGCACGGGCGACGCGGCGACGGCCGCCCGGCTCTCCGGCATGGCCCAGACCGTCGGCTATCTCCTGGCCGCCGCCGGCCCGCTGGCCGCGGGCGCCCTGCACCAGGCGAGCGGCTCCTGGACGCTGCCGCTGGCCGTGGTGCTCGGCGTGTGCGCGACGGCGCTCGCGCTGGGACTGCTCGCGGCCCGGAACCGTACGGTCTAGACGGACCCCGTCCGTCCTCCCGTACTGCTCCGGGCCGGCAAGGCCGTACGACTCCGGGGCTCGTACGGCTCCGCATGGGCGGCCCCGTACGCCTCCGAGCCGCGTGCCCGGGTCGGTCTACTCCTCGCCCGCCAGCGTCATCGTCCGCAGCTTGGCGCCCGCGAACCAGGTCGCGCCGACCGTCACCGCGACGAGGAGCACCATCGCCGTCGGCAGCGCCACCTCGGAGGTGATCAGGGCGTCGCCGGTGACCTTCTCGGCGAGTGCGAGCGCCCACTGCTGGACGCTGAGGGTCTTGGCACCGGAGATCAGGGAGCCGAACAGTGCCTCCCAGACCAGGGCGTAGACCAGGCCGATGACGACGGCGTGCCGGCTGACCGTGCCGAGCAGCAGGAACAGCGCGCTGTAGGCGATGGAGGCCACCAGGGCCGCCACGGTGTAGGCGACCGCCACCTGCTGGCCGTTGCCGTTGAGGACGAAGCCGGCGATCAGGGTCGGCACGGCGGAGAAGACCATGGTGACGGCGACGGCCACGGTCAGCTTGGTGACGATGATCGTCGACCGCTTCACCGGCTTGGCGAGCAGATAGACGATCGAGCCGTCGTCGATCTCCGGCCCGATCGCTCCGGTGCCGGCGATCACGCCGATCAGCGGCACCATCGTGGCGAGCGCGAAGCCGCCGAGGAAGTTGGCGGCGACCTGGTCGTCGGCGCCGTTGAACATCCGGACCGCCGCGGCGATCACGATCAGCAGGGCGGGCAGCGCGAAGAGGATCAGCGCACGCCGGCGGCCGAGGAGGGCCCGGTAGGTGAGCCGGGCGACGGTGGGGTGATACATCGGTCGGGCTCCTTTCAGGCCGTTACGAGGTACGAGAAGACGGATTCGAGGGACTCGTCCGAGGGCGAGACCGTGTGCAGCCTGATGCCCTGCTCCTTGGCGACCTTCGGGAGCAGCGCGGTGAACCGGCCGAAGTCCACGGCCTGGATGCGCAGCGCGCCCTCCGTGAGGTCGACCTCGATGCCGGCCGTCGACGGGTCGGCGATGAGCGCCGCCGCGAGCGCCCGGTCGTCGCTGGAGCGGACGAGATAGCGGTGCGGCCGGTCGGTCATCAGCCGGCGGATGCGCCGGAAGTCGCCGGAGGCGGCGTGCCGTCCGGCCACGATCACCTCGATGTGCGAGGCGAGCTGCTCGACCTCCTCCAGGATGTGCGAGGAGAACAGCACCGTGCGGCCGTCGGCGCCCATCCGGCGCAGCAGGTCCATCAACTGCATGCGCTGGCGCGGGTCCATGCCGTTGAACGGCTCGTCGAGCAGCAGCACCGACGGCTCGTGGACGAGGGCCGAGGCCATCTTCACGCGCTGCCGCATGCCCTTGCTGTACGTGGCGATCTTGCGGTCCTGCGCGTACTCCATCTCCACCGTGGCGAGGGCCTTCCGGGCCTCCGCGTCGCCGAGGCCCTGCAACTCGGCGTTGGCGACGACGAATTCGCGGCCGGTGAGGAAGTCGTACATCGCCTCCCGCTCGGGCACGACGCCGATCTCCTTGTAGACCGACTCGTTGCGCCAGATCGTCTCCCCGTCGAGGGTGACGGTGCCGGTGGAGGGGGCGAGGAAGCCGCCCATCATGTTGATGAGGGTGGACTTGCCGGCGCCGTTGGGACCGAGCAGTCCGGTGACGCCCGGGCCGATGGTCATGGTGACGTCGTTGACGGCCACCACGTTGCCGAACCAGCGCGAGGCGTGGTCGATGTTCAGGACCGTCATGTCACAGCCCGACCTTTCGGTAGCGGCGCATCAGCACACCGTACGAACCGGCGATGAGCGCGAGGACGACCAGCAGGTAGATCGCGCCGACGGCGGCGCCGGGCGCCGCGCCCTCACCGCCGGGGAAGGAGGTCGGCGCGCCGAGAAACGCCGCCTGCACGCCACCGATGAGGGTGATCGGCGAGAAGAGGCCGATCCACTTGACGGCACTGATGTTGTCGGTGCCGTAGGCGATGCCCTGGAGGGTGGTGACCGCTCCGTACGAGATCACCAGCGTGGCGATGACGGCGGCGACGCCGAAGCCGCGGCGCGGGGTGAGGGCCGCCATGACGAGCCCGAGACCACCGAAGAGGAGGGACAGCAGGGCCACGGACACCAGGCCCTGGCCGAACATCTCGGTCTGGTCGGCGAAGTCCATCTTGGCGAGCAGCGATCCGATCCAGAGGATCAACAGGGGGGAGGCGGTCAGGATGAAGAGCGCCGAGCTCATCGCGGCGAACTTGGCGAGGACGTAGTCCACGCGCTCGATCGGGCGGGCGAAGTACAGCGGCACGGTGCGGAAGCGCAGGTCGCGGGAGACGGACTGCGGGGCCTGGGCGGCCACGAAGATCGCGATCACCATATGGAGGAAGATCGCGTACTGCGTGTACTCCATCACCAGCTTCGGGGCCTTGGTGAAGACCGCGACGGCCACGACGACCAGGGCGGGCACGCACATCACGGCGAACAGCAGCATCGGCAGCACCTTGGACTTGGCGCTGCGGCCGAGCCCGTACGCGCCGCGCAGCGACTGCGAGAACAGCGCCCGGCGGGCGGCGGCGCGGCCGAGGCGCGGTCCGTCGTAACTGCGGTATCCGATGTTGTGGATACGGGTGTCCGCAGAGCTGGTCGCCGAGCCGTTCGCCGAGTTTTCGGTGGCGTGGGTGCTCATCGCGCCGGCACCTCCTCCTGCTGCTGGTCCTTGGCCTGGAAGACCTCGGCGATGTGGTGGCGGCGCTGCTCCATGCGGACCAGGCCGAGGCCGAGGCCGGCGACGGTGTCGCGGACGAGGTCGTAGGTCTCCTCGCCCGCGGCGTCGAGGAGCAGGATGTGCCCGGCGCCCGGCAGCCCGTCCTCCACGCCCGCGTGGAGCTGGACGCCGGCGGCGGTGAGGGCCGCGCGCAGCGCCTCCGTGCCGTCCGGGTGCTCGTCGGTGTCGGTGACCTCGACGGCGAGGGTGGTCGTGCTGCGGGTGAAGTCACGGGTGGAGCTGGAGCGGAGCAGCTTGCCGCCGTCGATGACGACGACGTGGTCGCAGGTGCGCTCCAGCTCGCCGAGCAGGTGCGAGGTGACCAGGACGGAGATGCCGAAGTCCGTCCATACGCGGCGGATCAGGCCGAGCATGTCGTCGCGGCCGACCGGGTCGAGGCCGTTCGTCGGCTCGTCGAGCAGCACCAGCTGCGGGTCGTGGACGAGGGCCTGGGCCAGCTTCACGCGCTGCTTCATGCCGGTCGAGTAGCCGCCCATGGGGCGGTAGCGCTCCTCGTACAGACCGACGTGGCGCAGGGTGTCGGCGGTCCGCTCGCGGGCGGCGGTCGGCGGCAGGCCGGACATGCGCGCCATGTGGACGACGAACTCGGTGGCCGAGACGTCGGGCGGCAGGCAGTCGTGCTCCGGCATGTAGCCGACGCGCTCGCGGATCCGGTCGCCGGCGGTGGCGACGTCGAGTCCGAGGACCTCGGCGCGGCCCTCCGTGGCCGGGGACAGACCGAGCAGGATCTTGATCATCGTGGACTTGCCGGCTCCGTTGGCACCCACCAGTCCGGTCACACCGGGCCCGATGTCCAGGGAGAGCCGGTCGAGAGCGGTCACCCGGGGGAACCGCTTGCTGAGGCTTTCGGTGGCGATCACAGTCACGTTTCGAAGGTAGTGGCGTGCGTCACGGCAGTCGTCAGCCCAACGGGTCGATTCCTCTCCGACTCCAGATGTACAAGCCCGTAGGGGAGCCGCGACGAAGGTCTCGTTTTCCACAGGCCCGTGCACACCCCTTGACGCAGCCGCCAGGCATTGTCACATTCATCGATGTCAAGTTACGGACGCGTAGGGCTACCGGACGCTCACGCGCGCTCACACACGGACGGGCGGGGTGGCATGGCATCGGCAGGTACGGCGGCGGGCGCGGCGGCGGGTACGGCGGCGACGCGGGAACTCACCGAGGAGCTGCGCGGCTTCAGAGAGGTGCAGCGGCTCTCGTACGCGTGTGCGGAGGCCGTCGCGGCCCAGCTCAAGCCGGGCGTGACGGAGCGCGAGGCGGCGCGGATGCAGCGCGAGTGGCTGTACGAGCGCGGGGTGCGGGACTGGTTCCACCGGCCCTTCGCCTGGTTCGGCGACCGCACGGCCTTCGTCGACTTCAAGATCCCGCTCCAGTTCTTCCCCACGAACCGGAGGCTGGAGGCCGGGATGCCGTTCATCCTGGACATGGCCCCGGTCCACAAGGGCTACACGGCGGACATCGGCTACTCCGGCTGCCTCGGCCTCAACCCCGTCCACGACAAGCTGCTCGCCGACCTCAAGGACCACCGCGAGCTGATCCTGCGCGAGGTGCGCGAGCGCCGCACGCTGCGGGAGATCTACGAGGACGTGGACCGGCTCATGGTCCGCCAGGGCTACGCGAACCGGCACCGGGCCTATCCCTTCGGCGTCATCGCCCACAAGATCGACCGGGTCAGGGAGCGCCGCTGGGCGCCCACCCTGTTCGGCTTCGGCACCCAGTCCCTCAAGGGCCTGGCGAGCGACGCCCTGCACGGCCACCGCGACGGCTGGTCGCCGCTGTGGTCCCCGTACAAGTTCTCCGACCACCCGCCCAGGCCGGGCCTGTGGGCGGTCGAGCCGCACCTCGGATTCCGGGGTACGGGCGCGAAGTTCGAGGAGATCCTGGTCGTCACCGACTCCAGAGACCCCGAGCAGAGCGCGTTCTGGCTGGACGACGACCTGCCGCACGTGCGGCGCTGGAACGAGGAAGGGACGGCGGCCTGATGGCGGGCATCGCGGGACTCACGGGGGCGCGGGAGCGCTGGGTCCGTACCGGCGGGATCGAGCTGTGCGTGGCCGAGCTGGGCGACGAGAGCCGGCCGACCGTGCTGCTCGTGCACGGCTATCCGGACTCCAAGGAGGTCTGGTCGGAGGTCGCGGTCCGGCTCGCCGAGCACTTCCACGTGGTGCTCTACGACGTACGCGGCCACGGCCGGTCGACGGCGCCGACACCGCTGCGCGGCGGGTTCACGCTGGAGAAGCTGACGGACGACTTCCTCGCGGTCGCGGACGCGGTCAGCCCGGACCGCCCGGTCCACCTGGTCGGCCACGACTGGGGCTCGGTGCAGTCCTGGGAGTTCGCGACCGTGCCGCGCACCGAGGGCCGGATCGCCTCCTTCACCTCGATGTCCGGGCCGTCGCTCGACCACTTCGGGCACTGGATCAAGAACCGGATGGCCAGGCCCACCCCGCGCCGGGTCGGCCAGCTCCTCGGCCAAGGCGCCAAGTCCTGGTACGTGTACCTGCTGCACACGCCGTCGCTGCCGGAGCTCGCGTGGCGCGGGCCGCTCGGGAAGCGCTGGCCGCGCATGCTGGAGCGGGTCGAGGGGATCCCGGCCGGCGACTACCCGACGCCGTCCCTGCCGACCGACGCGGCGCACGGCGCCTGGCTCTACCGGGACAACGTGCGGGCCCGGATGCTCCGCCCCCGCACCGACGCGTACGCGCACGTGCCGGTGCAGCTCATCACGCCGACCGGTGACGCCTTCCTCTCCGAGCGGCTCTACGACGACCTGGCCGCCTGGGTGCCGGACCTGACCCGGCGCACGCTGCCGGCCAAGCACTGGGTGCCGCGCACCAGGCCGGACCAACTGGCGGCGTGGATCCGCGAGTTCGTCGAAGCCAACGAGGACCCGGCGGCCAAGGCCCCGAAGACGGCGGCGAAGAGCGGGGTGCGCCCGGAGTACGCGGAGCGCTTCGGCGGCCAGCTGGTCCTGGTGACCGGCGCCGCAAGCGGCATCGGCAGGGCCACCGCCTTCGCCTTCGCCGAGGCCGGCGCCCGGGTGGTAGCCGTGGACCGGGACGCCGAGGGCGCGGCCCGTACGGCGGAGATGTCCCGGCTCATCGGGGCGCCCGCGGCCTGGGGCGAGACCGTCGACGTCGCCGACGAGCAGGCGATGGAGAAGCTGGCCGCGAAGGTGGCGAGCGAGTACGGCGTGGTCGACGTCCTGGTCAACAACGCGGGGATCGGCCTGACCGGCTCCTTCTTCGACACCACGAGCGAGGAGTGGAAGCGGGTCCTCGACGTCAATCTGTGGGGCGTGATCCACGGCTGCCGGGCCTTCGGCGCGCAGATGGCCGAGCGCGGCCAGGGCGGCCACATCGTCAACACGGCGTCGGCGGCGGCCTTCCAGCCCTCCCGCGCGCTGCCCGCGTACAGCACGTCGAAGGCGGCGGTGCTGATGCTCAGCGAGTGCCTGCGGGCCGAGCTCGCGGGGCAGGGCATCGGGGTCTCGGCGATCTGCCCGGGCATCGTGAACACGGGCATCACGTCGACCGCGCGGTTCGCGGGCGTCACGGACGAGGCCGAGGAGAAGCGCCGCCAGAAGAAGGCGTCGCGGCTCTACGGGCTGCGCAACTACCCGCCGGAGAAGGTCGCGGACGCGATCCTGCGCGCGGTGCTGCGCAACGAGGCCGTGGTTCCGGTGACCCCGGAGGCCCGCGGTGCCCACGCCCTGTCCCGGCTGGCGCCGGGCCTGCTGCGCGGCCTCGCGCGCTGGCAGCCGCCGGCGTAGGGGACGGCCGGGCGGGGCGTGGCGGGTCGTACGATCCCTCGACGGGTGAAGGGAGCGGTCGGTGGGAGCGGTTTTGTCGGAGCAGTCAGCACATCCGGGGTCCGGGTCGGGGTCGCATCCGGAGTACCGGATCGAGGACCTGGCCCATCGCAGCGGGGCCACCGTGCGGACGATCCGCGCCTACCAGGACCGCGGTCTGCTGCCCCGCCCGGAGCGCCGCGGCCGGTCGAACGTGTACGGGGACACGCATCTGGCCCGGCTGCGGCAGATCGCCGACCTGCTGGACCGCGGCTACACGCTGGCCTCCATCAAGGAGCTCCTGGAGGCCTGGGACGCCGGGCGGGGGCTCGGCGGGGTGCTGGGTCTCGTCGCCGAGGTCGACGGGCCGTGGACGGACGAGGAGGCCGACCGGATCTCGCGCGCCGAGCTCGACGCGCGGTTCGGCGGCCGGCCCGACGAGGACGCGGTCCGCGAGGCCATAGAGCTCGGTGTCCTGGAGCGCATCCCGGACCGGGAGACCGAGGAGTACCTCGTCCCGAGCCCCCAAGAGCTCGCGGTGGCCGCCGAGTTGCACGCGGCGGGCGTGCCGCTCGCCGCCATCACCGGCCATCTGAGGGAACTTCGCGGCCAGGTCGAGCACATCGCCGCCCGTTTCCTGGAGTTCACCAGCGAGCACGTCTTCGCCCGCTATCTGGAGCACCGGCCGCCGACGGACGCGGACGCGGAGGAGGCGACGGACCTGGTGCGCCGGCTCCGCCCGCTCGCCCAGCAGACCGTGGACGCCGAACTGGCCAGGGCGATGCGCCTGTTCGCCACCGCGCACCTCCAGTTCCACCTGTCCCCGGACGCGCCCCCGCCGAGCGGCCGGGAGCCCCGTACGGTCGCCCTGCCGCCGGAGACGATCCGGGCCGTACAGCGGCTCGTTGGCCAGGAGAACGTGTCGGCGTTCATCGCGGCGGCCGCCGAACGCGAGGTACAGACCAGGACATTGGATGCACTCGCCTCAAACAACCGAAAAGATAACCAAGTCGGTCAATCTCTCTGATTTTCCAGGCTTGTTGTCCACAGAAACGTCAACTTGCCTGTGGATAAATACAGTTGGCTGTGGATCAAACCTGGAGCTTCAATGAATTCATGAACGACGAGAAACGCACCGTGAAGGTGTCGAAGTACCTCTCGAAACACCTGCGCCACCAGCCCGAACGCATCGGGCTCGTGCTCGACGCGCACGGCTGGACCGAGATCGACGCGCTCCTGCGGGCCGCCGCCGCGCACGGCTTCCCGATCACCCGCGCCGAGCTCGACCACGTCGTCGCCGCCAACGACAAGAAGCGCTTCGCGATCGAGGGCACCCGGATCCGGGCCAGCCAGGGCCACACGGTCCCGGTCGACCTCGGTCTGCCGGCCGCCGAACCGCCCGCGTACCTCTACCACGGTACGGTCGCCGGCCGGCTGCCCGCCATCCGGGCCGAGGGCCTGCGCCCCATGAGCCGGCACCACGTCCACCTCTCGCCCGACCGCGAGACCGCCACCCGCGTCGGCGCCCGCCGCGGCCGCCCGGTGGTGCTGAGCATCGACGCCGGCGCGATGCACCGGGCCGGGCACGTGTTCCACGTCAGCGCCAACGGCGTCTGGCTCACCGACGCCGTACCGCCGGAGTTCATCCGCTTCCCCGGCTGAGGCCCGCACCGGCAGCAGTCGGGCATGATCGTCCCCATGGGAGCCCACCACCCGCACCTGCCCACGACCGAATCGGCCGTCGCCGCCATCCGCGAGGTGGCCCGGGAGTACAACCTGGAGATGCTGGTCACCGACGACATCGGCGCCGACCAGACCTCCCGCCGCACCTCCGCCGGCGCCTTCGCCGTCCTCGACCCGGACGGCACCCTCCCCCACGAGGCGTTCGTCGAGCTCGGCGGCACCCCGTCGGTCACCGTCCGCCTCTACCCCGAGGACGACGCGCAGATCACCGTCGAAGGCGTCGTCTTCGACGACGTCCCGCGCGACTCCGTACCCGCCTTCCTCCGCTCCGCCTTCGGCGGCCTCGCCCACGTCAAGGGCCGTTTCTTCCCGCCCGGCTGGTGGCTGGTCGTCCCGCTCCCCGGCGACGAGACCTACAAGGAGCCGGTCGCCCTCCGCATGCTCTCCCCCTGGCTCTCGGGCCGGGTCCGGAAGTAGCTTCCCGCGGGGGATGATGTCCGGCAGGGAGGTGGCCCGTGGAGTTGCGCCGGCTCACATACTTCTGCGCCGTCGCCGAGGAGGAGAACCTCGGGCGGGCGGCGCAGCGGCTCGGCCTGCGGTCCCCGTCGCTGAGCCAGCAGATCCGCGCGCTGGAAGCGGAGCTCGGCGCCCGCCTGTTCGTGCGCTCCCCTGCCGGGATGACCCTCACGGCCGCGGGCGCGGCCCTGCTGCCCGAGGCGCGGGCGACGCTGGCGGCGGCGGAACGCGGCAGGCGCGCGGTGGCGGCGGCGGCATCGGCCGCGCGGGCGTGGACGGTGGGAGTGCCGCCCGGGGTGCCGCCCGAACTGCCCCGACGGTTCCGCATCGCCGCCAGGGAGGCCGGTGTGGCGCTGACGTTCGCGGACGCGGGCTCCGCCGAGCAGCTCGCGCGGCTGCGCCGCCGGGAACTCGACTGCTGTGTGCTGACGCTCCCGGCCGACACGGACGGGCTCGAGTCGGTGGTGATCCACGACGAGCCACTGGGTGTGCTGCTGGCCCCCGGGCATCCGCTGGCCGCGCACGGCGCGATCGACTGGGCCGACCTGGAAGGGCAGGAACTGCTCTGGTTCCGCCGGGAGCTGGCCCCCGGCTACCACGATGCCGTCCTGGCCGCCTGCCACACCGCCGGATGGCGACCCGCCGTGCGCGCCGTGCCCCCGCGCCGGGCGCTGCTTCTGGCCGAGCTGGTCTCGGGCGAACCGGTGGTCGCGCTGCGGCCCCGACCCGCCGCGGAGGAGCCGGGCCTGACATGGCGCCCGCTGGCACCGGACCCGCCCCGACTGCGCCTGGCACTCGCCTGGTCGAGTGACCTGCCTCACTCCGGCCTGCGTGCGATCGCCCGCACGCTGGCCTGTTAGGCAGCGGCTCAGCCGCATGAGGCGCTGCCTCGTGGACGGCCCGCGGCGATCAGGCGTTACCTGCCGACATGTTCCTTCTGCTGCTGACCTACCGGGACGGGGTCCTGGACCGGCTCGACGCACTGCTGCCGGAGCACTACGAGTACGTCGACCGGAACATCGCCGACGGCGTCTTCCTCCTGACCGGACGCCGGGTGCCGAGGACCGGCGGCGTGATCCTGGCCCGCGCCGACAGCCGGGAGACCATCGAGAAGGTCATCGCCGAGGACCCCTTCCTCCGCACCGGCGCCGTCACCTACGAAGTGATCGAGTTCGAGCCGACGCGTACCGCGCTCCCCGGCCTGTGCGCCTCGGGACGCCGGTGACATCGCGCTGTCGTACGTGCCGTGCCGGGTGGTTCGGGGCCGGCTCCGCCCGGCGGCGCGGACGGAGCCGGTCTGCCGCTCAGGAGGAGAGGCGGTTCAGTGCCGCGGCGGCGATGCCTTCGACGGAGGCCGGGGCGCCGGCGGGCCGGCCGGAAAGCTCGACGACGGCGACCCTGGTGCCGCTGCGCAGTACCGCGACGCCGCCGCTGACGGCGCCGTCTCCGTTGTGGGCCGGGTACCAGCGGGCGGTGCCGCCGGCGGTGGTCAGGGTGTGGGCCGCGCCGTAGTACCAGTGGCCGGCGGGCTCGTTCTGGCAGTCCTGGACGAGCCCGACGAGCTGCTTCTCCCAGGTGGCGGCCGCGGCCTTGGTGGGGGCGCTCGCGGCCGACTCGGTCAGCAGGCCGTCGGTGGTGAAGGTCCAGGTCACGGACGCGTACCCGGTGGCCTTGCCCTTGGTCAGGTCGCGCATCGTCTCCTCGCCTGAGCACGCGGACAGCGCCTGGCGTCCGTTCAGCGCGACGGTCGCGCCGACCGGGTTCAGGCCCGGCCGGGAGAAGTCCTCGCTCTGGACGAGGTCGGCGGAGCCGAGTCCCGGCGCGACGGCCGCGACCGCGGCCGGGTGGGCGGCGGCGGTGCGGTGGGCGGCCCCGGCGGCGGTGGCCGACTGGGTGCCGACGACGGTGGCCGTGATCAGCGCGGCGGCGAAGCAGGCCGCGGCGGCGACCCGGTTGCGGCGAACGGACTTCTGCTGGACGGTCTTGTTCTGGTTCATCTGGTCCCCCTGCTGGTCGGGACGCCTGCTGCGTCCTCGTACAACCGGGGTGATGCCGCCGGCGGAGGGAAAGTTGGAGCCCTGACCGGCTGTTTCACAGCTGTGACAGAGCCGTCCTGACGACGCGGTCCATCGCGGCCGTCCCCAGGCAGGCGTCGACCTCCAGCACCCCGTAGTGGGTGCCGCTGCGCAGCACGGCGATGCCGCCGCAGGGCTCCTCGCCCTCGGGCGCTGTGCCGGTGGTGTTGCGGGATCCCTGGTAGACGCCCATCCAGCTCGCGGTGACGTCCGGGGCGAGCCGCACTGTCGTGGTCCTTCCGTAGACCCAGTGCCCTGGCGTCTCCTCCTGGCAGGGCACCTGCTCCAGCAGCAGGCGCTGGGCGAAGTTCTGCGCCAGGGAAGGGCTCCGGGCCTCGGCGGCGACCTCGCGGGCGACCTGGTCGGCGCCGTCCAGGGCCAGCGTGGGGTCGCTCGGGTCGGTGCGGGTGCTGGTCGTCAGTCCGCGGAAGTGGGCACCGGGCCCGCCCAGGGTCTCCTCGAGGG
The DNA here is from genome assembly GCF_044768205.1 of Streptomyces sp. NPDC101160. NCBI lineage: Bacteria > Bacillati > Actinomycetota > Actinomycetes > Kitasatosporales > Streptomycetaceae > Streptomyces > Streptomyces sp. NPDC101160. The sequence continues at coordinate 498,028 of NZ_JBIWPJ010000006.1, read as the reverse complement.
TCTTCTCCCCGGTGCAGGCCGCGTTGGCGTAATGCCCGTCGCCGTACCGGTCGGTGACGTGGATCTTCCCGACGCCGACGTCCGGGCCGAAGGCCGCGGGTGCCAGAAGGTTCGCCTTCGTCACCGGCCCGGTCGCACCGGTCGGCGAGGCGGAGCCGGAGGCCGAGGACGTGGGCGTCGGAGCGGACCCGCCGGGCGTCGGGAGGGCGGACGTGCCCCGGGATGGCCCGCCGACCGCGGCGCCCGGCCGCGCGGCCGGGCGCGCGTCGGCGCCGGGGGGCGGCGGCAGGACGAATCGGCCGGTCACCAGCCCGAGCGCGGCGGCTGTCAGCAGAGCGGCCACGGCGGACCGGTACCGGATGACGGCGCGACCGCCGCCCTGAGCGGGACCGCCGTTCACCGACCGGGGACCAGGCGCTCGCGCATGAAGCGGCGGGCCTGGTGGATCCGGTCCTTGACCGTGCCCAACGGGGCGTCCAGCTGCTCGGCCACCTGGACGTAGGTCAGGTCGCCCAGGTCGCGCAGCACGAAGGACTCCACCAGGGTGGGGTGCTGCCGCTCCAGCGCGGCCAGCGCCTCCATCAGGTCGAGCCGGGTCCCGGCGATGACGCTGGTGGTGCGCGGGTCGACGGACTCGGGGAGGTCGGCGTGGCTGTCCTCGGCGCGCCGGCGCATCGAGCGGTAGGTCGACCGGGCGGCGTTCGAGGCGATCACCGTCACCCAGCCCAGGAAGGAGCCGTGGCCGCCGTACTCGCCCAGGTGCTTGCTGATGGACAGGAGCGCGTCCTGCGCGGCCTCCTCCGCGTCGGCGTGATGGGGCAGGAAGCGCGAGCAGCGGCGCAGCACCATCGGCCGCAGTTTGGCCAGCAGGTACTCCATCGACCCCGGGTCCCCCGCCTGAGCAGCCGCCACGAGCCGCTCCAGCTCGCCTTCCCCGAACATCCGGATCCCCCCGTTTGGTCCCGCCCGGCATTCCGCCTCAGTCGAACGGAAGTTCCCCACTCCCTCCGACTCCGGCAGAATGCTGCCACATGCGCAAGCTCGGCCGTTACCTCCTCCTGGAGCGGCTCGGTGCCGGCTCCTTCGCGACGGTCTGGAAGGCCTACGATCCGGAGCTCGACACCGAGGTCGCGGTGAAAGTGCTGGCCGAGAACTGGGCCGCCAACGCCGACGTGCGCGAGCGGTTCCTGGCGGAGGCGAGGCTGCTGCGCCGGATCGCCAGCCCGCGGGTGGTCCGGGTGCACGACGTCGGGGTGCAGGAGGACCGGCCCTACTTCGTCATGGACCTCGTCCGCGGTGGCACCCTGGCGGACCGGGTCGGGCAGTGCGACCCGCAGGAGGCGCTGCGGCTGGCCGCGGAGGCGGGCTACGCGGTCCAGGTGCTGCACGAGGCGGGTGTGGTGCACCGCGACGTCAAGCCGTCCAACCTGCTGCTCGCCACCGGCCCCGCGTCCGCCGAGGTGCTGGTGGCGGATCTGGGCAGCGCGAAACAACTGGCCGACGCGTCCGGGCTGACGGTGACCACCGGCACGCCCGCGTACATGGCACCGGAGCAGGCCTTCCAGACCGGCGGGTTCGACGGGAGGGCCGACGTGTACGCGCTGGCCGTCGTGGCCTACGAGCTGCTGACCGGGCAGAAGCCGTTCGGCCCCGGCGGGCGCGCCACGGCTCTGATGACCGACCAGCCGTCCGCCTCGACGCTGCCGGCGCTCCCAGCCGGAGCGGAGCTCCCACCGAACGTCGCCCTGCTGCTACGGGCCGCGATGTCCGTCGAGCCGGCGGACCGACCGCCGACCGCCCGGGCCTTCGCGGACGCGCTGCTGGCTCCGGTGCCGCAGTCCCAGCCCGTGGCGGGCCCCGCGTGGCTGACCCGCGTCACGGTCTGTCTGGCGTCGGCCACGGTGTTCACGGCGACGACCCTGCTGAGCTGGCTGCAGCGTTGAACCGGACAGGGAGCCGGTCCGCACCGGCGGGGCACTGACAGCCGACGGCTGTCGTAGGGTCGATGACATGCGTCTGAGCACCGTGATCCTCCCCATCCACCGGTGGAGCGAGGGCCAGAAGACCTGGCGGCAGGCCGAGGACCTCGGTTTCCACGCCGCGTACACCTACGACCACCTGTCCTGGCGCAGCTTCCGCGACCGCCCCTGGTTCGGGGCGCTGCCCACGCTCACCGCCGCCGCGACGGTGACCGAGCGGATGCGCCTCGGGACGCTGGTGACCTCGCCGAACTTCCGGCACCCGGTCACCCTCGCCAAGGAACTGATCTCCCTCGACGACATCTCCGACGGCCGCGTCACCCTCGGCATCGGCGCCGGCGGCAACGGCTTCGACGCCACCGTGCTCGGCCAGGAGGCGTGGACGCCGCGCGAGCGCGCCGACCGCTTCGCCGAGTTCGTGCCGCTGCTCGACCGGCTGCTCACCGAGGACGCGGTGACCGAGCGCGGCACCTTCTACTCGGCCGACGAGGCCCGCAACGTCGGCGGCTGCGTCCAGCGGCCGCGGCTGCCGTTCGCGGTCGCCGCGACCGGCCCGCGCGGGCTGAGGCTCGCCGCCCGCCACGGGCAGGCGTGGGTGACCACCGGCGACCCGAAGCTGTACGAGACGGGGACGCCCGAGCAGTCGGTCGAGGCCGTCGCCGGGCAGCTCGACAAGCTCGGCAAGGCGTGCGCCGAGATCGGCCGCGACGCCGCCGAACTGGACAAGATCCTGCTCACCGGCTTCACCCCGGAGCAGAACACGGTCCTCGGCTCGCTCGACGCCTTCGTCGACTTCGCCGGGCGCCACCAGGAGCTGGGCTTCACCGAGCTGGTGATCCACTGGCCGATCCCCGACTCCGTCTTCGCCGCCGACCAGGCCGTCTTCGAGAAGATCGCCACGGAGGCCGTCGCCCAGCTCGGCTGAGCCGACCTGACACAAAGCGTGGCGAGGGGGCCACATACAGGCACTCAAATGTGCGCTCCCTCGCACGCCCGTGCACGTTGTACGGAACAATGACGAGGTGACCTCATCTGACACCGTCCGTCTGATCGCCACCGACCTCGACGGCACCCTGCTGCGGGACGACAAGTCCGTCTCGGAGCGCACGGTCGCCGCCCTCGCCGCCGCCGAGCGGGCCGGCATCGAGGTCTTCTTCGTCACGGGCCGCCCGGCCCGCTGGATGGACGTCGTCAGCGAGCACGTCCACGGCCACGGCCTGGCCATCTGCGCCAACGGCGCCGCGGTCGTCGACCTGCACGCGGGCGGCACGTTCCTGGAGGTCCGCCCGCTGGAGCGGCCGATCGCCCTGGACGTCGTCCGGGCGCTGCGCGAGGCCGCCCCCGGCACCACCTTCGCCGTCGAGCTCACCACCGGCATCCACTACGAGCCGGAGTACCCGCCGTTCTTCCTCGACCCCGGCGCCACCGTCGCCACCGCCGAGAAGCTCCTCTTCGAAGAGGCGCCGGGCGCCGCCGCCCCGGTCCTGAAGCTGCTCGCCCAGCACCCCGAGCTCGACCCGGACGTCTTCCTCGCCACCGCCCGCGCGGCCGCCGGCGACCTGGCCTCCTTCACCCGCTCCAGCCCCACCGCGCTCATCGAGATCAGCGGCCTCGGCGTCTCCAAGGCGTCCACCCTCGCCCGCTGCTGCGCCGCGCGCGACATCGCGCCCGAGCAGGTCGCGGCCTTCGGCGACATGCCCAACGACATCGAGATGCTCAGCTGGGCCGGCCGCTCGTACGCCATGGGCAACGCCCACCCGGACGTGATCGCCGCCGCCTCCGGCCGGACCGTCGGCAACAACGAGGACGGCGTCGCCGTCGTCATCGAGCAACTGGTCGCCGAGGCCACACGGACAGAGGCACAGGGCGCGCGCTAGAGAGTGGCCGCGCGGGCAGAAGCGCGGGGCACACGCTAGAGCGAGACCGCACCGGCAGAAGCGCACGGCACGCGCTGGGGCACGGCACGCATGGGCAGAAGCGCACGGCACGCACTGGGGCACGGCCCGCATGGGCGGAAGCGCACGGCACGCGTGAGGCACGGCCCGCACCGGCAGAAGCGCAGGGCGCGCGCTAGAGCGGGGCCTCCCACACCACCGTCGTACCGCCGCCGTCCTCGCCGATGCCCGGGCCGACCCGGCTCGCGCCGCCGAGCGACTCGGCGCGCCGGGCCAGGTTGCGCAGCCCGCTGCGGCGGCCGCCCTCCGGGATGCCGACGCCGTCGTCGGCGACCGACAGCCGCACGCCCCGGCTGCCGTCCGGCAGGGTGACGGTCGCGTCCACGACCACCTCGATCCGGCCGGCCCCGGCGTGCCGGAAGGCGTTCGACAGCGCCTCGCGCAGCGCCGCGACGAGGTTCTTGCCGGTGAGGTCGCCGACGGTCGTGTCGATCGCTCCGACGAAGCGGTGCGCGGGCTTGAAGCCGAGCGGCACCGCCGCCATGTTGATCTCCCGCAGTACGCGGGTGCGCAGCCCCGAGGGGGCCTCGGCCGGTCCCTGCTGGAGCGCGAAGATCGCCGTACGGATCTCCTGGATGGTCACGTCCAGCTCGTCCACGGCCTTGCCGACGCCCTCCTGCACGGCCGGCACGACCGACTTGCGCTGCGCGCTCTCCAGCATCATCCCGGTGGCGAACAGGCGCTGGATGACCAGGTCGTGCAGGTCCCGGGCGATCCGGTCGCGGTCCTCGAAGACGGCGAGCCGCTCCCGGTCCCGCTGCGCCTCCGCCATCATCAGCGCGAGCGCCGCCTGCGAGGCGAACTGGGTGGCCAGGGTCCGCTCGGCCTCCGTGAACTGCCGGGCCCCGCGGGCCCGCGGGGTGGCGAGCGCGCCGAGGACCCGGCCGCCGCTCTGCAGCGGCAGCAGCATCGCGGGACCGTACTGCTCGGACATCCGGTGCAGCATCCGCGGGTCCGTGGAGGCGTCGGCGAGGAACACCGCCTCGCCCGCCATCAGCTGCTGCACCACGGCGCTCTCGGGCCCGATCACCACGCCGAGCCACCTGGTCGGCCCGGGCGAGGAGACGGCGACGATCTCCAGACCGCCGTCCTCCGCGGGAAGCAGCACGATGCCGGCGGCCGAGTCGGCCAGCCTGCGGGCCTGTTCGGCGACGACGGTGAGCGCGTCGTCGGCGTCGCCGCCGGAGAGCAGGGCGGTGGTGACGGCGACGGAGCCGTCGATCCAGCGCTCGCGCTGCCGTGCGGCCTCGTACAGACGCGCGTTGCCGACGGCGATCCCGGCCTCGGTGGCGAGCACCCGGACCATGTGGACGTCGTAGTCGCTGAACTCCCCGCCGCCGTTCTTCCCGGCAAGGTAGAGGTTGCCGAAGATCTCGCCCTGGACCCGGATCGGTACGCCGAGGAAGGTCCGCATCGGCGGGTGCCCGGGCGGGAAGCCGGCCGCGCGCGGATCCGTCGCCAGATCGGCGAGCCGGATCGTCCCCGGCTCCCGGATCAGCGCGCCGAGCAGACCCGCGTGCCCGTCCGGGCGGCGCCCGATCCGGCGGGCGACGTCGTCGCCGACGCCGTACGTGACGAAGTCGGAGAGGCCCTCGCCCTCGTCGTCGACCACGCCGATGGCGGCGTAGCGGGCGTCGGCGAGTTCGGCGGCGGTCTCGCAGATCCGGTCGAGCGTGGAGTGCAGTTCGAGGCCGGTGCCGACCAACCGCATCGCCTCCAGGAGCTGCGGCACCCGGGCGGTGAGCTCGGTGGACAGGCCGTGCAGGCTGCGCGTGGCCCGGGTCGCGGCTTCGAGCGGGTCCGGGGCGTCCGGCACGGCGGCGGTCATGGGGACGAGCCTAGTAAGTCCCATTTGGCGAGGAAAGTCGGCTACGGGTGGCGGGCTGCGAGGCGGTCACGGGGCGGGGACCAGGTGGAGGTCGCTCGCCCGCTCCTGCTCCAGCATCCGCCGCAGCGGCCCGTCGACCGCCGCCAGCTCCGCGTACGTCCCGCGCTGCACGGTCCGGCCGCGGTCGAGCACGACGACCTCGTCGACGGCGTCGAGGCCGTGCAGCCGGTGCGTGATGAGGACGGTGGTGCGGCCCTCGGTGGCCCGCAGCAGGTCGTCGGTGAGCGCGTCGGCGGTGGCCAGGTCCAGGTGCTCGGCCGGCTCGTCGAGGACGAGGACCGGGAAGTCGGCGAGCAGCGCGCGGGCGAGCGCGAGGCGCTGCCGCTGACCGCCGGAGAGCCGCGAGCCGTGCTCGCCGACGAGCGTGTCGAGCCCGTCGGGCAGCCCGTCCACCCAGTCGAGGAGCCGGGCCCGGCGCAGCGCCTCGCGCAGCTCGGCGTCGTCCGCGCCGGTCCTGGCCAGGCGCAGGTTCTCGCGCAGGGTGCTGTCGAAGAGGTGGGCGTCCTGCGCGCAGAGGCCGACGAAGCGGCGTACGTCGTCGCCGTCCAGCTCCGCCCCGTCCGTGCCGCCGAGCCGGTACGTGCCCCGCTGCGCGTCCAGGAAGCGCAGCAGCACCTGCGCGAGCGTGGTCTTGCCGGAGCCGGACGCGCCGACGACGGCGACCCGGCGCCCGGCATCCAGGCGCAGCCCGAAGCCGTCGAGCGCGGGCCGCTCCTGCCCGGCGTACCGCGCCGAGAGCCCGGCCAGCTCCAGCGGGAACGGGCTCGCCGGGGGAGCGGCGGGCGCGACCGGCTCGGCCACGGGGACGGGCGCGTCGAGCACGTCGAGGACCCGCTCGGCGCTGCGGCGCACCCGCTGGCGGTACTGGACGGCGAGCGGGAGTCCGTTGACGGCCTCGAACGCGGCGAGCGGGGTGAGCACGACGACGGCGAGCGCGACGCCGTCGAGCCGCCCGTCCCGCACCGCCTGGACGCCGACGAGCGCGGCTCCGGCGACCGTGAGGCCGCAGACCAGGGCGGAGAGCCCGGCGCCGAGCGCGGTGGCGGCGGACTGCCGGGAGGCGATGGCCGTGAGCGTACGGTCGGCCGCCGCGGCCCGCTGGACGCGACCCTTCAGCGCGCCGGCCACGGTGAGTTCGGCGCAGCCGCGCAGCAGGTCGACGACGGCGGTGGTGAGCGTGCCGCGCGCGGGGGCGAGCTGCCGCTCGGCCCGCCGGGCGAGCGCGCCGCCGGCCAGCGGCACGGCGACCCCGGCGAGCAGCAGGCCCACGGCGAGCACGGCCCCGGCCTCGGGCAGCAGCCAGACCGTGAAGGCGACCGACCCGGCACCGACGACGAGCGCCGCGCCGACCGGGAGCAGCCAGCGCAGCCAGTAGTCCTGCAGCGCGTCGACGTCCTGGACCAGCCGGGCGAGGAGATCACCGCGCCGGGTGCGGCGCAGCCCGGCGGGCGCGATCCGTTCGAGCCGCCGGTAGACGGCGACCCGCAGGTCCGCGAGCATCCGCAGCACGGCGTCGTGCGCCACCAGCCGCTCCGCGTACCGGAACACGGCCCGCCCGATGCCGAAGGCGCGGGTCGCGGTGACCGCCACCATCAGATACAGCACGGGCGGCTGCTCGGACGCCCGGGAGATGAGCCACCCGGACACCCCCATGAGCCCGACGGCCGACCCGAGCGCCAGACTCCCGAGCAGCAACGCGAGCGCAAGCCGCCCCCTGACCTGCCCGGCCATGTCCCGAACCCGCCGAAGGGCACGGCGGGCGGGGGCGGTGCCGGTGGCCGGGCCGTCGCCCTGCGGGGCGCGCCGGCCGACGCCGTCGGCCTGGCGCGGCACGACCCCGGCGCCCCTGGCCTCGGCCGCCGCGGGCAGCGCCTCCGGTCCGCCGGAGGCGGACGGTCCCGGGAAGCCTCCGGCTTCCGCGTCCGACGGCCGGCCGCCGGCAAGGTCCGGCCCTGAATCGACGCCACCGAACCGGCCCACGGCCGACGACGTACCAGCGCTGGGCGCGCCCGCGTCAGCCGCCAGGGCGACGGCCGCCTCGGGCTCCGCCGGGGTCAGCCGCACCACTCGGTCCGCCACGGCGAGCAGCGCCGGGCGGTGGACCACGAGCAGGACCGTCCGGCCCACCGCGAGGCGGCGGACCGCGTCGACGACGGCTGCCTCCGTCTCGCCGTCGAGGGCGGCGGTCGGTTCGTCGAGGAGGAGGACCGGGCGGTCGGCGAGGAAGGCGCGGGCGAGCGCGAGGCGTTGGCGCTGGCCGGCGGAGAGGCCGGCGCCGTCCTCGCCGAGCAGGGTGGCGGCGCCGTCCGGGAGTTCGGCGACGAAGTCGGCGGCGCCCGCGTCGCGCAGCGCGGCGCGCACGGCCGCGTCGGTGGCGTCCGGGCGGGCCAGGCGCACGTTGTCGGCGACGGTGCCGGCGAAGAGGTAGGGGCGCTGGGGCACCCAGGCGATCCGGGAGCGCCACTGTTCGAGGTCGAGCGCGTCGAGGTCGGCGCCGCCGACCCTGACCGTGCCGCCGGCCTCCGGGGCGGTGAAGCCGAGCACCACGTCGAGCAGGGTCGACTTGCCGGCGCCGCTGGGCCCGACGAGGGCCACGGTCTCGCCGGGTTCGACGGTGAGCGAGGCCGCGTCGAGCGACGGCCGGGCGCGGCCGGCGTGCCGTACCGTCACCCGGTCGAGCTCGATCCGTACGGACGCGGGCGCCGCTCCCGTACCGCCGGCCGGGACCGGGTGTTCCAGGACCGCGAAGATCTCCTCGGCCGCGGCGAGCCCCTCCGCCGCCGCGTGGTACTGCGTCCCGACCTGCCGCAGCGGCAGATACGCCTCGGGCGCCAGGACCAGGATGACGAGTCCGCTGTAGAGGTCGAACTCGCCGTGGACCAGGCGCATGCCGATGGCGACCGCGACCAGCGCGACCGAGAGGGTCGAGAGCAGTTCCAGGGCGAAGGAGGAGAGGAAGGCGATCCGCAGCGTCCGCATGGTCGCCTGCCGGTAGTCGCCGGTGATCTTCCGGATGCTGTCGGCCTGTGCCTTCGCGCGGCCGAAGACCTTGAGCGTGGGAAGCCCGGCCACCACGTCGAGGAAGTGCCCCGAGAGCCGGGAGAGCAGCTGCCACTGCCGGTCCATCCGGGCCTGCGTGTACCAGCCGATGAGGATCATGAAGACCGGGATGAGCGGCAGTGTCACCACGATGATCGCGGCCGAGACCCAGTCCTCGGTGACGATCCGGGCGAGGACCGCGACCGGTACCACGACCGCGAGCCCCAGCTGGGGCAGATAGCGGGCGAAGTAGTCGTCGAGCGCGTCCACGCCCCGGGTCGCGAGCGCGGCCAGCGAGCCGGCCTTCTGCCCGCTGAGCCAGCCGGGCCCTAGCTGCGCGGCCTGCTGGAGCAGTCGGCCGCGCAGCTCGGACTTGACCGCCGCGCTCGCCCGGTGGGCGGCGAGTTCGGTGAGCCAGGAGACGAGCCCCCTCCCCGCCGCCACCGCGACGAGCAGCAGCAGCGGGGTGCCGAGACCGGAAACCGACAGGCCTCGCTGGAAGGCCCCCACCACGACCTCGGCGACGAGCATCGCCTGGGCGATGATCAGCAACGCCCCGACGAAGCCCAGGCCGACGACCGCCGCCAGGAAGAAACGGGTGGCCCTGGCGTACCGCAGCAGTCGCGGATCGATCGGTTTCACGTGAAACATCTCCCCACTCGTGGGTGCTGGCTAGTGGGCGTCGGCGAGGTGCTGCGTGCCGATCCGCTTGCGGAAGACCCAGTAGGTCCAGCCCTGGTAGAGCAGCACCAGCGGGGTCGCGATCGCCGCACACCAGGTCATGATCCTGAGCGTGTACGGCGTCGACGACGCGTTGGTCACCGTCAGGCTCCACGCCGGGTTGAGCGAGGACGGCATGACGTTCGGGAAGAGCGTCAGGAACAGCATCGCCACCGCCGCGACGATCGTGATGCCCGAGAGCGCGAACGACCAGCCCTCGCGCCCGGCCCGGATCGCCCCGATCGCGCCGACCAGCGCCACCACGGCGATCACCAACGCGACCAGGCTTCCGCCGTCGCCCTTGTCGAGCTGCGTCCAGACGAGGAAGGCGAGCGCGACCACGGCCGTGACCAGACCCAGCTTGAGCGCGAGCGCCCGGGCCCGGGTGCGGATGTCGCCGACCGTCTTGAGCGCCGCGAACACGGTGCCGTGGAAGGTGAAGAGGGTGAGCGTCACCAGGCCGCCGAGCAGGGCGTACGGGTTGAGCAGATCCCAGAAGCCGCCCACGTACTCCAGGTTCCGGTCGATCTTCACCCCGTGGACGATGTTGCCGAAGGCCACGCCCCACAGGAAGGCCGGAATGAGCGAGGCCCAGAAGATGGCCTGCTCCCAGTTGCGCTGCCACCTCTCCTCGGGCCGCTTCACGCGGTACTCGAAGGCGACACCGCGGACGATCAGACAGACCAGGATGATCAGCAGCGGCAGGTAGAAGCCGGAGAACAGCGTCGCGTACCACTCGGGGAAGGCGGCGAAGGTCGCGCCGCCCGCGGTGAGCAGCCACACCTCGTTGCCGTCCCAGACGGGACCGATGGTGTTGATGAGCACCCGCTTCTCGGCCCGGTCACGGGCGAGCAGCTTGGTGAGGACTCCGATCCCGAAGTCGAAGCCTTCGAGGAAGAAGTAGCCGATCCAGAGGACGGCGATGAGTACGAACCAGACGTCGTGGAGTTCCATGCCTCGATCTCCTGAGCCTCAGTACGAGAAGGCCATGGGCCGGTCGGCGTCGCGGTCCCCGCCGATCCGGGTGGGCGGGTTGAGGTCGTCCTCGGTGAGCTCGGGCGGGCCGGCCTTCGCGTACTTGGCGAGCAGCCTCACCTCGACCACGGCGAGCACGGCGTAGAGGACGGTGAAGACGATCATCGAGGTGATCACCTCGCCCTGGGAGACCCCGGGGGAGACGGCGTCACGGGTGCGCAGCACGCCGTAGACGACCCACGGCTGACGGCCCATCTCGGTGAAGATCCAGCCCCAGGAGTTGGCGATCAGCGGGAAGGCCATCGTCCACAGGGCGACGAGCCAGTACCACTTGCCGATCCTCGGGCTGAGCGCCTTGTTCTTGAAGAGGACGAGATGCGGTGCCTCGTCCTCGCCCACCCTCAGGGCGGGGGCCAGCATGAACTTCTTGCGGGTCAGCCAGAGGCCGAGCAGGCCGAGCGCGAAGGACGCCATGCCGAAGCCGATCATCCAGCGGAAGCCCCAGTACGCGACGGGGATGTTGGGCCGGTAGTCGCCGGGCCCGAACTTCTGCTGCTCGGCCTTGTTGACGTCGTTGATGCCCGGGACGTACGAGCTGAAGTCGTCGTTGGCGAGGAAGGACAGCAGACCCGGGATCTCTATGGCCACCGTGTTGTGGCCCTTCTCGACGTCGCCGTAGGCGAAGACCGAGAAGGGAGCGGGTGCCTCGCCGTCCCACAGCGCCTCGGCCGCGGCCATCTTCATCGGCTGCTGCTTGAACATGACCTTGCCGAGCAGGTCGCCGCTGACCGCGGTGAGCATGCCGGCGATCACGACGGTGACCAGACCGAGCCGCAGCGAGGTCTTCATCACCGGGATGTGCCGCTTGCGGGCGAGGTGGTAGGCGGCGATGCCGACCATGAAGGCGCCGCCGGTGAGGAAGGCCGCCGAGAGGGTGTGGAACACCTGGTTGAGGGTGGTGTTCTGGGTGAGCACCAGCCAGAAGTCGGTGAGCTCGGCCCGCCCGCGCGCCCCGTTGATCTTGTAGCCGACCGGGTGCTGCATCCAGGAGTTGGCCGCCAGGATGAAGTACGCCGACAGGACGGTGCCGATCGACACCATCCAGATGCAGGCCAGGTGGATCTTCTTCGGCAGCTTGTCCCAGCCGAAGATCCACAGGCCGATGAAGGTCGACTCGAAGAAGAACGCGATCAGCGCCTCGAAGGCGAGCGGGGCGCCGAAGATGTCACCGACGAAGCGCGAGTAGTCCGACCAGTTCATGCCGAACTGGAACTCCTGCACGATGCCGGTGACCACACCCATCGCGATGTTGATCAGGAAGAGCTTGCCCCAGAACTTCGTCGCCCTGAGGTACTTCTCGTTATCGGTGCGCACCCAGGCCGTCTGGAGACCGGCGGTGAGCGCCGCGAGCGAGATCGTCAGAGGGACGAAGAGGAAGTGGTAGACGGTGGTGATACCGAACTGCCAGCGCGCCAGTGTCTCTGGCGCCAACGCGAGGTCCATATGGTCCACGTCGCCTTCTCCTTACATCGCCGTGGTGCACAATCGGCAGTTTGCCCGCTTGATCCCACCCATTCCGGGAGGAACAGGGACACGCTTGTGAACGCGTTCACATTCACAAGCATTATGGCTCATACGAAATCCGTACCTTCGATTGGGGTCCCGTACCGAAGGTCGCCTCTTCCCAAGACCTTCAACATATTGTTGAATCCGGGCCATGAACCTTCGGATACGCATCTCCTGGCCGGCCGGACACACCACGGCCACCCTCGACGAAACCCCCACGAGCAAGGCGCTCGTGGGGGCTCTGCCGATCTCCGCCACCGCCCGGACCTGGGGCGAGGAGGTCTACTTCGACACTCCGGTCTCGGTCCCGCTCGAGTCCGACGCGCGCCAGGTCGTCGCGCCGGGCACGGTGGCGTTCTGGACGGAGGGCGACGCGCTCGCCCTCCCCTACGGCCCCACCCCGATCTCGACGGACGACAAGCCGCGGCTCGCCAGCCCGTGCAACCTCCTGGGCGCGCTGGACGGGGACCCCCGGATCCTGGCCACCGTGAGGTCCGGCGACCCGATCCGGGTGGAAGTCATCGACTGATCAGGCCCGGCGGAAGCCCTCCGCCGTCTTCAGGAACAGGTCGTTCGCCTCGCACTCACCGATCGTGACGCGCACGCCCTCGCCCGCGAACGGCCGCACCACCACTCCGTGCCGCTCGCACTCCGCCGCGAAGTCCATGGTCCGCTCGCCGAGCCGCAGCCAGACGAAGTTCGCCTGGGTGTCCGGCACCGTCCAGCCCTGGGCCACGAGCCCCGCATGGACCCGCTCGCGCTCGGCCACCAGCGAGCCGACCCGCCCGAGCAGCTCGTCCTCCGCCCGCAGCGAGGCCACCGCCGCGTCCTGCGCGAGCTGACTCACGCCGAACGGCACCGCCGTCTTGCGCAGCGCCGCCGCCACCGGCTCGTGGGCGACCGCGAAGCCCACCCGCAGGCCGGCGAGCCCGTACGCCTTCGAGAAGGTCCGCAGCACCGCCACGTTCGGCCGGTCGCGGTAGAGCTCGATGCCGTCCGGGATGTCGGTGTCGCGGACGAACTCCCGGTACGCCTCGTCGATGACGACCAGGACGTCGGAGGGCACCCGGTCCAGGAAGCGCTCCAGCTCGGCGCGGCGCACGGCGGTACCGGTGGGGTTGTTCGGGTTGCAGACGAAGATCAGCCGGGTCCGGTCGGTGATCGCCGCCGCCATCGCGTCGAGGTCGTGCACATCGCCCTCGGTCAGCGGCACCTGCACCGGGGTCGCGCCGCTGATCTGCGTGATGATCGGGTACGCCTCGAAGGAGCGCCAGGCGTACATCACCTCGTCGCCCGGGCCCGCGGTCGACTGGATCAGCGACTGGGCGACACCGACCGAGCCGGTGCCGGTGGCGATGTGCGAGACCGGGACGCCGAAGCGGTCGGCGAGCTCGGTCATCAGCCCCGTGCACGCCATGTCCGGGTAACGGTTGAAGTTGGCGGCCGCGGCGAGCGTGCTCTCCATCACGCCCGGCAGCGGCGGGTACGGGTTCTCGTTGGAGGAGAGCTTGAAGGCGACCGGTCCGCCCGCGGCGGCCGGCTTGCCCGGCTTGTAGGTGGGGATGCCGTCCAGCTCGGCGCGCAGCTTCGGGCCCGCCGTGCCCGCCGTGCCGACCCCGCTCGTCCCGCTGGTCTCGCTCACTGTGGGTCCTCCTCGACCGTACGTACCACCAATACTCCTCACCTTATGAGGATTCGGCTCTCCTGCGAATGGGCTGTGGACAACGGAGCGGCAACGAGGGGAGCGCGCGCCGGGGTGGCGCGCGCCGGTGGCGAGCGCCCTGGCGCGCATCCCCCGTAGAGGTGAGTTGAGACCTCTTCGAGACCTCCCACCCTCGCCAGGTGCATGGCGGCCAGGGACCACGGCTCTTCCGGAAACCCCCTGAATACCCTTGGTTTCCCAGGCCGTTGGTACTTTTTGATCTTGCAGAAACGTGCCTGTCAATGCCTGCATATGCGACCGGCTCGACCCACCCCCTTCGCCCTACTATCGGCTCGCCATGACAGCAGCAGGGAAGCACCAGGTGAGCCGGGCACAGACCCGGGGAAGCCGGCAGGGCCGGGCGGGCATCCGGGACGTGGCCGCCGCCGCCGGAGTCTCGATCACGACTGTCTCCGACGCGCTCAACGGCAAGGGCCGGCTCCCGGACGCCACCCGCCGTCACGTCCGCGAGGTCGCAGACAGGCTGGGCTACCGCCCGTCCGCGGCCGCCCGCACCCTCCGTACCGGCAAGTCGGGACTCATCGGCCTGACCGTGACGACGTACGGGGATGAACCTTTCACCTTCACCGAGTTCGCCTACTTCGCGGAGATGGCCAGAGCCGCCACCTCGGCCGCGCTCGCCCGCGGCTACGCCCTGGTCATCCTGCCCGCCACCTCCCGTCACGACGTCTGGTCGAACGTCGCCCTCGACGGCACCGTCGTCATCGACCCCTCCGACCACGACCCCGTCGTCACCGAGCTGGTCCGCCAGGGCCTGCCCGTCGTCTCCGACGGGCGCCCCGCCGGCACGCTCCCGGTGACCGCCTGGGTCGACAACGACCACGAGGCCGCCGTCCTCGACCTGCTCGACCACCTCGCCGCGGCGGGCGCCCGCCGGATCGGGCTGCTCACCGGGACGACGACCGACACGTACACCCGGCTGTCCACCACCGCGTACCTCAACTGGTGCGAGCGGGTCGGCCAGGATCCCGTCTACGAGGCATATCCGGCGCACGATCCGTGCGCGGGCGCCGTCGCGGCCGACCGGCTGCTCGCCCGCCCGGACCGCCCCGACGCCGTGTACGGGCTCTTCGACCCCAACGGCACCGACCTGCTCGCCGCGGCCCGCCGCTACGGGCTGCGGGTCCCGGACGACCTGCTGCTCGTGTGCTGCAGCGAGTCCACGATGTACGCCAACACCGAGCCGCCCATCACGACGCTCTCGCTCAAACCGCGCCGCATCGGCACGGCCGTCGTGCAACTGCTCATCGACGCCATCGAGGGCATCGAGACGGACGGACCGGTCGAGCAGGTGATACCGACCGAGCTGATCGTCCGCACCTCGTCGCAGCGCCGCTCGCCGCGGACAACGGTGAGCCCGCCACGGTCTCCCTCGAAGGACTGAACCGGGAGCGGGGGCGGAGGGGGCCGGAAACGGGTCGGGGGCGAGGTCGGGGGACGGGGGCGGGGAGGGCCGCGGAAAGCCGCGGCTCTTGTGGTCCGGCAGGCGCAAACCATTCGGCGCCCCGGGCCCGCCCCTGGTCCGGACCTTCCCAATTCGGGCGAAACACCCGGTGAACCCGGAGTGGACCCGGATTCACCACCCCTGGTGCGTCACACAGGCGGACCCTCATTCCTATGATGGATGGACGACACCGCGGACCACCACGACCAGGCCGGTCCGCGATGTGCAGGGCATCGCGACGGTGGTGGAGGGGTCGATGACACAGGGGGCCGGGCAGGAACCCGTGGTGCGCACAGCGACGTTGCGTGACTTCCGTGTACCTCCGTACGCCCGGGTGCCGGTCCAGGGCCATGCTTCCGAGCCGCTTTCCACCGACGCTCCGCCCTCCGCCACGCCCGCCGCCGGGCCCGCCGACGCCACGCTCCACCTGGCCCAGGCGCCCGAGGCGTACGAGCCCCGCGGGGCCTACGAGTCTTCGGAGCCGTACGAGGCTTCCGAGCCGTACGAGTCACCCGCCCCGTACGAGTCCCGCGACCCGTACGACTTCTTCGCCGCCGGTGCCGTCAGCGCCGGCCACCCGGGCCACCCCGGCAACGCCTTCCCCGACGACGAGCCGCCCGAGGGGTACACCCCGACCGAGCGCGACCTCCCGGTCATCAACCGCGGCGACACGGTCCAGGTCCACGTCGCCCCGGTGCCCCAGCCGGCCGCCGCGGCGCACCCCGACGGCCGCGGCCCCATGTACGTGGTGGGCGACGTGCACGGCTATCTCGACGAGCTGCTCGAAGCGCTGCGCGCCCAGGGCATCATCGACGAGAACGGCGGCTGGGCCGCCGGCAACACCCGGCTGTGGTTCCTCGGCGACTTCACCGACCGCGGCCCCGACGGCATCGGCGTCATCGACCTCGTGATGCGCCTGTCCGCCGAGGCGGCGGCCGCCGGCGGCTACTGCAAGGCCCTCATGGGCAACCACGAGCTGCTCCTCATCGGCGCCAAGCGCTTCGGCGACACGCCGGTCAGCTCCGGCGCCGGCACCGCCACCTTCCAGGCCGCCTGGCTGCTCAACGGCGGCCAGAAGCACGACATGGACCGCCTCCAGGACGTCCACATCCAGTGGATGTCCCGGCTCGACTCCATGGCGGAGGAGGACGGCCACCTGCTGCTGCACTCGGACACCACCGCGTACCTCGAGTACGGCGACACGATCGAGGACGTCAACGAGACGGTCAAGGAGACCCTCAACCGCAACGACGCCGACGAAGTCTGGGACCTCTTCCGGAAGTTCACCAAACGCTTCGCCTTCCGCGACGAGGAGGCCGGCCCGCCGGCCGTCCGCGAGATGCTCGGCACCTACGGCGGCAGCCGGATCGTGCACGGCCACAGCCCCATCCCGTACCTTCTCGGCCAGGTCGGCACGGAGGACGGCGAGGAGGGCGAGCGCCCGCTCGTCGAGGGTCCGCACGTCTACGCGGACGGGCTCGCCATCGCGATGGACGGCGGAGTGACCATGGCCGGAAAGCTGCTGGTCGTGCAACTCCCGCTGCCCGCCTGACGCATTAACCCTACGCATCCGGGGAAGGCGATTTCCCGAAACACCCTGTCACCGCGTGCCGTAACCGCAATACCATCGGCTCATCCGTAGCAGGCTCTCCTCCGTTTCCGCCCGAACCGCCGTTTCCCCACGGCCGGTTCCGGCCCCTACGGAGCATCGGGGGATGCACATGAACGTGGCTCCGCACCTGCTGACCGAGGACCGCGCCGAGTTCGAGCGGGTCCTCGACGACGCACTGCGCACCGCGCACGACCATCCGGATCTGGCCGGAATCGGCACCCGGCTGACCACCGCACAGCTGCGCTCGATGGCGCTGAACGCCACGACGCTGATCACGACCGCCGCCGCGGCCGAGTACGACCACTTCGTGAAGGTACGGGAGCAGGTCCGCGAGCAGACGCGCACGGCGAGCGGCACGGGTGCCACGGACGGCGCGGCCGACGAGGGCGGCGCGGGCGTCTTCGCCGTCGTCACCGTCCTCGGCCCGCTCCTCGCGGGCACCGCGGCCGTGATCTTCCTGCTGGTCGGCGCGGTCCTGAAGATGCTCGACCCGGCCCCCGCGTTCGCCGACACCCTGCTGACCGCCGGCCTTCTCTTCGGCGCCGTCGCCGCGGCCGGACTGCTCTGCGCGGCGGCCGGACTGCTGCTCACGGCCCTGCGCAACAGCGCCACCGAAGTCCCCGCCCAGGCCCCCGACGACGAGCTGACGCGCGCCAGGGACGCCTGGTGCCGGGCCCTGGCGGACCGGGGCATCCACCCTTTTCTCCGCGACGCCCTCGCCGCGTCGCCGCCCCTGCCGCGCCAGTCGCCCGCGCCGCCCACCGGCCGCATACCCAAGGTCGGCTACAGCGGCCCGGACTTCACCAGCCCGAACGAGGGCGGCGCCCCGGCCCCACGCCCGACCTACACGAGCCCGGACTTCTCCAGCCCCGACTTCACGAGCCCGGACTTCACGAGTCCCGACGCCACAAGTTCCAACTCCACGAGCTCAGGCTCCACGAGTTCAGGCCCCACGAGCTCCGACCTCGCAAGTCCTGACGCCGGCACGCCGGAGCACCGTCCGGAGTGACCGGCATGCCACCCACGCGCCATGGGTGGCATGCCGTCAGCCACGGGCGTCAGTCGGCCAGCGGCAGGTACACCCGGTTCCCGGACGCCGCGAACTCCGCCGACTTCTCGGCCATGCCCGCCTCGATCTCGTCCGCCTTCAGGTCACCGCCGTGCTCGCGCCTGATGTCCTGCGAGATCTTCATCGAGCAGAACTTCGGCCCGCACATCGAGCAGAAGTGCGCCGTCTTCGCGGGCTCCGCCGGCAGCGTCTCGTCGTGGAACTCGCGGGCCGTGTCGGGGTCGAGGGCCAGGTTGAACTGGTCCTCCCAGCGGAACTCGAACCGCGCGTCCGAGAGGGCGTCGTCCCACTCCTGCGCGCCCGGGTGCCCCTTGGCGAGGTCCGCCGCGTGCGCCGCGATCTTGTACGTGATGACACCGGTCTTCACGTCGTCGCGGTTGGGCAGGCCCAGGTGCTCCTTGGGCGTGACGTAGCAGAGCATCGCGGTGCCCCACCACGCGATCATCGCCGCGCCGATGCCCGAGGTGATGTGGTCGTACGCCGGGGCGACGTCCGTGGTCAGCGGGCCGAGCGTGTAGAACGGCGCCTCCTCGCAGATCTCCTGCTGGAGGTCGATGTTCTCCTTGATCTTGTGCATCGGGACGTGGCCCGGGCCCTCGATCATCGTCTGCACGTTGTGTCGCTTGGCGATCGTGTTGAGCTCACCCAGCGTGCGCAGCTCGGCGAACTGGGCGTCGTCGTTGGCGTCCGCGATCGAGCCGGGCCGCAGGCCGTCGCCGAGCGAGTACGTGACGTCGTACGCCGCGAGGATCTCGCAGAGCTCCTCGAAGTTGGTGTAGAGGAAGTTCTCCTTGTGGTGCGCGAGGCACCAGGCGGCCATGATCGAGCCGCCGCGCGAGACGATGCCGGTCTTGCGGCGCGCGGTGAGCGGCACGTACGGCAGCAGCACGCCGGCGTGCACCGTCATGTAGTCGACGCCCTGCTCGGCCTGCTCGATGACCGTGTCCTTGTAGATCTCCCAGGTCAGCTCCTCGGCCTTGCCGTCGACCTTCTCCAGGGCCTGGTAGAGGGGGACGGTGCCGATCGGCACGGGGGAGTTGCGCAGCACCCACTCGCGGGTGGTGTGGATGTTGCGGCCGGTGGACAGGTCCATGACCGTGTCGGCGCCCCAGCGGGTCGCCCAGGTCATCTTCTCCACCTCCTCCTCGATGGAGGAGGTCACGGCGGAGTTGCCGATGTTGGCGTTGACCTTCACCAGGAACCGCTTGCCGATGATCATCGGCTCGATCTCCGGGTGGTTGACGTTGGCCGGCAGCACCGCGCGCCCGGCCGCGATCTCCTCGCGGACGACCTCGGGGGAGACGTTCTCGCGGATCGCGACGTACTCCATCTCCGGCGTGATCTCGCCACGGCGGGCGTACGCGAGCTGGGTGACCGCCTGTCCGTCGCGGCCCCGGCGAGGCAGCCGCGGCCGGCCCGGGAAGACGGCGTCGAGGTTCTTCAGCCCGCCGCCGCGCGGCGAGGTGTGCTTGATGCCGTCGTCCTCGGGGCGGACGGGGCGGCCCGCGTACTCCTCGGTGTCGCCGCGCGCGATGATCCAGTTCTCGCGCAGCGGCGCGAGACCGCGCCGCACGTCGGTGTCGACGGCGGGGTCGGTGTACGGGCCGGACGTGTCGTACAGCGTCACGTCCTTGCCGTTGGTGAGGTGCACCTGGCGAACCGGCACCCGGATGTCGGGGCGGGAGCCCTCGACGTACCCCTTGTGCCAGCCCGGCGTGCGCTCCCCCTGGCCGCTCTGCGGGTCGTTCTGGTCGGAGGCAGACGTGCGTGCATCCTGAATGGTCATGAGACCGAATCTCCCTACGCCGGCATTACCCGGTAACAGGTTCGGCGGTCGGCGCAGCGAAACTTCAGCGCCCTCTCAGCCCGGTGCTCCGAGCTCCCGCGTGTGCAAAGGTGCCACCACGCTAGCGTCATTCCTGGCGTGCTGAACAGTGGGCCCCTTGACGTTGTTGCGATGATCGGGCGGTGACTTCGACGCACCAGACCCCCGAACCGCCTGGTCACGAGGGCCATGGCGGCCACGACCACCCCCACTCCCCCGGGCATTCCCACGGCCACGGCCACAGCCACGGGCCGGCCGCGCCCGTCTCGCGGCATCTGCGGAAGGTCATCGCCGCGGTCCTCATCCCGTTCGGCGCCGCCGTGCTCGTCGGGCTCGTGATGCTGTGGCCGGGCGGTACGCCGGCGCACCAGCGCACGGGCGTCGGCTTCGACCGGCAGACCGAGCAGGGCCGGGTGGTCTCCGTCGCGCACGTCGACTGCAAGGAGGTGCACGTCAGCTCCCCGGGTCAGTGCGAGAAGGCCACGGTCGAGGTCACCACGGGCCCGGACAGGGGCCGCACCTTCACCGAGGTCGTACAGCCCGACGCGCCGCGCCAACTCCACAAGGGACAGGGCGTGGTGGTCGCGTACGCCCCCGACGCGCCGCCCGAGCTGCAGTATTCGGTCACCGACATCAACCGGAAGCTGCCCGTCGCGCTGCTCGCCGGAATCTTCGCGCTCGCCGTCGTGGTCGTCGGCCGGATGCGCGGGGTGATGGCGCTGGTCGCGCTCGCCGCGAGCTTCCTGGTGCTGACCTTCTTCATCCTGCCGGCGATACTCCAGGGCTCGAATCCCCTGGTGGTCGCGGTCGTCGGGGCGAGCGCGATCATGCTGATCGCGCTCTACCTGTGCCACGGGCTCTCGGCGCGGACCTCGGTCGCGGTGCTCGGCACGCTGGTCTCGCTGCTGCTGACCGGTCTGCTCGGTTCGCTCTTCATCGGCTGGGGCTCGCTCAGCGGGAACACCGACGACAACACCGGTCTCATCCACAGCCTCTACCCGGACATCGACATGTCGGGACTGCTGCTCGCCGGCGTCATCATCGGCTCGCTCGGCGTGCTCGACGACGTGACGGTCACCCAGACCTCGGCCGTCTGGGAACTCCACCAGGCCGATTCGGGCATGGGACCGCGGGCGCTCTACCGGGCCGGCATCCGGATCGGCCGGGACCACATCGCCTCGGTGGTGAACACCCTGGTGCTCGCCTACGCCGGCGCGGCGCTGCCGCTGCTGCTGCTCTTCTCCATCGCGCAGAGCAGCGTGGGGACGGTGGCCAACAGCGAGCTGGTCGCCGAGGAGATCGTCCGCACGCTGGTCGGCTCGATCGGTCTGGTCGCGTCGGTGCCGGTCACCACCGGCCTCGCGGCCCTCGTGGTCGCGGCCGACCGCCCGGGTCCGGCGGGGCGGGTGGCACGCGGGGGAACGTCACGAGGGGTACGGGGCGGCCGGCGGCGCCGGGCGAAGTGACGGTACGGGGCGGGGCGAAGGAACCGTAGGGCGCCGGGCCGGGGGCGGGTCGGCGCGGGTCGGGCGTGGGGTGAGGCGCTCGGTCGGGACTCGGGGACCCGGCCGGGGCTCAGCCCGCGTTCTCCTCCGCGAGGATCCGGCCCAGTGCCGCCTCCAGGTGGTCCTCGAAGTCACCGAGCGTGCGTTCCTGACCGAGCGGTACGAGCTTGTCCGTACGGTCGAGGAAGGCGACGAGCGGCGGGGCGCTGGCCCGGAACAGGGCGCGGTCACCGCCGACCTGAAGCCGGATCATCACGTCGGACAGGCCCTCGGGTTCGGTCGGCGCGATGTGCACATCGCCGTCCCCGCTCGGCCTGTTGATCCCGTCGAGCAGCAGCTCGCGGCCGAACGCCCAGGTCACCGGCGCGTCTCCGGGGAGGTGGAAGGTCATCCGCACCGCGTACGGGTCGCGGGTCTCGTACCGCAGTTCCACCGGGATCCTGAAGGAGAGCTCCTCGGAGACGAGGAAGCTCATCAGGACCTCGGCCTGAACCGTCTCTCGCATCATGTACCCCGCAGTAAGTGGAAGTTTTGACGCAATCGTGCTGTAAGCCCTAGCAGATCACAAGGAGTGATTTTTCAGATACTGATAGAGAAGGCGAGCGAACTGAAGAGCCTTCCGATCTCGCAGCGTAGCCATTCGACTGCGGGCAGCAACCGTTCTTGCTGGTGAAGCGGGAGGGAAATCGCCATCGTGGCCGCCGTGGAGCCCGCCGTGATGGGAATGGCGGCACAGACCGTGCCGAGCGCATATTCCTGACGCTCCACCAGGGGCTCCATTCGCCCCAAACCTTCCAAACGGTCCAAAAAGGCACGCCGATTACGCACCGTATACGGGGTGATGGATTCCACCGGGTGGCGATCGAGGTGGTCTTGACGGCTCTTCGGATCGAGTTGGGAGAGCAGGCACTGCCCGATGGCGTGCGCGTGGCCGGTCTCCTTGAAGTTCGCCCACTCCTCGACCGCGGGGTTCGCGGGAGTGTCGGCGACGGAGACGAGCTCGATCTCGCCTTCGCGGTAGATCGCGAAGTAGACGGGGACGCCGATGACGTCCCGCCAGCGGGCGAGAGAGTCCTCGACCTTGGTGCGACGATTCTGCACAGCTCCGCCACCGACCAGACGGGCGACGGCGTCGCCGAGGACGAACACGCCCTTCTCGCGGCGCAGATAGCCCTCGTGCGTCAGGGTGCGGAGCAGGTGGTACGCGGTGGGAAGCGGGAGTCCCGCCTCGCGCGCGAGCTGTTTGGCGGGGGCCCCGTCCTCGTGGGAGCCCACGGCCTCGAGGAGTCTCAGCGCCCGCTGCACCGAGCCGATCAGAGTAGGAGCAGCGGGCTGCGAAGCAGTGGCCAAAGGTCACCCCCAGGCGTGTCGACGAGTGCGTCGCACCCGCCCGCGGGGGCCGCCCCCGCGCGCCCGCCGCGGCCTGGGACCGCGGAGGTTTCGCCTGTGGTTCCCGGGGCGGCAGAGGTCTGCCACTCTAATGGCAGGCCCCAGGGCCACATGGGTTTCTACCTGCGCGTTCCCCCGGCCGGGCTAACGCCCGGCGAGGCGTGCTACCAGTCCCCCCGCGAGGTGTTCGACGCCGTGAACTTCTTGACGACGTAGATGAGGCCGCCGACCAGCGCCACGAAGACCAGCACCTTGAAGAGCAGCCCGAACACGATGCTCAGCACCGTGGTGATCAGACCGCCGAAGACGGCCAGCGCGATGACGGGTATGGCGATCCACTTCACCCACCACGGCATCCCCGCGAGAATCTCCTTCACCGCCATTGCGCTTACCTCATCTCCGAAGAGCCCGGGCCCGTTGACCCGGTCGGCGCGCTCTGCGCCGGACACACTTCGATGCTAGGGGCGCACCCCGTGCGAGCGGGGGCCTCGCGGCCCCTGCTCTTCCCTGATCCGACCCCTAGGGGTCGGGGCGTTCAGGGAGCCGATCGGGTCGGGCGACCGGGGCGGGCGGCCGGTGTCATGCCTCCGGCGGCGAGAACACCACCAGGACCCGCAGGTCCTCGCTGATGTGATGGAACCTGTGCGTCACCCCCGCCGGCACGTAGACCACGCTGCCCCGCGCCACCGAGGTCGTCTCGTCCCCGACCGTGATCGAGGCCCGGCCGCTCACCACGAAGTACACCTCGTCCTGCCCGTGCGGCCCCTGCGGATCGGTCTGGCCCGCGTCGAGCGCGTACAGCCCGACCGACATGTTCCGCTCACGCAGGAACTGCAGATAGGCGCCTTCGTTGGCCGCCCGCTCCGCGTCCAGCTCGTCCAGCCGGAATGCCTTCATCCTTCGCCCGTCCTTAGTCCTTGGCTGTGGCCGGATCGTGCTGCCACGATCTGACACATGAAGAATTTCGTCCTCAAGACCCTCGCGAACGCGGGTGCCCTCGGGGTTGCCGTTTGGCTCCTCCAGGACATCACACTGACGGGTGACAGCACCGCGAAGAAGGCATGGACGCTGATCCTGGTCGCCCTGGTCTTCGGCCTGGTGAACTTCCTGGTGAAGCCGGTCGTGAAGCTCCTGACCTTTCCCCTCTTCGTCCTGACGCTCGGTCTGATCACCCTGGTCGTCAACGCCCTCATGCTGCTCCTGACGTCCTGGCTGGCCGACCAGCTCGACCTCAGCTTCCACGTCGAGGGCTTCTGGACCGCCGTGCTCGGCGGCCTGATCATCTCGGTCGTCTCCTGGGCGCTGAACGTCGTCCTCCCCGAATCCGACTGAGGCGGCCGTGACCTACCGCGTCTGTTTCGTCTGCACGGGCAACATCTGCCGCTCGCCGATGGCCGAGCACGTCTTCCGGGCCCGCGTGGCCGAGGCCGGTCTGGCCCACCTGGTGGAGGTGGACAGCGCGGGCACCGGAGGCTGGCACGAGGGCGACGGCGCCGACCCCCGCACGGTCGCCGTCCTGGACGAGAACGGCTACGGCTCCGCGCACACCGCCCGGCAGTTCCGAGCCTCCTGGTTCCCCGCGCTCGACCTGGTGATCGCCCTCGACGAGGGCCACGCGCGGGAGCTGCGGCGGCTCGCCCCGACACCCGAGGACGCCGCGAAGATACGGCTGCTGCGCTCCTACGACCCCGGAGCGGGAGCCGGTGCGGGGGCCGGAGCAGGGGCTGGTCTCGACGTGCCCGACCCGTACTACGGGGGCCGGGACGGCTTCGAGGAGTGCCTGGAGATGGTGGAGGCGGCGAGCGAGGGACTGCTCGCCGCCGTGTGCGAGCAAGTGAAGGAGCGCACGGCATGAGCAGCGCGGACGGCACGGCCGACGGCGGCATCGGCGACGGCACCCGGGCGGTACGGGCCGGCCTGCCCGAGCCGGTGAAGTACGAGCCCACCCTGCCGGGCCCGGTCTTCGCGGCCCACTTCCACCTGCCCGGCGAGCCCACCGGCCCGTACACCTACGGCCGCGACGAGAACCCCACCTGGACCCATCTGGAGCGCGCCGTCGGCGAGCTGGAGGCGCCGGGGGAGAGCGGCGTCGAGACGCTGGTCTTCGCGTCCGGCATGGCCGCGATCTCCGCCGTGCTGTTCTCTCAGCTCAAGGCCGGCGACGCCGTCGTCGTCCCGTCCGACGGCTACCAGGCCCTGCCGCTGGTTCACGAGCAGCTGCGCGCGTACGGCGTCGAGGTGCGCTCCGCGCCCACCGGCGGCGACGCCCAGCTGTCCGTCCTCGCCGGGGCGAAGCTGCTGTGGATCGAGACCCCGTCCAACCCGGGGCTCGACGTGTGCGACCTGCGCCGGATGGCGGCCGCCGCCCACGAGGCCGGCGCGCTCGTCGCCGTCGACAACACCCTGGCCACCCCGCTCGGCCAGCGCCCCCTCCAGCTGGGCGCCGACTTCTCGGTGGCCAGCGACACCAAGGGCATGACCGGGCACGGCGACGTCCTGCTCGGCCACGTCAGCTGCCGCGATCCGCGGCGGGCCGCCGAGGTCCGGCGCTGGCGCAAGATCGTCGGCGCCATCCCGGGCCCGATGGAGGCCTGGCTCGCGCACCGCTCGCTGGCCACACTCCAGCTGCGCCTCGACCGGCAGTGCGCCACCGCGCTCGCCCTCGCCGAGGCGCTCGCCGCGCATCCGGACGTCACCGGGCTGCGCTACCCGGGCCTGCCCGGGGACCCCTCGCACGAGGTGGCCGCCCGTCAGATGCGGCGCTTCGGCTCCGTCGTCTCCTTCGAGCTGCCCGACCGGGAGTGGGCCGAACGCTTCCTGGGCGCGCTGCGCCTGGTCGAGGAGGCGACCAGCTTCGGCGGGGTGCGGTCCACGGCCGAGCGGCGCGGCCGCTGGGGCGGGGACGCGGTGCCGGAGGGCTTCGTCCGCTTCTCGGTGGGCGCGGAGGACCCCGAGGACCTCATCGAGGACGTCCTGCGAGCCCTCGACGAGACCGCCAAGGACGCCGGACAGCGGCGGCCGGACAGCGGCCCCCGGACGGCGTGACAGGTGACAGGGGCGCTCCGAACCTCCCCCCTCGTGGCTCGGAGCGCCCCTGTTCCCCTTGCGGGTTCCTCTGCGGACAACCGCCCGAACAAGGCTAGTTGACTCTGCGTCAGTGTCCAATCACGGTAGCGACAGCGACCTATCGACTTATTTATAGTTGGACAGTTCAGTCGAACGGACGCAGGGCCGGGAGGGGGCGGACATGGATCTGACCCTGCTGCGCACCTTCGTCGCCGTGCACCGGGCCGGCTCCTTCACCCGCGCCGCGGCGCTCCTCGGCCTCTCCCAGCCGGCCGTCACCAGCCAGATCCGCACCCTTGAACGACAGCTCGGCCGCCCGCTCTTCCTCCGCCGGGCCCGCGGGGTCACCCCCACCACCATCGGCGACGAGCTCGCCCACCGCGCCGCCCCGCACCTGGACGCGCTGGTCGAGATCACCGAGACCGGCCTGGACGAGCAGAACGGCGTGCGCACCCTGCATGTCGCCGGGCCGCCCGAGTTCACCTCGGCACGGGTGCTGCCCGCGCTCACCCCGCTGGTCACCCAGGGCCTCGCCGTCCGGGTCTCACTGATCGGCAACGCTCCGGAGACCCTGGACGGGCTCGCCGCCGGCCACCACGACCTGGCCGTCGCCACCGCCCGCCCCCGCGGCGGGCTCCTGTCGGCCACCCCGCTCTGCGACGAGGAGCACGTCCTGGTCGCCGCCCCGCGCTGGGCCGCCCGGCTCTCCCCCGACGTGCTGCTCGGCGAGGGCGCGCTCGTCCTGGAGCAGCTGCCGGTGGTCGAGGTGCACGAGTCGCTGCCCTTCGTCTCCCGCTACTGGACGGCCGTCTTCGAGACCAAGCCGGCGGCCGCCGCGACCGTGATCGTCCCGGATCTGCGGGCCGTCCTGGAGTCCGCCGCCTCCGGTGCCGGTCTCGCCGTGCTGCCGCGCTATCTGTGCGAGCCGGAGCTGGCCCGGGGCCGTCTGGTGGCGCTGCTCGACCCGCCCGTGCCGCCGCTGCGCACCTACTTCGTCGTCGTCCGCACCGGCACCCTCGCCCTGCCGCACCTCGCGCGGGCCCATGAGCGGCTGCTCGCGGCCGCGGGGGAGTGGTGAGCGGCGGGACCGCCGCGTACTCCAGGACGGCATGCGTGTCAGGCCGGCATGCGTGTCAGGACAGCACGTGTTCCAGGACAGCACGTGTTTCAGGACAGCGAGGACGGGCCATTTTCCTTCCATGACCGAACGACCAGTGGTCAAGCGCACCGCACGCGCCATCCTGCTCGACGGGAACGACCTGATCCTCATCAAGCGCACCAAGCCGGGAGTCGATCCCTACTGGGTGACGCCCGGCGGCGGGGTCGAGCCCTCCGACTCGACGGTCGTCGAGGCCCTGCACCGCGAGGTCCACGAGGAACTCGGCGCCAAGATCACCGATGTGGTCCCCTGCTTCGTCGACACCGTCGAGCACATCGTCGACGGCGGCGTCTCCGGGGTGAAGGTGCAGCATTTCTTCGTCTGCCGCCTGGAGTCCATGGACCCCGCGCAGCGGCACGGCCCCGAGGTCGACGAGCCGACGGGCGAGTACGAGATCGTCCGGGTGCCGTTCACCCGGGTCGGCATCGCCGCCGTCCACCTCGTCCCGCTCTCGCTGCGCCACTACCTGGACGGCAACATCGAGGGCGTCCGCGCGATGCACGCGCCCGACCTGGGCTGACGGCACGTTTCTTCGGACGGTCTCGGCTCAGGCTCCGGTTCAGGCCGAGGTGACCAGCTCCCCCAGGTAGTCGTGGCGGATCCGGTCGGTGGGGATGCCGGCGCCCTTCAGGGCGTCGACCCCGCTGCGGATCATGCCGAGCGGCCCCGACAGATAGGCGTCGTACTCGGCCCAGGGCCCATAGCGGCACACGGCGTCCGGCAGGCGTCCCTGGTCCTCGGTGACCGGACGGACGGAGAGCCAGGGAAAGGTCTGCTGGAGCCGCAGCATCGTGTCGATGTCGTAGAGGTCGTGGCCGTTGCGGGCGCCGTAGAACACCTCGACGGGCCGCCGGTCGCCGTGCTCGGCGACGTCCTCGACCAGCGCCTTGATCGGCGCGATACCGGTCCCTCCGCCCAGACAGAGCAGCCCGTTGTCGGTCGAGTGGTCGACCGTCATCGAACCTGCGGGCGGGCCGAGCCGCAGCACGTCCCCGGGCCGGGCGCGATGGACGAGGGCGTTCGACACCCACCCCGCCGGCACGGCCTTCACATGGAGCGAGAGCAGCCCGTCCGGCCGGGGCGCCGAGGCGAAGGAGTAGTGCCGCCATATCCGCGGCCACCACGGGGTCTCCAGGGTCGTGTACTGCCCGGCGAGGAACGGGTACGGCTGGTCGGGCCGGAGGGTGACCACGGCGATGTCCGGGGTGCGCAGATCGTGGCTGACCACCTCGGCCTGCCACCAGGCCGGTGCCTCTGCCTCGTTCTCGGCGGCGGCGTCGATCATGATCTGCGAGATCGTCGTGTACGTACGGACCCAGGCCGCCTCGGTCTCGGCGTCCCAGACGCCCTCGGCGTACCGGGCGAGAGCCCCGATCAGCGCCTCGCCGACGGCCGGGTAGTGCTCCGGCCGGGTGCCGTACTTGCGGTGCCCGCGGCCCAGGTTCTGCAGGTACTCGGTCAGGACCCGGGTGTTGTCGAGGTGCTCGGCCGCCGTCAGCAGCGCCTTGAGCAGCCGGTCGCGCTGGGTGTCCATGGCCGGCGGGAACATCTCGCGCAGCCCTGGGCTGCCGATGAACAGCAGGGCGTAGAAGTACGAGGTCACCCGGTCGGCGACGGGGGCGATCTCGCTCAGGGTGCGCCGCACCAGGACGGCGTCGGGCGAGGGACCGCCCGCCGGGGCCGCGGCCGACGGCCCCGGAGGCTCAGCCTGTGCCGGTGGTCCGTCCGGCATCGGTGGTCGGTCCGGCACCGGTGGTCCGTCCGGTGCCGCTTCCGCCCCGGCCGGTGGTGCCGTTATTCGGGGCAGCGGCGCGTCCGTGGCCGCGGCCGGAGCTTCCTTCATGCCTTGCCTCCCCGCAGTCGGCCTCCGTGCTCGCAGGATGGCAGTTCTGAGGTCGCCCCGGACAGAAAGTGGGAATTCCGGTCAATCGGCGCCCGCGGAGGGCTAGGCTGCGCTGTTTCGGACCAGTGCGTAGGCCTCGCGCAGATCGGCTCCGCCGTAGCGGTGCGTCGCCAGGCCGGCCAGATGGTGGTCCGCGTTCACGGCCACGCTCTCCGGGACGATCGCGAAGAGCTCGGCGTCCGACATCGAGTCGCCGTACGCCACGCAGTCGGCGAGATCGAGCCCGAAGCGCCCGCAGAGCTCCCGGGCGATCCGCACCTTCGCCGAGGCGTTGAGGATGCCGGGCCGGTGGATCGGCTCGGTGAAGGGGACGGCCGGCCAGCGGGAGCCGTGGGCCGCGTCGAGTCCCCAGTCCAGGAGCCGTTCGACGAAGAAGTCGGGCGAGAGGGAGATGACCGCGCAGCGGCCGCCGCCGGCCCGGATCTCCGCCCACACCTCGCGGATGCCGGCCAGCCACGGTGCTCCCTCGAAGGCAGCCGTGACCTGCTCCGGGGTGAGTTCGGCCCACAGGGCATGGGCCTGTACGGCGAATTCGTCGGGGGTCATCCCGCGCACCAGGAAGTCCTGCTCCAGCCGCTCGATCTCCTCGCTCAACCCGAGCTGCCGGGAGATCTCCACCGCGGCCGCCGAGCCACGGATCAGCGTGCCGTCGAGATCGAAGAGATGCAGTCTGTGCCCGTCACGGGCGTGCGTCAGGTCAGCCACATGTGCCGAGGCTAGTACGAGCGAGGCGGCGGGAGGGGTGCGGCCACCCGGCGGCGGGGTGGCGCAGCCACGGGCTGGCGTTGTTTCACGTGAAACAACGCCAGGTCAACCCCGCTCCGCCGCGGTCCCTGTCAGGCCCGTAAAACCGGTGGACGCCTCCTCGGCACGTCGGCCAGCCTGGCCGTCATGCCGATCTCGCAGACCTCGCTCGACCAGCTCCCCATCCGGCGCCTCACCTCGGACGATCTCCTTGCCTGTGCCGATCTCTCCGAGGACCGGGGATGGGACCGGGAGGAGCACAAGTGGGGCCTGCTGCTCGCGGCGGGCACGGGTTACGGCGTCGACGACCCCGACGGCAAGGGACTGGTGACGGCCTGTGTCGTCACCTCGTACGGACCCGGGCTGGCCGCGATCGGCATGGTCCTGGTCGCCGAGCGGTACGCCCGCCGAGGCGTGGGCCGCCGGCTGATGCAGCACGTGCTCGGCGAGTACGACGGCACCCCGCTGACGCTGTACGCCACGCCCAACGGACAGCCGCTCTACGAGAAGCTGGGCTTCGCCGAGATCGGCACGTCGGAGCTGCTCAAGGGCCGCTTCAGCTTCGCCGAGCCGGCCTCCGAGGCCCCGGCCGGCACCTCGGTCCGGCCCGCGACCGCGGAGGACCTCCAGGCGATCCTGCGTCTCGACCGCGAGGTCTTCGGCGTCGACCGCACCCACCTCATCACCCGGCTGCCGGCCTTCGCCGACCAGTTGCGGGTCGCGGAGCGGGACGGCGAGCTCACCGGCTTCGCCGCCATCTGGCCGAACATGGACACCCATGTCGTCGGCCCGCTGATCGCCCGCGACCCGGCGACCGCCCAGCACCTGGTGACCTCCCTGGCCGACGCCACCGACCGCCCGCTGCGCACGGACGTCGACTCGGGACACACCGCCCTGCTCACCTGGCTCGAGGCGAACGGCGTGGGCCGGATCTTCACCACGGCCCTCATGGTCCGCTCGGTGCCCGGCCTGCCCGGCGACGGAAGCCGCCGCTTCGCCCCGCTGACCGTCGCGGCGGGGTGACGTGACGACCGGGCCTGGCCGCCCGGGGAAAATTAATTGCACACGCGGACTTTTGCGTCCCTTCGGCTACGCTGGTAGACACCGCTCCGGACCGAGGAGAGACCGAGGAAGCGAGGAGAGACCATGACCGCGACGGACCCCGCCCTGACGGCCCTCGCCCAGGGCTGGTGCGCCCTCTCGCTGCTGCACGGCAGGATCGAGTCGCACGTCGAGCGCGCCCTGGAGTCCCAGCACGGTCTGAGTGTCCGCGAGTACTCGCTGCTCGACGTGCTCAGCCGCCAGCACGACGGCCCCGGCGGCCATCTCCAGATGAAGCAGGTCGCCGACGCCGTGGTGCTCAGCCAGAGCGCGACCACACGGCTTGTCACCCGCCTGGAGGACCGCGGTCTGCTCACCCGGTATATCTGCGCCACCGACCGGCGCGGCATCTACACCGACGTCACCGAGGCCGGCCTGAAGCTGCTCGCCGAGGCCCGCCCCACGAACGACAAGGCGCTGCGCGAGGCCCTGGACGAGGCCGCCAGGAATCCCGAGCTCGCGCCGTTCGTCCGCGTCGTCGAGGACCTGGGCGTCCCGGCATGAGCGATCTGACGATCCGGCCCGCGGAGCGCGGCGACCTCCCCGCCGTCGTGGCGATGCTCGCCGACGACCCACTGGGCGCCCTGCGCGAGTCGCCCGACGACCTCACCCCGTACGCCGCCGCCTTCGACCGGCTCGACGGGGACCCTCATCAGCATGTCGTCGTGGCCGAACGCGCGGGGAAGGTCGTCGGCACGCTCCAGCTCACGATCATCCCCGGGCTCTCCCGGCGGGGCATGACCCGCTCGATCATCGAGGGCGTCCGCATCCACGCGGAGGAGCGCGGCAGCGGCCTCGGTACCCAGCTCATCGAGTGGGCGGTGGCGGAGTCCCGGCTGCAGGGCTGCGGCCTCGTGCAGCTGACCTCGGACGTCACCCGCACGGACGCCCACCGCTTCTACGAGCGGCTCGGCTTCGAGCCCTCGCACCTCGGCTTCAAGCTGAGCCTCTGACCAGGACGTCACGGGCGCGCTGTTTCACGTGAAACAGCGCGCTTCGCCGTCGTGCCGGCCGCGGGACCGTCAGAGACCGCGCCAGCCGCCCTCGTCCACACCGCCCGGCACGGCGTCCCCCTGCTCGTACGGCTCCCGGGTGAAGACGAAGGAGCCGAGGTCGAGATGGCTCACCGAGCCGTCCGGGCGCCGCACCACACGCAGCGTCTCGCCCTGGTAGTAGCCGTCGAGACCGACCCAGCCGCCCTCGGGCAGCGGCCGGAACTCGGCCCGCCGCCCGGCGCCCTTCAGCGGCTCCAGGCTCACTCCGCGCCCGGCGCCGACCCGCAACCCGTACGCGTAGGTCCCCCAGTACCAGGGCCCGGCGAGCGCGAGCAGCTCCGTGTCGACCTCGGCCTCGGGAAGGGGCCGCCACGGCTCCGGCAGCCGCGGCTCGGCCTCCGCCACGATCCGTACGAGATCGGCGGCCACGACGGACGGCAGAGGCCCGGAGGTGGCGTTCGCGAGGCACACCGCGGCCAGACCGTCCTCGACACTCACCCACAGCGTGGCGACGAAGCCCGGCAGCGAGCCCGTGTGGCCGACGAGCGTGCGGCCGTCCCTGCGCAGCAGCTGGAGCCCGAGGCCGTAACCCCCGTCCGGGTCACCGGCGGCCGGTGGCACCGACGGCACCCGCATCTCCTCGACGGACGCCCGGGAGAGCACCCGGTCGTCACCCTCGGCCAGGAACGCGGCGAACCGGCACAGGTCACCGACCGTCGACCACAACTGCCCGGCGGGCGCCATGATCCCCAGGTCCTCGGCCGGCTCCGGCATCATCACATCGGCCCACGGGTGCACCGCCCAGCCGCCTGCCGCCGGGGCGACCGGCTGAACGGTCGTCCGGCCGAGACCCAGCGGCTCCAGGATCCCGGTGCGCAGCGCCTCCTCCCACGGCACCCCGCGGACGGCCTCGACGAGCGAACCGAGCAGCGTGTAGCCGGGGTTGGAGTAGTGGAAGAGCCGCCCGGCCGGATGCACCGACGGCCGCTCCCCCAGCACGTCGGCCAGCTCCGGCCTGGTCGTCCCGGGCGTCCGCTCCCACCACGGCGCGGGCGTCTCGGCGGCGAGCCCGGAGCTGTGGCCGAGGAGTTGAGCGATCGTCACCTCGCCCACCCCGGTGCCCGGCAGGTGCTTCTCCAGCGGGTCTTCCAGACCGATCAGTCCTTCGTCCCGGAGCCGCATCACCAGAACCGCGGTGAACACCTTGGTGATCGAGCCGATCCGGAACTGCGTCCCGTCGTCGGGCGCGTGTCCGTCGACACAGCTGCGGGAGCCGAACCAGACCGTCCTGCCGTCCCGCACCACACCACCGACGAACGAGGGCGAGCGGCCCTCGGTCTGGGCGACGGCGATGCGGTGCAGCAGGGCACGTTCGGTGCTGGGCAGCGGGGCTTCGAAGGATGAGGTCATGCGACGATCATGCCGCGCGACCGCGCCGAACTCGATCAGGTTTGTGCCATGTCCACGAAGCGCGAGTAGTGGCCCTGGAAGGCCACGGTGATCGTCGCCGTCGGACCGTTACGGTGCTTGCCGACGATGATGTCGGCCTCGCCCGCGCGCGGGGACTCCTTCTCGTAGGCGTCCTCGCGGTGCAGCAGGATGACCATGTCGGCGTCCTGCTCGATCGAGCCGGACTCACGGAGGTCGGAGACCATCGGCTTCTTGTCGGTGCGCTGCTCGGGGCCTCGGTTCAGCTGGGAGAGCGCGATCACCGGGAGCTCCAGCTCCTTGGCGAGGAGCTTGAGGTTTCGCGACATCTCCGAGACCTCCTGCTGCCGGCTCTCGGCGCGCTTGGAGCCGCCGGCCTGCATCAGCTGGAGGTAGTCGATGATGACGAGCTTGATGCCGCTGCGCTGCTTGAGGCGGCGGCACTTGGCGCGGATCTCCATCATCGACAGGTTCGGCGAGTCGTCGATGTAGAGCGGGGCCTGCGAGACGTCCGGCATCCGGCGGGCGAGCCGGGTCCAGTCCTCGTCGGTCATGGTGCCGGAGCGCATGTGGTGCAGCGCCACCCGGGCCTCGGCCGAGAGCAGACGCATCGCGATCTCGTTGCGGCCCATTTCGAGGGAGAAGATGACGCTGGGCAGGTTGTGCTTGATGGAGGCGGCCCGGGCGAAGTCCAGCGCGAGCGTGGACTTACCCATGGCGGGACGGGCCGCGATGATGATCATCTGGCCGGGGTGCAGGCCGTTGGTGAGCGCGTCGAGGTCGGTGAAGCCGGTGGGCACACCGGTCATCTCGCCGCTGCGGGAGCCGATCGCCTCGATCTCGTCGAGCGCGCCCTCCATGATGTCGCCGAGCGGCAGGTAGTCCTCGGTGGTGCGCTGCTCGGTGACCTGGTAGATCTCCGCCTGGGCCCGGTTGACGATGTCGTCGACGTCGCCGTCGGCCGCGTATCCCATCTGCGTGATCTTCGTGCCGGCCTCCACGAGACGGCGCAGCACGGCCCGCTCGTGGACGATCTCCGCGTAGTACGAGGCGTTGGCGGCGGTCGGCACCGACTGGACGAGCGTGTGCAGATAGGAGGCGCCGCCGACCCGGGTGATCTCGCCGCGCTTGGTGAGCTCGGCGCCGACCGTGATGGGGTCGGCGGGCTCGCCCTTCGCGTAGAGGTCGAGGATCGCCGCGTAGACGGTCTCGTGGGCCGGCTTGTAGAAGTCGTGGCCCTTGATGATCTCGACGACGTCGGCGATGGCGTCCTTGGAGAGCAGCATGCCGCCGAGGACGGACTGCTCGGCGTCCAGGTCCTGCGGGGGAACACGCTCGAACGCGGACACGCCGCTGTCCCAGCCGCCCTCGCTGCCGCGCTCGTGCTGGTCCTCTCGGCCGCGGCCACGACCCCGGCCCTCGCCACCACCGCGGGTGCGCACGGGCAGCCGGTCACTCGGTCCGCTCTCGGCCCAGGGATCGTCCATGGGCTCGGGCATGCTCACCAAGCCACCTCCTCCCGTCCGCTCCGCGGACAACCGTTGCCACTCTCGCGCGTCGGGCGCCGGACCACGGTAGGCCCGCGGGCACCGTCAGCCAATCTGGTTATCCACAGGGCCTGTGGGTGAAGGCCCAGATGCTGTGGAGAACTCCGCGGAACCTGTGCACGGACCAGGGGACAGCTATGTGGACAAACTCATAACGCAGCTCACCCGACACCGCTGACCTGGTCTTTTTCCGTCCACGGGCTGTGGGGGAGAAAAACTTCCACACCCGGCTCAAGATCAGAACAAACGGCGCACACACGAAGGCGCTCTCGTAGGAAATGTAAGGACCTCCGAGCCATTGCATCTCTTACCTGTGGACGATTAGATTGAGCGCATGCATCAGGCTCCCGCGACCCTCAAGACCGCCCGGCGGCAACACGACCGCGAGATCCTCTCACTCGCCGTCCCGGCCTTCGGCGCACTCGTCGCCGAGCCTCTCTTCCTCATGGCCGACAGCGCCATCGTCGGCCACCTCGGCACCCCCCAGCTCGCCGGACTCGCCATCGCCTCGGCCCTGCTCTCCACCGCGGTGAGCGTGTTCATCTTCCTCGCCTACGCCACGACCGCGGCCGTCGCCCGCCGCGTCGGCGCGGGCGACCTCCAGGCCGCCATCCGCCAGGGCATCGACGGCATCTGGCTCGCCCTGATCCTCGGCGCCGCCGTGGTCGCCCTCACCCTGCCCACCGCGCCCTGGCTCGTCGACCTCTTCGGCGCCTCGGACACCGCCGCCCCCTACGCCGTCACCTATCTGCGGATCTCCATCCTCGGCATCCCCGCCATGCTCGTCGTGCTCGCCGCCACCGGCGTGCTGCGCGGCCTCCAGGACACCCGCACCCCGCTCTACGTCGCCATCGCCGGCTTCGCCGCAAACGCAGCCCTCAACCTCGGCCTCGTCTACGGCGCCGGACTCGGCATCGCGGGATCCGCCTGGGGTACGGTCATCGCCCAGCTCGGCATGTGCGCCGCCTATCTGTACGTGGTCGTCCGCGGCGCCAGAAAGCACGGCGCCTCCCTGCGCCCCGACGCCGCCGGCATCCGGGCCTGCGCCCAGGCCGGCGCTCCGCTCCTGGTCCGTACGCTCTCGCTGCGGGCCATCCTGATGATCGCCACCGCCGTCGCCGCCCGGCTCGGGGACGCCGATGTCGCCGCGCACCAGATCATCCTGTCCCTCTGGAGCCTGATGGCCTTCGCCCTCGACGCGATCGCCATCGCCGGACAGGCCATCATCGGGCGCTATCTCGGCGCCGACGACGCGGACGGCGCCCGCCAGGTCTGCCGCCGCATGGTCCAGTGGGGCGTGGTCTGCGGTATCGGCCTCGGCGTGCTGCTGATCCTCACCCGCCCGCTCTTCGTGCCGCTCTTCACCGACGACTCCGCGGTCCGCGACGTCCTGCTCCCGGCCCTGCTGGTCGTCGCGCTCTCCCAGCCGATCTCCGGCGTGGTCTTCGTACTGGACGGCGTCCTCATGGGCGCGGGCGACGGCCCCTATCTCGCCTGGGCCATGCTGCTCACCCTGGCCGTCTTCGCTCCGATCGCCCTGCTCGTGCCGAGTCTCGGCGGCGGGCTGACCGCGCTGTGGGGCGCGATGACCGTGATGATGACCGTCCGGATGGCGACGCTGTGGTGGCGCACCCGCTCGGGCCGCTGGCTGGTCACCGGCGCCACCCGCTGACCGCTCTGTGCTGTTTCACGTGAAACGACGGAGATGTTTCACGTGAAACAGCGGAAGGGCCGCACCCGAGGGGTGCGGCCCTTCTTGCTGCTGAGATCAGCGTTACGCGGCGACGACCTCGACGCCGAGCTTCGCGACAACCTCGGCGTGCAGACGCACGGACACCTGGTGCGAGCCCAGGGTCTTGATCGGCGAACCGAGCTCGACGCGACGCTTGTCGACGTCCGGGCCACCCGCGGTCTTGATCGCGGCGGCGACGTCGGCCTGGGTCACGGAACCGAAGAGACGGCCGGCCTCGCCGGAGCGAACGGCCAGACGGACCTTCGTGCCCTCGAGCTTGGCCTTGACCTCGTTGGCCTGCTCGATGGTCGCGATCTCGTGGATCTTGCGGGCGCGGCGGATCTGCGCCACGTCCTTCTCGCCACCCTTGGTCCAGCGGATCGCGAAACCGCGCGGGACCAGGTAGTTGCGAGCGTAGCCGTCCTTGACGTCAACGACGTCGCCGGCAGTGCCGAGGCCGGAGACCTCGTGGGTGAGGATGATCTTCATTTTTCGGTCACCCTTCCCTTAGCGCGCGGTGGACGTGTAGGGCAGCAGCGCCATCTCACGGCTGTTCTTGACGGCCGTGGCGACGTCACGCTGGTGCTGCGTGCAGTTGCCGGTCACGCGACGGGCACGGATCTTGCCGCGGTCGGAGATGAACTTCCGCAGCATGTTCGTGTCCTTGTAGTCGACGTACGCGACCTTGTCCTTGCAGAACGCGCAGACCTTCTTCTTAGGCTTGCGCACAGGCGGCTTCGCCATGGTGTTTCTCCTGTGTGATCAAGAAGTTTGGGTACGAGCTGCTTCCAGGGCGCAGGCCCTAGAAGGGAGGCTCGTCCGAGTAGCCGCCGCCGGAGTTGCCACCCCAGCCACCGCCGCCGCCCTGCTGGCCGCCGGACGGGGCGCTGGAGGCCCAGGGGTCGTCGGAGGGAGCTCCGCCGCCCTGCTGGCCGCCGCCGGAGTTGCCACCCCAGCCACCGCCGCCGCCACCCTGCTGACCGCCGCCGCCGTAGCCGCCCTGACCACCGCGACCGGTGGTACGGGTGACCTTGGCCGTGGCGTTACGCAGGCTGGGACCGACTTCCTCGACATCCAGCTCGTAGACCGTGCGCTTGACGCCCTCGCGGTCCTCGTAGGACCGCTGCTTCAGACGGCCCTGCACGACGACGCGCATGCCCTTCTGAAGGGACTCAGCGACGTTCTCCGCCGCCTGACGCCAGACCGAGCAGGTCAGGAACAGGCTCTCGCCGTCCTTCCACTCGTTGGTCTGACGGTCGAAGGTGCGGGGAGTGGACGCGATGCGGAACTTCGCGACCGCCGCACCGGACGGGGTGAAGCGCAGCTCGGGGTCTTCGACAAGGTTGCCGACGACCGTGATGACGGTCTCGCCTGCCATGGGTGAACCTCTCGGCGGGATTGCTTACGGCTGCTTACTGCTACTCGGACCCGAGAACCTTTGAGCGGAAGCTCAGTGGGTCTCGGGGCGGAGGACCTTGGTCCGGAGGACCGACTCGTTCAGGTTCATCTGGCGGTCGAGCTCCTTGACGACCGCAGGCTCGGCCTGCAGGTCGATGACCGAGTAGATGCCCTCGGGCTTCTTCTTGATCTCGTAGGCGAGACGACGACGGCCCCAGGTGTCGACCTTCTCGACCTTTCCGTTGCCCTCACGGACGACGGAGAGGAAGTTCTCGATCAGCGGGGAGACAGCGCGCTCCTCGAGATCGGGGTCGAGGATGACCATCACCTCGTAGTGACGCATGTGGAACCCACCTCCTTTGGACTCAGCGGCCACGGTCGTTCCGTGGCAGGAGGGTCGTGATGCGTAAGCAACGGTGCCGAAGACCGCGGGTCCTGGACGGACCTGGGCAGACACCGGTGCAGATCGTACAGAGTACCTGCACATCGCCCTGCGGTTGAAATCCGGTGGTGAGGGGACGCAATCTGTACACAACGGATGTCGGCGGCGTCACGGACGCCGCCGTCCGGCAGCCACGCCAGGAGGTGCCACATGGCCCAGGCAATGCGACCCGATCCCGGACACTCCCTGTTCGCCACCGACGGCAAGCCCCATCCGCTCCAGGACACCCTGATGGCCGTGACCCTGGCGCTCGGCGTTCTCTCCTTCGTCACGGGGTTCTTCGACAACCTGCACCTGCTGGCTTCGTGGACCGGACTGATCGGCATCCTCACCGGCGCCTACGGCCAGTTCATCTCCGCCACGACCCGCGAACGCTTCCTCCTGGTCATCGGACTGGGTGCCGCCGGGGTGGGCTTCTACCTCGGCATGGCCCACGGCGGCCTCTTCGGCGGAGTGATCAGCTAGACGTGGACATTCGGGGTGCTCCAAGGTCGCAGTAGGCTTCGGCGCGAGAGCCGGAGCCCCTGACCGATGGGGACACACCTGCCGAGGAGCGCCCCGACATGAGCCTGACCCTGAGGACCATCAGCCGAGAGCAGCATCTGGCGTTCATCCAGAGCCAGCCCGCGGCGAGCCACTGCCAGGTCCCGGCGTGGGCTGACGTGAAGACCGAGTGGCGCTCGGAGAACCTCGGCTGGTTCGACAAGTCCGGCGAACTCGTCGGCGCCGGCCTGGTGCTCTACCGTCAGCTGCCGAAGATCAAGCGCTACCTCGCCTATCTGCCCGAGGGCCCGGTCATCAACTGGTACGCGCCGAACCTGGAGGACTGGCTGCAGCCGATGCTGGCGCACCTCAAGAACCAGGGCGCGTTCTCCGTGAAGATGGGCCCGCCGGTCGTCATCCGCCGCTGGGACGCGGCCGCGATCAAGTCCGGCATCCAGGACCCGGACGTCAAGCGCCTGCGCGACGTCGAGGCCACCCACATCGAGCCGCGCGCCTTCGAGGTGGCCGACCGGCTGCGCAAGATGGGCTGGCAGCAGGGCGAGGACGGCGGCGCCGGCTTCGGTGACGTCCAGCCCCGCTACGTCTTCCAGGTGCCGCTCGCGGGCCGCTCGCTCGACGAGGTCCTCAAGGGCTTCAACCAGCTGTGGCGCCGCAACATCAAGAAGGCCGAGAAGGCCGGCGTCGAGGTTGTCCAGGGCGGCTACGAGGACCTCGCCGAGTGGCAGCGGCTGTACGAGATCACGGCCGTCCGCGACAAGTTCCGGCCGCGCCCGCTGTCGTACTTCCAGCGCATGTGGACCGTCCTCAACAACGAGGACCCCAACCGCATGCGGCTCTACTTCGCCCGCCACAACGGCGTGAACCTCTCCGCGGCCACCATGCTCGTCGTCGGCGGCCACGTCTGGTACTCGTACGGTGCCTCCGACAACATCGGCCGCGAGGTCCGGCCCTCGAACGCCATGCAGTGGCGGATGCTGCGCGACGCCTACGCGATGGGCGCCACCGTCTACGACCTGCGGGGCATCTCGGACTCGCTGGACGAGACCGACCACCTCTTCGGCCTGATCCAGTTCAAGGTCGGCACCGGCGGCGAGGCCGTGGAGTACGTGGGCGAATGGGACTTCCCGCTCAACAAGCTCCTGCACAAGGCCCTGGACATCTACATGTCGCGCCGCTGACGCACCCGTCGCCCGGCTGACGACGCGGCGAGGCTTGCGTAGTCTCGTCACCCAGCCTCGTACACACTTTTGACCCATCGCAGCCACCAGAAAGGTCCCGGGCCGGCCATGGCGCTCTCCCTCTACGTCGACACCGCTCGCTGGCGGGCGCACCAGAAGACCGTCATCGACCAGTTCCCGGGGCTCATCCCGGTCTGCAAGGGCAACGGCTACGGCTTCGGCCACGAGCGGCTCTCGGACGAGGCCGGCCGCTTCGGCGCCGACATGCTCGCGGTGGGCACCACGTACGAGGCCGCCAGGATCAAGGACTGGTTCAGCGGCGACCTGCTCGTCCTCACCCCGTTCCGGCGGGGCGAGGAGCCGGTGCCGCTGCCGGACCGGGTGATCCGCTCCGTGTCGTCCGTGGACGGCGTGCGCGCCCTGGTGGGCGCCCGGGTCGTCATCGAGTGCATGAGCTCGATGAAGCGGCACGGCGTCCACGAGGAGGAGCTGCCGCAGCTGCACGCGGCCATCGAGGACGTGCGCCTGGAGGGCTTCGCCCTGCACCTGCCGCTCGACCGCCCGGACGGCACGGACGCCGTCGAGGAGGTCATCGCCTGGATGGACCGGCTGCGGGCCGCCCGGCTGCCGCTGCACACCATGTTCGTCAGCCATCTGCGCGCCGAGGAGCAGGCCCGGCTGCAGCAGCAGTTCCCGCAGACCCGGTTCCGCGCCCGCATCGGCACCCGGCTGTGGCTGGGCGACCACGAGGCCACCGAGTACCGCGGCGCGGTCCTCGACGTCACCCGTGTCGCCAAGGGCGACCGCTTCGGCTACCGCCAGCAGAAGGCCGCCTCCGACGGCTGGCTCGTGGTGGTCGCCGGCGGCACCTCGCACGGTGTCGGCCTGGAGGCCCCGAAGGCGATGCACGGTGTGATGCCGCGTGCCAAGGGCGTGGCCCGCGCCGGTCTCGCCACCGTCAACCGCAACCTGTCGCCGTTCGTCTGGGCCGGCAAGCAGCGCTGGTTCGCCGAGCCGCCGCACATGCAGGTGTCCATCCTGTTCGTGCCGGCCGACGCCCAGGAGCCCCGGGTCGGCGACGAGCTGGTGGCCCACCTGCGGCACACCACCACCCAGTACGACCGGCTCGTCGAGCGCTGAGCCGGCCGGCACCTGACACGGCAGCGGCCCCCGGGGACATCCCGGGGGCCGCTGCTCGTTCCTGGGGTCACTCGCGGGGCAGGCCCCATTCCACGCGCGGCCCCTCTGCCAGCGGCGCCGCGTGCCGGGCCGGGTGCGCCGCCCTGCCGAGCACGAAGGCGTCCTCCGCGCCGTCCAGGACGCCGCCCGAGGGGTCGTCCGAGCCGTCCCGCCGCACCCCGTCCCGGTCGGGCACCAGGATGTCGCGGACGACGAGTGCGCACAGGTAGAGCGTGCCGAGCACGTGCAGGACGATCGCGAACTGGTAGCCGTCGGTCGGCAGGCCCTGCTTGTTGCCGCTGCTCGTGTACGCCAGGTAGAGCCAGATGGCGAGGAAGTACATGACCTCGCACCCCTGCCACACCAGGAAGTCCCGCCAGCGCGGCCTGGCCAGCACCGCCAGCGGGATGAGCCAGAGCACGTACTGCGGCGAGTAGACCTTGTTCGTG
This sequence comes from Streptomyces sp. NPDC101160, assembly GCF_044768205.1. Classification (NCBI taxonomy): domain Bacteria; kingdom Bacillati; phylum Actinomycetota; class Actinomycetes; order Kitasatosporales; family Streptomycetaceae; genus Streptomyces; species Streptomyces sp. NPDC101160. The sequence continues at coordinate 456,514 of NZ_JBIWPJ010000006.1, read as the reverse complement.
AGGACGAACGCGGCCACGATCAGGAAGGCGAGCTGGGCGAGCCGGGGCCGGCGGGGCGCGGTGAAGGCCAGATAGGCCAGCCCCAGGGCGGCAAGGATCATCAGGAACAGCGCCCAGTAGTTGGCCGTCCCAGGTCGGATCACGGCGCCCGTCGTCTGGCTGATGAACAGCCACACGGAGCCGAAGTCGACGTTCCGCTCCGTGCTGAAGACGTAGAACTGCTTCCAGCCCTCCGGAGCGAGCAGCATCACCGGCAGGTTCACCACCAGCCACGACCCGGCCCCGCCGAGCACCGCCGCGCCGAACGCCCGCCACTTCGCCGCCCGCCAGCACAGCAGGAAGACGGGCACGAGCAGCAGTATCGGGTAGAACTTGGCGGCCGTCGCGAGCCCGAGGAGGACACCGAAGCCGAGCGGGCGGCTCCGCGACCACAGCAGCAGCGCGGCGGCCGTGAGGGCGACGGCCAGCAGGTCCCAGTTGATCGTGGCGGTGAGCGCCAGGGCGGGCGCGAGCGCCACGAGGAGGCCGTCCCAGGGGCGCCTACGGTGCGTCCGGGCCACACAGACGGCCAGGACGGCCGTGCAGACCATCAGCAGGCCGGCGTTGACCAGCCAGTACGCCTGCTGCCGCTCGGTCAGGTCGGCGCCGCCGGGCGTCAGCCACGCCGCGACCTGCATGAACAGACCGGTCAGGACCGGGTACTCCAGGAACGGTATGTCGCCGCCGATCCGGTCGAAGTACGGGACCAGGCCGTCCGCGAAGCCGCGCCCGGAGAACAGGTGCGGGATGTCGGAGTAGCAGGCGTGGGTGTACTGGGAGGTGGAGCCCCGGAACCAGGCCCAGTTGTAGCAGGGCAGCTTCTGCACCATGCCGAGCGCGAACATCCCGAGGGCCACCAGGGCGACGACCCGGACCGGCGTGAGCTGCCCGGAGCCGAGCAGCGCCCGGCGTCCGATCGGCCCGCCGATCAGCTCGCTGCCCTTGGCCGCCACGTCGTCCGTGCGGGTGGGGCGGACCACTGCGTCCTGCGGAGGGCTCGTCTTCTGGAGGCTCGGCATGGGGGACATCCTGCCGTACGAGCCCGGGAAAACGCCGAGGGCCGCCGCGCCCGGTTCCGTACACGGGGTACGGAGCGGGTGCGGCGGCCCTCGAAGGCGCCGGTGCGGCGGAATGCCGTCAGGCGGTGGGCGGGATCAGCCGATGCCGCCCCAGGTGCCGCCGTTCGGTTTTCCGGTGCCGTTGGTGGGATCGACGGTGGCGGTTCCCGTCCCCGTCGGGGTCGGGCTGGTGGACCCGCCGGTGGTGCCACCGTTGGCGCCGCCGCCGTTGCCGTTTCCGCCGGTCGTGTCGCACGGCCAGTCCCAGACGCTGCAGGTCTTGCCGGGCTTCCCCGTCTTGGTCGGGTCCGCCGTCGGCGACTCGGTCGACGGGGTGGAGGACGGCGTCTGCGACGGGGTGTCGGTCGGCGTCGGGGTCGGGCTGACGGCGCCACCGCCGAAGACCGCCTCGCCGCCCAGGTCCTCGGGCGCCGGGAAGGTCGACGGCTCGGTGCCCTCGAGCACGGTGCTCATGTAGTCGCGCCAGATCCGCGACGGGAACGAATTACCGTGGATCTTCGGCTGGTTACCGGTGCCGTACATGGACTCGAACTTGCGGTCCTTGAGCGTCTCGTCGTCGGCGAAACGGTACATGTCGACGGCGGTCGACAGCTCGGGGGTGTAGCCCACGAACCAGGCCGAGTTGTTGCCGTCGGTCGTACCCGTCTTGCCGGCCGCCTCGCGGTCGGGGAGCCGCGCCGGCGTACCGGTGCCCTTCTTGACGACGTCCTTCAGCACGTCGGTGACGTTGCTGGCGACGGCGGTCGAGAAGGCCCGCTGGGGCTTGGCCTGGTGCTCGTAGATGACCTCGCCCCTCTGGAGCACCTTGGTGACGGAGTAGACGTCGTTGCGCTCGCCGTTGTTGGCGAAGGTGGAGTAGGCGCCGGCCATGCGGATCGCGCTCGGGGAGGAGATACCGAGGGAGAACGACGGCACGTCGGCCTTCACCAGCGAGGACTCCAGCAGACCCGCGTCGATGGCGGCCTGGCGGACCTTGTCGATGCCGACGTCCATGCCGAGCTGCACGTACGGCGAGTTCGCCGAGTGCTCCATCGCCTCACGCAGGCTGATGTTGCCGTAGCTCGAGTCGTCGTCGTTGGTCTGCTGCCACTCGTTGCCGTTCTCGTCCTGCCAGATCGAGCCGTCGTAGTTCTTGATCCTCAGCTTGTTCTTGCCGTTGTACCGGCTCTTGTCCGGGTCGACGATCCTGCGGCTGCTGGGGCCCTGCACCTTGCCGAGCCTGGGGTCACGCACACCGTCGCGCATCGCGGCGGCCAGCACGAAGGGCTTGAAGGTCGAGCCGACCTGGGCACCGGTCTGGTCGGCGTTGTTGGTGAAGTGCTTGGTGGCGTCCGTGCCGCCGTAGATCGCCACGATCGCGCCCGTCTTCACGTCCACCGACGCACCGCCGAACTGGACGTGGGTGTCGGTCTTCGGGCGCTTCTCCGGGTCGATGTACTCCTTGTTGATCTTCTTGACCGCTTCTTCGAGCGCCTTGACGTTCTTCTTCTTGAACGTGGTGTGGATCTCGAAGCCGCCCTTGGCGAGCTGCTGCGCCGTGATGCCCCGGTCGTTGTTGTTGAGGAAGTTCGCCTCGGCCGTGCGCACCAGGTAGCCGACCTGACCACCCAGCTGCGCGCCCTGCGTCCGCCCCTTCGTCTTGGGGAACTCGGTGTACTTGGCCCGGTCGGCGGCGCTGAGCTTCTGGTCCTTGACCATCTCGTCGAGGATCCACGACCAGCGCTTCTTGGCGCGGTCGGTGTTCGCCGCCGCCGTGGCCGCCGGGTCGATCTCGGGGTAGCCGGCCGGGTCGTAGTACGTGGCGCCCTTGAGCACGGAGGCGAGCAGGGCGCACTCGCTGGGGTTGAGCTTGCTGGCGTCCTTGCCGAAGTACGCGCGGGCCGCCGCCTGGAGACCGTAGGCGCCACGCCCGTAGTACGAGGTGTTGAGGTACCCCGCCATGATCTCGTGCTTGTCCTTCTCGTTGCCCACGCGCATCGAGATGAAGAGTTCCTTGACCTTGCGGGTCACCGTCTGCGACTGGTCGTCGAGGCGGTTGTTCTTCACGTACTGCTGGGTGATGGTGGAGCCGCCCTGGGTCTGGCCACCCTTGGCCATGTTCCACACGGCGCGGGCGATGCCCATCGGGTCGATGCCGGAGTCGGTCCAGAAGGTCTTGTTCTCGGCCGAGACCACCGCGTCCTGCATGGCCATCGGGATCTGGGCGTAGTCGATGATCTGGCGGTTGACCTCACCACCGCTCGCCGCCATCACCGAGCCGTCGGCCCAGTAGTAGACGTTGTTCTGCTGCTTGGCGCTGAGGGCCTCGTCGGGGATGCCCACCATGGCGTACGCGATCGTCGCCGCGCCCATCAGGCCGCCGAAGAACGTGAGGAACAGGCCCGTCACGAGCTTCCACGAGGGCATCCAGCGGCGCCAGCCGTACTTGCCGTACCGCGGATAGTCGATGAACCGCTTCTTGCCGGGACCGCGGCCACCGCCGCCGCCACGGCCGGGACCGGTACCGCGGCCGCCCCCGCCGCGCCGTCCGCCGCCCGCACCGCCCTCGGGCGCGCGCCTGCGCCCACCGCGCTGCGCCGCGCGCCGGGCTTCGGCACGTCCTCCGTAAGGGCGCTGTTCCTCTCCATAAGAAGAGGGCGCCCCGTAGGAGGCGGACGGTGACCCCGTGTCGGCATCATGGCCGGGAGCCGACCTGCGGCCCATTGGCTGCTGGGCGGCGCGCCGGGCCGCAGCGCGGCCGCCAGTCGGCGGCTGCTGCGGCATTTTGCGACGGTGCTCGCTCATCGAACGACTACTCCTCGGGCAGGCGCGTACGCCTGGAAGCGGCAGTTGAGTTCCGGTCCCCCCGAAATGCACACGGCGTGAGCTCGGACCAAAGTCGCGCCGTGCCGCAGCCGGTCACCGGGTTGACTGACGCCCTGCGGCGTCGCTCGGTTCCCGGTGGTCTGCATGCCGCACAGACTACGCACGGCCAAAACCTGCGTTGATGCCGACTTCATCCCAAATCCGGCAAGTCGATTACTGAGAATTGACGATGTGACGCCGGTCACCCGAGTCCCACTTGTCGCAACAGTGAGGCCGTTCTATCGTCGGGATGTATCGAGTCGATACATCAGTACGGCACATCGACTCGGCATAAGAGTTTTCACGAGGTCCGAGAGACGATCCGAGAGCGGAGGAGGCGGCGAATGAGCAGGCGCTCAGGAATCCTCGAGTTCGCCGTCCTCGGCCTGCTCCGCGAGGCCCCGATGCACGGGTACGAGCTGCGCAAGCGGCTCAACACCTCGCTGGGGATCTTCCGGGCGTTCAGCTACGGGACCCTCTACCCCTGCCTCAAGACGCTGGTCGCCAACGGCTGGTTGATCGAGGAGCCGGGCAGCGCCCCCGAGGAGGCCGTGGCGGCTTCACTCGCGGGACGCCGTGCCAAGATCGTCTACCGGTTGACGGCCGCCGGTAAGGAGCACTTCGAGGAGCTCCTCTCCCACACCGGCCCGGACGCCTGGGAGGACGAGCACTTCGCCGCCCGCTTCGCCTTCTTCGGCCAGACGGAGCGCGAGGTGCGGGTGCGGGTGCTGGAGGGCCGCCGCAGCCGGCTGGAGGAGCGTCTGGAGAAGATGCGCGCCTCCCTGAACCGGACGCGCGAGCGCCTCGACGACTACACGCTTGAGCTGCAGCGCCACGGAATGGAGTCCGTGGAGCGCGAAGTGCGCTGGCTGAACGAGCTCATCGAGAGCGAGCGGGCGGGCCGGGATCAGCGATCCCGTTCCGACGCCCCCGAGGGCACCGCTCAGCAGCAAGGAAATTCTGGAGAAACGGGCGGCCTGCCCCGGCACGGGGGCAGTACCCGGCCGGATCCGTCCGACGACACCGCCAAGTGAAACCCTGCTCACCGCAGGGCTTCCACGACACACAGGGAGCAACCGGAAATGGGTTCGGTTCGCGTAGCCATCGTCGGCGTGGGCAACTGCGCCGCCTCGCTGGTGCAGGGCGTCGAGTACTACAAGGACGCCGACCCGGCGACCAAGGTGCCCGGCCTGATGCACGTCCAGTTCGGCGACTACCACGTCCGTGACGTCGAGTTCGTGGCCGCGTTCGACGTGGACGCGAAGAAGGTTGGCCTCGACCTGTCGGACGCCATCGGCGCCAGCGAGAACAACACCATCAAGATCTGCGACGTCCCCAACAAGGGCGTCACGGTCCAGCGCGGTCACACCCTCGACGGTCTCGGCAAGTACTACCGCCAGACCATCGAGGAGTCCGCCGAGGCCCCGGTCGACGTCGTCCAGGTCCTCAAGGACAAGCAGGTCGACGTTCTCGTCTGCTACCTGCCCGTGGGCTCCGAGGACGCCGCGAAGTTCTACGCGCAGTGCGCCATCGACGCCAAGGTCGCCTTCGTCAACGCCCTCCCGGTCTTCATCGCCGGCACCAAGGAGTGGGCCGACAAGTTCACCGAGGCCGGTGTCCCGATCGTCGGTGACGACATCAAGTCCCAGGTGGGCGCCACCATCACGCACCGCGTGATGGCGAAGCTCTTCGAGGACCGCGGTGTCCGTCTCGAGCGCACCATGCAGCTGAACGTCGGCGGCAACATGGACTTCAAGAACATGCTCGAGCGCGAGCGCCTGGAGTCCAAGAAGATCTCCAAGACGCAGGCCGTCACCTCCCAGATCCCCGACCGGGACCTCGGCGACAAGAACGTCCACATCGGCCCCTCGGACTACGTGGCCTGGCTGGACGACCGCAAGTGGGCGTACGTGCGCCTCGAGGGCCGCGCCTTCGGTGACGTCCCGCTGAACCTGGAGTACAAGCTCGAGGTGTGGGACTCCCCGAACTCCGCGGGTGTCATCATCGACGCCCTGCGCGCCGCGAAGATCGCCAAGGACCGCGGCATCGGCGGCCCGATCCTCTCCGCGTCGAGCTACTTCATGAAGTCCCCGCCGGTCCAGTACTTCGACGACGAGGCCCTGGCCAACGTCGAGAAGTTCATCAAGGGCGAGGTCGAGCGCTGACCTGACGGTCCCGCAGACCGTTCGACGGCTCGATGACGAGGGTCCCCGTGGCACTGCCCGGGGGCCCTCGTCGTATGTGAGTCTTGCTGCCATGTCCGTCGTGCGTGATCTGCGCGTCCTGCTGCGCCTGCACAACTTCCGTCGCCTGCTCGCGGTGCGGCTGCTCTCCCAGTGCGCCGACGGCGTCTACCAGGTCGCCCTGGCCACCTATGTCGTCTTCTCCCCCGAGAAGGAGACGAGCCCCGCCGCCATCGCCTCCGCCATGGCCGTCCTGCTGCTCCCCTACTCCTTCGTCGGCCCCTTCGCCGGAGTCCTGCTGGACCGCTGGCAGCGGCGTCAGGTCTTCCTCTACGGCAACCTGCTGCGCACCGTCCTGGCCGCCGGGACCGCGGTGCTGATGCTGGCCTCGGCGCCCGACTGGCTCTTCTACGCCTCCGCCCTCTCCGTCACGGCCGTCAACCGCTTCGTCCTGGCCGGACTCTCCGCCGCGCTCCCGCGCGTGGTCGACGACGAGCGGCTGGTCGTCGCCAACTCTCTCTCCCCGACCGCCGGCACCCTCGCCGCGACCCTGGGCGGCGGACTGGCCTTCGCGATGCGGCTGGTCGCCGACGACTCCGACGCCGCCGTCGTCCTCCTGGGCGCCTTCCTCTATCTCTGCTCCGCCCTCACCTCGCTGCGGATGTCCCGCGAGCTCCTCGGACCGGACCCGGAGCTGGTCCAGCCCCGGCTCGCCAGCGCACTGTCCTCCACCGCGCGCGGACTGGTGCAGGGGCTGCGCCACCTCGCCGAGCGCCGCCCGGCCGCCCGCGCCCTCGCCGCGGTCACCCTCATGCGCTTCTGTTACGGCGCGCTGTTCGTCACCGTGCTCATGCTCAGCCGGTACGCCTGGAGCACCACCCAGGCGCAGGGTCTGGCCGTGCTCGGCTTGGCCGTCGCCGCCTCCGGCGCCGGCTTCTTCGCCGCTGCGGTGCTCTCGCCCGCGGCGGTCGGGAGGCTCGGCCCGTTCGGCTGGATCACACTCTGCGCGGCCGCGGCCGCCGTGCTGACCCCCGCCCTGGGACTGACCTTCGCCCGGACGCCGTTCCTCGTGGCGGCCTTCTTCCTCGGACTGATCACCCAGGGAGCGAAGATCGCCACGGACACGGTCGTCCAGATCTCCGTGGACGACGCCTATCGCGGCCGGGTCTTCTCCCTCTACGACGTGCTCTTCAACGTCGCCTTCGTCAGCGCGGCCGGGGTCGCGGCCCTGATGCTCCCGCCGGACGGGCGATCCCCCGCCATCGTCCTGCTTGTGTCCGCCCTCTACGCGCTCATCGCGCTGGCCCTACGGCGAGCGGGGCGACGTTTCACGTGAAACATCGCCCCGCTGGTGTCGCATGCCGGTCCCGGTCCGCCGTGTTTCACGTGAAACATCGACCGTGAAACGCCGGCGTCCGCATCAGGCGTCCTGGGTCGCCCACCACTCCTTGAGCGCGGCGACGGCGGCGTCGTGCTCCATCGGCCCGTTCTCCAGGCGCAGCTCGAGCAGGAACTTGTAGGCACGGCCGACACCCGGCCCAGGACGGATGCCCAGGATCTCCTGGATCTGGTTGCCGTCGAGGTCGGGACGGATCGAGTCCAGCTCCTCCTGCTCCTGGAGCTTGGCGATGCGCTCCTCCAGGCCGTCGTAGGCGCGGGAGAGCGCGGCGGCCTTGCGCTTGTTGCGGGTGGTGCAGTCGGAGCGGGTCAGCTTGTGGAGACGGGAGAGCAGCGGTCCCGCGTCGCGGACGTAGCGGCGGACGGCGGAGTCGGTCCACTCGCCCGTGCCGTAGCCGTGGAAGCGCAGATGCAGCTCCACCAGCCGCGAGACGTCCTTGATCATCTCGTTGGAGTACTTCAGCGCGGTCATGCGCTTCTTGGTCATCTTCGCGCCGACCACCTCGTGGTGGTGGAACGAGACCCGGCCGTCCCTCTCGAAGCGGCGGGTGCGCGGCTTGCCGATGTCGTGGAGCAGGGCGGCGAGACGCAGCACCAGGTCCGGGCCGTCCTCCTCCAGGTCGATCGCCTGCTCGAGGACGGTGAGCGAGTGCTCGTAGACGTCCTTGTGCCGGTGGTGCTCGTCGCTCTCCAGGCGCAGGGCCGGAAGCTCGGGGACGACGTGCGCGGCCAGGCCGGTGTCGACGAGGAGCCCGAGGCCCTTGCGGGGGTGCGCCGAGAGCAGGAGCTTGTTGAACTCCTCACGGATGCGCTCGGCGGAGACGATCTCCAGCCGGCCGGCCATCTCCGTCATGGCGGTGACGACCTCGGGAGCCACCTCGAAGTCCAGCTGCGCGGCGAAGCGCGCGGCCCGCATCATGCGCAGCGGGTCGTCGGAGAAGGACTCCTCGGGCGTGCCGGGGGTGCGCAGCACCCGCTCGGACAGGTCTTCCAGACCGCCGTGCGGGTCGATGAACTCCTTCTCCGGGAGCGCGACGGCCATGGCGTTGACGGTGAAGTCGCGCCGGACCAGATCCTCCTCGATGGAGTCGCCGTAGGACACCTCGGGCTTGCGCGAGGTGCGGTCGTACGCCTCCGAGCGGTACGTGGTGATCTCCACCAGGAAGTTCTGATCAGCGTCTCCGACGCGGGCCTGCTTCTGGCAGCCGACGGTGCCGAACGCGATCCCGACCTCCCAGACGGCGTCGGCCCAGGGGCGGACGATCTTCAGGACTTCCTCGGGGCGGGCATCGGTGGTGAAGTCCAGGTCGTTGCCGAGACGGCCGAGGAGGGCGTCCCGTACCGAGCCGCCGACCAGCGCGAGGCTGAACCCGGCCTCCTTGAAGCGGATGGCGAGGTCGTCGGCGACGGGGGACACGCGCAGCAGCTCGCTGACGGCGCGGCGCTGCACCTGGCTCAGCGCGGTGGGGGTCTCTTCATTGGCGTTCGGCACAACAGAAAAGGGTACGTGCCCCGGCTCACCGCCATGCCCTCGTTTTCGCGCGGGCATGCCGGGCCCCGGCCCGGGCCGTGCTTCCGTGCGCGCCTTCGCCTGGAGCAGTCCCCGGCACTTGGCCCCCGCGTGCATCGTTACCATGCCTGGACACAGCAACCGGGAACCACCGACACCACTGGCACCACTGACAACGACGAGGACGGGCGACGCGTGGCCGAGGCGGCAGCTATCCAGGGGACCACTCCCTCACCTGCCCGCCGCTGGCTACGGCGCATGGCCTCACTCGCCGTAGCGGCCCCGCTCCTCGCCGGGCTCCTCCAGGGCCTGCCCGCGCCCGCCGCACAGGCGGCCGAGAGCGCGGGCGGAAACAACGGCGTGGACGTGTCGGTCGACACACTGACGCCGAACGCCCCTGTGGAAGGCGACACACTCACCATCACGGGCACGGTCACCAACGAGACCAAGCAGTCCGTGACCAATGCCACGGTCGATCTGCGGGTCGGCCCGCGGATGACCAGCCGGAGCGAGATCGACGACGTCGCCGACCGGGACGGCGTCCGCTACGGCAGCGACCCCGCCCCGCTGGGCGGTCCCTACACGGTCAAGATCCCCCAGCTGGGTGCCGGGCTCAGCCGCGACTTCACGCTCTCGGTGCCGGTGTCCAAGCTGGGTCTCGACGACGCGGGCGTCTATCAGCTCGGCGTCTCGCTGTCGGGCCAGACCGCCGGCCAGCCCTACGAGCGGCTGCTCGGCATCGAGCGGACCTTCCTGCCGTACCAGCCCGACGAGGCCGAGAAGAAGACCAAGCTCACCTATCTCTGGCCGCTGATCTCCACGTCGCACGTCTCCGCCGAGACGGGCGCGAACCTCCAGCAGACGCCGGTCTTCGAGAACGACGACCTGGCCGCCGATCTCGCCCCCGGCGGCCGGCTCCACGAGATGGTCTCGCTCGGCAAGGACCTCCCGGTCACCTGGGTGATCGACCCGGACCTGCTCGCCGGCGTCACCGCGATGACCGAGCCGTACATGGTCAAGAGCGGCGCGACCGAGGTGCCGGGCCGGAACCAGGACGTCGCCGAGCGCTGGCTGGACGCCCTGGAGAAGGCCGTGCAGGGCCACAAGGTCGTCGCCCTGCCGTTCGCCGACCCCGACCTGGCCTCCCTCGCCCACCACGGCAAGGAGGTGCCGGGTTCGCTCAGCCACCTCCAGCAGGCGTCCGCGCTGACCTCGACCACGGTCGAGACGATCCTCCATGTGAAGCCGTCCACCGACTTCGCCTGGCCCGTCGACGGGGCCGTCGACGCCTCGATCATGGCCGTCGCCACCTCCGCGGGCGCGCACAACGTGATCGCCCGCAGCGACAGCTTCCGCGACGACCTCTCGTACACGCCGACCGCGGCCCGCCCGGTCGGCGGCGGCACCACCGCCGTGGTCAGCGACGCCGGCCTGTCGAAGGCGTTCCAGGGCGACCTCATCAGGGCCGACAACTCCACCCTGGCCGTCCAGTCCTTCCTCGCCCAGTCGCTGGCCACGACCCTGGAGCTGCCCGAGAAGCAGCGCAGCGTCGTGGTCGCCCCGCAGCGCATGCCCACGATCGCGCAGGCGCAGAGCATGGCGACGGCGCTGCAGGCGCTCGGCGCCAAGCGCTGGACGGAGCCGGAGGACCTGCCGGCCGCCGCCGCGGAGACGCCCGACCCGGACGCCTCGACGCGGATCCCGAGCAGCCGCTCGTACCCGAAGAAGCTGCGCGCCCAGGAGCTCGACACCAAGGCCTTCCTCAAGATGAAGGACACCCGGGACGAGCTGGACGACTTCCGGGTCATCCTGACCGCCCCGGACCGCGTGGTGCCGCCGTTCACCAACGCGATCAGCCGCGAGATGTCGACGTCCTGGCGCGGGGAGGCCCCCTCGGCCGCCCTCTACCGCGAGGAGGTCCTGCGCTATCTGCAGAGCCTCACCGAAGAGGTGCAGCTGATCAAGAAGTCGGACCTCACACTGTCCGGGCGGAGCGCCACCATCCCGGTGACCGTGCAGAACCGGCTGCTGCAGGGCGTCGACCATCTGGTGCTGCGGCTGCAGTCCGGCAACAAGAACCGCGTCAAGCTGGACGGCGAGGGCACCGCCGACCAGCCCGTGAAGATCAACGGCGGGCACAGCCAGTCGGTGAAGTTCAACGCCTCGGCCAACGCCAACGGTCCGGTCACGATGACGGCCCAGCTCTACACCGAGGACGGCACGCCCTACGGCGCTCCGATGACGTTCACCGTGAAGGTCTCCGAGATCACCCCGACGGTGATGCTCGTGCTCGCCGGCGGTGTGCTGCTGCTCGTCCTCGCCGGCATCCGGATGTACTCCCAGCGCAAGCGGGCAGCCGCCCGGAACGCCGAGGCCGAGGCCGCCGACGAGGCCGCCGACGACGCCGAAGCGGAGGCGGAGACCGGTTCCGCCGCTGCCGACACCGCCGGCGAGACCCGCGTCGGCAGCGCCGAAACGGAACCCGACGACGGCCCGGAGACGGCGCAGCCGAGTGACCCGACGCCGGACACCGGGCCCGAAAGCGGCGACCCGTCCGGCACGGGTGAGAAAGTGGACCGTTGAGCGATGTCGTGGCCGGTCGGCCGGGGACGATGAGGTGGGGTAACCATGAACGCGCCGTACGACGGTGACCGCGGCCAGGGCGCGGGCAACGCGCCGTCCGGTGGGACGCCCGCGACCCCGGCACCCGGCCACGGGCCGGTCCCGCCGCCGCAGCAGGCCGCCCCGGACCCGCGCGCGCCGCAGCAGCAGAACCCGTACGCCCCGGACGCCTACGGCCAGGATCCGTACGTCCAGGACGCCTTCGCCCACGACCCGTACCAGGCGCGTGACCTGTCCGCCCAGGACCCGGTGGGCGAGGCGCTCTACGACCGGGCCGCGCATCCGCCGCCCCCGCCGGGCACCTACGCGGAGCCGCAGCCGCTCTACCAGCAGCCGGCCGCGCCCGCGCACGCCCCGGACCCGCGCGTCTGGGCCCAGACCCCGGCGCCCGAGCCCGACGGCCCCTCGCGCCACCTGCCGTACGGCGACGACGCCCGCACGGTCCAGTTCACCGGCGTCGACGACCTGGTGACCGCGGCGGGGGAGGAGGAGCCGGAGCCCGACGCCTTCGCCCACCTCTACCGGGACCAGCAGGCGCCCGGCCAGGTGCCGCCGCCGGCCCCGGAGCCGAACCCCATGCCCGCGCCCGCCCCGAAGAAGGCCGGCCGCGCCTCCGGGCTGCTCAAGTCGAGCGCCGTGATGGCCGCCGGCACCCTGGTCTCCCGTCTCACCGGCTTCGTCCGCAGCCTGGTGATCACCGGCGCCCTCGGCGCCGCGCTGCTCGGTGACACGTACACCGTCGCCTACACGCTGCCGACGATGATCTACATCCTCACCATCGGCGGCGGCCTCAACTCGGTCTTCGTACCGCAGCTCGTCCGCTCGATGAAGAACGACGAGGACGGCGGCGAGGCGTACGCCAACCGGCTGCTGACCCTCGTCATGGTCGCGCTCGGCGTGATCGTCACCATCGCCGTGTTCGCGGCACCGGTGCTGATCCGGCTCATGTCGAGCACCATCGCCGACGACGCGGCCGCCAACAGCGTCGCCGTCACCTTCGCCCGCTACTGCCTGCCCACCATCTTCTTCATGGGTGTGCACGTGGTGATGGGTCAGATCCTCAACGCCCGCGGCAAGTTCGGCGCGATGATGTGGACCCCGGTCCTCAACAACATCGTCATGATCACCACGTTCGGCCTGTTCATCTGGGTCTACGGCACCTCCGCCGAGTCCCACATGGGCGTCCAGACGATCCCCGACGACGGTGTCCGGCTGCTCGGCATCGGCACCTTGCTCGGCCTCGTCGTGCAGGCCCTGGCGATGATCCCGTATCTCCGCGAGACCGGCTTCCGCTTCCGTCCCCGCTTCGACTGGAAGGGCCACGGCCTCGGCAAGACGGTCAAACTGGCCAAGTGGACCGTGCTGTTCGTGCTCGCCAACCAGGCCGGTGTCCTGGTCGTCACCCAGCTCGCCACCGCGGCCGGTGAGGAGTCCGGCAAGAACGGCGCCGGCTTCCTCGCCTACTCCAACGCCCAGCTGATCTGGGGCATGCCGCAGGCCATCATCACCGTCTCCGTCATGGCCGCCCTGCTGCCCCGCATCTCCCGCGCCGCCTCCGACGACGACCCGGGCGCCGTCCGCGACGACATCTCCCAGGGCCTGCGCAACTCGGCCGTGGCCATCGTCCCGATCGCCTTCGCCTTCCTGGCCCTCGGCGTCCCGATGTGCACCCTGCTCTACGCCTCCAGCGGCGTCGAGGCCGCCCAGGGCATGGGCTTCATCCTGATGGCCTTCGGCCTCGGTCTGATCCCGTTCTCCGTGCAGTACGTGGTGCTCCGCGGCTTCTACGCCTACGAGGACACCCGGACGCCCTTCTACAACACCGTCATCGTCGCCGCCGTCAACGCGGCCGCATCGGCCGTCTGTTACGTCGTGCTGCCGGCCCGCTGGGCGGTGGTCGGCATGGCCGCCTCCTACGGCCTGGCCTACATGGTCGGCGTCGGTGTCGCCTGGCGCCGGCTGAGCAAGCGCCTCGGCGGCGACCTGGACGGCGCCCATGTCATCCGCACCTACGCCCGGCTGTGCCTGGCCTCGCTGCCGGCCGCCGTCGCCGCCGGAGCCGTCGGCTTCGCCCTCCTGAAGGTGCTCGGCGAAGGGGCCCTGGGCTCGCTCGCCGCCCTCGTCGTCGGCAGCGCGGTCCTGCTCGGAGTCTTCTTCGTGGCGGCCAAGCGCATGCGGATCGCGGAGCTCAACTCCATGGTGGGCATGGTCCGCGGCCGTCTGGGACGCTGATCGAACGACAGGTGCGCGGGGTTCGCACAACCATCGTCTGCCGACGCGTGTCGTGCATAGCGCCGGACTGTGGGCACAATTGGCATGGCTGTTGGATGTGGCGCAACGGATGGGGAGGCAGGAACGACGGTGGCGGAACGTAGCACGGCTGCCGTCGACGTGGCCGACAACAGCGGTGACGACCCGCTGACCGCCAAGGCGGACACGGCCGCGACCGACGGGGTGGCGGAAGCGCAGAAGAAGGCGGGCACGTCCGCCGAGGCCACGAAGAGCAAGGCGGTCGAACGACAGAACGGCGAACAGTCCTCCATCACCGCACCCGAACTGCACAGCGGCCACAAGCTGGCGAGACGGTACCGGCTGGAGGAGTGCGTCACCCGACTGGACGGATTCAGCAGCTGGCGTGCCGTCGACGAGAAGCTGCGGCGCGCCGTCGGCGTGCACATCCTGCCCGCCGACCACTCCCGCGCCCGCTCCGTCCTCGCCGCCGCCCGCTCCGCCGCGCTGCTCGGCGACCCGCGGTTCGTACAGGTCCTCGACGCGGTCGAGGAGAACGACCTCGTCTACGTCGTGCACGAGTGGCTGCCCGACTCCACCGAGCTGACCGCGCTGCTCGCGGCCGGCCCCATGGAGCCGCACGACGCCTACCAGCTCGTCAGCCAGGTCTCCCAGGCCATGGCCGCGGCACACCGCGAGGGCCTCTCGCACCTCCGGCTCACGCCGAGCGCCGTGCTGCGCAGCTCCACCGGCCAGTACCGGATCCGCGGCCTCGCCGTGAACGCCGCCCTGCGCGGCATCAGCGCCGAGCGCCCGCAGCGCACGGACACCGAGGCGATCGGAGCCCTGCTCTACGCGGCGCTCACGCAGCGCTGGCCGTACGAGAACGACGCCTACGGGCTCTCCGGGCTGCCCAAGGGCGTCGGGCTGCTCTCCCCCGACCAGGTGCGGGCAGGCGTCCACCGGGGCCTCTCGGAGATCGCCATGCGCGCCCTGGCGAACGACGGGGCCACGGCCTCGCGCCAGGAGCCGCCCTGCACCACGCCGGACGAGCTGGCGAAGGCCGTCGCGGCGATGCCGCGCATCCGGCCGCCGGAGCCGGAGTTCCCGCTCCCGACGCCGCCCGAGTATCAGCGCACCACCTACCAGCAGGGCACCTACGGGCGCCCCCAGCCGCGCCCCGTGGTCACCCAGCCGGTCATGATCCCGCCGCCGCCGCTGCAGAGCCGTACCGGCAAGGTGCTCAAGTGGGCCGTCTCGGCCCTGCTGATCGCCGCCCTCGGCCTCGGCAGCTGGCAGATCGCGGACCGGCTCCTGGACCAGAACAAGTCGGCCGAGACGCCGCCGACCCAGCCGCAGCCGTCGGGCGACGACAACAAGGAGCCGACCGCCAACGGCAAGCCGGTCGCGATCGAGGACGCATGGGACTTCGACCCGCAGGGCAGCGACGGCGGCGAGAACCCCCGGGACATAAAGAACGCCTACGACGGTGATCCGAACACCTCGTGGACGACCAGCAGTTACAAGGGTTACTCGAAGTTCGGCAACCTGAAGGACGGGGTCGGGATCATCCTCGACCTCGGCAAGGTCCAGCAGGTCGCCAAGGTCGAGGTCGCCTTCCATGGCGCCACCTCGGTCGAACTGCGGACGACCCCCGAGAACTTCACCTCGCAGCCCAGCCGGCTCGACGACTTCCGCAAGCAGACCGCGGGCAACGGGACCACAGTGGCCCTCACCCCCGGCAAGCCGCTGAAGACGCGCTACGTTCTCGTCTGGCTGACCGATCTGCCGGCCGGCGGAGACGGCTATCGGGGTGAGATCTCGGAGATCAAGGTCACCAGCTGACGTCACCCCGGGGGAGGGGCTCACCGTTGGACGACGTCCCACGCGACGAACGGAGCGACCAGGATCTGCTGGCCGACCATGTGGCCGGCGATCCTGACGCCTTCGGTGAGCTCGTACGGCGCCACCGCGACCGGCTGTGGGCGGTGGCCCTGCGGACGCTGGGAGACCGCGAGGAGGCCGCTGACGCCGTCCAGGACGCCCTGGTGTCGGCCTTCCGGGCCGCCCATACCTTCCGGGGCCAGTCGGCCGTCACGACCTGGCTGCACCGCATCACGGTGAACGCCTGTCTCGACCGGGCCCGGAAGACTGCCTCCCGCCGGACCTCGCCCATGGACGACACCGCACGGTTCGAGCAGCTCCTCGAACCGCACGAGTCGGCCGAGGCCCCCGCCGAGCGGCAGGATCTGCACCGCCAGCTGCTCGCCGCGCTCGCCACGCTGCCGGCGGAACAGCAGGCGGCGCTCGTCCTCGTCGACATGCAGGGATACCCGGTGGCCGAAGCCGCTCGTATCCTCGATGTCCCCACCGGAACCGTGAAGAGCCGCTGTGCGCGCGGGCGGGCGAGGCTGCTGCCGATGCTCACTCATCTGCGCGGGGACACGGTGGGTAACGAAGGCCCCGACGGGGGAAGGAACCGGACGCCGGGGGCATCCGTCCCACCGGTGCCGGGACCGACGGATAGCGGACCGAGCAATGCAGCTGCTGTGAAGGGCGGAGGTGGGCGCGCGTGACTTCCACGGCCGACACGACTCAGCACCCGGACGTCGCGGAGATCTCCGATCTCACCGAGGGCCTGCTCTCCCCCGCCCGCAGCGCGGCCGTACGGCAGCATCTCGACGCCTGTCCCCTCTGCGCGGACGTACGGACCTCCCTGGAGGAGATCCGCGGGCTCCTGGGCACCCTGCCGGGGCCGCCCCGGATGCCCGCCGAGATCGCCGGACGGATCGATGCCGCCCTCGCCGCGGAAGCCCTGCTGAACGCGACCGCGCCGGAGGCCGACGCGCCTGTTTCACGTGAAACATCGCGCCCCCGCCCCGCGCCGTCCGTCCCGGCCGATCGCCCGGCGGACCGGCCCGCCGGGCGTCCCTCCGCCGCCACCGGCCCCGGCCGCCCGCGCCGCTCCCGGCGCCGGATCGCCGCCCTCGGCGCCGCTTTCGGCGCCGCGGCCCTGGGCCTGGGCCTGTTCTTCACCCAGTCGGGCGCACTCGGCGGCGCCACCGCGGCCGGCGACAAGAAGGCCGATGCCGCCGTCGCCGCGAGCGCCGCCCGGTTCGACGGCCGACCCGTCGAGTCCACCGTGCAGGACCTGCTGCGCCACAACAGCAGCTTCAAGGCGCCCCAGGACCGCAGTGGCGCTCCCGAGTCGCTCTCGGCCGAGAGCGGCGGTGACGGGCAGACGCGCACAGCGGGCCCCGCCCTCCCCGACTGCGTGAGGGCCGCTACCGGCCGCACCGACCCGGTCCTCGGCTTCCAGCAGGGCGACTACCAGGGGACGCCCGCCTATCTCGTCGTCCTCCCCGACCCCACGGACAGCGGCCGGGTGCAAGCGTTCGTCGTCGACGGCTCCTGCGCGGCCGGCGGCGGGAACGGCAAGTCCGAGGTGCTTCTGGACGAGTCCGTCCCGCGCTCCTGACCTCGGGCTCCGTCTCTGCACGTGCCGCGTGGCCGTCTCGGGAATGCTCGCCCCTTAGGATCCGTTGGGTGGGGTGAGAGTCACCCATCCGAGCCCGCCCCGTAGGCAGTAGGCAGTCTGCAGAGACGAGGAAGAAACCCGTGAGCGACGTCCGTAATGTGATCATCATCGGCTCCGGTCCCGCGGGTTACACCGCTGCGCTGTACACCGCACGCGCGTCGCTGAAGCCGCTCGTCTTCGAGGGTGCGGTCACCGCCGGTGGCGCCCTGATGAACACGACCGAGGTGGAGAACTTCCCCGGCTTCCGCGACGGCATCATGGGCCCGGACCTCATGGACAACATGCGCGCCCAGGCCGAGCGCTTCGGCGCCGAGCTCGTTCCGGACGACGTCGTCGCCGTGGACCTCACCGGTGACATCAAGACCGTCACGGACACCGCCGGCACCGTCCACCGTGCCAAGGCCGTCATCGTCACGACCGGCTCCCAGCACCGCAAGCTCGGCCTGCCGAACGAGGACGCCCTCTCCGGTCGCGGCGTCTCCTGGTGCGCCACCTGCGACGGCTTCTTCTTCAAGGACCAGGACATCGCCGTGGTCGGCGGCGGCGACACCGCGATGGAGGAGGCCACCTTCCTCTCGCGCTTCGCCAAGTCCGTGACGATCGTCCACCGCCGTGACACGCTGCGCGCCTCCAAGGCGATGCAGGAGCGTGCCTTCGCCGACCCGAAGATCAAGTTCGCCTGGGACAGCGAGGTCGCCGAGATCCACGGCGACCCGAAGCTCTCCGGTCTGACCCTGCGCAACACCAAGACGGGCGAGACGAGCGAGCTGCCGGTGACCGGTCTCTTCATCGCCGTCGGCCACGACCCGCGCACGGAGCTCTTCAAGGGCCAGCTGGAGCTGGACGAGGAGGGCTACCTGAAGGTCGACGCCCCGTCCACCCGCACCAACCTCACGGGTGTCTTCGGCGCCGGCGACGTCGTCGACCACACCTACCGCCAGGCGATCACCGCCGCCGGCACCGGCTGCTCCGCCGCCCTCGACGCGGAGCGCTTCCTGGCCGCCCTCTCCGACAGCGAGAAGCTGGCCGAGACCCCCGCGGTCTGACCCCTACGCCTTCCTCACCCACACCCCGCCAACCAAAGGAGGTCGCCGTGGCCGGCGCCACCGTCATCGTCACCGACGCTGATTTCGACGAGAAGGTCCTCAAGAGCTCGAAGCCCGTCCTCGTGGACTTCTGGGCCGAGTGGTGCGGCCCGTGCCGCCAGATCGCCCCGTCGCTGGAGGCCATCGCCTCCGAGCACGACGAGATCACCATCGTGAAGCTCAACATCGACGAGAACCCGGAGACGGCTGCCAAGTACGGCATCATGTCGATCCCGACGATGAACGTCTACCAGGGCGGCGAGGTCGTGAAGACCATCGTCGGCGCCAAGCCGAAGGCCGCGCTGGAGCGCGACCTGGCGGACTTCCTCGAGGCGAAGTAACGCTCTCGCTGTTTCACGTGAAACATCGGCGGCCCGCCCCCCTTCCGAGGGGGCGGGCCGCTGTCGTCCGTCCTGCCGGCTCTCGTCAGAGCGGCCGCAGCACCGGCTCCTTCTGCACGGCGCCGAGAAGCCGGTCCAGAGCCATCTCGACGTCCTCCTTCCAGGAGAGCGTCGTCCTCAACTCCAGCCGCAGCCGCGGATACCTCGGGTGCGGGCGCACCGTCTTGAAGCCCACGGCCAGCAGATGGTCGGCCGGAAGCACACAGGCGGGCTCCTTCCAGCGGGCGTCCCCGAACGCCTCGATCGCCTTGAAGCCACGCCGCAGCAGATCCTTCGCCACGGTCTGCACCATCACCCGCCCGAGCCCCTGCCCCTGGTAGCCCGGCATGATCCAGGACGTCATCAGCTGCACGGCGTCCGCGGCGACCGGGCTCGTGGGGAAGGCGGTGGAACGGGGCACATAGGCCGGAGGCGCGTAGAGCACGAAGCCGACGGGCACGTCGTCGACATAGACCACCCGGCCGCAGGACCCCCACTCCAGGAGCACCGCGGAGATCCAGGACTCCTTCTCCAGCTCCGGGCGGCCGGCCTTGACGGCGGCCTCCCCGCTCACCGGATCGAGCTCCCAGAACACGCAGGAGCGACATCGCTTGGGGAGGTCCGGAAGGTTGTCCAGCGTGAGCGGTACGAGCCGACGCCCCACGGCTGCTCCTCGCTTCTCTCGGCCTTCGCTGTACGCATATGCCTCAAAGAATCGTAACGACAACCCGCCGGATGGCCACCCGACTTACCCGTCCTGCTCGGCGCTGCCCTGCTCCATCACGCGCCCCTCACCCGGGGCCAGCGTCGAGAGGATCCGCTCCAGGTCCTCCATCGAGGCGAACTCGACGACGATCTTGCCCTTCTTCTGACCCAGGTCGACCTTCACCCGGGTCTCGAAGCGGTCGGAGAGCCGGCTCGCGAGATCACGCAGCGCCGGGGAGACCCGGGCACCCGCCCGCGGCCCCTTGGGCTTGACCGGCGAGGAGGGCTCCGAGCCCATCAGCGTCACGATCTCCTCCACCGCCCGCACCGAGAGTCCCTCGGCGACGATCCGGTAGGCGAGCTTGTCCTGGGCCTCCGGGTCCTCCACGGACAGCAGGGCACGGGCGTGCCCCGCAGAGAGGACGCCGGCGGCGACCCGGCGCTGCACCGGCGGGGAAAGCCTCAGCAGACGCAGCGTGTTGGAGACCTGAGGACGCGAACGCCCGATGCGGTCGGCCAGCTGGTCATGGGTGCAGTTGAAGTCCTTGAGGAGCTGGTCGTAGGCGGCGGCCTCCTCCAGCGGGTTCAGCTGGGCCCGGTGCAGGTTCTCCAGGAGGGCGTCGAGAAGCAGCTTCTCGTCCTCGGTGGCCCGCACGATCGCCGGGATCCGCTCCAGACCGGCCTCGCGGCAGGCCCGCC
Organism: Streptomyces sp. NPDC101160; assembly: GCF_044768205.1. Lineage (NCBI taxonomy): Bacteria > Bacillati > Actinomycetota > Actinomycetes > Kitasatosporales > Streptomycetaceae > Streptomyces > Streptomyces sp. NPDC101160. The sequence continues at coordinate 436,203 of NZ_JBIWPJ010000006.1, read as the reverse complement.
AGCGGCGCTCACCCATGATGAGCTCATAGCGCTCGGGACCGATCTGGCGGACGACGACGGGCTGGAGCAGACCGACCTCCTTGATGGAGGTGATCAGCTCGGCCAGGGCGTCCTCGTCGAAGACCTCGCGCGGCTGGCGCGGGTTCGGCGTGATGGAGTCCAGCGGCAGCTCGGCGAAGTGCGCCCCGGCAGGGGACTCCGGCTCGGGCTCGGCCACCGGCACCACGGAGTCCGGGGACTGCGGGCTCGCGGGAAGCGTGGCCAGCTTGGCCGCGGCCACACCCCGGTCCGAGCCGAGTGCCGGAATGGCTCCGGGGGAGCTGGTGACCGTGGCGGCGCCCACTCCGGCGGCCGGCACCTGTCGCTCCTGGGGAGCAGCCGGAATCAGCGCACCGAGCCCACGCCCCAATCCCCTACGTCGCTCGCTCACTGGATCCCCTCCGACATTCGCTGGTTGTTCTGGTGGCCCACATGCGGGTGTCCCCCATGGGCCTGACTGGCGTCATAGGCGATGTCGACGCCACGCAGCGCGATCTCGCGCGCCGCTTCGAGATACGACAGGGCACCACTGGAACCCGGGTCGTAGGTGAGCACGGTCTGCCCGTAGCTCGGGGCCTCCGAGATGCGGACGGACCTCGGGATGCTGGTCCGCAGCACCTCGTTGCCGAAGTGGGTGCGCACCTCGTCGGCGACCTGCGAGGCGAGCCTCGTGCGGCCGTCGTACATGGTGAGAAGGATCGTCGACACATGCAGCGTGGGGTTCAGGTGACCCCGCACCAGATCGACGTTCCGCAGCAGCTGGCCGAGACCCTCCAGCGCGTAGTACTCGCACTGGATGGGGATCAGCACCTCGGCTCCGGCCACCATGGCGTTGACCGTGAGCAGGCCGAGCGAGGGCGGGCAGTCGATGAGGATGTAGTCGAGCGGCTGCTCGTACGCCTGGATCGCCCGCTGCAGCCGGCTCTCGCGCGCCACCAGCGACACCAGCTCGATCTCCGCACCGGCGAGGTCGATGGTGGCGGGGGCGCAGAAGAGTCCTTCGACGTCCCGGACGGGCTGCACGACCTCGGAGAGCGGCTTGCTCTCCACGAGGACGTCGTAGATCGAGGGGACCTCGGCGTGATGGTCGATGCCGAGCGCGGTGGAGGCGTTGCCCTGCGGGTCGAGGTCGATGACCAGGACCCGGGCGCCGTGCAGCGCGAGAGAGGCGGCCAGATTGACGGTCGTGGTGGTCTTGCCCACGCCGCCCTTCTGGTTGGCGACCACCATCACACGGGTCTGGGCGGGCCGGGGAAGTCCTTCTCCAGCACGGCCCAGGGCCTCCACGGCCAGTTGGGCCGCACGGCCGATGGGGGTGTCGTCCATCGGAGGCGGTGTTTCACGTGAAACATCCGCCTCTACCGATTCGGTTCGGGGACCGGGGACCGGTTCGGTCATCGGTCCCGCGGTGTTGGCGTCGGACCGCAAGGACTCACTCTCCTCGGCTTCAGACTCGCGATGGACAGAGCCTGCCATGCCTTCGGGGTCCTGAACCAGCGAGGCCCGTGGTTCTGTGGATGAATCCACCTCTGTGGACAACCCCGTGACCCTCACGGGGGGTTTCGTCGGAGGTTTGCGGTCCCGGGGCGTGGCGGCCGCGCGGCCGCGGCTGATGATCCCCTGCAGCAGTGAGCGACGTTTCACGTGAAACACGATGCACGCGCCGCAGAGCCGGGACCGCCCGACACTCCGAAATCAGCCCATATCGCAGCAGCCGCTCGCATGGATCAGCGGTGCCGGCTCAGCGAGGTGCCGGCTCAGCGAGGTGCCGGGCTCGGCGAGGAGAGCAGCAGTACCGGATCAGCGGCTGCGGCGACGGGGCCGGCTGGTCCGGGCCGCCTTGGCCCGCTTGGCCGCGAAGCGCACACCGCCGGGGCTCTCGCCGACCTCGACCCGGACCACGGTGGTCAGCGGGTCCACGATCCCCTCGCCCGCGTGCAGCACGGACGCCTCCACCACACCGAGCTTGGAGAGCGCGGCGCGCGCACCGGCGATCTCCTCCTCGGCGGTGTCGCCCTTGAGGGCCAGCATCTCGCCGTAGGGACGGAGCAGCGGAACGCCCCAGCCGGCCAGTCGGTCGAGCGGTGCCACGGCCCGGGCGGTCACGACGTGAACGGGGCCGAGCTTGCCCAGCATCTCCTCGGCACGGCCGCGGACCACGGTCACATGGTCGAGGCCGAGCAGCTCGACGGCCTCCTGGAGGAAGGTCGTCCGGCGGAGCAGCGGCTCGAGCAGCGTGATCTTCAGGTCCCGGCGGACCAGGGCCAGCGGGATGCCCGGCAGGCCGGCACCGGAGCCGACGTCGCAGACCGTGACGCCCTCGGGGACGACCTCGGAGAGCACGGCGCAGTTCAGCAGGTGGCGCTCCCACAGACGGGGGACCTCACGCGGGCCGATGAGGCCGCGCTTGACCCCGGCGTCCGCCAGGAGTTCGGCGTACCGGACCGCCTCCGGGAAGTACTCGCCGAAGACTGTCCGCGCCTGCTCCGGCGCCTGGGGAAGCTCCGTTGCCTCCGTCACGGGGAACCGTCCTTCCGTACCGCGCGCGTACCGTCCGAGCGCACTGGGTGCTGACTATCAGGCTGACAAAACGCGGCCCCGTCTGCGAACAGACGGGGCCGACGTCAGATGGGGTTCAGGCAGGGAGCACGACGACGAAGCGCTGCGGCTCCTCGCCCTCGGACTCGCTGCGCAGACCGGCGGCGGCGACCGCGTCGTGCACGACCTTGCGCTCGAACGGCGTCATCGGGTCCAGCTTGACCGGCTCGCCGGTGGCCTTGACCTCGTCGGCGGCCTTGGCACCCAGCCGGGCGAGCTCCTCGCGCTTCTTGGCGCGGAAGCCCGCGATGTCCAGCATCAGACGGCTGCGGTCACCGGTCTCCCGGTGCACGGCGAGCCGGGTCAGCTCCTGAAGAGCCTCCAGCACCTCGCCGTCGCGGCCGACGAGCTTCTGCAGGTCGCGGCTGCTGGAGTCGCTGACGATCGAGACCGAGGCCCGGTCCGCCTCGACGTCCATGTCGATGTCGCCGTCGAGATCGGCGATGTCGAGCAGGCCCTCGAGGTAGTCGGCCGCGATCTCACCCTCCTGCTCCAGGCGGGTCAGGGTGTCGCCACCCTCGGCGGCGGAGGTGGTGCCTTCCGTCACGGATGGACTCCTTCTAGCTTCGTGGAGGCTTACTTCTTGGAGGAGGGGTGCTTGGGCCGCTGCTGGCCCTTGCGCTGGCCGGAGTTGGCGCGGCTCGGCCGGGCCGGCTTGTCGCCCGCGGCCTGGTTGCCGGGCTTGGCGCCCTTGGCCGACGACTGCGGCTTCTTCTCCAGCGAAGGAGCGGCCTGGTCGGTCTTCCCGTCCGAGCCCTGCGCGTCCTCGGCCTGTGCGTCCGAAGCCCGCTCGTCCGAGGACTTCGCCTCGGCCTGCTGGCCGCCGGCGGCCGCCTGGCGCTGGGCCTTGGTCTGGCGCTTGGGCTGCTGGCGCCGCGCGGCGGCACCGCCCTCGGCCTCGACCGAGACGCTGTCGCTCTTGATCACGGTGCCGTCGGTCTGGGCGGCGAAGCCGGCCTTGGCCAGGCCCGCGAAGAAGCGGCGCTCGTTGTCGTTGCGGTCGGCGCCCTTGGCGACGATCGCCTTGACGATGTTCTTCCGGCGCCGGCCGCGGACCTCACCGTGCTGCCCGATGCTCTTGAGCAGGCGCTGCAGGTAGGCGTCCTGGGCCTTGCTGCCCGGGGTCGGGTTCTGGTTGATCACGTACATCTGCTGGCCCATGGTCCACACGTTGGTGGTCAGCCAGTAGACGAGGACACCGACGGGGAAGTTGATGCCCATGCCCGCGAAGATCAGCGGGAAGATGTACATCAGCATCTTCTGCTGCTGCATGTACGGGGTCTTCACCGACAGGTCGACGTTCTTCATCATCAGCTGGCGCTGGGTGAAGAACTGCGAGGCCGACATCATCACGATCATGATCGCGGTGACGACGCGCACATCGGTCAGCGAGGCGCCGAGGGAAGCGACCTTGTCGGCGCTGTCCGTGAACTTCGCGGCCAGCGGCGCACCGAAGATGTGGGCCTTACGGGCGCTGGCCAGCAGGTCATCGTTGATGACGCCGATCGTCTGGCCGTTGGCGATGCTGGAGAGCACGCGGTACAGGGCGAAGAAGAACGGCGACTGCGCCAGGATGGGAAGGCACGAAGAGAGCGGGTTGGTGCCCGTCTCCTTGTACAGCTTCATCATCTCTTCGGACTGACGCTGCTTGTCGCTCTTGTAGCGCTCCTGGATCGCCTTCATCTTCGGCTGGAGCGCCTGCATGTTCCGCGTCGACTTGATCTGCTTCACGAAGAGCGGGATCAGGCAGATGCGGATCAGCACCACCAGGGACACGATGGACAGACCCCAGGCCCAGCCGGTGTCAGGGCCGAAGATCGCCCCGTACATACTGTGGAACTGGACGATCACCCAGGAGACGGGTGTGGTGATGAAGCTGAACAGACTGGCAATCGTGTCCACTAATCAGGCTCCTTGAGCATTGGGCGAGGTCTCTGCGGCAGGGCTCGTCTCGCCGGAGAACCCGCCCTTTTCGCCACGAAGGGCGGCGCGCAGCATCTCGTGCCAGCGCGGCCGCTTGCGCGGGGGAACATGGTCCACGCCGCCCGGCGACCACGGATTGCACCGCAGGATGCGCCAGGCGGTCAGGGCTGTGCCCTTGATCGCACCATGCCGGTCGATGGCCGTGAATCCGTAGCGGGAACACGACGGGTAGTACCGGCAGACGGGGCCCAGAAGCGGGCTGATCGTCCACTGGTACAGCTTGATGAGAGCCAGCAGCGGGTACTTCATCGCGTGCCCCCTCCCAGCAACCGCTGGAGAGCGGCATCCAGGTCTCGGGCCAGCTGTGCGTGGTCGGCGTCACCGGCTCCGGGCAACGCCCGTACGACCACCAGGCTACCGGGGGGCAGCTCGGTGATGCGGTCGCGCACGAGATGGCGGAGACGACGCTTGACCTGGTTGCGGACGACCGCGCCGCCAACGGCCTTGCTCACGACGAAACCCGCACGCGTCGGGGGAGCGCTCTCCCCAGGCGCGTGCGGGTCCGTTGCACCGCTGTTGCGTAGGTGGACGACGAGGAGCGGGCGTCCGGCCCGGCGTCCTCGGCGTACCGCGGTCGCGAAGTCCTCGCGCCGCCTCAGCCGATTCTCGGTAGGCAGCACGTCATGACCTGTTTAGACAGATCAGGCGGACAGGCTCGCGCGACCCTTGGCACGGCGGTTCGCCAGGATGGCGCGGCCGGCACGGGTGCGCATGCGCAGGCGGAAGCCGTGGGTCTTGGCGCGACGACGGTTGTTCGGCTGGAAGGTGCGCTTGCTCACTCGGGGACTCCAGAAATGAATCGTTGGTGGCGGGACATCGCCTGGCTGTCACCGTGCGCCCACGATTAGCTCGCATACGCTCGAGTGCACCGCTTCGCGATCACATAGAGTGATCTTCGCCCATCGGTAGGCAGGCGGCAGCAGCCATCGACAACTCGACCTGGTTACGGTACGCGCGGCTACGCCATCCGGTCAAACCGGCCCGTCGCCGGGGCCCCCTTGTGCACAGGCTGTGGACAACAACTTGAACCACGTCAGCCGCCCCGACTACCGTGGCTGAACTCCACAATCTTTTCCGATCTGTCCTTACCTGTCCTTACGGACTTCGACCGACCGTCCCCGAGAACCACACCATCGGTGGACCTGCGAGGAAGCGTGCCCCGTGGCTGACGTACCTGCCGATCTTGCCGCAGTGTGGCCGCGTGTACTCGAACAGCTCCTCGGCGAAGGCCAACAGGGCATCGAGTCCAAGGACAAGCAGTGGATCGAGCGCTGCCAGCCGCTCGCACTGGTGGCCGACACGGCGCTGCTCGCCGTGCCCAACGAGTACGGCAAGCAGGTCCTCGAAGGCCGTCTCGCCCCCCTGATCAGCGACGCGCTCAGCCGCGCCTGCGGCCGCCCGATCCGGATCGCGATCACCGTCGACGACTCCGTCGGCGAGCCGACGCCCCCCGCGCCGCCGGCCCAGCCCATGCGGCCGGCCCCGCAGCCGTACGGCAAGCGCGAGACATACGACACATACGAGAAGTACGACGACTACGGCCGGCCGATGCCGGAGGACGGGCTGCCGACGGCCCGCCCCGCCTACCCCGAGTACCAGCAGCAGCGCCCCGACCCGGGCGTCTGGCCGCGCGCCCAGGAGGACGTCACCTGGCAGCAGCAGCGGCTCGGCGGCTTCCAGGAGCGCGATCCGTACGCGACGCCCCGCCCGCAGCAGCCCCAGCCGACGCGGTACGACGAGCGCCCCGCGTACGAGCAGCCGCAGCGCCCCGAGCGGGGGGAGCTGCCGGACACGGAGGGCCCGGTCCCGGGCCGCGGGCCGCGTCCCGGCGTCCCCGGCGGCGGCGTGTCCGGGCCGTCCGGCTCCGGCTCGTCCGGCCAGGGCGGCGGCACCGGCGCGCCCGGTGAGCAGCACGCCCGGCTGAACCCCAAGTACCTCTTCGACACCTTCGTCATCGGTTCCTCGAACCGCTTCGCGCACGCGGCGGCGGTCGCCGTCGCGGAGGCGCCGGCGAAGGCGTACAACCCCCTCTTCATCTACGGCGAGTCCGGGCTCGGCAAGACCCATCTGCTGCACGCGATCGGGCACTACGCGCGGAGCCTCTACCCGGGCACCCGGGTGCGGTACGTGAGCTCGGAGGAGTTCACCAACGAGTTCATCAACTCGATCCGCGACGGCAAGGGCGACGCGTTCCGCAAGCGCTACCGGGATGTGGACATCCTGCTGGTCGACGACATCCAGTTCCTCGCGAGCAAGGAGTCGACGCAGGAGGAGTTCTTCCACACCTTCAACACGCTCCACAACGCCAACAAGCAGATCGTGCTGTCCTCGGACCGGCCGCCCAAGCAGCTGGTGACCCTGGAGGACCGGCTCCGCAACCGCTTCGAGTGGGGCCTGACCACGGACGTGCAGCCGCCGGAGCTGGAGACGCGCATCGCGATCCTCCGCAAGAAGGCGGTGCAGGAGCAGCTGAACGCGCCGCCGGAGGTGCTGGAGTTCATCGCGTCCCGGATCTCGCGGAACATCCGCGAGCTGGAGGGGGCGCTGATCCGGGTGACGGCGTTCGCGAGCCTCAACCGGCAGCCGGTGGACCTGGGGCTCACCGAGATCGTCCTCAAGGACCTGATCCCGGGCGGCGAGGACACGGCGCCGGAGATCACCGCCGGAGCGATCATGGCGGCGACGGCCGACTACTTCGGTCTGACGGTGGAGGACCTGTGCGGCTCGTCCCGCAGCCGGGTCCTGGTCACCGCCCGGCAGATCGCCATGTACCTGTGCCGCGAGCTCACGGACCTGTCGCTGCCGAAGATCGGCGCGCAGTTCGGCGGCCGCGACCACACCACGGTGATGCACGCGGACCGCAAGATCCGCGCGCTGATGGCGGAGCGGCGCTCCATCTACAACCAGGTCACCGAGCTGACCAACCGCATCAAGAACGGCTGACGACGGCCCCTCACAGGGCTCCGAAGGGCGCTCCGGACACCTCCCGGGGCGCCCTTCGGCGTTCCCGGAGGGCTCCCGCACAGGCGTCGGCGCGAGGCAGCTGTTCGATTACTCCGTTCCGGTGGCGGGTTCTCCACAGATTGGGGGATGATCTTCCGTCCACAGGGTGGGGACTTCCGAGTTATCCGGATTGCATCCACAGGCAGCCCTGGTGACAGGGCATCATCCCAGCTCAGAGCCTTGTGGAATTGTTGGCAACCGATCTCCACAGCCTGTGGACGAAAGATCCGTCCACAGGAGCCCCGCTCGGTTGTCCACCGGCAACCCACAGGGCGGTGGCGGTTGCCCACAGCTTCTCCACACCGCTGTCCACTGTTCGGCAACGAAACACCCGCGCTCACTGGGGCGAGTGAAAGCCGTCACACCAAGGGAGACGTTTGGGCTGTGGGGAACCTGGGGAAAGCTGGGGACAGCACTGGGGAGAACTCCCCATGCCCTGTGAATCGGGTGTGCAGAACTTTGCTGTGTCCACAGCGCACCCCGGTTGTCCACCGGTCCCATGCACAGGCGCAGTGGACAAAAAACGGGCCTTGACCTGCGCAGACGGCGTTATCCACGGTTTCCACAGGCCCTACTACTACTCCCACTCATAGTTAGCTCGGAATCCGCTTCGAAGTGGGGTGTGTGGACAACTCGAGCCCGGAGCCTCGGCGACCTCTTGTCGCGACTTGACCCCGAGCCGCACCGAGTGTCGGTGGCGTACGTCAGACTGGATCCCGCAGTCGACGAAGAGCCAGCAACAAGCAGGAGGCGGTTCCGGTGAAGATCCGGGTGGAGCGCGATGTACTCGCGGAGGCGGTGGCGTGGGTGGCCCGCAGCCTTCCGGCCCGTCCGCCGGCGCCCGTTCTCGCGGGCCTTCTGCTGAAGGCCGAGGACGGCGCGCTGAGCTTCTCCAGCTTCGACTACGAGGTCTCGGCCCGCGTCTCCGTCGAGGCGGAGGTCGAGGAGGACGGCACCGTCCTGGTCTCCGGCCGCCTGCTCGCCGACATCTGCCGCGCCCTCCCCAACCGTCCGGTGGAGATCTCCACGGACGGTGTACGGGCGACCGTGGTCTGCGGCTCCTCCCGCTTCACCCTCCACACCCTGCCTGTGGAGGAGTACCCGGCGCTGCCCGAGATGCCCACCGCGACCGGCACGGTCCCCGGTGAGGTCTTCGCCTCCGCCGCCGCGCAGGTGGCCATCGCCGCCGGCCGTGACGACACGCTGCCCGTCCTCACCGGTGTGCGCATCGAGATCGAGGGCGACACCGTCACCCTGGCCTCCACCGACCGCTACCGCTTCGCGGTCCGCGAGTTCCTGTGGAAGCCGGAGTCCCCGGACGCCTCCGCCGTGGCCCTGGTGCCCGCGAAGACCCTCCTGGACACCGCCAAGGCGCTGACCAGCGGTGACACGGTGACCCTGGCGCTCTCCGGCTCCGGCAAGGGCGAGGGCCTGATCGGTTTCGAGGGCGCGGGCCGCCGCACCACCACCCGCCTGCTCGAGGGCGACCTGCCGAAGTACCGGACGCTCTTCCCCACCGAGTTCAACTCGGTCGCGGTGATCGAGACCGCCCCCTTCGTCGAGGCCGTCAAGCGCGTCGCCCTGGTGGCCGAGCGCAACACCCCGGTCCGGCTCAGCTTCGAGCAGGGCGTGCTCATCCTGGAGGCCGGCTCCAGCGACGACGCACAGGCTGTGGAGCGCGTCGACGCGCAGCTCGACGGCGACGACATCTCGATCGCCTTCAACCCGACCTTCCTCCTGGACGGCCTGAGCGCGATCGACTCCCCGGTCGCCCAGCTCTCCTTCACGACCTCCACCAAGCCGGCCCTCCTGAGCGGCAAGCCGGCGGTCGACGCCGAGGCGGACGAGGCGTACAAGTACCTGATCATGCCGGTGCGCCTGAGCGGCTGACGCCGGGACACGGGCCGTCGACTGAGCGGCTGACCCCACAGGTGTGCACGCGGGTCCGGGCGTAGGCTCGGACCCGGGTAAACCGCACACGACGCTTAAGGAATCTCTGATGGAGCTCGGTCTCGTCGGTCTCGGCAAGATGGGCGGCAACATGCGCGAGCGCATTCGCCGCGGCGGCCACACCGTCATCGGATACGACCGCAACCCGGACCTCGCCGATGTCCACAGCCTGGAAGAGCTTGTGGGCAAGCTCAAGGGTCCGCGCGTCGTGTGGGTCATGGTCCCCGCCGGTGCGGCGACCCAGTCGACCATCGACGAGCTGGCCGAGCTGCTCTCCCCCGGCGACATCGTCGTGGACGGCGGCAACTCCCGCTGGACCGACGACGAGAAGCACGCCGAGGAGCTGGCCGCCAAGGGCATCGGGTTCGTCGACTGCGGCGTCTCCGGCGGCGTCTGGGGCCTGGAGAACGGCTACGCGCTGATGTACGGCGGCGACGCCGAGCACGTGGCCCGCGTCCAGCCGATCTTCGACGCGCTCAAGCCCGAGGGCGAGTTCGGCTCGGTCCACGCGGGCAAGGTCGGCGCCGGCCACTTCGCGAAGATGGTCCACAACGGCATCGAGTACGCGATGATGCAGGCGTACGCCGAGGGCTGGGAGCTCCTGGAGAAGGTCGACTCCGTCACCGACGTCCGCGAGGTCTTCCGCTCCTGGCAGGAGGGCACCGTCATCCGCTCGTGGCTGCTGGACCTCGCGGTCAACGCCCTCGACGAGGACGAGCACCTGGACAAGCTGCGCGGCTACGCGGAGGACTCCGGCGAGGGCCGGTGGACCGTCGAGGCCGCCATCGACAACGCCGTGCCGCTGCCGGCGATCACCGCGTCGCTCTTCGCGCGGTTCGCCTCGCGGCAGGACGACTCGCCGCAGATGAAGATGATCGCCGCGCTGCGCAACCAGTTCGGCGGCCACGCGGTCGAGACGAAGAAGTAATCCACAGGCTGTGCACCCCGCGGTGCACAGCAGCCGGGGGAAGGTCGGCGCCCACCATGCATGTCACGCATCTGTCGCTGGCCGACTTCCGCTCGTACGCCCGGGTCGAGGTCCCGCTCGACCCGGGCGTCACCGCTTTCGTGGGCGCGAACGGCCAGGGCAAGACCAATCTCGTCGAGGCCGTCGGCTATCTCGCCACCCTCGGCAGCCATCGCGTCGCCTCCGACGCCCCGCTGGTGCGGATGGGCGCGGAGCGGGCGGTCATCCGGGCCGCCGTCACCCAGGGCGAGCGCTCCCAGCTGGTCGAGCTGGAGCTCAACCCGGGCCGGGCCAACCGCGCCCGCATCAACCGGTCCTCGCAGGTCAGGCCGCGGGACGTGCTGGGCATCGTCCGGACCGTGCTGTTCGCGCCGGAGGACCTGGCGCTGATCAAGGGCGACCCCGGCGAGCGCCGGCGCTTCCTCGACGAGCTGATCACGGCGCGTGCGCCGCGCATGGCGGGCGTGCGCTCCGACTACGAGCGGGTGCTCAAGCAGCGCAACACGCTCCTCAAGTCCGCCGCCATGGCCCGGCGGCACGGCGGCCGCTCCATGGACATGTCCACGCTCGACGTCTGGGACCAGCACCTGGCCCGGGCCGGTGCCGAACTGCTCGCCCAGCGGCTCGACCTCATCGGCATGCTGCGGCCGCTGGCCGACAAGGCGTACGAGCAGCTGGCGCCGGGCGGCGGGCCGGTCCAGCTGGAGTACAAGCCGTCCGCGCCCGGCGACGGGCACACCCGCGAGGAGCTGTACGGGCAGCTGATGGCCGCGCTCGCCGACGTACGCAAGCACGAGATCGAGCGCGGCGTCACGCTCGTCGGACCGCACCGCGACGACCTGCTGCTCAAGCTCGGCGACCTGCCGGCCAAGGGGTACGCGAGCCACGGCGAGTCCTGGTCGTACGCGCTGGCGCTGCGGCTCGCCTCGTACGACCTGCTGCGCGCGGAGGGCAACGAGCCGGTGCTCGTGCTCGACGACGTCTTCGCGGAGCTGGACGCGCGGCGCCGGGAACGGCTCGCGGAGCTGGTGGCGCCGGGGGAGCAGGTGCTCGTCACGGCGGCGGTGGACGACGACGTGCCGGGGGTGCTGACGGGGACGCGGTACGCGGTCTCCGGCGGCGAGGTGGAGCGGCTGGTGCAGGGATGAGCGACGAGATTTCCCCACAGCCTGTGGACAAGCCCGCGGCCCCGGCGACCCCTGCGGTCCCCGAGCCCTCCGGCGTCGACCTCGCGCGGGTCGCGCTGCGCGCCGCCAAGGAGCAGGCGAAGGCCCGGGGTGCCGCCGCGGCGCAGAAGAAGCAGGCCCGGCGCGGCGGCGGCCTGCGCTCCGGCGCGCGCGCCGACGGGCGCGACCCGATGGCGCTCGGCGCCGCGATCAACCGCCTGATCACCGAGCGCGGCTGGGAGACGCCGGCGGCGGTGGGCGGGGTCATGGGGCGGTGGCCGCAGATCGTGGGCGAGGACCTCGCGAAGCACTGCGTACCGCTGAAGTACGACGAGGACCCGGAGGAGCGGGTGCTCACCGTGCAGTGCGACTCGACGGCGTGGGCGACGCAGCTGCGGTTGCTGGCGCCGAGGCTGGTGGCGCGGCTGAACGAGGACCTCGGGCACGGCACCGTGCGGATGATCAAGGTGCTCGGCCCCGGCGGCCCCCGCCGCGGGTACGGGCCCCTGCGCGCGCCCGGGTCCACGGGGCCCGGGGACACGTACGGCTGAGCAGGTCCGTCGGGGCGCGGGTCCAGGCGAAGGGCACGGCTGTGCCCACCCTCCCCCGGACTCCGTCCGGGGGCGCCCCCAGCCCCGGCGGAACGCATGCCCACAACGCGGAACCCCGCCCGCCCACTCGCCGTCACCGCTCGAAGCGCTAGGTGGCCGTCAGGGGCGTCTGGAGCCCCTCTCCGGATATGGGGAGTCGTCTCGGGCCCGGCTAGGGCGGCACATGAGCATTCAGGGACCGGCAAACCCCCATGACTGTCAGTGGTACCGGTAGACTGGGAGACAATCCCGCCACACTGCGGAACATGTCGAACGACGCAGCCGCTCCCGTACGTCCGGAGAACGGCCTGTGCTGTGCCAGAAAGGGCGCTTCGTGGCCGATTCCGGCAACCCCAACGAGAACAACCAGTACACCGCCAGCAACATCCAGGTCCTCGAGGGCCTGGATGCCGTGCGCAAGCGCCCTGGCATGTACATCGGCTCGACCGGTGAGCGCGGTCTGCACCACATGGTGCAGGAGGTCGTCGACAACTCGGTCGACGAAGCCCTGGCTGGGCACGCGGACACCATCGACGTGACGATCCTCGCCGACGGCGGCGTGCGCGTCGTCGACAACGGCCGTGGCATCCCCGTCGGCATCGTCGAGTCCGAGGGCCGGCCGGCGGTCGAGGTCGTGCTGACCGTGCTGCACGCCGGCGGCAAGTTCGGCGGCGGCGGTTACGCGGTCTCCGGCGGTCTGCACGGCGTCGGCGTCTCCGTCGTCAACGCCCTCTCCACCAAGGTCTCGGTGGAGATCAAGACCGACGGCCACCGCTGGACGCAGGACTACAAGATGGGCGTCCCGACCGCGCCCCTCGCGAAGCACGAGGAGACCGACGAGACCGGCACCTCGGTCACCTTCTGGGCCGACCCCGACATCTTCGAGACGACCGAGTACTCCTTCGAGACGCTCTCGCGCCGCTTCCAGGAGATGGCCTTCCTCAACAAGGGCCTGACGATCGCGCTCACCGACGAGCGCGAGTCCGCGAAGGCCACGGTCGGCGCCGACGACCCGGACGCGGAGGCGGCCGCCGAGCCCACGGCCCGGACGGTGAAGTACCACTACGAGGGCGGCATCGTCGACTTCGTGAAGTACCTCAACTCGCGCAAGGGCGAGCTGGTCCACCCGACCGTCATCGACGTCGAGGCCGAGGACAAGGAGCGCCTGCTCTCGGTCGAGATCGCGATGCAGTGGAACTCCTCGTACAGCGAGGGCGTGTACTCGTTCGCGAACACGATCCACACCCACGAGGGCGGTACGCACGAGGAGGGCTTCCGCGCCGCGCTGACGACGCTCGTCAACAAGTACGCGCGCGAGAAGAAGCTGCTCCGCGAGAAGGACGACAACCTCACGGGTGACGACATCCGCGAGGGTCTGACCGCGATCATCTCGGTCAAGATCGGCGAGCCGCAGTTCGAGGGCCAGACCAAGACCAAGCTCGGCAACACCGAGGCGAAGACCTTCGTCCAGAAGGTCGTCTTCGAGCACCTCACGGACTGGTTCGACCGGAACCCCAACGAGGCCGCGGACATCATCCGCAAGGGCATCACCGCCGCCACCGCGCGCGTGGCCGCCCGCAAGGCCCGTGACCTGACCCGCCGCAAGGGTCTCCTGGAGTCGGCGTCGCTGCCGGGCAAGCTCTCCGACTGCCAGTCGAACGACCCCACCAAGTGCGAGATCTTCATCGTCGAGGGTGACTCCGCCGGCGGCTCGGCCAAGTCCGGCCGCAACCCGATGTACCAGGCCATCCTGCCGATCCGCGGCAAGATCCTGAACGTCGAGAAGGCCCGGATCGACAAGATCCTGCAGAACACCGAGGTCCAGGCGCTGATCTCCGCCTTCGGCACCGGTGTGCACGAGGACTTCGACATCGAGAAGCTCCGCTATCACAAGATCATCCTGATGGCGGACGCCGACGTCGACGGCCAGCACATCAACACCCTGCTGCTGACCTTCCTCTTCCGCTTCATGCGCCCGCTGGTCGAGGCCGGTCACGTCTACCTCTCCCGCCCGCCGCTCTACAAGATCAAGTGGGGCCGGGACGACTTCGAGTACGCCTACTCGGACCGCGAGCGCGACGCGCTCGTCGAGCTGGGCAAGCAGAACGGCAAGCGGATCCGCGAGGACTCGATCCAGCGCTTCAAGGGTCTCGGCGAGATGAACGCCGAGGAGCTGCGCGTCACCACCATGGACATCGAGCACCGCGTGCTCGGCCAGGTCACCCTGGACGACGCCGCGCAGGCCGACGACCTGTTCTCGGTGCTGATGGGCGAGGACGTCGAGGCGCGGCGCTCGTTCATCCAGCGCAACGCCAAGGACGTTCGTTTCCTCGACATCTGAGTCGGTCTCAGCTGACCGTACGAAAGGACTGACGACCAGCAATGGCCGACGAAAACACTCCCGTGAACACCGAGACCGCGGAAGAGGAAGAGCCGCAGCTGCGGATCGAGCCGGTCGGGCTCGAGACCGAGATGCAGCGCTCGTACCTCGACTACGCGATGTCCGTCATCGTGTCCCGCGCGCTGCCCGACGTCCGCGACGGTCTCAAGCCGGTGCACCGCCGCGTCCTGTACGCGATGTACGACGGCGGCTACCGGCCCGAGAAGGGCTTCTACAAGTGCGCCCGCGTCGTCGGCGACGTGATGGGTAACTACCACCCGCACGGCGACACCTCGATCTACGACGCCCTCGTCCGCCTCGCCCAGCCCTGGGCCATGCGGATGCCGCTCGTCGACTCCAACGGCAACTTCGGCTCCCCGGGCAACGACCCGGCGGCCGCCATGCGCTACACCGAGTGCAAGATGGCGCCGCTGTCGATGGAGATGGTCCGCGACATCGACGAGGAGACCGTCGACTTCACGGACAACTACGACGGCCGCTCCCAGGAGCCGACCGTCCTGCCCTCCCGCTTCCCGAACCTGCTGATCAACGGCTCCGCCGGCATCGCGGTCGGCATGGCGACCAACATCCCGCCGCACAACCTGCGCGAGGTCGCCGCCGGCGCCCAGTGGTACCTGGAGAACCCCGAGGCCAGCCACGAGGAGCTGCTCGACGCGCTCATCGAGCGCATCAAGGGCCCCGACTTCCCCACCGGCGCGCTCGTCGTCGGCCGCAAGGGCATCGAGGAGGCGTACCGCACCGGCCGCGGCTCCATCACCATGCGCGCGGTCGTCGAGGTCGAGGAGATCCAGAACCGCCAGTGCCTGGTGGTCACCGAGCTGCCCTACCAGGTCAACCCGGACAACCTCGCGCAGAAGATCGCCGACCTGGTGAAGGACGGCAAGATCGGCGGCATCGCCGACGTCCGCGACGAGACCTCCTCGCGCACCGGCCAGCGCCTGGTCATCGTGCTCAAGCGGGACGCGGTCGCCAAGGTCGTCCTCAACAACCTCTACAAGCACACCGACCTGCAGACGAACTTCGGCGCCAACATGCTGGCGCTCGTCGACGGCGTGCCGCGCACCCTCTCGATCGACGCGTTCATCCGCCACTGGGTGACGCACCAGATCGAGGTCATCGTCCGCCGGACGAAGTTCCGGCTGCGCAAGGCCGAGGAGCGCGCCCACATCCTGCGCGGTCTGCTCAAGGCGCTCGACGCGATCGACGAGGTCATCGCGCTCATCCGGCGCAGCGACACGGTCGAGGTGGCCCGCGAGGGCCTCATGGGCCTCCTCCAGATCGACGAGATCCAGGCCAACGCCATCCTCGAGATGCAGCTGCGCCGGCTCGCCGCCCTGGAGCGCCAGAAGATCGTCGCCGAGCACGACGAGCTCCAGGCGAAGATCAACGAGTACAACGCGATCCTGGCCTCGCCCGAGAAGCAGCGCGCGATCGTCAGCGAGGAACTCGCCGCTCTCGTCGCCAAGTTCGGCGACGACCGCCGCTCCCAGCTGGTGCCCTTCGACGGTGACATGTCCATCGAGGACCTCATCGCCGAGGAGGACATCGTCGTCACCATCACGCGTGGCGGCTACGTCAAGCGGACGAAGACCGAGGACTACCGCTCGCAGAAGCGCGGCGGCAAGGGCGTGCGCGGCACGAAGCTGAAGCAGGACGACATCGTCGACCACTTCTTCGTCTCCACCACGCACCACTGGCTGCTGTTCTTCACCAACAAGGGCCGGGTCTACCGGGCCAAGGCGTACGAGCTGCCGGACGCCGGCCGGGATGCCCGCGGCCAGCACGTGGCCAACCTGCTGGCCTTCCAGCCGGACGAGCAGATCGCCCAGATCCTCGCGATCCGCGACTACGAGGCCGCGCCCTACCTGGTGCTCGCCACCAAGGCCGGTCTGGTGAAGAAGACCGCCCTGAAGGACTACGACTCGCCGCGCTCCGGCGGCGTCATCGCGATCAACCTGCGCGAGCGGGAGGACGGCAGCGACGACGAGCTGATCGGCGCCGAGCTGGTGTCCGCCGAGGACGACCTGCTGCTCGTCTCGAAGAAGGCGCAGTCGATCCGCTTCACCGCCACGGACGAGGCGCTGCGCCCGATGGGCCGGGCGACGTCCGGCGTCAAGGGGATGAGTTTCCGCGCGGACGACGAGCTTCTCTCGATGAATGTCGTCCGCCCGGGTACCTTCGTCTTCACCGCGACCGACGGTGGCTACGCCAAGCGCACCCCGGTCGACGAGTACCGCGTCCAGGGCCGCGGCGGCCTCGGCATCAAGGCCGCCAAGATCGTGGAGGACCGCGGTTCGCTCGTGGGCGCGCTGGTGGTCGAGGAGACGGACGAGATCCTCGCCATCACCCTGTCCGGCGGTGTGATTCGTACGCGAGTCAACGAAGTCAGGGAGACCGGCCGTGACACGATGGGCGTCCAGCTGATCAACCTGGGCAAGCGCGACGCCGTCGTCGGTATCGCTCGCAACGCCGAGGCCGGCAGCGAGGACGAGTACGTCGAGGGCGCCGCCGACGGCGTCGACGCTGCCGACGCTGTGGAAACGGCCGAGACGGCCGTGACGGCTGAGTCGGCCGAGGGCACGGAGCCCGCGGCCGGGGAGTGACGAGGAGCAGAGCGTGAGTGGAGCCACGGGCACCGGTCCGGTCGACGGACGGTCCACAGGATCGAGCGGTGCCCGTGGCTCCGCCACGGACTCCCAGGGGGTTTCGGTGACGGACACTCGGGGGCAGCGGCCCCCGTACGACACGTACAACGGGCCGCTGCCCGGTGAGCGCGGTGGGACGCAGCCCCAGGGCCCGTACCACCCGCCGCAGGCGTACGGCACCCCGGCGCAGGGCACGCCCACGGGCGGCTCCGCGGCCGGTCACACGGCGGGCGGGCAGAACGGCGCCGCCGCCGCGCGCAAGCCCCGCACCGGGGCGCGCACGACCCCGCGGACGCGCAAGGCGCGGCTGCGGGTGGCCAAGGCCGATCCGTGGTCGGTGATGAAGGTGAGCTTCCTGCTCTCCATCGCGCTCGGCGTCTGCACGGTGGTGGCCGCGGCCGTGCTGTGGATGGTCATGGACGCCATGGGCGTCTTCTCGACCGTCGGCGGCACGATCAGCGAGGCGACCGGCTCCAACGAGTCGAACGGCTTCGACCTGCAGTCCTTCCTGTCGCTGCCGCGCGTCCTGATCTTCACGTCGGTGATCGCGGTGATCGACGTCGTCCTGATGACCGCGCTGGCCACGCTGGGCGCGTTCATCTACAACCTCTCCGCCGGGTTCGTGGGCGGTGTCGAGCTCACGCTCGCCGAGGACGAGTGACCCGCGGGTGACCCGCGCATGACGCCCGGGGGGCCGGTCCAGGGATCGGATTTTGGGACTGGCCCCCACGTGCGCTAATCTTCAGGAGTCAGCGAGCGGGACACACACCGCGAAGCACGGCGGGGCTATAGCTCAGTTGGTTAGAGCGCATCCCTGATAAGGATGAGGCCACAGGTTCAAATCCTGTTAGCCCCACACAGAAGATCGGCCCGGACGGTTCACCCGTCCGGGCCGATTGCTTTGTTGATCACGACCCATGTGTAGAGTGGGCGTCAGAAGTCTCCTACGTCAATGAAAGACGAGGTCGCGCGGTGAAGAAGCTTCTCCTGGTCGCACTGGCCGCCATCGGCGGGCTCCTCGTGTACCGCCAGATCCAGGCGGATCGCGCCGAGCAGGATCTGTGGACGGAGGCGACCGACTCCGTGCCCGCAGGTTCGGGTGTGTGAGACGAAACCGTCTGGGCGAGGCCCCGGTCGCGAGAAGCGGCCGGGGCCTCGCCTTGTTCGCGCCAGCGAACGGAATACTTGCTTTTGCGAAGGCTGTGCCCGCGTCTATGCCTGGATGAGCGCCCAGATCCCCACCGCGAAGCACACCAGCGCGGTCACCAGCACCGGCACCGCCACCTTCGCGGGAGGACCGGAGCGGCGCACGGGGACCGTCGGCGCGGTGAGGGTGGCGTACGCGGTCACCGTCGGCGCGTACGACGGAGGCGGCGGTACGGGTACGGGCGAGGGCCCGGGTTCCGGTACGGGTGCGGGTGTGTGCTCCGTTACGGGCGCGGTCTCCGGTACGGGTGCGGGCGCCGGCTCCCGTACGGGCTCCGCGCCGGCAGCCTGTGGACCGGCAGCCTGTGGAGCCGCGGCCCGCGGGCGCGCGGCCAGGGGGCCGTCGGGGCCGAAGCCGGGTGGCAGCGGGCCGATCTGGTCGAAGATCTCGACCGGTTCCTCGCCGGCCGCCGGGCCGGGCAGCAGCTCGGCCGCCGCGTGCAGCGCCTTGCGCGCTCCCGTGGCCGTACGGAACCGGTTCCGCGGGTCCGGCTGGAGCAGGCCCGCCAGGACCTGCCAGAGGGGCTCAGGGACGCCCTGAGGGGCTCCTGGGGTCCCGTGGGCCTGGAAGAGCCGTACGAGGGCGTGGGAGTCCGGCTTGCGGCCCTCGAGCAGATAGAGCCCGACCAGGCCGACCGCGAACAGGTCGGCCGTGAAGTCGGGCTCGGAGCCCGTCAGTTGCTCGGGCGCGAAGTAGCCGGGCGTCCCCATCACGTGGTGGGTCTCGGTGAGCCGGGGCTCGCCCTTGCGCATGGAGATGCCGAAGTCGGAGAGCCGCAGGTGCGGCCGCCCGGTACCGGTGGCCTCCATGAGGATGTTGGCCGGCTTGATGTCCCGGTGCACGACCCCCTCCGCGTGCACCGCGGCCAGCCCGGCCAGCAACTGGTCGAGCAGCACGCACACCAGCCGGGGCGGCAGCGCGCCGTAGTCCCCGATGACGTGTGCCAGGGAGCCACCCGCCACCAGGTCCATGGTGAACAGGACCTTGTCGTCGTCCGCGGCCCAGCTGGCCGGGGCGAGGACGTGCGGGTGGTCGATCCTGAGCGCCTGCTCGCGGACGAAGCGCAGCAGGGTGTGGGCGTCGCTCTGCTGGAGCACCTTCGCCGCCACGTAGCGGCGGCGCCGGTGGTCCCAGGCCCGCCACACCGCGCCTATGCCGCCGCGGCCGACCGGATCGACCAGCTCGTACCGGCCCGCGAACACCTCACCCATCGTGCTGCGCCCGCCCCCCGCCCCCGTACTACGGCGTCAGTTCCGGTGTCAGTTCTGGTGCGACTCGTAGTGGGCGACCGCGTCCGCCGTGCGCCCGGCGCCGTACACCCGGAGGAACTCTGCCAGTTCGGGGTGGGCGGGCGCGAGGGAGTCGGCCGCTTCGAGGATGTCGCCGGCGGCGGCCACGGAGCGCAGCAGGGACTGGATCTCCCGGACCACGCGGCGCACGGTGGGCGCGCCGCTGGAGCCGGTGGTCGTGCTGTTGGCGGTGAGCACCGAGCCTCCCTGGGACTTCTTGATCTCGTCCATCCGGTCGGTGGCCTCGGCGGCACTGACGCTGCCGTCGGCGACCTGGCCGGCCAGCTCCTGCAGGGCCTGCACCCGCTGTACGACGGCGGGGTTGCCGATCTTGGCCCGCTGGCCGCTCATCAGCTGGGAGAGCATGGGCGCCGAGAGCCCGAGCACGGCCGCCAGCCTGGCCTGGTTCAGCCCGAGATCGTCGATCAGCCGGCGGAAGAGCGCCCCCAACGGCTCCCCGTACCAACTGCGCTGAAGCTCCCGGGCTCTGGCCGTGGCTTCCTGCTGCGCTGTATCCATTACCACTTCTCCCCATCCCTGGGTTCGCCACTGCGAACCCCGGTCAGCATCTTACGGAGCGTGGTCTTCTCGGGGGAGTCCCAATCCTTTTGCGGGATACGGGGGGTGACCCGGTACTCTGGTCTCGTTCCGGGGCCTTAGCTCAGTTGGTAGAGCGCTGTCTTTGCATGGCAGATGTCAGGGGTTCGACTCCCCTAGGCTCCACTCCGAGACGCCCTCTCTGACCTGCGGAAACGCGGTCGGAGGGGGCGTTTTTCGCGGTCAGGACCCGGCCGAGGTCGAGGACGCTGAGGCCGAACATCAGGACGCCCAGCGGGACGTGCAGCGCGGGCTTGTGGGCGATGCCGAGGACGACCTGGGCGGAGGCGAGGACCAGGAAGCCGGTGGAGTAGAGGACCGGGCGGGGCGAGCCGCCGCCCGGGCGCCAGGCGAGGACCGCGGCGAGGACGTAGAGCATGGTCGCGCCGTACATCACCCGGGCTCCGACGCCGTGCACCGTCTCCCCGTAGGAGGTGGAGAGCAGCAGTCCGGCGCTGGTGGCCTGGAGGAAGAGGGTCAGGGTCTGCAGGGCGATCGAGACCTTGAGGAAGGTCCCCGTCTTTCCGGTCATGTGGCGTCCTTTCGATGGTGGGTCCGGGATCGGCTCCGGTGGCGGCCCGGTGGCCGCTCGGTGGCCGCTCTGTGGTCAGCGGAGGGTCAGCGGGGTCCCGGAGGTGACCGCGGTGAGCTTCTCGGGGTTGCGGACGAAGTAGATGCCGGTGATGAGACCGTCCTCGACGCGCAGCGCCATGACGCCGTCGAATTCGCCGTCGAGGTGGACGGCGAGCGCGGGGCTGCCGTTGACGAAGGTGGGCTCGCAGGTGAACGTCCCGCCGAGCTTGCGCGAGCGGCCGAGGTAGAAGCGGACGAACTTCTCCGCGCCGACGACCGGGCGCAGCGCGGCCCGCTTGAGCCCGCCGCCGTCGGCGAGCAGGACGACGTCGGGGGCGAGCACGTCGAGGAGGCCCTGCGGGTCGCCGGTCTCGACCGCGCGGCGGAAGGACTCCATGGCCGCCCGGGCCTCGCGCACGGAGGCGGTCTTGCGGGGGCGGCGGGCGTCGACGTGCTGCCGGGCGCGGTGGGCGATCTGCCGGACGGTCGCCGGCGTCTTGCCGACGGCGGCCGCGATCTCCTCGTATCCGACGTCGAAGACCTCGCGCAGCACGAAGACGGCCCGCTCGGTCGGGGTGAGCGTCTCCAGGACCAGCATCATCGCCATGGACATGCTCTCGGCGAGCTCGACGTCCTCGGCCACGTCGGGCGCGGTGAGCAGCGGCTCCGGCAGCCACTGGCCGACGTACGCCTCCCGGCGGCGCTTGACCGCCCGCAGCCGGTTGAGCGCCTGCCGGGTGGTGATCCGGACCAGGTACGCGCGCGGGTCGCGCACCTGGTCGAGGTCGACCCCGGCCCAGCGCAGCCAGGTCTCCTGGAGCACGTCCTCGGCGTCGGCGGCGGAGCCGAGCATCTCGTACGCGACGGTGAAGAGCAGATTCCGGTGCGCGACGAAGGTCTCGGTCGCCTGGTCGGCGGCTTCGGCGGCGGCGGTCTGGTCGGCGGCTTCGGCGGCGGCGGTCTGGTCGGCGGCTTCGGCGGCGGCGGTCTGGTCGGCGGTTTCGGCGGCTTCGGCGGCTTCAGCGGCCGGGTCCGGGGCTTCGGCTGCCTGGTCGGGGGCTCCAGCGGCCTCGTGGGGTGCCTCGGAGGGATCCACGGCAAGGTCCTTTCCGTCAGGGGCGGTTGACCGGGTCAGACTGCCCGCTCGGCGGCAGGCTCCGCCATCTCGCCCCGGCCCCGCAGGAGTTCGCGCCGGTGCGGGCCCTTCGGCCAGTGGTGCGAGCCGGGCTTGCGGGCCTCGTTCACCAGGTGCTTGACGCTGAACTCGCAGGCGAGCTCCTTGAGTCTGGCACCGGGGCGGCCGCCGACGTAGAGCCGCTTCGCGGTGTCGTCCTTGTTCGCGAGCTGGAAGACCGCGGCCCGCCGCCCCAGGCTGATGCACATGGCCGCGTACGACAGGTCGACCGGCGTCGGCCGCTCGCCCGCGATGCGGTGCAGCACGGTGTCGGCGGCGTGCGCGCCGAGGCAGCCCGCCCCGTAGGCGCTCATCCGGAACGGCAGGTCGGAGGGGGCCGCCGCGTCGCCGGCGGCGACGATCCGCTCGTCGTCGACGCTGGTCAGCGTCTCGTCGGTGAGCAGCCGCCCGGCCCGGTCGGTGCGCAGGCCGCTGTTCGTCGCCAGGTCGGGGACGGCGAAGCCGGTCGTCCAGACGGTGACCGCGCTGCGCAGCTCGCGCCCGTCGGCGAGCGTGACGGCGTCGCGGGTCACGGCGGTCACCCTGGTGCCGGGGCCGTCGAGCACGGTCGTGCCGAGCGCGGCAAGCCGCCCCGCCGCCGAGGCCCGCGCCTTCGGGTGCAGATACGGGCCGAGCACCCCGCCGCACACCAGGGTGACGTGCCGGCCCTGCTCGCTGAGCTCGGCGGCCGTCTCGATGCCGGTCGGCCCGCCTCCGACGACGGTCACCGGGGCCTCGGCCGGCGTGGCGTCCAGGACCGCGCGCAGCTCCCGGGCCGTCTCCAGGGTGACCGGCTGGTGGGCGAACTCGGCGGCGCCGGGGACGCGCGGCTCGGCGCCGTGGCTGCCGACCCCGTAGACCAGGTAGTCGTAGCCGAGCGTCCCGCCGCTCCACAGGTTCACCCGGCGGGCGGCCGCGTCGATCCGGGTCACCTCGTCGACGACGAGCCGTACGCCGGCGGCGAGGACCTCGTCGTACGCGACGACCGCGTCGTGCGTCCCGCCCACCAGCTGGTGCAGCCGGAGCCGCGGGACGAAGACCGCGCGCGGGTTGACCAGCGTGACGCGCACGCCGGGCCGCTGGGTGAGGCGGTTGGCGGCCATGACGCCCGCGTAACCGCCGCCGATCACGACCACGTCGGTGGTGCCCTGCTCGATGTCGCTCATGGTCTCTCTCCTCCGTCTCCCGGTCCGTTTCCGGGGGGTCGGCCTCAAGACACCGGGGGACCTCCCGGCGTGACATGCTGTGACCCGGATCACTTCTGCGGGGGTGGGAGCACACTGGCAGGAGGGGGCAGCTTCGGAAGAGGGTGCTCGGATGGCCAGAACGCGATCAGGGTCGCGCTACGCCCCGGACCGGGGGCTCGCCACGCGCATGGCGACGACGATGTTCCTGATCGGACTGCTGTACGTGGTGTTCGTCGGTGTCCTGATGGTGCTGCTGCGCGGATCCTGGCCCGTCATCCTGCTGCTCGCGGGCGCCCTGTTCGTCGCGCAGTTCTGGTTCAGCGACAAGATCGCCGCCCTGGGCATGGGCGCGCGCGAGGTCACCCGGGAACAGGCCCCGGAGCTGCACGGCACCGTGGACCGCATCTGCGCCCTCGCCGACATGCCGAAACCCAAGGTGGCGATCGCCGACAGCGACGTGCCCAACGCCTTCGCGACCGGCCGCGGCGAGAAGACGGCGCTGGTCTGCGTCACGACCGGGCTGCTGCGCCGCCTGGAGCCGGAGGAGCTGGAGGGCGTCCTCGCCCATGAGATGTCCCATGTGGCGCACCGCGACGTCGCGGTGATGACCGTCGCCTCGTTCCTCGGCGTCCTCGCCGGGATGATGACCCGCGTCGCCCTCTACAGCGGCCTCGGCCGCAGCCGGGACAGCAACACGGCCGTCGCGGTGATCCTGATCCCGGTCGTCAGCGGCTTCGTGTACGTGATCAGCTTCCTGCTGACCCGGGTGCTCTCCCGCTACCGCGAGCTCGCCGCCGACCGGGCCGCCGCGCTGCTCACCGGCCGCCCGTCGGCACTCGCCTCCGCGCTCACCAAGGTGACCGGCCAGATGGCCCGGATCCCGACCGAGGACCTGCGCAAGGCGGAGCCGTACAACGCCTTCTGGTTCGCGCCCGCCTTCTCCTCGAAGGAGAGCCTGGGCCGGCTGCTCTCCAGCCACCCCACCCTGGAGCAGCGGCTCGACCAGCTGGCCCGGATCTCGGCCCAGCTGGGCGAGGGCTGAGGGCTGAGGGCGGGGACCAGGCCGATGGGACTCCTCGACAGCATCCTCGGACGGAGCAAGCCGGTACGGCCCGACCTCGACCGGCTGTTCGCGCTGCCGGCCGCCGCGCTCACCCTCCAGGCCGGCACCGGCTACGTGCCCACGGGCGCCGGGTCGGTCTGCTTCGCGGGGGTGGAGGGCGGCGCGTTCACACAGTTGAAGGAGGAGGTACGGGAGCTGCTCGACGTGGACAAGAGGGACGCGGGCTCCCGGGTGGCGTTCACGCAGGACGCGTACGGCTACACCTGGCTCGCCGCGCACCGCCCGGCCGACGACCTCGTGGCGCTGGTCAACGACCTCCACGCGGTCAACACGCTGCTCGAGGAGGCCGGGTTCGGCCCGCACCTGCTGTGCTCCCTGACCGCCTTCCGCGACACGGGGGCCGCACACGACCTGGCGCTCGTCTACCTCTACAAGCGCGGCACCTTCTACCCCTTCGCACCCCGCTCGGACGGCTCCGAGAACCGCGACAACACCCTGGAACTCCAGGTCAGGGCGCTGCTCGCGGGTGATCTGGCGATGGAGCCGGAGCTGGAGCGGTGGTTCCCGGTCTGGGGCGCGCCAGGGCTCGGCGGGACCTAGGGCCGGTCCGGCGGTCACTCGAAGTGGCCCATGGGATCAAGGGTCGAATGGACCAGAATTCCTGGGCCACTGGCCCATAAAGTCGTGTCCATGGCGAAAACTCAAGAGGCGACTCCGCGGGCGACTCCCCGGGCCACGCACCGGGTCCTGCTCCTGGCCCAGCTCAGCAACTCCGTCGGCGACGGAGCCTTCTACACGACCTCGGCGCTCTACTTCTCCAAGATCATCGGCCTCTCCGCCCCGCAGATCGGCGCCGGCCTCGCCGTCGCCTGGGGCGTCGGCTCACTCGCCGGGGTGCCGCTCGGCGCCCTCGCCGACCGGCGCGGACCGCGCGGCAGCGCCGTACTGCTCGCCCTGGCGACCTCGGCGGCCGTCGCCTCCTTCCTCGTCATCCGCTCCTTCCTGCCCTTCCTGCTCGCCGCCGTCGCCTACGCCACCGCGCAGAGCGGCCTCGCCGCCGCCCGCCAGGCCCTGCTCGCCGGGCTGGTCGAGCCCGGCGCCCGGGTCGCGATGCTGGCCCGGCTCCAGGCCACCCTCAACGCCGGACTCGCCGTCGGCGCCGCCCTCGGCGGCTTCGCCCTGAGCGCCGGGACCCGCTCCGCCTATCTCGCCGTCTTCGCCCTCGACGCGCTCGGCTTCCTGCTCTGCGCCGTGCTGCTGCGCGGCCTGCCGCCGCTCCAGGGCAGCCCCGAGGCCACCGGGCAGGGTGACGGGCCGCGGCTCGTGGTGCTGCGGGACCGCCCGTACGCCCTGCTCACCCTCCTCAACGCGGCCCTGCTGCTCCGGCTGCCGCTGCTCAGCCTCGCCCTGCCGCTGTGGATCGCGGAGCGCACGGCGGCGCCCGGCTGGACCGTCTCGGCCCTCTTCGTCCTCAACACGGGCGCCGTGATGCTCTTTCAGGTGCGCGCCGCCCGCTCGGTGACCGGGCTGCCGGAGGCCGTACGGGCGGTGCGGAGCTCCGGGTTCGTGATGCTCGCCTCGTGCGCGGTGTTCGCGGTGACGGCGGCCGCCGGCCTCGGCACCTGGCCGGTGGTGGGGGTGCTCGTCCTGGGCGCGGTCCTCCAGGTCGTCGCCGAGATGCGCCACTCGGCGGGCTCGTGGCAGATCGGCTTCGGACTCGCACCGGCCGACCGGATGGGCCAGTACCAGGGCTTCTACGGCACGGGCGTGCCGGTCGCCAGGACGCTGGGCCCGCTGCTCGTCACCACGCTGCTCATCGGGCAGGGCGCGGCGGGCTGGCTGGTCCTGGGCGGGATCTTCCTGGTGGCGGCGCTCGCCACGGGCCCCGCGGTGCGGTGGGCGGAGCGCAGCGCAAGCCGTACTGCGCCGGACGAGTGGTGTTCATCGGAAGAACTGCACGACGACGGCGTCGCTCCGGGCATTCCGGTCGCGCTTCCCCATCATGAGGAATGTACGAAAAGCGCGCAATCCGAAATGAACCATCCGAGAACGCCCGGAACACCCGGAACTACTGGGGCTCTCGGAACGCCCACACCGGAACCCGAAAGAAAGTGAGGGGTCATGGCCGCCGCCAAGCAGTTCTGGACCGCCCTCGTCTCCGTCCTCTTCGCCCTTCTCGCCTCCCTCGGCCTCGCCACTCCCGCCACCGCCGCTGCCCAGCCCGCGCTCGCCCAGGGCGAGGAGCCGGCGCTCGCCGGTGCCGCCGCGACCGCCGCCGCGCGCCCCGCCGTCTCCGTACCCGCACAGCGGTCCCATGACTGGCACCAGGCCCAGGGCCGCGCCCTGCCGCCCACGATGAAGCAGCGCATCCGCGCCGAGGCGCACGGTTCCTCTCCCGCCGTCCGCCACCTGCCCGCCGACGCCGCGGCCGAAGGCGTCGACCTGACCGGCCTGGCGCTGGCCGCCACGGCCGGTTCGACAGCCGGCTCCTCGGCCGGTTCTTCGGCTGGTTCGACGGCTGGTTCGACGGCTGGTTCTTCGGCCGGCGCGACCGCCCGGTCGGCCGCCGGCTCCGCGGCCGCGTAGGGCGTGGCGGAAGCCTCCGCCACGCCCTGCGGCCCATCGGCCTCACGCGGCCTTCCGGCCTCACGCGGCCCATCGGCCTCACGCGGCCTTCCGGCCCTTCGGTTCAGCGACAGTGACGTCGGCTCAGCGCCGGCCCTCGTCGCGGTCCCCGGCCCCTTCCGTATCGGCTTTCGCCTCGGCCTCCTTGGCCTCCACCTCGGGATCGAGGGACGCGTCGTCGTCGACCGACGACGGTGAACTCTCCTCGTCCACCTCGGTGGGTGCGGGCGGCTCGACCAGCCAGTCGGGGTTGGCCTGCTTGTCCCACCACTTCCAGGCGGCGAACGCGCCGCCGACCAGCACGCCGAGGATCAGCAGACCCTTGGCGACGCGTCCGGCCCTCGCCCGGCGCTCATGCTTCCTGATGATCTTCTGAACGTCCTTCGGTGTCACCTGACCGCGCAGCGCGGCCCAGGCGGCGGCCGAACGCGACCCGGCCTCCTCGTAGAGCTCCTCGAGGACGGGACCGGTCGCGGCGACCGCGTGCTCGACACGCGGAACGGTGTAGTCGGTCGCCTGACGGGCGGCCTTGCGGGTCACGGCCGCGGCGCGTTGCGCGGCTTCGTCGACCCGCGGCGGCACGTGTGGCGCGACATACGCGCCGTATTGCAGTCGTGCCTGCTTACGGGCCTGCGACGCGGCCTTCGAGACCTTCGGCGCGAGGTAGCAGCGCGCCTCGTGTGCGTACTGAACGGCCTGGTCCCTGGCCGTGCCGGCGTACGGCGCCACCACTTCCGCGGCGTGCAGGACGCTCTCCTTCGCCGAACCTGTCGCGGCGCGCACGCTCTCCATGCGGGTCACGGGATTCCTCCTCCTCGGTGGCGATGTCGGTTTTTCACCTTTCCATCCTTTTCGGAATCATGCCTGCCCGGCCGTTCCCCGGCATGCGGGGCGGGCATCCGGGGCATGCGGCCATGCGAGGATGCGCACGAACGTGTAGTGCCCGCAGTGGTGGAGGAAGGCAGAACGTGGCCGAGCAGCTGTACGCGACCCTGAAGACCAACAAGGGGGACATCGAGATTCGGCTGCTGCCGTTCCACGCTCCCAAGACGGTCCGGAACTTCGTCGAACTCGCCCGCGGCGAGCGCGAGTGGATCCACCCGGCGACCGGCGAGAAGTCCACGGCCCCGCTCTACGACGGCACGGTCTTCCACCGGGTGATCAAGGGCTTCATGATCCAGGGCGGCGACCCGCTGGGGAACGGCACGGGCGGCCCGGGCTACGAGTTCGCCGACGAGTTCCACCCCGAGCTCCTCTTCGACAAGCCGTACCTGCTCGCGATGGCCAACGCCGGCCCGGGCACCAACGGCTCGCAGTTCTTCATCACGGTCGCCCCGACGAACTGGCTCACCCGGAAGCACACGATCTTCGGTGAGGTCGTCGGCAAGGACAGCAAGGCGGTCGTGGACGCCATCGCCGCGACCGAGACCAACCCGCGGACGGATCGTCCGGTGGACGACGTCGTCATCGAGACCGTCGTCGTCGAGAGCCGCTGACGCCCCCCACGCCTCTCCGGCCTTCCGGGCACTTTCCGGGTGCCTTCCGGGAACCTTCGCGCCCCGCCCGTCCGTAAGGAGGGCGGGGCGACGTGCTGACCGCGCCCGCCGCCCGCAGACCCGTCCGTCCTCGGAGGACCTCGATGCACTGCTCCAACCATCCGGACCGCGAGACCGGCATCCGCTGCACCCGCTGCGAGAGGCCGATCTGCCCGGAGTGCATGGTTCCGGCCTCCGTCGGCTTCCAGTGCCCGGAGTGCGTCAGGAACGGCTCCGGTACGGGCCACGCGCCGCACGCCAACCAGCCGCGGACCATCGCGGGCGGCCGGGTGGCGACGGACAGGCGGCTCGTCACCAAGATCATCATCGCGGTCAACCTGGCGCTGTTCATCGCGGTGCAGGTGGCCGGCAGCCGCTTCGTGGACGAGCTGGTCATGATCGGCTACGCCTACAACCCGGCGCTCGGCGAGGTCGTCGGCGTCGCGGACGGCGAGTGGTACCGGCTGATCACCTCGGCCTTCCTGCACCAGGAGATCCCGCACTTCGTCTTCAACATGCTGGGTCTGTGGGTGATCGGCGGGATCGTCGAGCCGGAGCTCGGCCGGATCCGCTACGCCGCCGTGTGCCTGATCTCCGGGCTCTCCGGCTCCGCCCTGGTCTATCTGCTCGACGCCCCGAACCAGGCGTCGCTCGGCGCCTCCGGGATCGTCTTCGGACTGATCGGCTCCTGGGTGGTGCTCGCCCGGCGCCGGCGCTACGACATGCGGCCGGTCTTCCTCTTCGTGGCGATCTCGCTCGTCTTCACCTTCGCCCGGCCCGGGGTCTCCTGGGAGGCGCACATCGGCGGCCTGGTGGCGGGTGCGCTGGTGACGTACGGGCTGGTGCACGCGCCGCGGGCCAGGCGGGACCTCGTGCAGTACGGCGTCTGCGCGCTGATGCTGCTGATCGACCTGGGGATCGTGCTCGGCCGGACCGCCGCGCTCACCTGAGCGGGGAGGGTTGTGGACGAGCTTCCGGGAAAGCTTTCCCCAGAGTTATCCACAGTGCGTGCCGATGGGATCACCCTGGTCTGGACATGACCAAGCCCTCCGCCTCTGACCAGGGATTATCGGTCAGAAGCGGAGGGCGAAGTGTGTGTACGAACACGTTCGATCGGCGGTCTCGTGGTCGTACCGGCGTCAACCTGGTGCGAGTTATCCACAGATCTTCGTAAGTTATCCAGTGCTGTGCACAACGCTGTGGATAACTCAGGGCAGAGCTTTGAACGTCACTTCCACTGCGTGGAGACGCCGAACCCGGCCGCGATGAAACCGAAGCCCACCACGATGTTCCAGTTGTTGATGGCCTTGAGCGGCAGAGTGCCGTCGGTGACGTAGAAGACCACGATCCACACCAGCCCGATGGCGAACATCGCCAGCATCACCGGCGCCACCCAGCTGCGGTTCGTCAGCTTGATGGACGCGGCCTGCTTCGTCGCGGGCGGCGGCGTGTAGTCGGCCTTCTTGCGGATCCGTGACTTCGGCACGAGGGACTCTCCTGTCGATGCGCTGCGTGACCGCGCAGGGAACTGTGGCTGGCGCCGGGACGGGACGGGGGCGGGACGTGACGAAGCGGACCGCCGAGTCCCCCCGGGCGTCCGTTAGCGTAGTGGTTCCGCGGCACCGAAGGGGATCAGGGTACGTTGAGCAATTCCGCCGACTCTCCCGAACGGCCGGGCCGAAGCCTCAGGTGGCGCCCGGTCCGGGTGCTGACCGCTGCCGTCTTCGCCCTCGCCGGACTGATCTTCGTGACCAGCTTCCTCGCCGCGAAGGGCACCAACCTCCGCACCGACGCCTCGCTGCTCCGGCTCTCCGACCTGATCGAGGAGCGCAGCCACAAGAACGCCGTGCTCGACGAGAACGCCGCCGGCCTGCGCCACCAGGTCGACACCCTCGCCGCCCGCGACGACGGCTCCACCAAGGCCCAGGACGCGCGCCTGCGCGCCCTGGAGAACGCCGCCGGCACCACCGAGACCTCCGGCCCCGGCCTCAGCGTCACCCTCAACGACGCCCCGCCGAACGCCCAGGCCGCCCCGGGCTACCCCGAGCCGCAGGCCAACGACCTGGTCATCCACCAGCAGGACCTCCAGGCAGTCGTCAACGCCCTGTGGCTGGGCGGCGCCAAGGGCATCAAGGTCATGGACCAGCGGCTCATCTCCACCAGCGCCGTGCGCTGCGTCGGCAACACCCTGATCCTCCAGGGCCGCGTCTACTCGCCGCCCTACAAGATCACCGCTGTCGGTGACCGCGACAAGCTGAACAAGGCCCTCGCCGACTCCCCCGCGATCCAGAACTACCGGCTCTACGTGAAGGCGTACGGGCTCGGCTGGAAAGTCGACGAGCACAAGGCGGTGACTCTTCCCGGCTACTCCGGCACAGTGGACCTCCACTACGCGAAGCCGGTGAGCTGACCGGTGGGCTGACCGGGGGGAGCCGATCCGGTGACGGTGCGACTGGTCGTACGGACCCTCAGCGAGCTGTGCATCACCGCCGGAGCCCTGATCGTCCTCTTCGTCGCGTACGTCACGTACTGGACCGGCGTCCAGGCCGACGCCGCCGTCGCCGGACAGCTCGACACCCTCCAGCAGGAATGGGTGGCCCGCCCCGTCGACCCCGCGCCGGCCCCGCCCCAGGAGGGCCGGGCCCGGGAGGCCGCGCCCGAGCCGTACACCGCCGGCAAGGGCATCGCCGTCATGTACGTGCCCCGGCTCGGCGCGGACTGGGAGTGGCCCGTCCTGGAGGGCACCGGAACGGGCATCCTGAAGAAGGGCCTCGGCCACTACGCCGGCACCGCCCGCCTCGGCGCCACCGGAAACTTCTCCGTCGCCGGCCACCGCCGCACCTACGGCGACCCCTTCAAGGACTTCCCCCGGCTGCGCCCCGGCGACGCCGTCGTCCTCAACGACGGGACGACCTGGTACACGTACCGCATCGACCGCGCGCCCTACCGGACCGTCCCCACCGACACCGGCGTCATCGACCCCGTACCGCGCAAGTCGCCCTTCCGGAGCCCGGGCCGCTATCTCACCCTCACCACCTGCGACCCGGAGTGGGGCAGTAGCCACCGGCTGATCGTCTGGGGCCACCTGGACGCCACCCGGCCCGTCACGGCCGGTCGTCCACAGGGTTTGGACAGCTGACCCCTGACCGCCGCTCCGACCCGTACTCTGGTCCCCGTAACGAACGGAAGGGGCTGCGGACGTCATGTACGGATGGATCTGGCGGCATCTGCCGGGCAACGCCTGGGTGCGGGCGCTGATCTCGGTCGTGCTGGTCCTCGCGGTCGTCTACGTCCTCTTCCAGTATGTGTTCCCCTGGGCGGAGCCGCTGCTTCCGTTCAACGATGTGACGGTGGACGGCCAGTGAGCGCGCGAATTCTCGTCGTCGACAACTACGACAGCTTCGTCTTCAACCTCGTTCAGTACCTCTACCAGCTCGGTGCCGAGTGCGAAGTGCTCCGCAACGACGAGGTGGAGCTCTCGCACGCGCAGGACGGCTTCGACGGCGTGCTGCTGTCGCCCGGCCCCGGCGCGCCCGAGCAGGCCGGCGTGTGCGTCGACATGGTGCGCCACTGCGCCGCGACCGGGGTGCCGGTCTTCGGCGTGTGCCTCGGCATGCAGTCGATGGCCGTCGCGTACGGCGGGGTCGTCGACCGCGCCCCCGAGCTGCTGCACGGCAAGACCTCCCCGGTCACGCACGAGGGCAAGGGCGTCTTCGCGGGCCTCCCGTCGCCGTTCACCGCGACCCGCTACCACTCGCTGGCCGCCGAGCCCGCCGCGCTGCCGGCCGAGCTGGAGGTCACGGCGCGCACCGAGGACGGCATCATCATGGGGCTGCGCCACCGTGAACTGCCGGTCGAGGGCGTGCAGTTCCACCCCGAGTCGGTGCTCACCGAGCACGGCCACCTGATGCTCGCCAACTGGCTGGTGGAGTGCGGCGACAAGGGAGCGGTCGCGCGGTCCGCGGGGCTCGCCCCGGTGGTGGGCAAGGCCGTCGCGTGACGGCCGGGTCGCCGTGGTTCCGGGCGACGCCGCCCGGACCGGAAGGCGAGCCCGGCCCCGTACCGCCGCCACAGCCGCCGTACGAGGCGGAGACGGCCGTCTACGGGGCGATACCGGCCCCCGGCGACTACGGGGCCACTGAGCCGCCCCGGGCGCCCCAGGAGGCCTACCAGGCCCCGTACGAGGCCACGGCCTACGCGACCCCGACGTACGAGGCGTCGCACGAGCCCTCGGCGTACCAGGCGCCCTCGTACGAGACGCCGCCTTACGAGGCGCAGCACCAGACGTCCCCGTACCGGACACCGTCGTACGAGACGTCGTACGGGACCTCTTCGTACGAGCCCGTCGCCGACGAGGAGCCTCCCGCGCCGGCCACCGAGCCGCTCCCCGATCCGCTGCCCGGGCCCGGGCGGGCCGAGCGCCGCCGCGCCGCCCGGCGCAAGGGCCGCGGCGCACCCGAGCCTGCCCCCGCCGCCGCGGCCGTCGCGGACGGGCAGCCCGCCCGGCCGCTCTCCCGGGTGGAGGCCCGGCGCGCCGCCCGCGCCGCCAAGGAGTCCTTCGGCGTCGTCCTCAGCCGGGGCGTCGGCGAGCTCTTCATCACCTTCGGCGTCGTCATGCTCCTGTTCGTCACCTACCAGTTGTGGTGGACGAACGTCCGCGCCGGACTGGAGACCGACGAGGCGAAGAGGCAGATCGAGAACTCCTTCGACCAGGGCGGCGAGCAGGCGGGGGCCTTCGAACCCGGCAAGGGCTTCGCCATCATGTACATCCCCAAGCTGGACGTCGTCGTCCCCATCGCCGAGGGCATCGGCAAGACGGAGGTCCTCGACAAGGGCATGGTCGGCCACTACGGCGAGGGCAGGCTGAAGACCGCCATGCCCGCCGACAAGCAGGGCAACTTCGCCGTCGCCGGCCACCGCAACACCCATGGCGAGCCGTTCCGTTACATCAACCGGCTCCAGCCGGGCGACCCGATCGTCGTCGAGACCCGCGACGCCTACTACACGTACGAGATGACGAGCACGCTGCCGCAGACCTCGCCGTCGAACGTCACGGTCATCGAGCCCGTGCCGAAGCAGTCCGGCTTCAAGGGACCCGGCCGCTACATCACCCTCACCACCTGCACGCCCGAGTTCACGAGCACCTACCGCTTGATCGTGTGGGGCAAGATGGTCGAGGAACGCCCGCGCAGCAAGGGGAAACCGGCCGCGCTCACAGGCTGACCCCTCACACTCAGGCTCAGGCTCAGGTCATTCAGGACGGGACGACGCAGTGGCACGTGCGCGCAACCGGATCGCCGGGATCATCAGCGTCTTCGGTGAACTCCTCATCACCGCCGGCCTGGTGCTCGGCCTCTTCGTCGTCTACTCCCTGTGGTGGACCAACGTCGTCGCCGACCGCGCCGCCGACAAGGAAGGCGACCAGGTCCGCGACCACTGGGCCGCCTCCGGCCCCGGCGCGCTCGACACCAAGGACGGCATCGGCTTCCTGCACGTGCCCGCCATGGGCGCCGGCGAGGTCCTCGTCAAGAAGGGCACCGGCACCGACGTCCTCAACGGTGGTGTCGCCGGCTACTACACCGACCCGGTCAAGGCCGCCCTCCCGCAGGACAAGCAGGGCAACTTCACGCTCGCCGCGCACCGCGACGGCCACGGCGCGAAGTTCCACAACATACACAAGCTGAGGACCGGCGACCCGATCGTCTTCGAGTCCAAGGACACCTGGTACGTCTACAAGGTCTACAAGATCCTCCCGGAGACCACGAAGTACAACGTGGACGTCCTCAAGGCCGTCCCGGAGGAGTCCGGCAAGCACAAGCCGGGCCGCTACATCACCCTGACGACCTGCACCCCGATGTACACCTCCGACTACCGCTACATCGTCTGGGGCGAACTGGTCCGCACCCAGAAGGTCGACGCGGCGCGCACGCCGCCGGCCGAGCTGCGGTAACCACCGCGCGGCACGAAGTAAGCCCCGGCATCCATGGATGCCGGGGCTTACTTCACGAACGGGGGTGCGTCAGCCGGAGCGGGCTCCTACTGGCCGAACCAGCCTCCGCCGCCCTTCTCCGTCTTCACGTTGACCGCCTGGTTCGGCTGGCCCTGCGTGCCGGGCTGCGGGTCCTGCTCCTTGACCTTGGCGTCGCCGCCGTTGGGGCCGTCGACGCTGCCGAGCTGGTAGCCGAACGCGGCGAGCGTGGCGCGGGCCTGGTCCAGGGTCATGCCGGTGATCGGCGGGACCGGCTGCCCGGTCGGCTGCTGCGGGCCCTTGGAGACCTTCAGCGTGATCTGGACGTCCTTCGGCTGGGCCGTGTTGCCCTTGGGGGTCTGGTCGATGACCGTGCCCTGGGGCTGGTCCGAGTCGACGTCCTGCCGGGCGATGTTGCTGAAGCCGAGCGTCTGGAGCTGCTGGACGGCCACGTCGTAGCTGCGGCTGGTGACGTCCGGCAGGTTCGACTTCTGCTTCTTCGCCACGGTGATCGTGACCTTGGAGTTCTTCTCCGCCTGCGAGCCGCCCTCCGGGCTCTGGCGCAGCACCGTGCCCGGGTCCTTGTCGGACTCCTCCTCCTCGACGGCGACCTGGAAGCCCTTGCCGCGCAGGGTGTCCTCGGCGCGCGACTGGGACTGCTCGACGACGTCCGGGACCTCGATCTGCGGCGCGCCCTCCGAGACCACGACGGAGATCGTGTCACCGACGTTCATCTTCGCGTCCGCCGCGTACACGGGGTTCTGGCTGCAGATCGCGCCCTTGGGCTGGTCGCAGCGCTCGCTGCCGCTCTGCTCGACCTTGACCTGCGAGTTCGTTGCGAGGCCCTGGGCCTCCTTGAACGACTTGCCGACGAGCAGCGGTACGGGCACCTGGTCCGCGTTGTCGTTGGTGGAGGTCAGCGAACGGCCGATGAGGATCGCGCCGACGAGCACCAGGAGGCCGGCGACGGCCAGCAGTATGGTCGAGGTGTTCGACTTCTTCTGGCGGTTCTGGCGGCGGCCGCCCGCGCGGTCGTCGTAGCCGTAGCCGCCGTTGTCGGGGTTCATGGGCGGCAGCATCGTGGTCTGCGCGCCCGCCGGCTCCGCCGGGCGCAGCGCCGTCGTCGGCTGGTCGTCCGGGTAGCCGCCGTAACCGCCGCCGTAGCCGACCGCGCCCATCGCGGCGGTCGCCGCGACCGGCTGGCCGTCCAGGCACGCCTCGATGTCCGCGCGCATCTCGTCGGCGGACTGGTAGCGGTAGTCGGGGTCCTTGACCAGCGCCTTCAGGACGATGGCGTCCATCTCGGGCGTGATCTCGGGGTCGTAGACGCTCGGCGGCTGCGGCTCCTCGCGCACGTGCTGGTACGCGACGGCGACCGGCGAGTCGCCGACGAACGGCGGCCGCACGGTCAGCAGCTCGTAGAGCAGACAGCCGGTGGAGTAGAGGTCGGAGCGGGCGTCGACCTGCTCGCCCTTGGCCTGCTCCGGGGAGAGGTACTGGGCCGTGCCGATCACCGCGGCCGTCTGCGTCATGGTCATGCCCGCGTCGCCCATGGCGCGCGCGATGCCGAAGTCCATGACCTTGACCTGGCCGGTGCGGGTCAGCATGACGTTCGCCGGCTTGATGTCGCGGTGCACGATCCCGGCGCGGTGCGAGTACTCGAGCGCCTGGAGGATGCCGACGGTCATCTCCAGCGTGCGCTCGGGCAGCAGCTTGCGCCCGGAGTGCAGCAGCTCGCGCAGCGTGGACCCGTCGACGTACTCCATCACGATGTACGGAATGGAGACGCCGCCCGCTCCGGCGGCGCCGTCGTACACCATGTCTTCGCCGGTGTCGTAGACCGCGACGATCGCGGGGTGGTTCAGGGAGGCGGCCGACTGGGCCTCACGGCGGAACCGGGCCTGGAAGGACGGGTCACGGGCGAGGTCGGCCCGCAGCGTCTTCACGGCGACGGTGCGGCCGAGCCGGGTGTCGTGCGCGAGGTAGACCTCGGCCATGCCACCACGGCCGAGCACCGAGCCCAGCTCGTACCGGCCGCCGAGGCGACGCGGCTCTTCCATAGCTACTCCAGCCCTCTCCGTCTGTCCCGACCGCACCCGTGTGTGGTCCGGCGGTGTGCTGTTCGCGCATACGCTACCGGCCGCGAGGAGACGCTTCGCCCGCCGACCGCCACCTGATACCCGACCGGTACACGGACCCGAGCGGCCCGGAACCGCTCCGGAACGCTCCCTTCCCAGGTCGCGGGCCGGGCTCCGGCCGCGGGCGTGGTATCGGTCACGGTTCCGTCCGTTTCCGTCCGGTCTGCCCGGTTCTGTCGGATTTCGACTCGGACTTCGGCCGGGCTCAGCTCCGGCTCTTGAGCACCGCCTTCATCACGGCCTTGGCGATCGGCGCCGCCAGGCCGCCACCGCTGATGTCCTCGCGGTCGATACCGGCCGAGTCCTCGACGATCACGGCCACCGCGACCGGCGAACCCTGGTCGGTCCTCGCGTACGAGATGAACCACGCGTACGGGCGCTTCGAGTTCTTCTCGCCGTGCTGCGCCGTACCCGTCTTGCCGCCGACCTTCACGCCGCCGCCGAGGGCCGCGTTCTGACCGGTGCCGTTCTCGACGACGTTCTCCATCATCGCCTGGAGCTGCTGCGCGGTCTTCTGCGAGATCGGGCGGCTGAGCTCCTCCGGCTCCGTCTTCTTGATGACGTCGAGGTTCGGCGCCCGCAGCTCGTCGATCATGTACGGCTTCATCAGCTTGCCGTCGTTGGCGATCGCGGCCGTCACCATCGCCATCTGCAGCGGCGTCGTCGCGGTGTTGAACTGACCGATCGAGGAGAGCGCGTTGCCACCGCGGTCGGCGTTCTTGTCGTAGACCGAGGCGACGGCGCGGACCGGCACGAACTGCTCGGAGTTGAAGCCGAACTTCTGCGCCATCTCGAGCATCTTGTCGCGGCCGACGTCGTCACCGAGCTTCGCGAACACCGAGTTGCAGGAGATCCGCAGCGCCTCGTTGAGGCTGGCGTTGGCGCAGCCGGAGGCGTGGTTCTTCATCGGCATCGTCGAGAGCGGGATCTTCCAGCCCTCGGGGGTGTCCGTCGGCGCGTTGATGTCGGTGATCTTGCCGCTCTCCAGCGCCGCCGCGGCCGTGACGACCTTGAAGACGGAGCCGGGCGGGTAGATCTCGCGCAGCGCGCGGTTCAGCTTCGGCTTTTCCTTGTCCTTCTCCAGGGCGTTCCACGCCTCGGAGTCCTTGTTGTGGTAGCCGGCGAAGGAACCCGGGTCGTACGACGGGGTGGAGGCGAGCGCCAGGATCTTGCCTGTCGACGGCTCGATCGCCACGACGGCGCCCGTCTTCGAACCGAGCCCCTTGAACGCGGCCTTCTGCGCCTCCCCGCTCAGGGTGGTGACGACGTCGCCGCCCTTCTTCTTCTCGCCCGTGAACATGGCGAGCGTGCGGTCGAAGAACAGCCGGTCGTCGTTGCCGGTGAGGATCCCGTCCTCGATCTTCTCGATCTGGCTG
This sequence comes from Streptomyces sp. NPDC101160, assembly GCF_044768205.1. Classification (NCBI taxonomy): domain Bacteria; kingdom Bacillati; phylum Actinomycetota; class Actinomycetes; order Kitasatosporales; family Streptomycetaceae; genus Streptomyces; species Streptomyces sp. NPDC101160. Next base: position 398,129 of record NZ_JBIWPJ010000006.1, on the reverse strand, counting down.
GCGTCGAACGCCTGCGAGGCGTAACCCGTCACCGGCGCCCACATGGGGCCGTCGACGTACGTCCGCTTGAACGCGTAGAAGTCGTCACCGGAGTCGACCGAGCCGGTGATCGGCTTGCCGTCGACGATGATGTTGCCCCGCGCGTTGGAGTAGCGCTCGATCGTCACCCGCTTGTTCTTCGGGTTGGCGTTCAACTCTTCGGCGCGGGCGAACTGCAGCCAGTTGTCCCGCAGCAGCAGGGCGAGGACCAGCAGGCCGCAGAAGATCGCGACCCGGCGCAGCGGCTTGTTCACGGACGGACCACCTGCGTCATCTCGGCGTCGGGGTTCGGGGCGGGGGAGGGCGCGGGACGGCGCGCGGTGTCGCTGATGCGGATCAGGATGCCGATCAGTGCCCAGTTGGCGATCACGGACGAACCACCGTAGGCGAGGAACGGCATCGTCATACCGGTCAGCGGGATCAGGCCCATCACACCGCCGGCCACGACGAAGATCTGCAGCGCGAACGCGCCGGACAGACCCATCGCCAGGAGCTTTCCGAACGGGTCGCGGGCGGCGAGGGCGGTGCGCACACCGCGCTCGATGATCAGCCCGTAGAAGAGCAGGAAGACCATGACACCGGTGAGACCGAGCTCCTCGCCGACGGTGGCGAAGATGAAGTCGGAGTTCGCGGCGAAGCCGACCAGGTCGGAGTTGCCCTGGCCGAGGCCGGTGCCGAGGATGCCGCCGGAGCCGAACGACATCAGCACCTGCGTCATCTGGTCACAGGCGGCGGCCATGTTCGATCCCTCGGGCGCCGTCTTCAGACACTCGAACGGGTCGAGCCACGCGGCCACACGGGACTGCACGTGGCTCGCCGTGGAACCGACGACGACCGCGCCCGCGGTCGACATCAGCAGACCCATCACGACCCAGCTGGTCCGCTCCGTCGCCACGTACAGCATGATCACGAACATGCCGAAGAACAGCAGCGACGTGCCGAGGTCGTTCTCGAAGACCAGGATGAGCAGGCTGATCGCCCAGATCGTCAGGATCGGGCCCAGGTCACGGCCGCGCGGCAGGTAGAGCCCCATGAACCGGCGGCTGGCGAGGGCCAGCGCGTCTCTCTTCACCATCAGATAGCCGGAGAAGAACACGGCCAGGACCAGCTTGGCGAACTCACCGGGCTGGATGGAGAAGCCGGCGACATTGATCCAGATCTTGGCACCGAAGACGTCCGCGCCGAGGCCGGGCACGAGCGGCAGGAGCAGCAGGACGAGCGCGGCGGCCATGGAGATGTACGTGTAGCGCTGCAGCACCCGGTGGTCCTTCAGCAGCAGCAGTACGCCCACGAACATCGCGATGCCGATCGCCGAGTACATCATCTGGTTCGGCGCGTCGGGGCTGAAGGTCTTGTACCGGGCGATGATCCGCGGCGACTGGTCGAGCCGCCAGATCAGCACCAGGCCCAGCCCGTTGAGCAGCGTCGCCAGCGGCAGCAGCAGCGGGTCCGCGTACGGCGCCCACTTGCGCACCACGAGATGCGCGACGCCCGCGAGCAGGGTCAGGCCGGCCCCGTACCCGAGCATGCCCGGCGGCACCTTGCCGTCGATCGCCAGACCGACGTTGAGGTACGCGAACACCGGGATGGCGACGGCGAACGCGAGCAGCGCCAGCTCGGTGTTGCGACGGCTCGGCGCCTCGATGGCGCCGATGGTGGTCGTGTTGGTGACAACGCTCATGGTGGTGAAAGGCCCCCTACGGGTCTGCTTACTGCTTGCCGCAGTTCGAGGCCAGCTTCTGCTCCTCCGCGGACAGGGTCGGTCCGGGCGACGGCGCGGCCGTGGTCGGCTTCTTGTTCGGCGCCGCGGCGCCGTCGGTCGGCGGCGGGTTGCTCGCCTTGTCCGCGGCCTCCGCGGCCGCCTTGTGACGCTGCTCGGTCTTCTTGCACGCCGACGCCTGCAGCCCCAGCTCGGCGATCTTCGTCTGCGCCTTGTCGAGGCTGCCGCCCGCGATGGTGTCCTCGACCTGCTTGCGCTGGTACGCCGGCAGGTACTTGAGTTCGATCTCGGGGTGGTCGGTCTCGACCTCCGAGAGCTTCACCCACGCCAGGTCCTGGCTGATGCCCCGGTACAGCGCCACGTGCTCGTCCTTCGAGCCCACGTAGTACTGCGTCTGCGTCCAGCGGTAGCCGCCGTAACAGCCGCCGCCGACGACGGCGAGGGCCAGCACCAGGAAGAAGGAGCGCTTCAGCCACTTCCGGCCCGCCGAACGCGGCTTCACGAAGTCGTCGTCCGTGTACGCGTCGAAGGAGCCCCGCGGCGGCATCCCGCCGTACCCGTAGCCGTGGTCCTCGCCGCTGCCGGGCGGGCCGAAGCTGCCGGCCGGCGGCTGCTGGTGCGGCGCCGGCCGGCCGAGGCCGGAGGCCCGGCCCGCGGGCGTGTGCATGGCGCCGCCGTCATGCAGCTGCGGCTGGTTCTCGGCGACCGCGCCCACGATCACCGGGGTGTCGCTGATGTGACCGGCGAGGGTGTCACCGCCGTCGACGTCGAGGACGTCGGCGATGATCACCGTGATGTTGTCCGGGCCGCCGCCGCGCAGCGCGAGCTGGATCAGCTCCTGCACGGTCTCCTGCGGGCCCTGGTAGCTGGCGAGGGTCTCCTCGAGCGTCTGGTGCGAGACGACCCCCGACAGGCCGTCGGAGCAGACCAGATAGCGGTCGCCCGCCCGCACCTCGCGGATGGAGAGGTCCGGCTCGACGTAGTCGCCGCTGCCGAGCGCCCGCATCAGCAGCGAACGCTGCGGATGGGTGGTCGCCTCCTCCTCGGTGATCCGGCCCTCGTCGACGAGCCGCTGCACCCAGGTGTGGTCCTGCGTGATCTGCGTCAGCACACCGTCGCGCAGCAGATAGGCGCGGGAGTCGCCCACGTGGACCAGGCCGAGGCGCTGGCCCGTCCACAGCAGGGCGGTGAGCGTGGTGCCCATGCCCTCCAGCTGCGGGTCCTCCTCGACCATCATCCGCAGCTGGTCGTTGGCGCGCTGCACCGCCGTACCCAGCGACGTGAGGATGTCGGAGCCGGGGACGTCGTCGTCGAGCGTCACCAGCGTGGAGATCACCTCCGACGAGGCGACCTCGCCGGCGGCCTGGCCGCCCATGCCGTCGGCGATCGCGAGCAGCCGGGGACCGGCGTAGCCGGAGTCCTCGTTGCCCTCGCGGATCATGCCCTTGTGCGAGCCCGCGGCGAAACGCAGTGAAAGGCTCATGCCCACCTGCCCTGTCGGCGCCGCCTGGGGGTGCCGCCGGTCTCGAGCCACACTGCCCACCCTCCGGTCGCTCCGGTCGGGAGCCCGTACCCGCCCTGGCCCGCTGCCCGGGCTGCCGCGCGGTCCTCGGGGCGGCCCGTCGTGGGGACCGTCCCGGCGCGCCTGCTCCGCTCGCTCATTGTCGTACTACTTCCGCAGCTCGATGACGGTCTTGCCGATGCGGATCGGCGCGCCCAGCGGAATCGGGGTGGCGGTGGTGAGGCGGGTCCGGTCGAGATACGTGCCGTTGGTCGACCCGAGGTCCTCGACGATCCACTGACCGTCCCGGTCCGGGAAGATCCTGGCGTGCCGGCTGGAGGCGTAGTCGTCGTCCAGCACGATCGTCGAGTCGTGGGCCCGGCCCAGCGTGATGGTCTGGCCCTGCAGGGCGACCGTCGTGCCGGTGAGGGTGCCCTCGGAGACGACGAGCTTGGTCGGCGCGCCGCGGCGCTGCCGCCCGCCGGCCGCGCTCGGCTGGCCGCCGCGCTGCTGCGGGGGCGCGGCCTGCTGCCGCCCGCCCTGCTGAGGGCGCGCCTCGGCACGGCGGGAACCCCGCTGGGTGACCCGCGTGCCGAACAGGTCGCTACGAATGACCTGGACGGCCACGATGACGAACAGCCACAGAACGGCCAGGAAACCCAGCCGCATGACCGTCAGGGTCAGCTCTGACATTGCCCCCGCTTCACCCTTCGGCTTGCCGGTAAACGATGGTGGTGCTGCCCACGACGATCCGCGAGCCGTCGCGGAGCGTAGCGCGGGTGGTGTGCTGCCCGTCCACCACGATGCCGTTGGTGGACCCGAGATCCGCGATCGTCGAGGGCGTGCCGGTCCGGATCTCGCAGTGCCGGCGCGAGACGCCGGGATCGTCGATCCTCACGTCCGCGTCGGTGCTGCGGCCGAGGACCAGGGTCGGGCGGGAAATCTGGTGACGCGTGCCGTTGATCTCGATCCAGCGGCGCACCTGGCCCCCGCCGCCCGCGGTGGGCGCCGGCGGACGGTGCGCGGGCATGGCCGGAGCGCCGGGCGGCGGTGCCGCGGGCATCGGCGGAGCGCCGGCCGGAGGATAGCCGTAGCCGCCGCGGGCCGGCTGCTGCGGATGGCCCTGGCCGGGGTGCTGGCCGGGGTGCTGGGGCTGGCCGGTGGGCGGCTGCGGCTGTGACGAACTCGACGCGAGCGTGCGGCTGCGCACCCGGTACAGACCGGTGTCGAGGTCGTCGGCCTTCTCCAGATGGACCTTGATCGGGCCCATGAAGGTGTACCGCTGCTGCTTGGCGTAGTCCCTGACCAGGCCGGCGAGCTCGTCGCCGAGCTGCCCCGAGTAGGGGCTGAGGCGCTCGTAGTCCGGCGCGCTCAGCTCCACGATGAAGTCGTTGGGGACGACGGTCCGCTCGCGGTTCCAGATCGTCGCGTTGTTGTCGCACTCGCGCTGGAGCGCGCCGGCGATCTCGACGGGCTGGACCTCGGACTTGAAGACCTTGGCGAAGGTGCCGTTGACGAGACCTTCGAGTCGCTGCTCGAACCGCTTCAGGACTCCCATGGGGCACCTCCTCCGTCGTTGTCGTCCTGGTACTGCTTACTGATCGTATCCACGCGTCGGGAAATCGGCTGGTTCCCCTTCTCTGCCCTGTGGACGAGTGTCACCTCTCACAGACCTTCCGCCAGGCTTTCCCCACGGATCGTAGAGGCGGCCTGTGGACAGTGTCCCGCACCGGGCGTTGGAGAAGGAGGGTCTGATGCGTCACCTCTCTCACCCTCTTCTCCCATCTCCCCCCCGTCTCCCCCCGTTCTCCCGTCCCATCCCCTTCTCCTGCCCTCCCCTGCCCTCTCCCTGCCTCTGTCCTTGGTCGGTCGGGGCGGGACCGAAACAACGGATGTGAATCCACGGCCTGCGACGTGCTAATCTTCAGATGTCGCCAGGCGAACGAACCGAAAGGGGAGGGAGCCGGGAGACCACCCAATGCGCGGGTGGCGGAATAGGCAGACGCGCTGGATTCAGGTTCCAGTGCCCGAAAGGGCGTGGGGGTTCAACTCCCCCCTCGCGCACCAGACGGAAGCCCCGTAGGTCCAAGACCTACGGGGCTTCCGCGTTGTTGTCGTCCCGCGTGTTCTCGTGCGCGCGCAGTTCGTCGACCTTCGTCGGTGCGGGGAACGACGAAAGAGGAACGCGGAGGGGCCGGGCCGGTGCCTATCGTTCGGGCGTGGAAGCTCGTACGAAGATCCGCGATGTCGTGAACATCCGGGCCGTCAGGTCGTGGCCGGCGGCCGCGTGGCACTGGTTCGTGGTGCCCGGGCACTGGTCGCGCCGCAGGACAGCGGGCGAGCTGGTGCTCGCGGTCGTCATGGCGCTGCTGGCCGCCGGCACGCAGGAACTGCTCGGCGGGGAGGGCTGGAAGACCGCCGTGGTCGCGGTGGCCTCCGCCGTGCTCTCGCTGGTGCGGCGCCGGCTGCCCGCGAGTGTGCTGGTCGTCACGTCGCTCCTCGCACCGTTCATACCGGGCTTCCTGGCGCTGCTGATCCTCATCGGCTGGTCGGCCGGCCGCTACATCGCGGGCGCCGGGCGGGCGCTCGCCGCCTTCTCCACCGCGTACGCGCTGAACGTCGTGGGCACGCTGCTCGAGGCGTGGGACCAGCACCGGATGCTGACGGTGTCGTTCGTCTCGACGCTGTACTTCCTCGGTACGACGCTGGCGCCCGGCCTCGCCCACCGCTACTGGACCCAGCGGCGGACCCTGCTGCACGCGCTGCAGGAGCGCAACGTGCAGCTGCTGCGCGAGCGGGCCATGCTCGTCGGGCAGGCCAGGATGCGGGAACGGCAGCGCATCGCCCAGGACATGCACGACAGCCTCGGCCACCAACTGGCCCTGATCTCCGTGCACACCGGCGCCCTGGAGGTCGACCCGGACCTGACCGACCGTCAGCGACAGGCGGTCGCGGTGCTGCGCAACGCCTCGGTGGACGCCATGCACGAGCTGCGGGAGGTCGTCGGCATCCTGCGCGACGGCGTGGAGGCCCCCGACGACGGCCAGGGCGGCCCGGTCCTGCCGCCCGGCGACGAGACGGGCAAGGCGGCGCGCGGCACCGCCGGCATCGAGGGGCTCGTGACGGCCGCCCGGAACGCCGGGACCACGATCGGCCTGACCCGGCACGGCGAGGCCCGGACGCTCGCGCCGGCCGTCGACCACGCCGCGTACCGGATCGTGCAGGAGGGCCTGACGAACGCGTACAAGTACGCGCCGGGGGCCGCGATCGCCGTCGAGGTGCGCTACGAGCCGGACGCGTTCATCGTCGAGGTCTTCAACGAGGACCCGGCCGAGGAGCCCGTCGGGGTCGTCAGCGGCGGCCAGGGCCTCACCGGACTGCACGAGCGGGCCCGGCTGGTCGGCGGCATGATCCACGCCGGCCCCGCCGACGGCGGCGGCTTCCGGGTCGCCGGCGTGCTGCCGTACGGGGCGGTGGAGGCCGCGCCGTACATGGACCCGTTCGCCGTCCCGGACGACTACAACCCGTACGCGGCGCCCTCCGACAACCCGTACGCGGCTCCTTCCGTCGCGCCTTTCGTCGATGCGGCCGACGACTTCCGGCAGCAGAGGAAGGGGCCCCCGCGCGGCCATCGTGGTCCGGTCGCAGTCGGACCGTCCGACTGGACGGTGAGCGAGCGGGAGCTGGCGATGGCGATGAAGGCAGGCAGGGGTCGGAGCACGGGCGCCGGGATCGCGATCGGCTGCGGGATAGCGGTCGCCGCGGTGGTGCTGCTGATCGTGGCGGCCGGCTTCGGCCTGTTCTTCGGGGTGAAGAACGCGATGAGCGACGGAATGATCGACCAGGGGCAGTACGACGCGGTCACCATCGGCCAGAGCGAGAAGGACGTCCGCGACAGTCTTCCTTCGGGGGACACCATCGCCACCACCGGCCTGCACGGAAAGGGCCCCAAGGAGCCCGAGGGATCCAAGTGCCTGGTGCTGATGAGCGCCGAGATAGGTGACGACCCGGAGGGGGAGCCGGTTTTCCGGTTCTGCTTCAAGGACGGCAAGCTGATCGAGAAGAAGTCGTACGACGTGGTGCGCTAGCGCGGACCGGCGCCGGGGAGCGAGCGGCACTGGCCGACGCCGTGGCCGGCTGCGGGGCGCGGCCGGGCGTACCGGTAGCCGGTGGGGAGTGGCTGTGACTGGGGCAGGGGCGGGGCAGCGGATCAGGGTCGTGATCGCCGATGACGAACCGCTGATCAGGGCGGGGATCCGGATGATCCTCACCTCGGACCAGGAGATCGAGGTCGTCGCGGAGGCCGTGAACGGCCGCGAGGCGGTCGACCTGTCGCGCGCGCACGCGGCGGACGTGCTGCTGCTCGACATCCAGATGCCCGTCCTCGACGGCCTGTCCGCCCTGCCGGAGCTGCGCCGTGCGGCGCCCGCGACCCGGGTGATCGTGCTGACCACCTTCGGCGAGCGGGAGAACGTGCTGCGGGCCCTGGAGCACGGCGGCGCCGGGTTCCTGCTCAAGGACACGGCCCCGGCCGAGCTGATCCGGGCGGTGCGGGCCGCCGCGGCGGGCGACGCCTATCTGTCGCCGGCCGCCACCCGGCATGTCGTCGAGCGGCTCGCCTCGGGCCGCGAGGCGGCCCGCGCCGAGGAGGCGCGCGGCCGGCTGACGGCCCTCAGCGAGCGCGAGCGCGAGGTGCTGGCGCTGCTCGGGGAGGGTCTCTCCAACGCCGACGCGGGACGGCGGCTCCATATGAGCGAGGCGACCGTGAAGACGTATGTGAGCCGGATCCTGGCCAAGCTGGGCTGCGAGAACCGGGTGCAGGCGGCGCTGCTCGCGCGGGACGCGGGGCTGTAGCCACCCCGGGGACGGGCTGAGTGGCCTGAGCTGCCCTGGGGGCTGGGGGCCGCCGAAGTGGCCGGAGCTGCCCTGGGAGTGCGCCTTCCGCGGGTTGGCCGGTCAGGCCTTGGTGTCGGGGGTGGGGAGTCCGGCGTCGCCCGCCGCGTTGTAGCGGAGCAGGTAGCCGGCGAAGGCGGCGAGGTCCTCGGCCGACCAGTCCTTGAGGCGTTCCTCGTACGCGGCGAGCCGGCTGGCCTGCGTGGAGGCGAGGACCTGGGTGCCCGCCTCGGTGGGGTGCAGCACCTGGACCCGGTGGTCGTCCGGGTCGGGCCGCCGCTCCACCAGGCCGAGCTTCTCCAGGGTCGCGATCTGCCGGCTGACCGTCGACTTGTCCAGAAGGTAGTGGGCCGCGAGGTCGGTGGCCCGGCAGCCCTTCTGGTCGTCGATATGGGCCAGGAGCGTGTACGAGACCAGCGGCAGCTCCGGGTGGAGCCGGGCCGCTGCGGCCCGGGCCCGGCGGGCGAAGGCCGTCAGTTCCCGCTGGATGGTGTCGAGGGAGGTCTCCCGCGCGCCGCCGCTCATGGTGACTCCTTGGTGCTGCCGTGGGGGGTGCTGTGGGGTGCTGTGCGGGCTGTGAGGACGGGCGCATTCGCGACGCCCACCCTGTCGGTTGTATAGTACAACGGTTTATTAGTTGTAAAAGCCAACCATGGAGGTTCAGGTGTCCGCAGGACCCACCACCAAGGGAGCATTGCGCCACGTCCTCGGGCATCTGCTCACCCCGCTGCTGATGTGCGTCGGCATGGGTCTCGCCTACCTCGGTGCCTTCCGCGCCCCCGAACCCCACGACCTGCGCGTCGACATCGTCGGCTCCGGCCCCCGGGCCCAGGTCCTCGCCCAGACGCTCCAGGACAAGGGCGCCGGCGCCCTCGACGTCCGTACGGTCCCCGACCGCGCCGCCGCCACCGCCGCCTTGCGCGACCAGTCCAGCTTCGGCGCGTACATCCCGGGTGCGGGTGCGGGTGCGGGTGCGGGTGCGGGCACGGGTGCGGGTGCGGGTGGGGGCGCTCGTTCGCCTGAGTTGCTGGTCGCCTCCGCCGCCTCCGACACCAGCGCCATGGCCGTCGAGAAGGTTTTCACCAAGGTCGCCGCCGCCCAGGGCGAGCCCGTCAAGGTCACCGACGTCGCCCCGGTCTCCTCCGGTGACCCCACCGGCCAGGGCGTCTTCTTCCTCCTCGTCGCCCTGAGCATCGGCTCCTACGCCTCCGTGGCCGTCATCGGCGGCGCCGGAGCCGTCCTGCCCATGCGCGTCCGGGCCCTCCTCGCTGCCGGCATGTCCCTCGTCGTCAGCCTCGTCGGCGCTGTCTTCGCCGGGCCCCTCTTCCACCTCGTCGACCACGGCCTCGGCGGTGTCTGGGCGCTGTCCTGGCTGTACTGCGCGGGCATCCTGTTCCTCGGCGTCGGACTGCACACGTTCCTGAAGCGGTGGACCACCCTCGGCGTGATGGTGCTGTTCGTGATGCTCAACTTCACCAGCTCCGGCGGCATCTACCGGCCCGAACTCCAGCCCGGCTTCTTCGGCTCGCTGCACGCGTTCTGGAACGGCGCCGGATTCGTGGAGGGCGTCCGCGGCCACGTCTACTTCGACGGCCACGCGCTGGGCGGCAACGTCCTCGTGCTCGCGCTGTGGTTCCTCGCCGGTCTGGTCCTCGTCGCCGTCGCCGGACTCACCGAGAGCCGCCGCCGGGCCGCTGCCGTGCCCGCGCCCCGCACCGAGACCACAGTCGCTGCTTCCGCTTCTGCCTCGGCCTCTGCTGCCGCCGAGGCCGAGGAGGAGATGGAGGAAGCGGTCGGCGTCTGAGCGCTGCGAACCCTCCGCCGAAGTTGTCCACAGGCCGTTGTCCACAGGGGGAGACGGCCTGATGGCCCCGGCTGTACCGTCATGCCCAGTCGACCGAGTTGATGTTGGTCAACGGGCCGGCACAGGCACGATCGCGAACAGCGGGGGAGGGCGTCCGATGGACGAGACCACGACAGCGGTACCGGAACAGCGCGGGCACGAGCACACCGTGGAGAGTGCCGGCGCCATCACCGTCGGCGCCGCCATCACGAGCGGCGGCGACAGCGGCACGGCCGGCCCGGCCCGTATCCCGCACGTCCCCGGCTTCGCCCGGCGCACCGCCGGCGCCACCGCGGCCGACGGCACCGCAGCCACCGCCCGGCAGCGCGGCAAGGAGCTCCGGCACCGCGTCCCCCGCTCCGCACACGCCCACCTCGCCGCCGTCCCCGGCAGGCCCGACGCCGTGGGCGCCGTCGAGGAGTCCAGCCGGGGCCGCGTACCCGAACTCGCGCCCATCAGGGTCGGCCGCATGGCGGCCAGTCCCTTCGCCTTCCTCCGCGGCTCCGCCGGACTCATGGCCCACGACCTCACCGGCGCCCCCGTCACCGGCATCCCCGCCCAACTGTGCGGAGACGCCCACGCCGCCAACTTCGGCCTCTACGGAGACGCCCGAGGACGACTCGTCATCGACCTCAACGACTTCGACGAGACCGTCGTCGGCCCCTGGGAATGGGACCTCAAACGGCTCGCCACCTCCCTCGTCCTCGCCGGACGCGAGGCCGGAGCCGACGAGGAGACCTGCCGCGCCGCCGCCTTCGACACCGTCGGCGCCTACCGCCGCACCATGCGGCTCCTCGCCAAGCTCCCCGCCCTCGACGCCTGGAACGCCATCGCCGACGAGGAACTCGTCTCCCACACCGACGCCCGCGATCTCATAGGCACCCTCGAACGCGTCGAGGCCAAGGCCCGCAACAACACCAGCGCACGGTTCGCCGCCCGCTCCACCGAAGCCGTCGCCGACACCGACGGCGGCGGCAGACGCTTCGTCGACGCGCCCCCGGTGCTGCGCCGGGTCGGCGACGCCGAGGCCGCAGCCGTCGCCGCCGCCCTCGGCCCCTACCTCGACACCGTCTCCGAGGACCGGCGGCCCCTGCTCGCCCGGTACGCCATCCACGACGTGGCCTTCCGCGTCGTCGGCACCGGCAGCGTCGGCACCCGCTCCTATGTGGTGCTGCTCCTCGACCACCGCGGCGAACCACTGGTCCTCCAGGTCAAGGAGGCCCGGCCCTCCGCACTCCTGCCCCACCTGCCGGCCGTCGGCTTCACCACGCCCGACACCGGACACGAAGGCCGGCGCGTGGTGCTCGGACAGAAGCGGATGCAGGTCGTCAGCGACATCCTGCTGGGCTGGACCACGGTCGAGGGCAGACCGTTCCAGGTGCGGCAGTTCCGCAACCGCAAGGGCAGCGTCGACCCCGCCGCCCTCACCGCCGACCAGTTCGACGACTACGGCCGCATGACCGGCGCCCTGCTCGCCCGCGCCCACGCCCACAGCGCGGACCCACGCCTGATAGCCGGCTACTGCGGCAAGAACGAGGAACTCGACGACGCCGTCGCCACCTTCGCCATCACCTACGCGGACCGCACCACCGCGGACCATGCCGACCTTCTGTCGGCCATCCGCGCGGGCCGCATAGCGGCGGAGACGGGCGTCTGAGTCGGCGGCGCCCGGCTCCAGAAGCAGATCCAGATCCGGAGCCAGAGCCAGAGCCAGAGCCAGATCCGGAGCCGGAGCCAGAGCAAGACCAAGATCGGGGGGAGGGGGAGGGGGAGGGGGGAGGGAGGGGGGAGGCCCCCCGGGAGGACCGTACGCTGGGTGGGACCAGCCGGAACGAGGACGTGGACGGGCGTGGACGTGAGCGTGGACCAGGGCGTGGGTGGCGAGTCCCAGGACCGGCCCGAGGGCGAGCCGGGTGCGAGTGACGTGCCCCTGGGCGACCCGATTGCGGGCGACCCGGTCGCGGGTGAGCTGCCCGACGGTGGGCAGGTCGGTGGCGAGCGGCCCGAGGCACGGTTGGATCAGGCCGTCCGGGTCGCGGAGCAGGCGCTGATCGAGTTCGAGATCGCGGTGGAGACGTTCCGGGTCGAGGTGGAGAACTTCTCCCGGCTGCATCACCAGAGGCTGGGTCCGATGTACGCGCGGCTCGACGAGCTGGACGCGCAGATCGCGGAGGCGAAGGCGGCGCGGACCGGGGATCCGGAGGATGTGCGGCGGGCGCGGGAGGCGCGGGCGGCGGTCCTGCCGATGCCCGGGGTCGAGGATCTGTTCGACGACTGGATCGACTCCGAGGGGCTTTCGGCGGAGGCGGCGGCGATGCTGACCGAGCGGCCGGTGCAGCCGCCGAAGCGGGTGCGGCCGTCGGACGAGGCGCGGAAGCTGTACCGGGATCTGGCGCGGCAGGCGCATCCGGATCTGGCGCGGGAAGAGGACGAGCGCAAGCGGCGCGAGGAGTTCATCACGCGGGTGAACGCGGCCTACGCCCGTGGCGACGAGGCGCTGCTGCGTGAGCTGGCGGCGGAGTGGGCGGCGGGGCCGGTGCCGGAGGTGCGGCTCAGCGAGGGCGAGGAACTGTACGCGCAGCTCGAGTGGCTGGCGCAGCGCAAGGAGATGCTGTCGCTGGTCGCGCGGGAGCTGGAGGAGAGCGCGATCGGCGCGATGCTGCGGCTGGCGCCGGACGACCCGGACCGGCTCCTGGAGGAGATCGCGGAGCAGCTGCGTACGCAGGTCGCCGAGCGTGAGGCGGAGCTCGCGGCGCTCCTTCGGTGAGGGCCGTGCGGCCGGCGGCGTGCGGTCCTCGGTGTGCAGTAGGTTCGATGGTGGTGCGCCCGGGTGTGGCGCGGAGTTTGCAGAGAGAAGGCCAGGTCCATGAATTTCGCCCCGCTGCCGTCGGTCGATGTGGCTTCCGTACCGGCCGATGCTCTGGTTCTTGACGTCCGTGAGGACGACGAGTGGGCGGCCGGTCATGTCGAGGGTGCGTTGCACGTGCCGATGAGCGACTTCGTGGCGCGGTTCGGTGAGGTGACCGAGGCCGTGGCCGATGGGCGCCGGGCGTTCGTGATGTGCCGGGTGGGCGGCCGGTCGGCGCAGGTCACGCAGTACCTGGTGCAGCAGGGCATCGACGCGGTGAACGTGGACGGCGGCATGCTGGCCTGGGACGGTGCGGGGCGCCCGATGGTGACGGACAGCGGCAACCCCGCCTTCGTGCTGTAGTTCCCGGCGCCCGGTACCCCGGGGGACGGGGGCCACGGCTCCGTCTGTTTCAGGCGAGGGGATGGGTGGCGAGCAGGTCGCCGAGTTCCTCTTCGTGCTGGGCGGCGGGGCCGAGGGACAGTTCGAGGTGTTTGGCCCAGGCGTGGTAGCGGTGCAGGGCGTAGTCGGTGTCGGCGCCGAAGCCGCCGTGGAGGTGCTGGGCGGTCTGCACGACGCGGCGGACGCCTTCGGCGGCCCAGATCTTGGCGACGGCGATGTCCGCGGCCGCGGGTAGTGCGGCGCCGGCTCCGGTGCTGATGCGCCAGGCGGCCTGCCAGAGGGTGACCTCCATGGCGCGCAGGTCGATGTAGCGGTCGGCGGTCTGGACGGCGACGGCCTGGAAGGTGGCCACGGGGTGGCCGAACTGTTCCCGTTTGCCGGTGTACTGGCTGGTCAGGTGCAGGACCTGTTCGCCGAGTCCGAGGGCGAGGGCGCAGGTGCCGGTGGCGAGGAGGCCGTGCAGCTGTTCCCAGGCGCCCTCGGTGTCGATGACGTCGGTGGTGTCGAGGTGGACGTCGTCGAGGTGGAGTGCGGCGAGGAGTTCGCCGTGGGTGCCGTACTGGTCGGTCAGGGTGAGGCCGTCGTGGTCGCGGGGCAGCAGGGCGAGGACGGTGTGGCCGTCGGGGGTGCGTGCCGGTACGGCGATGTGGTCGGCGTGGTGGGCCCAGGGGACGTTGCCGGTGTGGCCGTCGAGGGTCCAGCCGGTGGTGTCGTGGTGGGCGGTGACGGCGAGCGGGGCGGGGTCGTGTCCGGTGCGGCCGTGGGCGGCGGCGGTGAGCACGAGTTCGCCGCGGGCGACCCGGGGCAGCAGGGCGGCCGCGGTGTCGGGGGCGTATCGCTGGAGGGTGAGCGCGACCGCGCTGGTTTCGAGGAGCGGGACCCGGGCGAGGACGCGGGCGGATTCGCGCAGTACGAGGCAGAGCGCGACGGGGTCGAGTCCGGAGCCGCCGTGGGCGGGGTCGAGGACGAGGCCGAGGAGGTCGGCGCCGGCGAGGCGGGCCCAGAGGGCGCGGTCGTGGTCGTCGGCGACCGCGCCGGGGGTGAGGGCGGGGCTCGGTACGGCGTCGGGGGTGACGTCGGCGAAGACGGCCTTGGCCGCCTCGACGGCGGCTTGCTGTTCTTCGGTGAAGGTGAAGTCCACGGTCCTGTCCCTTCCGGCCCTGCCCTGACGGGATCTGACGGATCGTCAAGATAGAACAGGTTCTACCGGAAGGGAATGGGCGGGCAGCGGCCGGCAGGGTTCTTCAGCGGAGTCCGTCGGCCGTCTCCGTCAGCCGGGTCTGTCTGCCGGGTCCGTCAGCGGTCGAAGTCGAGCTCGACCTCCGGTGTGGCGGGGTGGGACTGGCAGGCGAGGACATAGCCGGCGTCGGTCTCCTCGGGCTCCAGGGCGAAGTTGCGGTCCATCCGGACCTCGCCGGAGACGACGAAGGCGCGGCAGGTGCCGCAGACGCCGCCCTTGCAGGCGTACGGGGCGTCCGCCCGGGCGCGCAGCACCGTCTCCAGGAGCGTCTCGCCCTGCTGGACCGGCCAGTTGCCGGAGCGCCCGTGCAGGGTGGCGGTCAGCGTGGCGTCCGCGGGGGCGTCGGCCGCGGCGACCGGGGCGGGCGCGGAGCCGTCGTCGACGTGGAAGATCTCCTGGTGGATGCGGGCGCGGTCGACGCCCAGGCCGCGCAGTGCCTGCTCGGCGCTCTGCACGAGGCCGAACGGCCCGCACAGGAACCAGCCGTCGATGTCGCCGACCGGCAGCAGCGCGGGCAGCAGGCCGGTGAGCCGCTCGCGGTCGAGCCGGCCGGAGGGCAGGCCGGACTGCTGCTCCTCGCGGGAGAGCACGGTGACCAGCTGGAAGCGGTCGGGGTAGCGGTCCTTCAGGTCGGCGACCTCGTCGAGGAACATCGTGGAGGACGCGGTGCGGTCGCTGCGGACGAGGCAGAAACGGGCCTCGGGTTCACGGGCGAGCAGGGTGGCGGCCATGGACAGGACCGGGGTGATGCCGCTGCCGCCGACCACGGCCGCGAAGTGTCCGGGGCGCGGGGGCAGCACGAAGCGGCCCATCGGCTCCATGACCTCGACGGTGTCGCCGACGGCGAGCTCCTTGAGGGCGTATGTGGAGAACTCGCCGCCGTCGACGAGGCGGATGCCGACGCGCAGGACGGGCGGCTC
Source organism: Streptomyces sp. NPDC101160 (assembly GCF_044768205.1). Taxonomy (NCBI): domain Bacteria; kingdom Bacillati; phylum Actinomycetota; class Actinomycetes; order Kitasatosporales; family Streptomycetaceae; genus Streptomyces; species Streptomyces sp. NPDC101160. Next base: position 382,723 of record NZ_JBIWPJ010000006.1, on the reverse strand, counting down.
GCCCTCGGTGACGGCCGGGGCGCAGATCGAGTACGTGCGGCGGATCTCCTCGCCGTTCTGCCCGGTGCGGCGCAGGGCGAGGTGCTGGCCGGGAGTGTGGCGGTAGGACTCGCGCAGCTCGGGCGGGACCGCGAAGGTGACGGCCACGGAGTCGTCGGTGAGCGGCTCGACCTCGCTCACCCGGAGCGGATGGAACCCGGCCCGTCCGGAGCTTGAGGACGCCATCTACAACTCCTTGAAGTGGTCGAACGGTTCGCGGCAGGACGCGCAGCGGCGCAGTGCCTTGCACGCGGTGGAGGAGAAGCGGCTGAGGAGTTCGGTGTCGGTGGAGCCGCAGTGGGGGCAGCGGATGGCCAGGGTGAGCGGCACCGGTCCGTCGGCGGGGCCCTGTGGGCGGGGCGGCGCGATGCCGAACTCCTCCAGTTTGCGGCGGCCTTCCTCGCTGATGTCGTCCGTGGACCAGGCGGGGCTGAGGACGATGACGACGGAGACCTCGGCCACCCCGTGCTCGCGCAGGGCGTGCTCGATGTCGGAGGACATCGCCTCGATGGCCGGGCAGCCGGTGTAGGTGGGGGTGAGCTCGACCTCGACGCGGCCGGGGGCGTGCACGTGGACGCCGCGGAGCACGCCGAGTTCGGCGAGGGTGAGGACCGGCAGCTCGGGGTCGGGGACGGCCCCGGCGATGCGGGCCAGTTCCCGCTCCAGGGCGGTCGGAGCGGCCGGGGCGCTGGGGGCCGTGGTCACCATGACGCCCCCGGGTGGCTGCGGTGCAGGTGCTGCATCTCGGCGAGCAGTCGGCCGAAGGACTCGGTATGCAGGCCCTGGCGGCCGGCGCCCGCGCTCCAGGCGCCGGTGCGCGGGCCGGCGGGCACGGTGAGCGTGGCCCGCTCGAGGACGGCGGTGACGGAGTCGAGCCAGGCCCGCTCCATGGCCGCGGCGTCGATGTCGAGGCCGTCGAGGGGCTGGAACAGCTCGCCCGTGTACCGCCACAGGGCGTCGCAGGCGTGCTGCATCCGCTGGTGGCTCTCGTCGGTGCCGTCGCCGAGGCGCAGGGTCCAGTGCTCGGCGTGGTCCTGGTGGTACGCGACTTCCTTGACGGCCTTGGCGGCGAGCCCGGCGAGCGGACCGTCGCCCGCGGCCAGCTGCCCGTAGAGGAGCCGCTGGTAGGTGGAGAAGTACAGCTGGCGGGCGATGGTGTGCGCGAAGTCGCCGCCCGGCTGCTCGACGAGCTGGCAGTTGCGGAAGGCGCGCTCCTCGCGGAGGTACGCCAGTTCGTCCTCGTCGCCGACGAGGGAGAGCAGCACCCGGGCCTGGCCGAGCAGGTCGAGCGCGATGTTGGCGAGCGCGACCTCTTCTTCGAGGACGGGCGCGTTGCCCGCCCACTCCCCCAGGCGCTGGGCGAGGATCAGGGCGTCGTCGCCGAGGGCGAGGGCCGCCGCCGGGACGGCGGTGGTCGCCGTGGCGGTGGCGGTAGCAGTGGGCTGGGTGCCGGTCACAGGTGCTTCACCCCGTCCGGGATCTCGTAGAAGGTGGGGTGGCGGTACGGCTTGTCCGCGGCCGGCTCGAAGAACGGGTCCTTCTCGTCGGGCGAGGAGGCGGTGATCGCACTGGACGGGACGACCCAGATCGACACGCCCTCGTTGCGACGGGTGTAGAGGTCGCGGGCGTTGCGCAGGGCCATCTCGGCGTCCGGGGCGTGGAGGCTGCCGGCGTGGGTGTGGGACAGGCCGCGGCGCGAGCGCACGAAGACCTCCCACAGCGGCCATCCTTCGGTGGTCATGCCCGTGCCTCCCCGGTTCCGTTCGCGTGCGTGTGCTGGTCGTGCTTCGCGGCGTAGGCCGCGGCGGCGTCCCTGACCCAGGCGCCGTCCTCGTGGGCCTGGCGGCGCTTGGCGAGCCGCTGTTCGTTGCAGGGCCCGTTGCCCTTGAGGACGTTCCAGAACTCGTCCCAGTCGATCGGGCCGAAGTCGTAGTGCCCGCGCTCCTCGTTCCACTTCAGGTCGGGGTCGGGGAGGGTGAGGCCGAGGGTCTCGGCCTGCGGGGCGGCGATGTCGACGAAACGCTGGCGCAGCTCGTCGTTGGAGTGGCGCTTGATCTTCCAGGCCATGGCCTGGGCGGAGTGGGTCGACTCGTCGTCCGGCGGGCCGAACATCATCAGCGACGGCCACCACCAGCGGTTCACCGCGTCCTGGGCCATCGCGTGCTGGGCCTCGGTGCCGCGGGAGAGGGCGAGCAGCGCCTCGTACCCCTGGCGCTGGTGGAAGGACTCCTCCTTGCAGACGCGGACCATCGCGCGGGCGTACGGCCCGTAGGAGCAGCGGCACAGCGGGACCTGGTTGGTGATGGCCGCGCCGTCCACGAGCCAGCCGATGGCGCCGACGTCGGCCCAGGTCAGCGTCGGGTAGTTGAAGATCGACGAGTACTTCTGGCGGCCGGAGTGGAGCTTGTCGAGCAGCTCGTCACGGCTGGCGCCCAGCGTCTCGGCGGCGCTGTACAGATACAGCCCGTGCCCGGCCTCGTCCTGGACCTTGGCCATGAGGATCGCCTTGCGCCGCAGGCTGGGCGCGCGGGTGATCCAGTTGGCCTCCGGCTGCATGCCGATGATCTCGGAGTGGGCGTGCTGGGCGATCTGGCGGATCAGACCGGTCCGGTAGGCGTCCGGCATCCAGTCGCGCGGCTCGATGCGCTCGTCGGCGGCGACGGCGGCATCGAAGACCGCCTCCAGGGCGGCCTGGGTCGCGGCCTGGATCGCCGTCGCCCCCTCTGTCGCTGTCGTCTCTGCCGTACCTGCGGTCATCGGAACCCCCTACCGACCGATCGTTCGGTTGAATGACTTCAATGGTCGTTCGGGGGCCCGTATGGTGTCAACCTCTGTGGATAACTCCTTAGGCCGACCGGGAGCGGGGCGCGATGGACTCGTACGACGACAGGGCCGCGGAGGCGCCCGAGCCGGACGATTCACCCGAACGGGTGGCCGAGCACCCCGCCGAGCGTGTCGCCGAGCGCCTGCCCGAGAAGGCGACCGCGCCCCGGGCCGGTATCGCCGCGCTCTCGATGCCGTATCAGGTGGTCGCGGCCGTCGCCCTCGCCGTCCTCGGCGTCTTCGCCTGCGTCCACCTCGCGATGGTGTTCCTGCACGTCGCGCCGTCGAACACGCTGACCAAGCAGCACGGCGAGGCCGTCGACGACTGGATCTACCCCGAGTTCGAGCAGAACTGGAAGCTCTTCGCGCCCAACCCGCTCCAGCAGAACATCTCCGTCGAGGTCCGTGCCCAGATCGCCGGCGCGGACGGCAGCCGCCGGACCACCGGGTGGATCGACCTCACCGCCCAGGACGCCGGGAAGATCCGCGGCAGCGTCGTCCCCAGCCACACCGTGCAGAACGAGCTGCGCCGGGCCTGGGACTTCTACGTCGGCTCGCACACCGACGACGACCGGCCCAACGGGGTGCGCGGCGAACTCTCCGGGAGCTACCTGCGCCGGATCGTGCTCTCCCGCCTCGACGAGCGCGAGCTCGGCGGCCGGGTGCTGAAGATCCAGCTGCGCTCCGCCACCCGGTCCGTGCCGGCGCCCCCGTGGAGCACCGAGAAGACCGACACCCGGCCCTCGTACCGGAGCTACGCCTGGTGGCGGATCACCGACGCCGACCGGCCCGCGGGAGCGACCGGGAAGACCACCGACACCGAGGCGGCCGCCCGATGACGACCCAGAGCCCCTCCGCCGCGTCTGCCGCTCCGTCCGCCGTCGCCCCGTCCCGCCCGTCCGCCGGCCGTCCGCCCTTCGACCGCCGGCTCGCCGCCGCCGTGCAGAAGGTCACCGCGCACGCCCTCGGCCCGTACCAGACGGCGATCGTCCGGATCGGCTTCTCCCTCACCTGGCTGCTGTTCCTGCTGCGCGAATGGCCGCACCGCCTGGAGCTGTACGGGCCCGACAGCCCCTGGTCCTGGGGGATGGGGCGGCGGCTGATCGCCGACAACCGCTCCTTCAGCGTGCTGATGTGGTCCGACGGGCGGCTCTGGTTCGAGATCGTCTACGCGCTCGCCGTGCTCTCCGCCGTGCTGCTGCTGGTCGGCTGGCGCACCCGGGCCGTCTCCGTGGTCTTCATGGCAGGCGTGCTGTCCCTGCAGAACCGCGCCATCTTCATGGGCGACGGCGGCGACAACGTCGTCCACATCATGTCGCTCTACCTCGTCCTCACCCGCTGCGCTCAGGTGTGGTCGCTCGACGCCCGCCGGGCCGCCCGGGGCAAGGGGGAAGACCGTTTCGTCGGGCCGCTCCTGTGGACCGTGCTCGGGGGCTTCCTGCTCGCCGCGACCTGGTTCTCCGACATCACCGGCGAGTGGTGGCTGCTGGTGCTGCTGTGGGTGCTGTGGCTGGGGCACGGGCTGTGGTGGCTGGTGTGCCGGTACGCGCCCGACGAGCCGCGCACGCTCCTCGACGTCGTCGCCAACCTCGCCCACAACACCACCCTCGTCGTGATCATGACCGAGGTCTGTCTGATCTACGCGACGGCCGGCTGGTACAAGGTCCAGGGCTCGCGCTGGCAGGACGGCACCGCGCTCTACTACCCGCTGCACCTCGACTACTTCTCGCCCTGGCCCGCCCTCTCCGGCCTGCTCGGCGACAGCGGCACGATGGTGCTGCTGCTGACCTACGGCACGGTGATCGTGCAGGTCGCGTTCCCCTTCACGCTCTTCAACCGCAAGGTCAAGAACGTGCTGCTCGCGGCGATGATGCTGGAGCACGCCGGTATCGCGGTGCTGCTCGGACTGCCGTTCTTCTCGCTCGCGATGATCGCCGCGGACGCGGTGTTCCTGCCGACCGGCTTCCTGGTGTGGGCGGGGGCGCGGGTCGTGCGGGGCCGGGACCGGGTGCTCGGGCGGGCCGCCGACGTCGCGCCCGTGCCCGAGCAGAGCCGTACGGAGGACGGTCCCCGTACCCTCGTCGGGTGAGCACCACCGAAGAACAGCCCATCCAGTACGACGAGGGGTACGGCCCCGAGGTCGGCGTCGGGCCGCACCCGCGGCCGTGGCCCGAAGGCGTCGAAGGCGAGCGCTACGACCCCGAGCTGCTCGCCGGCGGCGACCGGCGCAACGTCGTCGACCGCTACCGCTACTGGACGCGCGAGGCGATCGTCGCGGACCTCGACACCCGCCGCCACGACTTCCATGTGGCGGTGGAGAACTGGGGCCACGACTTCAACATCGGCTCCGTGGTGCGCACCGCCAACGCGTTCCTCGCCAAGGAGGTGCACATCGTGGGGCGGCGGCGCTGGAACCGGCGCGGGGCCATGGTCACCGACCGCTACCAGCATGTGCGCCACCACCCCGACACCGCCCAGCTGACCGCCTGGGCGGCCGCCGAGGGGCTGCCGATCATCGGCATCGACAACCTGCCGGGCGCGGTGCCGCTGGAGCGGACGGTGCTGCCGCGGCGGTGCGTGCTGCTGTTCGGGCAGGAGGGGCCGGGGCTGACGCAGGAGGCGTGGGAGGCCTCGGAGATGGTGTGCTCGATCGCCCAGTTCGGTTCGACGCGGTCGATCAACGCGGGAGCGGCGGCGGCGATCGCGATGCACGCGTGGGTGCAGAGGTACGCGGAGATCGACTGAGATCGACCGCACGGCCCCGTTGTACGCAGGCCCCCGTCGTACGGGGGGCTCGGTGTCGTGCGTCGGGGCCCCGCCCCTCCTCGGGGCCCCGACGGTTCGGGCGGGTCAGGCCTGGCGGCGTACCTCCACGACGCGGAAGCGGTTCGAGACGAAGGCGCCGTCGCACAGGGCCGCGTTCGCGGCCGGGTTGCCGCCGGAGCCGTGGAAGTCGGAGAAGGCGGCGGTCTGGTTGACGTAGACACCGCCGGTGAGGTTGAGGGAGAGCTGGGCGGACTCGTCCAGGCAGACCTCTTCGACGGCGCGCTCGACGTCCGGCGAGGTGGTGTAGGCGCCGACGGTCATGGCGCCCTTCTCGCGGACGGTGCGGCGCAGGAGCTCCAGGGCGTCGGCGGTGGAGTCGACCGAGACGGCGAAGGAGACGGGGCCGAAGCACTCGGAGAAGTAGGCGGCCTCCGAGTCGGGCTTGGAGCCGTCGAGCTTCACGATGACCGGCGTACGGACGACCGCGTCCGGGAACTCCGGGTTGACGATCTCGCGGGAGGCGAGGGCCACCTCGCCGAGGCCGGCGGCCGCTTCCAGGCGGGCCTTGACGTCGGGGTTGACGAGGGCGCCGAGGAGCGCGTTGGCGCGGGCGTCGTCACCGAGGAGGCCGCCGACCGAGGCGGCGAGGTCGGCGACGACCTCGTCGTAGGACTTGGGGCCCTGGTCGGTGGTGATGCCGTCGCGGGGGATCAGCAGGTTCTGCGGGGTGGTGCACATCTGGCCGCTGTACAGGGACAGCGAGAAGGCCAGGTTGGAGAGCATGCCCTTGTAGTCGTCGGTGGAGTCGACGACGACCGTGTTGACGCCGGCCTTCTCCGTGTAGACCTGCGCCTGGCGGGCGTTGGTCTCCAGCCAGTCGCCGAAGGCGGTCGAGCCGGTGTAGTCGATGATCCGGATCTCGGGGCGGACGGCCAGCGTCTTGGCGATGCCCTCGCCGGGACGCTCGGCGGCCAGCGCCACCAGGTTGGGGTCGAAGCCGGACTCGGCGAGGACCTCGCGGGCGACGCGGACGGTGAGGGCCAGCGGCAGCACCGCGCGCGGGTGCGGCTTGACCAGCACCGCGTTGCCGGTGGCGAGGGAGGCGAACAGGCCCGGGTAGCCGTTCCAGGTCGGGAAGGTGTTGCAGCCGATGACGAGGCCGATGCCGCGGCCGACGGCCGTGAACTCCTTGGTGAGCTCCAGCGGGTCGCGCTTGCCCTGGGGCTTGGACCAGGCGGCGCGGCCGGCCGGGGTGCGGGTCTGCTCCTCGTACGCGTACGCCACGGCCTCCAGGCCGCGGTCCTGGGCGTGCGGGCCGCCGGCCTGGAACGCCATCATGAACGCCTGGCCGCTGGTGTGCATGACGGCGTGGGCGAACTCGTGGGTGCGGGCGGAGATCCGGGCGAGGATCTCCAGGGACACCATCGCGCGGGTCTCGGGCCCGGCGTCGCGCCAGGCGGCGAGGCCGGCGCGCATCGCCGGGAGCAGCACGTCGAGGTCGGCGTGCGGGTACTCCACGCCGAGCTCCGGGCCGTACGGCGAGGTCTCGCCGGGGACCCAGCCGTCGATGCCGGGCTGGTCGAGCTCGAAGCGCCTGCCCAGCAGCTCCTGGTAGGCGGCGAGGCCGGCGGCGGCGTCCAGCGAGCCGTTCTCCCCGTACGCCTTCGGGTGCTCCGGGTACGGGGACCAGTAGGCACGGGTGCGGATCGTGGCGAGCGCCTGATCGAGTGTGGACCGGTGCTTCTCGGCCAGAACGTCGGTGGTCAGCTGAGCGGTGGCCATGGATGGACCAACTCCTCGTCGAGCTGGGCAGGGAGACGCGTACGGAGTTAGAGTAACCGAACGATCGGTCGGGACAAGGGGGTCCGGCGATCCTGTGGAAAACCCATCGGGGAGGATCACTCCTATGAGCGCCAGCACGACCGTCCAGGGGCAGGGGAACGGCGACACGGTGTCGGCTGCCGACGGAGCCCGTCCCACCGAGCCGGCCGCCGGGTCCGCCACTCAGCCGGTCGCCGGGCCCGGCATCGAGCCGAGCGGCGTCGTCGCCGTCGTCGGCACCGGAACCATGGGGCAGGGGATCGCCCAGGTCGCCCTGGTCGCCGGTCATCCCGTCCGCCTCTACGACAGCGCCCCCGGCCGGGCAGCGGAGGCCGTGAAGGCCGTCGCGGGCCGCCTGGACCGGCTGGTCGAGAAGGGCCGGCTCGACGCGGCGGAGCGCGAGGCGGCGCTCGGCCGGCTGCACGCCGCCGACGAGCTCGCCGGCCTCGCGGACACCGCCCTGGTCATCGAGGCGATCGTCGAGCGACTCGAGGTCAAGCAGCAGCTCTTCGCCGACCTCGAGCAGGTCGTCGGCGCGGACACCGTGCTGGCCACCAACACCTCCTCCCTCTCCGTCACCGCCATCGCGGGAGGGCTCCGGCTGCCCGGCCGGTTCGTCGGCCTGCACTTCTTCAACCCGGCGCCGCTGCTGCCGCTCGTCGAGGTCGTCAGCGGCTTCGCCACCGCCCCGGCCACCGCCACGCGCGCGTACGAGACGATGAAGCGGTGGGGCAAGACGCCGGTGCGCTGCGCCGACACCCCCGGCTTCATCGTCAACCGGGTCGCTCGCCCCTTCTACGCGGAGGCGCTGCGGATCTTCGAGGAGGGCGCCGCCGACCCCGCCACCATCGACGCGGCCCTGCGCGAGTGCGGCGGCTTCAGGATGGGCCCCTTCGAGCTGACCGACCTCATCGGGCAGGACGTCAACGAGGCCGTGACCCGCTCGGTCTGGGAGTCCTTCTTCCAGGACCCGAAGTTCACCCCCTCGCTCGCCCAGCGGCGGCTCGTCGAGTCCGGCCGCCTCGGCCGCAAGACGGGGCACGGCTGGTTCCCGTACGCGGAGGGCGCCGAGCGCTCCGAGCCGCACACCGCGCCGCCGGCCGAGGCCCCCGCGCGGATCACCGTGCGGGGCGACCTCGGGCCGGCCGAGCCGCTGGTCGGCCTCTTCGAGCGGGCCGGGATCGCGGTGCGCCGCAAGCGCGGCGCCGGAATCATCGAGCTGCCCGGTGGCGCCGAGCTCGCCCTCGCGGACGGCGAGACCGCCTTCGAGTACCACCAGGACGAGATCGTCCACTTCGACCTGGCCCTCGACTACGAGAAGGCGAGCAGGATCGTTCTGTCGGCCCGGCGCGGCATCGACCCCGACGTCCTCGCCGAGGCCGTCGGCCTGTTCCAGGCGCTCGGCAAGCAGGTGTCGGTCATCGGTGACGTACCGGGCATGATCGTCGCCCGTACGGTCGCGATGCTGGCGGACGTCGCCGCCGACGCCGTCGACCGGGGCGTGGCCTCCGCCGAGGACGTGGACACGGCGATGCGGCTCGGGGTCAACTACCCCGTGGGCCCGCTGGAGTGGGCTGCGCGGATCGGGCACGCGCGCGTGCGGGACCTGCTCGGCGAGCTGCACGAGCGCTACCCCACCGGCCGTTACGCGCCCTCGCTCGCGCTCGCGCGCCGGGCGTCCGAGGAAGAAGCCGCAGAGGCGGAGGAGAGCCGATGACCACCGCGCGACGCGACACGTACACCCCCGAGACGCTGCTCACGGTCGCCGTGCAGGTCTTCAACGAGCGCGGCTACGACGGCACGTCCATGGAGCACCTGTCCAAGGCGGCGGGGATCTCCAAGTCGTCGATCTACCACCACGTCGCCGGCAAGGAGGAGCTCCTGCACCGGGCCGTCAGCCGGGCGCTCGACGGGCTCTTCACGGTCCTCGACGAGCCGGCGGCGGGCCGTGGCCGGGCGATCGAGCGGGTCGAGTACGTGACCCGGCGCACGGTCGAGGTGCTGATCGAGGAGCTTCCGTACGTGACCCTGCTGCTGCGGGTGCGGGGCAACACCAAGACGGAGCGGTGGGCGATGGAGCGGCGCCGCGAGTTCGACCACCGGGTGGCCGAGCTCCTGAAGTCGGCCGTCGTCGACGGCGACCTGCGGGCCGACCTGGACATACGGCTCGCGACCCGGCTGCTCTTCGGCATGATCAACTCGCTGGTGGAGTGGTACCGGCCGCAGTACGCCTCCCAGGCGGAGCGGGAGCAGCTGGTGGACACGCTCGTCCACATCGCCTTCGACGGGCTGCGGACGGCGAGCTGACCCGTCTGTCCGCGCCGTGGCGCCCTCGCGCCGAGCCCGCCCGGTCGCCCGGGCGGGCTTTCGTCTTCCCGAGTCGGCCCCTCGGCCCCTCGGCCCCTGAGTTCCGCAGTCCTTCGGTCCCTCAGTACCTCAGTCCCTCAGTTCCGTGCACGGGTCCAGGTCCGTCTCCTCGAAGACCAGCAGGGTGTGGGTCGACAGGACCTCGGGGATCGACTGGAGCCGGGTGAGCACCAGCTCGCGCAGGGTGCGGTTGTCCGGGGTGTGGACGAGCAGCAGGACGTCGAAGTCGCCGCTGACCAGGGCGATGTGGGCGGCGCCCGGCAGGGCCCGGAGCTGTTCGCGGACGGTCCGCCAGGTGTTCTGGACGATCTTGAGAGTGATGTAGGCGGAGGCGCCGTGCCCCGCCCGCTCGTGGTTGACGCGGGCGCCGAAGCCGCGGATCACGCCGTCCTCGATGAGCCGGTTGATCCGCGCGTACGCGTTGGCGCGCGAGACGTGGACCCGTTCGGCGACCGAGCGGACCGAGGCGCGACCGTCGGCCTGGAGCAGCCGCAGGATGTCCCGGTCGATCGCGTCCAGCGGGCGGGCGGGCCCGCCCGGGGGGACCATGGCGGGAGGGCCGGAAGTCGTCCCCTGGTACGTCTGTGGCCCGCCGCCCGGGGCGGCCGGGAGGGCGGCGCCGGGGAGCGCGTTCAGGCGCTCGTCGTCCGGGCGCCCCTCGATGTCGGCCATTTGTTCTTCCGCCATAGCCCCCCGCCTCTCTATCGTGGACGACTTGCACCCATCCCAGGCTGTGGAAAACCGTTTGTCCACAGGCTGAAGGCGCCTGTAGCCAAAATGCCTCCACGACCGAACAATCGGTAGGTGAGGCGCGCCACATTCGCGCCACCCGCCTTCGGGTCTTATGCCCGCTCCCACGAGGAGGTGGACTCGTTGCAACAGCGCAGTTCGACAGTCCAAGCGCCCCCCGGTGCCCCCCGCGCCTACCGGCCCACCCCGCCCCCGGCCTGGCAGCCGCGTGTCGACCCCACCCCGCTGCTGCCGGACGCGGAACCGCTGCGCGTGCTCGGCACGGACGCGGTGGCCGACGCCGATCCCGCGCTGCTGCGCCGTCTCTACGCGGAGCTGGTCCGTGGCCGCCGGTACAACGCGCAGGCCACGGCCCTGACCAAGCAGGGCCGGCTCGCGGTCTACCCGTCCACGACCGGCCAGGAAGCCTGCGAGGTCGCCGCCGCGCTGGCCCTGGAGGAGCGGGACTGGCTCTTCCCCTCGTACCGCGACACGCTCGCCGCCGTCGCCCGCGGGCTCGACCCCGTGCAGGCCCTGACGCTGCTGCGCGGCGACTGGCACACCGGCTACGACCCGCGCGAGCACCGCATAGCCCCGCTGTCCACGCCGCTCGCGACCCAGCTCCCGCACGCCGTGGGCCTGGCCCACGCCGCCCGGCTGAAGGGCGACGACGTCGTGGCGCTCGCCATGGTCGGCGACGGAGGCACCAGCGAGGGCGACTTCCACGAGGCGCTGAACTTCGCCGCGGTCTGGCAGGCCCCGGTGGTCTTCCTCGTGCAGAACAACGGCTTCGCGATCTCCGTGCCGCTCGCCAAGCAGACCGCCGCGCCCTCCCTCGCCCACAAGGCCGTCGGGTACGGGATGCCGGGCCGGCTCGTCGACGGCAACGACGCGGTCGCCGTCCACCAGGTCCTCACCGAGGCCGTCGCCCGCGCCCGGCGCGGCGGCGGGCCCACGCTCGTCGAGGCCGTCACGTACCGGATCGACGCCCACACCAACGCCGACGACGCCACCCGCTACCGCGGCGACGCCGAGGTCGAGGCGTGGAAGGCGCACGACCCGGTCCTGATCCTGGAGCGGGAGCTGACCGAGCGCGGCCTGCTCGACGAGGACGGCCGGCGCGCCGCCGCCGAGGAGGCCGAGGAGATGGCGGCACGGCTGCGCGAGCGGATGAACGCGGACCCCGTGCTCGACCCGATGGACCTGTTCGCCCACGTGTACGCCGAGAAGACCGCGCAGCTGCGCGAGCAGGCGGAGCAGCTGCGGGCAGAGCTCGACGCCGAGAGCGAGGCGGGATGACCACCCAGGCGACAGCGCGGCGGGCCGCGAAGGCGGCCAAGCCGGCGACCATGGCGCAGGCCCTCCAGCGGGCCATGCGCGACGCCATGGCCGAGGACCCGACCGTCCATGTGATGGGCGAGGACGTCGGCACGCTCGGCGGCGTCTTCCGCGTCACCGACGGCCTCGCGAAGGAGTTCGGAGAGGACCGCTGCACCGACACGCCGCTGGCCGAGGCGGGCATCCTCGGCACGGCCGTCGGCATGGCGATGTACGGGCTCCGGCCGGTCGTCGAGATGCAGTTCGACGCCTTCGCCTACCCGGCGTTCGAGCAGCTCATCAGCCATGTCTCGCGGATGCGCAACCGCACCCGCGGCGCGATGCCGATGCCGCTCGTGGTCCGGGTGCCGTACGGCGGCGGGATCGGCGGCGTCGAGCACCACAGCGACTCCTCCGAGATCTACTACATGGCCACCCCGGGCCTCCACGTCGTCGCCCCGGCGACCGTGGAGGACGCGTACGGGCTGCTGCGGGCCGCCATCGCCTCCGACGACCCGGTGGTCTTCCTGGAGCCCAAGCGGCTCTACTGGTCGAAGTCCGACTGGTCGCCCGAGGCGCCGGCCGCAGTCGAGCCGATAGGCAAGGCCGTCGTGCGCCGCCCCGGCACCAGCGCGACCCTCATCACCTACGGCCCGTCCCTGCCGGTGTGCCTGGAGGCCGCCGAGGCGGCCACGGCCGAGGGCTGGGACCTGGAGGTCGTCGACCTGCGCTCGCTCGTGCCCTTCGACGAGGAGACCGTCTGCGCGTCCGTGAAGCGCACCGGCCGGGCCGTCGTCGTGCACGAGTCGACCGGCTTCGCCGGGCCCGGCGCCGAGATCGCGGCCCGGGTCACCGAGCGCTGCTTCCACCACCTGGAGGCACCGGTGCTGCGGGTCGCCGGATTCGACATCCCGTATCCGCCGCCGATGCTCGAGCGTCACCACCTGCCGGGCGTGGACCGGATCCTCGACGCGGTCGCGCGGCTCCAGTGGGAGGCGGCGAGCTGATGGCCCAGGTGCTCGAATTCAAGCTGCCCGACCTCGGCGAGGGGCTCACCGAGGCCGAGATCGTGCGTTGGCTCGTCGACGTCGGCGACGTCGTCACCATCGACCAGCCGGTCGTCGAGGTCGAGACGGCCAAGGCGATGGTGGAGGTGCCCTGCCCGTACGGCGGTGTGGTCACCGCCCGCTTCGGCGAGGAGGGGACCGAACTCCCCGTCGGCGCCCCGCTCCTGACGGTGGCCGTCGGCGGCTCCCCGGAGCGGACCGGCGCGCCCGGGCCGGCCGCGGCCGAGGCCCCGCAGGCCCCGAAGGCACCGAAGGCGTCGGACGCCGAGTCCTCCGAGTACTCGGGCAACGTCCTCGTCGGCTACGGCACCAGCGGGCCCGCCGCCCGGCGCCGCCGGGTCCGCCGCGAGCCGCCCGTGGCCGCCGCGCCCGCGCCGGCTCCCGCTGCCGCTCCGGTCATCCCGGCTCCGGCGCAGGTCGTCGCGCCGCAGGGGCCCGTCGCCGTCATCTCGCCACTGGTGCGCAAGCTCGCCCGGGACCGGGGGCTCGACCTGCGCGAGGTGCGTGGCTCGGGGCCCGACGGGCTCATCCTGCGCGTCGACGTGGAGACCGCGCTCGCCGTACGGGACCGGGCCGCCGCGGCCCCGGCCGCCGCTTCGGCACCGGCGCCCGTCGCCGTGGCCTCCGCCGGGGAGCGCGTACCGCTGCGCGGAGTGCGCGGCGCGGTCGCCGACAAGCTGTCCCGGAGCCGTACGGAGATACCCGACGCGACCTGCTGGGTGGACGCCGACGCGACCGAACTCATGGCCGCGCGGGCGGCGATGAACGCGGCGGGCGGGCCGAAGATCTCCGTCCTCGCGCTGCTCGCCCGGATCTGCACGCACGCCCTGTCCCGTTTCCCGGAGCTCAACTCGACGGTCGACACGGTCGCGCGGGAGATCGTCCGGCTGCCGTCCGTGCACCTCGGGTTCGCGGCCCAGACCGAGCGCGGTCTGGTCGTCCCCGTGGTCAAGGACGCGGGCGGCCGCACGGCCGAGTCGCTGACCGCCGAGTTCGCCCGGCTGACCGAGGCCGCGCGGGCCGGGTCCCTCACTCCGGCGGACCTGACCGGCGGCACGTTCACGCTGAACAACTACGGGGTGTTCGGGGTCGACGGCTCCACGCCGATCATCAACCATCCCGAGGCGGCCATGCTGGGCGTCGGCCGGATCGTGCCCAAGCCGTGGGTGCACCAGGGTGAGCTGGCGGTCCGTCAGGTGGTGCAGCTGTCGCTCACCTTCGACCACCGGGTCTGCGACGGCGGGACGGCCGGCGGCTTCCTGCGCTATGTCGCGGACTGCGTCGAGAACCCCGCGGTGCTGCTGCGCACGCTCTGACGGCACGACCGCGGGACTGCACGACCGCGGGACTCCGGGACTGCATGCGGGATCGCAGGACCGCGCGGACTCCGCCGGGGCGGAAGCCGGCAGGGCAAGGGGCCCGGCCGGTTCCCGGCGGCCTCGTCCGGGGCCCAACCTCACGCCGGGCCCCGGACCGTTCGGCCCAGGGTCGTCTCCTTCCGTGAGACGACCCGGCCGCGGCCGGGCGATCCCGGACCATACTGCTGGGATGACGACCGCTTACGACGCCATCGTGCTCGCGGGAGGGTCGGCCCGGCGGCTCGGCGGGGCCGACAAGCCCGGCGTACGGGTCGGGGGCCGGCCCCTGCTCGACCGGGTCCTCGCCGGCTGCCGCGACGCCCGTCGCACCGTGGTCGTCGCCGCGCCCCGGGCCACCGCCCGCCCCGTCGAGTGGACCCGCGAGGACCCACCCGGCGGCGGCCCCGTCGCCGCGCTCGACGCGGGCCTGCGCCACCTCGCGGGCGACGCGCCCACGAGGGTCACCGACGCGCCTGCGGGGGACCGTGGGGCTCCCGTTTCCGGCGGCACGTCCGCCGCGCGTGATTCCGGTGCCCCCGCCCCCGTCACCGGCCCGGCCGCCTCCGCGCCCCTCGTCCTTCTCCTCTCCGCCGACCTGCCGTTCTTCGCGCCCGGCACCGCCCGGCGGCTCGTGGCCGCGCTCGACGCGGCGCCCGGGGCCGAGGCGGCGGTCACCGTCGACGCGGACGGGCGGGAGCAGCCGCTCGTCGCCGTGTACCGGGCGGGGGCGCTGCGGCGCGTGCTCGCGGGGCTCGCGGCCGAGCGCGGCACGCTCACCGGGCTGCCGTTGCGCCTGGTCAGGGGCGCCCTGACGGTGGTCCGCGTGGCGGCGGCCGACTCGGAAGACTTCCTGGGGGCGTCCTTCGACTGCGACACCTGGGAGGACATCGCAGCGGCCCGTGCGCGGATCAGGGAGCATGGGCACGTGCTGAACGAATGGATCACCGCGGTCAAGGACGAGCTGGGCATCGACCTGGACGTCGACACGAACGTGCTGCTGGACCTGGCGCGGGACGCGGCGCACGGCGTCGCGCGGCCCGCCGCCCCGCTGACCACCTTCCTGGTCGGGTACGCGGCGGCGCAGGCGGCCGGCGGCAAGGGCGGCCCGGAGGCCGTGGCGGAGGCCGCGCGCAAGGCGGCCGTGCTCGCCCAGCGGTGGGCCGCCGAGCAGGACGAGGCCGGATGACCATGACCGAGCGCGCGCCCGACGGCGCCCAGAGGCCCGCCGCACAGCCGTCCGACGCCCAGACGCCCGACGACGACGTGATCGACGAGGCCATCGCGCTCGTCGACGGACACCGGCCTCCGGTCCCCCAGGCCCCTGCTGCTTCCACCGCTTCCCAGGCCCCCGCGGCCCACAACGAGCATCACCGCGCCACTCCCTGGCCCGACGCCCGCGCGCTCGCCGCGCGGGCCGGGGAGCGGGCGGCGGCGGGCCGAACCCCCGAGGCGGTGCCGCTGGCCGGGGCGCTCGGGCGGGTGCTTGCCGGGCCGCTGGAGGCGCTCACCGATCTGCCGTCGTTCAACACCTCCGCCATGGACGGCTGGGCGGTTGCCGGGCCCGGCCCCTGGCGCATCGACCCCGAGGGCGCGGTCCTCGCCGGGCACGCCCCCGCCCGGACCCTCGCGGACGGCGACGCCGTACGGATCGCGACCGGCGGCCGGGTGCCGGCCGGGACCACCGCCGTGGTTCGCAGCGAGCATTCCCGCACCGAAAGCACCAGCGGCGTCGCCGACAGCACCGACAGCACCGACAGCGCTCACGGCACAGGCCACGCCCACACCACCCACACCACCCCAGGTCGGCTCCACGCCCTTCGTGAGGTCGTCCCCGGGCAGGACATTCGGCCGCGCGGCCAGGAGTGCCGCGCCGGGGACCGGCTGTTGCCCGCCGGGAGCACGGTGACGCCCGCCGTGCTCGGGCTCGCCGCCGCGGCCGGCTATGACGAGTTGTCCGTGCATCCGCGACCGCGCGTCGAGGTTCTCGTGCTCGGTGACGAGTTGCTGGCTTCGGGGCTCCCTCACGAGGGCCTGATCCGGGACGCGCTCGGTCCGCTGCTCGCCCCGTGGCTGAGGGCGCTCGGCGTCCAGGTGGTCGGGACCCGACGGATCGGCGACGACGCGGAGGCGCTGTACGGGGCGGTCACCGGCTCCGCCGCCGACGTGGTCGTCACCACCGGTGGCACCGCGGCCGGGCCGGTCGACCACGTCCACCCGGTGCTCGCGAAGGCCGGCGCGACCCTGCTCGTCGACGGCGTGAAAGTACGCCCCGGCCACCCGATGCTCCTGGCCCGGCTCGCGGACGGCCGCCACCTCGTCGGGCTGCCCGGCAACCCGCTCGCGGCCGTCTCCGGACTTCTCACGCTCGCCGAGCCCCTGCTGCGCGCGCTGGCCGGGCGGCCGGCCGGCGCCCCGTACCGGGCGGTCGTACGCGACGAGGTGCACGGCCATCCGTACGACACGCGGCTCGTGCCCGTCCAGGTGCGCGGCGCCGAGGCCGTACCGCTGCACTACAACGGGCCCGCGATGCTCCGGAGCATCGCCGCCGCCCACGGCATGGCCGTGATCCCGCCCGGCGGGGCCCGGGCCGGACAGTCGCTCGACGTCCTCGACCTGCCCTGGCGGGCCACGGCTGGCGCCCCGGACGGAGCGTGTTTCACGTGAAACTTCCCAGCCGTGACGTGATGGCCCGGCAGGCCGACGAGCGGGTCGCGGGCGCCCGGCTCAGGCTGCCCCGGCGGGTGGTCGAGAAGCCCCTGCAGCAGGTCGCCAAACGCCTGCTGATGGCGCTCGGCGTGCTGATCGCGACCGTTCTCATCGTCTATCTCGACCGGTCCGGCTACCACGACAACGCCGACGACACGGTCGACTTCCTCGACAGCGTCTACTACGCGACCGTCACGCTCTCCACCACGGGCTACGGCGACATCGTCCCGTACAGCGACTCGGCGCGGCTCGCGAACATCCTGCTGGTCACGCCGCTGCGCGTGCTGTTTCTGATCATCCTGGTCGGAACCACCCTCGAGGTCCTCACCGAACGGACCCGGGAGGAGTTCCGGCGGAAACGCTGGAGGGCCACCTTGCGCGACCACACCGTCATCGTCGGCTTCGGCACCAAGGGGCGCTCGGCGAT
The DNA here is from genome assembly GCF_044768205.1 of Streptomyces sp. NPDC101160. Classification (NCBI taxonomy): domain Bacteria; kingdom Bacillati; phylum Actinomycetota; class Actinomycetes; order Kitasatosporales; family Streptomycetaceae; genus Streptomyces; species Streptomyces sp. NPDC101160. The sequence goes on along the minus strand of NZ_JBIWPJ010000006.1, from coordinate 365,303 downwards.
CCAGACGCTGTGCGCGACCGGACTGCGCAAGGACCAGATCGTCATCGTCGACCCGGCGACCAAGGTCATCGAGGCGGCCAACGCCGACGGGTTCGTCGGCGTCGTCGGCGACGCCACCCGCAGCGACGTGCTGCTGCGCGCCGAGGTGCAGAGGGCCCGTCAGATCGTCATCGCCACCCAGCGCGACGACACCGCGGTCCTGGTCACGCTGACGGCCCGCCAGCTCAACAGGGGCGCGAAGATCGTGGCCGCGGTCCGCGAGGAGGAGAACGCGCCGCTGCTGCGCCAGTCCGGCGCCGACGCCGTGATCACCAGCGCCAGCGCCGCCGGCCGGCTGCTCGGCCTCTCCGTCCTCAGCCCCAGCGCGGGCACCGTGATGGAGGACCTCATCCAGCAGGGCTCCGGGCTCGACCTCGTGGAACGGCCGGTGACCAAGGCCGAGGCGGGCAAGAGCGTGCGCGAGACGAAGGATCTGGTGGTCAGCGTGTTGCGCGGCCACCGGCTGCTCGGCTACGACGACCCCGCCGCGAGCCCGCTCCAGCTCACCGACCGGGTCATCACCATCGTGCGCGCCGCCCCGCTCGCGCCGCTGACCACCCCCGACGAGGACTGAACCCACCGGAGGCAGCTCCGGGAGTAGCCTCGCCGGCATGCATGCGATCACGATTCCGGAACCCGGCGGGCCCGAGGCGCTGGTCTGGGCCGAGGTGCCCGACCCCGTCCCCGCCGAGGGCGAGGTCCTCGTCGAGGTGGTGGCGAGCGCCGTCAACCGCGCCGATCTGCTCCAGCGCCAGGGCTTCTACGACCCGCCGCCGGGCAGCTCCCGCTACCCGGGGCTCGAGTGCTCCGGCCGGATCGTCGCGCTCGGCCCCGGCGTCTCGGACTGGTCCGTCGGCGACGAGGTGTGCGCGCTGCTCGTCGGCGGCGGTTACGCGGAGAAGGTGGCCGTGCCGGTCGGGCAGTTGCTGCCCCGGCCGCAGGGCGTGGACCTGGTGACGGCCGCCGCGTTGCCCGAGGTGGCCTGCACGGTCTGGTCGAACGTCTTCATGCTGGCGCATCTGCGGCCCGGCGAGACGCTCCTCGTGCACGGCGGCGCGAGCGGCATCGGCACGATGGCGATCCAGCTGGCCAAGGCTGTCGGGGCCCGGGTCGCGGTCACCGCCGGCAGCGCCGACAAGCTGGCCCGCTGCGCCGAGCTCGGCGCGGACATCCTCATCGACTACCGCGAGCAGGACTTCGTCGAGGAGCTCCACAAGGCCACGGACGGGGCCGGGGCTGACGTCATCCTGGACATCGTCGGTGCCAAGTACCTGGACCGGAACATCAAGGCCCTCGCCGTCAACGGCCGGCTCGTCGTCATCGGTCTCCAGGGCGGCGTCAAGGGCGAGTTGAACCTGGGCGCCCTGATGGCCAAGCGCGCCGCCGTCCTGGCCACGACCCTGCGCGCCCGGCCGCTGGACGAGAAGGCGGCGGTGGTCGCCGCCGTCCGCGAGCACGTCTGGCCGCTGGTCGAGGCGGGCACGGTCACCGCGGTCGTCGACCGCACGGTGCCGCTGGCGGACGCCGCCGAGGGCCACCGGGCCGTCGAGGCGAGCAGCCACGTCGGCAAGGTGCTGCTCCTGGCGCCGAGCGCATAGACGCCCGCACCGCGCAGGCCGCGAAAGGCCGCGCCGAACGCGCGCCGAACGTGCAGGTCGCGCCGTACGCGTAGGCCGCATACGACGGGGCCCGGGCCGCGGAATTCACCGCTGCCCGGGCCCCGACTCGTACGGGCCGGCTACAGATACGGGCCGGAGCCGACCGCACGGCCGTGGTGCGGGCCGTGGTCGTCGTCATCGTCGTGCGGCGCGCCCGGCGGAAGTGCCCGGCGCATCTGCTCCAACTGGGCGCGGGCCGCCATCTGCTGGGCGAACAGCGCCGTCTGGATGCCGTGGAACAGCCCTTCGAGCCAGCCGACCAACTGGGCCTGCGCGATGCGCAGTTCCGACTCGGAGGGGATGGCCTCGTCGGTGAACGGCAGGGAGAGCCGCTCCAGTTCCTCGACCAGTTCCGGGGCGAGCCCGTCCTCCAGCTCCTTCACCGAGCTGGCGTGGATGTCCTTGAGACGGACGCGGCTGGCCTCGTCGAGAGGTGCCGCCCTGACCTCCTCCAGCAGCTGCTTGATCATGCTGCCGATGCGCATGACCTTCGCGGGCTGCTCCACCATTTCCGTCACCGGGACCTCGCGGGGTTCGTCGTCGTCACCCTGGGTGCCGCCGAGCGGCATCCCGTCCTGGCCCACTACGAGGACCTTGGGGCTGCTCTCCTGCGACCTGTCATTCCTCGGCATATCCATGCCGCCATTCTCTCGCACACATGCCTCATCACACGGTGTGCCCCTGGAGGAGGGTGATCCACCCTCCTCCAGGGGCAGGACATGTGTCTCAGTGCGCGGCGCGGCGGGCCAGCGCCCCGCGGGAGCGGGTCACCAGGGCCGCGAGCAGCGCGGCGCCGAGCGGCACGAACACCAGGAGCGCGGCGAGCGTCGCCCAGGGCACGACGATCGGCACGTACGGCGGGCCGTCCGTCACGCCGCCCCAGCCGTTGTCGAGGCTCTCCTGGTAGTACGCCAGCTGCTGGCGCTCGTCCGTGAGCCGCAGGCCCATCGCGGGCAGCACACCGGCGACCGAGCCGAGCAGCACGCCCATGGCCGCGACCACCCCGCACTGGAAGCCGCTGAGGATGCGCCGCACCCGGGGCGGGGCGCCGACCGCGGCGAGCGTCTTCAGGTCGGCCTCGGCGTCGGCCTGGGCGAGGCCGGTGGCGATGCCGGCGGCGCCGATGGTGACCAGGCCCGCGAAGATGGTCAGCGCGATGAGGACGATGCTGTTCTTGCTGACGTAGCCCTGCTCCAGGGTGAGGTCGATCTTGCCGCCGAGCTTGGCGAGCTCGGCGTCGAGCTTCTGCTGCTGCTCGGTGCTCGGCATCCGGTCGGTGGTGAAGAGCGCGCCGAGCGGGACGGTGCTGATTCCCGCGGCCTTGGCGGCGGCGGGGCTGAGCACGCCCTGCAGGCCGTAGGCGTTCGGCGAGCCGGGCACCTGATAGGCGGTGAAGGTCTTCAGCACGCCGGGCGTGGGCTTGTTCTGCTCCGCGGCGCGCTGGGCGGCCTCGTTGTCGGTGACCAGCTTGACGCCGACCTTGCCGGTCTTGTCGACCTGCCTCCGGTCGAAGCTGAGGTACTTGCCGTCGGCGAGGGCCCGGACGGCGCCGGGGTCCGTGATGCCGAGGACCTTGAGCAGCTCGGCGTCGGCGACCAGCAGATTGCCCTCGGTGGGGGCGGACCCGCCGCCGTCGCCCGTGGCGCAGCGCCAGTCCTTGGCGAGTGCGCGCCGCTGTTCCTTGGTGAACCTCGACGCCGGGTCCTCGTCGGAGTCGTCCGTCCGGGTCCACAGCGGGCACTGGTTGGCGTCCGGGACGACGACCTCGTAGGTGCCGCAGCCGGGGCTGGCGTCCCAGGTCGAGCAGCCGGTCCGGCCGACGGTGATCCTGGAGACGTCGGCGCGGACGTCGACGGGGAAGGTGCGCTGCACGGCCTCCCGGGCCGCCGGGACGTCCCGCCCGCCGTCCTCGCCGGTGAACACGGAGACCGCTCCGTAGGGCAGCTTCGGTTGGTATCCGGCCTCGTCCTGGGCGTCTCTGCTCGCCGCGTACGTGGAGACGGCGACCGTGCCCGCGACGGCGGCCAGGACCGCGGCGACGGCGGGCGCCGTGCGGCCCCGGTTGCGCACGGCGTCGCGCAGCGCGAGCCGCGGTGACAGCGGCAGCCAGCGTCCGGCGCGGCCGAAGAGGCCCACCAGGGCCGGGGTCATGGCGACGACGCCCAGCTCGGCGAGGGCGGAGCCGCCCGCGACGATGATGAACTGGTCGGTGACGACCGAGCCGTACAGGGCGATCGCGGCACCGAGCAGCAGTGCGACCAGGCCGACCAGCGGCAGCACCCGGCTGGCCCGGCGCACCCCGCGGCGGCCGGTGAGCGAGGCGAGCACGGTCTGCCGGGAGGCGGTGATCGCCGGGACGATCGCGGAGAGCAGGCCGGTGAGGACGGCCAGCGCGGCGATCCCGAGGATCTCGAGCGGCCGGACGGTGAAGCCGCCGAACCGCTGCCCCATGTACTCCTCGAGATAGGGCCGGAGGGCGAAGGTCAGGAGCACGGCGAGGACCGTGCCGACGACGGCCGCGGCGACGCCGATGACGAGACCGCCGCTCAGCACGATGGCCCGGATGTGGCTGCGGGCACCGCCGTTGGCGCCGACGAGGCCCAGCTGGCGGCGGGAACGGCGGGCGCCGACGGCGAAGGCGGGCCCGGCGAGCAGACAGATCTCCAGCATCGCGAGACCGACCACGGTGCCCACGGCGGCGAGCTCGGCGGCCTTGGCGGCCGTGCTCGCCTGGAACTGTCCCCAGCCCTCGTGCTGGTAGAGCGGCACCTCGGAGTCCGGCGGCGGGTTCAGCACCACGGCGCGCGAAACGACCTGCACGCCCTTGGCGTTGATCTGCTTGACCATGTTCCACGTGAAACCACCGGACGCGGAGGCGTCGGACGCCCCGGCCCGCTTCACCAGGTACGTGGTGGAGTAACCGGGCGCCGGCAGACCGGACTTCTCGACGGCCGCGCCGTACGGCTTCAGGAAGGCGCCCGGCAGCGCGTTGACCTGCTCCTGCTTGAGCTCGCTGGGCAGCTCGTACACACCGGTGATCGTGTAGAGGCGGTCGAAACCGCGGGCGGAGAGCGTGGAGCCGATCTTCAGGCCGCTGGACTCAAGGAAGCGCGTGGTCACGGCGACCTCGTCGGCCCTCTCCGGGAAACGGCCCTCGCGCAGCCACATGATGCCCCGGGCGACCGGGTCGGCGGCCTTCAGCTCGCGCACGTCGGTGTTCAGCAGCCCGTACGCGGTGGTCAGTTTGGCGGTGCCGGAGCTGTCGGTGAGGACCGTGGCACCGGCCGGGATGAGCTTGTGGACGTCGGTCGGGCCGTCGGGCCAGGGCTTGTTGCCGTTCGAGAAGTCCTCGACGGTGGTGCTCTGGTTGCCCTGCGGGTCCTGCATGATCGGCGCGCCGTCGACGTGGGCGTCGCTGAAGCGGGCGTCGGCGGCGCCGATGTCGCGCTCCAGGCTCTGTACCGGGGTGAGTTCGGAGCTGCGGAAGGTCAGCTCGAAGGCGCTCACACCCAGGATCGGCAGCGCGATCATCGCGAGGACGAGGAAGCTGCGGCCCTTGGAGCGCCAGGCGTCGCGGCGGGCGATCCGGATCGCGGCCCGCCAGGAGTGGAACCAGGTCGTCACCGCTGCCCCGCCCGGCCGCTCAGGAGCGAGTCGGCCTCGCTGCGTACGGTCTGGTCGACGACGGCGCCGTCCCGCAGGAACACCACGCGGTCGGCCCAGGCGGCGAACCGCGGCTCGTGGGTGACGAGGATGCCGGCGGCACCGGCGTCGCAGCGGGAGCGCAGCAGGGCGAGCACGGACTCGCCGGTCTCGGAGTCGAGGGCGCCGGTGGGCTCGTCGGCGAGGACGAGCCGGCGGTCGCCGACCAGGGCGCGGGCGATGGCCACGCGCTGCTGCTGGCCGCCGGACATCTCGTCGGGGAAGCGGTCGGCGAGGTGGCCGAGCTCCATCTCCGACAGCGCGGCGAGCGCCTCGGCGCGGGCCTTGCGGGCGGAGACACCGTCGAGTTCGCGGGGCAGGGCCACGTTCTCCGCGGCGGTGAGCGCCGGTATGAGGTTGTAGTCCTGGAAGACGTAGCCGATGCTGCGGCGGCGCAGCGCGGCGAGCTCCTTGCGGCCGGCGGTGGTGATGTCGGTGCCCTCGACGAGCACCTGGCCCGAGGTGGGGGTGTCCAGGCCGCCGGCGATGGTCAGCAGGGTGGACTTGCCGGAGCCGGACGGGCCCATGACGGCGACGAGTTCACCCGGGTAGACGTCGAGGTCGATGCCGCGCAGGGCGTGCACCTCGGTGGCGCCGGAGCCGTGCACACGGGTCAGGTTGTGCAGACGCAGCACGGGCTGTGGCTGTTGCTGTACGGACATGGAGATCCCCCTCGGGGTACGCCTCGGACGGCCGCGTGGCGGGCGGCCGTTGGCGGAGCCGGGCGTACGGTCTGGGTCTGGTCTGGGACGAGGTACTGGTCTGGGACGAAGTGCTGCTGTGGGGCGAAGTGCTGCTCTGCGAAAGGACGTACGGGGTTCCGGTGGCTCAGCGCCGGTAGGCGGAGCCGGTGCGCGGCCGGGCCGGCGCCGCCGGTGGTGACGGTGTCGTCTCCGGGTTCGCGGCCGCGGCGGCCGAGAGCCGGATCAGCCGGGACTCGCAGTGGTCGAGCCAGCGCGCCTCCGCCTCCGTCTGGAAGATCAGCTGCTCCAGGACGAGCAGCCAGGCGACGTCGTCGCGGGCCCTGGCCCCGTTCTTCTCGACGGCGCTGATGGCCTGCGCCTTGAGCCGGGTGTAGTCCTGCATGGCCTGCACGGTGTGCCGGCGCTGGGACTGGATGACGTCGCGGATGTCGACCCCGGGCGCCCCGACGGCCATGGCGAGCTTGATGGACAGCTCGTCACGGGCCGGACTGGTCCGGTCCACGGGCCGTTCGAACCAGGTGCGCAGCTCGGCGCGGCCGTCGTCGGTGATCGCGTAGAGCGCGTGCCCGGCCTCGTCCTCGCCGTCCTGCACGACCATTCCGTCCCGTTCGAGACGGCTGAGGGTCGTGTAGACCTGGCCCACGTTCAGCGGCCACGTGGAGCCGGTACGGGACTCGAACTCCGTACGGAGCTGGGAGCCGTAGCGCGGGCCGTGTTCGAGGAGGGCGAGGAGCCCGTGGCGGATCGACATACTCAGTATGTATACCGAGTATGTCGACGCTGCCAAGCGACCTGAGGCGGACGTGCGGGGTCCGACTCAAGGGGGACCCGGGCCGGACGAGGCCCGCGCCGAAGGGCTCAGCGGCGCCGCATCCGCAGCCCGAGGAAGCCGATCCCGAGCCCCACGAGAGCGAGCCCGATCCCCAGCGTGAGCACGGGAAACCGCCGGTCGGAGAGGGAGGTCGCGGCCTCGGTGCCGATCCGCGGCGCGGCCTCCGGCTCGCCGGCGGGCGTGTTCCGCCCGGCGGGGACGTCCGTCTCGGGGACCACGCCGACCCCTTCGTCGGGCTCGGCCGCGGGATCCTCCTCTGTTGCCGTTTTGGTACGAGCGGGGGACGCCGGATCCGTCGGCGTGGGCGACTCGGGCGCGGCGGCGGGCCGCCCGGGGCGCGCCCGGCCCTCCCCCGCCGGGCGCCCCGCGAGCGACGCGGGGTCGCTGGGCGCGGGCGGCTCGGAGGGCTCGGAGGGCTCGGAGGGTTCAGAGGGTTCAGAGGGCTCGTTCGATTCCGCCGATTCCGCGGGCCCGGACGGCTCCGACGGCCCGGGCGACCCCGAGGGGACGGCGGAACCGCTCGGGGCGGGCGCGGGGGAGACGGTCGCGGAGGGCCTGGCAGAGGGCCTGGAGGAGGGCGTCGCGGAGCCGCCGCCGGCCGAGGGCGGCCGCGGGGTGCGCGTGGCAGCCGGGGCCGTTGCCGGCGTGCTCGCCGTTGCCGACGTGGCCGCCGTACTCGCCGTGGTCGACGCGGCCGACGTGCTCGACGTGCTCGCCGTGCTCGCCGTGTTCGCCGTGTTCGCGGGCGCGGCCTCGGCCCCGTACGCGACGGGGGCCGTGAGCGGGACCGCGACGGGGAGCGCGACCGGCGCCGCACATGCCGTGAAACAGCAGGCGAGGGCAGGTGCGAGTACCCGCGTCCTCGTCGCGCGGAGTCCTGGAGCCACCGGGTGACCCCCTCCCGTGCCGAGCCCGTACCGAGCCGTCGAGCCGTTCGACTCAGCGTCACACGACGGGACGGACCCGGCACCCGGAGTCGTCCGCTAGGGGACCCGGGGGACCGGACCGGGGCCGGAGCGGGTCGGACAGAGGGTCAGGACCAGGGCCGGACAGAGGGCCGGGCAGAGGGTCGGGGCGGGGCCGGACAGAGGGCCGGGCCCCGGCCGGACCGGCTACTGCGCCGGGTTGCCCGTCGACACCTCGAAGGTGAACTCGGCGTCGTCCTTGGAGATCTCCGTGCCCTGGCGCGGGTACTGCGTGATGACCGTTCCCTGGCCGTAGGTGTTCTCGTCGACCGACGACTCGGCCTTGACCTTCCAGCCCGCGGCCTGGATGCAGTCCTTCACCGACTGGATGTTCTTGTAGGTGAAGTCCGGGACGTCGAACTTGTTCGGGTCCGAGTCCGACTCGCTCGGCTCCGTGCACTTCTTGGAGTCGATGGTCTTGGTGAGGTCGGGCCCCTTGTGGCCGGGCGCGCTGCTCGCGCTCTGGCTCGGGCCGTCGTTGCCGCCGGCGTTGTTGTCCGAGTCCTTGTTCATGATCGAGACGCCCACGATCACGCCCACGACCACCAGCAGCCCGATCGCACCGATGACGATCTTGTTCATGCCGCTCTGCCCGCCACCGCCGCCGCCACCGCCGCCGGTCGGCGCGGGCTGCTGCACGGTGTACGGCCCGGGGACGGGCGTGGGCGCCGGTGCCTGCATCTGGAAGGCCGGGGGCGGGGTCTGGTAGGCCGGGGCGGGGGCCTGCTGCGGGTAGCCGTACGAGGGCGCGGGCGCCGGGGTCGGCGCGCCGTACGGGTTCGGCTGCGGGACCGGCTGGTACGGGGTCTGCACGCCGTGCGTGGCCGGCGGCGGGGTCTGGCCGACCGGCGGGAAGACCGCGGAGCCGACGCCGGAGCCGCTCTGCACCGGGCCGCCCGCGACGATCACCGGCGCGCCGGTCTGTCCGGCGGAGAGCACCCGCAGGCACTCGTCGCGCATGGCGGCGGCGCTCGGGAAGCGCTCGTTCGGGTTCTTCTTCAGCGCGCGGGCGACGAGGGCGTCCATCGCCGGGGTCACCGAGCGGTTGACCGACGAGGGCGCGACCGGCTCCTCCTGGACGTGCGCGTAGGCGATGGCCAGCGGCGAGTCGGCGTCGAACGGCAGCCGGCCCGTCAGCAGCTGGAAGAGCATGATGCCGACGGAGTACAGGTCGGAGCGGGCGTCGACGCCGCGGCCCAGGGCCTGCTCGGGGGAGAGGTACTGGGGGGTGCCGACGACCATGCCGGTCTGGGTCATGGAGGTGACCCCGGACTGCATGGCGCGGGCGATGCCGAAGTCCATGACCTTGACCACGCCGCGCTTGGTCATCATCACGTTGCCCGGCTTGATGTCCCGGTGGACCAGGCCCATCTCGTGGCTGGTCTCCAGGGCTGCCAGCACGTCGGCCGTCACCTTCAGCGCCTTGTCGGCCGGCATCGCCCCGTACTGCTGCACGTCGGCGGCGAGCACCGAGCCGAGCGGCTGGCCCTCCACGTACTCCATGACGATGTACGGCATGACGGCGCCGTCGAGGGTGTCCTCGCCGGTGTCGAAGACCGAGACGATGTTGGTGTGCGACAACTTCGCAACAGCCTGCGCCTCGCGCCGGAACCGTTCGCGGAAGGACTGTTCGCGGCCGAGCTCGGTGTGAAGGGTCTTGATGGCGACCTGGCGGTCGAGGGCGCTGTCGTAGGCCAGGTACACCGACGCCATGCCGCCCTCGCCGAGCAGGTCACGCAGCTGGTAGCGGCCACCCGCGACCGAACCGCCCGCATAGCGGCCCTGTGCGCCGTCCTGGCTCATCTGTTGCTTCCCCCTACGCGCGCGCGGCGGCGCTGATCGGAATTTCTCGGCCAAGTCTGCCCGAGGGCAGTGACACGTCAAGCCGCGCACCGGTTCGGTACCCGTTCCGTGACCCTTCGTACAGCCGGGCTGCCGGAAGCGTGACGGGAACACCACGGGATTTGCACAGGTGTACGTGTGTGGAGTGGGATGGCCGGTCAAGCGCGGACCGTGATGTCGTACGGAGCCTGTAGCGTGACGACTGGACACGGCACGAGAGACGACGGCGAGGACTGATGGCACCCGAATCCGGAGCAGGTGGCGGTGTGCCGGACGCGTCGGCCGAGTCCTGGGGCTTCGGCGGCGTCGTCGGAGACGGCCGCTACCGGCTGACCCACCGTCTGGGCCGCGGCGGCATGGCCGAGGTGTTCGCAGCCGAGGACGTACGGCTCGGGCGCACGGTCGCCGTGAAGCTGCTGCGCCCCGATCTCGCCGAGGACCCGGTCTCCAAGGCCCGCTTCACGCGCGAGGCGCAGTCGGTCGCCGGCCTCAACCACCATGCGATCGTGGCCGTGTACGACTCGGGCGAGGACGTCGTCGGCGACAAGTCCGTGCCGTACATCGTGATGGAGCTGGTCGAGGGCCGCACCATCCGCGACCTGCTGATCAGCGCCGAGGCGCCCGGTCCCGAGCAGGCCCTGATCATCGTCTCCGGCGTCCTGGAGGCGCTCGCCTACTCCCACCAGCACGGCATCGTGCACCGGGACATCAAGCCGGCGAACGTGATCATCACCGACACCGGCGCGGTCAAGGTCATGGACTTCGGCATCGCCCGCGCGCTGCACGGCGCGTCGACGACGATGACGCAGACCGGCATGGTCATGGGCACGCCGCAGTACCTCTCCCCCGAACAGGCGCTCGGCAAGGCCGTCGACCACCGCTCCGACCTGTACGCGACGGGCTGTCTGCTCTACGAACTGCTCGCGCTGCGCCCGCCGTTCACCGGCGAGACTCCGCTGTCGGTGGTGTACCAGCACGTCCAGGACGCGCCGATCCCGCCGTCCGAGGTGGCGCAGGCGGCACCGCCGGAGCTGGACGGCCTGGTCATGCGCTCGCTCGCGAAGGACCCGGACGACCGCTTCCAGAGCGCCGAGGAGATGCGCGGCCTGATCCAGTACGGGCTGCAGATGCTCCAGGACCAGGGCGGGCACACCGGCCGCTGGAACACCGGCCCGGTCGAGCTGTACGACGGCGGGCACACCCCGCCCGGCGGCCACTCCCCGGTCGGCGCGACGGCCGTGATGGGCATGGGCCACGGCATGGGCCACCCCATGAACCACGACACCGCGCAGGGCCCGATCCTGCCGCCGCTGAACCCGGACGACGGCGCGGCCGGCGGCTATGGAGGCTACGACAGCGGCTCCGGTGGCTACGGCGGCCCCGGCGGCTACGGGCCGGACGGCGGCGCGTACGGGGCGCAGGGCGGCAAGGGCGGCCGCGGCAAGGTCGTGCTGTTCCTGGCGCTCGCGCTGATCGCGATGGTCGCGGGTGTCGTGTACGCGATCGACGCGGCCGGCAAGAAGGACGACGGCGGCAACACCAAGCAGCCGGCGGTCACCGACTCGCCGTCCACGAAGAGCGAGTCGCCGGAGCCGTCCGACGAGCCGTCGAACGACACCGGGACGCCGGACGACTCGTCGTCGGGCGGCGGCAACGACCAGGACTGGACGCCGCCGACCAGGCCGACGCACGACCCGACGACCGCGCCGACGCCCACGGACGAGCCGTCGACGGACCCGACGGACACGACCGACGGCGGCACGGGCACGAGCGACGGCGGCACCTCCACGGGCACCAGCGACGGCGGGACCACGACCGGCACCTCCGACGGCGGTACGTCGACCGGCACCAGCGACGGCGGCACCTCGACGGGCACGTCCGACGGCGGTACGTCGACGGGCACCTCGGCGGGGACGACCTCCGGCACCGGCACCTCGTCGGGCACGACCAGCGGCACCGTCGCGGGCACCACCCGCTGACCGCTCACCCCGCGAACGCGTCGCGCACCGCCTCGTACTCGCGGGTCCACCACACCACCAGGGCCGACACCGCCGGGAACAGCGGGTCGGCCCTGCGGTCGTGCAGCTGGTAGCGCCAGCGCAGCGTCCAGAAGTCGTTGAGCCGCTCCCACCACACCCGGTCGACCGCCGCGGCCAGCTCGGCGCGGTCCGCGCCCGCCGCCCGCCGGTAGGCCCGCGCGTACGCCCGCACCTTGTCGAGGGCCAGCTCGCCCGACGGCCGTACGAAGAAGATCGCGGCGGCCCGGACGGCCTCCTCGGCGCGCGGGCGGACGCCCAGCCGGTCCCAGTCGACGATCGCGGCGGGCTCGGCGCCCCGGTAGAGCAGGTTGAAGGGGTGGAAGTCGCCGTGCACCCAGCCGGTCGCGGCGGCGGGCGGCGGACGGCGGTGGGCGTGGGCGGCGAGCAGCAACCGGCGCTCGCGCAGCCGGTGCTCGGCCAGCTCGTCGAAGCAGTCGCGGTGCCGGCGGGCCCGGACGAGGCGCAGCAGCTCGTCGATGAGCCGGAAGGTGTCCTCGGGGCGGGCGCTCTCGTGGCCGCCGTCGGCGTCCGGCGTGGGCGAGCGGGCCGGCGGCTCCATGACCCGGTCCAGGCTGGTGTGGACGTGCCCGAGGAGGGTGCCGAGGCGGCGCGAGCCGGCGGTGGACAGCTGGGCGCCGTCGCGGTGCCGGCCGTCGATCCAGGGGTGCAGGGCGTAGCAGTGGCCCCCGATGACGGCGACGGTGCGGCCGGTGGCGTCGGGCAGCGGCGGGGCGACGGGCAGGCCGAGGGCGTGCAGCCGCTGGGTGGCCCGGTGCTGGCGGACGATGGTGTCCCGGTCGGCGGTGCGGGCATCCAGGTGCTGCTTGAGGAAGTAGCGGCCGCGGGTGGTGGCGAGCCGGTACCCCCGGTTCAGTAAGCCCTGGGCGACGGGTTCGCAGGACAGTGGTTCGCCCGCGTCCGTGTAGCGGCGCAGCAGCGGGCCGACGGGCGGATGCGGGGGCGCGGAGGGGCGGGACGCGGAGGACCGGGGTGCAGATGAGCGCAACACTCCGCAGATGTTAGATCACGCTGCGTGGTGGATTTCCTCGGTGCGCTCACCGGCCGGATCGGTGCGCTCACCGGCCGAACAGTCGAGCGAGTGCACGGTGGCGAACCGGGGCTCGACGCGCAGGAAGACCGGGTCGAAGGGCTCTCCGTCCACAGTGCGCGGGGCCGGCCCGAAGGCGGCCAGCTGCTCCGCGGTCGGCTCGACGATCTCGGCGGTACCGGTGAACTGCACGGACCACAGCTCCGCCGCGCCGGAGTTCAGGTTGTCCGCCTCGTACACGACGACGCTGCCGTGGCAGGCCCGGTGGTAGCCGGGGCCCCGGTGGAGCCGGATCAGGACGCCGCCGCCGTCCACGACGTGCCGGGCGGGGGCCACGAACGGCATCGCCCGCATGCTCGTGGCGACCCGCCCGTACGGCACACGGGTCAGCAGCTCGATGGCACGGAGCTCGTCGGTGGGCATGGGTACCACTCTCCGCCCGCCGCGCCCGGGCGGAAAGGGGCCCCCGCCCCGGTCCGGAGGGGACGTAGGTCCCGAACGGGTCAGCGCGTCAGTGGTGGCTGCGCTCGGCCTGCATCCGCGCCACGTACGCGGCGGCCTGCGAGCGCCGCTCCATGCCCAGCTTCGACAGCAGGCTGGAGACGTAGTTCTTGATGGTCTTCTCCGCGAGGTGGAGCCGCTCGCCGATGGCCCGGTTGGTCAGGCCCTCGCCGATCAGATCGAGGATCCTGCGCTCCTGCTCGGTGAGATGGGCGAGCCGGTCGTCGCCCTTCCCGCCGTTGCCGTCGCGCAGCCGCTCCAGAACCCGCGCGGTGGCCACCGGGTCGAGCAGCGACTTGCCGTCGGCGACATCGCGGACGGCATTCAGGAGTTCGTTACCGCGAATGGCCTTCAGGACATAACCCGAGGCCCCGGCCATGATCGCGTCGAAAAGGGCCTCGTCGTCCGCGTACGAGGTGAGCATCAGGCACTTGATCGAATCGTCCGCGGAACGGATCTCACGGCACACCTCGACGCCGCTGCCGTCCGGCAGGCGCACGTCGAGCACGGCCACATCGGGGCGGACCGCGGGAATCCGGACGAGCGCGTCCGCGGCGGTACCGGCCTCGCCGACGACCTCGATGTCGGGCTCCACGGAGAGCAGCTCATGGACGCCGCGCCGTACGACTTCGTGGTCGTCCAGCAGAAATACCGTGATTTTTCCTTCTTCGCGCACCGGGCCAGTCTCACATATTGGCTCTTCCCGCGCCCGGGGTGGCCGAGATAACCTCCCGGGTGTTCCGACGACGGCGTCGGGCCCGTTGTCCACGCCCTGACCAGCGGAGAGTTCCCCTTTTCTCGATTTACTTGGAAATCCAAGCAAAATCGCAGGTCAAGTGGGGTTTCGCGGAAATGTCGCGGGGTGGGTAACGTGCCTATGACGGCGCTCACCGGGACACCTGTCACGCCCGACCCGGCCGCGTCGCACCCACCCCGTGCGATGGCACGGACAAGGCGGAGCCGCACTGGCTTCCCCGGTAACCCCGGGAGCCGGACCGACGGAGGAGCACGCACGTGACCGTGGAAAGCACTGCCGCGCGCAAGACGACGCGCAGCAGCGGCACCAAGCGCACCGCAAGCAGCGCCACCAAGAAGACGAGTGCCAAGCCGGCCGCCAAGGCCCAGTCCCCGCAGCAGCCCCAGGAGCCGGAGCTCATCCAGCTGCTGACGCCCGAGGGCGAGCGGATCCACCACCCCGAGTACGACATCGACCTGACGGCCGAGGAGCTGCGCGGTCTCTACCGCGACATGGTCCTCAGCCGCCGCTTCGACGCCGAGGCAACCTCCCTGCAGCGGCAGGGCGAGCTGGGCCTGTGGGCCTCGCTGCTCGGCCAGGAGGCCGCCCAGATCGGCTCCGCCCGCGCCCTGCGGGACGACGACTACGTCTTCCCCACCTACCGCGAGCACGGTGTCGCCTGGTGCCGCGGGGTCGACCCCACCAACCTGCTCGGCATGTTCCGCGGCGTGAACAACGGTGGCTGGGACCCCAACAGCAACAACTTCCACCTGTACACGATCGTGCTCGGCTCGCAGACGCTGCACGCCACCGGCTACGCCATGGGCGTCGCCAAGGACGGCGCGGACTCCGCCGTGATCGCGTACTTCGGTGACGGCGCCTCCAGCCAGGGCGACGTCAACGAGTCGTTCGTCTTCTCCGCGGTCTACAACGCCCCGGTCGTGTTCTTCTGCCAGAACAACCAGTGGGCCATCTCCGAGCCCATCGAGAAGCAGAGCCGCGTCCCGCTCTACCAGCGCGCCCGCGGCTTCGGCTTCCCCGGCGTCCGGGTCGACGGCAACGACGTCCTGGCCTGCCTGGCGGTCACCCGCGCCGCCCTGGAGCGTGCCCGCCGCGGCGAGGGCCCGACCCTCATCGAGGCGTTCACCTACCGCATGGCGGCCCACACCACCTCCGACGACCCGACGCGCTACCGCCGCGACGCGGAGCGCGAGGAGTGGGAGGCCAAGGACCCGATCGCGCGCCTCAAGGCCTACATGGAGAACGAGGGCCACGCGGACGCGGCCTTCTTCGAGGAGCTGGAGACGGAGAGCGAGACGCTCGGCAAGCGCGTCCGCGAGGCCGTCCGCGCCATGCCCGTCCCGGAGCACACGGCGATCTTCGACAACGTGTACGCGGACGGGCACGCGCTCGTCGACGAGGAGCGCGCGGAGTTCGTCGCGTACCAGGCGTCCTTCGAGGGCGGAGAGGCCGAGTAACCATGGCTGTTCAGAAGCTTCCCCTCGCGAAGGCGCTCAACGAGTCGCTCCGCAAGGCCCTGGAGACCGACCCCAAGGTCGTCGTCATGGGCCTCGACGTCGGCAAGCTCGGCGGTGTCTTCCGGATCACCGACGGCCTGCAGAAGGACTTCGGCGAGGACCGGGTCATCGACACCCCGCTCGCCGAGTCCGGCATCGTCGGCACCGCGATCGGCCTCGCGCTGCGCGGCTACCGGCCGGTCGTGGAGATCCAGTTCGACGGCTTCGTCTTCCCGGCGTACGACCAGATCGTCACCCAGCTGGCGAAGATGCGGGCCCGGTCGCTCGGCACCGTGAAGATGCCGGTCGTCATCCGCATCCCGTACGGCGGTGGCATCGGCGCCGTCGAGCACCACTCCGAGTCCCCCGAGTCGCTCTTCGCGCACGTCGCGGGCCTCAAGGTCGTCACCCCGGCGAACTCCTCGGACGCCTACTGGATGCTCCAGCAGGCGATCCAGAGCGACGACCCGGTCATCTTCTTCGAGCCCAAGCGCCGCTACTGGGACAAGGGCGACGTCGACACCGAGGCCATCCCGGGCGAGCTGCACAAGGCCCGGGTCGCCCGCGAGGGCACGGACCTGACGCTCGCCGCGTACGGCCCGATGGTGAAGACCTGCCTGGAGGCCGCCGCCGCGGCCGCCGAGGAGGGCAAGTCGGTCGAGGTCCTGGACCTGCGCTCGATCTCGCCGCTGGACTTCGACACGATCCAGGCGTCGGTCGAGAAGACCCGCCGCATGGTCATCGTCCACGAGGCCCCGGTCTTCTTCGGCTCCGGCGCGGAGATCGCTGCCCGCATCACCGAACGCTGCTTCTACCACCTGGAGGCCCCCGTCCTGCGGGTCGGCGGCTACCACGCGCCGTATCCGCCGGCGCGCCTGGAGGAGGAGTACCTGCCGGGCCTGGACCGCGTGCTCGACGCCGTCGACCGCTCGCTGGCGTTCTGAGGAGAGCACGATGACGATCCGCGAATTCAAGATGCCCGACGTGGGCGAGGGCCTGACCGAGGCCGAGATCCTCAAGTGGTACGTCCAGCCGGGTGAGACGGTCACCGACGGCCAGGTCGTGATCGAGGTCGAGACGGCGAAGGCCGCTGTCGAACTCCCGATCCCGTTCGACGGCACCGTGCACGAGCTGCGCTTCCCCGAGGGCACGACGGTCGCCGTCGGCGAGGTCATCATCACGGTGAACGTGGGCGGCGGCGCCGAGCCCGAGGCGCCGGCGGCGCCGGCCGTGGCCGCGGCGCCCGCGCAGGCGCCCGTGCCGGAGCCGGCCGCCGAGGAGCCGGCGGCCGAGGGCCGTCAGCCGGTCCTGGTCGGCTACGGCGTGTCCGCGTCGTCCACCAAGCGCCGCGCGCGCAAGACGACGACGGCGGCCCCCGCGGCCCCGGCGGTCGTGGTCCCCGAGCAGCTGAACGGCCACGGCCCCGCCGTCGCCGACCGCCCGCTGGCCAAGCCGCCGGTGCGCAAGCTCGCCAAGGACCTCGGCGTCGACCTGGCGACGGTCACCCCGACCGGCCCGGACGGCATCGTCACCCGCGAGGACGTGCACCGCGCGGCGGCCCCGGCGCCGGCCGCTCCGGTGACCGAGGCTCCGGCTCCGGCGGCTCCGGCGGCCCCCGCCGCCCCGGTCCAGGCCCCCGCCCCCGTCGCGACCGCGGTCTCGACGGACGGCCGGGAGACCCGTATCCCCATCAAGGGCGTACGGAAGGCCACGGCCGCGGCGATGGTCGGCTCGGCCTTCACCGCCCCGCACGTCACCGAGTTCATCACCTTCGACATCACGCGCACGATGAAGCTGGTCGAAGAGCTCAAGTCCGACAAGGACATGGCGGGCCTGCGGGTCAACCCGCTCCTCCTCATCGCCAAGGCCGTCCTGGTCGCCGTCAGGCGCAACCCGGACATCAACGCGGCCTGGGACGAGGCGAACCAGGAGATCGTGCTCAAGCACTACGTCAACCTGGGCATCGCCGCGGCCACCCCGCGCGGTCTGATCGTGCCGAACATCAAGGACGCGCACGCCCAGACGCTGCCGGAGCTGTCGAAGTCCCTGAGCGAGCTGGTCGCCACCGCCCGCGAGGGCAAGACCACCCCGGCGGCCATGCAGGGCGGCACCGTCACCATCACCAACGTCGGCGTCTTCGGCGTCGACACCGGTACGCCCATCCTCAACCCGGGCGAGTCCGCGATCCTCGCGGTCGGCGCGATCAAGCTCCAGCCCTGGGTCCACAAGGGCAAGGTGAAGCCCCGCCAGGTCACCACCCTGGCCCTCTCCTTCGACCACCGCCTGGTCGACGGCGAGCTCGGCTCCAAGTTCCTGGCGGACGTCGCCGCGATCCTGGAGAACCCGAAGCGGCTCATCACCTGGGCGTGATGCGGAGGCCAGGCGCCTGAATCGCGCCGTTTCACGTGAAACACCCGGCTGTGGGGATGACATCACCCCCGGCCGGGTGTTCTCTTTGCCCTCGACGCCACGAGAGAGAGGGGGGGATCGTGACGGAGTTCCTGGGGCCTCTGGAGCTGGTCGGAGACCGATGGGTGATCGGTGATCCCAAGCGCCAGGGAGGCATGTGCCTGGTCCTGACGGAGCAGGGACTGGAGCATCACGCGAACGGCGTGGCCGAGCCGCTCGAGGTCGTGCCCTGGTCCAGGGTCATGGAGTTGGGCATCCGCACGACCTACCGGGCCTGGATGGCCACGCGCGGCGGGAGTGTGCTCACCTTCGTCAGCCAGTCGAACGCCATCGACATGGGCCGCGACGCCTGTTCCGTGCACGCCCTCGTGCGGCATCCGTACGACGACTGGGTCGCGCGCTACAGCCACCACCAGCGTGCCTACACGGGCGCGCACGTCTACCTGGTGGAGCAGCTCATCGGGGCCGTCTCCCAGGCGAAACAGCTGCACCGGCTGGGCGATCCGCGCTGGCTCGGCGCGGTCGTCGAGCAGGTGGCGCCCCTGCCGCACCGGCGGTCCTCGGTGCGGGCGATACGGGAGATCATCGAGGCCACCCGCGTCTGACACCCGCAGCCCCTTCCACATCGTGGACGGGGCTGTCTGTTGCACCCCTCTTGTATCTATGCTGTGCGCATGCCGTCAGCTCCAGCCGGTCCCGCCCCCCTGCCCACCAAGCAGCCCCCCGCCGCCGACCGCGTCTACATGCACGTCAAGCAGGCCGTACTCGACCGGCGCTACGAGGGAGGCACCCTCCTCACCGAGGGTGAACTCGCCCAGGCTGTCGGGGTGTCCAGGACTCCCGTCCGTGAGGCGCTGCTGAAGCTGGAGATGGAAGGGCTGCTCAAGCTCTACCCGAAGAAGGGCGCCCTTGTCCTCGCCGTGTCCGCGCAGGAGATCGCCGATGTCGTCGAGACACGGCTGCTCGTCGAGGAGTTCGCGGTCCGCCGGGCCGTGCCCGCGCCCGCCTCCCTGATCGCCCGCCTCGAAGAGCTGCTGGAGGAGCAGAAGCGGCACGCTGAGTCCGGGGACCTCGCCGAGGTCGCCGTCACCGACCGCTGCTTCCACGCCGAGATCGTCCGGCACGCCGGAAACCAGATCCTCGCCCGCCTCTACGACCAGCTCCGCGACCGGCAACTGCGCATGGGCGTCGCCGTGATGCAGTCCCAGCCCGACCGCGTCGCCAAGAACATCGCCGAGCACGCCGAGATCCTCGACCGCATCAAGGCCGGCGACGTCGAGGGCGCCGCGCACTGCGTGCGGCAGCACCTCAACTGGGTGAAGGTCCTGGTCCGGGGAGAGGTCCGATGAGCCGGGCCGGCCTGCCGGGCGAGCCGCCCGGCGGAAGGCGCGCCGCGCTCGTCTGGGGCGTCGGCGTCGCCGTCTACTTCGTCGCCGTCATCTTCCGTACGTCCCTGGGCGTGGCCGGGCTCGACGCCGCCGACCGGTTCGGCGTCAACGCGTCCGCCCTGTCGACGTTCTCCATACTCCAGCTGCTCGTGTACGCGGGCATGCAGATACCCGTCGGCCTCATGGTCGACCGCCTCGGCACCAAGAAGGTGCTGACCATCGGCGTCGTGCTCTTCACCCTCGGCCAGCTCGGCTTCGCGCTCTCCCCCACGTACGCCATGGCGCTGGGCTCCCGCGCGCTCCTCGGCTGCGGTGACGCGATGACCTTCATCAGCGTGCTGCGGCTCGGCTCCCGCTGGTTCCCGGCCCGCCGCGGCCCGCTGATCGCCCAGGTCGCCGCCCTGTTCGGGATGGCCGGCAACCTCGTCTCCACGATCTTCCTGTCCCGCGCCCTGCACGGCCTCGGCTGGACCACCACCTTCGTCAGCAGCGCGGCCGCGGGCGTGCTTGTCCTCGTCCTGCTCGTGCTGTTCCTCAAGGACCATCCCGAGGGGTACGAGCCCGCGCCTGCCGCGCACGCCGGAACCGCGTTCGTCCGCCGCCAGATCGCCGAGTCCTGGCGCGAGCCCGGCACCCGGCTCGGCATGTGGGTGCACTTCACCACGCAGTTCCCCGCGATGGTGTTCCTGCTGCTCTGGGGCCTGCCGTTCCTCGTCCAGGACCAGGGTCTGTCGCGCGGCACCGCGGGCGAGCTGCTCACGCTCGTCGTGCTCTCCAACATGGCCGTCGGGCTCGCGTACGGGCAGATCATCGCCCGCCACCACGCCGCCCGCGCCCCGCTCGCGCTCGGCACCGTCGCCGCCACCGCCCTGCTGTGGGCCGCCACCCTCGCGTACCCCGGCGACCACGCCCCGATGTGGCTGCTGATCACCCTGTGCGCGGTGCTCGGCGCCTGCGGCCCCGCGTCGATGATCGGCTTCGACTTCGCCCGGCCCGCCAACCCGCCCGAGCGCCAGGGCACCGCCTCCGGCATCGTCAACATGGGCGGCTTCGTCGCCTCCATGACGACCCTGCTCGCCGTCGGTGTGCTGCTCGACGCGACCGGCGACGACTACCGGATCGCGTTCTCCTCCGTCTTCGTGCTCCAGGCGATCGGCATCACGCAGATCCTCCGCCTCAAGTCCGCCAGCGCCCGCCGCGAGCGGGAGCGCCTGGTCGCGAGCCGGGTCGAGGCCGTCCACGTACCCGCCTGAGAGACCTAGTTCGGGGTCACCGCGAAGTTCGCCAGGATCGCCTGCGCCAGCGCCTCGTCGCCCTCGGTCTTGATCCGGTCGGCCACCTCGGCCGGCCGGACCCGGCCGCAGGCGAGGCGGACGTACGTCTCCCAGTCCGTCGCCAGCGTGACCGCCGGGCCGAGCGAGGGCGCGCCGTCGATCGAGCCGCGGCCCTCCGCGTTCACCCGGACGGTCCGCAGGAACTCCACCGGGCCGGTGATGTCGAAGACCACCGCCGAACCGGCCGGCGCGCCCGCGTCGTCGGCGACGACCTTCGGCAGCGCCTCGAGGAGCACGTCACGGGTGACGTACGCGCCGGGGGAGTCGAGGTTGCCGGGGGCGCCGAGCGAGGCGCGCAGGTCCTGCTCGTGCACCCAGCAGTCGAAGGCCCGCATCCGGTAGGCCAGTTCCAGCGTCTGCTCGGCGCCGAGCGGCGCGCGCATCAGGGTGCCGGGGTCGCGGCTCTCGTTGCGCAGCTGACGGGCCCGGCGGATCAGCACGTAGTCGAACTCGGCCGTCATCTCCGGCGCGGTGTGGTGCCGCCGCACGTCGACCTGCATCTCCATGTAGCGGGCGAAGTCCGAGCGCACGTGGTAGAGATCGCGGGGCAGCGAGTGGATCGGGCGCGGGTCGCCGAGCATCTCGGTCTCCATGCCGATGACATGGGAGACGATGTCGCGGACCGACCAGCCCGGGCACGGCGTGGCGCGGTTCCACTCACCCTCGACGAGCGGCTGCACCAGCTCGAATATCGCTTCCACGGAGTGGGTCCAGGCGTCGGCGTAGTTCTGGAGGCTGGGATGGAGCGTCACGGGACCCCTCGGCGGTTCTGCGGTGCGGCGCGGTCTTCAAGCGGCGGGCGGGCTGGAACTGTTTCTGGCTGGCGGGCTGAAAACATGACTGCTTGGGAGGCTCGGACGCTAAGTTACGCTGCCCGAAGGCACCCCGGCAGTGCTTTCGTGTGACGATCGTAGGCCGGTGTTGACGGCTCCCGAGCCAGGACGGTGGTAGTGTGCGCGCCTCGCTGATCCAGATTGCGGTAGACCCGGACGAACCGGTCGAGAGCAGGCGGGCGCGCGTGGCGCGCCTGGTCCGGGAGGAGCGGGGCCGCGCCGAGCTCGTCGTGCTGCCCGAGCTGTGGCCCATGGGTGCCTTCGCGTACGAGGAGTTCGCGGCGGAGGCCGAGCCGCTGAAGGGCCCGACGTACGAGGCGATGGCGGCGGCCGCGCGGGACGCCGAGGTCTGGCTGCACGCGGGCTCCGTCGTGGAGGCGGCTTCCGGCGGGGCCTCCGGGGCCGCCCTCTACAACACCTCCCTCGTCTTCTCCCCCGACGGCGAACTCGCCGCCTCCTACCGGAAGATCCACCGCTTCGGCTTCGACAAGGGCGAGGCCGTGCTGATGGCGGCCGGCGAGGACCTCGTCACCGTCGACCTGCCGCAGCTCACCGTCGGCGTCGCCACCTGCTACGACCTGCGCTTCCCCGAGCTCTTCCGCGGCCTGGTCGACGCCGGCGCGCAGGCGTTCGTCGTCCCGGCCGGCTGGCCCGCACGCCGGCTCGCCCACTGGACGCTGCTCGCCCGGGCCCGCGCCGTCGAGAACCAGGCGTATGTCCTCGCCTGCGGCACCGCCGGCACGCACGCCGGCGTCGAGCAGGCCGGGCACTCGATCGTCGTCGACCCGTGGGGCGAGGTCCTGGCGGAGGCCGGCCCGGACGAGGAGATCCTGCGGGTCGAGCTCGACCCGGCGAAGGTGACGGCGACACGCGAACAGTTCCCGGCCCTGAAGGACCGGGTGCTGTAGCCGCGGAAGGTCACGCGGCGACGGGGCGCTGAGCGGGACCGGGCCTGACCACGTGCGGTCACGTGGCGACGGCGCGCAGAGCGGCGCGTGGAGCCGGCGCCGCGCCTGACGGCGTACGGTCACACCGCGACGCCGACGGGAGCGGCCCCGGCCGCTGCCGGCACTCCGGCCGCCCCAGGCACTCCGGCCGCTCCCGGCGCCCCGGTCGCTCCCGGCACCCCGGCCGCCCCAGGCACCCCGGCCGCTTCAGACACCCCCGCCGCCCCAGGCGCCTCGGGCACCCCGGCCGCCCTTGGCACCCCCACCCCCGCCTCCCCTGCCTCGCCAGGCGCGTACTCCGCCCAGGCCGCCGCCAGTCTCCGTACCGCCTCCGTCAGTGTGTCGGGCGGCAGCAGGAAGTGCAGTCGCAGCATGCGGTTGCTGCCGCCCAGGGCGTCCATGGCCGAGCCGGGCAGCACGGCGACGCCGTGGCGCAGCGCTACCTGCGCGAAGGAGACGCCGTCGCCGTGGGGCAGGCCGACCCACAGGGTCTGCCCGCCGGCCGCCGGTGGGCAGGACCAGGAGGGCAGCCGGCGCGCGAGCTCGGCGCGCAGGCGGTCGTGACCGGCCCGCAGCTGCCGTCGACGGTCGTCGAGCAAGTCGGTGAAGCCGTCCAGGAGCCGGGCCGCGACGAGCTGTGAGGGGACGTCGCTCCCCAGGTCGTGCAGGGCCTTGAGCCGGGCCAGGCGCGCGATCAGCGCGGCCGGGCCGCGCACCCAGCCGATCCGCAGGCCGCCCCAGACCGCCTTGCTGAGCGAACCGACGGCGATGACCTCCGTACCGTACGAGGACAACGGCGGTGCCCCGGCGGCCCCGTGCGTGCCGAAGTCCAGCTCGCCGAGCACCTCGTCGTCGACCAGCGGCACCCCGTACGCCTCCGCCGCCTCCACCAGGCGCCGCCCGAGCAGCGGCGGCAGGACCGTGCCGGTCGGGTTGTGGAAGCGCGGGACGACATAGGCCAGGGCGGGCCGGTGACGTTCCATCACCCGGATCGCCTCCGCCACGTCGAGGCCGTCCGGGCCCACCGCCACCGGGTACGGCACGGCCGCCGCCTCCCGGAACAGGTCCAGCGCGCCCGGGTAGGTCGGCGCCTCCACGAGGACGCCGTCGCCGGGCGCGAGGAGCAGCCGGGTGAGCAGGGCGACGGCCTGCTGGGCGCCGGTGGTGACCAGGAGCCGGTCGGGCTCGGTGGGCACGCCCCGTTCGGCGTAGCGGCGCGCGATCGCCCGGCGCAGGGCGGGCAGGCCGGCCGGGTGGTAGCCGAGGTCGTCACCGGGAAGGACGAGACCGGCGTACGCCTCGGCGACGGCGGGCGGCGGTGCCGGCGGGGCGGCGCAGCTCAACAGGATGACGCCGTCGACGGGTTCGAGGAGGTTGAGGAACATCGGGTTCGACGTCTCCGCGACCCGAGGCACGCCGGGCGATGCCAGCACGGCCGGCGCGACCCGCGTACCGCTGCCCTGACGCCGTACCAGACGCCCCTCCTGCCGCAGCGTCTCGTACGCCGTCACCACCGTCGTCCGCCCCACCGCGAGCGCCGCGGCGAGCCGCCGGTCCGGCGGCAGCGGGGCGCCGGGCGCCAGCAGCCCCTCGTCGATCAACTGGCGTATCCGCGCGGCGAGAAGCAGATAGAGCGGGCCGCGCCCGGCCGACCAGCGGCCGAGCCAGGCGACCAGTTCCTTCAGGGACGGTGTCATTGGATCCATCGGCGGACCAATCTGCCGGGATTGGTCCTGTGGCGGCAAGCCCCCCGTCCACAGACTGAACGCCATGAGCGCCGACTTCCTCCCGGACACCCGCCTTCCCGAATCGTCCCGCCCCGAGACCCTGGCCGTGCACGCCCCGCAGCCGGAGATCCGCGGCAGCAGGCCGCTCGGCGTGCCCATCCACCAGGGCCACGTCTTCGCCTTCGAGAGCGCCGACACCCTCGCCGCCGCCTTCGAGTCGCCCGACGCCTTCCTCTACAGCCGCATGGGCAACCCGACCGTCCGCGCCCTGGAGACCGCCGTCGCCCGCCTGGAGGGCGGCGCCGACGCCCTCTCGTACGCCTCCGGCATGGGCGCCATCAACGGCGTGCTGCTCGCGCTGCTCTCCACCGGTGGCCATGTCGTCGCCCAGCGCTGCCTGTACGGCGGCACCTACGCCCTCCTCACCGACCTCGCCGCGCGCTGGGGCGTCGAGGTCACGTACGTCTCCGGCACCGACGCCGACGAGGTGCGCGCCGCGATCCGCCCCGAGACGAGGCTGCTCTACCTGGAGACCATCGCCAACCCCACCACCCGCGTCTCCGACCTGCCCGCCCTGATCGCCGCCGCGCACGAGGCCGGAGTGCCGTCCTGCGTCGACAACACCTTCGCCTCGCCGCTGCTGTGCCGGCCGATCGAGTACGGGGCCGATGTCGTCGTGCACTCGGCGACCAAGTACCTCGCGGGCCACGCCGACGTCCTCGGCGGCATCGCCGTCTTCAAGGACCGCGAGCTGCACCGCACGGTCCGGCACCACGCGGTCGAACAGGGCGCGATCACCGACCCGTTCGCCGCCTGGCTGACCCTGCGCGGCCTGCAGACCCTGCCGCTGCGCATCGAGCGGCAGAGCGCGAGCGCCGCCGAGCTCGCGGCCCGGCTCGCCGCCCACCCGGCGGTGGCCGAGGTCCGGCACCCCTCCCTGGCCGGGCACCCGGACCACGCGGTCGCGGCGCGGCTCCTCCCGCGGGGCGGCGGCGGGGTCGTCTCGCTCGACCTCGCGGGCGGGCGCGAGGCCGGCAAGGCGTTCGTGGAGGCCGTCCGGTTGGCCTCGCTCAGCGTCTCCCTCGGCGACGTGAAGACGCTGGTCATGCACCCGGCCTCGACCTCCCACCGGCAGCTCGACGAGCAGGCGCTCGCGGCGGCGGGCATCGGGCCGGGCACGGTCCGGCTCTCGGTGGGCATCGAGCACGTCGAGGACCTGTGGACGGACCTGGAACAGGCCCTCGCCAAGGCCCTTTGAGCCCGGGCCTCGGGCCCTCCCGGGCCTCGGGCTCTCCCGGGCCTCGGGCCTTCCCGGGTCTCGGGCCTTCCCGGGTCTCGGGCTCTCCCGGGTCTCGGGCTCTCCCGGGTCTCGGGCTCTCCCGGGTCTCGGGCTCTCCCGGGCCCCGGCTCCCGCACTCCCGGGCTCCGGGCCCCGGTTCCCGGCCTCCCGAGTGGACCTAGTCCTCCCTCTCCCTCTCGGCCATCCGGATCACGCACACCGCGACCGCGATGAGCAGCGACGGATCGGCGTCCTCGCGGACCACGTTCACGGCGTAGGTCTCGCGGACGTGGAACCACTGGCGGGAGATGTGGGCCAGGAGTTCGCCGTCGTACTCGACGATGAACTCCCGGTCCAGGATCCGGCCGCTGACGTCGAGTCCGGTGCCGTCGACGAGCGTGACCCGGAAGTGGTTGCGCAGCAGCGACAGGCGCTTGCGGCGGACGGTGGCGAGCGGGCGGTCGTCGCGCTCGATCGTCATCGCGTCGCGCAGGCTGAACATCTTCTGCCGCAGCGTGACCAGGACCTGCCCGTCGGGGTCCTTGAGTTCGAGCGTGTCGCGCAGCCGCAGCGCCTTGCCGTCGACGAGGAAGGCGTGGCGGCCCTGCTCGTCCTCGATCCAGTAGTCGTCGCCGATGGCGAGGATCTTGTCCCGTACCAGGTATTTCATGACGGAATGCCTTCCCGCTCAGGCGGGGAAATAGCGGGTGAACGCGTCCGGGGCCACGCCGAGCGAGGTGCCGAAGGGCGCGTCGAGCTGGCTGATGAGCACGACGGTGAAGGCGATGAAGCCGGACAGGCCCATGACCAGGATGATGTGGGTGGCGCTGCGGTTGATGCCGAAGAGGAACATGAAGGACACGGTCAGCACGCCACCGATGACCAGACCGGCCCACAGGACCTCGGAGAGGCGCTCCTGGGCCGCCGCCTCCCGGCCGCGCCGGGCGTCGTCCACGTAGCCGATCTGGGCCAGCATCTCCTGGGCGGCGATCTGCTGGCCGGTGGTGGCGGTGCCGGAGCCGTGCAGCTGCCCGGCCGCGCGCAGCCGGTCGAGCATCGCCCAGCCCTCCGGCCCCAGGGGCTCGCGCTCGGCCATCCGGGGCCATTCGACGTCCACGACATAGGCGGCGTACGAGCGGGCCGCGTCCCGTACCGGCTGCTGCTGGGCGGCCGGCAGGGAGTCGGCGAGCAGATACGTCTGGTGCAGGGCGCTCGCCTCGGCCCGGACCTCGTCGTCGGCGGTCGTGTGGTTGTCCCAGACGGAGACGAGGCACAGGCCGAGCACGAGGGCGTAGAAGACCGACACCATCATCGAGATGTACTCGGCCACGTCCTCGCGTGGCTCCTCGCCCGGCCGCATCGGGAACAGCCGGGTCTTGGCGTAGACGGCGAGCGAGGCGAGGAAGGCGACGCCGAAGACGACGACGAGGGTTTCGAGCAGGGCCATCGGGTCTCCCAGGACGTCTCTCAGGAGCGGCGCGACCCGAGCAGGGCGGCGGCTGCGGCGGCGGGGACGAGCAGGAGCAGCAGGATCACGGTCAGGCCGAGGTGCGGCAGTTCACGGGCCCGGCGGTGCAGCCGCGGCAGGATTCCCTCCTCGCCGGCGGCGACGGGCGGCCGGGTGGCGGGCGGCCGTGGCACGGGTGCGGTGACCGCGGGCGGTTGCCGGACGGCGGCGCCGGGCGGCAAGGCGGCCCCGGGCGGCCGAACGGCCCCCGGGGGAGCGGCTCCGGGCGGCACCGCTCCTCCCGGTGCCGCTCCTCCCGGTGCCGCTCCCCCGGAGGCCGCCTCACCCGGAGCCGCTCCCGCTCCCGCTGCTCCCGCTCCCGCTGCTCCCGCTCCCGCTGCTCCCGCTCCCGCTGCTCCCGCTCCCGCTGCTCCCGCTCCCGCTGCTCCTGCTCCCGCTCCCGCCGCTTCCGCTCCCGCTCCCCCCGCTTCCGGGGGTACGGCTCCGAGCGGCGCGGCCAGCGCCTCGGCGGCAGCGGCGGCGGCAGCCTCACCGAGGGCTTCGGCGGCAGCGGCAGCGGCGGCTGCGGCAGCCGCCGCTGCCGGGGACACGGCTCCGGGGGCGGCGGGCGCCGCGAGCGTTCCGGGTGCTCCCGGGGCGGCGCCGGGGGCGGTGCCCGACGTGGCTCCGGGCGCGGTGCCCGTCGCGGGCGGCCGGGCCCGCACCGACGGCGGAGCCGACGGCGAACCGGGGGGCGCCCCGGGCGTCGTACCCGCTCGCGTCGGGGCCGGCGTCGGCGTCGTGGACATAGGTGGCGTCGAGGTCGGAGTCGGGGGCGGCGGCGCGGGGATCCGGAAGGCGGCGGTGGCGCGGGCGGTGAGCGGCGGGGCGGGGACGCGTCCGCCGTGCTCGTTCACGGTCGTGACCCGGTCGCTGCCCGAGACGAGCCCGGCGCTGCGGTAGGTGCCCGGGGGCCGCCGCACGGTCGCCGCGCACCCGGCCGAGACACCGGGCGCGAGCTCCGCCGTGCAGGGGACGGGGCCGAGGAGCGGGTCGGTGAGCCGGAGCCCGTACACCGGCCGGTTGCCGCGGTTGGTGACGGTGTACGTCACGACCGCCTGGCCGCCGGCGACCCGTACGGCCTCCGTCAGGCCGAGGGCGCCGGCCACCCCGTCGTACCCGGAACGCGCGGTGGCGGTGACCCGCCGCCCGAGCGAGGGGATGTCGCCGTCGGCCCGGGCGGTCGTGACCCGGTTCCCGGGCAGGGCGCGGAAGCGGGCCGTGCAGACCATCGAGCGGAGCGCGTTCAGGGTGCGCCGGGGGCAGCTCACCCGCGTGCCGGGTACGCCGGGATCGCCGACGCCGACCCCGTACAGATCGGCCTCGCCCCGGTTGACCAGCCGGTACCGCTTCACCACGGGCGCGCCGGCCCGCACGTCCACGCCGGCCGTCCCGGGCAGGGTGTCGACGGTGACGGTCATGGCGAGGGCGTTCTCCCCGGCGCCGCCCGCGCGTGCGTCCTGCGGCACGGCCGCGAGGAGCAGCGTCAGCAGTGCCAGCAGCGTCAGCAGTGCCGGTGGTGCCGGCGGCGCGTGCCGTGCCCGCAGGAGCCGTATGACCCGCATGACCCCTCCCGGCCGAATAGTCGGATGATCGTTCCGCTACGCCATGCTGGCCACGCGGCCCCCGCCCCCGCCCGTCAAGACACGCCGCACCCACTCCACCCGGACCCCGCATTCACCCGTCCGGCGATCCGTGCGGCCCAGTCGAGCCAAGAACTACGTCTCTCTGGTCACCCGCGTCGTACGGGCGTGATCCTGCGTTCACAGGCGGATGGCAAGCTTGAAACATGAACGATGCTGCCTCGGCGCCAACCCCCGCGCCCGCGCCCCGCCGTGCCCGTGTCCGTGCCCCCGAGCTGATCGGCAAGGGCGGCTGGCTCAACACCGGCGGAGACGATCTGACCCTCGCCGACCTGCGGGGCAAGATCGTCGTGCTCGACTTCTGGACCTTCTGCTGCATCAACTGTCTGCACGTCCTCGACGAGCTGCGCGAGCTGGAGGAGAAGCACCGCGACACGCTCGTGATCGTCGGCGTGCACTCGCCGAAGTTCGTGCACGAGGCCGAGCACCAGGCCGTCGTCGACGCCGTCGAGCGCTACGAGGTGCACCACCCGGTGCTCGACGACCCGGAGCTCGCGACCTGGAAGCAGTACGCGGTACGGGCCTGGCCGACGCTCGTCGTCATCGACCCCGAGGGCTATGTCGTCGCCCAGCACGCGGGCGAGGGCCACGCCAACGCGCTGCGCACGCTCGTCGAGGAGCTGGAGGCGGAGCACGAGGCGAAGGGCACGCTGCGGCGCGGCGACGGGCCGTACGTGGCGCCGGAGCCGGTCGCGACCGATCTGCGCTTCCCCGGCAAG
Organism: Streptomyces sp. NPDC101160; assembly: GCF_044768205.1. Classification (NCBI taxonomy): domain Bacteria; kingdom Bacillati; phylum Actinomycetota; class Actinomycetes; order Kitasatosporales; family Streptomycetaceae; genus Streptomyces; species Streptomyces sp. NPDC101160. Next base: position 335,934 of record NZ_JBIWPJ010000006.1, on the reverse strand, counting down.
GCGGTCCTGCTGCCGTCCGGGAACCTGCTCGTCTCCGACACCACCCGGCACCAGCTGGTCGAGCTGGCCGAGGACGGCGAGACCGTCGTCCGGCGCATCGGTGACAACGGTGAGTTCCGCGAGCCGCAGGGCCTCGCGCTGCTGCCCGACGGGAAGGTCGTGGTCGCCGACACGGTCAACCACGCCCTGAAGGTCTTCGACCCGGAGAGCGGGTCGGTCGAGCGCGTCGCCGGCACGGGCCGCCAGTGGTGGCAGGGCTCCCCGACCTCCGGGCCCGCCCTCGACGTCGACCTCTCCTCGCCGTGGGACGTGGCCTGGTGGCAGGGCAAGGTGTGGATCGCGATGGCCGGTGTGCACCAGATCTGGACGTACGACCCGGAGACGGGGACCGTCGAGGTCGCGGCCGGCACCACCAACGAGGGCCTGGTCGACGGCCCGGCCGCCGAGGCCTGGTTCGCGCAGCCGTCCGGGCTCGCCGCGACCGCCGACCGGCTGTGGATCGCCGACTCCGAGACCAGCGCGCTGCGGTACATCGCCACGGACGGGGCCGGACACACGGTCCACACGGCCGTCGGCACCGGGCTCTTCGACTTCGGGCACCGCGACGGCGCCGCCGAGCAGGCGCTGTTCCAGCACCCGCTCGGCGTGACCGCGCTGCCCGACGGCTCGGTCGCCGTCTCCGACACGTACAACCACGCCCTGCGCCGCTTCGACCCGGCGACCGGCGAGGTCACCACGCTCGCCACGGACCTGCGCGAGCCCAGCGACGCGGTCGTCGTCGGCGAGGACGTCGTGGTCGTGGAGTCGGCCCGGCACCGGCTGACCCGGCTGCGGCTGCCCGAGGAGGCCGTCCAGGTCGAGTCGGTCGCCCACCGCACGCAGCGCGAGGCCACCGAGGTCGCCCCCGGCAGCCTCCGCCTCGACGTCGTTTTCCAGGCTCCCAAGGGCCAGAAGCTCGACGACCGCTACGGCCCCTCGACCCGCCTCCTCGTCTCCTCCACGCCGCCCGAGCTGCTGCTCGCCGGCGAGGGCAAGGGCACGGACCTCTTCCGCGACCTGGAGCTGAACCCGGCCCTCACCGAGGGCGTCCTGCACGTCTCGGCGATGGCCGCGTCCTGCGACGACGACCCGGAGAACGAGTACCCGGCCTGCCACGTCCACCAGCAGGACTGGGGTGTCCCGGTGCGGATCACGGACGCGGGCGCGGCCCGGCTGCCGCTGATCCTCGCGGGCCTGGACGAGCTGGGCTGACCGGCCCCGGCCGAGGCCGGAGGGGCCGCTCGGGCGGCCCCTCCGGCAGACGTCACCTGACGTCGACGAAGATCCTGGGGCTCTTCGCCCACAGGTGCCTGGGGTCGGCGTGGACGTGGCTGGCGAAGATCCACCCGTCCCCGCGCTCCTTGAAGTTCGCCTTGAACGTGCCGTCGGCCGCCGTCTTCACCTGGCCGAGCAGGTACGACTCCGTGGGCCTGGCCTTCGGCGTGAAGTAGATCGTCACGGGCTGCCCGGCGTAGGGCCGCCAGTTCGGCACGGCGTGCTGGAGCCTGCCGGAGACGGCGATCGTGCCGCCCTTCCGTACCGTCGCCGGGACCTTGAACGGCGAGATCGAGGTCGCGATGCGGCTCGCCCGCACGACCGGGCCCATCGCACCCCGGACGGTGGCCGAACCGGCGTAGACCGCGCGGTAGTAGCCGCTCGCGGGGGCCGGGAGGGTCCCCCGGAAGTAGGTGTCGCCGCTGGTGAGCCTGACGGTGCCGAGCTTCTTCCAGCCGTCCCTGCCGTTGGGCGACACCTGGATGTCGAGCGTGTTGACGGGCCGCGGGGCGCCCGCGACGTTCAGGAAGCCCGACACGGTCAGCTGGGAATCGAGGCCGAGTTCGGCCTCGAACATCCGGATGTCGCTCACCGCGGTGGTGCGGAAGGTGAGCGGGGCGGTGGGCCGGTTGGCGAACCAGTCGCCGTAGCTCACGCCGAGCACGCGCTTGTCGGCCGCGAACGGGATCTTCGTCGTGAACCGGAAGCGGCCGTCCTTGTCGGTGACACCGCTGCCCTGATGCGTCCCCGCCGCGTCCACGATCTCCACGTCGGCGTACAGCGCGGGCTTCCACGTGCCCCCGCCGTTGTCGTATTCGACCGTGCCCGTGACCGTGACCTCGGTGTCGTACACGCCGGCGAAGTCGGACCTGTCGAGCGTGACGCGGGCCGGCAGTCCCCGGGGCGCCACCCGGACGGGTTCGGTGCGCAGGCCGCCGCTGAAGGCCTGGACGGTCGCGGGCCTTGGGTCCGCGATGTACCAGTGGGAGAACCTGCCGTCCGCGTCCGTCCGCAGATCCTCGCGGTACGAGCCGTTGTCCACGCTGACGAACCCGCCGGAGACCGGCGTGCGCGCGTGCGTGACCGGCTGCCACTCCATGAGCCGGCCGCGCGCCGTGACCTTCATGTCGTCGATCGTCGGGCGCGGCCGGTCGACGCCGAACCCGTCGAAGTAGCGCTTGGTGGTGTAGTCGTACGTACCGGCGTTCTTCAGTGTCGTCTCGTCGCCGTCCGCCTCCGTGAGGTGGAGGTCGATGGCGTACCTGCCCGCGGTGGCGAGCCGGACCTCGCCGGCGGTGATCCAGTCGCCGGACCTGCGGTCTCCCGAGGCGAGCGCGAAGTCGTGGACCGTGGCGAGGGCCGTGTCGTCGCCGGGCGGGTGCAGCACGGCGGAGACGTCGGTGATGTCGCTGTCCGTCGTGAGGTCGTCGACGAAGAGACGGCCGAACTGCGTGTCGTGCCCGGACACGGCGTGCAGGGCCGGCCCTGCCGCCGCGAGCGCGGTGCCCGGCATCGCGAGCACCCCGAGAACCACGGACGTGGACAGGGCGATGGAGAAAACGCGCTGCGTGCGCTTCATGTGTGCGTCCCCCCGGACGTGTTCCAGGGGCGCGCCGACGTGCGAGAGAAGCTGGTCGAAGAGACGCGCCCCGCACCTCGATCGTACGTGAGGCCGGGGCGAGTCGATCAAGGGTTTGTCCGGAGCCGGTCAGCCCTCCAGGAAGGCCACGAGCGCGTTCGCCAGGTGGTACGGGTCCTCCGCGCCGCACAGCTCACGGGCGCTGTGCATCGACAGGCAGGCGACGCCGATGTCGACGGTCGAGATGCCGTGGCGGGCGGCGGTGATGGGGCCGATCGTCGTGCCGCACGGCATGTCGTTGTTGGAGACGAACGACTGCCACGGCACGCCCGCCTTCTCGCACGCGGCGGCGAACACCGCGCGGCCGCTGCCGTCGGTGGCGTAGCGCTGGTTGACGTTGACCTTGAGGATGGGGCCGCCGTTGGGGCGCGGGTGGTGCGTCGGGTCGTGGCGCTCGCCGTAGTTGGGGTGCACGGCGTGGCCGACGTCGGAGGAGAGGCAGACGGAGCCGGCGAGGGCGCGCGCCTTGTCCTCGAAGCTGCCGCCGCGCGCGTACACCGAGCGCTCCAGGACGTTGCCGAGCAGCGGGCCCTGGGCGCCGGTGTCGGCCTCGGAGCCGTTCTCCTCGTGGTCGAAGGCGGCGAAGACCGGGATGTACGGCAGGTCGTCGCCGTGCGCGGCGACGGCGGCGAGCGCGGCGGCGCAGGCGTGCACGGAGATCAGGTTGTCCATCCGCGGCCCGGCGAGCAGCTCGCGGTCGCGGCCCAGGTAGGCGGGCGCCTCCAGGGCGTGCACCATGAGGTCCCAGCCGGCCACGTCCTCCGCGTCGACGCCCGCCTCCCCGGCGACGAAGTCGACCAGGTCGCCCTCGTGGACGTCGCCCAGGCCCCAGATCGGCTGCATGTGGCGCTGGCGCTCCAGCTTCATGCCCTCGTTGACCTGCCGGTCCAGGTGGATGGCGAGCTGCGGCACGCGCAGCAGCGGCCGGTCCACGTTCACGAGCCGGTGGCTGCCGTCCCGCAGCGTCAGCCGGCCGGCGAGGCCCAGGTCCCGGTCGAGCCAGCTGTTGAGCAGCGGCCCGCCGTAGATCTCGACGGCCACCTGCCGCCAGCCCTCCCGCCCGAAGTCCGGCTGCGGCTTGACCCGCAGGTTCGGCGAGTCGGTGTGCGCGCCGACGATCCGGAACGGAGTGTGCGCGGCGGCGCCCTCGGGCACGTACCAGGCGATGATCGCCCCGCCGCGGATCACGTACTTCCCGCCGGCCGTCCCCTCCCAGGCGTCGGTCTCCTCGACCTTGCGGAAACCCGCCTTCTCCAGCCGCTCGGCCGTGTTGGCCACCACGTGGTACGGCGACGGCGAGGCCGCGAGGAAGGACATGAGGTCATCGGTGTGGCCGCGGTCGAAGCGGGCAGGTGCGCTACTCATGACGTTCACCTTACGGGGGTCTCGACATGTGGACCCGGCCCGGATCAAGGGCGCCTGGGCGGCCCTCGACGAACGCAAAGGCGAGTGAGCCGAAGGGGCGCGCCGGGGGAACGATCCCGAGCGCGCGGAGGCCTGCGAGGAACGAGCTGGTCGAGCACGGTCGGGGTCGTGAGCCCGGCTCAAGCGCCCCGGAGGCGAACCGAGCCACGGGAAAAGGGGAACGGCCCGCTCCCCTCCCCGGGAGCGAGCCGTTCCTGTGTGCGGACTCAGGCGCGTGCCTGTGCGTTAGAACGCGGCCTCGTCCAGGTCCATGATCTCGTTGGTGACGCCCTCGGCGATCAGGCGCTCGGTGGAGACGCCCGGCAGGATGTTCGCGGCGAAGAACTTCGCGGCGGCGATCTTGCCCTGGTAGAAGGCGACGTCCTTGCCCGTGGCGCCGGCGGCGAGCTTCTCGGCGGCGACGGCGGCACCGCGCAGCAGCAGGTAGCCGACGACGACGTCACCGGCGGCCAGCAGCAGGCGGGTGGAGTTGAGGCCGACCTTGTAGATGTTCTTGACGTCCTCGCCGGTGGCGGTGAGGTCGGTGATCATCGTGCCGACGATGGCCTCGAGGTCGACGGCAGCCTTGGCGAGGGAGTCGCGGGCGCCGGCGAGCTCGTCGCCGCCGGTGCCGACGGCGAGGAACTTCTTGATCTCCTCGGCGAGGGCGTTCAGGGACGCGCCCTGGTCGCGGACGATCTTCCGGAAGAAGAAGTCCTGGCCCTGGATCGCGGTGGTGCCCTCGTACAGGGTGTCGATCTTCGAGTCGCGGATGTACTGCTCGATCGGGTACTCCTGCAGGAAGCCGGAGCCGCCGAAGGTCTGCAGCGACTGGGCGAGCTGCTCGTAGCCCTTCTCGGAGCCGTAGCCCTTGACGATCGGGAGCAGGAGGTCGTTGAGGCCGTGGAGCGCCTTGGCGTCCTCGCCGGCGGCTTCCTTCTCCTGGATGGCGTCCTGCACGGAGGCCGTGTAGAGGACGAGGGAGCGCATGCCCTCGGCGTACGCCTTCTGCGTCATGAGCGAGCGGCGCACGTCGGGGTGGTGGGTGATGGTGACCTTGGGCGCGTTCTTGTCCATGAAGTTGGCCAGGTCGGTGCCCTGGACGCGCTCCTTGGCGTACTCCAGGGCGTTGAGGTAGCCCGTGGAGAGGGTGGAGATCGCCTTCGTGCCGACCATCATGCGGGCGAACTCGATGATGAGGAACATCTGGCGGATGCCGTCGTGCTTGTCGCCGATGAGCCAGCCCTTGGCGGGGTGCTTGTCGCCGAAGGTCATCTCGCACGTGTTGGACGCCTTGAGGCCCATCTTGTGCTCGACGTTGGTGGCGTAGACGCCGTTGCGGGCGCCGAGCTCGCCGGTCTCCCAGTCGAACTCGTACTTCGGGACGAGGAAGAGGGAGAGGCCCTTGGTGCCGGGGCCGGCACCCTCGGGGCGGGCGAGGACGTAGTGGAGGATGTTCTCCTCCATGTCGTGCTCACCGGACGTGATGAAGCGCTTGACGCCCTCGATGTGCCAGGAGCCGTCCTCCTGCTGGATGGCCTTGGTGCGGCCGGCGCCGACGTCGGAGCCCGCGTCGGGCTCGGTGAGCACCATGGTGGAGCCCCAGCGGCGGTCGACGGCGATCTTGGCGATCTTCTTCTGCGCCTCGTTGCCCTCGTTGAAGAGGATGCCGGCGAAGGCCGGGCCGGAGGAGTACATCCAGATGGCCGGGTTGGAGCCGAGCAGCAGCTCCGCGTAGGCCCAGATCAGGGAGCGCGGGGAGACGGTGCCGCCGATCTCCTCGGGGATGCCGAGACGCCAGTACTCGGACTCCATGAAGGCGTTGTACGAGTTCTTGAAGGAGGCCGGGACCGGGGCGGTGTTGGTCTCCGGGTCGAAGACCGGCGGGTTGCGGTCGGCGTCGGCGAAGGACTCCGCGAGCTCGTTCTCGGCGAGGCGGCGGATCTCGTCGAGGATGCTCTTGGCGGTGTCGACGTCCATCTCCTCGAACGGACCGGTGCCGTACACCTTGTCGCGGCCGAGGACCTCGAAGAGGTTGAACTCGATGTCGCGGAGATTCGACTTGTAGTGCCCCATGGCGACGGCTCCGTAAAGGCTCGGGGAGGGAAGGTCCTCGTACACGTACTACCCGTGAGTAGCTCACGCTCTCTACGATGATGCTACCCACCGGTAATAACGGCAACCCCTTTCCGGACATCTGTGACGGGGGCCGCACCTGGCCGGCGCCGCTCGATAGGCTTGCTGTCATGTACGGCTACGACCAGAACCCGGGTGCCCAGCAGTACGCGCCGCCTCAGCAGCAGTACGCGCCGCAGGGCGGGATGCAGGGGGGTGGGATGCAGGGCGGGATGCAGGGTGGCTACGCCCAGCAGCCCCCGCTCTACCCGGAGCCGTCGCCGCCGTCGCTCGCGGACGCGGTGCGGGCCTTCACGACCGGGCAGATGGCGGCCGAGGACTTCCAGCAGATCTTCGCCACCTCCAAGGTCTACTGCCCGCGCGGCGACAATCCGGGCTTCCTGGCGCTGCACAACACCCAGCAGCCGGTGATCCCGATGTTCACGTCGCTCAAGGAGCTGCGGCGGTACGCGGGCAAGGAGTCGAAGTACTTCGTGATCACGGGCGCGGAGGTGATCGACCTGCTGCCGACCGGCTACGGCTTCGTGCTCGACATGGAGGGCGACCACCGGATGGTCTTCGACGCGAAGGCCGTGGAGCAGATGGTCGACTTCGCGATGCGGCGGATGTACGGCTGACGGAAGCTGGAAGTGCACGGGGACGCCCGGGAGGAATTCCTCCCGGGCGTTCTGCGTTCTGGGTAGCAGAAAGTTCAGGATTCAACTAACCTGGACGTACAACGTTCAATCAAGATCGAGATGAACGTACGAGGAGGCCCCGCCATGCCCGCCGTGACTGTCGAGAACCCGCTGACCCTGCCCCGTGTCGCCGCGTCCGCCGACGCCGCCGCCCGCCCGGTGCTCGCCGTCACCACGGCCCCCCAGGGCTTCGAGGGCGAGGGCTTCCCGGTGCGCCGCGCGTTCGCCGGCATCAACTACCAGTACCTCGACCCGTTCATCATGATGGACCAGATGGGCGAGGTGGAGTACGCCCCGGGCGAGCCCAAGGGCACCCCGTGGCACCCCCACCGCGGCTTCGAGACCGTCACCTACATCATCGACGGGATCTTCGACCACCAGGACTCCAACGGCGGTGGCGGCACCATCACCAACGGCGACACCCAGTGGATGACCGCCGGCTCCGGCCTGCTCCACATCGAGGCCCCGCCGGAGCAGCTCGTCGTCAGCGGCGGCCTCTTCCACGGCCTCCAGCTCTGGGTGAACCTGCCCGCGTCCGACAAGATGATGGCCCCCCGCTACCAGGACATCCGCGGCGGCCAGGTCCAGCTGCTCACCTCCCCCGACGGCGGCGCGCTGCTCCGCGTCATCGCGGGCGAGCTCGACGGCCACCAGGGCCCCGGCATCACCCACACCCCGATCACGATGATCCACGCCACCCTCCGCCCCGGCGCCGAGATCAACCTGCCGTGGCGCGAGGACTTCAACGGCCTCGCGTACGTGCTGGCCGGCCGCGGCACCGTCGGCGCCGAGCGACGGCCCGTCCACATGGGCCAGACCGCCGTCTTCGGCAAGGGAGGCGCGCTCACCGTGCGGGCCGACGAGAAGCAGGACGGCAACACCCCCGACCTGGAGGTCGTGCTCCTGGGCGGGCAGCCGATCCGTGAGCCGATGGCGCACTACGGCCCGTTCGTCATGAACACCCAGGCCGAACTCCGCCAGGCCTTCGAGGACTTCCAGGCGGGCCGGCTCGGCACGATCCCGGCCGTGCACGGCATGGGCGAGTAGGGGCGAGCAGGCCCGGCAGGGCTCGTACGGGACTCCGGTACGGGGACGAGGGCGCGGCCCCCGTCCCCGTACCGCTGCTTCCGTCCCGTAGCCCTGCCTCTGACCCCGCACCGCGCCTGACGCCTCGTCACCCGTACGGCCCGGCAGCGCGCGACGGCACGCCGGGCGCCGTGGTCCGGTGGGTGCATGCCCGCCGAACGCCCAGCCGCCGAGCGCCCGCTGCTTCCCGAAGCCGCCCGCCGCACCGCCGCCTGGTGCGTCGTCATGCTGCTCGTCGCCGGGGTCGCGGCCGTCTTCATCTGGCTGTGCGTGGTCTTCAAGACGGCCGTCACGCCCGCCCTGCTCGCCCTCCTCGGCACCGCGCTGCTCGGCCCGCTCTACCGCCGGCTGCTGCGGATGAAGGTGCGGAAGTCGCTGGCCGCGGGGCTGACCGTGCTCGCCGTGCTCGTGGTCGTCGGCGGCGCCACGTACATCGTCGTCGCCGCGATCGTCGACACCGGCGCCCAGATCGTCGACTCGCTGCGGCAGGCCGCGTCCGACATCGCCCGGCACTTCGGCGCGGCCGGCACCTCGCTCGACGACCTCGCCAAGAACGCCAAGCGGCTCCTGGAGAGGTTCGGCGGGACGGCCGCCTCCGGGGTGATCTCCGGGCTCAGCGTGGTCGGCCAGATGCTCGGCACCGCCGTCCTCGCCCTCCTCCTCGTCTTCTTCTTCCTGCGCGACTCCGACCGGGCGGCCGGCGTGCTGCGCTCGCTCGCGCCCCGCTCCACCGGCGACATGGTGGAGGCCATGGGGCGGCGCGCCTTCGAGGCGGTCGAGGGCTTCATGCGCGGCACGACCTTCGTCGCGCTCGTCGACGCCGTCCTCATCGGCGTCGGGCTGCTCGTCCTGGACGTGCCGGGCGCGATCGGCCTCGCCGCGCTCGTCTTCATCACCGCCTACATCCCGTACCTCGGCGCCTTCCTCTCCGGCGCCGTCGCCGTGCTCGTCGCGCTCGCCGACCGCGGCTTCGTCATCGCGCTGTGGGTGCTCGGCGTGGTCCTCGCCGTCCAGGTCATCGAGGGCAACGTGCTCCAGCCGGTCGTGCAGTCCCGGACCGTGCAGATGCACCCGGCCGTGGTCATGCTGGCGATCACCGCCGGGGCGTCCGTCGCCGGGGTGCTCGGCATGCTGCTCGCCGTACCGCTGACCGCCGCGTTCTTCGGGGTCGTCGGGGAGCTGCGCACGCGGTACGGGGGGCCGGGGGACGCGTCCTAGCGGGCTTGTGGCGGTCTTGTGGCGGGCTTCCGGCGGGCTTGTGGCGGGCTTCCAGCGGCTTCCAGACGGCTTCCGGCAGGCTTCAGGTGGCCGCCGCCGGGGTGCTGCCGGGCTCGAACGCCCTCAGCATCTGTTCCAGGGCGGCCTGGTCCGGGCCCACGAACGGGTCCGCGTCCGGCGCCATGGTGATCGTCTCGATCAGGCGGGTGGTCATCCGGACCGCCGGCGGAAGGTGTGTGCACAGCACGATCTCCGGGCTCATCTCCCGCAGCGGCTCGATCCACGCCCGGAACTTCGCCCGGTCGACGACCTGCACCCACGGGCTGTCCACCGTCGCCCACAGCAGCTGCGCGGCGCGCAGCTCCTCCGGCTTCAGGTCGTTGGCATGCCCGCTCTCGGCGAGTTCGGCCGTGGGCATGGCGCCGCCGAAGCAGTCCGAGCTGAAGCAGATGCGGGTCTTCTCGTCGTAGAAGCCCACGGTCGCCGGGTTGTCGAAGAGCGGCGGCCGGAAGCCCCGCAGGCGGCGGTCGCCGACGTCGAGGGACTGGCCGGGATTGAGGAAGTACACGCGGTCCATGGGCAGCGGGCGCTCGGTGGTCATGATCCCGGCGCCGATGAAGGTGGTCACGACCCGCGCCCGCGGGGCCGCCACCAGCAGGTCGAAGATCCCGCCGGTGTGGTCGCGATCGGGGTGGGTGAGCCAGATCCAGCGCACGTCGGCCGGGTCGATGATCGTGCCGAGCGTCGCCACGAAGTCGCGGTCGGCGACGGACAGGCCGGTGTCGACGACGACCGGTTCGCGGGAGGTGAGGACGTAGGCGTTGACGGGGATGTGGCCGATCCCCGGGACTTCCAGGCTGTCGCCGATGACGGTGGTGTCGCTGCCGACCTTGTGCGTGTCCATGGCGAGCTCCGTGGTCCCCCCGGCGGCCGTACGACACCAGTCTCCGCCGCCCGCCCGGACGCCGCGCGTCGTATGCGCGGGGCGCGGGCGCGGCAGCCGGTGGGGCTCGGCGGCCGGCCGGGCGGGCGGGCGTTGGCGGGTTGCGGCGCGGCGGCTGCGGGTTGGGTGCGGCGCGGCGGCTGCGGGCCGGTGCGGTGGCGGTGCGTGCCGGGCGCCGGCTGGGCGCGGCGGGGACGGTGTGGGCATGGTGCGGGCTGGGCTGCGGCGCGGCGGGGGCCGACCAGGGGCCGGCCGGGCCCGGCATCCCGTCGGGGTCAGCAGTTCTTCCCCGGCTCCGGTTCGTGCAGCTCGAACCAGATCGCCTTGCCCTCGCCGCGCGGGTCCACGCCCCACGAGTCCGCGAGCATCTCCATGAGCAGCAGCCCGCGCCCGTTGGACGCCATCTCGCCCGGGTGCCGCTTGTGCGGCAGTTCGTCGCTCGCGTCGGCGACCTCGACGCGCAGCCGGCGGGCGTCCGGGGCGTCCGGGAGGCAGACGACCTCGGCGACGAGCAGGGCGTCGCCGTCCGTGTGGACGAGGACGTTGGTGACCATCTCGGAGACCATCAGGACCGCCGAGTCGACCTGGTCGGGATCCGACCAGTCGTGGAGCAGCTGGCGGACGTTCCCGCGGGCGGTGGCGATGCGATGCGGGTCGGCCTGGGCGATGGTCATCATCGCGCGGCGCGGGGCCTCCCGTACCCCGGTGCCGGGCTGGCGGGAGAGCAGCAGGACGGCGATGTCGTCCTCGCGGCGGTCGGCGAGCGGGCCGGTGGTGTGGTGCGAGCCGGGCCCGTGGACGGCCTCGACGAGCCGGTCGGCGAGGGCCTCCAGGTCGTCGCCCCGGTGGTCCTCCAGGAGCTTGCGGATCCGGTCCCAGCCGCTGTCGAGGTCGTGGCCGCCGGTCTCCAGGAGCCCGTCGGTGCAGATCATCAGGGTCTCGCCGGGGGCCAGGGTGAGCCGGGTGGTGGGGTAGTCGGTGTCGGGGTCGATGCCGAGGGGCAGGCCGCCGGCGGTGTGCCGGAGGAGAACCGTTCCGTCGGTCATCCGCACCGTCGGGTCCGGGTGGCCGGCCCGGGCGATGTCGACGGTGCCGCTCTCCAGGTCGACCTCCAGGTAGAGGCAGGTCGCGAAGCGCGGTCCGCCGCCCGGCCGCTCGTCGTCGCCGCCCGCGCCGCCCGCGCCGCCCCCTTCGTCCACGCCGTCGTTGATCCCGTACAGGAAGCGGGAGGCGCGGGACAGTACGGCATCGGGGCGGTGCCCCTCGGAGGCGTACGCCCGCAGCGCGATCCGCAGCTGGCCCATGAGCCCGGCCGCCCGGACGTCGTGGCCCTGCACGTCGCCGATGACCAGGGCGATCCGGCCGCCGCCGGGCCCGTCGGGCAGCCGGATCATGTCGTACCAGTCGCCGCCGACCTGCAGCCCGCCGCCGGTGGGCACGTACCGCGCGGCCACCTGGATGCCGGGGATGCCCGGCCCGAGGACCGGCATCATCGTGCGCTGGAGGCCCAGCGACAGCTCCCGCTCGGACTCGGCGACCCCGGCGCGGGCGAGGGCCTGGGCGAGCATCCGGGCGACCGTGGTGAGGACGGAGCGCTCGTCGGGTGTGAAGGCCACCGGGTGCTTGAAGGCGGCCATCCACGCGCCCATCGTCCGCCCGGCGACGACCAGCGGCACGAAGGCCCAGGAGCGGCGGTTGAAGCGCTGGGCGAGCGGCCAGGTCATGGGGAAGCGGCGGGCGTACTCCTCCGGCGTCGGCAGATAGATCGCCCGTCCCGTCCGCACCACCTCGGCCGCCGGGTAGTCGGTGTCGAGCGTCATCGACGTGAACGGCCCCTCGTCGCCGTCGCCGTGCCCGTGGTGGCCGATCACCGTCAGCCGGTCGCCCGACATCCCGAAGACCGCGAGCCCGTCCGGCGAGAAACCGGGCATGGAGAGCGAGGCCGCCACCCGCAGCACCTCGGCCGTCGACCGCGCCTCGGCGAGCGCCCGGCCCGCGTCGAGCAGGAAGGCCTCGCGGGAGCGGCGCCAGTCGCCGGTGATGGGGGTGTGCGGGCCGGCGGTGCCGGGCTGCGGCTCGGCGACCTCCTGGAGGGTGCCGATCAGCTCGTAGTCGGGTCCCTCGACCAGCGGCTTGGACCTGCTCCGTACGGTACGGATCACCCGCCCGTGCTCGTCCATGATCCGCAGCCGGGCCTCGGCCAGGGTCCCCTCGGCGAGGGCGAGGGCCACGACCCCGTCGATCTCGTTCCAGTCGACCGGATGGAAGCGCGACCGCACCGCCGCCTCGCTGAGCCGCACGGGCTCGGCGGGCAGCCCGAGCAGCCGGGCCGCCTCGGCGTCGAGCGTGACGGTCCGGGAGGCGTTGTCCCAGCGCCACAGGCCGGTCGCGATGGCCGCCAGGACGTCCTCGGTGCGCATTGCCCCACTTTATGAATATCGGACAGCGCGCCGCCACAGGTCGCGAACTCTTGACACCGAGAGTATTCGAATCGCGATCTTGGGTGGCCCGGTACCCTGGGTGGGCTTGATATATCAAGCGATACTCCACCGATCCCGAAGACTGGATGAACGACGATGCATCGGTACAGGTCCCACACCTGCGGCGAGCTCCGCGCCTCTGACGTCGGCACCGACGTCCGGCTGAGCGGCTGGCTGCACAATCGGCGCGACCTGGGCGGCATCCTCTTCATCGATCTGCGCGACCACTACGGCATCACCCAGCTGGTCGCCCGCCCCGGCACCGCCGCGGCCGAGGTCCTCGACAAGCTGACCAAGGAGACCGTCGTCCGCGTCGACGGCAAGGTCGTCTCCCGCGGCGCCGAGAACGTCAACCCGGACCTGGCCACCGGCGAGATCGAGATCGAGGCCGCCGAGGTCGAGGTGCTCGGCGCGGCGCAGCAGATCCCGTTCACCATCAACACCGACGACGGCGTGAACGAGGAGCGGCGGCTCGAGTACCGCTTCCTCGACCTGCGCCGCGAGCGCATGCACCGGAACATCATGCTGCGCTCCGCCGTCATCGCCTCCATCCGCTCCAAGATGGTGGCGCTCGGCTTCAACGAGATGGCGACCCCGATCCTCACCGCGACCTCCCCCGAGGGCGCCCGTGACTTCGTCGTCCCGTCCCGCCTGAACCCCGGCAAGTTCTACGCGCTGCCGCAGGCCCCGCAGCAGTTCAAGCAGCTGCTGATGATCTCGGGCTTCGACCGCTACTTCCAGATCGCGCCCTGCTTCCGCGACGAGGACGCCCGCGCCGACCGCTCGCCGGGCGAGTTCTACCAGCTCGACGTCGAGATGAGCTTCGTCGAGCAGGAGGACGTCTTCCAGCCCATCGAGAAGCTGATGACCGAGCTCTTCGAGGAGTTCGGCGGCGGGCGTCCGGTGAGCTCCCCCTTCCCGCGGATCCCGTTCCGCGAGTCGATGCTGAAGTACGGCAACGACAAGCCCGACCTGCGCACCTCCCTCGAACTCGTCGACATCACCGACGTCTTCGAGAAGTCGGAGTTCAAGGCGTTCGCCGGCAAGCACGTCCGCGCGCTCGCCGTCCCGAACACCGGTGACCAGCCGCGCAAGTTCTTCGACGGCCTCGGCGACTTCGCCGTCTCCCTCGGCGCCAAGGGCCTGGCCTGGGTGCGCGTCGGCGAGGGCGGCGCCCTCACCGGCCCCATCGCCAAGTTCCTCACCGAGGAGAACGTCAAGGTCCTCACCGAGCGCCTCGGCCTGGCCGAGGGCCACGCCGTGTTCTTCGGCGCCGGCGAGTTCGACGAGGTCTCCAAGATCATGGGCCCGGTCCGGGTCGAGGCCGCCAAGCGCGCCGGCCAGTTCGAGGAGAACGTCTTCCGCTTCGCGTGGATCGTCGACTTCCCGATGTACGAGAAGGACGAGGAGACCGGCAAGATCGACTTCTCGCACAACCCCTTCTCGATGCCGCAGGGCGGCCTCGAGGCCCTGGAGACCCAGGACCCGCTGGACATCCTCGGCTGGCAGTACGACATCGTCTGCAACGGCATCGAGCTGTCCTCCGGCGCCATCCGGAACCACGAGCCCGACATCATGTTCAAGGCGTTCGAGATCGCCGGCTACCCGCGCGAGGTCGTCGAGACCGAGTTCGCCGGCATGCTCCGCGCTTTCCAGTTCGGCGCCCCCCCGCACGGCGGCATCGCCCCGGGCGTCGACCGCATCGTCATGCTCCTCGCGGACGAGCCCAACATCCGCGAGACGATCGCCTTCCCGCTCAACGGCAACGCCCAGGACCTGATGATGGGCGCCCCGACCGAGCTCGACGAGTCCCGCCTGCGCGAGCTCCACATCGCCCTGCGCAAGCCGGCCGAGGCGAAGGTCGTCGAGGGCGGCCGCCCGGTCGCGGACGCGGTGCACCCGGACGCGGCGCGCGGCTGACGCGTTGTGAAGTGAGCTGAACGGGCAGGGGCCCGGGACCGTCTCGCACGGTCCCGGGCCCCTCGCGTGTGTGCGCGGGGGTTTCGCCCTTCCGGCAGCTACTCGTTCCGGATGACCTCTATGGCCGAGGCGGCGGTGAGAGAACGAATGAGCCAGTGCGGCAGTCGTGGCAGGGGCCGCCCGGTTCGGCGGCGCGGAAGGCCCTGTCGCAGTCGTCGCAGTTCTGCAGCGGATGGCGCACGGGCGGGGGCGCCGCCGGGGCGTGGAAGGGCGGTGCGGGCGGGAGACGGTCGGCGAGGCGGTGGGCCAGGAGGGCGGCCGGGCGGTGCAGGGGCTCGCGCGGGAGATCGGCGATGAGGGCGTGGTGGACGGCCTCGGAGGAGACGTCCCGTTCCAGCCAGGACACGACGCCGGGGACGAGGTGTTCGGTGTCGGCGGCGGAGAGCAGCAGCCGGCGGTCTTCGAGGCGGAGGCATCCGAGCACGGCGTGCGCGGTCTGCAACAGGTCGAGCCTCGGCCAAGCGGGCTGCGGCACGGCGGGCAGGGCGCGGCGCCGCGGCTCCTTCGGTTGGTGCTGGCGGGGCCTAGGCTTGGGCGGCGGTTCGCCGCGCGTGTCGTTGCTGCTCCGGCCCGGCTGGTTGCAGGAGACCGTACGCGTGATCATCCGCCCGCTCGCGGTACGCTCCCGGGTCCGCCGCAGATACCCGTGCGCCTCCAACTCCCGCAGCGCGGAGGCGATTTTGGTGGTCCCCTCGGGGAAGCGCGCGGCGAGGCTCTTGATGTCGACGGCGGCACCGGTCGGCAGCGACTGGATGTGCGTGGCCAGCCCGATCGCGACGAGCGAGAGCTCGGCGTGCTGGGCGAGATGGTTGCCGACGACGGTGAAGCGGCTGGAGTGCCGGGTGTTGTCGTGGACCACACCTCCACCGGAGGGGTGGTTTTTCCGCGCGCGACGGGACGGGGCGTGCGGGCGCACGCTAGTGTTCTGGCTATCCATCGGGAAGGGCTTTCTTCCTCGTTGGTCAGGCCCTCGCACTGGGAACGCAACTCCCGGCGAGGGCCGACGTATGTCTGGGGCATGTGCTGCCTGTGTGCGCTGAGCGTAGATCAACCAACCCGTCCTCCCGCCAGCTCTGTTGGCATATTTCACCCGAGGGAGTGATCGACCCGCAGCGGGCGGGAAAGGGTGGGTTTGGTGGGGTCATTTCACCTGTCGTCCTTGGTAGTTGGGACCACCCGGACCACCGAAACCCAAGCGGTTGGGCTTCGGTGCGAAGGGTGATTGTCCGGAGTCTGTCCACTGTTGTCCGGACTGCCGTGGCCGTGTCGGCGGGTAGAGGGTTCGCGGTGCACAGGACGACGGAGGGGTACGGCATGGCGGTGGACGAGCCCGGCTGGGAAGTGGACCCGGACGACGAGTGGGGCCTGGCGGTCATCGCCACTGTGGGGCGGCAGTTGAAGCTGCGGCGCGAGGCGGTGGGAATGCGCGCGGCCGAGTTCGGGGCTGCCGTCGGCTACGGCGAGGACATGGTCTACAAGCTGGAGGGCGGGAGGCGGATCCCGCGTCCGGAGTTCCTGGACAAGGCGGACGAGGTCCTGAGCGCGGACGGTCTGCTGAAGGCCATGAAGGAGGACGTGGCGAGGGTCCGCTACCCCAAGAAGGTGCGGGACCTGGCGAAACTCGAAGCCAAGACGGTGGAGATGCACCTCTACGACCCGCTCAACATCCACGGCCTGCTTCAGACGCCCGAATACGCGCACGGGCTGCTCGTCATGCGCCGCCCGGCGTACACGACGGACGAGGTCGAGCGGTACATGGCGGCGCGCGTGGCGCGCAAGGCGATCTTCGAACGGGATCCGGCTCCCGAGCTGAGCTTCGTGTTGGAGGAGTGGACACTCCGTCGCCCGCTCGGAGGCCGGGCGATACTGCGCCGACAGTTGGAACACCTCGTGGAGATCGGCAAGATGAAGAACGTCGAGCTTCATGTGATGCCCACGGACCGCGAAGAGCACGCGGGCCTGGCGGGCGGCATCGAGGTGCTGAAGTTCGCGGACGGTTCCGCCGTCGGGCGCTCGCCGGCGGTCGCCAACGGCCGACCCGTGACCGATCCGCGCCAGCTCCGTATCCTGGAACTGCGCTATGGGATCGTCCGGGCACAGGCTCTGACGCCCCTTGAGTCCAAGGTCTTCATCGAGCAACTGCTAGGAGAAACATGATCCACAACCGCTCGACCGAGGACGTCGCTGACCTGGTGTGGTTCAAGAGCAGCTACAGCAGCAGCAGCGAGGGCGACTCCTGCGTCGAGATCGCCACCACCCCCACCGCGATCCACATCCGCGACTCCAAGAACCTCCCCGGCCCCCACCTCGCCGTGACCCCGGCCGCGTGGGCGGGCTTCGTTACATACGCCGGGGGCTCCTGCTGAGCTGGCAGCCGCCCAGCCGCGGCTCACGCCGGACGGGGTGACGCAGGGCCGCGTCACCTCGACCGCCACGCTCGAATCCGAGGTCGCGGGCGTCCAGCGCCTCATCGGCTGGTCGGGCTCCCTCGACGACGCGATCGTAGAGCAGCGGGCGGTATCCCACCGTCGTTGGCATCGTCTACCGAAGATGCTGGACGACGATCCAGTAGTCGTATTCCTCCTCCGTCACGGCGCATACCACCTTTCCGTCCCGCGACATTGCCAGGAAATCCAATCCTTCGCCAGGCCTCGCGAGTCTTGGTGCGAGCTGTGCGCCGGGCGACCACTTCACCACAGCCCAGCCGAGTGACGATGCTCCGCTTTCAGAGATGCTCAGTAGAAATGAGCCATCACTCTCGAACAGTCCATTGAGATCAGCGAGGTTGTGCCACTGCTGGTCTACCTCCTGGAGGGGATCCGGATCACTCAGAGAGATGGTGGCCGTAGGCTGCACCTCCCAATTCGCAACGCTGCGCAGTGCCTCGCTGACGGACGGTACGTCGGCGGGGGCTGGGTCATTCGAGACTGCCAGACCGGTCGTGGCGATGCGACTCAGCCAGGCTTCCCTTGCCGAGTTAATCACGTGCGTGGGTTTCATTGTTCGTAGAAAAGATGGTGATCACCCTCTGGCTTGTTGATCTTTGCATATCGTTCCATATCCCTGTAATTGGCGTTATCCCAGCCGAAGTTTACGAAGGTGCGTTCAGGGTCACCCTTTGGCTTACCCGCATGGAAGTGAGGCCCAGCCGGGTCGTCTGTGTGCTCGACCACGACACGGGATCCCTGAGGTGTCTCGTATTGGCGGAAGGTACCCCAGTGAGACCTCTCCGATGAATACACATACCCAGGACTGTGCTTCCTCGTGATGTCTGGTCCGACCTCCCATTCGGCCCAGAACTCTGCCTCGCCGGGCTTGATGGCTGCCAGCTCATAAGCGGCCTGCCTGGCTTCCTCGCGACCTCCGAACGGGTTGGAGCGTTCGCCCTTGGGCGGGCAGGCGCTCAGCCCCAGCGGGTCGCTCCACGTGTGCGGGTTGTGGACGTACGTCGCCGGGTTCGGGGCCGGGGCGAGGCCCAGCGGGTCCTGGGAGAGGTAGCGGCCGGGTTCGGGGTCGTAGTAGCGGAAGTAGTTGTAATGGAGGCCGGACTCGGGGTCGAAGTACTGGCCGGGGAAGCGGAGGGGGGTGTAGGCGGTGGCGGTGCGGGTCCAGGTGGTGGTGCCCCAGAGGGTGGTGCGGGCGTGCCAGGCGAGGGTGCCGGACTCGTCGACGAGTTCCGTCGGGGTGCCGATCAGGTCCGTGACGACGGCGAAGAAGCGGGTCTCGTCGGTGTCGCGGCGGTGTTCCGTCTGGGCCAGGGGGTGCAGGCCCGCGTGGTCCCAGGTCAGGGTGAGGGTTTCGGTGGACTGCTCGCAGAGGGTGGTGCCGTCCCAGGTGAAGTGGACGGTCTCCGTGGGGGAGTGCTTGGCGATGCGGCGGCCGAGCGGGTCGTAGACGTAGCGCCACACCGTGCCGTCGGGCGTGGTGACGGAGGTCAGGCGGTCTTCCGCGTCCCACGTGTAGCGCCAGGTGTCGGGCTTGCGGGAGAGGCGGGTCTTGCGGCGGAGGGTCACGCGGCCCTGCGCGTCGTGTTCGTAGCGGACGGCGCCCGCTTGGGCGATGCGCATGCCGGTGTACGCGCGCGGGCCCGCCGCTTCGGTGCCGGGGCCGGGCCAGGACGCGTCGGTCTGGTTGCCGGCCTCGTCGTAGGCGTACCGCTCGGTCCACCGGTCGGCCGACACCTGCGTCACACGGCCCGCCGCGTCGAGGTCGAAGCGGCGCAGGCCGGCGAGGCGGTCGTCGATGCCGACGAGGCCGCCGTCGGCGCGGTAGTGATACGACCGGTGCTGGAGGCGGCCGGCCCGGCCCCTCACCTCGTGCGACGTCAGCCTCCCCACCTCGTCGAACGAGGAGGTGAACGTGGCGAAGTTCCCCGCCGTACGCGTCGTCTCCCGGCCCACCGCGTCCCGGCCGAAGGTCAGCGTGCGTCCGGACGTCGTCAGCTCCGACCGCCTGCCCGCCGCGTCGTACGACCACGAGCTCACCGCCCCGCCCGGCGTCCTCCGGCCCGTCCGCCGCCCCAGCTCGTCGTAAGTGAACGAGATCGTGCGGCCGTTGGACGTCTCGGAGATGAGATGTCCGTGCCTGTTCCGCAGCCGCGACAGCGTGACGTCCGGGCTCACGGCCAGCGCCAGCTCGTCGAAGATGTCGTACTCGTACGTCGTGACCGCGCCGTCCGCGTCCTTGCGGATCACCTGGCCGAGTGCGTTCCGGTCGAACCGTACGGATTCCCCAGCGCCGTTCGTACGGGCGGCGAGCCTGCCCGCCGCGTCGTACGCGTATGTCAGCGTCCGCCCGTCGAAGTCCGTCTCCGCGACCGTGCGGCCCGCCGTGTCGTAGACGTAACTCCACGTCAACCCCTGCGGGTTGGTGACCTCGGTCAGCTGGAGTGCGCCGTCGTGGGCGAAGGCGTAACGCGTGCCGTCCGGGTTGGTGCGGGACGTGAGGACGTCGAAGTCGCCGTAGGTGAAGGCGGTGGTGCCGCCGACGGCGTCCGTGTGGGTGAGGCAGTTGCCCTCGCCGTCGTACGTCCAGGATTCCACGGACCCGTCCGGCGCGATCCGGCGCGCGAGCCGGCCCTCCGGGGTCCACTCCAGGCGGCTCTCCGCGCCCACCGCGTCCGTGATCCGGACCGTACGGCCGAAGGCGTCGCGCTCGTACGTCGTCGTCGCACCCAGCGGGTCCGTGACCGAGACCGGCAGGCCCGTCGCGTCCGTACGGAACCGGGTCACGGCGCCCAGCGGGTCCGTCACGGCCACCAGCCGGCCCCGGTCGTCGTACGTGAACTCGGTCCGCGCGCCCGAAGGGTCCGTCACCGAGGTGCGGTTGCCGCGTTCGTCGTACGTCTGGCGGATCCTGGTCCCGTCCGCGCGGGTGACCTTCAAGGGCAGGCCGAGACCGTCGTACTCCGCGGAGAGGGTCCGGCCGTCGGGGCGGGTGACGGAGGCGAGCCGTCCCTCCTCGTCGTACGCGAAGCGGGTGGTGTGCCCGAGCGGGTCCGTACGGGACAGGGTCCGGCCCCGGCTGTCGTGCGTGAACCGGGTGATGTCCCCGTCCGGGCCGGTCTCCGCCGTGATCCGGGCCCGCTCGTCCACCTCGAAGCGGGTCGTGCGGCCGAGTGCATCCGTATACGTGGATTCGCCGACGCCGGACTCGCCGATGTTCCACGTGAAACGTCCGGCCATGACGCCGTCGCGGCCCGACTGCCAGACGCAGCGGTCGCGCTCGTCGTACGCGTAGTCGTAGCGGAAGCCGTTGGTGTCGGTCCACGACGTCATCCGGCCGTGCTCGTCGCAGCCGAACCGCGTCGCCAGGCCGGTGGAGTCGGCCACGGATGCCAGATGGCCGCGCTCGTCGTAGCCGTAGCGGCGTATCTCCTGGTCGCCCAGGTGCAGGGCCGTCACACGAGATCCGTCGGTGGTCACACGCAGCCGGTAGCCTCCGTGGTGGACGACCTCCGTGGGCGCACCCTCCACGTCGTACCCGAAGCTGATCCAGTTGCCGTTGCGGTCGTCGATCTGGACCAGCGTCGCTTCGTCCCCCGCGCCGACAACGGCGAAATGGCGGACTTCCCCCGTCTCCGGGGCCGTGACGGTGTACGTGTCACCCGACGCGTCCCGGTCAAGGGCCCAGCGGCGCGTACCGTGCGTCGGCAGCACCGGCACGCCAGGCGCCGGATGCGGGAAGGCGAGGATGCTGCCGTCCTCGCAGAGCAGGACCACGCCCTCCGCGTCGATCTCCAGGCGCTGGTCGAGCGTGCTCGCCCAGGTCGGGCCGAACCAGCGCCCCGTGCGGCGGGAGGATTCGAAGTGCCGGGTGAACAGCAGCGGCAGAGCACCCGGGAGGGCGAGGTCCGTCTGGGGCAGGACCACCCGGCCGGTGGCCATGTCGACCGGGTCGCCTTCGCACTTCAGATCCTTGCGCGGCTGACCGGCGGCTTCCGGGCTCTCCGCGTGCGCGCCCCGGACCGATCCCTTGCCGCCCGGCGCGGCCTCTTCCAGCTTCTCCAACTGCTTCAGTCGCGTCAGCGACTTCAGCCCGCCCAGGCCCTTCGTCCCGATCAGCTCCGGCAGCAACCGGCCGCCGAACTCGCTCGGATCCGCCTTCGCCGTCTCCCACGCGTTCTTCAGCGCCCGGTCCGGGTGCGCGGCCGTCGACGCGATCCCGGCCAGCGTCATGCTGACGCTCTCGTAGTAGGCGGCCGGGTGCGTGATGTTGTACGAGTCCAGAGGGTTGACCGACCGGACGAAGTTGGTCAGGCCGACGATGCCCTTCACCGCGCCGCCCGTGACGTGCAGCAGCTCTGTGCCCTGGCCCACCGCGTAGTCCATGGCGTCGATGCGGAGCCGGTCGGCGGCCGACGGCTCGGCCGGGGCGTGGGCGAGAGCGGCGGAGATCGCGCGCTGCGCCCGTTCGGCGGCCTCGTCCCGCTGGCGGCGGGCGTCGGCGAGGATCTCGCGGGCGCGGGCGCGCTGGGCCTCGCCGGGGTCGGTGAACTCGGCGGGCTTCGGCAGCGGGTTCTCGCCGGTGCGGGCCGCGTTGTAGGCGTCGACCTTCTTGTTGTACGCGTCGACGGCCGCCTTGGAGGTGGCCTCGCCCTGCTTGTGCAGCTCGATCGCCTCGCGCGCCCTGCCCTGCGCCCAGGTCACCGTGTGCGTGTACGTCTCCAGGGCGCCGGCCGCGGCGCCGAAGGCGTCCGCCGCGCGCAGCCAGTCCGGCGGCAGCGCCCGGAACTTCTCCTGGAAGGCCCGCGCGGCCTCGCCCTTCCAGCGGTCCGTCGCCTCCAGGCCCTTCAGGCCGTTGCCGACGCTGTCGAAGGCGGACTGGAAGTCGCGGAGGTTGGTCACCGCGGCCGTGATGTCGCCGGTCTTGCCGTGGACGAGCTCGTCCGGCTCGTCGGTCTGGCCGAGCTGTGCCTCGCCGACCTCCGCGCCGAGCCAGGATGCCGCCCCGTCACCCCAGTCCTCGACCTTGTCCGCCCAGCCGTCGGCGCCCACCCGCTCCAGGCCCCAGCCGACCGCGTCGGTCGCCTTGTCGACGCCCTCGCCGACCTTCCGCCTGCCCCAGTCGACGCCGTCGCCGACGACCTCGGCGCCCTTGTCGAACAGCCCTCCCCAGTCCGGCACGGCTCAGCGATCCCCCCAGTTCGGCTCCTGCGCCCGCCGGACCGCTTCCTCCGTGGGCTCCAGCTGCTCACGCATCCGCGCGTCCACCCGCTCGCGCGCCCCCGGGTCCATCAGCCCCGCGTTCCGCGCGGAGTCCAGCACCCCGTCCCCGACGTCGTACGTGGTGTCGCGCCAGGTCTGCTCGACCCGGCCCTGGGCGTCGCGGAACGACTCCGGGCTCCAGTCGGCCCCGTCGTACGGCGACTGGTCGCGTATCTCGGCCCAGCTCTTCTCCTTGACCTCGTCCTCGGAGAGGTGCGGGTTGCCGTTGACCGCGTTCGTGACGATCTTGAACGTGCCCTTGACGTACTCCTCCTGCTCGGCGAACGCCCCGGCGGTCAGCCCGAGCGACGCTGCGAACACGTTCGCCTTCTGCATGAGGTCCCGCACGCCCCAGCCCCACCGGTCGCAGAACGTCTCGAACTGCTCGGCAAGGCCCTGGTGGCCCAGCTGTACGCCGGTCAGCGCGAGCCGCTCGAAACCGCGGCCGGTGATCGCCTGCTGCCCGATCGACAGGTCCTTCAGCTCGCCGTGGGCCTTGTCGATGCCCTGGGCGATCAGCTTCAGCGCCTCGCCGGACGCCTTCATATCCGGATCCGTCATCGGGTGACCGCCGTCTCCGGCACGACACCCTCGACCGGCGGGAACAGCATCCCGTCCTCGCTCCCCGCGTCCAGTGCCACGCCGGCCGGGACGCCCGCCTCCGCCAGCCTCGGCACGAGGACATCGAGCAGCCGGGCACCCAGGATCGTCCGGTACTCCCACGCGCGGGCCGCGTCCTGCTGTGCGTACGCGAAGCGTGCCAGCGCCGGCTCGTCCGAGAACGCGCAGATCCAGCGCACCCCGCCCTGCTCGGCCGTCCACGGGCTCCCGTACGGATCGACGGGGACGAGCACCGCCGTGCGCCGGAATTCACCCAGCAGCGCCGCGAACTCGCGGCGCGGGTCCGCCCCGGTCTCCGCCCTCTGCATGCGCGTCCCCCCCGCTCGCCCATGGAGTGGCGATGCTCGCAGGGGCGAGTTTCCGGATGCAACGGAGAAACGCTTCTTCTGTCAGGTTGGTCCGGATATGGCGAAGGCCGCCGTCCCCTCGGGGACGGCGGCCTTCGTGGTGTACGGAAGCGCGGAGCGTCAGTCCTTCTTCGGGTCCTCCAGGCGCGGGAAGAGGACCGCGCCCTTCGTCACCGTGGCGCCCGCCGGGAGGAGGCCCCAGGTGGCGGCGTCCTGGACCGGCTGGGCGGCGAGGGCGCCCAGGGACGGCTCGGCGCCGAGGGAGTCCCAGAGCTTCTGGGAGGTCTCGGGCATGATCGGGTTGAGCAGGACGGCGACGGCGCGGAGGGACTCCGCGGCCGTGTAGAGGATCGTCGCCAGGCGGGCGCGGCCCTCCTCCGACTCGTCCTTCGCGACCTTCCAGGGCTCCTGCTCGGTGATGTAGCCGTTGACCTGCTTCACGAAGTCGAAGATCGCCAGGATGCCGCCCTGGAAGTCCAGCTCCTCGCCGATCTTCTCGTCCGCGACGGCCACGGCCTTCGCCAGGCCCTCCTGGACCGCCTTCTCCGCGTCGCCGTCGGCCGTCGAGGCCGGCAGCTCGCCGCCGAAGTACTTGCCGACCATCGCCGCCACGCGCGAGGCGAGGTTGCCGTAGTCGTTGGCCAGCTCGGAGGTGTAGCGGGCGGAGAAGTCCTCCCACGAGAACGAGCCGTCCTGGCCGAACGCGATCGCGCGCAGGAAGTACCAGCGGTACGCGTCCACGCCGAAGTGCGAGGTCAGGTCCTGCGGCTTGATGCCGGTCAGGTTCGACTTCGACATCTTCTCGCCGCCGACCATCAGCCAGCCGTTGGCCGCCACCCGGCCCGGGACCGGCAGGCCCTGCGCCATCAGCATCGCCGGCCAGATCACCGCGTGGAAACGCAGGATGTCCTTGCCGATGAGGTGGACGTTCGCCGGGAAGGTCTCGTCGAACTTCTCCGGGTTCTCGTTGTAGCCGACCGCCGTCGCGTAGTTCAGGAGCGCGTCGATCCACACGTAGATCACGTGCTTGTCGTCCCACGGCACCGGGACGCCCCAGTCGAAGGTCGAGCGGGAGATCGACAGGTCCTCAAGGCCCTGCTTGACGAAGTTCACGACCTCGTTGCGGGCCGACTCCGGCTGGATGAAGCCCGGGTTCGCCTCGTAGAACTCGAGCAGCTTCGGGCCGTACGCGGACAGCTTGAAGAAGTAGTTCTCCTCCTTGAGGATCTCCACCGGCTTCTTGTGGACGGCGCACAGCTTCGTGCCGTCCTCCGCCTCGATGAGGTCGCCGGGGAGCTTGTACTCCTCGCAGCCCACGCAGTACGGGCCCTCGTAGCCGCCCTTGTAGATCTCGTCCTTGTCGTACAGGTCCTGCACGAACTCCTGGACGCGGTCGGTGTGACGCTTCTGCGTGGTGCGGATGAAGTCGTCGTTCGCGATGTTCAGGTGCTCCCAGAGGGGCTTCCACGCCTCCTCGACGAGCTTGTCGCACCACTCCTGGGGCGTGACGTTGTTCGCCTCCGCGGTGCGCATGATCTTCTGACCGTGCTCGTCCGTGCCGGTGAGGTACCACACCTTCTCACCGCGCTGGCGGTGCCAGCGGGTGAGCACGTCGCCTGCGACGGTCGTGTAGGCGTGGCCCAGGTGAGGAGCGTCGTTGACGTAGTAGATGGGGGTCGTGACGTAGAACGCCTTCGAGCCCTGCTTCTCGGATCCAGTGGCCGCCATGGTGCGAATTTTAACGGCCGGGGCGAGTCCCTCTCACACGGTTAAAACCCGGGCGGGGCCGAGGGACGCTCCCCTCGGCCCCGCCCCGGGTCCGGATGATCAATGCTGCTCAGGGTGATCAGCCCGAGCAGCATGAGCAGGCTGGTCAGAGAGACCAGTCGGCGAGCACGGCGCCGTAGAACGCGGCGTGCGGGGTCTCGACCGGCGTCGGGCCGGCGAAGTGCACAGCCGTACGGGGGGTGGCGAGCTTACGGAGGTAGTCGAACGCCTTCGTCTCCTCCTCGCCCCACACCGTGAACCGCCAGTGCGTCGCGTACGGCCGGTCCGCCGCGTCCGTCAGCGCCTGCGTCGCGGGCGTCTTCGCGTCCGGCGCGCCGTCCGTCTGGAACACGACGAGCGCCGGGCGGCCCGGGTCCTCGCTCTTCTCGTGGAGGGCGAGGACCTCCTCGATCGCGCGGTCGTAGTTGGTGCGGCCCATCCGGGGCAGCGTCGCGTTGATCTCCTCGATGCGGGTGGGGGTGAGGTCCGCGGGGCGGAGGACGACGGTGCCGTCGATCTCCGTCGAGAAGAACACGGTGGTGACGGCGGCGTCCTCGTCGAGGTGCGCGGCGAGTGCCACGGTCTGCTCGGCCAGGCGCTGGACCGACCCGTCCTTGAAGTACGACCGCATCGACCCGGACCGGTCCACCACGAGATAGACGGCGGCACGCGCCCCGCTCAGCCCCTGCTTCTTGAGAACCGCGCCGGCCGCCTTGTAGGCGTCGACGAGATGGGGCGCGGCGGCCTTGACGCGCGCGAGGGAGAGCGCGGGGGCGGGGGCGGGGGCCTCGGTGGGGGTGGTGGGGGCGTCCGCGGGCGTTTCGGCGGGCGCCTCGGTGGGCGTTTCGGCGGCGACGGCGGGGGCGGGGGTGTCCGCAGGGGTCTCGGTTTCCGGCTGCGCCGCGGCGACGGGCTCGGCGTCCGGCTGCGCGGGAGCCTCGGCGGGGGTGGCGGCCGGTTCGTCGGCTGCCGCGACGAGGGCTTCCGCCTGCGGCTGCGGCTCCGTGGGCTCCTCGGACGCAGCGGCGTCCGCGGTGGTCTCGTCGCTCGGTGCGGCCTCGGGCTCGGCCTCCGGCTCCACCGTGGCCTCGGCCGCGGCCGGCGTCTCGTCATCGGACTCGGCGGGGTCCTCGGCCTGCACGGCTGCCTCGGCAGCTGCCTCCGTGTCGTCCGCCGTCGGCTCGGCAACGGGAGCCTCCGCGTCAGCGGCGACGGCCGGATCGGCGGCAGCCTCGGCGACGGCTTCCGTCTCCACCACGTCCGCAGTCGCCTCCGCGTCCGACTCGACGACCGTCGGCTCCGCGCTCGCCTCGGCGTCGGCCTCGTCCGTGGCCTCAGCTCGGGCCTCGGCCGTCGGCTCTGCCTCCGCCTCGACAGCCGCGTCCGGCTCGGCGACGTCCGCAGTCGGCCGCGTACCCGCCTGCTCCGGCTCCGGCTCCGTGTCGGTTTCGGCCACCGGCGCCTCTGCCCCGGCCTCGGCCGCGACGGTCGCCTCGGCTTCCTCCGGCTCCGCCTCGGCTTCCTCCGGCTCCGCCTCGGCTTCCTTCGGCTCCGCCTTGGCGTCGGACGCCGTCTCAGCCGCAGCCTCAGCCTCAGCTTCAGTGGTGACGGTCGCTTCCGCCTCAGCCGTGACCGCCGGCTCCGTCGCCTCGGCCACCTCCGCCTCAGCCGACTCCGATTCCGACTCCGCCCGCCGGGCCTGCGGGATCTGCGGGTTGTCGAACGCCGCCGCCACCAGGTCCTCGGCCGCGCGCTCGGCCGCCGACCGGGCCGGCAGCACCGGCTCCGCTGCCGCGGCCGCGGTCCCAGTCGCAGCCGCCACCTCCACGGGCTCCGCCTCCGGCGTCGCCGGCGCGGTGCCCTGGGCCGGGACCGAGGCGGTTGCGGTCGGGGGTTCGAGGGTGGTCGCGGTCGTCGTGCGGTCGCGGCCGAAAACCTTGCGCAGCAAGCTCCGGATACCCATGGGCGAACCCCTTCACATGAGTTGGGTTGGGTTGGGTGCGGTATGTGTCCTTCATCCCTGGCCAGGGCGGACACGTAAGGTTAGCGGCCGCCCTCTCCGGCCCCTACGACCCGGGCGGCCCCTGTCGCCCAGTGTTCATCAGCCCGCCCCCGGGCCAACTCCCTGGCCGGTTCCGGGCCCCACCCCGAGGCCCTCCCGGAAGCGGACGAACTGCTCGGCCGGCTCCCCCGTGTACACCCACGGCACCCACGCCGCCCGGGCCCCGAGCAGGCCGAGCAGTTCCCGGGCGATCTCCACCTGGCCCGCGTAACAGGCCGCGTGGGCCAGGTAGTTGAGTTCGGCCACCTCCTCCGGGGCGACCGGCGCACCGGGGCCCCGGCCGCCGATCCAGCGGGCGTGGGTCCTGCGCAGCTCGGTGACCGCCAGCTCGTGCTTCCAGTGCTGGTCGAAGCCGCGGACGGGACCGCGGCCGAGGGCGCCGTCGGCGATGTAGCGGTACTCCTCGACGCGGGCGATCTGGACGAGGACAGGGAGCGGGGAGCCGGGCGGGGCGACGCCGGCGGCGTCGCGGGCGAAGTCGTACATGGCGCCGTGGGTGCCGTGCCAGCGGGCCGACCAGTAGCGCAGCACCTGGGCGTGACCCTCGAGGTTGTACGGGTCGCGGCGGCGCAGTTCGTCGAACCAGCGGCGCAGTTCGCGGCGCGGCACCCCGCCCTCGTACAGCCGGGCGACGGAGAGCAGCGACACCCAGGGCATGGGGTCGGACGGCGCGGCCTCGGCGGCCGCGAGGCAGATGTCGACGGCGGCGTCGATACGGCCGCGGTCGACGGTGGCGCCGCGGCCCGCGGCGATGGCCGTGTCGAAGACGCGGACGACCTCGGTGGCGGCGCGCAGCACGGCGGCGTCCGGGTTGCCCGCCTCGGCGGCCCGCCAGGTCTCGACGGTGGCGCTGCCGGCCGCGGCATGGGCGAGCAGCCGGAGCCGGTGGGTGCGGCGCGCCCAGTCGTCGCCGGTGGCGGCCAGCAGGTCGCGCACGCCTTGCCAGCGCCCGATGACCATGTCGTGCCGGGCCTCGGTGAGCGCCCGGTCGCCGAAGTCCGGGTCGAAGTCCGGTACGAACCCCCGGCCCTGCCGGGCCGAGCGGCGGCGCAGAGCGGCCACCCCGGTACCCCCTCTCGAACGAAGACCGACAGACGGACAGACAGACGGACGGACAGAGCAACAGACCGACCGACAGGCCGACCGACGGGCCGACGGACAGACCGATCGACCGAGCGTCAGAAGTCGGTGGCGAGTGACTCGTCCGCGCGGCGGGCGCGCGGCGAGTGCGGAGACGTGAACGCCTCGGCGGCGGCGAGCGCGGCGGCCGCGTCGAGCCGGGCCGGACGGTAGAAGGCGCTGCCCTTCCGCCGGTACACGAGCAGCGGTACGACTCCGGCGACCAGCCCGCCCAGTCCGATGACGAGCGCGCTCACGGAGAGTTCGCTCAGCGACTCGACGAACGCCCACATCATGAACGCGGAGCCGAGCAGCGGCCAGAGCCCGCCCAGGACGAAGTCCTTCACGGACGCGAGCAGCAGCTTCTTGTACGCGAGGACGGCGGCGATGCCGGCGAGCGCGTAGTAGAACGCGATCTGGAGGCCGATCGCCTTCACCGCGTCGCCGAGCACCTCCTGCACCGAGTCGGCGGCGGCCGAGGCGGCGAAGAGGACGAGCGCGGCGGCGCCGACGGTGATCACGGCGACCCACGGCGTGTTCCAGCGGCGGTGCACGAGGCCCAGCGCGGACGGCAGGGTGCGGTCGCGGCCCATCGCGAAGAGCGTGCGGGTGACCTGGATGAGGGTGGTCTCCAGGGTGGCGACGGTCGACAGGAGCACGGCGAGGATCAGCATCTTGCCGCCGACGCCGGGCCAGATCTCCTCGCCGAGGAGGGCGAGCACGTTCGCGCCGCCCTTCTCGATCTGCTCGGAGGTCAGCAGCACGTTGACGGCGACGGTGAACGCCACGAAGAGGAACAGGACCGTGCCGACGCCGACCAGCGCGGAGAGCCCCGCCGTGCGGCGGCTGTCGCGCGTCTCTTCGCTGAGGTTGCTGGTGACGTCCCAGCCCCAGTAGTAGAAGGCGGCGATCAGCGCACCGGACGCGAAGCCGGAGGCGCCGCCGAAGTGGCCGAGGCCGAACCACGACCAGTCGAAGGCGGTGGCGTGCCCGTGGTGGGCCAGCGCGCCGAGGATGAAGACGATCAGGATCGCCGTCTCGACGCCGGAGAGCACCAGCTGCGCCCGTACGGTCAGCCGCGCGCCGCCGAGGACGACGAGCAGCATCATCAGGAACCAGCCGGCGCCGACGGCGGTCGAGAGCGCCGTGTTGTCGGCGTGCCGCGGCGCGAGGAGGGAGAGCGTGAGGGTGCCGGCCGGCAGCGAGCCCGCGACCATGAAGACGGTCGCGGCGAACACCAGCGCCCAGCCGGACAGGAAGCCGAGGCACGGGTGGAGGGTGCGGCCCACCCAGGAGTACGCGGCGCCCGCGTTGACGTCGATCCGGCCGAGGCGCGCGTACGCGAGGACGATCCCGAGCATCGGTATCGCGCAGTAGAGCAGCGAGGCGGGTCCGGCGAGGCCGACCGCGCCGAAGAGCACGGCGGTCGTCGCGGCGAGCGAGTACGCGGGGGCGCTGCCGGCCACGGCCATCGTGATGGTGTCGAACGTGCCGAGGGCGTTGGGCTGGAGACCTCTTCCTGGGCCTCTTCCGGTGCCTCTGCCGGTTCCTCTGCTGGGGCCTTTGCCGGCGCCTCTGCCGGTGCTTTTGCCGGTGCCTTTGCCGGACGGTGTGCGCATGCGGTGAGTCCTCGGGGCGCGTGTGGGGGGAGGGGGGACGCAGGGCGAAGCGACCGTGCCACGGGGGTGTTTGGGGGAAGCTCGTGGCTGGAAAGGGTCGTGGATCACGGTGAATTCGAGCGCATCGTAGTCGTACCTGTGGGTTTCGGTAACGGCAGTGGGAGGGTTCGGTTCCGCAACCGCCGGTAACCGCTTCCGTACGCCCCTTTGGTCGCGTTTATTTACCGGGCGGACCTATTCACGCGCGCCCGGGGTCGCGATGGCGCGTGCCGCCCGTACCTCCTGGCGCAGCGGTTCGAGCGCCCCGTCCTCGTCTCCGCCGAGGTCCGCCCGTACCTCCTCCAGGACGTCGCTGGACCGCAGTCCGTCCGCCAGCTCCCGCAACTGCCGTTCCACGGCGGCGACCTCGGCCGGGTCGGGCGCGGGCGCGCCGTGGTCGACCCGGATCCGGGCGGCGGTCGTCGCGTCCACGATCCGCTCCACGGCGATGGCCAGCGGCCACCAGGCGGCGGCCAGGTCACCGGCCGGCGGCGGCTCGGTCAGCGCGCGCTGGAACTCCGAGCGCACGGCCGACATGTCCCGGTACAGCTTGCGGCGGGCCCGGTGCCGGGCCGCCGTGTCGCCCCTGTCCACCTCCACGAACGCCAGGTGCACGTACGAGGCCGTGTCCGCGACCGCGTCGGCGAGCCGGTCGGCGACCCGGGTGTGCCAGGACTCCGGCCACAGCAGATAGCCGGCGACGAGCGCGATGCCGCAGCCGATGAGCGAGTCGTAGAGGCGGGGCAGGACGAGGTGGAAGCCCTGGCGGTTGAGGAGGTCGGACAGGAGCAGGATGACCGGGGTGATGGCCGCCGTCTGGAAGGCGTACCCCTTCGCCGAGAACGCCGGGATCAGCGCCGCGAGCACCATCATCACGGGCACGTCCCACCAGCCGCGGGGCACCGCCGCGAGCACCGGCGCGGCGATCAGCAGCCCGCCGGCCGTGCCGAGCGCGCGCAGCACCGCCCGCGAGAACACCGAGCCGAAGTCGGGCTTCATGACGAACGTGACGGTGAGCGCGACCCAGTACGAGCGGGGTACGGCGATCAGCGAGACGAGCGCCTGCGCGAGCCCGATGCACAGGGCGAGCCGCAGGCCGTAGCGCCACGACGCCCCGGACAGCAGCACCCCGCGCGCGGCGCGCCGCACCCGTACCCGCAGGGCGGCGGGGCGGCCGAGCCGGTCGTCCACGTTGTGCGGGCGCGACTCGGCCTGGTGCACGACGGTGGCGGCGTGCCGTACGGCGGCGTCCACGGCCTTCTCGGTGGGGCGGCGGGCCTCGGGCAGGTCCAGGGGCGGCGCGTGCTTGCGCGGTGTCGCGGCCTCGACGGCGTCGGCCAGCGCCCGTACCGCCGCCGGGATCGCGGGCGCCAGCGGGCGGTGGAAGCGGCGGGCCGCGAAGTGGGCGGCGGGCGCGGCCTCCAGGATCGGGATGACGGCGTTGAGCTGGGAGAGCAGCCGTACGAGGGTGGGCGCGCGGCCGTGCTGACGGGCGCGGCGGGCGAGCACGAGGTCGTACGACTGGTTCAGCGAGGCCGTCACCGCCTGCCGCTTCTCGTCGTACGCCTCGCTGCCGGCCGCCTCCAGGAGCTCGGCGATCGCCCGGTACGTGCCGGCCACCGCCGCCCGCTCCGGCTGCCCGCCGCGGAACGGCCAGCCGAGGAGCGTCAGCACGAGGACGACGACACCGCCGAGGACGAGCAGCAGCGGGGCCTTCCACCAGGGCTCGGGGAGGGGCAGGCCGGCGCCGACGACCGCGTTGAGGAGCAGGAGCAGGCCGGACACGGAGGCGACCGCGCCGATCGACGAGATCATCCCGGACACGAGGGCGACGAGCGTGAGCGCGGCGACGGCGGCCCAGCCCTCGCCGTACACGAGGGTGCCGAGGGTGACGCCGAGCGCGCCGAACAGCTGCGGTACGGCGATGTTGAAGACCCGCATGCGGTAGGCGTCGGCCGTGTCGCCGATGACGCCGGAGAGGGCGCCCATCGACACGAGCGCGCCGTAGGCGGTGTGCCCGGTGGCCATCCCGACGGCGAGCGGCGCGGCGAGCGCGACGGCGGCGCGGAGGACGGCGGCCCACGGCACGGGGGTGGGCTGCGGGCGGAGGCCGGCGGTGAGCCAGGCGGGTGGCGCGAGCCGTGCGGTCGTCGCGTTCCGTGCGGTCCGTGCGGTCCGGGCGGTTTTCCCCATGTGCCCAACTTACGAGCCCGGCCGTGCGGGATCAGCTGCGGTAGCCCTCCACCTCGCTCGGCGGGCGGACGGCCGCCGTGTCCGGGTCCTCGCCGAACTCGGCCTTGGCGCGGCGCTGGCGCAGCAGGTCCCAGCACTGGTCGAGCTGGACCTCCAGCTCGGCGAGGCGGGACCGCTCCTCGTCGAGGAGGCCGCCCGTGCGCTGCCGCAGGGCGCGCTCCTCCTCGACGAGGGCGCCGATGTTCTGGAGGATCTCGTCGTTGTCCATGCTCTCCAGCGTGGCCGATGGGCGCCCGGCGCGCAGTTCGGGGAATCCGTACGGCTCAGACGGCTCGGGCGGCTCGGGCGGCTCGGCCGGACCGGACGGCTCGGACGGCGCGAACGGTTCCGACGGCTCAGTGCCGGACGGCCTGGACGATCTCCGCCTTGGTGGCGCCGGACAGCGAGCGATTGCTCCGCGCCGTACCGGTCTTGACCGCCTTGGCGCCGACGTCGTTGATGTTCATGACGACCGCGTCGAGCAGATTTCCGTCCTTGTCGCGGAAGTTGACCCAGATCGTGTAGTCGACGGTCGAGTCCTTCGGGTTGGTCGCGGTGACGGTGGCGACGGTCCGGTCGCCGTCCGTGGACGTCGGCCCGGCCTTGACGTCGCCCTTCGCGTCGACGCCGTTCTTGATCTGGTTCATCTGCTCCTGCGCGGCGGCGGTGGCGGAGGCAACGATGTTCCCCGCCTTCTCCTTCGTCTCCTCGCAACCGGTGAGGGCGAGGAGGCCGAGGACGGCGAGCAGCGCTGCCGCGACCGCCGTGGCCGCTGTGGCCGCTGTGGGTGCGCGCCTCATACGCCGCCACCTCGCGTCTTCGCCGTCTTCCCGTCCACGGCCTTCCCGTACGACTCGTCCGCCGCCAGCGCCCAGATGACGAAGACGGACACGGCCATCGAGAAGAGCGCCCACCACGGCTCGTACGGCAGGAAGAGGAACTGGGCCACGATGTTCAGCGCGGCGAGCGCCATGCCCGCGACCCGGCCCCATTCGGCGCTGTTGAGGATCCCGATGCCGGCGATGGCGACGACGACGCCGAGGCAGAGGTGGATCACGCCCCAGGACGTGAGGCTGAACTTGTAGACGTAGTCGCCCAGGCGGGCGTAGACGTCGTTCGAGGCGATGCCCGCGATGCCCTGGAGGATGTCCACGACGCCGGTGACCAGCATCAGGACGCCGGCGAAGAGGGAACTCCCGGCGGCCCACGAGGAATGGTGCGATGCGGTGTTCTGGCTCATGGGCTCATCGTGGGAGCGATGTGTCCGGTCGCGGACCTTCTGGTGGTCCGTACGGGTGAGGCCCCGCCCTCCCGGCTGATCCACTTGCGGGGCGTGCGGCCCGGGTGTGCCCTGGAGGGTGCAGGACGCCCGGCGCCGGGCGCGCAGCCGGGCGCGGGGCGCAGGCGCGGGAAAGGAGTCTCCGCCATGGCCGCACACGCAGCGGTACGTCCCGCCCGGAGGCAGCCTCGAAGGCAGCAGCTGAGGACGCACGGCTGGGGTCTGCCCGTCCTCCTCGGCCTCGCGTACGGGTTCTACGCCCCCACCAACGCCCGGCGCGGCGGCGAGCCGAGCTGGGGCCAGTTCTGGCTCGGTCTCATCAGCGGCGTCGTCCTCGCGGTCGCCGTCTACGCGCTCCGCCGCTACGGCCGCATGTTGCGGCGCGAACTCCGTGCGGCAGCCTGGGGAGCCCTCGCGGGCTGCGCGATCGGCTTCCTCTTCAGCCTCTCCGACCACAGCGTCTTCTCGTCGTCGATGCTCGGCCTGATCGTGGCCGCCGGCACCACTCTCGCCGCCTACTACCTCTTCTACACGCACGAGGACGCGAGAGGCCGCCCGGCGCCCTACTGAGCGCCCCCGCCCTTGCCCCTGCCCCTGCCCGTGGCGGGGGCGGTCCGCCGCCGGTAGTACGCGACGGCCACCGCCGCGAGCAGCGGCGGCCAGGCCGCGAGCAGCAGATAGCAGCCGTAGAACAGCGCCGACTGGCCCGCGGTCATCGCCGTCACGTCGCCGAGCGCCGCGTACTCGGCGTACGCCGACCAGCCGCCCAGCGCGCACAGCCCCACCGCTCCGGCGAGCGCGGCGCCGGCGGCGGCCCGCGGGTTCACCCGCCGCCCGAGGAACACCTCGCCCCAGTTCCGTACGAGCCCGAGCGTGAGGAACGCGAGCAGCTCCGAGACGACCGTCAGGCCGACCATGTACGCGACCAGTCCGGGCCCCGGATCGGCGAACCGCGACCCGCTCTTGACGACCGGAAGCCCGAACGCCAGCGCGAGCCGCCACAGACCGGCGGGCAGCACGACGAACGGCACGGCATGGGCGGTGAGGGCGGCCCAACGAGGCACGGCGGGCAGGGCGTTCAGCTTTATCGGCATGCCGCAAGCCTCCCGCGCACCCGCCCCCGCGACGTCGCCCCAGCGGCCCGACCCGCTCCGCCGCGCGGCGGAGACGGCGTGGTCCCCCGGCCGTCCCTCAGGCGTTCCGGGGCGTGGTCTGCTGCACTGCCCACCGGTTGCCGTCCGGGTCCGCGAAGTACACGAACGACCCCCACGGCTGGTCGTCGATCGGGGTCACCTCGATGCCCCGCGCGGTCAGCTCGGCGTGCGCCTCCTCGATGTCGGCGACGACGACCTGCATGTTGTCCAGCGAGCCCGGGACCATCTCCGTGATGCCCCTGCCGAACGCGATCGAACAGGCCGAACCGGGCGGCGTCATCTGCACGAAGCGGATCGCGTCGCTGACCGTCACGTCGTGATCGGCGCGGAACCCGACCCGCTCGTAGAACGCCTTGGCCCGGTCCACATCACTGACCGGCACCCCGATCAGCTCCAGTCTGATGTCCATGCGGGCATCATCCGACGGGCGGCCCCGAGCCGCCCGTCGACCTTCGTGCCGACTAGTCCAGGCGCAGGTCCGCAAGCCCCGCCAGCTGCTGTTCGAACGGCACGACCTCGTCCTCGGCCGCCTCGTGGGCCGGCCGGGCTGCCACCAGGGTGGCGAATTCGACGCCCGCGCGGGTGATGCGGGCCGGGAGGCCCTCGGTGTAGTCGTCGCCGGTCGAGCCCCAGTCCTCCGAGGCCGCGTAGACGGCGGTGGGGGAGACGGCGGCGCGGAGGTAGGCGAAGAGGGGGCGCAGGGCGTGGTCGAGGACGAGGGAGTGGCGGGCGGTGCCGCCGGTGGCGCCGAGGAGGACCGGGACGCCGGTGAGCGCGGCCGGGTCGATCAGGTCGAAGAAGGACTTGAACAGACCGCTGTAGGAGGCGGTGAAGACCGGGGTGACCGCGATCAGTCCGTCCGCGCCGGTCACCGTGTCGATCGCCTCCTGGAGCTTGCCCGAGGGGAAGCCGGTGACGAGGTTCTTCGCGATGTCGACGGCCAGGTCGCGCAGTTCGACGACCTCGACGTCGACGGCGTACTCCTGCTCGGCCAGCCGGTAGCGGGTGGCCTGGAGGAGCCGGTCGGCGAGCAGCCGGGTGGAGGAGGGGCTGCTGAGTCCGGCCGACACGGCGACCAGCTTGAGCGTGCGCATGGCGTCAGACCTCCTGGTTCTTCAGTACGGCGGGGTGGAGCGGGGCGGTCGCCGGGACGTCCGCCGGGCGCAGGTTCTCGAACTCCTTGCGGAGCACCGGGACGACCTCCTCGCCGAGGATGTCGAGCTGTTCCAGGACCGTCTTGAGCGGCAGGCCCGCGTGGTCGATCAGGAAGAGCTGGCGCTGGTAGTCGCCGACGTACTCCCGGAAGGACAGGGTGCGTTCGATGACCTCCTGCGGCGAGCCGACGGTCAGCGGCGTCTCGCGGCTGAACTCCTCGAGCGACGGACCGTGGCCGTACACCGGCGCGTTGTCGAAGTACGGGCGGAACTCCCGTACCGCGTCCTGCGAGTTCTTCCGCATGAAGACCTGGCCGCCGAGGCCGACGATCGCCTGCTCGGGGGTGCCGTGGCCGTAGTGCGCGTACCGCTGGCGGTAGAGGCGGATCATCTTCTCGGTGTGCTGCTTGGGCCAGAAGATGTGGTTGGCGAAGAAGCCGTCGCCGTAGTAGGCCGCCTGCTCGGCGATCTCCGGGGAGCGGATGGAGCCGTGCCAGACGAACGGCGGCACGCCGTCGAGCGGGCGCGGGGTGGCCGTGAAGCCCTGGAGCGCGGACCGGAACCGGCCCTCCCAGTCGACCACGTCCTCCCTCCACAGCCTGTGGAGGAGCGCGTAGTTCTCGATGGCGAGCGGGATGCCCTGGCGGATGTCCTGGCCGAACCACGGGTAGACCGGGCCGGTGTTGCCGCGGCCCGTCATCAGGTCGACGCGGCCGTCGGCGAGGTGCTGGAGGGTCGCGTAGTCCTCGGCGATCTTCACCGGGTCGTTGGTGGTGATCAGGGTCGTGGACGTGGACAGGATCAGGTTCTCGGTGCGTGCGGCGATGTGCCCGAGGAGGGTGGTCGGGGAGGACGGCACGAACGGCGGGTTGTGGTGCTCGCCGGTCGCGAAGACGTCCAGGCCGACCTCCTCGGCCTTGAGCGCGATGGCGACGGTGTTCTTGATCCGCTCGTGCTCGGTGGGGGTACGGCCGGTCGTGGGGTCGGCCGTCACGTCGCCGACGGTGAAGATCCCGAACTGCATCGTGCTCACCTCTCGCCTTTCGATGTTGGTTGAATATTAAACCATCCGGCTCAACGGCGCACCCCGCCCCCCTATTCCCGGGCCGTACCCTGAGGGACATGACCGACAAGACCGACGACCTCGAGCGCTGGAAGGAGCGGGGCGTGATGCTCCGCGTCTTCGTGTACGTCTTCGTGACGCACGCCCTCGCCGGGTTCATCTGGCTGCTCTTCTACGTCGGCGAGCACGCCCCGAAGTAGCCGCCCGGAGGCCGGTTCCAGGGCTCACGTAGAGTCGCCGACGTGAACGCTGCGATATCGGTGCCCGCAGTGCCCGCGGTGTCGGTCGTCGGAATCGGCGCGGACGGCTGGGACGGGCTCCCCGAGGCATCCCGCCGCACCCTGCGCGCCGCCGAGGTGCTGATCGGCGGCCCCCGCCAGCTCGACCTGCTGCCCGCCGCCGACTGCCCCGGCACCCGCGTCACCTGGCCGAGCCCGCTGCGCCCCGCCGTGCCCGGCCTGCTCGCCGCCCACGAGGGCCGCCGGGTGGCCGTGCTCGCGAGCGGCGACCCCATGTTCTACGGCATCGGCCGCACCCTCGCCGAGCTCGTCGGCCCCGACCGGCTGCACGTCCAGCCGCACCCGTCCTCCGTCTCGTACGCCTGCGCCCGGCTCGGCTGGCCGCTGGACGCCACCGAGACGGTCTCGCTCGTCGCCCGCCCCCTCGACACCGTCGCCGCGGCCCTGCACGACGGCCGTCGGCTGCTGCTGCTCAGCGAGGGCGCCGGCACCCCGGCGCGGGTCGCCGCGCTGCTGCGGGAGCGGGGCTGGGGCGGTACGCGGATCCGGGTCCTGGAACAGCTCGGCGGCGGCCAGGCCGAGCGGATCCTCGACGGCACGGCCGACGGCTGGGCGCACCAGGACGAGGACGTGGACCCCCTCAACGTCATCGCCCTCGACTGCGTACGCGACCCCGGCACGCTGCGGCTCGGCACGACGCCCGGCCTGCCGGACGAGGCGTACGAGCACGACGGGCAGCTCACCAAGCGGTACGTGCGCGCCGCCACGCTCGCCGCGCTCGCGCCCGCCCCGGGCGAACTGCTCTGGGACGTCGGCGGCGGCTCCGGCTCCATCGGCATCGAGTGGATGCGGGCGCACCGCGGCTGCCGCGCGATCGCGGTGGAGAAGTCGGCGGAGCGGGCGGAGCGGATCACCCGTAACGCGGCCGCCCTCGGCGTACCGGGCCTGAAGGTCGTGACGGGCCCCGCGCCCGCCGCGCTCGCGGGGCTCCCGGCCCCCGACGCCGTCTTCGTCGGCGGCGGCCTGACCGCCCCCGGCCTGCTCGACGCCTGCTGGGACGCGCTCCCGGCGGGCGGCCGGCTCGTCGCCAACACCGTGACGCTCGAGTCCGAGGCGCTGCTCGCCGACCGTTACCGGCGGCACGGCGGCGAGCTGGTCCGGCTCGCGGTCGCCAGCGCCGTGCCGGTGGGCGGCTTCACCGGCTGGCGCCAGGCGATGCCCGTCACCCAGTGGTCCGTAACGAAGGGTTGAACCAAGAGATGACCGTCTACTTCATCGGCGCGGGCCCCGGCGCGGCCGACCTGATCACCGTGCGCGGCGCGCGGACCCTCGCCAAGTGCGGGGTCTGCCTCTACGCGGGCTCGCTCGTGCCGCGCGAGCTGCTCGCCGAGTGCCCGCCGGACGCGAAGCTCGTCGACACCGCGAGGATGGACCTCGACCAGATCGTCGCCGAGATCGCCGCCGCCCACGAGGCCGGCCAGGACGTCGCCCGGCTGCACTCCGGCGACCCGTCCGTCTTCAGCGCCATGGCCGAGCAGATGCGGCGGCTCGACGCGGCCGGCATCCCGTACGAGGTCGTGCCCGGCGTCCCGGCCTTCGCGGCCGCCGCGGCCGCGCTCAAGCGGGAACTGACCGTGCCGACCGTCGGCCAGACCGTCATCCTCACCCGCATCGCCCAGCAGGCCACCCCCATGCCCGACGGCGAGGACCTGGCGACGCTGGGCAGGAGCGGCGCGCTGCTCGTCCTGCACCTGGGCGCGCGGTACGTCGACCGCATCGTCTCCGAACTGGTCCCGCACTACGGCACGGACTGCCCGGCGGCGGTCGTCGCGATGGCCAGCCGCCCGGACGAGCTGGTGCTGCGCGGCACCCTGGAGGACATCGCGGAGCAGGTGAAGGCGGCCGGCATCACCAAGACCGCGGTCATCATCGTGGGCCGCACGCTCGCGGCCGCCGAGTTCCGCGACAGCCACCTGTACGACCCGGCCCGGGACCGCCACGTCTGCTGAGACGGATCCCGGGCCGCTGAGTACTGCGTCAGGCGTTGGGCCGCTTGCCGTGGTTGGCCTTCTTCTTCTTGCGGGCCCGCTTCTTGTTGCCGCGCTTCGCCATGGGACTCCCTCTCGGTAGGGGACGCTGCCGTGGCCAGCCTAGGTTCGGGACCGGGGGCCCGCACGTCGGCCGTCGTCGACTGTCAGTGCGGTGCGCTCCAATGTCCGAGTGACCGTTTACGACGTGGCCCGGGCGCTGCCGGGCATCGAGGAACTGCGCGACCATTGCCGGGGGCTCGCGATGCTGGACGCGGTGCTGAGCCCCGAGTGGGACGGCCGGTACTACTCGTTCGGCAAGGACACCGCCTCCATGCGGGACGGCCAGGGAGACGAGTACCGGATCGTGTTCTCCCCGGCGGGCGCGTACGTGGAGGGCTTCGCCCACGAGGCGCCGATGAGCCCGTGGGCCAACCTGGACCAGCCGGAGGTGTGGCCGGGCGTCCTCGACGAGGTGCCGGACGATTTCCGCCCGTACATCTCCATGGCCGAGGACGGCTATGCACCGGACGTCACCGCCTGCCTCTGGCGCGAGCCCGCCGATCCCGCCTGGCGCGTGGGCACCATCGACTTCCCCACCTGGGGCGACGGCACCCCGGACGGCGCCGACGAGCTCTTCGGACTGCTCGTCGACCGCTCGGCGGAGGCGTACGCCGAATGGGCCGCCGACTACTACGGGACGGACCTCGACGTCGAGGCGGTCCGCCACGTCCTCGCCCTGCGACCGCTGACGCCGGAGGTCGTCGCGGCGCTGAATCCGGAGGTGGAGCTCGCCGACCTGGCAGAGGACATCGCGGGGATCCGCTACCCGACCCAGCGGGAGCTGAGGGAGCTGGTCGACTGGCTGGAGGAGGAGTACTGCCCGACTACGGCCGCCGAAAAGGCCGCGGCGCGCGCCGAGCTCGCGGAGCTCGACGCCGAGCACGAACGTCGCCGGGCGCTCAGGCGGGAGTGATGCCCCACTCCGGCGCGATCACCGACATCACCGTCGCGTCCACCCGCTCCCCCTCCCACAGCAGCGCGCCCCGCAGCACGCCCTCCGCCCGGAAGCCCGCCTTCTCGTAGGCGCGGCGGGCGCGCGGGTTGAACGCGTACACCTCTAGCCACACCCGGTACAGGCCGAGACCCTCGAAGGCGTGGCCGACGATCAGCCGGGTGGCCTCCGTGCCGAGGCCGCGGCCGAGGGTGTCCGGCGACAGGCAGATCCGGAAGCCGCAGCTCTCGTTCGGCGCGTCCCACTCGTTCAGCACCGCCTCGCCGACGACCCGGCCGGTCGCCCGCTCCACCACGGCCAGGTCGAGCCGGTTGGGCTGGGCGCCCCGGGTCGCGTACCACTGCCGCAGCGCGGCCTCGCCGAACTCGGCGTGGGAGCCGGTGAGCCGGCCGATCTCGGGGTCGTTCAGTATCGGGAGGAGCGCGGGGACGTCGTCCTCGGTGACCGGGCGGAGGGTGACGAGTTCGCCGCGCAGGGTGGGCTTGAACGAGAAGTCGGTCGAGTCAGTCGTCATCCGGGCATTGTGCGCGCGCCCGGGGCCGGAGTCGCCCGGTTTACGGTCTTCCCGGTGTGCGGCATGGCCGGTTCACGGTCTCCCGGGTTCGCGGTCTTCGCGGTTCGCGGCATTGCCGTTGTGCAGCCTTGCCGGTTCACGGTCTCCCCGGGCCCGCCACCGCCGACCGCCCCACGACCACGCCCGCCCGGTCGATGCAGACCACGTCCACCGCGACCGGTGCGCCGCGCAGGACCGCCAGGGCCTCGTCGCGGGCGCGGGCGGCGACGAGGTCGCCCAGGGGCACGGCGGCGGCCTCGGCGAGGCGGAGGGCGGCCAGGCCGGTGTTGGCGCCGGCGATGTCGGCGGCGAGGGTGTCGGAGGCGCCGCCCGCGCGGGCCAGGTCGGCGAGGAAGCCCTTGTCGACCTGGGAGCGGGCGGAGTGGAGGTCGAGATGGCCGGCGGCGAGCTTGGAGAGCTTGGCGAAACCGCCGCAGAGGGTGAGCCGGTCGACGGGGTGGCGGCGGATGTACTTGAGGACGGCGCCCGCGAAGTCGCCCATGTCGAGCAGGGCGATCTCCGGCAGCTCGTACAGCTCGGTGACCGTGCGCTCCGAGGTGGAGCCGGTGCAGCCGGCGACGTGCGTGAGGCCGCCGGCCCGGGCCACGTCGACGCCGCGGCGGATCGAGTCGATCCAGGCGGAGCACGAGTAGGGGACGACGACGCCGGTGGTGCCGAGGATGGACAGGCCGCCGAGGATGCCGATGCGCGGGTTCCAGGTGGAACGGGCGATCTCGGCGCCGTCGTCGACGGAGACCGTGATCTCCACGTCTCCCGTCCCGCCGTGCGCGGCAGCGGCCTCGGCGACGTGCTCGCGCATCATCTGGCGCGGCACCGGGTTGATCGCGGGCTCGCCGACCTCCAGGGGCAGCCCGGGCAGGGTGACCGTGCCGACCCCGGGGCCCGCCCGGAACACCACGCCGGAGCCGGGCGGCAGGAGCCGTACGGTCGAGCGGACCAGCGCCCCGTGCGTGACGTCCGGGTCGTCGCCCGCGTCCTTCACCACGCCGGCCATGGCGGTGTCCGCCGTCAGGGACTCGACGGCCAGGGCGAAGGACGGCGTCTGGCCCTTCGGCAGCGTGATCGTCACCGGGTCCGGGAACTCCCCGGTGAGCAGCGCCGTGTACGCGGCGGTCGTCGCCGCCGTCGCGCAGGCGCCGGTCGTCCAGCCGGGGCGCAGACCGGTGTGCTTGAGTTGGGCCGCACGCCCGCCGGAACTCATGAACGGACCCCCAGGACTCCGATGCTTCCCCTGCACGTACTCATCCTCGGCGGGACGACCGAGGCCCGCGTCCTGGCCGGGCTGCTCGCCCCGTCGACGAAGGTGACCAGCTCGCTCGCGGGGCGGGTCGCCGCGCCGCGGCTGCCGGCCGGCGAGGTGCGGATCGGCGGGTTCGGCGGGCCGGCGGGGCTCGCCGCGTGGATACGGGAGCACGCCGTGGACGCGGTCATCGACGCCACCCATCCCTTCGCCGAGCGGATCAGTTTCAACGCGGCCGAGGCGGCCGCCACCGCCCATGTTCCCCTGCTCGCGCTGCGCCGTCCCGGCTGGGTCCCGGTGGAGGGGGACGACTGGCACGAGGCCGGGTCCCTGGAGGAGGCCGCGACCGCCCTTCACGGCCTCGGTGACCGGGTCTTCCTCACCACCGGCCGCATGGGCCTCGCCGCCTTCGCCGACTGCTCCCAGTGGTTCCTGGTCCGCTCGGTCGACGCCCCCGAGGCCCCGATGCCCGCCCGCACCGAAGTCCTCCTGGACCGCGGCCCCTTCACCCTCGCCGGCGAACGCGAACTCCTCGCCCGCCACCGCATCGACGTCCTCGTCACCAAGGACAGCGGCGCCACCGCCACCGCCCCCAAGCTCCAGGCCGCCCGCAAGGCCGGCATCCCGGTCGTACTCGTCCGCCGACCGCCGGTCCCGGCGGGTGTTCCCGTGGTGACCACTCCCGAGGAGGCCGCGGCCTGGGCGGTGACGGGCGGCCGCCGCTGACCGCGACACGGTCTGGATGCGGGCGCCGTCGGCACGTACCTACGATGGTTTCAGGGGCTCCACCGAGCGCGGGAGGCTGCCATGGAGGAGCGTTTCGTGTGGGTGACGACCCGGCGCATCAAGCCGGGCACCCTGAAGGAGTTCGAGAGGGCCTGGCGGCCCGAGCCGTATCCGCAGGCCCTTCGTCATGCGTACGCGTACTGGTCGGAGGACGGTGAGGAGATCACCGGGGTGTCGTTCTGGGACTCCGAGGAGGCGTGCAGGACCTGGCGGGACTCCGAGGCCGAGACCCGGCGGCGGGCGGCGATGGATCCGTACGTCGTCGAGGAGCGGGAGACCTTCTACCGGGGCCGCACGCTCCACGAGGTGCCCCCGCATCCGATCTGATCCCGGTCACGGCCGGACCTGAGGGAGAGAGAGTGCGTCCAGGCCCGGGCCGATGACGACCAGGGCCTGGAGAACTCCCGTTACCGGCCTTCCGGGTAGCGTCGCGGCGTCCACGCGATCGTCCGCCCGTCCGCGCGTTCCGTCACCCGGGTCTGCGACGAACCGATCAGGAGCAGCGTGCGCATGTCGACCTCGGACGGGTCCAGGGCCTTGAGCGTCACCACGCGGACGGACTGCTCCGGGCCGCCCACGTCACGCGCGACCACCACCGGGGTGTCCGGCGAGCGGACCTCCAGGAGGAGGTCGCGGGCCGCGGCGACCTGGTGGGTGCGGGACTTGGAGCCCGGGTTGTAGATCGCGAGGACGAGGTCGGCCTCGGCCGCGGCACGCACGCGGCCCGCGATGACGTCCCAGGGCTTGAGGCGGTCGGAGAGGGAGATCGTGGCGTAGTCGTGGCCGAGCGGTGCGCCCGCGGCGGCGGCCGCGGCGTTGGCGGCGGTGACGCCCGGGAGGACCCGTACCGGGATGTCGGCGTACGCCGGTTCGGCGGCGACCTCCAGGACGGCCGTCGCCATCGCGAAGACGCCCGGGTCGCCGCCCGAGACGACGGCGACGCGGCGCCCGCGCCTGGCCAGGTCGAGGGCGAACTCGGCGCGCTCCGACTCGACCTTGTTGTCGGAGCCGTGGCGGCGCTGGCTCGCCCGCAGGACCGGGACGCGGTCGAGGTAGGTGGTGTAGCCGACCAGGTCGTCGGCGTTGACGAGGGCGCCGCGCGACTCCGGGGTCAGCCAGGGCGCGCCGGCCGGGCCGGTGCCGACGACGACGACCTCGCCCTGCTCGCGTACGGGCGGCTGCGCGTCGATCCGGGACGGCAGCACGGCCACCGAGAAGTACGGGACCGACTCCGGGTCCACGTCCGTGAGGCGGCCGGTGCGCTCGCCCGCCATGAACGCCCGCTCCACATACCGCGCGTCCTCGATTCGCCCCGCCCGTTCGAGCGCGCGGCGCACGGCCGGGAAGGTGCGGCCGAGCTTCATCACGACCGCCGAGTCGGTGCCCGCGAGCCGGGCCGTCAGCTCGTCCTCCGGCAGCGTGCCGGGGATGATCGTCAGGACCTCCTCGGCCTCGCACAATGGCTCGCCGAGCCGCGCCGCGGCCGCGCTCACCGAGGTCACGCCGGGGATGACGGTGGTGTCGTAGCGGTCCGCGAGCCGCTTGTGCATGTGCTGGTACGAGCCGTAGAAGAGCGGGTCGCCCTCGGCGAGGACGGCGACCGTGCGGCCCGCGTCGAGGTGCGCGGCGAGCCGGGCCGCGGCCTCCTCGTAGAAGTCGTCGAGCGCGCCCCGGTAGCCGCCGGGGTGGTCCGTCGTCTCCACGGTGAGCGGGTACATCAGCCGCTCCTCGACGTGGTCCTCGCGGAT
This sequence comes from Streptomyces sp. NPDC101160, assembly GCF_044768205.1. Classification (NCBI taxonomy): domain Bacteria; kingdom Bacillati; phylum Actinomycetota; class Actinomycetes; order Kitasatosporales; family Streptomycetaceae; genus Streptomyces; species Streptomyces sp. NPDC101160. The sequence continues at coordinate 291,266 of NZ_JBIWPJ010000006.1, read as the reverse complement.
GTGCTCGGCGGCGATGGAACGGGCGATGGAACGGCCGTGGCGGGCCGAGTGGTAGGCGACGACGTCCGCCTCGGCGATGGCCTTCACGGCCGCCACCGTCATCAGGTCCGGGTCGCCGGGGCCGAGCCCGACCCCGTACAGCTTGCCCTTCACGACGCTCATGCCTGGATCTCCGCTTCGTGCGCGAGCGCGTTCAGCGCCGCCGCCGTCATCGCGCTGCCGCCGCGCCGGCCCCGTACCACCAGGTACTCCAGGCCCAGTTCGTTCGCGGCGAGCGCGTCCTTGGACTCGGCGGCGCCTATGAAGCCGACCGGGATGCCGAGCACGGCCGCCGGCTTCCCGGCGCCCTTCGCGATCATCTCCAGGAGGTGGAACAGCGCGGTCGGCGCGTTGCCGATGGCCACGACCGAGCCCTCCAGGCGGTCCCGCCACAGCTCCATCGCCGCGGCCGAGCGGGTCGTGCCGAGCTCGGCGGCGAGCCCGGGCACGGCCGGGTCGGAGAGCGTGCACACCACGTCGTTGTCGGCGGGCAGCCGCTTGCGGGTCACGCCGCTCGCGACCATCTGCGCGTCGCACAGGATGGGCGCGCCCGCGCGCAGGGCGGCGCGGGCGGCGGTGACGACACCGGGCGAGTAGGCGACGTCCTGGACGAGGTCGGTCATGCCGCAGGCGTGGATCATCCGCACCGCGACCGTGGCGACGTCGGCGGGCAGCGCCGCGAGATCCGCCTCGGCGCGGATCGTGGCAAAGGAGCGGCGGTAGATCTCCGCGCCGTCCTTCTCGTACTCGAACATCCTCTTGCTCTCGCTCATCTCGTCGTGGTCGTGGTCGTGCGGGCTGTGTGTACCGCTTCGGTCAGGGAGGTACGGGGGGTGGGCACGCCGTCGACCAGGTACGTGTCGTCCCCGGTGGCGACGACGTCGATCCACGCGCCGTGCGGGTGGCCGCAGCGCCGCTCGCACCCGGCGAAGTGCACGGGCAGCGGGCCGGCGGGGGCGCGTTCGGCGTCGGCCCGCACGTCGGCGAGCGACTTGGCGCACCCGGGCCGCCCGGTGCAGGCGGTGACTCCGGCGACGGGGGCGTCGGGGGTCGTGACGAGGCCGGCGGCGGCGAGGGCGGAGAGGCGGACGGGGGGCTCTGCGGAGGCGGGGCCGGGGGCGGTGGCGTGGCGGGGCACCACGACCACCCCGCGCCACGGCGTCAGCCGCACCTCCGCCGCCGGCAGCAGCACCCGCAGCTGAGTGGCGGTCAGCCGGCCCAGCGGGGCGAGGACGTGTACGGCGCCGGCGACGCCGAGCGGGCCGGGCGCGGGCGGCGGTACGGGGCCGGGGGCGGGCTCGGTGACGGGCTCCGCCGTGATGCCCGCGGCCGCCAGGGCCGCCGCCCAGTCCGGCACGTGGACGCCGGGCAGCTCGCGCAGCCGCCAGGCGCCGTTCCCGGCGGCGTCGGCGGCGTCGAGGAAGGCGAGGGCGCAGACGAGCGCGGCCCGGGCCGCCGTCGAGGCGGCGCCGCCAGGGGCCGCGGCCGGAGACCCAGGGCCGGCCTGGCCCGCCGCGCCCGCCGCGCCTGCCGCGGCCTCACCGGCTGCGCCGCCAGGGGCCGCGGCCGGAGACCCAGGGCCGGCCTGGCCCGCCGCGACTGCCGCGGCCTCATCGACTGCGCCGCCCCCGGCCTCCGTCACCCGGAACGCCCGCGACCCCAGCCTCAGCAGGGCAGCTTCGCCCGCGCCCCCGCCCGCTCCTGCGATCAAGGTCACATCGCCGCCGAGCCCGGCCACATCGCCCCGCCCGTCGTCCAGGACGAACAGAAACCGTCCCGAAAGGGACGCCGCCCGCGGCTCCGCGCACAGCAGCGCGTCCAGCTCGCGCGCCCACAACTGCACGTCGGCGTGGCCGAGTCCGTCGAGGCCGGCGGCGGGCGAGGCGAGGATGTTGCGGACGCGTTCGTGGGTCGGGGAGGGGAGGAGGCCGGCCCGGTCGAGGAGGGCGGCGAGGCCGGCGCCGCAGCCGTCCGGGAGGCCGCGCAGTTCGAGGTTGCCGCGCGAGGTGATGGTGACGCTGCCGTCCCCCAGGGACTCGGCGGCGTCGGCCAGGACCACGACCTGATCCTCCGTCAGCCGCCCGGCGGGCAGCCGGAGTCGGGCCAGGAAGCCGTCGGCGGCGGCATGCAGGCGGAGCGCGCCCGGGCACGCGTCGCCACGGTCCCGTATGACGGGTTCGCCCCGTTCGGGCGCCGGGGGTGGGGTGGGCGGCATGGCGGCGAGCATACCCACGGGGAACCGCCCGGCCACCGAGTGTGATCCGGTCGACGGCCGTGGCGGATCCGGCCGGGCCGCGGTCCGATTCGGCCGCGGCCGCGGCGCGAACCGCCTGGCCCTCCGCCCCGCTCCGGCCGGCCTTCGGCGCGATCCGGCCGATTCCCCCGGCGCGATCCGGCCCACTTCCCCGATGTGATCCGGCCGACCCCGCCGTCCCCTCCGGGCCGCGGGCCGCACGATCTAGGATGCAGATCGGCATGGGGTCCCAGGGCCCCGGGGAGGAAGCCCGGTGAGAATCCGGCGCGGTCCCGCCACTGTGAGCCGGTCCCGAGCAGTCAGGGGCCGGTGAGTCAGGAACTCCTGCCGTCCACACGACCACCCGGGGCGCGGACAACCCCGAGGAAGGGCCTGAGCCTCGCCATGCTCCTGCTGCTGTCGCACTCCGACACCGACCTGCTCAGCGCCCGTGCGGCGAACGCCGTCCCCGCCGGGGACGGTGAGCCGGCGGTGGAGTGGCGTTACGCCAACCCCGCCCGCCTCCCGCTCGACGACCTCGCGGCGCTGCTCGACGGCGCCGAGCTCGTCGTCGTACGCCTGCTCGGCGGTGTGCGTTCCTGGGAGGAGGGCCTGGACGCGGTGCTCGCCGCCGGGAAGCCGGTGGTCGTGCTGAGCGGCGAACAGGCGCCGGACGCGCAGCTCATGGGCTCCTCCACGGTGCCGGTCGGCGTGGCCACCGAGGCCCACGCCTATCTCGCGCACGGCGGCCCGGCGAACCTCGGCCAGCTCGCCCGCTTCCTCTCCGACACGGTCCTGCTCACCGGCCACGGCTTCGAGCCGCCGGCCGCCGCCCCCACCTGGGGCCGGCTCGACCGCCCGGCCAAGGACGTCAGTGGCCCGACCGTCGCGGTGCTCTACTACCGCGCCCACCACATGAGCGGGAACACCGCCTTCGTCGGCGCCCTCTGCGACGCCATCGAGGACGCCGGGGCCAGGGCTCTCCCGTTGTACGTGGCGTCGCTGCGCGCCCCCGAGGCGGAGCTGCTCGACACGCTCCGGTCCGCCGACGCGATCGTCACCACCGTCCTCGCCGCCGGTGGCACCAAGCCGGCCGAGGCGCAGGCGGGCGGTGACGAGGAGGCGTGGGACGCGGGTGCGCTGGCCGCGCTCGACGTGCCGATCCTGCAGGCGCTGTGCCTGACCGGCTCGCGGGCCGCGTGGGAGGAGAACGACGAGGGCCTGTCGCCGCTGGACGCGGCCAGCCAGGTCGCCGTGCCGGAGTTCGACGGCCGGCTGATCACCGTCCCGTTCTCCTTCAAGGAGATCGACGAGGACGGCCTGCCGGCGTACGTGGCGGACGCCGAGCGCGCCGCCCGGGTCGCCGGTATCGCCGTCCGGCACGCCCGGCTGCGGCACATCCCGAACGCCGAGAAGAAGCTGGCGCTCGTCCTCTCCGCGTACCCGACGAAGCACTCCCGGATCGGCAACGCGGTCGGCCTGGACACCCCCGCCTCCGCCGTGGCCCTCCTGAAGCGGCTCATCGCCGAGGGTTACGACTTCGGGCCGGTCGAGGACATCCCGGGCCTGGTCTCCGGCGACGGCGACGAGCTGATCTACGCCCTCATCGAGGCCGGCGGCCACGACCAGGACTGGCTGACGGAGGAGCAGCTGGCCCGCAACCCGGTCCGCATCCCGGCCGCCGACTACAAGCGCTGGTACGACCGGCTGCCGGCCGAACTGCGCGAGCAGGTCGAGGAGCACTGGGGCCCGGCGCCCGGCGAGATGTTCCTGGACCGCTCGCGGAACCCGCAGGGCGACATCGTGCTCGCCGCCCTGCGCCGCGGGAACCTGCTCGTCCTCATCCAGCCGCCGCGCGGCTTCGGCGAGAACCCGATCGCGATCTACCACGACCCGGACCTGCCGCCCTCGCACCACTACCTGGCGGCCTACCGCTGGATCGCGGCCCGCGCGGAGGACGGCGGCTTCGGCGCCGACGCCATGGTGCACCTGGGCAAGCACGGCAACCTGGAGTGGCTGCCCGGCAAGAACGCCGGCCTGTCCGCCGCCTGCGGCCCGGACGCGGCCCTCGGCGACCTGCCGCTCGTCTACCCGTTCCTGGTCAACGACCCGGGCGAGGGCACCCAGGCCAAGCGCCGGGTGCACGCCACGCTCGTCGACCACCTCGTGCCGCCGATGGCGCGCGCCGACTCGTACGGCGACATCGCGCGCCTGGAGCAGCTGCTCGACGAGTACGCCCAGATCAGCAGCATGGACCCGGCGAAGCTGCCGGCCATCCGGGCGCAGATCTGGACGCTGATCCAGGCCGCCAGGCTCGACCACGACCTCGGCATGGCCGACCGGCCGGACGACGACGGCTTCGACGACTTCCTGCTGCACGTCGACGGCTGGCTGTGCGAGGTCAAGGACGCCCAGATCCGCGACGGTCTGCACGTCCTCGGCGGCGCGCCGGTGGGCGAGGCGCGGGTCAACCTGGTCCTGTCGATCCTCCGCGCGCGGCAGATCTGGGGCGGCACGCAGGCGCTGCCCGGTCTGCGCGAGGCCCTCGGCCTGGACGAGTCGGCCGCCACCCGGACCACGGCCGACGAGGCCGAGGCGAAGGCCCGCGAGCTGGTCGAGGCGATGGAGGCGGCGGAGTGGGACGTGGCCGCCGTCCCGGCGGTCGCCGGAACGTACGGCCCGGACGTCGAGGCCGTGCTGCGCTTCGCCTGCGAGCAGGTCGTGCCGCGCCTCGCCGCCACCACCGACGAACTCGCGCACGCCGTCCACGCCCTGAACGGCGGCTTCGTGCCGGCCGGTCCGTCCGGCTCGCCGCTGCGCGGCCTGGTCAACGTGCTGCCGACCGGCCGCAACTTCTACTCCGTCGACCCCAAGGCCGTGCCCTCCCGGCTCGCCTGGGAGACCGGCCAGGCGCTCGCCGACTCGCTCCTGGAGCGCTACCGCACCGACAACGGCGAGTGGCCGACCTCCGTGGGCCTGTCCCTGTGGGGTACGAGCGCGATGCGCACCGCCGGCGACGACGTCGCCGAGGCCCTCGCGCTGCTCGGCGTCCGCCCGGTGTGGGACGACGCCTCGCGCCGCGTGAAGGGCCTGGAGGCCATCCCGCTCGCCGAGCTGGGCCGCCCGCGCATCGACGTCACGCTGCGCATCTCCGGCTTCTTCCGCGACGCCTTCCCGCACGTCATCGGGCTTCTCGACGACGCCGTGCGGCTGGTCGCGGGCCTGGCGGACGAGTCCGCCGAGGACAACTTCGTCCGCGCCCACGCCCAGGCCGACCTGGCCGAGCACGGCGACGAACGCCGCGCCACCACTCGTATCTTCGGCTCCCGGCCCGGCACGTACGGCGCCGGTCTGCTCCAGCTGATCGACTCGCGCGACTGGCGCACGGACGCCGACCTGGCCGAGGTCTACACGGTGTGGGGCGGTTACGCGTACGGCCGCGGGCTCGAAGGGCGCCCGGCGCGCGCCGAGATGGAGACCGCGTACAAGCGGATCGCCGTCGCCGCGAAGAACACGGACACGCGCGAGCACGACATCGCCGACTCCGACGACTACTTCCAGTACCACGGCGGCATGGTCGCCACCGTGCGCGCCCTGCGCGGCACGGCCCCCGAGGCGTACATCGGCGACTCCACCCGGCCCGAGACCGTCCGCACCCGCACCCTCGTCGAGGAGACCTCCCGCGTCTTCCGCGCCCGCGTGGTCAACCCGCGCTGGATCGAGGCGATGCGCCGCCACGGCTACAAGGGCGCCTTCGAGCTGGCCGCGACGGTCGACTACCTCTTCGGCTACGACGCCACGACCGGCGTGGTCGCCGACTGGATGTACGACAAGCTGACGCAGGAGTACGTCCTCGACCCGGAGAACCAGGCCTTCCTCAAGGAGGCCAACCCGTGGGCGCTGCACGGCATCGCCGAGCGGCTCCTGGAGGCCGAGTCCCGCGGCATGTGGGAGAAGCCGGACGCCGAGACCCTCGCGGCGCTGCGTCAGGTCTTCCTGGAGACCGAGGGAGACCTCGAGGGCGCGGCGAATTCCGCGGACGGGGAGGACTGACCACATGACGGCGGTACGCAGAGCGGCGACGGCGGCCGTGGTGCTCGGCCTGGGCGTGGCCCTGGGGGCCTGCTCGGGCGGCACGGAGGGCGGCGGCGGTACGGCTCCGAAGCCGGGCGCCACGACGGCCCCGGCGACGCCGACGGCGGCGCCCTCGGACACGGCGTCCGCGACGCCGCCCACGGCCCCGTCCGTGACGCCCTCCGCCACCCAGGAGCCGGGGTCTCCGACGCCGTCCCAGGTCCGGATCAGCCCGAGTCGCGGCGGCTGGAAGGTGAAGACCTTCCCGCCGTTCACCCCGCCCACGCCCTGACCTCGCCGAGGCCGCGCAGGTCCTGCTGCGCGGCCCTCGCGCGGCTCTGCACAACTTCATACTTGTTCTAGTAGAGTGCGAACAACTAGAACCGAGGGGGGTTCCGTGAACCGTCTCCGTCCGCGCCCGCGCCCGCGTCTCCGCGTCCTCGCCGCCGCGCCGTTCGTCCTCGCACTCGCCGCCCAGCTGCTGCTGTCCGCCCTCTGGTACGACCGCCTGCCGGACCCGCTCGCCACCCACTTCTCCGGCGCCGACGGCCGCCCCGACGGCTTCACCGGCCGCGGCGCCTTCCTCGCCGTCACGACGGCCCTGATCCTGGCCCTCGGCGCCGGCTGGACCCTGTTCGCGCGGCGCCGGGTCCTGTGGGGCGCCTGGGCCACGGCCGGGTTCACCGGCGGGATCATGGTCCTGGCCCTGAAGAGCAACCTTGACGCGGCGCAGGCCGCGGAAGCCCGATTCCCGCTCGCCGCCGTCGCCCTCGCCGCCGGGCTCGCCGCCCTCGCCGCGCTCGCCGGACTCGGCCTCACCCGTCTCGTACCGCCCGAGCCCCTACCGCCCGCCGCCCCGGCCGACGGCGCACCGCGGATCGAGCTCGCCGCCGGCGAGGTCGCCGGCTGGTCCCGCGCCACCGGCTCCCGCCCGCTGACCGCGCTGTCCGTCGGCTTCCTCCTCGCCGGCGCCGCCGGGCTCGCCCTGGCCCCGGTCCTCGGCCCCTGGCCGTACCTCCTCATCGGCCTGGTGGGTCTGGTCGTCGGCCTGCCCGGGCTCGCCTTCTCCAGGGTCCGGGTGACCGTCGACCGGCACGGCCTCACCGTGAGCCCGACCGCGCTGCCCCGCCCCCGCATCCGGATCCCGCTCGACGAGGTCGCCGCGGCGGAGGCCGGCACGGTGGACCCCGTGGCCGACTTCGGCGGCTGGGGCCTGCGCGGTCGCCCCCACCGGTCCGCGCTCGTCCTGCGCGCGGGCGAGGCCCTCGTCGTACGGCGCCGGTCCGGCTTCGAGTTCGCGGTGACCGTCCCGGACGCCGGGACCGCGGCCGCTCTCCTCAACGCGCTGGCCAGGCGATCGGCCTGACCTGAGAGGATCTGACCGTGCTCTTCCGGGTCGACCCCGCCTCCGCCGTCCCGCTCGGCGACCAGATCGCCGCCTGCGTCCGCGGCGCCCTCGCCGACGGCACCGCCGCGCCCGGCGAACGTCTGCCCGCCGCCCGTGAACTCGCCGACTCCCTCGGCGTCAACGTCCACACCGTGCTGCGCGGTTACCAGCGGCTGCGCGAGGAGGGCCTGATCGAGCTGCGCCGCGGCCGGGGCGCCGTCATCCTGCCGGGCGCCGCGGCCCCCGGCCGCGCCCACCTCGCCGAAGCGCTCCGCGCCCTCGCCGCGGAGGCCCGGCAACTCGGCCTCAGCGACAAGGAGTTCCTGGACCTGGCCCGCACGAGCCTCGGCTGACGGGCGCGCCCAGGCGTTCGTTCCGGCGGCCGGGAGCCCGGGCCCGTACGAGCGCCCGGGCGTACGTCATGGCGCGGCCCGTACGAGAGCCCACGCGTGCGTCCCGGCTCGCGGCCCGTACGAGTCTCAGCCGATCTCAGCCGACGGGCGCGCCCAGGCGTACGTTCCAGCGTCCCGACCGCCCCGAGAGTTCGACCCGCTCCAGTGGCCGTACGTCGAGCCGCCAGAAGGCCGCCTCCGGCGCGCCGAGCGCGTGGGCGACGGCCGCGCGGATCACGTCCGGTTCGGCGACGGCCCATACGGTTCCCGGCTCCAGGGCGTCCATCCAGGCCGCGACGCGGGCGCGCACCTGCCGCAGCGACTCGCCGCCGTGCGGGGCGGCGGCCGGGTCCGACAGCCAGGCGGCCACCGACTCCGGTTCCTGCGCGGTGAGTTCGTCCAGGCGGCGGCCCCGCCACCGGCCCATCGCGCACCCTGCGAGCGCCGGCTCCGCCTCGTACGCCTCCGTACGGATGCCGAGCGCCTCGGCCGTCGCCCGGCACCGCCCGGACGGCGAACCCGTCACCCGTACCCCGTCCTTCGGCGTCAGCGGCCCCACCGTCACCGCCTCCACGGGCCCGGCGTCGTCGAACCGGGCCTCGCGCAGCGCCGCGTTCATGGCCGGGGCGATCAGCGCGAGCCGTACGGTCGTCGGTGCGGCCATGGGTGATTCATCCCTCATTTCACCAGCGCCGGAACCGGGCTCTCTTGGCGCGGAGTGTCCGGCGCGGTACGGTCAGTCGACATTTCCACAGAACGACGACGGCGAGACGGAAGTCCGGTGCAAGTCCGGCACGGTCGCGCCACTGTGAGCTGCCCCAAGCCGTGGGTGCGGTGAGTCAGACCCGACGACCGTCGTCGCGCACCACCGTATGGGACGCGAGTTCCCGAGGAGGTTCCACCATGGCCGAGGCCATCGCGTCGCCCGCCGTTCCCACCACCCCCGCCATCACCGCTCCGGTCTCGCTGCCGGTCCGCGCGGTGCTGCCGTGGGCGGCGTTCGCGGGCATCCTGATGCTCGTCGCGCTCTACTTCGTCGGTGCCGAGCAGGGCGCCCTGTCCGTGTTCGCGGGCAGCGACGTGCACGAGTGGGTGCACGACGGACGTCACCTGCTCGGCTTCCCCTGCCACTGAGTCAAGGGAACACCGGGCACATGTCATCACCCACCACACCCACGAGCGCGCCCTCCGGCTCGCTCGTGGGCAAGCTTCTGGTCCGCGGGCTGCTCGCGGGCATCATCGCCGGGCTGTTCGCCTTCTCCGTCGCGTACGTCGTGGGCGAGCCGTCCGTCAACGCCTCGATCGCCGTCGAGGAGGCCGCGGCCGCCAAGGCGGAGCACGCCGAGCACGCGGACCACTCCGCCCACTCCCACGACCACGGCGGGAACGGCGCGAACGGGGCGGCCACCCAGGCCGACTCCGAGGAGGAGATCGTCAGCCGGGACCTCCAGTCCACGGCCGGTCTCGCCACCGGCGTCCTCGTCTACGGCGTCGCGCTCGGCGGCATCGCGTCCCTCGCGTTCTGCTTCGTGATCGGCCGGCTCGGCCGCTTCAGCGCGAAGGCCACCGCGGCGCTCGTCGCGTCCGCGGCCTTCACGACGGTCTATCTGGTGCCGTTCCTGAAGTACCCGGCGACCCCGCCGGCCGTCGGCAACCCGGACACCATCGGGCAGCGCACCACGCTGTTCTTCCTGATGATCCTGCTGAGCGTGCTGCTCGGCGTCGCCGCGGTCATCGCCGGCCGCCGTCTCGCCCCGCGCCTCGGCAACTGGAACGCCACCGTCCTCGCGGGCGCGGGCTACGTCGCCGCGGTCGTGATCGCCTGCGTCTTCCTGCCCGGCAACGCGGACTCGGTGCAGGCCGAGTTCCCGGCGTCCGTGCTGTGGGAGTTCCGGATGGCGACCCTGGGCATCCAGCTGGCGCTGTGGGCGGTCTTCGGGCTCGCCTTCGGGTGGCTCGCCGAGCGGCTGCTCGCACCGAAGGAGGCTCCGGCGCAGGCCGCGACCGTGGCCGCCTGAGCATCGCGCATCAGCCCCGTACACCGGCAGGCGTACGGGGCTGACGCACGCCCGGGGTCGTGATGCGCGCTCACGGTCGTGACGCGCGCCCGCCGCGGTTCAGGCCTCGACTTCAGGGCTCGGCTTCAGGGCTCGGCTTCAGGGCTCGACTACGGGCCGCGACTTGAGGCCGCGCTACGCCAGCTCGCGCACCGGCGCGCCCGCCAGGAACGCCTCGATGTCCTCGACCGCCTGGCCGAAGTAGCGGCCGTAGTTGCCCTCCGTCACGTACCCGAGGTGCGGCAGCGCGAGCACGTTCGGCAGGGTGCGCAGCGGGTCGTCGGCGGGCAGCGGCTCCGTCTCGTACACGTCGAGACCCGCGCCCGCGATCCAGCCCTCGCGCAGCGCGCGGAGCAGGGCCGGGCCGTCGACGAGGCCCGCGCGGGAGGTGTTGACGAGGTACGCGCCCGGGCGCATCGTGCGCAGTTCGGGCTCCCCGACCAGGCCGCGGGTGCGGTCGGAGAGCACCAGGTGGAGCGAGACGAAGTCGGCGGCGCCGAGCAGTTCGCGCAGGTCGGCGGCGCGGCGTACGCCGTGTTCGGCGGCCCGCTCGTCGGTCAGGTTCGGGCTCCAGGCGACCACGTCCATGCCGAACGCGAGCCCGACGCGGGCCACCCGGCCCCCGATCTTGCCGAGCCCGACGAGGCCGAGCGTCCGGCCCGCCAGGTCGGTCCCGACCGTCGACTGCCAGGGCCCGCCCTCGCGGACGGCCCGGCTCTCGGTGTGCAGCTGCCGGGCCAGCCCCAGGATGAGCGCCCAGGTCAGCTCGGTGGGCGGCTCGGACGCGCTGGCGGTGCCGCACACGGTGATGCCCTGGGCGCGGGCGGCGGCCACGTCGATGGAGGCGTTGCGCATCCCGGAGGTGACGACCAGCCGGAGCTTGGGCAGCCGGGCGAGGAGTCCGGCGCCGAGCGGGGTGCGCTCGCGCATGACGACGAGGATCTCGCAGTCCTCGACGGCGGCGACGAGCGCGTCGGGGTCGGTGAGGTGCTCGCGCAGGACGCGGACCTCGACGCGGCCGTCGAGGGGGCGCCAGTCGGCGGAGGTGAGGGCGACGCCCTGGTAGTCGTCGAGGATCGCGCAGCGCAGCACCACGGCAGTCCTTCCTCTCCCTACTTCCAGTTGATGCGGTTGCGGACGGCGCGGGCGGCCTTCCAGCCGAAGCTGAAGGCGTACGCGGAGACGGCGGACGGCGCCGGCTTCAGCTGGAGGACCAGCTTGCCGTCGCGGGGCCCGATCCGTACGGTGTGCAGCTTCTTCGCGCCGCTCTTGCCGGCGCCCGGCAGTGACACGGCGTGCTCGTCGGCCCGCTTGCTGACCTTGCCGCCGAGGGCCGTGCCGAGCTCGCCGCGGGCGGTCAGGCCCTGCGCGGTGCAGCGCAGCGAGAGGTGCCAGTCGCCCTTGGGCAGGGCGGCGCCCTGGTCGACGTCGGCGAGGTCGATGGAGACGCGGAAGCAGGAGCGTCCGTAGTCGTACGTCTCCTTGCCGCGGCTCACCGTCATGTGCGGCGACGGCACGTGCTCCACGGGCACGGCGATCTCGCGGCCGGTGCCGGCGTGCTTGAGGACGATCTCGGTGACCAGGTCGTCGGTGTCGACCATGTCGATGTACGCGTAACCGGCCAGGTCCAGGGCCGTGCCGCGCCACGCCAGCCTGTCGACGCGGCGGCGCGGGCTGGCGCCGAGCGCGGCGCCGGTGATGTCGCACAGCTCGTCGTACACCGGCGAGTCGGCGGCCGGGAACGGCGGCGTCGCGTACACCTTGCCGTCCTTCACCACGGCCTTGCCCGGCCGTCCGGCGAGCTGCCAGGCGACGACCTCGGCGAGCTCGGTCACGAGCCCCTCGCGCAGGCAGTGCGCGACGAGCTTCTCGTTGACCGGCATCTTGGCCAGGATCGACGGCGTGATCCACTTCTGCGCGTACGGGCCGGCCAGCTCGACCATCCGTGCCCGCTCCTCCGCGTCGGCGTCGAGGAACCGCTGGTCGAAGCGGCGGATCATCTCGACGTTGACGTGCCGGCCGATCAGGTGGTCGCGCAGCGCACCCGGCTCGGTGAGCCCGGTGACCAGCGCGACCATCTCGTCCGCCTGCTCCAGGGCGATGGTGAAGTCGATGCCGCCCGCGGTGATGTTGCCCTCGTCGCCCCGCTTCACGACGTAGTAGCAGTCGTAGTCGCCGACGATGGAGATGACCTTGCTGTGCAGGTACGCGCGGGCCACGAAGTGCTGGTCCTCGCTGATCCGCATGTGCTCCGGGAAGCGGATCCGGTGCTGCTCGATCATCTCGCGGCGGAACAGCTTGAACGGCATCAGCGTGTAGTACGCGTCGCCCTTCGACAGGTCGACCTTGTCGACGTTCTTCGCGAAGACCGCCTTCGGCACCCGCCGCCCGACGCCGATCAGCTTGGCGAGCACGGTGTCCGAGCCGTTCTTCTCCGCCATCGCGACCAGCCGCTCCAGCGCCTCCGGACCCAGGGAGTCGTCCCCGTCCACGAAGAACACGTACGTGCCGGTCGCGTTGTCCAGACCCACGTTCCGCGGCCTGCTCGGCCCGCCCGACGCCTCCTGGTGGATCACCTTCATGACCCCGGGATGCGCCTCGGCCCACGCGTCGAGCGTCTCCCCGCTGCCGTCGCTGCTCCCGTCGTCGACGGCGACGACCTCGATCGCGTCCAGACCGATGGTCTGCTGCTCGATCGACTGCAGCGTCAGCCGCAGGTACGGCATCGCGTTGTAGACGGGGATGACGATGGAGACCGTGGGCGTGCGCGGGACGTTCATCTGTCGGATCCCCCAGTGCAGATCTTGTGAAAAGGCTGGTCGCGATGGCGCATCGTATCGCCCGACCGGCGGTATACGGGAAAGCCGGTAGGGGACCGGAGGCGGTGGCGGGGGTGTGCCCGGCCGGGCGTCAGAGCCGCAGCAGCACTCCCCGCCACGTCCACCCCGCGTCGAGCACCGTCTGCCGCAGCGGGTCCTTCATCGAGCGGGTGTCGAAGCGGAAGGTCTCGACGCGGTGGGGGCGGCCGTCGGGGCCCGGGCGGGTGCCCCAGACGCGGTAGACGGTGTTGGCGGGGCCGCGGGAGTACTCGCCGCGGGTGGCCGCGGAGGCGGTGAGTTCCCAGCGTTCGTCGAGGGCGCGGACCTCGTGGGTGTCGGGGGCCAGGCGCATGCGGGTGACGAGGCGGACGCGGAGTGCGGGGAGGCGGCATTCGGCGACGAGATCGCCCTCCTGGCCGACGCCCTCGCGGACGCGGAAGGGCACGTCGGAGTCGTTGAGGGCGAGGAGCGCCCGGCGGACCTCCGGGGACGGAAGCGGTGCGGTGGCGCCGTCGGGGTGGCGGGTGCCGAGATAGTCGTTCCAACGGCCCATGGCGGGCCCTCCCTTCGCCGGGTTCTGCCGACATCATGGTGGGGCCTGCGGGCGACCTCCGTGTCAGCCCCCCGACAGGGTCCTCGCCACCGCCAGGAACCACGCGCCGTGCGAGAACGGCTCCGGCGGGTCGACCTCCATGCCGAGTTCGGCGGCCGCCAGCGCGTAGTCCGCCTCGTCCAGCGGCAGCGCGAGCAGCTCGTGGAGCTCGCCCACGAGACGGGCGACCAGCTGGGGGTGGGTGGTGGCGGCGTAGTCGGCGACGGCCGCGCCGTGGTCGGGGAACTCGTCGACGACGTCCTGCGAGAACCAGCCGCCCAGCAGCTGCGCGGTCTCCGGGAAGCGCACGTGCCACTCCCAGTGCGTCTGCGGCGACGCCGGCTCCGGGACGTCGCCCTCCTCGATGCTGCGCTTCAGGTGGTCGGCGAGGACGGTCAGCCAGTCGCCGATCGCCGCCTGGGGCATGCCGGTGTCCGGGATCGCGTAGAACTCGCCCAGGCTCTGCCGGAGGCGGCCCGGCGGGTTCTGGCTGTACGCGCGCAGCTGGCGCTCGGCCTCCGCGACGGCCGAGGGGCGGGTGTGCCAGGTGTGGCGGAGGTACGCGTCGAGGGCGCGGCTGCGCCGCTCCGGGGTGTCGTCGGCCGGCTGGCCCAGGTACGCGCGCATCACCTGGTCCAGCTCGCCGTAGCGGCGGTCGTGTTCGAGGGGCTTCATGGACATGTGCGTACGGCCCCTACAGGTAGAACGGAACGGTGGTCTTGACGACGAAGCCGTGCGGGCTCGACGGTTCGCGCCGCAGCACCACGCGCGCCGCGCGGACGTCGACGGGCCCGAGCCCGGCCAGCAGGTCGCCGGCCAGCTGGACGCGGCCCACGGGCTCCTCGCGGGACGGCCAGGCGGCCTCGATGGTGAGGCGGGCCCGGGTGCCCTGGGCGAGCCAGCGGTGGATGGCCTGCTCGTTGGCGGTCACCACCTGCTGGGTGGCCCAGTGGGCGGTCTCCCGGTCGGGGTAGGAAGCGGAACGGGTCAGCACGGAGAGATCCTGTCAGTAGTCGGAGAAGTTCCAGAACACGGCGACCTCGGTGTCCGCGACGATGACCAGGCCGTAGTCCTCCGAACAGACGCTGAGCGGGCTGTACGCCCAGTCCCGCGTCGTGAAGTCCAGCGTGCCGGGCCCGCGGCCGGGCCGCGTGACGTTGGTCAGGTACGCCGCCCCGTCCCCGTACCGCGCGAGGATCGTGCGCGCCATCGCCCGCAGCTCCTCCTCGCTCTCCTCGAACCGCTCCAGGCTGGACAGGGTGCAGCCGTCGTCCGTGAGGGCCAGGAGCAGGTTCTCCGCGCTCTCCCGGTCGATCTCCTTCAGGCGCTCCGCGACGTACTCCGGCGGGTGGGCGGCGAAGGCCGCCCCGTCGTCGAGACCGGCCCAGCCCCGCGGGTCCGGAACGGACCGGGACATCAGCGCGAGGACGTCGAGGACCCAGTCCTCGTGGCGGCGCGGGCCCGTGGCGTCGTACGGGTACGCGTCCTCGTAGAGATGGCGTACGGCGGCTTCCCAGGCGGCCCGGTCGACAGGCACAGGAGGCGTAGGGGGCTCAGGAGGCGTGGGGGACATGGAGGGCTCTTTCTAGGACTTCGACGGCATGGACGTCATCACGGTGAACGGCGGCGTACGGCTGCTGTCGTACCGGATCCGCGTGTCGATGCCGTTCACGTCGTACGCCTTCGCGCCCAGTCCGCCCTGCTTGTACCCGGACAGCGGGTCGTTCGGGTCCACCGGCTGCTTGCTCACGCTGCGGCCGCTGGGCTGGTTGTCGGGTGTCGTCGCGTAGAACGACTTGACGTCGCCGTCGGCCGCCGGCGGCGGGCCCTTGATCCACGCGTCGATGGCGGCCTTGTTGTGGTTGAGGTTGTACTCGGTCAGCTCCTCCGCGCGCTGGTAGTTCGGGAAGGCCGAGGAGCCGCTGGGCATCGGCTTGCCGTACGGCCACGCCTGCGTCGGCCCGCCCGACTGCTGGTCGCGCAGGCGCTGCGCGAGCTGCTCGTCCGTCTTGCCGACGTGCTTGTCGAGGGTGTGACCGTCCGCCATGTACTCGTTGGCGGCGAGGTTCAGGTCGTAGTTGCCGTTCGAGTCGACCTTCAGCCAGACCTTCGAGTCCTTGAACTCCTCCAGCGCCCGCGCGCCGAAGCCGTACGCACGGGCCTCGCCGGCCTCGAACTTGGGCGCGCTCAGGAACGCCTCGTCCAGCGGCTCCTTCAGCGCCTCCATACGGGTGGTCAGGCCGCTCAGCTTGCCGGTGTACGTGTCGACGATGCCGTTCAGCTTCGAGGTGTCGAGGTTGAAGACGGTCTTGACGTCGAAGGTGAGGATCAGGCCCGCGCCCTTGCCGATCAGGTTCGTCGCGGTGCTGAGGAGGCTCTTGGCGTCCTTGGGCTTCTCCAGGTCCTCCAGGATGTCCTTGGCGGCCTTGAGCATGGCGCGTTCGAGTTCGTCGTAGACGTCGCGGTTGAGGTCGACGGCGGCTTCCGCGTACTCGCGCAGGATGGTCGCGATCTTGTCGGCCGTGTCCTTGAGGACCGCCAGGACGGGCTCGCTGCCGGTGGGCAGGCGGGGCGTGCCCGGGCCGGAGTTGGCGGTCTGCCCCCACTGGTAGCCGACCCGCTGCTGGCCCCAGGCCGTGGCGCCCCACAGCGCGCTGCAGAAGGTCCGCATGGCGGCTTCCCAGTCGGCCTGCTGGTGGTTGGTGATGGTGCCGACGGCCTGGGTGAGCTGGTCGGCGACCATCGTCCCCACGATGGAGACGTTCATCCAGCTGTGGCACAGCGAGTTGAGGTAGTGCTGCTGCGGGAACGGGTAGACGTCCGCCACCTTGCCGACCCGGAACACGTGCTTGCACAGCGGGTGGAGGACGTCCCGGACGATCTCGGGGAGCTGTTCGAGCAGGCCGCGCAGGAAGTCGTCGCCGCCGTCGTCGTCACCCCACTTGATGTCGGGCACGGCGCCGAAGTGCGGATCCTTGTCGACGACCGCGGGCCGCGGGCGCTGCTCGGGCGTCTTCCCCGGCTGCGGGTGCGAGGCCGCGTCCGCCTTGGTGTAGGCGTTGGCCGTCTCGGTGAAGCCGACGGCGACACCGCCGACGCTGAGCACGGAGCGGCCCCAGACCTGCAGCCAGCGGTCGCCGATCTTCTTGTACGCCTGCGCGAACTTCTCGGCCTCGGTGCCGGCGCCGCCGGCGTCCGGGTACTTGCCCAGCTCCTCCAGGAGCTTGTTGGCGCCGCGCATCAGGAAGTCCTGCTGCTCGGCGACCCGTCCGGAGACCCTCCAGAGGTCGCTCGGCTTGACGTCGATGGCGCCGGAGCCGCCGCCCGCCGACGGGGCCGGGGTGGGAGTCCCCATCAGGCGCCGCCTCCCCAGCCTTCGAGCACGGAGCGGTTGGCGGCGGCGTAGTTGAGGTGCCCCTTGGTCACGACCTCGTGGAGCCAGGCCTGCGCGGCCTTCAGGTCGTCGGCCTGGTGGCTCCACTTGTCCAGCTCGTCGATGAACGTCTCGCGGGCCTCGCCCTCCCAGGTCACGACGACCTTGGCGACCCGCCCGTACAGCGTGTCCAGCTTCTCGTTGAGGGTACGGAGGATGTCCTCCAGGTCTCCCGAAAGGCGCTGCAGGGTGGCGAAGTTGACGGTGATCCGGTCGTCTTCCGGCATGGTGCTGATCCCCCGTGATGTGCTTCGGATGGATGTCCGTACGTCCGTGTGTCTGTACGTCCGTGCGTCTGTACGTCCGTGTGTCGTCGTAGACGTAGGACTCAGAGGTCCGGTTCAGAGTCCGGTTCAGAGGTCCGCGAGGCGGCTTCTGGGCGCGGCTGCCGGTGCCGGGTCGGGCACGGTGAGCTCGCGGGCGGCGGCGGCCACGTCCTCGCCCTGCTGCACCTGCCGCATCTGCGCCAGGACGTCGAGCTCCTGCTCGGTGAAGCCGTCGCGCGAGGCGCGCATCGCGGCTTCGAGGAGGGCCAGTACCTGACGGATTCGCACGGCGTCCTCGGCCACTCCGCGGTGCAGCGAGCGGTACGCGGTGGCGGTGGGCCCCTGCCAGCCCGCGGCGATCGTGTCGACGACCTCGTCCATGCGGCGGGTCTGCTTCTCCAGGTAGCCCTGCATCGCGTGGAGGTCGTCGGCCAGCTTGGTGAGGCCGTCCTCCGTGTACTTCAGATCGGCGTTGCCGGCGTTGTCCGCGCCGCCGGCGTGGTCGGCGTCCCGCATCCTGAGCCCCCGCTCTCGTCGCGCCGTTCGTACGCGTGTTCCTGCGTACGGCCGTTCACTTTAGCAAGCGGGAAGGTGACAAACTCCAGGTCGCCTGTCATGGAGGGGCAGGTGGGTGGCTGGCATACTGCACGGGTAGCCCTTCGCGCATCCCCCGTCGCGAAGGGCTACACCCTTAAGTCGGCAAGCGCGGCCGAGATGCACGGGTGTTGAACACGGCCCGGGGACTCCCCTGTGGTCCCCGGACCGTGTTTTTTGCAGTTAACAGTGACGTAGAGTGTTTACGCAAGCCCGGCACTTGCGCCGGTGCATGATGCGAACGTGGGTAACGGGATGGACATCGGCGAAGAGCACGTACCTGAGCTGCAGACGTTGCAGCAGAAGGTCGAGTACATGCTGGAGAAGACCTTCCCGGGCCAGAAGGTGTCCGGGCGGACCTTCTCCGAGCTGGTCAAGGAGCGCGGCGGCTCCCTCTCCCACAGCTACTTCTCGAACATCCTGGCCGGGAAGGTCACCCAGCCCTCCGAGGAGATCCTCAAGGCGCTCGGGCTGGGCTTCGGCGTGGACTGGCGGTTCTTCAAGGAGGAGTCGGAGGTCGTCGGCGACGTGGTCGCCGGGCTCCAGTTCCTCGCCAAGCGGCGCACCGGCGAGATCAGCGGCGTGGCGGGCCGGGGCGTCGACGACGAGGGGCTGCCGGCGGAGCTGCTGGAGTTCGCGCTCTCGCTGCTGGCGGACACCAAGGCCAAGCAGCGGCCCGAGGACGGGACGGACGGGACGGACGGGGCCGGGGGCCCCGGGAGGTAGGCCTGGCGTACGTGGGTCGGTACGGGGCTGCGGGCAGGGGTCGGTGCGCGGGTCGGCGAGCGGGTCGGTAGGTGGCTCCGTACGCGGGTCGGTACGCGGCTTCCTGCACGGCCCGGTACGTGGCTCCGTGCGCGCGTTCGGCGTTGGCTAGACTCGCCGAGCGCATGTCACGCACGCGTGCCGACGATCAAGAGGCTCCCATGTCCCTGCGCGAACTGCGTAAAGAGTGTGAAGCCGGGCTGGCTGACCTTCCCATACCGGCCCCGTTCACCATCGAGGGCCTGGTGGCGAACATGGAGGCGGCCCGCGGCCGGACCATCGTCCTCCAGGAACTCCCCGAACGGCTGGCGCGCGTCAACGCGGCCTGCGGCCTGCGGCTGAAGTCCGGGACCACCAGCTACGTGCTCTACCGGCGGCGCCCCACCCCGTACCAGACCCAGCACGTGATCCTGCACGAGCTGTGCCACGAGTGGTTCGACCACGGCACCAGCCTGGACGCGGACCAGCTGCGGAAGCTGCTGCCGGTGTTCGACACCTCGCTCATCACGCGGGTGCTCTCCTCCGACTCGGTCCAGGCCCGCGCCCAGTACGACACGCACGACGAGCGGATCGCCGAGTTCGGAGCCTCCCTCATCCCGCGCATGGCGAGAGACGTGACCAGTGACGACATGGTCGGACGGCTGGCCAACTCGCTCTCCCGGCCCGTGGCCCACCGGCGCCGCTCGTTCTTCCGCGACACGTTCTTCCGTGACATGTTCTTCCGCCGCTCGTAGCGCCGTTCGCAGCGCCGCCGGCTGCGCCGCCCGCGGCGCGCCTGGTGCCACTGCCGCCCCCCATCCCCCCACCCCTGCCCGCAGAAGACCCCCGAGGAACTCACGTGACCGCCCTCGACCTCGCCGGCTACCTCATCGCCGGTCTGATGACTGCCGTCGCCCTCTGGCGCATGCCGGCCGCACTCTGGGGCGACGAGGAGGACAAGCGCCGCCGCGCCCTGTGGGGCTGCTACGCGGGCTTCGCCGTCGCCCTGTGGACCAAGACCCGCGTGGTCCGAATAGGCCTCAACAACAGCCCCGTCGTGGACCTCGCGGTGCTGATCAAGCACTACACGGCCACCATCGCCATCCTCGCGATCCTCAGCTACATCGTCGCCATCTACGGTCACTTCCCGGACGGCGGGGCGATCCCCCGCCACGTCCGGTTCGCGCGGCTCGTCCAGCAGGTGGCCACCAAGGCCTCCGTGGTCACCCTCGTCCTGCTCACCGTGCTCTTCTTCACGGTGGTGGACCGCTCGCACCCCGCGGACCGGTTCGTGGCCGAACACGCCGGGCAGTGGGGCGCCACGCTCTACATGAGCGTCTTCTACCTGTACTTGGGCGCCGCGTCCGCCGTCTGCGCCTACCAGTGGGCGCTGGCCACGGCCGACGCCAAGCTGCTCCACCTCCGGGTGGGCCTCGGCATGATGACCTTCGCGATGTTCATCGGCGTCGGCTACACCCTCAGCCGGACCCTGTTCCTCTGGATCAGCGTGGTGGACCGGCCCAGCCCGGGCTTCGCGCTGGCCTTCGACGAGGCCACCGAGGCAGCCCAGCTGGTCCTCTTCGCCTTCTTCGCGCTCGGCGCCTCCATCCCCGCCTTCAGCAAGGGCTGGCGGCGGGCCCGGCTGTGGCGGGCCCAGATGAACCTGCATCCGCTGTGGCGCGAACTGATGACGGCCTTCCCCGACCAGCCCTTCGCCCCGCCGGCCTCGCTCGCCCGGGAGCTGACCCGCTTCGACACCCCCGCGGACCTGCGCGTCGACCGCTGGGCCGCCGACATCGCGGACGCCGTCGAGAAGCTGCGTCACTACGTGCCCGACAGCCTGCTGACCGCCGCCAAGGACGCCGCCGCTGGGCGGGAGTCGCTCGCCGACGCGTACTGGATCAAGGCGGCCCTGCTCGCCAAGGCCGAGGGCGCCACCGCCGGGAAGGCCGCCGCCTTCGAGACCAAGCACGCCACCGACCAGGACGGCGAGGTCGCCTGGCTGGTACGGGTGGCCGCCGCGTACAAGTCCGTCCCCGACCAGCGGGCCCGCGTCGTCCTGCGGTCCTGCCCGGAGTACAGCGCGTGAACCGCACCGAGAGCGCCGGCACTGCCCGGAGCAGCAGTAGCAGCACCGGCATCGGCACCACCACCGTGGCCCGTGTCGTCACCGACGCCCTGCAGCCCCGCAACGTCCTGCTCGTGGGCATGCTCGGCATCGGCCTGGCCGCGGCCGGGCACTGGACCGGCCTGCTGTGGGGTCTGCTCGGCGCCCTGTGCGCCGGGCTGATCCCGGCCGGCTACATCGAATGGGAGCGCAAGCGGGGCACCTGGGGCGACCGCCATGTGGTCGACCGCACCCAGCGGGCACCGATCTTCTTCGTCATCCTCGGCTCCATCGGCACCGGGTCGCTGGTCATGCTCCTCGGCGGGGCCCCCACGGCCATCCTCGTCGCGATGCTCGCCCTGTGGGTGATGACCATCGGGCTGCTCGCCGTGAACACCGTCTGGAAGATCTCGGTGGACTCCGCCGTCGCCTCGGCGGTGGTGGCGCTGCTCGCCGCGGTGCACTCGCCGTGGTGGCTGCTCGCCTACGTGCTCACGGTCGCCGTGTGCTGGTCGCGGGTCGCGCTGACCTACCACACGGTGGCGCAGACGATCGCCGGCGCGTCGCTGGGCGCGGCCACCGCCACCGCGTTCCTCTTCGTCTGAGTCCGCTGCCCTTCAGCCACCGTTCGGGCGGCTCCCCTCCGCCCGGTTCGCGCGCCTGAGCTGCGGTTCCCCAGAAACACACGAACCACGCACCTCAGGCTGCTCGGAGTTTCATGCTTTCAACGCCTGACTAAAACAAGCCAGTTGGCGATGTACTCCACGGACAAGCCGAACCAACGAACGGGGAAAGCCTTGTCCGAGAAGCTGCCTGGCCGTCAGATAGAGATCTCCTGGCCGGACCTGGGCATCACGGTCACCGCCGACCTTGACGGCCGCAATCCGGCGCTCGCCGACGCCCTCTGGGAGTCGCTGCCCTACCGGAGCCTCCAGGGGCACGCGCTCATCGCGGGCGAGCACCTCTACCACGTGTCGCCGATCCCGGCTCTGCTGCACACACCCCATGACACCCGTATCCCGGACCGGCGCGAGGCCCCCGACGGCACCGTGTTCCTCTCCGGTCTGCAGCACCTGGGCATCAAGTACGGCACGCTGACCGAGCCGATGCCCGCCACCCCGGTCGGCCGGATCCGTGCGGCGGACATGCCCGCCCTCCTTGAGGCCGGAGCCGCGATCTGGGACGCCGTCTACTCGACGAAGAAGCAGATCACCGCCGAGGTCCGCCACGCGGGCGAGCCGGGCGGCCACCGCATTCCGATGCTCAACGCCACCGACGTGGAAGCCGACCGCCTGATCGCGGACATCCACGCCGAGACCGAGAAGGTCTGGCTCGCGCCGCCGGTCGAGCTGGACGAGCTCCACCAGGGCATCATCCCGTCCCGGGCGGGCAACTTCGGGACCGTCCTGCCCACCCTGCTGTTCGTCAACGGCGAGACGCGCCCGCTGGGTTACGCCGCCTACGGCGGGCTCGTCCGGGCCGCCGTCCAGGGCATGTCCATGGAGTCGCTCGTCCACATGACCCGGCTCCTGGTCGGTGTCCCCGCCGAGTTCCTGGGCTACTGCGGCCTGGAGAAGCTGTGGGCGTTCACCCAGCGCTTCCTCGCCGTCCTGGACGACCTCGACCGTGACGACTTCTACGCCGTCACCAGCCAGATGGCCCTCTACATCAACTGCCTCGGCGGCTGGAACCTCCAGCTGTACCCGTGGGAGACCGGTGACCACCTGCGCCAGCAGAGCGTCGCCCGGTGAACACCCCGAACACCCCGCATGCCCCGAACACTCCGAGCACCTCGCACACCTCGCACACCCCGAGCGCTCTGCCCGGCCGGGCCGACGCCGTCGTCATCGGCGGGGGAGTGATCGGGACCTCCGCCGCCTACCACCTCGCCGAAGCCGGCCTGGACACCGTCCTGTTGGAGCGGGGAGGGCTCGGCGGCGGAGCGTCCGCGCACACCGCCGGCATGGTCCGCACGTACTTCCCCGGCAATCCCGTCACGGGGCAGCGCGCCGTGCGCAGCCTGGAGGCCTACCACGACTTCGCCCGCCACACCGGGGCGTCTCTCGGCCTGAGGCGGCTGGGGTTCATGGCGCTGTTCACCGACGAACAGCAGATCGCCGCGTTCGAGGCCGAGCAGCAGGCCCAGCAGGCCGCCGGCGTCCGGGTCGACCTGATCACCGCCCGTGCGGCGGCCGAGCTCAACCCGCTGATCAGCGAGCGCGCTGTGCTCGCCGCCGCCTGGAATCCCGAGGCGTACCACGTGGACGGCCTCGACATCGTCCGCGGCTACGCGGCCGGCGCCCGTAACCACGGCGCCCGGCTGTTCACCCACACGCCCGTCACGGGCATCGACGACGACAACACCGTCCACACGCCGCAGGGCAGCATCAAGGCGGACAGCATCGTGTGCACGGCCGGGCCCTGGTCCGGCGAGGTGGCGTCCATGGCGTCGGTCGACCTGCCGCTGGCGCCCCGTGTGATGGAGATGCTCTTCACCGACGTCCCGCCCGCCCCGCACCCCGAGCTCCCCATGACGATGCACGCCGCGTCCGGTCTGCGGATCCGCTCGTGGAAGGACCGCATCCTGCTCGCCATGGGGGCGCCCAAGGACGGCGAGGCACGCGAGGACTGGCTCGGCCGCGTCGCCGGCCATCTCGGCACCGTGTTCCCCGCCCTGGACGGCATCGGCCTGCACCGCGCGTGGTCCGGTGACTTCGACGCCAGCCCCGACAACACCGCCCTCATCGGCGAAGACCCCACCCGGCGCTTCCTGTACGCGGCCGGATTCACGGGCGCGGGCCTGTGCCAGGCCCCGGCGGCCGGGCAGCGGCTCCGCGACCTGCTGACCGTCAAGTAGCCCCGGTGGCCCCGGTACCTCGGGTGCCCCGGTAGCCCCAGAACAGGAAAGAATGACGTGATTGTTCTTGGATGTAATGGTTTCAGCCGGGTGTCGGAGTTCTTCTCCGAACGCCTCGGCGCGACCGGCATCAACAAGCATTACCTCTTGGGCCACGACGCCGCCGCCGCAGTCCTGATCGACGGCCGCCTGGTCGCCGCCGTGGAGGAGGAACGCCTCAACCGGGAGAAGAAGACCACCGACTTCCCCGTCAACGCGATCGACTGGTGCCTCAAGGAGGCCGGGATCACGTTCGAAGACGTCGACCTCTTCGCGTTCCCCTGGAACTGGACTCCCCGGATCCTGGACGAGATCCGCGACGGCATCCGCACCTCGCCGCTGGCGGAGGACGCGAAGACGCGCCTCATGGGCGACATGGCCGACCTGTTCGACCAGGTCGTCAGCCACGAGGCGATGCTGGCGGACTTCGAGGCCCGTACGGGACACCGCCCCGACCCGGCCAAGGTCCGCTTCGTCCCGCACCACCTGGCGCACGCCACGACCGGCTACTACCTCGCCGGCATGAAGGACGCCGCTTTCCTCGTCAGCGACGGCCGCGCCGAGCGCTTCTCGACCCTGACGGGCGAGATCCGCGACGGCAGGATCACCGTCTTCGACGACAGCGTCACCGGCGCCCAGTACTCCATGGGCACCCTGTTCTCCTCCATCACCCGCTTCCTCGGCTTCGTCCCGAACAACGACGAGTACAAGGTGATGGGCCTGGCCGGATACGCCGAGCCGCCGACTCCGAACCCGTTCCTCGACGACCTGCTGAGGCTGCACGACGACGGGCGCTACTCCTTCACCAAGCCCCTCCAGACCGACAACCTGCACAGTCACGACGCCCTGTTCGAGGAGTACTTCGGGCCCTTCGAGGACACCCTCGAGTACACCTCCCGCGTTGCCGCGGCAGCGCAGCAGATGCTGAACGTGGCCACCGCCCACCAGGTCCGTCACCTGGAGAAGAGGACGGACCTCGACCGGCTGCTGTTCGAGGGCGGCGTCGCCCTCAACTGCCTCAACAACACCCCGCTGTTCGAGGGCTCCCGCTTCGAGGACATGCAGGTCAGCTTCGGTGCCTCCGACACCGGCATCACCATCGGCGCCGCGGCCCACGCCTGGCTCGACGACCCCGGCACCACCCCGTCGGACATCCTCGCCGCCTCCGCGCCCGTCACCCCCTACCTGGGTCCGGCCTACGACGAGGCCGCGATCGAGGAGGCCCTGGAGGGCTTCGCCGGCCGTGTCGTCGTCTCACGCCTGGACGACGACGAGGTCGTCGAGCAGGTGGCGAAGCTCCTGACGGAGAAGGTCGTCATCGGCTGGTTCGAAGGCCGCGTCGAGCACGGGCCGCGCGCCCTCGGACACCGCAGCATCCTCGCCAACCCGGGCTTCGACGACATCAAGGACATCATCAACACCCGCGTCAAGCACCGCGAGCCGTTCCGTCCGTTCGCCCCGCTCGTCCTCGAGGAGCAGGCGCCGGAGATCTTCGACATGGGGCGCAAGACCAGCTCCCCGCACATGACGTTCGTCTTCCCGGTGCGCGACGCCTACAAGGACCGCATCCCCGGCGCCGTACACGTGGACGGCACCTCCCGCATCCAGACCCTGACGGACGAGGGAACGCCGCGGCTCACGGCGCTGCTGCGGAGGTTCATCGAACTCACCGGCACCCCGTGCCTGATCAACACCTCGTTCAACGTCGCCGGCGAACCCATCGTCTGCAGCCCCGTCGACGCCCTGAACTGCTTCATGGGAACCGAGATCGACTACCTGGTCCTCGGAAACCACCTCATCGCCAAGAACGAGTCCTAGACCGAGCCCGAGAAGGAGCGCGCCATGCCGACCAAGATCCAGCGCAAGCACACCATGTACCACTCCACCATCATCGACGCCGACCCGGACACCGTGTGGGCGACCATCCGCGACGCCATGCAGATCCTGGAGATCGTGTCCCCCGGCGACCTGGACGTCCACCGGGACGTCAGCTGGGTGGAGGGCGGCTCGGTCGAGACCGTGCCGGCCCGCTACGACTTCAAGCTCACGCTCAGCGGCAAGGTCGTCCAGCAGGAGATCGCCGCCCGCGACGAGATCAACAAGACCCAGTCCTACCGTGCCGTCGCTCCCACCAGCGGAGTCGCCAGCTACGAGGCCACCATCCGGGTGTTCCCCATCACCAACGACCCGGCGCGCTGTTTCTTCGACTGGTCGCGGATCCTGGAGATCGCCGACGACGCCGACCTGAAGGTGGTCGAGGGCATCATCGACATCATGGAGAAGCAGACCGACTGCGTACGGGACCACTTCGCGCAGACCGCGAAGTGAGCGACGTGACGACACTCGTACTGCTGCGGCACGGCGAGACGCTGCTCACCCCGCAGCGCCGGCTCTCCGGCAGCGGAGGATCCAATCCGGGACTCTCACCCGCCGGACGCCGGCAGGCCGACGCGGTGGCGGACGCCCTCGCCCACCGCGGCGGCATCGAGGCGGTCGTCACGTCACCGATGCGGCGCTGCCAGGAGACCGCGCAGCCCGTGGCCGCGCGCCTCGGGCTGCGCGTCCAGGTCGACCCGGACCTGCGGGAGGCGGACTTCGGCGCCTGGGAGGGCCTCACCTTCGCCGAGGTCCGCGAACGCCACCCGGACGACCTGAGCGCGTGGTTCGCCTCGCCCGAGGCTCCCCCCTCGGGCGCAGGCGAGACCATGCACCAGGTCACCCGCCGGGTCGCCGCCGTACGGGACGGTCTCCTGGCCCGCTACGCCGGCGCCACGGTCCTGGTCGTCTCCCACGTCGTCCCGGTCAGAACCCTGATCCGCCTCGCCCTCCAGGCCCCGCCGCACACCCTGTTCCGCATGGAGGTCGCGGCGGCCTCCCTGTCGACGGTGACGTACACGGAGGACGGCACCGCGACGCTGCAGTCCCTCAACGACACGCACCACCTGAACTGAGCGCGCCGACGAGGAGCCGGCACCTGTCGGCGACCTGATCAGCCCGCCGGCCCTGCGACGCGCACGGCGCGCTCAGGGGACCGTGGCCGTGGCCGTGTCCCTCGGGGCGTCACTGCTCCACCGGTCGGGGCAGGGCCGTCAGCCTGGTGACGGGGGAGGCGAGGAGCGCGATCGCGACCGTGGCGGAGCCGACGGCCGCGAGGGTGAGTGCGGCGTCGCCGCCGAGCGCGCCGGTCAGGAAGCCGGCGGACAGGCCGCCGAGGGCACCGCCGCCGAACAGCAGCGTGCGGAAGGCGGCCGTCATGCGTCCCATCATCGAGGCAGGGGTGCTGGTCTGGCGGAGGCTGACGATGACGACGTTGGCGACGCCGAGGCCGAGGTAGGTGAGGAAGAAGGACGCGACGCACATCGCGATCACCACCGGCCTGGGCCCGGTGGCGGTGGCGATCAGGGCCGGTCCGAGCAGCAGGGCGGACTGGGCCACCAGGTAGACGCGGCCGAGCCGGAACCGCTTGATGACGGGTCCGGCGATCAGAGCGCCGATCAGGCCGCCCACCGAGGCGGTGGAGAAGACGCCGCCGAGGGCGGAGGGGGAGAGGTGCAGGTCGCGGGTGCCGTGGAGCAGGAACATCGTCCACACGGTGATCATGGAGAAGTTGCAGCAGAATCCGACGAGCGCGAGCGCCCGCAGGATCCTGTTCCTCATGACCCAGCCCAGGCCGTCCCGCAGTTCCCGCAGGACGTGCCGGCGCGCGTTGTTCTCCGGGCATGGCTCGGGCGTGCGGATGAGCAGCAGGGAGACCACGGACACCAGGTACGAGGCGGCGTCCACGATCAGCGCCACAGGTGCGGAGAGTGCCGACACCAGTAGGCCCGCGATTCCGGGACCTGCCACGTCGGCCGCGGAGGAGCTGACGCCCATCTTCGAGCTCGCCTCGACGTAGTGAGCGGGGTGGCGGACCACGGTGGGCACGTATGACATCCAGCTCACGTCGAACAGCACCGACGCGACGCCGACGGCGCACGCGATGACCGTCAGGGTGACCATGCCGAGGGCGTCCGCCCAGTAGAGGACGGGGACCAGGGCGAGCAGGACCATGCGGACGAGGTTGGCGGCGAGCATGACCCGGCGCCGGCGGACCCGGTCCACCCAGACCCCGAAGAGCAGGGCGAGGCCGAGGTACGGGGCGAGCTGGAGGAAGCGCAGCAGCCCCACCTGCTCGTCGCTCGCCCCGAACGCGCGGATGGCGGTCAGCGGCAGGGCGAGTGTCGTCACCTGGGTGCCGAGCAGGGACACGGTCTCGCCGAGCCAGAACGTGAGGAAGGCGCCGTTGCGCCAGAGGCTGCCCGGTGGTGCGGGGGCAGCCGGCTCCGGACCGGCCGCGGTCACGTGCGCCGACGCCATCAGCCGGCCCTCCCCGTGTCGGCGCGAAGTCCCTTCCCGTCGAGGAGTGGTTCTCCAGCAAAGAGAGAAGCGTTACTCTGATGTCTCATGTCTGACGGTAGCAGTACTGAGATGGTCGTGGCGATCCTCCGCACCGAGATCGCCCGCCTCGCGCCCGGCGACCGCCTGCCCAGCAGCCGGGAGTTGACGACCCGTCACGGAGTCAGTCCGGTGACGGTGTCGCGTGCCTTCGCCCAACTGGCAGCCGAGGGAGAGGTGGTCACCCGCCCCGGCAGCGGCACCTACGTCTCCCCGCGCCGCACCCACCCGGCGGCCGACACCCCGGACACCTCCTGGCAGGCGGTGGCCCTCGCCGGCCGCGAGTTCGATCCGGGCACGCAGGACGGCCCCCCGGATCCGCCACCCGCCGGGGTGATCGCCATGGCGGGCGGCTACCTGCACCCCTCGCTCCGCCCCGACCGGGCACTGAGCGCCGCTCTGGCCCGCGCCGCCCGCCGTCCCGACGCCTGGGACCGGGCGCCCGCCGCGGGCCTCGCACCGCTGCGCGCCATCTTCGCCCGGACGGCCGGCGGAGCCGTCGGCCCCGAGGACGTACTGGTCACGGGCGGCGGCCAGGGCTCGCTGTCCATGGTCTTCCGGGCCCTGGCCGCGCCCGGCAGCCCGGTCCTCGTGGAGTCGCCCACGTACCCGGGCGCGCTGGCCGCCGCCCGCGCGGCGGGACTGCGTCCGGTGCCCGTACCGATGGACGGCGACGGCATCCGCCCCGACCTGCTGGCCGACGCCTTCGCCGTGACCGGGGCCCGACTGCTGTACTGCCAGCCCACCTTCCACAACCCCACCGGCACCGTGCTGGCGCCCGAACGCAGGCGCCAGGTCGTCGACGTGGCCCGGGCCGCCGGGGCCTTCCTCGTCGAGGACGACTTCGCCCGCCACCTCGGCCACGGCGGACCCGTCCCGCGTGCCCTGGTCGCCGACGACCGCGACGGCACCGTGATACAGCTGACCTCGCTCACCAAGCCGGCCTCACCGAGCCTCCGTATCGCAGCGGTGATCGCCCGCGGACCCGTCATGCGCAGGCTCCAGGGCATGCGCCGGGTCGACGACTTCTTCATCGCCCGCCCCCTGCAGGAGGCGGCCGTGGAACTCGTCAGCACCCCCGCCTGGGACCGTCATCTGCGCGCTCTCTCCACACGGCTG
The DNA here is from genome assembly GCF_044768205.1 of Streptomyces sp. NPDC101160. Lineage (NCBI taxonomy): Bacteria > Bacillati > Actinomycetota > Actinomycetes > Kitasatosporales > Streptomycetaceae > Streptomyces > Streptomyces sp. NPDC101160. Next base: position 262,080 of record NZ_JBIWPJ010000006.1, on the reverse strand, counting down.
CGAGAGCGCTGCGCCGTGCTCGCCGGAGCGCTGGCGCGCGAGCTGCCCGACTGGACGCCCGCCCGGATCCCCGAAGGCGGCCTGCACCTGTGGGTCCAGCTCCCGTCCGGCCTCGACGACGCGACCGTCGCGGAAGCGGCACGGGCCCACGGCGTGGCGGTCAACCCGGGCACCCCCTCCTTCCCGGCCGAGCCGCCGGGCGCCTTCCTCCGCCTCGGTTTCGCGGCGGCGGAAGACCCCGCCGACCTCACGGAGGGAGCCCGCCGCCTCGCCGACGCGGCACGCGCCTGCGCCACGGCATGAGGCCGGTGCGAGACGCTTGGGCGGGTCTGGACAACGGCCCAGACCCAGGTCGCCGACCTGGGCCTGCGTCCAGGAACGGATGAGGGGGATCGAACCCGCGCCGCCGGCGTCGGGCCGGGCCCGGTCATCGAGCCGTCACGTGCCCGACCTCCTTGGCGACCGTGCTGACACCGAACGCCTCACAGCCCCGCCGCCGTGGCGGCTCATGGATCTCGCAGCAGGGTGTGCAGCGGATGAGCGGCTGCGTGCGCGAGGGGACGCGACAGGTGCAGGGCCGTGTGGAAGTGGCCGTCGGTCTCCTTGCCGCGGGGGTCGTCGCCGGCCGCGGACACCGCGGCGATGGCGTAGCGCTGTTCGTCGGCGTCGGTGAAGCGCCTCTGCGGGTACGTGCGGGACGTGTCCTGCTGCGTGGTCAGGCCGAACTCGGCCAGGCCGTCCGAGATGTCCTTGTACGGAACGGTCCGCAGGACGAGGGCGGCCACCCAGGGTGGCTCCTGCCCGCCCCTCTCCTGCCTGCCCTTCAGGAGCGCCCGGAACGTGCGGGCGGTCAGGAAGGTCGCCCCGCCGGTCACCGTGATCAGGCGGGTGTCGCGAGTGGCCCGGTGCAGCGCCGGGCTGGGTGCCGCGGTCTCCAGGTTCTCGGCGAATCCCTCGTCGAGCAGGCCGACCGCGCGGGCGTAGGCGATGGCCGGCGCGGAGATGTCGAGGCCGATGACGGGTACGGCGTCGGCGCGGCGCCGTGCCGCGAAGTACCCGCGGTCCTCCTCGATCAGTTCGGCGGTCGTCAGCGTGGCGACCTGCGGTGAGGTGTAGTGGTCGTACAGCTCCCGAAGCGTCACGTGGTGGTTGAGCAGGGCCGCGTTGATGCCGTACGAGCAGCAGATGTCCAGCACCGTGGACTGCGGCGGGCCGCCCTGGCCGGCCCGGCGGCCTTGACCCTCGGGAAAGCCGGCGAAGGGCAGAAGGCGGCGGAAGAGACGCTGGGCGTGATGCGGTGCCTGATAGTCCAGCGGTCCCAGGGCCGCGAAGTACGGACGTGGGTCCGGCCGGCCGTAGATGTCGTCGAAGCGGGTCATCTGCGCGGGTGTACCTGATGCGTGAGGGTTCCGAGCCGTGGTCACCAGGACCTCCTTTGGGCGGTCAGGCAGGCATAGCGCATCGCGCCGTCGACAGGGAAGGGCGCCGCGGCCCCGGCCGCTCGGCTTCGGCCACATGAGGTCCGGTCCAGGCCCCCGGTGGCACGGATGGGGCACGGACGGGGCGCGGCTGGGGCACGGCCAAGGGGTTGCTTCTGACGCACCTTGTCGACGACTGCTTCACGCGGGACTTCGCACGCAACATCGGTGCCCTCGGCCACCGACGCCGGCAGTCGAGCCGGGGCAGGCGCCGGAGCCGAGGCCGGCTGACGCTCACGTCGATGTCCGTGAGCGCGGTGCCGGCGGTCGCCGGTTGCCCTGGGCCTTCTCGCCGGTCTTCGGGGCGGGGGCGCAGCCCCGACGCCCTCCGTCTCTGCGGACCCGGGTGGGCGGAGTCGTCTCAAGCCTTCTCGGTGGGCGCGCCGGATTCGGCGGCGCGGCGGTACTCGGCGTTGATGCGGCGGGCTTCTTCGAGCTGGTCTTCGAGGATGATGATGCGGCAGGCCGCCTCGATCGGAGTGCCCTGGTCGACGAGTTCGCGGGCGCGGGCGGCGATGCGGAGCTGGTAGCGGGAGTAGCGACGGTGGCCGCCCTCGGAGCGCAGCGGTGTGATCAGGCGGGCTTCCCCGATGGCACGGAGAAAGCCCTGGGTGGCGCCGATCATCTCGGCAGCTCTGCCCATGGTGTAGGCAGGGTAGTCGTCGTCGTCGAGACGGTCGTACGAGTCATCTGCTGTCATTTGCACCTCTCCGTGAAACGCATAGAGGGGCCCTGGTGCCAGTACTGGCACCAGGGCCCTGAAGGAACTACTACACCACCTGCCGGCCCTGATGAAGCGCCGGCCTTCTGTATCCGCCCACCCGGCCTGGTCGCTGCCGGGGGTGCGGGGATCGCGGTTGCCTGACCGAAGACCACCTCGCTATCGATGTCCTGCGGTACCCGGACGCGAGACTTCTGCCCGGGCGATCCTGATGGCGCCGCGTTCCTCCATTCATCCCTTGTTGATCGACTTCTTGCCCTGCGGATACTGCGTACTGCTCGGCGACCCGAGGGAGCGCCGCTGTTGCCATGCCCTGGTGCGCGCGTCCGCAGCCCGACGCCTTCACCGGGGTACTTCCCTACTGCTCTCGCGGGTATCGCTTCTGCCATGACCGCGATCCCGCTCATGGAGGCCCCTGATCACTGCGGGCCGCCCAGTCCGGCCGCCAGTTCCGTCACCGTCCTGCGAAAGCCCTGGCTTCGAAACTCCGCCGCCGCACTGTCCTGCTCACTGCGATTACGTGTACTGCTGCCGGCAGTTCATGTCTGCCAGGCCCGTTGTCTCTCTGGGTTACGAGAGAAAACATAGCTCGCCAATACGTCGATGTCTATCGCGGCCGCAGTAGATTTTCAGGTTCCTGGCGAGGGGACGGCCGGAGTCGGGTGGGAGTGCCCAGTGGTCTCCACGTCGCGGTGGCCCCTGCACTGGCGGCCCGCCCGTTCGTCTCACCCGGCAGGACGACCGGCGGACAGGGTGAGGTGACTCGTAGGATCGCTCGCATGTCGAAGATTGACGAGCTGCTTGTTGACGTTGCCAGGCTGGTCGAGTCCGGGCAGAGCAACCAGATGTCGCTGACCGTCGTCACCGGGGGCGCGGTCATCACGGGCCGGCTGGCTCCCGAGGCGGTGTGGCGGCAGCGGGTCTCGGAGGTCCTGGCGGACTCCGACCGCCTGGCCGAGTTCTCCGCCGTCTTCGCCGCCGGGGGCGGCCAGGAGCCGCCCACGCACCTGCACTTTCACATGGCCCGGATCCTGCAGGGCACGGTGGGGATCCCCGAGACGGGCGGAATGTACCGCGTCTCGATCGCGGACATCAGCGCCTGGACGATGGGCGACGTCACGTACTCCGATCACTGACCTCGCGCGGGCGACGGCGTCCGTCGATACGTGAAAGGGCCCGGCCGGCGGATACCGGTCGGGCCCTCTCGGCTGCCCGGGCGTCACCTCAGGATCGCCCGTGGATCACGGTCAGGCAGCCGGGGCACCAAGGCTCGCGGAGGCCTGCTGGAGGGGGTCGGGGCCGTGGGCGGGCGCGGTGCCCCGAGGGAGGCCGCGACAGGTGAAGCCGAGTTTGGTCATGGCGAGGACGACTTCACGGGCGGTGAAGTCGCGGCGGTCCTGACGGGTGATGATCTGGCCGACCTGCTTGACGGGATAGGTACGGCGACCGATGGTCACGGACTCGCCGGTGATCTCCTCGGGTTTGACGCCGTTCATGGAGTCCAGGACGCCGCTCTTGGTCAGCTCGAAGGGGAAGCGTGCGATGACACAGCGCATGATGCCTCACAGGGAGAGGAAAGGGATGGTCCGCCGTAGGGAGCGGTTCATGCGGGGACGAGGGCCGGCGCGGGGGTGTCCGGGGTGTCGTCCTGTTCGGCTGCGACGGCCGAGGTGGGGCTCCGCGGGGACGCAGGGGCCCGACGGGGCGTCACAGGCGTCGCCGAGGTGAACGGCTGCTGTCGTCGGAGAGGTCGCGCAGCTGCAGCCGGTCGCTGTAGGCGGGGCTGTCGCGGACGGTGGTGAGCTGGGTCCGGGTGACAAGGCCCGTGCGCTGACCGTCGTTGTCGCAGACCAGCAGGTGCCCGGTGCGGGCCCCCGCCATGACGGCCAGGGCCACCTCCACGGTCATGTCGTCGCAGACCTGCGGTCCGGCGGTGTCCATGGTGTCGGCGCCCGTCGGGTGCGTGGGGTCGGGGTGTGTCGGGCGGGGCTGCGTCTGCACCAGTGTCACGATGTGCCTCCTGAGGAGTTGGGTCGGCTTCCGGATGGCGCCGTGCTCAGGCCGCCGTGCCGGCGGAACGCCGCGTGCCGGAGCGCCACGCCGTCGCGGCGGGAGCGCCTCGACCGCGAGAAGCCGTGCCGCGTTCGCGCCGCTGCTCGGTGGGTGGCGCGGTGATCGTCACCGGAATGCCCAAGGGGTTCTGCGCGCCGGTGATCCGGACCAGCGCATCGTCGCCGGAGCGGACCTGGGCGGTCTCGGGCACGATGCCGGCGGCCGTCATGAGGCGCGTCATGTCGCGGCGCTGGTCGCCGGTCACCAAGGTGACGACACTGCCCGAAGCGCCGGCTCGTGCGGTACGGCCGCTGCGCTGGAGACAGTCCTTGTGGCCGGCCGGCGGGTCCACGTCGACGACGAGGCCGAGCCGGTCCACAGGGATCCCGCGGGCCGCGACGTTCGTGGCGGCGACGACTCCGGCGCCGTTGCGCGGCGCGCCGGCCTGCCGACGGATCGGCACTCCCCCGACGACGGTGGCCGGGCGCGGCTCCACCGCGCGGGCGCAGGGGGTGAGGGCGTCCGTGACCTGCGGGGCGAGTTCCCGGGTCGGGCCCGGTACCAGGGCCACCGGCCGGCGGGGCTCGGCGAGGAGACGCCGGTCCAGAGCCGGATCGTACGCAGTGGCGCCCTTGCTGCGGGTTCGGGAGGTACGGCCGTCCGTTCGTGTGGGGTTCATTCAGAACTTTCCTTGACACGGGGCTCAGCGAGAATTCCGGCAGCGAATGAATGGTGTCGGAAATCGCCGGAACGGCCGAATGGAGAGGGAGAAATCAGGCGACCGTGGATCCGGGGCGGACGGGTCGATATGTTGGGCGGGCGAGGGCGGCGGCCTTTGGTGCAGGCGCACGGACAGGGCTCTGTGAATGCATGCAGCTGGGGCCCGCACCCCGAAGGATGCGGGCCCCAGCTACGTATTGCGCGTCAGTGTCAGGCGGGAACGATGTTCTCGGCCGTCGGGCCCTTCTGGCCCTGCGCGATGTCGAAGGAGACCTTCTGCCCCTCCTGGAGCTCACGGAAGCCCTGGGTGGCGATGTTCGAGTAGTGGGCGAACACGTCGGGGCCGCCACCGTCCTGCTCGATGAAGCCGAATCCCTTTTCCGCGTTGAACCACTTCACGCTGCCAGTAGCCATGTCATATCTCCTTTGGGCAGTGCAGCGGAGTCCGCACCTTACGGACTCCGTGTCGCCGCGATGATTCCCTGCCCGGAAAATGACCGGAATGCAAGACGCTTCCGTGCGGCATGTGGCCGGCGGGGCGTTCGAAGTATCGGGTACCAAAACTGCAACTGATTCGACAGTAGCATGCCGATGCCGCCTGTGCGCGCTCCGAATTCGCCCCCGCGCGACGCCGGAAGAAACTCTTTCGGTGGCGCCGGCGAGAATCTACATCGGCGATGGTAAGTATTGGCATCGGCGATGGTAAGTATTGGCTCGTTCCGAATTTGGTGCGGGCCCGCGAGCCGACTCGGGCCCGTACCGCGAGCGCGGGGCCACGGGTCCCGCCCTGGAGGGCACGGACGGGGCACCTACCGGCTCCCACCCGGCGGTCCGGTGCGGCTGGACGGGTGTAGTTCGGCACCCGACTCCGGCGCCGGTCCGCCGGAGCGCCGCTCGGCCGGATTACATGAGCCTGCGTCTCGGCGCGGGGCGTGCCGGTGCCCTTCGCGGCCCCGGACCCGACGACTGGAAGAGCACCATGGCAGAGCGCCACCCTCGCAACCGCACCGGCCGCAGTCCGCTACGTCGCGGGCTCGCCGCCGCCGTGCTCGCGGTCGGCATGCTGACGGCTTCGACGGCACCCGGATACGGCACCGGCCCGACCGCACCGGCACCCGGCCCCCAGTTCACGCCGTTGACGGCGGCCGTGATGACCGAACCGGCGCCGTTCCGCGCCACGGACGGCAAGACGCACCTCTCGTACGAACTGCTCACCACGAACGCGCTGCCCAGCAGCGCACGGGTGCGGCTGGACCGGGTCGAGGTCCGGGACGCCCGCACGCACCGGGTGGTGGGCTCGCTGAGCGGGCAGGCGCTGGCCGATGCCGCCAACCCGGTGGGCGACCCCCTGCCGGGCGCGGACGGGTACACCCCGGCGCCGCCGGGGCCGACGCCGACCGTGATCCCGGGCTCCCAGCAGTGGGTGGTCTGGCTCGACCTGGCCCTCGACCAGGGGCAGCGGGTGCCCAAGGTCCTCGAACACCACCTCTCGGGCGCCGTCCTCACCGCCTCCGGCTCCTCCCCGTTCGAGGAGACGGTCCAGATCACCCCGACCGACCGCACCGCTCCGCTGGACCTGGACGCGCCGGTCCGTCCCGGCACCTGGTACTCCAGCGAGTCGTGCTGCGGCAACACCCACCACCGGCGCGGCCTCGGTCCGATCAACGGCCGCTTCTACGTGCCGCAGCGCTTCGCGATCGACTGGTACAAGGTCGGCGAGCAGGGACAGACCTGGGAGGGCGACCCCGCGCGGCTCACCAGCTACCTGAGCTACCGGCAGCCCGTCGTGGCGGCGGCCGGCGGCAGGGTGGTGGAGGTCCAGGACGGGATCCCGGACAACACGCCGCCCGTCACGCCGCCGGTCCCGCCCATCGAGGAGACCGTCGGCAACCACGTCACCGTGGAGGTCGCGCCGGGCCGCTATCTGCTCTACGCCCACCTGAAGCCCGGCTCGCTCAGGGTCCGGGAAGGCGACTGCGTCGACCCCGGCCGGGTTCTCGGGCTGATCGGCAACAGCGGCAACTCGACCACGCCGCACCTGCACTTCCAGGTGATGACCACGCCCGAGTTCTTCCCGACCGACAGCCCGCCGTTCACCTTCCGGGAGTTCCGCGTCGTCGGACAGGTCGAACCCCGTTTCTGGGACGACAACCTGGGCCTGCAGCCCACCGGCGTCCTCCCGATCACGCCCTCGCCGTACGACGGCCCCCACCGCGCGCGGTACCCGCTCGACCGCGAGGTGCTGGAATTCTGACCCGGTTCCGGTGACAGCCCGGACGACGACGAAGCCCAGGTCTCTGACATAACCGGCATCGGGGCGTCGGGGTCGTCCGGGGTGGGTTCCTGGCCGTCGCGACGTACCGGCGGTCCCGCCGGCAGGGCAGGGGTCAGGGCTGGTCGAGGTCGCCGGCGGTGGGGGAGAGGGCCCAGTCGAGGGCGAGGTCGGCGACGGCTTCCCAGCCGGGTTCGCCGCAGGTGTAGTGGCTGCGGCCGTCGAAGAGCTTGTAGGCGGTGATCGCCTTCGAGCGCTTGGCGTTCTTCTCGTAGTTCTCGCGCTGCACGGAGGGCGGCAGGATGTTGTCGTTGCCGCCGGAGATGAACAGCAGCGGGGCGCGGTCGTCGTTGGCGAAGTCGTAGGTCGTCGCCGCGCCCGGGGTGAAGTTGGCGAATCCGCCCTGGAAGAGGATGCGGCCCGAGACGGGGACGGAGTAGCGGTCGTAGACGGCCTTCGACTCCTCCTCGGTGAGGTTGTTCGTGAAGGCGTAGTGGAACTCCTTCTCGGTGATCGGTACCGCGCGGCTCTTGTTGGCCGGGTTCTTCAGGACGGGGAAGGTCGCCTTGATCTCGCTGAACGGGAGGGACTTGATCCCCTTCACGGCCGCGCCGTCGATGGATACGCCCGCCGAGCCGTACCCGGCGTCCAGGAGGAGCTGGACGAAGGCACCGCCGAACGAGTGCCCCATGATGACCGGCTTCGTGTCGAGCCCGCCGATGACGTGCTTGAGGTGGTCGAACACCTCGGTCACGCCCAGGCCGGCCAGGGGGGAGGGGTCGTCGCGCAGGGCCTGGACTCCGGCGGTGCCGGGCTGGATGCCGGGGTAGCCGGGAGTGATCACCTTGAGCCCGCGCTGTTCGTAGCGGGTGACCCAGTTCTCCCACGACAGTGGGGTCATCCAGAGGCCGTGGATGAGGACGACGGTGTCCGTGGCCGTTTCTCGCTCCATGAGTCTCACCCTGATCTCTCCGGCCGAGGGGCTGGGCCCGCTGCCTGCCGGCTCGTCTTCCCGCCGGGCGATCCGGCGCCGCGGCTCGTCGGCCTTGCGCCGACACGGAAGACGCTATTCCGGCGGTCAGTGGAGCGGAATGATCGACTCGCTTCCTTTCTTTGCCCAAACGCTCGGCCGGACCTATTCCGGCGCTTTTCGGGTGGCGCGCCAGTCGCGGGGGGCGGAGCCGTACTCGCGGGCGAAGGCCCGGGAGAACGCCGCCTCCGACTCGTATCCCAGGGCCTTGCCGATCGCTCCCACCGGTTCGGTGGTGGTGGCGATCCGGTCGGCCGCGCGGGCCAGGCGGAGCCGGGCGAGGTAGCGGGCGGGAGGGTCTCCGGCCAGGCGGGTGAAGCGGGCCGCGAACGCGGCCCGGGACAGCGAGGCGAGCCCGGCCAGCTCCTCCACCGTCCAGGGCTGCTCGGGATGGCGGTGGATGGCCCACAGGGCGGGCCCGAGGGACCGGTCGAGCGCCGCGGTCAGCCACCCAGGGCTGCCGCCGGCCCCGTCGGCGTCGGACCAGGCCCGCAACGCCTTGATGAACAGCAGGTCAAGGAGTCTGGACGCCATCGCCCGCGACCCGGCGCTCGGGTCGGCGATCTCGGCCGCAAGGAGACCGGCGCTGAGCGGCAGCCACTCCAGACCGGGTTCGGCGCCGCGCAGCACGATGACGTCGGGCAGCGACGCGAGGAGCGGGGAGGCCGCACTCTCCTCGACAAGAAACCGGCCGCTCATCCAGGAGGCGTCCCCCTCCACCGCCCTCAGCCGGTGCGTGGCGCCGGTCGCCAGCAACGCCATGTCCCCCCGCCCGAGCCGTAGTCGGGCCCCCTCGGCGACGACGAGATCGACCGGCCCCTCCTCGACGAGGTGCAGCGCCCGCTCTCCCTGCGTGTGCCGGACGTCGGTCCCGCCGCTCGCCCGGACCGAGGTCAGCGCCTCGCCGCGCAGGTGGATCATGTCGAGTACGTCGGACAGCGCGTCGACGGACGCGTCGAGCGGGGCGGCCTGCGGCCCGACCGGATCACTCATGCTCTGGTGGCCTCACCTGTCGTGTAGTGCTCCCGGTTCTTCTATCAGCGACTCGTGCGCCACGGGGCTGATCGAAAGCAGAGCCGCGCCACCCGAAAGGCAGTGCCAGACGGTGCGCCGCGTGCCCTCTGGGCAACGACGAAAGCCCCAGGTCTCTGACCTGGGGCTTTGCTATGGAGCGGATGACGGGAATCGAACCCGCGCTATAAGCTTGGGAAGCACCCGGCACTTGAGCGCTCGGATGGTCTCTGACCTGCGCGAACGCCCGTCCGGGGTTCCAATTTGGTTGCTCTGTCCGTCCCCTTGTTGACCGCTGTTCACCGCCCCTACTGGCACGTTGTGGCACAGCCTTCAGAACAGCGCCACGGGAGGCATCGGCTTGGAGGGGCATTGCCCGGCGCGGAGGTGCGGATCATCGGTGGCAGGGAGCCTCTACATCCAGGCCACCCAGGTACCGGTTGTACTCCTCCTCGGGAAGTGTGTCGGGGACGAGGCTGCAGAGCACCCCCTTCCAGCTCGCCACATCGATCGTGCGGCGCACCAAACTGCCGTCACGCCCTAGAGCGGTCACAGTGCCGCCATCGTTCGTGAGGAGACGCGCGATCGCGCTGTCCGAGTCGGTGCCGTTCTTCGGAAGTGTCCAGGAGCCGCGGGACTCGCCGGTAGCTGTGTCCCAGAACTGCAACCGAGAGTCCTTCCCTGAAGCAGTGGCCTGGACGAGGAAGACATTGTCGCTACTGAAAGCCAGGGCCGACTCGCGGCTCGACACGGATGTGCTGCGCGCGAAAGCTCCGGTGGATACATCGAGTACGGAGATGAGTCCGTCGAAGTTGATGACGGCGACCCGTTCCCCCTTGGCGCTGACGACGACGTCGTGCCCGTACATGGTCCACATGGCCGAGATGGAGATCTCGCGTACCTGCCGCATTCCCTCCTCTGGCCCAGCCCATCTGAAGACCGTCAGCTTTTCCTCCGCAACACGAGCCAGGGTGGAGCGGTCTGCGCTGAGGGACATGGCCGCGTCGCCGTCGTCGCGCCGGAACGGTTTGGACTGGAGAACGTCCCAGGACTCGGTGTTTACGATTTGTACCTCCTCCTCTGTGGTTCCGACGATATGAATGCCGTCTGGCAGGAATCCCAACGGCTCAAAATCGGCACTGCCAGGCGACTGGCGTCCCAACTGGCTGCCGGTGCGGAGGTCCCAGAGTGACAGCGCTCCGTTCTGGACCACGATGGCACGGACGCCGTTGAGCGAGGCGATTACGGTGTCCACGCGGAGGGGCTGTCTGACGAGTTGCAGCGGTAGGCGACCGAGCTTTTGGACGCCTTGGCCAGTGACTGCCCACACCTCTGTGCCTGATTTCCCCGTGCGGTAAGCCGTCCGGTCATCAGGGGCCAGCTCAGCCGGCGTGATCTTCGAGCTGTTCGGCAGGGGTGTACCTGCCTGGAAGCTTGTCGTGGAGAAGAGGGATACTGCGCCGTCACGTGAGCCACTGGCGACCCAACGGCCGTCGCCGGAAACCGAGATGCTGGCCACAGGCCAGGTGAAGGAGCCAAGGACCCGCTGAGGACGCAGAGCGGTGTCGTACACAGTCACTCTCTGTCCGTCGGCGGCATAAAGTGCCCCGTCCCCTGTGTCGGGCATGGACATCACGTCGACGTTGTTGGTTTTAGCCAGTCGCTGTCCCTTGTTCAGGTCCCAGAGCTCATGCTGCTCGCCCAAGTACACGGTGGAACCATCGGCTGAAAGGGTGGCCTGCGCCATTTCTTGGTGGGGGATGCCAGGGATCTTCCGGGGGGCCGTCCAAGAAGTCGAGTCTCGCTCGAGAGTCCGGAGCGTCCCAGCCTGAGTGTCGAAGGCGAGGAGGCGGTTCGAGCTGTCGAACCCAAGGGTGAGGGAATTGGGTGTAGCGGGCTCCTTGACGAGCTGGCGCCCCGTCGTCGCGTCCCACACGGCGACGTGGAATCCGTACTCTGGCTCATTGGGAGAGAAGAACGCGGCAGCGACTCGCTGCCCGTCGCGGGAGAAGGCGAACGCCCGAAGCCGCTTGAACGCTGTAGCCATCTCCTCGCCGTTGCTGGCAGTGATCGTCCGCAGGACCTTCCGACCGGATACATCCCAGATGCTGATCCGGTTGTACGGCTCTTCCACCGCCAGGGTCCGTCCGTCCGCGCTGAACTCCATCCCGCCGCCGTCCTGCGGCCAGGTCCCACCCTCAAGGTGGGGTAGCGCCTTGTCAGCCCTGATGTTGTAGAGGTGGATGTGACTCGACGAGCTGCGCGCGACGTCGGGATCGAAGTCCGAGTAGTAGGCCAGCATGCCCCCGTCTCGGCTGATGGCCACCTTCGTTGCGTTGGCATGGGCCACACCGTGGTTATTGGCGACTTCTTCGTGGCCTGCTTGGAGGTGCCGGGTCACGCTGTCGTTCGCTACGACTGCTTGAGCTAGTGCCTGCGCGGACTCGCCGGTGGGTTTGACCGCCTGAGCGTACAACGCGAACTGCGCGGCTTTGCGGGGGTCCTTGCCAGCCGTGTCGAGCGCGCGGGCCGCAAGTGCCTGGGAGGCAGAGGTGCGTGCGCGTGCAAGGGCTTCCGCACGTTGTTGCCAGGCAAAGAGACCGGCACCGGCGGTGGCTATGGCCAGAACGGTGAGGCCGGCCACGAAGGAGCGTAGGCGGCGGACGGCCTTTCGCTGCATGCGCAGGTCCTCGCTGTCCAGGGCGTCCTTCGGTAGCCCGTGGAGCGGCGCCGCGAGGCTGGCGACCCTGTCTCGGAATGGCTCGCCTGGAGCCATGGAACGCTCACCGCTGTCACGGAACGACCTGAGGTCCACCCAGAGGGGCTCGCTGGTGAAGGCGCCACGTAGTTCCTGAGGGAGGGCGGTCGTGAGGTCCCAGTCGAAGTCGACTGCAGTTGAGTTCCAGGCGATATGCCCATCGCTGAGGGCGATGAGGAACTGTTTCATGCCATGGTTGTGTCGCCAGTACCGGATCTCCTCGCGGACCCAACGCGACTCCGCAGCCTCGGGAGAGGCGAGGTAGATGAAGTAACGGGACTCCGCCAAGGCGGCCTTGATGGAACCACTGAGGTCATGGCTGGCGGCAAGACTGGTGGTGTCCCGGAAGACCCTGACTCCGGGACGGCGCAGCAACGGTGTCCGGAGTATGTCGTGCAGCCCCTTCTGGAGGGCATCGGCCAGGGGTACGTCCCGTTTGTGGCTGTAGGAGATGAATGCGTCGCGTTCCAAGATCGTGTCCTCATGAGTTCCCGGCTTGCACGAGTCGCTGCAACTCATAGGGTGGCATGGGTAGTTCGTTACCAGGGAAGGTCTCGGGGATGAGTTTGCGACAACGGTTACGGCGGCGGCGGACCGGGAGCAGCGGCTTCCGGCCGCAGCAAATTTCAGTCAAGCTCTCCCTTCCCTTCGTTGGGGAGATCAGTGGTGTATGGGAGCCCGTGGACTCGGAGCGGGAAGCCGCTTGGGAGCTGTACGTCGAACTGGCCACGCGTGTTTCAGTCGTAGAACTCGGACCGGACGAGGGGCTATTGCGAGAGGCGCTGTCCTCGCTGTACACGGTGTTCGGGACGACACGGGAGATTCTGCGACGGTACGGCCCAGCGGTCGCGCCGAGGGTGGCACCCGGAAAAATGACCTTCGGTGTCCTGGCGGTGAATGTCCTGAACCACTCCATTCGGCCTCTGCTCAGCCGGTGGCACCCACTGCTGGCCGCCCACGAAGCGCGGCGTGCTGAGCATGTCGATCCGGTCGCCCATGAGCGTCGCTGGGGGCGTGCGGCGGAACTACGTGCGGAGATTGAGTCGGTGCGTCAAGTGCTGCTAGGGCTTGCGCAGACATTGAACGAGGTGGCGGGGGTGGGTGACCTGATCACCGTACGGGTGCCGCAGCAGTCAGCCTCGGAGATTCCGCAGTAGTGCCTTGGGTGGATGAGCCGGCGGAGGAGCGGCAGGCCAGTACAGGTCTGATCAATGTCGCAGGCCCAAGCCGGTGATCCGTCCCGCCTGCCGTCAGCGCACGTCAGTGGGGGCGGGCCCGGTGCCATGGCTGCTCGGGAGCTCAGCAGGCAGCTTCGTGCTTTGCAGCCGATAATTGATCGCGTGTCCAGATCGCCAGTCGGCATGTCGACGTGGCTCGGAAGTCGTGAGCCGGTCACAGTTCGTTCGTCGAGGGTGACTCTGTTGCGGCGCTGACGCGTCTGCTTCACCGTGCCTATTCCGCCCATGCTGCCGAAGGTCGGGTCTTCTTCGCCTCGTATCAGTCGGCGGAGGACACGGCCTACAGGCTGGGCAGGGGCGAGTGCTGGCTCGCCCTGAGCGGTTGAGCTGATGGGCACCGTGACGGTGGCGGCCCCATACCTGGGGCCCGAGGGGTATCCGGCTCCGGCCGGTGCGGGGTCGTTCTGGCAGCTTGCGGTGGATCCGTAGTACCGCGGGACGGGGCTCGGGCCGCGGCCGCTCGCCCTGGCGGAGGAACGTATCGGCGCGCTCGGGGCCTCGCAGGTGGTGATCGATACGTCGGCCCAGGCGGCTGACCTGGTCGGGTGGTATCGCAGGCGCGGCTACATGCCGGTCGGGTCCTGGCGGTGGGGCGTGACGAACTACGAGACCGTGGTGCTCCTGAAAGACCTACCCTTGGGCGGACACGGTCGGTGACACGGTTGTCGGTGCCGCATGCGGCACCGACAACCGGTTCGCTACTGGTTGAGGGCGCGGGTGGCGTCCTCGGCAGCGATGGCGAGGGCCTCGCCGAGGGCCTCGACGCGACGCCCGCCGGCGCTGGCTACCGGGCCCTTGCCGCCGGCACCGCCGCCGATCGTACGCGCGGCCGGGATGAGGATTCGGCTGGCCTCGATACCGGTGTCGTGGAGGCTGCGGGTGACCGCGGCGGCCAGAAGGGCCTTGCCGTCGTGCTCGGTGCCGAGGACGACGACGGCGTGGCCGGCGTCGAGGAAGCCGGTGGTGTGCTGGGCCAGTGTGCGGAGTTCGTCCGGGCCGAGTCCGGTCACCTTCTCGGTGACGATCTGGCCACCGGCGATGGCGCGGGCCGAGGCGGCGAGCTGCCTGTACCTGCTCGCCGGGATCACCTCCGGCATGCTCGCCAAGGCCAGCCACGACCTGGGCAACCCGAGCGCCGCGATGATGCAGGCCCGTACCGCCTTCGTCTGCGCCGACAACGCCGACCACCACGCCATGCGCGCCTGGGTCCGTTTCCTGCAGTCGCTCATCTCCTACTGGGCTGGCCGCCCCGGCGAGGCCGCCGACTACGCCACCCTCGGCCAGAACGTCGCCGGTAACGTCCGTGGTACGACCGGCGTCTGGCTCGCCTGTCTCTCCGCACGCGCCCACGCCCTCATCGGCGATGCCGACGCCACCCGCACCGCCATCCAGCAGGCCGAGGACACCCGCGCGGCCGTCGAACCCGACGACCTCGACGCCTTCGGCGGCATCATGACCTTCCCCGTGCCCCGGCAGCTGTACTACGTCGCCGAAGCCATCGTGCACCTCGGCGACGACCCCGCGCTCGGCGAGAGCCGGTCCGAAGCCGCCGTCACCGCGTACCGCGACGCTGCCGAGGACGAGTGGGCCTTCGGCGACGAGGCCGGCGCGCAGACCGACCTTGCCCTCGCCCGCATCGCCCGCGGTGAGATCGAGGGCGCCATCGAGGCCGTACGCCCCGTGCTCGACCTCCCCATCGAGCAGCGGAACTTCGGCATCACCAGCAGCGCCCAACGCGTCCGCGCCGCTCTGCACGCCGAAGGGCGCCGCAGCATCGGCGCGGCGGCCGATCTGCGCGTGGAGATCGAAGCCTTCACCGCCACTCCGACGTCTGTCCTCGTCCGATGACCCCGCAGGTAAGCTCCGCGCCCATGACCCCAGTCCACCTTGCTGGCCCCCGCATGGCCCTGCGCGAAGTCGAACCCGAGGACATCGACTCCCTCCTGGCCATCTACGGCAGCCCCGAGGCCACCCGGCACCTCAGCTTCGAGCCCCGTACCCCCGAGCGGGTCCAGGCGATCGTCGACCGATCCTTCGCCTCCGCCACGGACACCCCGAGGACCGAGTACTGCCTCGCGATCACCCGGCGCGGCGAGCACCGGCTGATCGGCTACGCGCGCCTGGCGACCGAACCCCAGCAGGCGGCCACCATCGGCTTTGCCCTGTATCCGGGCGAGTGGGGCAACGGTCTGGGGACGGAGACCGTCCACCTGCTGTGCGCGCTCGGCTTCACGAAGCTTGGCCTTCACCGCATCTGGGCCGCCCGCTCACCACTCAACGAGGCGTCCGCGCGGACTCTGCTGCGCGCGGGCATGACCGAGGACGGCTGCATCCGCGACCACGTCTTCGTCCGCGGCGCGTGGCGGGACTCGATCACCTACTCGATCCTGGAGCACGAGTGGACCCCGATCGACAGCCTCGACACCGAAGGTCGGCCGCCCGCTCTCGCGCCTGACGCGGACCGCGGACAGGAGAGGTGAGCCCGTGATCACCGCGGCGGGCTTACAGCACCATTTGGTGATCCCCGGCATCGCCGAATTCGCGCGCGGCGGCCTGCCCGACCCGCCGGCCACAGACAACGGCAACGACTGGGTCGACGGCGTCTGCTGGCTCTACTGCGGACAGCAGCGCACCAGAGTCCTGTGGATCGGTCCGGCCACCGTCGCCGGAGCCCAGGCACCCATCTACGCCTGCGGCGCCTGCATCAAGGAACTCCAGGCGCGAATCTGGCGCTCCCACCGCGCCCAGGATGCGATCTCTCACTCTGCACCGTCCCCCGGGCGCGCTCCCGAGCTCCGCTCCGCGGCAGGAGGGCGAGGCCGTCACCGGCGTAGTGGCTGATTGCCCTCCGGGCCGGTCATCGCCTGGGAACCCACGTTCGTTCGGTGTATCGGGCGGCTTGAGCGCCGTTCCGGCGCACCACCTTCGAGCGGAAGTGGGCGAAGGCCCGCGCCAAGGTCGGCCTGCCGAAGGACTTCCGCTTCTACGACCTCCGGCACACGGGCCACACCCTCTCCACCCAGTCCGGCGCCACGCTCAAGGACACGATGGTCCGCGCCGGCCAGTCCTCGGAGAAGGCCGCGATGATCTACCAGCACTCCGACGACGCCCGCCAGCAGGAGGTCGCCGGAGGCATCGACGCCAAGGTCCGCGCTGCTCGGCAGGCGGCAACCAAGTCGTCTCCTGCTGCTCGGGGAGCATGAGGCCGGGGCCGGGACGCATTCTCGTCCCGGCCCCCAGCCCGGTTTCAGCGCAGACCGTACGCGTGTCTGTAGGGGGCTTGGGCGTCGGTGGCTCGGAGGAAGTGCGGCTCCTTCTTGGGCCTGCCACCAGCCGTCCTGCAGGCTACTCCGATCGGGGCGCCGCAATCGCGGCACTTCCAGTCCTGGGCTTCTGTCAGCCCTTGCTGCTTGATCTCGGCCATCACGGCCCGACGCTGGTCCCACCAGGCTTCCCTCTCAGGGCCCACTGCAGGTGGCTCGGATTCCTGCAGCAGACGGAACGCGCGCTGGCGTTCGGGGTCCGCGAGAGGTCCCGACAGGGGCTTGGTGACGACGGCGGTCTCAGCCGCCTCTTCACCGGCTTCCAGCTCCGCCTTCAAGTCGTCGATCTGTTGAAGCAGGTGCCGCTCGAAGTCGTCCAGTGTTGCCCCGGGATGTGCTTCAGAGAAGTCCTGGGTCTCCAAGTAGAAGCGGCAAAGGGCGTTGAGCTGGGATCGCGCTCTGTGGTTGGTGAACTCACGCATTGCGGTCCTGTTCGTCCTCTCTTCTGGTGTGGCCGTACGGGCGGGCTCAGAGGTGCTGGGCGAACGCGGTTTCCAAGCGTTCGACGGCGTCGTCGTGGTCGCGCATATGCGGCTGCATCACCCACACGTCCTCACGGAAGGGCTCGAACCCCAAGGACCGCCACGTGCGCTGGACCACGGCCTGTTCCCGCGCTTCCCGTGCCGTGTCCTCTCGTTCGCCGACAGGGATGTCGATTGGGTACGGATGTGTCGCCACGAGCGCCGCTTGGCCGGCCACCCAGCGGAGCAGTCGGCCGATCAACAACCGGCCGACCCCGCCCAACCCGCGCCACGCCGGTGCGATCCGAACCCGGTCGATGATGACGACTTGTTCGCCGCTCACCAGGCCCTCCTCCAGATCGGGGTGCAGGCCGAGCTCTCCCGACTTGTCGAAGAGCGGTGTGAAGTGCTCATAGTCGGCGTCGCGCGCGTCCAGCGACATGTAGATGCTCCCGACTCGCCCCAGGTCCACCGTGAGGCCGGACATGGTGAGGATCGTCAGCTCCTGGTCCTCGCCCCGGGACGACTGGGCCAGCGATACGCCAGAAGCCAGGAGCCGCGCGTTGTCGGCTTCGGCCTCTTCGTCGTCCGGCTCCCACAGGGGCAGGACGGCGCGGCAGCTCCATTCCAGTGTTGCGGGGTCGTCGTGGGCATCGGAGGCGACCAAGGAAGCGGACGAGTCGAAACGTAACTCCAGACGGTTCAGATACGTCAGGAGGTCCGCCTTGGAGGATGCGGCGTCGGTCATGACGCCACACGCTAGCCACGCGGTCGGCCTCTTATGAGGAGATTCCCGAGACCGGCGGCGATCCCCTCGGCAGGACTCTGACGCAGGTGGTGCAAGGTGGTGCGCCACGTGCCCTCCGAACAGGAAGTTCGGGCGAGATGGGGCACGCGGAGGGCACGACAACCCCCGAGAGGTCTAGACAACGACGAAGGCCCAGGTCTCTGACCTGGGCCTTCGTTCAAGAGCGGATGACGGGAATCGAACCCGCGCTATAAGCTTGGGAAGCTCATGTTCTACCATTAAACTACATCCGCGAACATGCCGCCCTGATGATCAGTGCCGCATCGTTGCACACTGTACCCCATCCCGCAGGTCAGGCGAAGCGCCCTTCTCCGCGCCGGCCTCCGGAGTGCCCTCCGCGGAGCGGGGGTGGGGATCCCCTAATGTGGCTGTCTCGTCCACCACTTGTCGGGGAAGGGACTTGATGGGTTCGATGGAGCGCACCGTCGTCCGTTGTGCCGAGGGGCACGTGTTCAGCACCGCTTCGTTCCCGCTGCAGCAGCTCGGGGCCGGGCGGATCGGGCCCGGGCGGCTCATCCGGTGTCCACGGTGTGCGCGACTGCGGCACGCCGTACCCGTGGAGCACCAGCAGCGCTGAGGGCTGCGGGCGCGGAGGTCTCCCGATTGGGGGAGCTTCGCGCCCTCTGCGTATCGTGGGAGGGTGCTTCTCTCAGACAAGGACATCCGGGCCGAGCTCGACGCCGGACGGGTGCGCATCGACCCGTACGAAGAATCCATGGTGCAGCCCTCGAGCATCGACGTGAGGCTTGACCGCTTCTTCCGGGTGTTCGAGAACCACCGCTACCCGCACATCGACCCCGCCGTCGAGCAGGCGGACCTGACCCGCGAGGTCGAGCCGGAGGGCGACGAGGCCTTCATCCTGCACCCGGGCGAGTTCGTGCTGGCCTCCACCTACGAGGTCATCACGCTGCCCGACGACATCGCCTCCCGTCTGGAGGGCAAGAGCTCCCTGGGGCGGCTCGGGCTCGTCACGCACTCGACCGCCGGGTTCATCGACCCCGGTTTCTCGGGGCACGTCACCCTGGAGCTGTCGAACCTCGCCACCCTGCCGATCAAGCTGTGGCCGGGAATGAAGATCGGGCAGCTGTGCATGTTCCGGCTGAGCTCGCCGGCCGAGTTCCCGTACGGGAGCGAGCGCTACGGCTCCCGGTACCAGGGCCAGCGGGGGCCGACGGCCTCCCGTTCGTTCGTGAATTTCCATCGGACCCAGGTGTGAGGCGGTAGCGGGCATGAGTGAAGTACGCGAGAACCTGACGTACGAGGGCTTCGGCCGCGCCATCCGCGAGCTCGCCCAGACCATCGCCGACGACGGCTACGAGCCCGACATCGTGCTCTCCATCGCCCGCGGCGGTGTCTTCGTCGCCGGCGGTCTGGCCTACGCGCTGGACTGCAAGAACATCCACCTGGTCAACGTCGAGTTCTACACCGGTGTGGGTACCACGCTCGAGATGCCGGTCATGCTCGCGCCCGTCCCGAACGCGATCGACTTCTCCGACAAGAAGGTCCTGATCGCCGACGACGTCGCCGACACCGGCAAGACCCTCAAGCTCGTGCACGACTTCTGCGTCGCCCACGTCGCCGAGGTCCGTTCCGCGGTCATCTACGAGAAGTCGCACTCGCTCGTGAAGTGCGAGTACGTCTGGAAGAAGACCGACGACTGGATCAACTTCCCGTGGAGCGTCGAGCCGCCGGTCGTCCAGCGCGAGGGCCAGGTCCTCGACGCCTGAGGCGCCACAGGGACATACGGGAGGGCCCCGCAGGCTTCGTGCCTGCGGGGCCCTCCCGTATGTCCGTACGCGACCGCAGGTGACTACAGCGTGCCCAGCTTGATCAGGCTCACCAGCGCCACCAGCTGGATCGCCGACGCGCCCAGGGCCTTCGGCCACGGCAGGTCGTGCGAGCGGCTCACCATCACCGTGAAGAGCGCGCCCGCCGCCAGCCAGGTCAGCCAGCCGACGACCTGGACGAGGCCGTTCTCGCCGCCGAGGAAGAGGGCGAAGAGGAGGCGCGGGGCGTCCGTGATCGACATGATCAGCATGGACAGGCCGACGGTCGGCTGCCAGGCGCCGTCGCCGCCGAGCTGACGGGCCACGGTGTGGGTGACGGCGCCCAGGATCAGGCCGCCGATGACGAAGCCGACGCCGGTCAGGAGGACGTACGGGACGGCGGCCGACATTGTCGCGTGGATCGCCTCCTCGCGGGCCTGGTCGAAGCCGAAGATCGCGAGCGCGCCGTAGAGGAACGTGACGATCAGCGCCGGACCCCAGACGGCGTGGTCCCGCGTCCGCAGGAACGTGTCCGCCGGGCGCAGCACGATGCCGCTCAGGAGGGCCTTCCAGGGCAGCCGCGGGCCGCTCGGTACGGGGGCAGGGGCGCCCTGGGCCCCGTACGGGCCGTACGGGTCGTCGTGGACGCTGAAGACCTGGGTGTGGCCGGGGTTGTTCGCGGCGTAGTGCTGCTGCGGGTACTGGCCCTGCGGCGCGTGCGGCTCGCCGAAGTACTCCGGCTCCCCGTACGCCTGCTGCTGCGACCACTGCTGCTGCGGTGCCTGCTGTCGCGGTGCCTGCTGCCGCGGCCGGCGCTGCTGCTGCGGGTACCCCGGCGGGGGCGCCTGGTACCCGTACGGCGCCTGCTGCGGTTGTTGTTGCGGGGGGCCACCGGCCCGGCCGCGTCCGTTCCTGAATCCAGCCACGTCCATGAACGTACCCGGTCCTGACGGTGTCTCGCCTCCTCCGGGGGGACTACGGGGAGAGTGCGGCAGAGCTGTGACATCCCCTAGGGGACGGCGAAGGGCCGCCCCGCATCTCGCGGGACGGCCCTCCGTCACGTACGCGTACCGACCGCGACTACGCCGCGGGCTCCGGCTCCGGCTCGGGCTCCGCCGCCGGCTCCTCCGGCTCCGCCGGCGTCTTCACCGAGTCGAGCAGCAGCTGCGCCACGTCCACGACCGTCACGGACTCCTTGGCCTTGCCCTCGTTCTTCTTGCCGTTGACCGAGTCGGTCAGCATGACGAGGCAGAACGGGCAGGCGGTGGAGACGATGTCCGGGTTGAGGGAGAGGGCCTCGTCGACGCGCTCGTTGTTGATGCGCTTGCCGATCCGCTCCTCCATCCACATCCGGGCGCCGCCGGCGCCGCAGCAGAAGCCGCGCTCCTTGTGGCGGTGCATCTCCTGCTGGCGCAGGCCGGGGACGGCGGACATGATCTCGCGCGGAGGCGTGTAGACCTTGTTGTGGCGGCCCAGGTAGCACGGGTCGTGGTAGGTGATGAGGCCCTCGACCGGGGTCACCGGGATCAGCTTGCCCTCGTCGATGAGGTGCTGGAGCAGCTGGGTGTGGTGGATGACCTCGTAGTCGCCGCCGAGCTGCGGGTACTCGTTGGCGATGGTGTTGAAGCAGTGCGGGCAGGTGGAGACGATCTTCTTCGCCGACTTCGGCTTCTTGGTCGTCTCGTCCTCGTCATCCTCGCCGAACGCCATGTTCAGCATCGCGACGTTCTCCTGGCCGAGCTGCTGGAACAGCGGCTCGTTGCCCAGACGGCGCGGCGAGTCACCGGTGCACTTCTCCTCGCCGCCCATGATCGCGAACTTGACGCCCGCGATGTGCAGCAGCTCGGCGAAGGCCTTGGTGGTCTTCTTGGCGCGGTCCTCCAGGGCGCCGGCGCAGCCGACCCAGTAGAGGTAGTCGACCTCGGTGAGGTCCTCGACGTCCTTGCCGACGATCGGGACCTCGAAGTCGACCTCCTTGGTCCACTCGACGCGCTGCTTCTTGGCGAGACCCCAGGGGTTGCCCTTCTTCTCCAGGTTCTTGAGCATCGTGCCCGCCTCGGACGGGAACGCGGACTCGATCATGACCTGGTAGCGGCGCATGTCGACGATGTGGTCGATGTGCTCGATGTCGACCGGGCACTGCTCGACGCAGGCGCCGCAGGTGGTGCAGGACCACAGGACGTCCGGGTCGATGACGCCGTTCTCCTCGGCGGTGCCGATCAGCGGGCGCTCGGCCTCGTCCAGCGCCGCCTGCGGCACCGAGGCGAGCTGCTCGGCGGTCGCCTTCTCGTCGCCCTCCATGGTCTTGCCGCCACCCGCGAGCAGGTAGGGCGCCTTGGCGTGGGCGTGGTCGCGCAGCGACATGATGAGGAGCTTCGGCGAGAGCGGCTTGCCGGTGTTCCAGGCCGGGCACTGCGACTGGCAGCGGCCGCACTCGGTGCAGGTGGAGAAGTCGAGGATGCCCTTCCAGGAGAACTGCTCGACCTGGGAGACGCCGTAGACGTCGTCCTCGCCCGGGTCCTCGAAGTCGATCGGCTTGCCGCCGGAGGTCATCGGCTGCAGCGGGCCGAGGGCGGTGGAGCCGTCGGAGTTGCGCTTGAACCAGATGTTCGGGAAGCCGAGGAAGCGGTGCCAGGCGACACCCATGTTGGTGTTGAGCGAGACCGTGATCATCCAGGTGAAGGACGTGACGATCTTGAGCGCCGCGAAGAAGTACGTGAGGTTCTGGATCGTGCTCAGGTCGGCACCGTGGAGCGCGCTGATCAGCGGGTACGAGGCGAAGAAGCCCGGCTCCCAGCTGGTCACGTGGTGCTGGACGCCCTCGAGCGCGCGCAGCGTCATGATGCAGACGCCGACGATGAGGATGACGGCCTCGACGAAGTACGCCTGGCCGGTCTTGGAGCCGGCGAAGCGGGACTTGCGGCCGGCCTGGGTCGGCTTGCTGAGCTGGCGGATCACGATGAGCGTGACGATGCCGAGGACGGTCATCAGGCCGAGGAACTCGGTGAAGAGCTCGTACGGCAGCCAGTCGCCGATGATCGGGATCAGCCAGTCGGCCTGGAAGAGCTGGCCGAAGGCGTTGACGATCGTGAGCAGCAGCGAGAAGAAGCCCACCGCCACGAACCAGTGCGCCACGCCGACAACGCCCCAGCGGTTCATCCGGGTGTGGCCGAGGAACTCCTTGACCAGCGTGACGGTGCGCTGCTTGGGGTCGCCGGTGCGCGTGCCCGCGGGCACCGGCTGACCGAGCCGCACGAAGCGGTAGATCTGCGCGATGGCGCGGCCGAACAGCGCGACGGCTACCACCGTGATGACGATCGACACGACGATCGCGGCGAGTTGCATGTGGGGCTCCTCGGGCGGGCCTCAGCTCGGGGCCTATCTAAGCCTGGGCCTACTAAGCGGTAACTTATTGAGTCCGTGCTGAGATTACCCGTTGGGGGCGCCGCACTGTAGCGGAGCTTGCGGTGATCTGTGTCGCTCAGGCAACCCTTGCCGTGCGGGCCGGTCTCCGGCCCGCCGTGCCGCCTGCCCTGCGACGTCTACGGACTGCTGGCAGCGTACGCGCCAGGATCGCCAGGTCCATCCCCAGCCAGTGATGGTCCACATAGTGGAGGTCCAGGAGCTCGCGCTCCTCCCACGGTAGCTCCGAGCGCCCGCTGATCTGCCACAATCCGGTCATTCCGGGCCGTACGGAGAGCCGGCGCCGCCCGTCGCCGGTGGACTCCCGGTGACCGGGGGCCAGCGGGCACGGCCCGACCAGTGACATCCGGCCCCGTACGACATGGAGCAGCAGCGGCAGCGAGGCCAGCGGGCTCTTCGTGCGGAAGGTCAGCAGCGTGAACGTGGTCCCGCCGCGGCCCGCGACCGGGCGGCGGCGCAGCACCGCGCCGGTGTCCCCGGTGCCCAGGGTCAGGGACAGGGCGACGGCGGCGATCAACGGGGACAGCAGGACGAGAAGCGCGAGCCCGACGGAGACGTCCAGGAGGCGCTTGACGTCCACTGTGCGCCTGACGTCCAGCGCGCGCTTCGCCGTCATCCATCCACACTTTCCGGTTCCGGGCGAGAACATGGGATATGTCCGGACCTTCTCACGGGTGGGTCCCGGTGGCGGGGAATGACGCGCGTCCGTCCTCCTGTTGAGTGGATCGCAGAGCGAAGAGTTGAGTCGGCTCCACTCAGGTCTGTTGACTCCCACTCGTCCCTCATGCATCCTTGAGTCAGTTCCACTCAAGTCAGTCAGCTGGAGGAATCGAAATGGCACGTGCGGTCGGCATCGACCTGGGTACGACTAACTCCGTCGTCAGCGTTCTGGAAGGCGGCGAGCCCACCGTCATCACCAACGCCGAGGGCGCCAGGACCACGCCGTCCGTCGTCGCCTTCGCCAAGAACGGCGAGGTGCTCGTCGGCGAGGTCGCCAAGCGTCAGGCGGTCACCAACGTCGACCGGACCATCCGGTCCGTGAAGCGCCACATGGGCACCGACTGGAAGATCGAGCTGGACGGGAAGAGCTTCAACCCGCAGCAGATGTCGGCCTTCATCCTCCAGAAGCTGAAGCGCGACGCCGAGGCGTACCTGGGCGAGAAGGTGACCGACGCGGTCATCACCGTCCCGGCGTACTTCAACGACTCCGAGCGCCAGGCCACCAAGGAGGCCGGCGAGATCGCGGGCCTCAACGTCCTGCGCATCGTCAACGAGCCGACCGCCGCCGCCCTGGCGTACGGCCTCGACAAGGACGACCAGACCATCCTCGTCTTCGACCTCGGTGGCGGCACCTTCGACGTGTCCCTCCTGGAGATCGGCGACGGCGTCGTCGAGGTGAAGGCCACCAACGGCGACAACCACCTCGGTGGTGACGACTGGGACCAGCGCGTCGTCGACTACCTGGTGAAGCAGTTCGCCAACGGCCACGGCGTCGACCTGTCCAAGGACAAGATGGCCCTGCAGCGTCTGCGCGAGGCCGCCGAGAAGGCGAAGATCGAGCTGTCCTCCTCCACGGAGACCACGATCAACCTGCCCTACATCACGGCGTCCGCCGAGGGCCCGCTGCACCTGGACGAGAAGCTCACCCGCGCCCAGTTCCAGCAGCTGACCGCCGACCTGCTCGAGCGCTGCAAGACCCCGTTCCACAACGTCATCAAGGACGCGGGCATCCAGCTCTCCGAGATCGACCACGTCGTTCTCGTCGGTGGCTCCACCCGCATGCCGGCCGTCGCCGAGCTCGTCAAGGAGCTGACCGGCGGCAAGGAGGCCAACAAGGGTGTGAACCCGGACGAGGTCGTCGCCATCGGCGCCACCCTCCAGGCCGGTGTCCTCAAGGGTGAGGTCAAGGACGTCCTGCTCCTCGACGTGACCCCGCTGTCCCTCGGCATCGAGACCAAGGGCGGCATCATGACCAAGCTGATCGAGCGCAACACCACGATCCCGACCAAGCGCTCCGAGATCTTCACGACGGCCGAGGACAACCAGCCGTCCGTGCAGATCCAGGTCTACCAGGGCGAGCGCGAGATCGCGGCGTACAACAAGAAGCTCGGCATGTTCGAGCTGACCGGTCTGCCGCCGGCCCCGCGTGGCGTCCCGCAGATCGAGGTCGCCTTCGACATCGACGCCAACGGCATCATGCACGTGACCGCGAAGGACCTGGGCACGGGCAAGGAGCAGAAGATGACCGTCACCGGCGGCTCCTCGCTGCCGAAGGACGAGGTCGACCGGATGCGCCAGGAGGCCGAGCAGTACGCGGAGGAGGACCACCGCCGCCGCGAGGCCGCCGAGACCCGCAACCAGGGCGAGCAGCTCGTCTACCAGACGGAGAAGTTCCTCGCGGACAACGCGGAGAAGGTCCCGGCCGAGGTCAAGACCGAGGTCGAGACCGCGATCGCCGAGCTGAAGGAGAAGCTCAAGGGCGAGGACACCGCGGAGATCCGCACCGCCACCGAGAAGGTCGCGGCCGTCTCCCAGAAGCTCGGCCAGGCCATGTACGCCGACGCCCAGGGCGCCGCGGGTGCCGCCGGCGCCGAGGGTGCCCAGCAGGCCCACGCCGACGACGACGTCGTCGACGCCGAGATCGTCGACGAGGACAAGCCGAAGGGCGGCGCTGCCTGATGTCGGAGGAGACCCCGGGCTTCGAGGAGAAGCCCGACGTCCCCGCCGACGGCACGCCCGAGGAGCCGAAGGCCGCCGACTCCGCCGCGAAGGCGGAGGGGGCGGCCCCGGCCGGGGACGCTACGGACGTAGCCCTGCTGGCGCAGCTGGACCAGGCCCGTACGGCGCTCGGTGAGCGCACCGGTGACCTCCAGCGGCTCCAGGCCGAGTACCAGAACTACCGCCGCCGTGTGGAGCGGGACCGGGTCACGGTCAAGGAGATCGCCGTCGCGAACCTCCTGACCGAACTCCTTCCCGTGCTCGACGACATCGGCCGGGCCCGGGACCACGGCGAGCTCGTGGGCGGGTTCAAGTCGGTCGCCGAGTCCCTGGAGACCGTCGCCGCCAAGATGGGCCTCCAGCAGTTCGGCAAGGAGGGCGAGCCCTTCGACCCGACGATCCACGAGGCCCTGATGCACTCGTACGCGCCGGACGTCACCGAGACGACCTGCGTGGCGATCCTGCAGCCGGGGTACCGGATCGGGGAGCGCACCATCCGCCCCGCGCGGGTGGCCGTCGCCGAGCCGCAGCCGGGCGCGGCTCCGGCCGCCGGCAAGGCGGAGGAGTCCGACGACTCCGAGAAGGACAGCGATTAAGAGCCGTACCCGGGAGCGGGAGGAGGGACGTCGATGAGCACGAAGGACTTCGTCGAGAAGGACTACTACAAGGTTCTCGGCGTCCCCAAGGACGCCAGCGACGCCGAGATCAAGAAGGCGTACCGGAAGCTCGCCCGCGAGAACCACCCGGACGCCAACAAGGGCGACACCAAGGCCGAGGAGCGCTTCAAGGAGATCTCCGAGGCGGCCGACGTCCTCGGCGACCCGAAGAAGCGCAAGGAGTACGACGACGCGCGTGCCCTCTTCGGCAACGGCGGCTTCCGAGCGGGCGGCCCGGGCGCGGGCGGCTCGTTCAACTTCGACCTGGGCGACCTCTTCGGGGGCGCCCAGGGCGGGGCCGGCGGAGCCGGCGGCTTCGGCGGCGGCGGCCTCGGGGACGTCTTCGGCGGCCTGTTCAACCGGGGCGGCGGCGCGGGCGCGCGCACGCAGCCGCGGCGCGGCCAGGACATCGAGTCCGAGGTGACGCTCAGCTTCACCGAGGCCATCGAGGGCGCCACCGTCCCGCTGCGGATGTCCAGCCAGCAGCCCTGCAAGGCGTGTTCGGGCACCGGCGACAAGAACGGCACCCCGCGGGTGTGCCCGACCTGCGTCGGCACCGGACAGGTCTCGCGCGGCAGCGGCGGCGGCTTCTCGCTGACCGACCCCTGCCGGGACTGCAAGGGCCGCGGCCTGATCGCCGAGAACCCCTGCGAGGTCTGCCACGGCAGCGGCCGCGCCAAGTCGTCCCGCACCATGCAGGTGCGGATCCCGGCGGGCGTGTCCGACAACCAGAAGATCCGGCTGCGCGGCAAGGGCGCGCCGGGCGAGCGCGGCGGGCCGAACGGCGACCTGTACGTCGTCGTGCACGTCGACGCCCACCCGGTGTTCGGCCGCAAGGACGACAACCTCACCGTCACGGTGCCCGTCACGTTCGACGAGGCGGCGCTCGGCGGCGAGATCAGGGTGCCGACGCTGGGCGGCCCCGCGGTGACGCTGAAGCTGCCCGCGGGCACCCCCAACGGCCGCACCATGCGCGCCCGCGGCAAGGGCGCCGTCCGCAAGGACGGCACCCGCGGCGACCTGCTGATCACGGTCGAGGTCGCGGTGCCCACGGAACTCGACGACAAGGCACGTGAGGCCCTGGAGACGTTCCGCGAGGCAACGGCGGGCGAGGACCCCAGGGCAGAGCTGTTCCAGGCCGCGAAGGGAGCATGAGCAGATGGACCGTCGCCGACAGCCCGGATTTGGCGGTAGGGCCTACGAACTGACGGACGAGACCCCGGTGTACGTCATCTCGGTGGCGGCCCAGCTGTCCGGCCTGCACCCGCAGACGCTCCGTCAGTACGACCGCCTCGGCCTGGTCTCGCCGGACCGCACGGCGGGCCGGGGCCGCCGCTACTCGGCCCGCGACATCGAACTGCTGCGCACCGTCCAGCAGCTGTCGCAGGACGAGGGCATCAACCTGGCCGGCATCAAGCGCATCATCGAACTGGAGAACCAGGTCGCGGCCCTCCAGGCCCGCGTGGCCGAGCTGTCGACGGCGGTCGAGGGCGCGGCCCAGGCGATGCGCCAGCGCGAGGCCCAGGTCCACGCCTCGTACCGGCGTGACCTGGTCCCGTACACCGATGTGCAGCAGGCGAGCGCCCTGGTGGTGTGGCGCCCGGGGCACAAGCGCGGCGAGTAGGTCTCTCTGCCCGGACTCTCGTGACGAGGTCCCCTCCGCTTCGGCGGAGGGGACCTCGCGGCGTTCGGGGCGGCTCGGCTCAGTCGCGGTCGTCGAGGATGCCTGACTGGGCGATGAGGAAGCCGAGCTGGGCCCGGCTGCCGCTGCCGAGGGCCGCGGCGAGCTTGGCGATGTGGGCGCGGCAGGTGCGCACGTTCATGCCGAGGCGGCGGGCGATGGCCTCGTCGACGTGGCCTTCGACGAGGAGCCGGGCGATGGAGCGCTGGACGCCGCTGATGCCGTTCTTGGGCAGGGCGCCCGGGACCTGTTCGCCGAACGGGGTGGCGCGGGTCCAGGACTGCTCGAAGACGGTCGCGAGGTATTCGACGAGGCCGGGGTGGCGCAGTTCCAGGGCGACCTGGCGGTCCTGGCGGGCCGGGATGAGCGCGACCGTGCGGTCGATGATGATGAGCCGCTCGATGCTCTCCTCCAGGGTGCGCACCTGGAGCCGGTCCATGCCGGCCTGTTCCAGATAGACCTGCATGCCGGGACTGTGGCGCACGGTGTGCTGGTAGAGGGTGCGGACGCGGACGCCGCGGTCGAGCAGTGGCTGGATGCGGTTGAGCGCGGTGTTGAGGGTGTGTTCGCTGCGGCCGCCGCCCGGCTGGACGGTGAGCAGCTCCTCGGAGCACTCGGCGGTGGCCCGGCTGAGCACGGCGTCGATGCGGTGGATGCCCTCGAGGACGGTGATGGCGTGGGTCGTGGAAGGGTCCTGGGCGCTGATCGCCATGAACGGCTCGAATGTGCTGGACAGCTCCGTGGCCAGGGCGCGGCGGTCCTGGATCTCCCGTTCCAACGGCTGGACGAGCCGGGCGAGCGCCGCCGACGGTGGCACGGGCCTTAGCCATGACGGGTCGTCGGGGTCGGGGTGCAGCAGGTCCAGGTCCATGAGGCAGGGTGCGGCTTCTGCCTCGGTCCTGGTTATTCGCCCGATCCGCAACGCACTTGCGTACAAGTCCGATCCGGTTGCACAGAGGTCGACATGCCCGTGAGGATGTGTCGCTTCTGTCGGTTTATGCGGCATTTGCACACCCCCCAGGATCCTGTATTTCAGGAACATGATGCATTGCCTCGGTGGTGCGAGCGCAAAGACTGAGCCATCGTTTTGTGCGCGGGGGTAGAGGAAACCATCAAGTGAGGTCGAAGCCGCTCATGTCCAGGAAAATGCTTCGCTCGATACTTGCTTCCGTCTTCATTGGGGCGGCAGCAGTAGGAGCGCTGGCCGTCAACGACCCGGTGTGGGACAGCACGCCGGCCCACGTCGTCGCAGCTCCGAACGACCCGGTCTGGGACGTCGCACCGGCTGCCGACCGGGACCCTGGTTGGGACGTCGCCCCGGCCGCTCAGCTCGACCCCGTGTGGGACCTCGGTCCGGCGGGCGCGGGAGCATGACCGTGCCGCCGGACGACCGGTCCTTCCGACGGGAGATGGCCTCGGCATACCGCTCCGGGTGGCACTTCATCGATCTCGTCACGGCCATCCCCCACCGTGGCGACTCCTTGATGGTGACCCTCTTCGGAGAGCCGATCGTCGTCGCCCGCGAACAGGACGAGGACGTCCGTGCCTATCGGTGTCTGCGCCGCCCGCGCGGTGCGCCGCAGCCCGTTCGCTGTGCCATCCGGTACGGCATGATCTTCGTCAACCTCGATCAGCGTGACCATCAGCTGCTGGAGCCCCAGCTGGTCGACACGGAGACCATCACCGCCACCCCCCGCAGTGCCTGAACGATTCCCCCGTCGTTGTAGATCGTTCGGGCGCTTCCCCCACACAGCGGCGCCATCGCGGACCTGAAACGCGATGGCGCCGCTGTGCTTTTGCCGTCGGCCGGTTACGCCCGGCCCATCGCGCGGGTGAGCGCGATCTCGATGACGACGCGGTCCGGGTTCGGGGCCGGCACCCGGTTGTAGCGGGCCGCGTACCGGTCGACCGCGTCGGCGACGACCTCGGCCTCGGTGCGGATCCGCGCCACGCCCTCCAGCGTCGCCCAGCGCCCCTTGTCCACCTGGCAGACCGCCACCCGCGCGCCGTCCGGGCCCGCCGCCAGGACGTTGGCGACCTTGCGGCTGTGCTTGTTGGTGATGACCCGGGCGATGCCCTTCTCGCCGCCCTCCGGGTCGTACGTGACGCCCACCGCCACCACGTGCGGGGTGCCGTCCGGGCGCGGGGTCGTCAGGGTGCTCATGTGGTACTCGCGCCAGAAGCTGAGGTACGAGTCGCTGGGCTTGCTCGGGTCGATGGCCATGTCTCGGAAACTACTCCGGGGAGGGCTCCACCCGATACCTTGAGCGGAATAGACTCAACTTTGTGTAGGTTGGATGAGTCATAGGAGCTGTCGCAGTCGAAGACCAGGAGGAGACCCCGCACGTGGACGCCGAACTGACCAACAGGAGCCGGGACGCGCTGAACGCGGCGAGCAGCCGCGCCGTGTCCCAGGGGCACGCCGATCTGACCCCCGCGCACCTTCTGCTTGCGCTGCTCGCGGGTCAGGACAACGAGAACATCACCGACCTGCTCGCCGCCGTCGAGGCCGACCAGGCCGCCGTGCGCTCCGGTGCGGAGCGGCTGCTCGCCGCGCTGCCCAGCGTCACCGGGTCCACGGTCGCGCCCCCGCAGCCCGACCGCGAGCTGCTCGCCGTCATCGCCGACGCCGCCGAGCGCGCGAAGAAGCTCGGCGACGAGTACCTGTCGACCGAGCACCTGCTGATCGGCATCGCCGCCAAGGGCGGCCGGGCCGGCCAGGTCCTCGACCAGCAGGGCGCCACCGCCCGACGGCTCCAGGACGCCTTCGAGAAGGCGCGCGGCGCCCGCCGGGTGACCACCGCCGACCCGGAGGGCTCGTACAAGGCCCTGGAGAAGTTCGGCACCGACTTCACCGCCGCCGCCCGCGAGGGCAAGCTGGACCCGGTCATCGGCCGCGACCACGAGATCCGCCGCGTCGTCCAGGTCCTCTCCCGGCGCACCAAGAACAACCCGGTCCTCATCGGCGAGCCCGGCGTCGGCAAGACCGCCGTCGTCGAGGGCCTCGCCCAGCGCATCGTGAAGGGCGACGTCCCCGAGTCGCTGCGCGACAAGCGGCTGGTCTCGCTCGACCTCGGCGCGATGGTCGCCGGTGCGAAGTACCGCGGCGAGTTCGAGGAGCGGCTGAAGACCGTCCTCTCCGAGATCAAGGAGAGCGACGGCCAGATCATCACCTTCATCGACGAGCTGCACACCGTCGTCGGCGCGGGCGCCGGCGGCGACTCCGCCATGGACGCGGGCAACATGCTCAAGCCCATGCTGGCCCGCGGCGAGCTGCGCATGGTCGGCGCGACCACCCTCGACGAGTACCGCGAGCGGATCGAGAAGGACCCCGCCCTGGAGCGCCGCTTCCAGCAGGTCCTGGTCGCCGAGCCGTCCGTCGAGGACACCATCGCCATCCTGCGCGGACTCAAGGGCCGCTACGAGGCGCACCACAAGGTGCGGATCAACGACTCCGCGCTGGTCGCCGCCGCCACCCTCTCCGACCGTTACATCACCTCCCGCTTCCTGCCCGACAAGGCCATCGACCTCGTCGACGAGGCCGCGTCCCGGCTCCGGATGGAGATCGACTCCTCGCCGGTCGAGATCGACGAGCTCCAGCGCGCCGTCGACCGGCTGAAGATGGAGGAGCTCGCCCTCTCCAAGGAGACCGACGAGGCCAGCCTCCAGCGCCTGGAGAAGCTGCGCCGCGACCTCGCCGACCGCGAGGAGGAGCTGCGCGGCCTCACCGCCCGCTGGGAGAAGGAGAAGCAGTCCCTCAACCGGGTCGGCGAGCTGAAGGAGCGGCTCGACGAGCTGCGCGGCCGCGCCGAGCGCGCGCAGCGCGACGGCGACTTCGACACCGCGTCCAAGCTGCTCTACGGAGAGATCCCGGCGCTGGAGCGGGAGCTGGAGGCCGCCAGCGAGGCCGAGGCCGAGCAGGAGGCGCGGCAGGACGCGAAGGACATGATGGTCAAGGACCAGGTCGGTCCTGACGACATCGCGGACGTCGTCGGCTCCTGGACCGGCATCCCCGCCGGCCGGCTCCTGGAGGGCGAGACGCAGAAGCTGCTGCGCATGGAGGACGAGCTCGGCAAGCGGCTCATCGGCCAGAGCGAGGCCGTGCGCGCCGTCTCCGACGCGGTGCGCCGCACCCGGGCCGGCATCGCCGACCCCGACCGGCCCACCGGCTCCTTCCTCTTCCTCGGCCCGACGGGTGTCGGCAAGACCGAGCTGGCGAAGGCGCTCGCCGACTTCCTCTTCGACGACGAGCGGGCCATGGTCCGCATCGACATGTCGGAGTACGGCGAGAAGCACTCCGTCGCCCGTCTCGTCGGCGCGCCCCCCGGCTACGTCGGCTACGAGGAGGGCGGCCAGCTGACGGAGGCCGTGCGCCGCCGCCCGTACAGCGTCGTGCTCCTGGACGAGGTGGAGAAGGCCCACCCCGAGGTCTTCGACATCCTGCTCCAGGTCCTCGACGACGGCCGGCTCACCGACGGCCAGGGCCGCACGGTCGACTTCCGCAACACGATCCTGATCCTCACCTCGAACCTGGGCAGCCACTTCCTGATGGAGCCGCTGACCAGCGAGAGCGAGAAGCGGCAGCAGGTCCTGGAGGTCGTCCGGGCGAGCTTCAAGCCCGAGTTCCTGAACCGGCTCGACGAGATCGTGGTCTTCTCCGCCCTGAAGGGCGACGAGCTGGCCCGGATCGCCAAGCTCCAGATCGACCGCCTGGCCCGCCGCCTCGCCGACCGCCGCCTCACCCTGGACGTCACCCCCGAGGCCCTCGCCTGGCTCGCCGAGGAGGGCAACGACCCGGCGTACGGCGCCCGCCCGCTGCGCCGCCTGATCCAGACGGCCATCGGCGACCGCCTCGCGCGCGAGATCCTGGCGGGCGAGGTCCGCGACGGCGACACGGTCCGGGTGGACCGCTTCGAGGACGAGCTGATCGTGGGCAGGGCGGAGTAGCCCGGCCCCGGCGGAGCAGCCCGGCCCTGGCGGGGAGCCGACCGGCGGGATCGCGCCACTCGGGTCTCCGCCGCTCGGGTCTCCGGCGCTCGGGTCTCCGGCGCTCGGGTGCCCGCCGGTCGGGTGTCCGGCGGTCGGGTGTCCGGCGGTCAGCTCTCCGCCGGTCGGGTCACCTGTCCCAGGCGCCGAGGTGGGCGAGTGCGGTGTCGCCGTCCTCGTCCGCCTTCGCGTCGACGCGCAGAAGCCTCGGCGCGCGGCAGGCGGAAGCCCACCGTGACGTAGGAGCGCGGGGCGAGATCATGTCAGCCCGCAGCTGATCGCGCCGTGGGGACTTGCCACCCCCCGCCCGCCATGAGGGAGGATGGCGGCATCCGTACGAAGGGAAGAACCCGGTGAGCATCGACCCGTCCTCGATTCCTAATTTCGGGGCCCAGCCCCAGCCGCAGGCAGGACCGGCGGGCCCCGTCGTTCCCGACCAGGATCTGGTCAAGCAGCTCCTCGAGCAGATGGAGCTCAAGTACGTCGTCGACGACGAGGGTGACCTCGCGGCGCCGTGGGAGGACTTCCGCACGTACTTCATGTTCCGCGGCGAGGCGGAGCAGCAGGTCTTCTCGGTGCGGACCTTCTACGACCGCCCGCACGCCGCGGACGACCGCGCGAAGATCCTCGACGCGATCGACGACTGGAACCGCCGCACGCTGTGGCCCAAGGTCTACACCCACCTGCACGAGGAGGAGGACGGCTCCGCCACCCTCCGCCTCATCGGTGAGGCACAGATGCTGATCGGCACGGGCGTCGCCCTGGAGCACTTCGTGTCGTCGACGGTCAGCTGGGTGCGCGCGTCGATCGAGTTCGACAAGTGGATCGTCGAGCAGTTCGGCCTGGAGTCCCCGGAGGACAAGGCGTCCGGCGACGGCGACGGCTCCGCGGAGTAGTCAGCCGACTGGTCCCCGAAGTGGTCCGCCGAGCGGTCCACCGACCGCCGAGCGGTCACAGCGCCATCCGCGCCAGCGTCAGCGCGTACGGCGCGTAGGCGAACGAGAGCCCGGCCAGGCCCGCGATCACCGTGATCGCGGCGCGTGGCCGGGCTCTTGTCAGTGCCCGGGCCAGCGGCAGCAGCAGCGGGAACGCGGGCAGCAGGAAGCGCGGCTTCGACTCGAAGAAGCCGGAGCCGCCGACGGTGATCAGCACGAGCACGCCGGTGTAGACGAGGACCGGCAGCGGCGGCCGCTCGTCCGGGTCGAGCAGGAGCAGCGCGAAGAGCAGCACGCCGACCGCGGTGACGGCCAGGGCCATGACGTAGCCGAACTGCGTGGGCCCCTTCAGCATGTCCCGTACGAAGCGCGCCGCGCCCTCGCCGAAGTCGAAGCGGCTCGTCCAGCCCTCCTGGACGGTGAAGTAGCCGCCGAGCAGATCGCCGCGCCGCGCGCCGACCCACAGGAGATACGAGACCCACCCGAGCGGCGCGACCCCGGCCCCCACCCACACCGCCCAGCCGTCCCGCCCGCTCCGGCCCGCGCCGCCACTCCGGTCCGCACCGCCGCCCTGGCCGCGCCGGTCCGCCCTGGCGTGCCGGTCAGCGCCGCCGCCCCGGTCCGCCCATCCGCCCCGGTCCGCCCATCCAAGCCAGCCGGCCCTGCCGCGCCGGTCCGCCCATCGGCGCCAGCCGGCCCTGCCGCGCCCGTCCCCCCATCCGCGCCAGTCGGCCCGCCCGTGCCCGTCCCACCATCCACTCCTCCGCCACAGCTCCAGCGCCGCGGCGGCCAGGACGGCGGCGGCGACGGCGATGCCGTTGGGGCGGGAGAGGCCGGCGAGGGTGGCCAGGGAGCCGGCCCAGAGCCAGCGGCGGGTCAGGACCGCGTAGAGCGCCCAGGCGGCGAAGGCGGTCATGACCGGTTCCGTGTACGCCATCGTCAGCACGAACGACGTCGGCAGGAGCCCCCACAGCAGCACCGTGAACACCGCGACGCGTCGCCCGCACAGTCGCTCCGCGACCAGGAAGACGCCCCACGCGGCGGCCCCGGCCGCCAGCCAGGACAGCAGCAGGCCGGCCGTCCCGTAGGCGATCGGCAGCACGCCGGCGACGACCCGGACGAGCCCCGGGTAGAGCGGGAAGAACGCCAGGTCGGACATGGGCGCCCCGTCCGGCCAGTGGAGGGTGCGGCCGTAGCCGTTGGCGGCGATCCGCAGGTACCAGTCCGAGTCCCAGGACCTCGCGAGCAGCACCCGCGGCGAACGCCCGATGTGCCACGCCCACAGCGCGAACACCAGCGTCCCGGTCAGCCGCGCGGCGGCGAAGAGCCCGAGCGCGGGCGCCGCCCGGCGCAGCGAGGCGCGCAGGCGCGCGAGGCGGCGCCGGGCGGGCGCGGCGGTGAGTGCGGGGGCGGCGTCGGCCGGCGGGCGGTCGATCGTCTCGGCGGACAGGGGGCACCTCCGTGCGCGCGGGAATCCGGTCGGTTATTTCCCGACAGTCGGTCTACATGACCGGTGCCACGGCACGGAGAGGGCGCGCGGATCAGAAGCGGCGGATCACCCGCAGCATGTCCGTGCAGAGGTCGCCCTTCTCCCGCGCGTCGCCGTTCTCCTCGTACGCCTTCTTCTGCTCGAACCAGCGCTTCGGACCGCGCAGGGTCACCACCCCCGCCCCGGTGGTGAGGGTCGCGAGCACGCCCTTGTCGTCCGCGACCTCCAGGACGATGGGTCAGCGCGCCCGCCGGGTGGGCGGTGAAGTGCCAGGGACCGGTCGGGTCGACCGCCATCGGCAGCCGGGGCCGGGCACGGCTGCCGACGGTACGGGCAGCGTGTCCGTCGGCGTCGTCGGTACGGTCGTCGCCGCGCCGAGGGGCACGCGCGCCGGAAGGCCGCTCCGCGGTCTCCCGTTCCTGGCCGGTCCCTCGTTCCTGGCCGGGTCTCCCGTTCCCGGCCGGTCCCTCGTTCCTAGCCCAGCTTCTTCAGGCGCTCCACCGCCTCCTCCAGGACCTCCGTCTTCTTGCAGAACGCGAACCGCACGAACGGCGCGCCCTCCTCGCGGTGGTCGTAGAAGACCGCGTTCGGGATGGCGACGACCCCGGCCCGCTCCGGCAGCGCGCGGCAGAAGGCGAAGCCGTCGGTCTCGCCGAGGGGACGGATGTCGGTGGTGACGAAGTACGTGCCGGCCGGGCGGTGGACGCCGAACCCGGCCGCCGTCAGGCCCGCGCTCAACAGGTCGCGCTTCGCCTGGAGTTCGGCGCGCAGGGCGTCGGTGTACGTGTCGGGCAGCCGCAGCGCCTCGGCGACCGCGTACTGGAACGGGCCTGACGACACGTACGTGAGGAACTGCTTCGCGGACCGGACCGCGCTGGTCAGTTCGGGCGTCGCGGTGATCCAGCCGACCTTCCAGCCGGTGAAGGAGTACGTCTTGCCGGCCGAGCCGATGGTGACGGTGCGCTCGCGCATGCCGGGCAGCGACGCGATCGGCACGTGCGCGGCGCCGTCGAAGACCAGGTGCTCGTACACCTCGTCGGTGACGACCAGTAGGTCGCGCTCCTGGGCGAGTTCGGCGACGGCGGTCAGTTCGGCGCGGCTGAGGACGGTGCCGGTGGGGTTGTGCGGGGTGTTGAGCAGGATCAGCCGGGTCCGGTCGGTGACCGCGGCGCGCAGCTCGTCGAGGTCGAGGACGAAGGCCCCGTCGTGCGGGCGCAGGGTGACCGGGACCCGGGTGCCGCCGGCCATGGCGATGCAGGCGGCGTACGAGTCGTAGTACGGCTCCAGGGCGATGACCTCGTCGCCCGGCTCGACCAGCGCGAGCAGCGCGGCGGCGATGGCCTCGGTGGCGCCCGCGGTGACCAGGACCTCGCTGTCGGGGTCGTACGAGAGGCCGTAGCGGCGCTGCTGGTGCTCGGCGATCGCGGAGCGCAGCTCGGGCACGCCGGGGCCGGGCGGGTACTGGTTGCCGCGGCCCTCGCGCAGGGCGCGCACGGCCGCCTCGCGGATCTCCTCGGGGCCGTCCGTGTCCGGGAAGCCCTGACCCAGGTTGATCGAGCCGGTGGCGGTGGCGAGCGCGGACATCTCGGCGAAGATCGTCGTCCCGAACTCGGCGAGCCGGCGGTTCAACAGCGGCCTGGTACCCATCAATGCTCCTCACGACTCGTCGACGGGGCCATCCTCTGACGCCGGACGAGCGACGGACAAGCAGGCGACCCGGGAGACCGTGGAGACCGGGAGACCGTGGAGACCGGGAGACCTTGGAGACCGGAGACCGTGGAGACCGGGGCGACCTTCCTGCTCCCCGCCCCCGCTCCCCGCCCGCCCCGCTCCCCGCCCCTGCTCCCCGCTCCCGCCCCCGCCCACGGCCACGTTCACGCGCGCCCCCACCCCCCGCGCCCCCGCGCCCCGCTCCGCCCGGCTCAGCGCCGTCGCTGCCGCGGTACCCGGCGGGCGGTGTGCCGCGGCGCCGGACGGCGGGCGCGGGAGGCGGCGGTGAGCTGCCGCACCAGCTGGTGCAGGCAGACGGCGGCGGTGACCGGCGGCAGACCCGCGACCACGATGTCGAGCAGATCGGCCGGTGTCCGGCACGCCTCGAAGACGCACAGCCCCGTCGCGATGCCGGAGAAGACGACGACCACGGCCCAGGCGTGCGCGAGCCGGCGCGCCTCCAGCGCACTGCGCAGCACGGAGAAGGTGCCCACGAGCCACGGCGCGTAGACGATCGCCGGCCACAGGTGATCGAGGCCGTGCGGCACCCGGGACACGGCCAGGTCGAGCAGCGGGTGGTAGCAGAGCAGCCAGTCGAGGACGCAGACCGCGGTGACCGTGACGATGGTCAGCATCCCGAACAACGAGCGGAAGAGCAGCGGCCAGGACGTCACCGGCGGCAGATGGCGGCGTCGGGCGGGGTGCCCGGGCTCCGGTACCGGCTGATGCGGCAAGGCGTCGAAGGGCAAGTCGTCGAGAGACATCGCGTCGAGGGACATCGCGTCGAGGGACAGGGTGTCGAGCGGCATCCTGCCGAGCGACATCGTGTCGTGGGGTGGGACGTCGTCCCGCGGCGCATGGAGGTGGAGCGGCCCGGGCCGCTCGTCGTCCCAGCCGTCCCAACCCTCGGTGGCGGGGACGCCGGCGATCCCGGTCCCGTACTCCGGCCAGGCGCAGGGGTCGTTCATCGGGTCGTACACCGTCGACTCCCACACCCGGCGAGCCCTTCGGCGAAGCCCTCCTCGAGTTGGCGGATCCGCAGCAGGAAGTCGGCCAGCAGCCGGGAGGAGTTCCGCAGGACGACACGCTGTCCGTCGCGCGACAGGTAGCCGCACTGCACGTCTCCGGCGGCGTCCCGGCGATCGGGTACGAACAGCCAGCCCCCGGCGTCGCAGACGGGATCCCGATCCGTCCGGGGCAGGGTATTTCGTTGGCGCATTGCACTCATGCCCCGGTCAACGAAAAGCGGCCCGCGTCGAATGTCGGCAATACGGGCGTCCTTTCATATCTCATTCCAGAGGTACTCAAGAGAATTCCTCAGGCGGGTTCCAGGATGTGCTCCCATGCCACTGGCAAAGACTTCATATAGCGCTCCGATAAATTCCCCACCCTCCGGGGCGGCAGTCATATTGTCGTAACGTGCCGCGTCCGCTTGGCCATTTTCCCCGGGGTGGCGCGTTGGGTGGCGCAATTCGAAGACGGCGCACTCCTCGAAAGGGCGCCGTCTGTCGGGGGAATGAATTCAGTCACTTCGCAAATTTGGGATGCTCCGGTAAGGTCTCTGCCTCGAATTACTGGTAACTTCAGCGAGGGGGCCGGCATGCTCACCAGGAAGGAATACCTGGAGATTCGGGAACTGCGCCGCAAGGGCTGGTCGATCTCCGCGATCGCCCGCCACCTGGGGCGCGACCGCAAGACGGTGCGGTCCTACCTCGGCGGCGACCGGGTCGCGGGCGTGCGCAGCCAGACGCAGGACGCGTCCCTGCTCTTCCTGCCCTACTGCCGGCAGCGGCTGGCCGACGATCCGCACCTGCTGGCGAGCCGGCTGTTCGCCGAGGTCGTCGAACTCGGCTATCCCGGCGGCTACTCCACCTTCACCCGGGCGCTGCGCCGGCACCTGTTGCGGCCCCCCTGTGCGGACTGCCGACCCGGTGTGCCGCGGCAGGGCGGACCCGCGGACGCGCCGCAGGGGAGTGAGGAGATTCGGTTCGACTGGCTCCGGCTGCCCGCCCCGCCGCTGCGGTGGGGGTGCGGCACGCACGCCCGGCTGCTG
Organism: Streptomyces sp. NPDC101160; assembly: GCF_044768205.1. Lineage (NCBI taxonomy): Bacteria > Bacillati > Actinomycetota > Actinomycetes > Kitasatosporales > Streptomycetaceae > Streptomyces > Streptomyces sp. NPDC101160. The sequence continues at coordinate 222,791 of NZ_JBIWPJ010000006.1, read as the reverse complement.
ATCGGCACCCTGGCCTCCTCGGGCCGCTGGCGCGGCGTGCTGAGCGACGGCGACGACCTTCCCCATTTGACCGAGGCGATCGACCGGGCGCTGCGCCGGCTCGGCGGTACGCCCGGGTGCTGGCGGCTCGACCGCACGCCGGTCGTGTGCACCGTCTCGACGGGCTGGCCGACACCGGCCTTCGCGCAGGTGGCCCGGTACTACGGGGTGGCGGTACGGTTCGGTCCGCCCGGCCGGAGCGACCAGGCCGGCCGGCACGGCGACCACGACGACCACGACGACCACGGCGACGAGGGCCCGCCTGAAGGCGCCTGCGGCGGCGCGGCACTGCGGGAGTGGTGGCACCGACTCGGGCCGGGCGACCACGGCGCCCACGGGGACCGGCGCGACCAGGCCGGTCCGCCGGACGAGGCCCGGTGCGCGGCGTTGCGGGAGTGGTGGCGGGCGACCGGGCACGACAGCCGGATGGCCGGCGCGCAGGACGAGCTCGACCGGCTCGCCGCGGACCACGACGCCCTGGACGCCCCCGGCCTCCCGGCCCTGCCGCTCACCCCGTTCCCCGCATGGCTGTGCGCCCACCGGATCGTCGGCCCGCAGGGGCTCGTGCCGTACCGCGACAGCTTCTACGCGGTCCAGCCCGACCTCGCCGGCTCGCGGGTGGAGGTCCATCGGCGCCTGGACCGGCCGTACCTCTCGATCGTCACCCCCATGGGCGCGGTCATCGCCCGGCACCGGCTCGCGCCGCCCGGGACGGCGCGGACCCTGGCCGACGCCGCCGGCGCGAGCGCCCTGGAGCGCCCCACGCGCCCGGCGCATTCCCAGGGCTCCGTCTGTCGGCACGGCCAGGGCCGCCGGCCGCTCTCCCGGCAGGCGCTGGCCGAAGCGCGGGCACTGCGCGTACGTCTGGAGGCGGAGGCGCAGACGCACGCGAAGGAGGAGGCGGAAGGGGAAGGGGGAGGGGAAAAGGAAGCGGAGGGGAAAGCGGAAGGGGAAGCGGAAGCGCAGGCGTCCGCCGCCGCGCCGTCGGACGCCGGACCGGAGTCCGAGGCCCCGGATCGCTCCTGACTCCGGGGCGAAGCTCTGGACTTGCTCAAGTGCGCGCTCTGCGCGCTTCGAGCCCGGCCGACGCGGGAATCCCTCTCGCACAGCCACTCTGGCTGACGCGAAAACTCGAACGTACGGGGGACTCCATGGGCGGTTTCATCGTCTTCGGACTCATCATTCTTGTGGTCGTCGGATTTGCGGCGGCGACCAGTGGCGGCCGTTCCCGCAAGCGGCGCAAGCGCCGGGGCGGCTGGGCGAGCGGCAGCTCCTCCTCTTCCTCTTCCTCTTCTTCGTCCTCGGGCGGCGGCTGCGGCGCGTCGTCCTCCTGCGGGGGCTCGTCGGGCTGCGGGTCCTCGGGGTGCGGCTCGGGCTGCGGGGGCGGCTGTGGCGGAGGCAGCTGACAGGGCCGGCGGGGAAAACGGGGAAAACGGGGAAAACGGTGGACAACACGCGTCTGTGACCACTCTGTTGAGCGATTGTGGGAATCACGCGATCGATTCCGATTGAACAGTTGAACCGTGGGGCCCCCGAGGGGATGGAAACCACGCCAAGTTGGGCAAAAACGCTGCCACTCGACCACGGTTCATGATTCCCTCGTTGTTGAGAACATCCAGCCCTCGGACCGTGTGTGGACCCGAGCCGGCGATCCCCACTCCCGGTCGAAGCCCTTCACCGGGACGCCTCCGGCCCACCCGCCAACCGTGTTTGCGGAGCCGATCCATGCTCACGACCCTGAAAACCTCCTACACCGATACGCGCGCGGCCGACCTGGCCTGGGCGCTGGGGCGCGACCCGCTGCCGGCGCTCGCCGTACTCGATCTCGAACTCGCCGGGGCCAAGCTGCAGTTGCGGCTGCTCGGCGCCTCCCATCAGGTACTCCTCCGGGAGGACGACCGCAGTTGCTCGGAGACCGTCGCCTGCATGCCCGGCAGCAGCACCCCGCTGCCGCTGGGCGTGTCCAAGCGGGTCGGCGAGTGGGAGTACGAGTTCGCCGCCCGCGTCGAGACCCTCACCCAGGGCTCGTTCGCGGGCCGCGCACAGGAGTTGCTCGCACTCGTCGCCGACCATCCGCACGGCCTCGCGGGGACCTTCCCCGGCTCGCCGCACGCCTTCACGGCGATGCTGGCGCAGCGCCACGAGGGCCAGGTGCGCTGGCGCACCTGGCACGCCTACCCGCAGGAAGGGCAGTTGGTGGTGACGAGAACGCGGATCGGCGCGCGGATGCCGGCCGCGCTCTGAGTCGCACTCCGGACCGCGCCCCGGACCGCCGGCGTAGCCGCGCGTTCACGGCGCCGCCGCACATATGCCTCGGATGCACTCGCGCGGGTGACACTGTGCGGAACAGGTGTGACGTAGCGTTACGGGCATGATCGACCCGCCCGTGACCACGCTGCCCCTGCCGCCCAAGCCGGCGGTGCGGCAGCCAGTCCGGCCGGGCGCGGTGCGGTATCCGGTCCTGGTGACGGTCTTCGTCTGCGCCGCCTGCGGCCTGGTCTACGAGCTCGAACTGGTGGCGCTCGCCACCTACTTGATCGGCGACTCGGTCACCCAGGCGTCCGTCGTGCTGTCCGTCATGGTCTTCGCGATGGGCGTCGGCTCGCTGCTCGCCAAGCGGCTGCGCTGCCGCGCCGCCGTCGGCTTCGGCCTGGTCGAGGGCGGGCTCGCGCTGATCGGCGGCTGCTCGGCGATGGTGCTGTACGCGGCCTTCGCCTGGCTCGGCCAGGCGCAGTGGGTGCTCGTCGCCTTCGCGCTGGCCATCGGCGTGCTGATCGGGGCGGAGATCCCGCTCCTGATGACGCTCATCCAGCGTGCGGAGTCGGCGCGTTCACCGGCGCGGCCGGTCGCCGGGGTCGTCTCGGGCGACACCCGGCGCGGCCGGACCCGCGCCCAGCGGGGCCCGTACGACGCGGCCGGGACCGTCGCCGACCTGTTCGCCGCCGACTACGTGGGCGCGCTGGTCGGCGGGCTCGCCTTCCCGTTCCTGCTGCTGCCCTGGCTCGGGCAGCTGACCGGCGCGCTGGTCACCGGCGCGGTCAACGCGGTCGCGGGCGGGGCGCTCGTCCTGTGCCTGTTCCGGCACGACCTGACGGGCCGTTCGCGGGCGCTGCTCATCGGCGCGAACCTCTTCGTGCTCGCCGTCCTCGCCACCGCGGCCGTCCGCGCCGACGACTTCGAACAGGCGGCGCGGCGGGCGGTGTACGGAGACAGCGTGCGGATCGCCGTGCGCACCGACGTCCAGGAGGTGGTGGTCACCGGCGAGCGGGGCGGCCCGCCCGACCTCTTCCTGGACGGGCGGCTGCGGGTCGGCGGGCGCGACGAGTACCGCTACCACGAGGCCCTGGTGCACCCCGCGATGAACGGCCGGCACACGCGCGTGCTGATCCTGGGCGGCGGCGACGGGCTCGCCGCCCGCGAGGTGCTCCGCTACGACGACGTGCGCGCCGTCACCGTCGTCGAGCTCGACCCGGGCGTCGCCAGGATCGCCCGCACCGACCCCGACCTGGCCCTGCTCAACGGGCAGGCGTTCCGCGACCCGCGGGTGACCGTCGCGTACGGGGACTCGTTCCGCTGGCTGCGCCTTCACCGCTCTCCGCAGGAACGGTACGACGTGGTGATCTCCGACCTGCCCGACCCCGGGCCCGGCGACACCGGGGGCGCGATGCTCTACTCCGAGGAGTTCTACGGACTCGCCGCCGGCGTCCTCGCCGACGGCGGCCGCCTCGTGGTCCACGCCGGCCCCGCGACCGGCAGCCCCCGCACGTACTGGACCGTCGACGCCACCCTCCGCGCCGCCGGCTTCACCACCCGCCCGTATGCCGCCGCCGCGCGCGGTCGCGGGGAGGGGAATGGGGGCGGCGACGGGGAAAGGGAGGGCGAGGGGGCCGGGGGCGGGGGCGCTGAGTGGGGCTTCCTGCTCGCGACCCGGGGCGGCCGGCCGCCGGTCCTCGGCCTCGCGCCCGACGCACCCCGGCTGCGTTCCCTCACCGCCGCCACCCTCACCGAGGCGGAGAGCCGCGTGGAGCGCAGCCGCACGGGAGGCGCGGGCGGGCTGCCGCCGTCGACGCTGGTGCATCCGCGCTACTGACGCGCGGCCGCGGCGCCCGGGGGCGCGCAAACAGGCGACGGGCGGGCCCCGGCTGAGTAGGCTCGGCTCCCATGGAGCATGAGGTGTTCGTCCCGGTCCCGGCCGAGGTCCTGCGTGCCACGCTGACGGACCCGGCGCGGGTCGCGCGCTGCGTGCCCGGCTTCCAGCAGGACGCCGACGAGGCGACCGGGCCCCTCGCGGGCCGGCTGAAGGTCCGGGTCGGCGGCAACACCATCACCTACCGCGGCACGTTCCGGATCGCCGAGCGGGACGGCGGCGGAGGCTTCGCCGTCGAGGGCGAGGGCGCCGAGGTCCGCGGCAAGGGCACCGCGTCGCTCGCGCTGACGCTGACCCTCACCCCGCTGGCCGAGGGCACCACGATCGGCTTCACCGGCGAGGTGACGGCGGCCGGGCGGCTCGCCGACGCCGACGCGGACGCCCGTGGCGCGGCGGGCGCCCGGCTGCTCGACCGGTTCGCGGAGGCGCTGGTCGCGGTGGCGGACGTGGAGGCCGAGATGGCCGCCGAGAGCGAGATCGAGAGCAGGGCGAAGGCCAAGGACGAGGAAGAGCCCGAGGACGCGGACGAGGACGAGGACGAGATCGAGGGCGACGTGGAAGCGGAAACGGACGGGCGTACGTCCGTCTTCGACACGCCGGTGCCGCCGCCGTCCCTCGACCCGCTCGCCGACGAGGAGGAGTACGAGGCGCCCGGCACCGGTCAGCCCGCCGAGGCCGCGCACGCCCGGCGCACCATGATCGGCCGCAGCGCCGAGGAGGTCGACCACGCCCCGCCGCGCGGCCGCTACGCCCCCGTGCCCGCCGTCGAGGCCTCCGGTGCCGGCGCGAGTCTGCGCTGGATCGCCCCCGCCGCCGCGCTCGCCCTCGCCTCCGCCGTCGTGGTGAGCCGCGCCCTGCGCCGCCGCCGCTGAGCCCCGAGCGGCTGGAGTCGCCGAGCGGCTGGAGCCGCCTCGCCGCTGAGGTCACCGCGCCGCTGGATCCCCCGGTTCGCTGGATCCCCCACGCCGCTGGATCCCCCGGGCCCCTGGAGCCTCTGAGCCGCTCGGGTCACCGAGTCTCCGATGGGCCGAGTCGCTGAAACGCTCCCGCCGGCCCGGTGATCGCCTAGGGTCGGAGCGTGAGCAATCTGACGCGACTGACGGCCGGTGACGCCGAGCTGACCATCGATCCCGAGCACGGCTGCCGCATCACCGGCCTGCGCATCGGGGACACCGAACTACTGCTCCAGGGCGCGCACTTCGGCTGCTTCGTGATGGCGCCCTGGGCGGGCCGGACCGAGAACGCCCGCTTCCGCAACGGCGCCACCGTCCACCAGCTCCCCGTCAGCGCGCACGCCGCCCCGCACGCCATCCACGGCACCGTCCGCGACGTCCCGTGGAAGACCGCCCAGGTCACCGGGTCCACGGCCGCGTTCACGACCGAACTCGGCGAGCCCTGGCCGTACGAGGGGAAGGTCACCCAGATCGTCGAGCTGGGCGAGGGCTCGCTCACGCTCACGCTCGGTGTCGAGACCGCGTCCGACTCCTTCCCGGCGCAGGCCGGCTGGCACCCCTGGTTCCGGCGCTCGCTCGGCGGCGCGGACGTCGAGCTCGGCTTCCACCCGGCCTGGCAGGAGGAGCGCGGCGCGAACCACATCCCAACCGGCCGCCGCATCGACCCGACCCCGCGCCCCTGGGACGACTGCTTCGGCATGCCGGACGGCGTCGACGTCACCCTGACCTGGCCGGGGCAGCTGGAGCTGCGCGTCACCAGCCGGACCGAGTACGTCGTCGTCTACGACGAGCCGGAGGACGCCGTCTGCGTCGAGCCCCAGTCCGGCCCGCCGAACGGCCTCAACACCCTCCCGCGCCTGGTCACGCCCATCGACCCGCTGGAGGTCTCGACGACCTGGACCTGGCGCCGGCTGTGAGCGGGCTGCTCCGAGGACAGGCCCTAAGCTCATGAGCATGACTGACGTACGCGCTGAGCTGCTCCAGCAGATCAAGGACAAGGCCGTGGTGCACGGCAAGGTGACCCTCTCCTCGGGTCTTGAGGCCGACTACTACGTGGACCTTCGCCGGATCACGCTCGACGGCGCGGCGGCGCCGCTCGTCGGCCAGGTCATGCTCGAGCTGACCAAGGAGCTGGAGTTCGACGCCGTCGGCGGTCTGACCTTGGGTGCCGACCCGGTCGCCACCTCGATGCTGCACGCCTCCGCCGCGCGCGGTGAGCGCCTGGACGCCTTCGTGGTCCGCAAGGCCGCGAAGGCGCACGGCATGCAGCGCCAGGTCGAGGGCCCGGACATCAAGGGCCGCCGGGTCCTGATCGTCGAGGACACCTCGACCACCGGCGGCTCGCCGCTGACCGCCGTCGAGGCGGCCCGCGCGGCCGGCGCCGAGGTCGTCGCCGTCGCGACGATCGTCGACCGGGCGACGGGCGCGGGCGAGAAGATCGCCGACACGGCGGGTGTGCCGTACCTCTACGCGTACGCGCTGGACGAGCTCGGCCTGGGCTGACGCCGACCTCCATGGCCGGCCTGCACGGCCGACTTCACGGCTGACCTTCACGGCTGAATCGCCGCGAAGTCGTGACTTAGCGTCCGGGACCGGTGCGAACCGGCTCTGACCTGCGGTTTTGCAAAGGGGCGGGGTGTTTCACGTGAAACACCCCGCCCCTTCCTCTGCCGCGCCCGTGGGACCTTCCGCGGGAGTCTGGAAGGATGGGGGCGACGATGACGTCGCCCCCAGGTCAGGGACAAGCAACGCACCTACCCGCACATCACAAGGAGCGGACGTATGCCCATCGCAACCCCCGAGGTCTACAACGAGATGCTCGACCGGGCGAAGGCAGGCAAGTTCGCCTACCCGGCGATCAACGTCACCTCGTCCCAGACCCTCCACGCCGCCCTGCGCGGTTTCGCGGAGGCCGAGAGCGACGGCATCATCCAGATCTCGACCGGTGGCGCCGAGTTCCTGGGCGGCCAGTACAACAAGGACATGGTCACGGGCGCCGTCGCCCTGGCCGAGTTCGCGCACATCGTCGCCGCGAAGTACGACATCACGGTCGCGCTGCACACCGACCACTGCCCGAAGGACAAGCTGGACGGCTACGTCCGCCCGCTGCTCGACATCTCCGCCGAGCGCGTCAAGGCCGGCCGCAACCCGCTCTTCCAGTCGCACATGTGGGACGGCTCCGCCGAGACCCTCGCCGACAACCTGGCCATCGGCCAGGAGCTGCTCGCCAAGGCCGCCGCCGCCAAGATCATCCTCGAGGTCGAGATCACCCCGACCGGTGGCGAGGAGGACGGCGTCAGCCACGAGATCAACGACGAGCTGTACACCTCCGTCGACGACGCCATCCGCACCGCCGAGGCCCTGGGCCTGGGCGAGAAGGGCCGCTACCTGCTGGCCGCGTCCTTCGGCAACGTCCACGGCGTCTACAAGCCGGGCAACGTCGTGCTCCGCCCCGAGCTGCTCAAGGACCTCCAGGCCGGCGTCGCCGAGAAGTTCGGCAAGGCCTCCCCGTTCGACTTCGTCTTCCACGGCGGCTCCGGCTCGACCGCCGAGGAGATCGCCACCGCCCTCGACAACGGCGTGGTGAAGATGAACCTCGACACCGACACCCAGTACGCCTTCACGCGTCCGGTGGCGGACCACATGTTCAAGAACTACGACGGTGTCCTGAAGGTCGACGGCGAGGTCGGCAAGAAGTCCACCTACGACCCGCGCACCTGGGGCAAGCTCGCCGAGGCGGGCATGGCCACGCGCGTGACCGAGGCGTGCGCGGCCCTGCGCTCGACCGGTACGAAGCTGAAGTAAGCGCCCTCGGCGTTGTAGGACGGGCCCGGCGCCACGAGAGTGGTGCCGGGCCCGTTCGTCGTTCCCGTTCCTGGAGGTATGAGGTGTCGGTGTTCGAGTTCGACCGCGAGATAGACCGGCGCGGCACCTGGTCGGTCCAGTGGGACGGCATATCCGACCGCTTCGGCGTCTCCGACCTGCTGCCCTTCACGATCTCCGACATGGACTTCGCCTCCCCGCCGGCCGTCCTCGACGCCCTGCGCGCACGCGTCGACCACGGCGTCTTCGGCTACACCGACTGGCGGCTCGGCGAGTTCCGGGAGGCCGTACGGGACTGGTACGCGAGCCGGTACGGCGCCGAGGTCGACCCGGAGGCGATGGTCTACGCGCCCTCCGTGCTCTCCCAGCTCTCCCAGCTGCTCCGGATGTGGACCGAGCCCGGCGACGGCGTCGTCGTCCACACCCCGACGTACGACGGCTTCCGCAAGGCCGTCACCGGCCTCGGCCGCGAGCTGCGCGGCGTCCCCCTCGGCGACACCGAGGCCCTGGAACGCGAGCTGGCCCGGCCCGACAGCCGGATGCTGCTGCTCTGCTCCCCGCACAACCCGACCGGCCGGGTGTGGCGCGAGGACGAGCTGACGGAGTTCGCCCGGCTCGCCGAACGACACGGCGCCGCCGTCGTCAGCGACGAGATCCACGCCGACCTGACGGGCGCCGGCCACCGCCACGTGCCGTGGACGGCGGTCGCCGAGCCCGGGCGGGGGCGCCGCTGGGCGCTGGTCACCTCCGGCACCAAGGCCTTCAATTTTCCCGCGCTCTCCGGTTCGTACGGGTTCCTCGGCGACCCCGAGGAGCGCGCGGAGTTCGTCCGGCGCATGGAGACCGGCGAGGGGCTGGCCTCGCCGGCCGTGCTCTCCCTGACCGCGCACATCGCAGCGTACCGGCACGGCGCGCCCTGGCTCGACGCGCTGCGCGGCTATGTCGCCGGGACGATGACCATGGCCGCCGAGCGGCTCGCCGCCGGCCTCCCGGACCTCGCCTGGACCCCGCCGCAGGCCGGCTACCTCGCCTGGATCGACCTGCGCCCGCTCGGCATCGACGAGACCACCCTCCAGGAGGAGCTCGTCACCAAGGAGAAGGTCGCGATCATGCCGGGCGGGGTGTACGGCACCCCCGGCTTCGTCCGGCTCAACCTCGGCTGCCCCCGGACGAAGGCCGAACGGGGCGTGGACGCGCTGGTACGGGCGGCGGCCCGGCTGCGGAGCTGAGCGGTCGCGGGACCGGGCGGGCGCGGGACCGGGCGCTTGCGGGCGGAGCGGTCGCGGGACCGGGCGGTTGTGGGCTGAGCGGCTGCCGGACCGAGCGGCTGCGGAGCTGAGCGGCTGCGGACGCGGGGCGTTCGCGGGACCATGCAGGCATGGCCGAAACGGCGGGCGCTGCGGCGCCGGGCATGGGGATCAGGCTCGCCTCCGGGACCGGGCGGTGGATCGTGTTCACCACTGTGCTCGGCTCCGGCATGGCGCTGCTCGACTCGACCGTCGTCAATGTCGCCCTGCCGCACATCGGCGAGGACCTCGGCGCCGACCTGGGCGCCCTCCAGTGGACCGTCAACGCCTACATGGTCACGCTCGCCGGGCTGATCCTGCTGGGCGGGTCGCTCGGCGACCGGTACGGGCGGCGGCGGGTCTTCGTGATCGGTGTGGCCTGGTTCGCGGTGGCCTCGCTGCTGTGCGGGCTCGCGCCGAACGCCGGCATCCTCGTCGCCGCCCGCGCCTTCCAGGGCGTCGGCGGCGCGCTGCTCACGCCCGGCTCGCTCGCGCTGATCCAGGCCAGCTTCCACCAGGACGACCGGGCCCGGGCGGTCGGGCTCTGGTCCGGGTTCGGTGGCGTGGGCGCGGCGATCGGGCCGTTCGTGGGCGGGTGGCTGGTGGACGGGCCCGGCTGGCGGTGGGTGTTCCTGCTGAACGTGCCGCTCGCGCTCGTCTGCGTGCCCGTGGCGCTGCGGCACGTCCCCGAGTCCCGCGACGTCGTCGCGCACGGGCGCTTCGACGTGCTCGGCGCGGTGCTCGGCGCGCTGGCGCTCGCGCTCGTCACGTACGCGCTGATCGCGCAGGTGTGGTGGGCGGGCGTGGCGGGCGTGGTGGTCGGCGCGGGGTTCGTGCGGGTGGAGATGCGGCGGGGCGAGCGGGCGATGGTGCCGCTGTCGATCTTCCGGTCGCGGCAGTTCACCGCGGTCAATCTGGTGACCCTGTGCGTCTACGCGGCGTTCAGCGGCTTCTTCTTCCTCGCCGCGCTCCAGCTCCAGGTGGTCTCCGGCTACTCCGCGCTCGCCGCGGGGACGGCGCTGCTGCCGACCACCGTCCTGATGCTGCTGCTCTCGGCGAAGTCCGGCGAGCTGGGCGAGAAGATCGGGCCGCGGCTGCCGCTGACGGTCGGGCCGCTGCTGTGCGCGGCCGGGATGCTGCTGATGCTGCGGGTCGGCGAGGACCCCTCGTACCCGGCGGACGTCCTGCCCGCGATGCTCGTCCTCGGCCTCGGCATGACGACGCTGGTCGCGCCCCTCACGGCCACGGTGCTCGCCTCCGTCGACGTCTCCCGCGCCGGCCTCGCCAGCGGCATCAACAACGCGGCCGCCCGCGCGGCGGGGCTCATCGCGGTGGCCGCGCTGCCGCTGCTCGTGGGGATGGGCCCGGAGGCGTACCGCTCGGCGACGGAGTTCGACGCCACCTTCCGCCGTGCGATGCCGATCCTCGCGGGCGTGCTGGTGGTGGGCGCGGCCCTCGCCTGGTTCACCCTGCGCGCCCCGGCCGCGGCGCCGGCCGCCGCGTGCCACCCCGAGTGCCGGGTCCACTGCGGGGTGGGGGCGCCGCCGCTGGATCCCGGGGCGGCGGGGAAGGCACGGGGCTGAGCCCCGGCCCGGGGCGCGCGTGCGGGCGATCGCCGTCGGCGGCCGCGGGCCGGTGGCAGCTCCTAGCGGTGCAGCTCCGTGTACGCCTCTTCGCTGCTGTCGCGCAGGAACTGCCAGCAGCGCTCCTGCTCGTCCTTCTCGGCGATGTCGCCCGCCGCGCGGGCCAGGGCCGCGAGGCAGCGGAGGAAGCCTCGGTTGGGGCGGTGGGACCACGGGACGGGGCCGTGGCCCTTCCAGCCGGCGCGGCGGAGGGCGTCGAGGCCGCGGTGGTAGCCGGTGCGGGCGTAGGCGTAGGACTCGATGACGCGGCCGGACTCGTAGGCGTCGTCGGCGAGCATGGCCCACGCGAGGGAGAAGGTGGGGTGCTTGCGGGCGACCTCCGCGGGGGCCAGGGACTCCTCGGCGAGGAGGCGGTAGGCGTCCTCGTTCTCGGGCAGGAGCGTCGGGCCGGGGCCGCCGAGCAGGTTCTGGTGGGTGTGCGTCGTCATGAGGGCAGTCTGCCACCGGACCGGCGGGAGCCGGCTTCCGGAACTCTTCCGGAACCCTTCTCTCCCTTCCCCCGTCCTGAGGGGCGGGGACACCTGTTCGAAGGTGGGGGAAGAGGGGGCCGTGGTGGGGCGACGACGAGCGCGACGACGGCGCGGGTGGCCGGTGCTGCTCCTGGTCCTGGCGGTGCTCGGCTGCGGGGCGGCGGCCGTCCACTACCGGGGCCGGGACACCACTGCCGCGCCCGCGCCCGCGCACGCGCCCGCGCCGGCGAAGTCGAGCGCGCGCCCGACGACGCGCTCACCCACACCGACCCCGCCGCCCACGACCAAGCCGAAGCCGAAGCCGACGCCCCAGCCCGACCCGAAGAAGCCGCCCCGCGTCCCCCGATCCGGCCCCGGCACCTTCACCACCGCCCGGGCCACCGGCGACCCCGTCGGCTCCGGCGGCACGCTGCGCCGCTACCGCGTCCAGGTCGAGGACGGCATCGACGTCTCCGCACGCCAGGCCGCCGAGGAGATCCAGCGGATCCTGGCGGATCCGCGCGGCTGGGCCGCGCACGGCCGCGGCCGCTTCCAGCTGGTCACCGACCACGCCGACTTCGTCATCCGGATCGCCACCCCGGACACCGCAGACCGGCTCTGCGCGGCCAACGGCCTGAACACCCACGGCGAGCTGAACTGCGAGACGAGCGCCGGTGTCGTGGTGAACCTGAGGCGGTGGATGCTGGGCTCGCCGACCTTCGCGGGCCCGCCCGCCGAGTACCGGAACCTGATCATCAACCACGAGGTCGGGCACGAGATCGGCATCCGCCGGCACCTCGGCTGTGCCGGCCCCGGCCGGCCAGCGCCCGTGATGATGCAGCAGATCAAGGGCCTGAACGGCTGCCATTCGAACGCATATCCGTATGACGAAGAAGGGATCTACATCTCGGGTCCGGTCGTGTCATGATGCGCTTGGGAGTGCGTGCGACGAAGCCCGCCTCCCGAGGGGACCGGGGCTCCTGTGCCGGACGAGCCGGAGGAGAGGAGCGGACCGCTACCCGGTGTTTCGTATCGAGGAGACAGAAATGTCCACCTTCCCCGATGCCTCCGGAGCCGGTACGGTCGCCGACGCAGTCGCCGACGCGCCGAACCTCGACTTCGCGGGTACGACGCCGTACGAGGACTACGTCCAGGCGGACGTCCTGACCCATCTCCAGCACCTCCGCTCCGACGACCCGGGCGAGATGGTCTTCCTGGTCACCACCCAGGTCATGGAGCTGTGGTTCACCGTGATCGTTCACGAGTGGGAGACCGCGAGCCGCGCCCTGCGCCGGGACGACCTGCCCGTGGCCATGGACGCGCTCAAGCGCTCCGTGCGCGAGCTCGAAGCCCTCAACCACTCCTGGCGGCCGCTGGCCCAGCTCACCCCCGCCCAGTTCAACGCCTACCGCGGCGCGCTCGGCGAGGGCTCCGGCTTCCAGTCGGCGATGTACCGGCGGATGGAGTTCCTGCTCGGCGAGAAGTCGGCGTCCATGCTGGTGCCGCACCGCGGCGCGCCCCGCGTCCACAGCGAGCTGGAGAAGGCGCTCCAGGAGCCCAGCCTGTACGACGAGACGCTGCGGCTGCTCGCCCGCCGCGGGCTGCCCGTCCCGGCCGAGGTCCTCGACCGCGATCCGGCGCTGCGCTACGAGCCCTCCGCGGAGGTCGAGCGGATCTGGGCCGGAATCTACGCCGACCCCGACCAGAACGCCGAACTCGTGCGCCTCGGCGAGGCGTTGAGCGACGTCGCCGAGCTGGTGTGGCGCTGGCGCAACGACCACCTGGTCGCCACCCGGCGCGCGATGGGCGCGAAGACCGGCACCGGCGGCTCCGCGGGCGTGGCCTGGCTGGAGAAGCGGGCCCAGAAGAACGTGTTCCCCGAGCTGTGGACGGCGCGCAGCCATGTCTGAGAGCTACGCGGAGCGCGCACAGGCGCTGGACACCGCCGACGAACTGGCCAAGCACCGCGCGAAGTTCGCCCTCGACGAGGTCGTCTACCTGGACGGCAACTCGCTCGGCGCGCTGCCCGCTCACGTACCCGCCCGGATGGCCGACGTCATCACCCGGCAGTGGGGCGAGCTCCGCATCCGCTCCTGGGACGAGTCCGGCTGGTGGACCGCGCCCGAGCGGATCGGCGACCGGATCGCCCCGCTGGTCGGCGCCGCCGCCGGGCAGATCGTGGTCGGCGACTCGACCAGCGTGAACGTCTTCAAGGCGGTCGTGGCGGGCACCCGGCTGGCCGGCGATCCCCGCGACGGCCGTGACGAGATCCTCGTCGACGCGACGACCTTTCCCACGGACGGGTACATCGCCGAGTCCGCCGCGCGCCTCACGGGTCACCGGATCGTGCCCCTCGACCCGGCCGAGATGGCCGGCGCGGTGACCGACCGCACGGCCCTCGCCCTGGTCAACCACGTCGACTACCGCACCGGCCGGCTCCAGGACCTGCCCGGCCTCACCGCCGCCCTCCACGAGGCGGGCGCGCTCGCCGTCTGGGACCTGTGCCACAGCGCGGGCGCGCTGCCGGTCGGCCTCGACGCGCACGGCGTGGACCTGGCCGTCGGCTGCACGTACAAGTACCTCAACGGCGGCCCCGGCGCGCCCGCGTACCTGTACGTCGCCGAGCGCCACCAGGGCCGCTTCGACTCGCCGCTGCCCGGCTGGAACTCGCACGCCGACCCGTTCGGCATGACCCCCGGCTACCGGGCCGCCGAAGGCGCGCTGCGCGGCCGGGTCGGCACGCCCGACATCCTGTCGATGCTGGCCCTGGAGGCGGCCCTCGAGGTCTGGGACGGCGTCGAGATCGAGGCCGTGCGCGCCAAGTCGCTGGCCCTGACGGACTTCTTCCTGGAGTGCGTACGGGCCTACGTCCCCGCCGGCCGGGTCGAGTCCGTGACGCCCGAGGCGCACGCGGAGCGGGGCAGCCAGGTCGCGCTGCGCTGCGCCGAGGCGCCGGCCGTGATGGCGGAGCTGATCCGGCGCGGTGTGGTGGGCGACCTGCGGCGCCCGGACATCCTGCGGTTCGGTTTCACGCCGTTGTACGTGGGCTTCGCGGACGCGGAGCGGGCGGCGCGGGTCCTCGCCGAGGTCCTCGCTTCCGAGGGCTCTTCCGCGGGCTCTTCCCAGGACGGATGATCATCGGTTGATCGCCTGATCTGCGGGGGCCGTACTCCTGATACGGTCCCCGCAGGTCAGGCCAATCGGCCCCGTTCCAGGAGAGGTTGGAAGCAGCATGCCGGACCCCGCCGCGCGCGACGCCGCCGAAGAGGCATCGGCCTTCTCGCACCCGGCCGTCGCCCCGGACGCCTCCGCCGCGTACGGCGCGCATCCCGACCAGCTGGTCGACTTCTACGCGCCGCGCGACGGGCGGGAGCACGCGCCGCTCGTCGTCGCGCTGCACGGCGGCGCCTGGCGCGCGCCGTACGACCGGCAGCATCTGACCCCGTTCGTGGACTTCCTCGCCCGGCGCGGCTTCGCCGTGGCCAGCGTCGAGTACCGGCGCGGCAGCGACATCCCCCGGCAGGGCGCCACGGGCCCGGTGGCCGGGCGCTGGCCGGAGACCTTCGACGACGTGGCCGCCGCGCTGGACGCGGTCGCCGACCTCGCCGCCGAGCACCTTCCGCAGGCCGACCCGCGCCGCCTCGTCCTCACCGGCCACTCCGCCGGCGGGCACCTCGCCCTCTGGGCCGCCGCCCGCCATGTCCTGCCGGCCGGCTCACCGTGGCGGCTGCCGGCCCCGCCGGCCCTGCGCGGTGTCGTCGCCCTCGCCCCGATCGCGCATTTCGAGCGAGCGGTGGAGCTGAACGTCTGCGGCGGCGCCACGACCGAACTCCTGGGCGGAGACGCCGAGTTCGCCGCCCGAGCGGCCCTCGCCGACCCGGCCGTGCTGCTGCCCACCGGCATCGCCACGACCGTGGTCCAGGGCCGTGACGACATCGTCGTCCCGGCGGCCGTGGCCGAGGCCTACGTGGACGCGGCGGCGAAGGCCGGCGAGACCGTCGGCTTCACCCTGCTCGAGGACGTCGGCCACTTCCCGCTGATCGACCCGGCGGCGGACGCGTGCGCGGTGGTGGCGGAGGAGATCGCCCAGCTGGCCTGGTGACGGAGCGGGTGGCGGACTTGGCGACGGAGCCGCCGGCGACTTGATGACGGACATGGCGACGGACCCGGCGACGGACCCTCGGCGCCGCGGGTAGTCCTCAAGGCGGACCCGCGAGGATCCGCATCCAGCCGGACGCCCCCGCCCGCGCCCCACCCGTACGGTGGTCCGGTGACTTCGACCCGGACCACCGAAACGAGCCGCAGCCCCGAGCTCCGCCTGACCCTGACGGCGCTCGGCGGTCTGCGCGCGGACCTCATCACCGATGCCTTCGCCTACCGCCCGCTGCCCCGCATGGACGTCGAGCGCGGGCCGACCCGCTTCCTGCCGGAGCGGATACGGGCGCACGCGGGCCTGCTGCCGCACGCCTTCGTCGCGTTCACCGCGTTCTGCGTGTTCATGATGGGCTACCGGCGGGTCTTCGACGGGGTCGGCCCGGTCGCGTTCGTCTACGCGTGCGTGCCGGCCGTGATCGTGCTCCTGACGCTCGTCCGTCCGGTCCTCGCGTTCTGGGCGTCGCTCGTCACCGCGCCCTTCATCGCCTACCTGGGCGCGTGGGGCGACGGCTGGCCCTGGGCGCCGAACTCGGTCCTCGCGCACCTCGCCGTCCTCGTCTTCGTCGCCCTGCGCACCCGCCCGCGCACCGCCGCGTGGATGTGGGTGGTCACCGCCGTGTTCGCCGTGCTCGCCTCCGGGGCGCCCGGCGCCGCGTACGGCAACGACGGGCCACAGGTCGTCTTCGTCGCCGCGCTGCTCCTGCTCGCCGTCTCCGTCCGCCAGGTCCGCCGCGAGGCGGCCCGCGAGGTCACCGCGCAGCAGTCGGTGACGGCGGTCGAGCGGTCGAAGCGGACGCTGCTCGAAGAGCGCACGACCATCGCCCGCGAGCTGCACGACGTCGTCGCGCACCACATGTCGGTGGTGGCGATCCAGGCCGAGGCCGCCCCGTACCGCGTCGAGAACCCGCCGCCCGAGCTGGAGCAGGCCTTCGTGACGATCCGCGAGAACGCGGTGGCCGCGCTGACCGAGCTGCGCCGCATCCTCGGGGTCGTACGGGCCGAGGACTACGAGGCTCCCGACGCGCCGCAGCCGACGCTCGCGGACCTGGACGGCCTGGCCGCCAACGTCCGGGAGGCCGGGCTCGACGTGGAGCGGACGGTGACGGGCGCGGTGCGCGAGCTGCCGCAGGGCGTGGAGCTGTCGGCGTACCGGATCGTGCAGGAGGCCCTGTCGAACGTGCTGCGGCACGCGCCCGGCGCCGCCGCGAAGGTGGAGCTGTCGTACGTCCTCGGCGGGCTCGGGCTGCGGATCGCCAACGGCCCGGCGCGCGGTCTGGTCAAGCCGTCCCCGGGCGCCGGCCACGGTCTCACCGGTATGCGGGAGCGGGTGACCATGCTGAACGGTGAGATGACCGCAGAGGCGACCGCCGACGGCGGCTACGAGGTCACCGTCTTCATCCCCGTGCCCCGTGAGGAGCCTCAGCCGTGATCCGCGTCCTGATCGTCGACGACCAGATGATGGTCCGCGAGGGCTTCTCCGTCCTCCTGAACGCCATGCCGGACATCGAGGTCGTCGGCGAGGCCGTGAACGGCCGCGAGGCCGTCGCCCAGGTCGCCGCCCTCCGCCCCGACGTGGTCCTGATGGACATCCGCATGCCGGAGCTGAACGGCATCGACGCCACCCGCGAGATCGTCGCCGCCGACGCCGCCGCGAAGGTGCTCGTCCTGACCACCTTCGACCTGGACGAGTACGTGTACCAGGCGCTGCGCGCCGGAGCCTCCGGCTTCCTCCTCAAGGACGCCTCGGCGCGGCAGCTCGCTGAGGGCGTGCGGGTGGTCGCGGCCGGCGAGGCGCTGCTCGCGCCGACCGTGACGAAGCGGCTGATCAACGAGTTCGCGCGGTCGGCGGCGAGCTCGCCGCGACCGCCCGCGACGGCGCAGATCGGCGAGCTGACCGAGCGCGAGACGGAGGTCCTCGTGCTCATCGCGCAGGGCCTGTCGAACCAGGAGATCGCCGACCACCTCGTCGTCGCCGAGTCGACGATCAAGACGCATGTGAGCCGGATCCTGGTGAAGCTGGGCCTGCGGGACCGGACGCAGGCGGCCGTCTTCGCGTACGAGGCGAGGCTGGTGCAGGTCGGCGGCTAGCAGCGGGTGAACAGCGGGTAGGGAAGGGGGCATGGATTTCGACCCCTGGTCCCCGGAGTTCGTCGCCGACCCCTACCCCGCCTACGCGCAGCTGCGCGCCGCCGGCCGCGCCCACTGGTACGAGCCCACTCGCCAGTGGCTGATCCCGCACTACGAGGACGTCTCCGCGCTGCTCCGGGACCGCCGCCTGGGCCGTACGTACACCCATCGCTTCACGCACGAGGAGTTCGGCCGCCCGGCGCCGGACGCCGCCCACGAGCCGTTCCACACGCTCAACGACCACGGACTGCTCGACCTGGAGGGTGCCGACCACACCCGGATCCGGCGGCTCGTGTCGAAGGCGTTCACGCCGAGGACGGTGGAGCGGCTCGCGCCGACGGTTTGGCGCCTGGCCGGTGAGCTGGTCGGGGGACTGGTCGCGGACAGCGGCGGCGATCTGCTCGCGCGGGTCGCCGAGCCGCTCCCGGTGGCGGTGATCGCCGAGATGCTGGGCGTGCCGGAGGACGACGAGGAGCGGGCGCGGCTGCGGCCCTGGTCGGCGGACATCTGCGGGATGTTCGAGCTGAAGCCGTCGGAGGAGACCGCGCGCCGGGCCGTCCGGGCCTCGATCGAATTCTCCGACTACCTGCGGGAGTTGATCGCGCGGCGGCGGAAGGACCCGGGGGAGGATCTGATCTCGGGGCTGCTCGGTGTCGCGGAGTCGGCCGAAGGGGCGCTCACCGAGCAGGAGATGATCTCCACCTGCGTACTGCTCCTCAACGCGGGCCACGAGGCGACCGTGAACGCCACGGTCAACGGCTGGTGGGCCATGCTCAGCCGCGGGGTCCGCCCGGATGCGGCTCCCGATGCGTTGTCCACAGCTGTGGACGAACTCCTGCGCTACGACACCCCGCTCCAGATGTTCGAGCGCTGGGTCCTCGACGACATCGAGCTCGGCGGCGTCGTCATCCCGCGCGGCGCCGAGGTCGCCCTCCTCTTCGGCTCCGCGAACCGCGACCCCGCCCGCTTCGGCCCGAACGCCGACAGGCTCGACCTCGCCCGCCCCGACAACCCGCACATCAGCTTCGGCGCCGGCATCCACTACTGCCTCGGCGCCCCGCTCGCCCGCCTCGAACTCACGGCCGTGCTCGGTAAGTTGCTGGGGCATGCGCCGGGGCTGCGGCTCGCCGCGGAGCCGGTGCGGAAGCCGGGCTACGTCATCCGGGGCTTCGAGGAGCTGCTCGTGGAGGTCTGACCGGCGCCGCGCGAACCGGCTCAGCACGCCCCCTCCAGGACCTGGCGGAGGCGGGCCGCGTATGCCTTCGGGTGGCTGGTGTTGCCGTTGTGGCCGCCCGGAAATTCCACCAGCCTGTGGCCGACGAGCTCGGCGAGGGAGACCGCGCAGGCGTGGTCGAAGACCGTGCGCGGGGTCGTGCGGCCGGCGGCGGGGACTATGCGGGTGCCGGTGTTCGCCAGTGCGGTGGTGTCGAGCGTGTCGTGAACGACCGCCGTGAAGTCGTGGCGGATGAAGTGGTCGAAGTTGGCGATCCGCTGGGCGTTCATCGGCTGGGGCGTCAGGCCCGGCTCGGCGCCGGCGCCGGTGGGGTCGATGCCCAGGGTCCGGACGATCTCCGGCAGTACGGCGCCGAGACCTTCTTGGCGGTACAGATCCTGGAGGGCGGTGAGCTCCCGCTCGTGCCGGGCGCGCTCCTGGTCGGGCAGCAGGCGCGGGGCGACGGGCTCGTGGGCGACGAGCGTGTGGACGAGTCCGGGGTGGCGCACGGCCGCGTGCAGCCCGATGGCGGCTCCCAGGCTGCAGCCGAGCATGAGGGCGGGCGCGTCGGTGAGGGCGGCGAGGAGGTGCTGGACGTCGTCGGCGTGCTCGACGAGCGTCGCCCCTCGCTCCGGGGCGTCGAGCCGGCTGCGCGAGAGGCCGCGGCGGTCGTAGGTGATCACGCGGTAGGAGCGGGTGAGCCGGGCGACGAGGTCGGTGCTGCGGTCGGCGTCGCCCTCCCCGCTCTGCGAGATCAGCAGCGTCGGGCCGGTGCCCCGGACCTGGTAGTGCAGGACCGCCCCGGGAACGTCGAGTGTGCCGACGGTCGTGGTCGCGGCCTCGGTCATGGCCTCGGTCGTGGTCATGGTTCTCCCCCTTCGTGTGCGGTGGGCTTCGCGCCCTCCGTCCTCCTCATCAACGTTATTCCATCCAACTCGATACATCAACCTCAATGCATCAACCCTGATGTATCGGATGGGATGAATCTAGTTCGATGTATGTTGACGGGGTGAATGGAGCCGAACTGTTCCTGCTGGGCCGCCTCCTGATGAAGATCGGCGAGGACGCGCTGCCCGAGCCTCCCGGTGGCGAGGGCCGGTACGCCGGCAGCGCCCGGTTGGTCCTGATCGTCGCCGGCGACATCGCCGCCCACCCCGACAGCGCCGTCGGCGAGATCGCCGCCCGGACCGGTCTGCCGCAGAGCCAGGTGTCCACTGCCGTGGCCCGGCTGAAGGAGGCCGGATCGGTGCAGGCGGTGCCGGACCCCGCCGACCGGCGCCGGGTACTGGTGCGCCCGGCCGCGGAGGCGTCCGAGCGTGTGGCGGAGGTGCGGGCCACTCGGATCGAAGGCGCGCTCGCCGCGGCGCTGGGGTCCGACGACCCGCAGCGCCTGGGTGAGGTCACTCAGGCGCTGGAGGTACTGGCCCGCGCGCTCATGCCGGAGTCCCCGGCCCGCTCCTGAGCCGTACGGCCTGCGCTCCTGACCTGCGTAGGCCCGTTCCCGGGCCGTGCGGGACGTACGGCACGACCTCAGCCCGCCATGTCCCGGCGGCGCAGCCCCGCCAGGCCCGCCGCCGTGAGCACCGTCGCCAGGGCCGTGAGGACGAGGACCGGGGTCCACGCCATGTCGCCGCCCGGCAGCTTCGGCAGATGCCCGAACGGGGACAGGTCCAGGGCGGCCTGTGGCAGGTCGAGCGCGGGCCCGATCCAGCCGAGCGCCAGGCACACCCCGGCCACGCCCCACGCGGCCGGGGCGGCCTTGGGGACCGCGCCCCACAGCAGCACCGCAAGGCCGGCGAGCGTCCACACGGCCGGGAGCTGGGCGAGCGCGGCGCCCAGGATCGGGCCGAGCTCCCTGCCGTACGAGAGCGCGAGTCCGACCCCGCTCAGGAGCAGGATCAGCGCCGCCCCTGCGAACGCGACCACCAGGTGCCCGGCCGCCCAGCGCAGCCGCCCGACCGGCGCGGCGAGCAGCGGTTCGGCGCGCTGCGAGGTCTCCTCGCCGTGCAGGCGCAGCACCGAGCCGACCGCGAACAGTGCCGCGACCATGCCGAAGAGCCCCACCATGGTGCCGAGGAAGGCGTCGGTGAGGGCGCTCTGGCCGCCCATCCGCTCGAAGATCTGCCGGGCCTGCTCGTTGCCGCCGACGATGTCGGCGGCGCCCTCGACCATCCCGCCGAAGACCAGTCCGCCGAGCAGGAAGCCGAGCGACCAGCCGAGCAGCGTGCCGCGCTGCAGCCGCCAGGCCAGCGCGCCCGCCGTCGCGAGCCGTCCGTCGGCGGGCCCGGGCCGGGTGGGCAGGAAGCTCATGCCGACATCGCGCCGGGCGGTCAGCCCGTACGCCACGGCCGTCTGGACGAGGACGGCGGCGGCGATCAGCGCCAGTACCCACCACCGCTCGCCGTCCGCGTCGAAGGCACGGATGTTCTCGGCCCAGCCGACGGGCGAGAGCCAGCTGAGGACGCTGTCGCCGTCGGCCGTGCCCGCGTCTCCGGCCGCCCGCAGGACGAAGGCGAGCCCGAGCAGCCCGGCCGTCAGCCCCTTGGCGAGCCGGGCGCTCTCGGTGAGCTGGGCGACGATCGCCGCCATCGTCGCGAAGACCATGCCGGTCCCGCCGATGGCCAGGCCGAGTGCGAGGGCGCCGGCCGTGCCCTGTCCGGCGAGCCCGGCGGTGACGATCAGGACGACGGCGGTGTTGGCGGTGAGCGCGGCGAGCAGCGCGGCGGTCAGCGGGGCCCGGCGGCCCACCGCGCCGGCGGACAGCATCTCCTGGCGGCCCGTCTCCTCCTCCTCGCGGGTGTGCCGGACGACGACGACCAGGCTCATGACGGCGGCGAGGACGGCCGCGAAGGTGCCGAACCGCCAGGCGACGAGCCCGCCGAGGGAGTCGTCGAAGACCGGCCCGTAGAGCGAGCGCATCGAGCTGTTCGCGGACATGGACGCGGCGAGTTCGGCGCGCTGCGCGGCCGTTCCGTAGAGGCTCTGCAGCGAGCCCGCGCCGCTCGCCACCAGGCCGCCGGTGACCAGGGCCCAGACGGGCAGCATCAGCCGGTCGCGGCGCAGCGCGAGCCGGGTGAGGGAGGCGGTGCCGGCGAGGCCGAGCGTACTCATGCCACTTCCTCCGCGGCGTAGTGGCGGAGGAACAGCTCCTCCAGGGTGGGCGGGGTGCTGGTGAGGCTCCGTACGCCGGACTCGGTGAGCGAGCGGAGGACGGCGTCGAGCTTGTCGGTGTCGACCTGGAGGCGGATCCGCTGTCCCTGTACGTCGAGGCCGTGCACGCCCGGCAGGTGGGCCAAGCCGTTGGGTGGGCCCGCGAGTTCGGCGACCACGCTCGTACGGGTGAGGTGGCGCAGCTCGGCGAGCGAGCCCGACTCGACGGTGCGGCCCTTGCGGATGATGCTGACCCGGTCGCAGAGGGTCTCCACCTCGCTGAGGATGTGCGAGGAGAGGAGGACGGTCCGGCCGTGGGCGCGCGCCTCGGCGACGCACTCCTGGAACACCTCCTCCATCAGCGGGTCGAGCCCGGACGTCGGTTCGTCGAGCACGAGCAGATCGACGTCGGAGGCGAAGGCCGCGACCAGGGCGGCCTTCTGCCGGTTGCCCTTGGAGTACGTCCGGCCCTTCTTCGTCGGGTCCAGCTCGAAGCGCTCGATCAGCTCGGCGCGCCGGGCCCTGTCGAGGCCTCCGCGCAGCCGCCCGTACAGGTCGATCACCTCGCCGCCGGAGAGGTTGCGCCAGAGGGTGACGTCACCGGGGACGTAGGCGATCCGCCGGTGCAGTTCGACGGCGTCGGCCCACGGGTCCCGGCCGAGGACGCGGGCGCCCCCGGAGTCGGCGCGCAGGAGCCCGAGGAGGACGCGGATGGCGGTGGACTTCCCGGCGCCGTTGGGGCCGAGGAAGCCGTGGACCTCACCGGTCTCGACGGTGAGGTCGAGGCCGTCCAGTGCGTGGGTGCGGCCGAACGACTTGTGGAGTCCGGCGACGCTGATTGCCTTCGTCATGTTTCGGAACGTACGCTGATTTCACAAATTTGTGAAGTTAAGGAACTGCATAAACTTGGTCCATGAGCGAGGGGATGACCGACGGGATGAGCGAGATGACGACGCCCGACGAGAGCAGGGCCGGGGACAGGGACGGCAGGGCTGGTGGCGGCGCGGTCGGCGCGGCCGGTGCGGCCGGTGACGACGAGGCGGTCTCCCGCTTCGTCGAGCGCTTCGCGGGCGAGATGACGGCGGCCGGCATGCAGCGCATGGCGAGCCGCGTCTTCGCCGCCCTGCTCGCCTCCGAGACGGCTTCGATGACCTCGGCCGAGCTCGCCGAACGGCTCCGGATCAGCCCGGCCGCCGTCTCCGGCGCGATCCGCTACCTCTCGCAGGTCAACATGGTCAGCCGCGAACGCGACCCGGGCACCCGCCGCGAGCGGTACGTGCTCCACAACGAGCTCTGGTACGAGACCTTCACCCGCCGCGACCAGGTCCTCACCCGCTGGGAGAAGGTCCTCGACGAGGGCACCGAACTCCTCGGCCGCGACACGGCGGCGGGCCGCCGCACCGCCGAGACGGCCGAGTTCTTCGCGTTCCTGCACGGCGAGATGGCCGGGATCATGGACCGCTGGCGGGCCCGCAAGGACGCCGAGAAGGCGGCGGAGAAGGCGGCTGGCAGGGGAGAGGTGAAGGCGGGCGGGGCGGTTACCCCAGGGGAATGACCGAGGCCGGTGGCGCCATCACCTCGGCGAACCTGTCCGTCCCCGCCTCCAGGTACGCCTCCATGGGCCACAGCGCCCGGCCGCCCACCCACGGGACGACGATCGGCCGCCCGGTGGTGGACCGGTCCAGCCAGCCCCGCAGCTCCACCTGGCCGAGGGGCGCGTCCGGGACGTCCTCCGCCCGCAGTGGCAGCACCCCCAGCGGCCGGGCGTCCGGCCCGCCGTCCGCGGGGAAGACCACGAGGAGCGGCCCGTTGCCGCGGGGCGTGCGCAGGAGCACGTACCGCTTCGGTACCAGGGCGGGGGCAGCCGCCGCGCGGGCGAAGAGGGCCGCGACGTGCCGGCCGAAGGTCAGGAACCGGTAGCCGTACCAGCCGGTCCCGACCAGCGCGATCGCACCGGTGATCACGGGTTTGAAGGTCGGCTGGACGCACCACAGGGCGCCCATCGCGAGCACGAGCAGTGCGCTCAGACCGATGGACGGCAGTCCGGACAGCCTCCGCAGACTGCGCACCCGCCACCACGGCACGCTCCGCACGTCCGCCTCGGGGCGGCGGCGCCGGAGCTTCTTCCCGGACGCGGACTTCGGTGTCCAGGCGTACGGGGCGAGCAGGCCGTACGTGAGGTCGGCGGGCCTGACGGTCGCGCGCACCGGAGCCGGGACCGGAGCCACGCCCTGCGGCTGGGCCGGGACCGGCCGGACCAGCAGCCCGTCGTCGGCCGCACGCCGGACGAGGCTGCGCCGGGCGTTCCGGCGGAGCACCGGCACCGCCCAGACCAGGGTGCCGCCACCCGGCTGGGCGAGCACCCCGCCGCGCGCCGGGTCGCCGCACCACCAGAGCACGCCGGTCGGGCCGGGCTGCGCCAGGTGGTGGCGCTGCTGGGCCGCTCGCAGGGCCAGCGGCCACGTCTCTCCGGTGGCCGGATCGGTCAGGACGACGGTCGCCGGGTGCAGCCGCCCGCGCTGAGGTACGAGCTCAGCAGGGTGGGCGGACCAGGGCCGGGCGGCCAGGACGCGGCGCATGCGGCGGGCGGTGACGAGGGTGCCGAGACTGACGGCGGCGACGAGCACGCCGAGCGTGAGGAGCCCGGGCCCCACCTGCCCGCCCCACACGCTGTCCGCCGACGCGGCGGCCATCCACCCTCCGGCCACGGCCGCGACGACCCCGCCGGCCACCCAGCCGCGTGCCTGCGTCCCGTACCGGTCCAGCGCCGTCGCCGTCGCCGGCACGTCGAGCGCTCTCGCGCCCCCCGCCTCGTCCACGAACTCTCCCCCTGCTTTCCCCCTGCTGATGGGTCCCCTGAGTCCCCTGAGTCCCCTGAGACGCCTGAGTCCCCGCGAGGAGCCTAGACCCGCTCCGCCGGCACCGTCAGACCCCAGGCCCCCTCCCGTACCGTCCAGGTCCGGCGGCGCACCGGCCCCGCGACCGCCGTGTCGGCGCGGTAACGGAAATCGGGGCCGGTGACGGTGAGGGTGCGGGCGGTGGTGTGCAGGGCCGGGGCGCCGGCCGGGATCAGGGTCAGCGCGGCCCGGCCGTCCACGGCGCGGGCCGTGAGGCTCTCGACCGGGGTGCCGACGTCGCAGAGCAGCTCGCCGTCCGCCTCGATCCGCAGCCGGTGGGTGCGGACCGCGAGGGCCGTCGGGGCGGGGCGGACCAGGGTGCGGACGAGGGAGCGGCAGGTGTCCCAGACGGTGGGCGGCGCGGGCGCCGGCTCATGGGCGGCGGGCACGTCGAGCCTGGTGAGGACGACGCCGTCGCTGTCGTCGACCAGCAGGTCGAGCCGGCGTACCGTCCCGTCGAGGACCGCGCGGGCGGCGGCGACCGTGTCGTGCGGCACGCCGAGCGCGCGGGCCGTCTCCAGCCCGTCGGGCGCGCCGATCGGGACCATCGCGACGGCGGTCGTGGACGCCGTGCCGCTAGGGTCCCGCTCGCGCTGGAGGAGGGTCACGGTGCGCAGCAGCGTGCGGTCGTCGCCGAGGACGACGGGGCGCCGGGAGCCGCGCCTGGCCAGGGCCCGGGAGAATTCCTCCGCGGTGTCCGGCAGGCAGATCTTCGCTTCTGCGCCCGCGGACAGCACATCCTTCGCGATCCGTACGGACTCGCCGTCCATTCGGCGGGCGACCGGGTCGACGATGACCAGCAGCTGGTCGTGATCCGACACCTCGGTCCTTCCTCGGGTAGTCTCTTTGTGCAAGAGCCCCTTGCGCTATTGCGCCAGGGGCTTCGTCTATTCCGGGGCACACCGGTGAGGCGGCGTCGGCCCCCTGACCTTGGTCTTGCCCCGCCCGGAAGGGGTGTACGCCTGTGCCCGCACTTGTGCTGCTCGGTGCTCAGTGGGGTGACGAGGGCAAGGGAAAGGCCACCGACCTGCTCGGTGGTTCCGTTGATTATGTGGTGCGCTACCAGGGCGGCAACAACGCCGGCCACACGGTCGTCGTAGGCGACCAGAAGTACGCGCTGCACCTCCTCCCCTCCGGCATCCTCTCCCCGGGATGCACCCCGGTCATCGGAAACGGCGTCGTCGTCGACCCGGCGGTCCTGCTCTCCGAGCTGAGCGGGCTGAACGAGCGCGGCGTCGACACCTCCAAGCTCCTGATCAGCGGCAACGCCCACCTGATCACGCCGTACAACGTCACCCTCGACAAGGTGACGGAACGGTTCCTCGGCAAGCGCAAGATCGGCACGACCGGCCGTGGCATCGGCCCGACGTACGCCGACAAGATCAACCGCGTCGGCATCCGGGTCCAGGACCTCTACGACGAGTCGATCCTCACCCAGAAGGTCGAGGCGGCGCTCGAGGGCAAGAACCAGCTGCTCGCGAAGCTCTACAACCGCCGCGCCATCGAGGCCGCGCAGATCGTCGAGGAGATGCTCCAGTACGCGGAGCAGATCAAGCCGTTCGTCGCGGACACCACGCTCATCCTCAACCAGGCGCTCGACGACGACAAGGTCGTGCTCTTCGAGGGCGGCCAGGGCACCCTGCTCGACGTCGACCACGGCACGTACCCCTTCGTCACCTCCTCGAACCCGACCGCCGGCGGCGCCTGCACCGGCGCCGGCGTGGGCCCGACGAAGATCGGCCGCGTCATCGGCATCCTCAAGGCGTACACGACCCGCGTCGGCGCCGGCCCGTTCCCGACCGAGCTCTTCGACGAGGACGGCGAGGCCCTGCGCCGCATCGGTGGCGAGCGCGGTGTCACCACCGGCCGCGACCGCCGCTGCGGCTGGTTCGACGCGGTCATCGCCCGCTACGCGACCCGCGTCAACGGCCTGACCGACTTCTTCCTGACCAAGCTCGACGTGCTGACCGGCTGGGAGCAGATCCCGGTCTGCGTCGCGTACGAGATCGACGGCAAGCGCGTCGAGGAGCTGCCGTACTCGCAGACCGACTTCCACCACGCGAAGCCGATCTACGAGATGCTCCCGGGCTGGTCCGAGGACATCACCAAGGCCAAGACCTTCGCCGACCTGCCGAAGAACGCGCAGGCGTACGTGAAGGCCCTGGAGGACATGTCCGGCGCCCCGATCTCCGCGATCGGCGTGGGCCCGGGCCGCGACGAGACGATCGAGATCAACTCGTTCCTGTAGGCACGCGGAAGGGGCCCGCTCCCGGTTCGGAAGAACCGGGGAGCGGGCCCCTTCACATGTCCGGAGGACCGGCCGGCTGGATGTCCGGATGTTCGGCCGGCTGGATGTCCGGATGTCCGGATGCCCGGATGCCCGGATGCCCGGATGTCCGGATGTCCGGCCGGGCGGGTGCTTGGACCCGTCCGGCTAGGCGTCGAACTTGGTGTCCCGGCCGACCTTCTCCCACGCGTCCAGGTCCGCCCGGACCTGGTCCAGGTGTGCGTAGATCGTGTCGATCGAGTCGTCGCCGAGCGCGAGCCGCAGCGGCGTCTCGTCGGCGTTCAGCGCCGCGAGGACGGCCGCCGCGGCCTTCGCCGGGTCGCCGGCCTGGCCGCCGTCGCCGCCCTCGACGAAGGCGCGGGTGGCACCGACCGTGTCGGCGTAGTCGGCGATGGTGTCGGTGCTGAGGCTCTTGCCGCTGCCGAAGAGCGACGTGCGGAAGGCGCCCGGCTCGACGATCAGGACGCGGATGCCGAGCGGGCCGACCTCGGCGGCCAGCGCCTCGGACATGCCCTCCAGGGCGAACTTCGTCGCGCTGTAGGCGCCGAAGCCGGCCATCGACATCTGGCCGCCGACGCTGCTGAGCTGCACGATCGCGCCGGAGCGGCGGGCCCGCATGTGGGGCAGGACGGCCCGGGTCAGGGCGGCGGGACCGAAGACGTGGACGTCGAAGAGCGAGCGCAGCTCGGCGTCGCCGGTCTCCTCGACCGAACCGACGTGGGTGCGGCCCGCGTTGTTGACCAGGACGTCGATGCGGCCGTGCCGCTCGGCGACCTCGGCCACCACGCGGTCGATCGCCGCCGTGTCCGTGACGTCGAGGGTGACGGCCTCGACCTGGTCGGGGTGGGCGGCGACCAGCTCGTCCAGGGTGCCGGCGCGGCGCGCGGCGGCGACCACGACGTCCCCGGCGCCGACCGCCGCCTCGACGAAGGCGCGTCCGAAGCCGCTGTTGGCGCCGGTGATCAGCCAGACCTTGCTCATGTTCGTGGATTCCCCTCGTTCGTTGTGCAACTAGCGTGCGCCAGAAGGGCGTTGCCCGTCCAAGATCCCTCGTGATAGCCCATGGTTATGGATGTGAACGGGCACGTGGACGTGAGTCGGCTCCTGGACGCGCACGGGGTCGTGGACGTGCACGGGCGGGATCTGCGCTACTTCCTCGCCGTCGCCGAGGAGCTCCACTTCACGCGCGCCGCCGAGCGGATGTACGTCTCGCAGCCGGCGCTCAGCAAGCAGATCCGGGCGCTGGAGCGCCGGCTCGGCGCCCCGCTCTTCGACCGCGACCGGCACGGCGTCCGCCTCACCGAGGCCGGTACGGCCCTGCTGCCGCACGCCCGCGCCGTGCTCGCCGCCTGGACGGAGGGCCATGCCGCGGTACGGGCCGCCCGGGATGCCGCGGACGGCACCCTGGTCGTCGGGATGAGCACCAGCCCCGGCCGCGGCGGCCTGCTGCCCGCGATCCGCTCCCGCTTCACCGAGGCCCACCCGCGGGCCCGCACCCGGCTGCGCCAGGTCGGCTGGGAGGACCCGACGGCCGGGCTCGCCGACGGCAGCAGCGACGTCGCCTTCGTCTGGCTGCCGCTCACCGGCGCCGAGCGCTTCCGCTGGGTCGTCGTCGCCACCGAACCCCGCCTGGTCGCCCTCCCCGCCGACCACCCCCTCGCCGCGCGCGACCGCCTCGCCTTCGCCGACCTCCTCGACGAGCCCTTCCTCGCCCTCCCGCCCACCGGCCCCGAACTCCGTGACTACTGGCTCGCCCTCGACGCCCGCGCCGGCCGCCCCCCGGTCGTCGGCGCCGAGGTCGCCAGCGCCGACGAGACGTACGAGGCCCTCGTCGGCGGCCTCGGCATCTGCCTGGTCGCCACGGGCAACGCCCCGCTCCTCGCCCGCGACGGCGTCGTCACCCGCCCCGTCGACGGCATCTCCCCGTCCCGCTTCGCCCTCGCCTGGCGCGCCGACGACCCCCGCGGTCTGGTCCAGGACTACGCGAGGGCGGTGGCGGAAGTGGCGGGGGCGGGGACGGGAGCGGGGGCGGGGATGGGAGCGGGAGCGGGGACGGGGGCGGGAGCGGGAGCCGTGGCGGCGGCTGAGCCCGCCTAGGGCCTGTCCGGCGGGCTACTCGCGGACGAACTCCCCCGGCTCGCCGTCCGCGCTCATGCCGTAGACCTGGAGCAGCTCCTTGCCCTGGTGGTGGACGATCCGGAGGTTGCTGGAGCCCTCCTCCACGCACTCCGGGTCCCAGCTGTCCGGGGCGCGGGTCTGCGGGCCGATGACGAGGAGGCCGCCGGCGCCGCCGACGAGCGCGGTGGCGGTGCAGTCGACGTCCTCGGAGGTGAGGTTGCCGTCCTTGTCGGTGCGCGGGTAGGTCTGCTCGAAGCGGACGAGCGGGGCGCCGACCGGGCCCTGGGTGACGACGAGGCGGTAGCTCCAGCGGTCGGGCTCGGGCTGAGTGACGGTGGACGGGTCCTGCTTCCAGGTGCCGAGGAGGGCGGCGGGCACGACGCTCGCGCCGGCC
The DNA here is from genome assembly GCF_044768205.1 of Streptomyces sp. NPDC101160. Lineage (NCBI taxonomy): Bacteria > Bacillati > Actinomycetota > Actinomycetes > Kitasatosporales > Streptomycetaceae > Streptomyces > Streptomyces sp. NPDC101160. The sequence goes on along the minus strand of NZ_JBIWPJ010000006.1, from coordinate 193,110 downwards.
GCGGTCCGCTGGAAGGTGGCCTCGGCGACGCCGGAGCTCCATTCGACGACGTCGTTCGAGCGCAGCCGGAGGGTCTGGCGGGCGGCCGGGGTGCAGCGCTGGGCGGGGACGCTCGCGGTGACCTCGGCCTCGCCGAGGACCAGTTCGGTGTCGGTGGCGGAGACGAGGGCGGCCCGGCCCATGCACAGCTGCTCGCCGGTGACATGGGTGTAGACGGCCGTCCGGGCGCCCGCCGCGCCCTGGGTGATCTCGATGCGGCTGGTCTCCCTGGGGGCGTCGGCGGAGCCCTGGAGGACGCCTTCCCAGGCGCCGAGGAAGGCGGCCGGGACGATCCCGGCGGGCCGGGCCGAACCGCTGCCCCCGCTCGTGCCCGTACCGCCGCGGGCCTTGCTGTCGGATCCGCCGGTGTCCGGGGCGGGCCAGTAGGTGTACGCGAGTCCCGCCGCGGCGGCGACGGCGAGCGCGGTCGCGGCGGCGAGCAGGCCGCGCCGGCGACCCCGGGGCGCCGTGGGCACGGGCGCCGGGGTGGGGTCCTCGGCCGGCGGGGGGCCCTGGTCCTCGGTGTCGAGGAGCCGGGCGGCGTGGCGTCCGAGCCGGGCCAGGACGTCGGCGGGCAGCCACGGGTCGGTGACCTGGAGGGTGTCGACGAGTTCGGTCGCCGAGGGGCGCGCGGCCGGGTCCTTGGCGAGGCAGGCCCGGATCAGGCCGGCGAGCTCGGGCGCGAGGTCCGTGAGGTCGGGCTCGTCGTGGGCGATGCGGAACATGGTGGCGTGCACCCCGCTGTCGGCGCCGCCGAACGGCGAGCGCCCGGTCGCCGCGTACACGAGCACCGAGCCCAGGCAGAACACGTCGGAGGCGGGCGTGAGTCTCTCGCCGCGGACCTGCTCGGGCGACATGAAGCCGGGCGAGCCGACGACCGCGCCGGTGGTGGTCAGGCCGCCGTCGGTGACGGTGTCGAGGGCACGCGCGATGCCGAAGTCGATGATCTGCGGTCCGTCGACGGTGAGCAGCACGTTGGACGGCTTGAGGTCGCGGTGGACCAGGCCGGCGGCGTGGATGTGGGTGAGGGCCCGGGCGAGCCCGGCGGCGAGGGTGCGCACGCTGGCGGGCGGCAGCGGCCCGTACTCGTCGGCCACGACCGTACGCAGCGAGGGCCCGGGTACGTATCCGACGGCCACCCACGGCAGCTCGGCCGCGGTGTCCGAGCCGAGCACGGGCGCGGTACCGGTGCCGCCGACCTTCTCCAGGGCGGCGACCTCGCGGGCGAACCGCAGCCGGAACTCCTCCTGCGCGGCGAGCTCCGGGTGCACGACCTTCACCGCGACCGCCCGGCCGCCCGCCGACCGGCCCAGGTACACCCGGCCCATGCCGCCGGTGCCGAGCCGTCCGATCAGCCGGAAAGGCCCTATGACGACCGGGTCTTGCGTGCTCAAGGGATCCACGAGGTCAGAGCATGCCAGAGCGGGATTCGGCGCGGATCGGTACGGGGCGGTGCGGACCTCGGCGAACGGTCCGGTTCCCCCGAGCCTCCTTCACCTGTTGCCGGGGGTGGCGGGCCTGGGTCTAATGGCGACGAGGGGGCTGCCGCAGGAGGAGAAACCCCATGCGTGTCGTCGAAGTGACCGCCTACGGCGGACCCGAGGTCCTGAGGATGGCCCGCCGCCCCGAGCCCGAGCCCGGGGACGTGCCCGGCAAGGTCCGGGTCCGGCTGAAGGCGGCAGGTGTGGCCGTCGCGGACATGCGGATCCGCGCGGGTTACTACGCCGACGAGCTGGAGCCGCTGCGGCCCCCGTTCGTCCTCGGCACGGACTTCGCCGGCCGGCTCCTCGACCCCGCGCCCGGCCCGGCGGGCACCCTTCCGGCCGGTACCCGGGTGGCCGGCTTCGTGCCCTGGTTCACCGAGCGGACGGGCGAGGGCACGTACGCGGAGGTCATCCGGGCCGACCCGGACTGGCTGGCGCCGATCGCGGACGACATCGACTTCACCCAGGCGGCCTCCGTCCCGCTGGCCGCCGCCACCGCCCAGCAGGGCCTCGGCGTGCTCGACCTCCCCCCGGGTTCGTCGCTCCTCGTCACCGGCGCCAGCGGCGTCGTGGGCCGCTTCGCCGTCCAGTTCGCCTCGGCGGCCGGCCTGGAGGTCGTCGCCGTCGCCCACGAGGGCGACGAGAGCGAACTCAAGGTCCTCGGCGCCAAGCACTGCGTCACCCGCGGCGAACCCGTCGACGTCCTCAACCAGCTCCTGGCGACCGTCCCCGACCGCGTCGACGGCGTCTTCGACGGCGCCCTCGTCGGCAGCCCGGTCCTCCCCGCAGTCAAGGACGGCGGCGTCTTCGTCGCCCTCGCGAAGGACCGCACCCCCGCCTCCGAACGCGGCATCCGCGTCGAGACCGTCTTCGGCCGTCCCGACCCCGCCGAGCTGGCCGCCATCTTCCAGATGGTCGCCGACCGGCGGCTCATCACCCGCGTGGCCGACGTCATGCCCCTCGAAGAGGTCGCCGAGGCCCACCGCCGCGCGGAGGCGGGCCGCCGCCCCGGGCGGATCGTCCTGATGATCTGAGCCCCCGTCTCCCCGGTCGGCTCGCCCAGACACGCCGGCAGACGGACCGGCTGACCGGCCGGTCGTCAGGCCGTCAGCGCTGCGAGCTCCGCGTCGGCCCGCTCGGTCACCAGCGCGAGCACGCGGCCGGCGGCGGTGAGGTCCTCGGTGGGTATGCCGCCCCAGACGCGGGCCGAGATGGGGGCGGTCTCCGCGGCGAGGGTGGCGAGCACCTCGCGACCGGCGTCCGTCGGGAGGAGGTGGGCGCCGTCGGTGACGAGCAGCTTCTGGGCCTCCAGCTCGTCGAGCGTGGTGCGGATGTCCGCTGGGTCGGCCTTGAGGGAGCCCCGGACCTGGGCGATGAGCTCGTCCGCCGTCTGCGGGGCCTCGGCCGTGACGGCGGCGCGCAGGGCGATCTGCTGCTGGAACGTGGCGCCGTGCCGGGCCAGGACGTGCTCCAGGACGCCACGGGCGGCGTAGTGGGCGAGGCCGAGCGCGCGGGCGTCGGCGAGCGGAGCGGCGGTCGGGGCGCTGGTGGCGTTGACGGCATCGGTGTTCACGGACATGCTCGTTCACTCCTCTAACGTTCAAGCGACTAACGTTTGTGGCACTAACGACAGTAGATCGTTCGTGCCACTAACGCAAGGGGTAATCTGCACCGCATGAGCGAGACTCCCGAGGTCCCCGAGACCCCCGAGATGCCCGAGGTCGCCGACCTCCCCGACCGCCTGCGCGGCCTGCCCAGCCGCCTGCTCGCGCTCACCTCGGCCCGCGCCGACCGGGTGGTGAGCGAGCGTCTCGCCGCCGAGGACGCCCGCAAATGGCACTACGCGGCGCTCGCCTCACTCGCCGAGTACGGCCCCACCAGCCAGGCCGGCCTCAGCCGTCGCACCGGCATCTACCGCAGCGACCTCGTCGCCGTCATGAACGAGCTGGAGGCACAGGGTCACGTCGCCCGCACCCCCGACCCGGCCGACCGCCGCCGCAACGTCGTGACGATCACCTCGCAGGGTCGCCAGCACCTCCGGCGCCTCGACAAGATCCTCGCCGACGCGCAGGACGAGCTGATGGCCCCGCTGTCGGTCGCGGAACGGTCCTTGCTCGTCAGCCTGTTGGAGCGGATGCTCGCGCGCTGAGCCTCAGCTTCCGCCGTCGAACAGCGTGATCAGAAGGCCTCCCAGCACGGCGACCGGGATCCCGAAGGCCGCGCAGAGCTTCAGCACCCCGGCCTCCGAAACGTCTGTCGGAGAACCACTCCCAGCAACCTGTCTCGTCCGCCCCGGTCTCGGTGGACAAGATGGTCATGGCCCGCCCCACCTGCGGTTACCTACCCTCGACCCATGACCCCTCATGTCGAACCCGACCCCCAGGCCGGTGCGGCCGTCAAGGCCGCCGACCGCGCGCACGTGTTCCACTCCTGGTCCGCCCAGGGCCTGATCGACCCGCTCGCCGTCGCCGGCGCCGAGGGTTCGTACTTCTGGGACTATGACGGCAACCGCTACCTCGACTTCACCAGCGGCCTCGTCTACACCAACATCGGCTACCAGCACCCCAAGGTCGTCGCCGCGATCCAGGAGCAGGCCGGGAAGCTCGCGACCTTCGCTCCCGCCTTCGCCGTGGACGTGCGCTCGGAGGCCGCACGCCTCATCGCCGAGCGCACGCCGGGCGACCTGGACAAGATCTTCTTCACCAACGGCGGCGCCGAGGCCGTCGAGAACGCCGTCCGCATGGCCCGGCTGCACACCGGTCGTACGAAGGTGCTCTCGGCCTACCGCTCGTACCACGGCGCCACCTCCACCGCGATCAACCTGACCGGTGACCCGCGCCGCTGGGCCTCCGACACGGCCTCGGCCGGCGTGGTCCACTTCTGGGCGCCGTTCCTCTACCGCTCGCCGTTCTACGCCACCACCGAGGCGGAGGAGTGCCAGCGCGCGCTCCAGCACCTCGAGGACACCATCGCCTTCGAGGGCCCGGCGACCGTCGCCGCGATCATCCTGGAGACCGTGCCGGGCACGGCCGGCATCATGACCCCGCCGCCCGGCTACCTGAACGGCGTGCGCGAGATCTGCGACAAGTACGGGATCGTCTTCATCCTCGACGAGGTGATGGCGGGCTTCGGCCGCACCGGCAAGTGGTTCGCCTCCGAGCACTTCGACGTCGTGCCCGACCTGATGACCTTCGCCAAGGGCGTGAACTCCGGGTACGTGCCGCTGGGCGGCGTCGCCATCAGCGCGAAGATCGCCGCGACCTTCGACACCCGCCCGTACCCCGGCGGTCTGACCTACTCCGGGCACCCGCTGGCCTGCGCCGCCGCCGTCGCCACCATCAACGTGATGGAGGAGGAGAAGGTCGTCGAGCACGCCGCCCACATCGGCGAGACCGTCCTCGGCCCCGGTCTGCGCGAGCTGGCCGAGCGCCACCCGTCGGTCGGCGAGGTCCGCGGCATGGGCGTCTTCTGGGCGCTCGACCTGGTCAAGAACAAGGAGACGCGCGAGCCGCTCGTCCCGTACAACGCGGCCGGCGAGGCGAACGCGCCGATGGCCGCCTTCGGCGCTGCGGCGAAGATGAACGGCCTGTGGCCGTTCATCAACATGAACCGCACCCACGCCGTCCCCGCCTGCAACGTCAGCGAGGCCGAGGTCAAGGAGGGTCTGGCCGCCCTCGACGCGGCGCTGAGCGTCGCCGACGAGCACACGGTGTGACCTCAAAGGTCTGACCTCAGGTGTGACCTCAAAGGTGTGACCTCAAGGGAGTGACAACACCGTGATCGGCCCCCTCCCCGCCCTGGACTAGGGTGTCCCGGAACCGGACGGACCGGACGGAGGGGGCCGACCACATGCCCGCGAGCGGAGCTGTCACCCGCAATACCTTGCGGCAGCAGATCGCGGACGCGCTGCGTGACGAAGTCCTCGCTGGGCGTCTCCAGCCGGGCGAGGAGTTCACGGTCAAGCAGATCGCCGAGCAGTACGGCGTCTCCGCGACGCCCGTGCGCGAGGCCCTCGTCGACCTCTGCGCGCAGGGGCTGCTCGACTCCGACCAGCACCGCGGCTTCCGGGTGCACGAGTTCTCGGTCGACGACTACCGGGGCATGGTCGAGGCCCGCATGCTCGTCGTGGACGGCATCTTCCGCCGGAACGCGGCCTCCCCCGAGCCGCCCGCCGTCGCCTCCCCCGAGCCGCCCGCCGTCGCCGGGGCCGAGCCGCCCGCCGTCGCCGGTGCGGAGCCGCCCGCCGTCGTTGGTGCCGAGCCCGACGTCACGCACGGCGTCACCCTCGTCTCCATACGCCGCCGGGGCGAGGCCGCCGCCCGCGCCGCCCGGGCCGGGGACCTGGACGTCCTCATCGGATACGACATCCGGTACTGGCGCGAGCTGGGCCGGCTCGTCGCCGCCAACGACTACATCGCCGACTTCCTGCACCGGCTGCGCGTCCAGGCGTGGGTCTTCTCGGTCCCGTACCTGCGGTCCGACCGCGATCTGGTCGGCTGGCTGTGGAGCGGCCACGTCGAGCTGGTCGACGCGATCACGCGCGGCGACGCGGACGGCGCGGTGGCGGTCGTACGGGACTACAACGCGCGGTCGCTGGAGTGGGCGGACCGGCTGGAAGCGCGCTCCCGGCGTACGGGCTGAGACGTACTGGTTCGGTTGTACGGTCTGGGACGTGCGGGCTGAGTCGGCGCGGGCTGAGACGGCACGGGCTGAGTCGGCGCGGGCTGAGAGGTACGGGCTGAGTCGGCGCGGGCTGAGATGGTGTGGGCTGAGACGTACGGGTTGACGGGCGGCCCGCGCGGGCAGGCACCCAGCGGGTAGGCGGGGCAGCGTGGCCCCACTAACCTGGCCACCCCTGCAACTGACGGAGAGCGAGCCTCCCTTGGCCTGTGACCTGTGGCTGGTCCCCCTCGTCGACGTGCTGTGCCACAGCGCCGACAACCCCTTCGCCGAAGAGATAGCCACCTTCGACCAGGCCCTGACCGAGGCCGGCCTGCCCACCGTGCCCGTCTACGCCTACATGCCGGGGCTGACCGGCGACGTCGCCCCGGTCGCGGGCTTCGACTACGAGGCCCTGCACTTCCTGCGCCGTGCCTATCTGCTGCAGATGTGCGGGCTGCCCGTCGAACCGGTCGGCGAGCTCGGCGGGGACTACGAGCAGCTCCTGGAGATGTTCGAGGCCACCGCCCAGCAGTCGCACCTGGTGTGGCACTACGACCACGCCGGCGCGTACGTGCCGGTCGACTTCCCCGTACCGCTCTCCAACGACGAGCTCCTGGAGGGCGGCGGTCCGCTGGGCTCCTCGCACGGGCTCCTGCGCGAGCTGGAGTTCGTCGCGCCCGCGATCGGCATCGACCCGGCGAACCCGCCGGCCGCGCCCGCGCCCCCGGACCGGCCCACCAGCCTGGAGGAGCCCGCCGCCCCGGCCCCGTACCAGGACGACAGCCCCTTCGCCCGGGAGCGGCACGTCTGGCTGGGGCTGCACGCGGCGGCGACCCGCAGCCTGGCACAGGGCTCGATGATCATCCTCAGCTAGTACCCACCGCCCTCCGAGGCGCCCTCGTACGGCGCTCAGCGCGGCTCCGGCGGGCGCTGGCGCGGCATGTTGGGCCGGGTGCCCGGCGGCAGCGGGAAGCGGCCCGAGGGGTGGCCGGCCTCGGGGCGGGCGCCCGGGGCCGTGCCGACGGCCTGGAGGGCCAGCGGCGCCGGGCCGGAGCGGAACTCGACCATCCAGTCCGTGGTCTCCGCCCGTACCAGCTCCGTCACGTCCTCCGAGAAGCGGCGCAGGATGCCCAGACAGCGCTCGGCGGCCTCGCTGGCCGTGCCCTCCGTCGGGCCGAGCACCTCGCGCACGCTCTCCGAGGCCCAGTCGAACTGGAGCGCCTGGAGCCGGCGCTGCACGGCCTGCGCGGTGGCCACGTTCCTTATCCAGCCCGAGGTGATGCCGAAGTACCGGTCGCAGGCGAGGCAGGCGGCGCCGAGGAGCAGCGAGAGATAGCCCCAGCCGGCCAGGCCGTCGGCGACCCGGGCCAGGTCGAGCAGCGGCAGCGCGGCGCCCGCGATCGCGCCGAGGGCCGTGCCGACGCGCAGCAGGCGGGCGCAGCGCCGCTTCCAGACGCGGTCGGAGAGGTACCACTCGGCGGTGCGCAGCGCGTTCGACTCCACCCAGCGGTAGAGCTCGTCGAGGCGCTCGGCGGGCTCGCCCCAGTCGCCCAGCGGGAAGGGCGCCCCGGTCAGGTCCGGGGCCCGGTCGCCGTTCCGGTCGCCGTTCCGGCCTCTGCGCCCGGCTCCGCTCCGGTCTCCGGCCCGGTCTCCGGCCCGGTCGCGGTGCGCGGCCGGGCCTGCGGGCTCGCCGGAGTTGCCCGGGCCTTCGGGGTTCCCCGGCTGCGGCTGCATGTCCGGCTGCTGGCTCACCGGGGGACTCCTCTGTTCAGCTCAGCGCTCGTGTCCTTCTGTGACGTGCGGTGCACGTGGTGCCTGCCCTTCCTACCGCCGAATGGTGGGCTGTGGGCCCGGAATCCCGGGATTTCCGCCCGCAAGAGGGTGTTGATCAGGTAGAGGAGCCCGCAGTTTCTCACTCGAAAGAGTTGCGTCGGCGTGGGGGTCGACGACCACGTAGGCTCGTTTTCACCAAGTTCCGAAACCTGAGGAGTGACCGTGATCCCCGGTGGTGGCCAGCCCAACATGCAGCAGCTCCTCCAGCAGGCCCAGAAGATGCAGCAGGACCTCGCCCGCGCCCAGGCGGAGCTCGCGGCGACCGAGGTCGACGGGCAGGCGGGCGGCGGCCTGGTCAAGGCCACCGTGACCGGCTCGGGCGAGCTGCGCGGCCTGGTGATCGACCCGAAGGCGGTCGACCCGGAGGACACCGAGACCCTGGCCGACCTGATCGTGGCCGCCGTCAAGGCCGCCAACGACAACGCGCAGCAGCTCCAGCAGCAGAAGCTGGGCCCGCTGGCGCAGGGCCTGGGCGGCGGCGGCCTGCCGGGCCTGGGCTTCTGAGACCGGTCCTCGGCCCGGGCTGCTGAGCCCTCGGCCCCCGGCCGGTCCGAGACCCGGCCCGGCTGGTCCGAGACCCGGCCCCGGCTGGTCCGGTCCGATCACCCGGCCCGGGCCGGTCCGAGACCCGGCCCCGGCCTGGTTTCCGAGACCCGGCCCCGGCCTGGTTTCCGAGCCCCGGCCCCGCCATCCCTCCGGGTCTTCGACCCGTACATCTTCTGTGGCTCGATTCCAGCCACTACCGTAAGAATCAAGCACTTCCGAGAAGGGCGCCGGCATTGTACGAAGGCGTGGTTCAGGACCTCATCGACGAACTGGGCAGGCTGCCCGGCGTCGGTCCCAAGAGCGCCCAGCGGATCGCCTTCCACATCCTCCAGGCCGAGCCGACCGATGTGCGGCGGCTCGCCCGGGCGCTCCTGGAAGTGAAGGAGAAGGTCCGGTTCTGTGCGGTCTGCGGAAACGTCGCGCAGCAGGAGCAGTGCAACATCTGCCGTGACCCGCGCCGCGACCTGACCGTCATCTGCGTGGTCGAGGAGCCGAAGGACGTCGTGGCGATCGAGCGGACCCGCGAGTTCCGCGGCCGCTACCACGTGCTCGGCGGCGCGATCAGTCCGATCGAGGGCGTCGGCCCGGACGACCTGCGGATCCGCGAGCTGCTGGCGCGGCTCGCGGACGGCACGGTCACCGAGCTGATCCTGGCCACCGACCCGAACCTGGAGGGCGAGGCCACCGCGACGTACCTGGCGCGGATGATCAAGCCCATGGGCCTGAAGGTGACGCGGCTCGCGAGCGGTCTGCCGGTCGGCGGTGACCTGGAGTACGCCGACGAGGTCACCCTGGGGCGTGCCTTCGAGGGGCGGCGACTGCTAGATGTATGACGACGACCGAGTCCGTGCGCACGACGCCGCACTCTCAGAGAGGCTCCTCGATGTCTGACGCCACGCTGCACTCCATCACCCAGGACCCGGACGACTTCGCGGTGCAGGTCGCGGACTCGATCGAGAGCTTCATCGTCGCCACGACGGAGGTCGCCAAGGGCGACGAGCCGGACAGCGCGGTGCCCTTCCTGCTCCTGGAGGTCTCGCAGCTGCTGCTCGCCGGCGGGCGGCTCGGCGCGCACGCGGACATCGTCCCGGACGAGCAGTACGAGCCGGACGCGGGTCCCGACGTGGACGTGGACGACCTGCGCGAGCGGTTCGCGGTCATGCTGGAGCCGGTGGACGTGTTCTCCGAGGTCTTCGACCCGTACGAGCCGCGCAAGGCGCCCGTACCGGCCCGGATCTCCGACAACCTCGCCGACATCGTCACCGACCTGCGGCACGGCCTCGCCCACTACCGCGCGGGCCGGACCAGCGAGGCGCTGTGGTGGTGGCAGTTCTCGTACTTCTCGAACTGGGGCCCCACCGCCTCCGCCACCCTGCGCGCCCTCCAGTCCCTGGTGGCGCACGTCCGGCTCGACCAGCCCCTCGCCGACCTGGCGGGCCTCGACACGGACGAGGACCTGACGGAGGACGCCCTCGCGGAGGAGGCGGGCCGCGTGATGGCGCAGGAGCTGGGCGGCTTCGGCCGCCACGCGGGCTGACGGACGTACGGGATACGCGTACGGGCTTCAGGGCAGGGCTTACGGGCCGGCCCCGGCGCACGGGGCCGATGCGCGGCGTACGGGCGGGCTGACGCGGTCGTACGGTCCGATGCGCGGCATACGGGCGGGCTGACGCGGTCGTACGGTCCGATGCGCGGCGTACGGAGCCTGGGCCCGGCTCACGTGTCGGCAGCGGCGTACCTACGGGCTGACGCAGCTGTACGGTCCGGCGCCCGGCGTACGGTCCGGCGCCCGGCGTACGGGCTGGCGCGCGGCATACGGGCCGGCGGCACGCGCGGGGGCCCGCGCGTACGAGCCGGCGTACGCCCTACAGCCGGCCCGCCTCCACGATCCGGCTCAGGAACCGGCGCGTGCGGTCGTGCGTCGGCGCGCCGAAGACCTCGGCCGACGTGCCGCGCTCCAGGACGACCCCGTTCTCCAGGAAGCACACCTGGTCGGCGACCTCGCGGGCGAAGCCCATCTCGTGGGTGGCGATGACCATCGTCATGCCCTCCTCCTTGAGGTCCCGCACGACGTTCAGGACCTCGCCGACCAGCTCCGGGTCGAGCGCCGCCGTCACCTCGTCCAGCAGCAGCAGGCGCGGCCGGTTCGCGAGCGCGCGGGCGATCGCCACGCGCTGCTGCTGACCTCCGCTGAGCCGGTCCGGGTACTCGCCCGCCTTGGCGGCGAGCCCGAGCCGGTCGAGCAGCTCGCGCGCCCGCTCCTCGGCGGCCCGGCGCTCGGCCTTGTGGACGCGGCGCGGGGCGAGCGTGATGTTGTCGAGCACGCTCATGTGCGGGAAGAGGTTGTACGCCTGGAAGACCACGCCGATCCGGCGCCGTACGGCATCGGCGTCGGCGCGCGGGTCGGTGATGTCGTCGCCGTCCAGGAAGATCGCGCCGTCGTCGATCTCCTCCAGGAGGTTGGCGCACTTGAGGAGGGTCGACTTCCCGGAGCCGGAGGCGCCGATGAGGACGGTGACCGAGTGCTGCGGGACGGCGAGGTCGACATCGCGCAGGACGACGGTCTGGGCGGCGCCGTGGCCGTACGTCTTGCGGACCGACTCCAGGCGGAGGACGGGCGTCATCGTCATACCGTGCCTCCCTGCGACTGGCGGCGGTTCATCCGTGCCGTGACCCAGTCCGTGAACCGGGTCATCGGGATCGTGAGCGTGACGAAGACCAGGGCGGCGACGGTGTACGGCGTGAAGTTGAAGGTCTTGCCCGCCAGGATCTGCGCCGCGTACACGGCGTCGACCGCACCGCCGATGGAGACCAGGCCGGTGTCCTTCTGGAGCGAGACCAGGTCGTTGAGCAGCGGCGGCACGACCCGGCGTACGGCCTGCGGCAGCACCACGTACCGCACGGTCTGCGCGCTCGACAGACCGAGCGAGCGGGCGGCGGCGCGCTGGCTGGGATGGACGCTCTCGATGCCCGCCCGGAAGACCTCGGCCGTGTACGCCGAGTACGTGAGGACGATCGCCGCACCGCCGAGGACGACCGGGTCGGCCGGCACGCCCTGGAGGCGCAGCGCGGGCACGCCGAAGATGATGGCCAGCAGGCAGATGACCAGCGGCAGGCCGCGGAAGAAGTCCACGTACGCGGTGGCCAGGGCGCGGAGCGGGAAGAACGCCGGGCCGCGGACGGTGCGGGCGAGGGCGATCAGCAGGCCGAGGACGAGGGCGGCGGGCCCGCAGACGGCGAGCAGGCCGAGGTTGAGCCAGAGACCGTCGATGACCTGGGGGAGGGCCTGGCGGGCGTACTCCGCGCTGAAGAAGGTCTCCTTCACGCGCGGCCAGCCGGGAGAACCGGTGATGCCGAAATAGAGCACCGCCAGGGTGACGGCGGTGCTCAGGGCGGCGACGGCCGTCGCGCGGCGGGTGCGGGAGCGCTTGTAGCGCTCGCGCTCGATCCGGCGCTGCGACGGCCTGTACATCTCGCCCGGGGTGTCCTCCTGGGGCGAGTCCTCCTTCGTGACGGTCACTTCAGCACCGGCGCGCCGGCCGCCTCGGACAGCCACTGCTTCTCGATCGCGGCGAGCGTGCCGTCCTTGCGCAGCGCGTCCACGGCCTGGGAGACGCAGGAGGTCAGCGCGGAGCCCTTGTCGAGGACCAGGCCGAACTGCTCCTTGGCGCCGCCGGTGGTCTCGAACTGGCCGACGACCTTCGCCTCGGGGACCTCGGCGCCGGTGATGTAGAACGCGGTCGGCAGGTCCACGACGATCGCGTCGACCTGGCCGTTCTTGAGCGCGGCCTTGGCGAGGTCGTTCTTCTGGAAGACGGCGGGCTGCTGCTCCGGCTTGATCTGCTGGTTGATCACGTCGAGGCTGGTGGTGCCGACCTGTGCGCCGAGCTTGGCGCCCTTGAGGTCGGCGAGGGTGGTCGCCTTCGCGGCCTTGGAGCTCTTGAGCGCGATGACGGCCTGGCGGACGTCGTAGTAGCCGGAGGACAGGTCCACGGCCTTGCGGCGGTCCTCGTTGATCGACACCTGGTTGACGTCGAAGTCGAAGCTCTTCTCGCCGGGCGCGAAGGCGTTGTTGAACGCGACCTTCTGCCAGACCACGTCACCCTTCGCGAAGCCGAGCTTCTGCCCGACCGCGTACGCGACGGCGGACTCGTAACCCTTGCCGTTGGCCGGGTCGTCGTCCTGGAACCAGGGCGCGTAGGCGGGCGTGTCGGTGCCGACCGTCAGCTTGCCCTTCGCCTTCGTGGCGAGCGCGTCCTTCGCGCAGGACGCGGGCGCGCCGCTCTTGGCGGGCTTGCCGCCGGCCGCCTGATCCTGGGGGGCCTCGGGCTGGGGCGCGCACGCGGACGCGGCGAGGGCGACGAGGACGGAGGCCGTGGCGAGCGTGGCGGTGTGACGTGGGCGCATGGCGGGAGAGTGGCAGGCGTCCGGGCATCTGTCCAGGTCACGCGCGTGTGGTCTCGTATGCCGAAACGTTTGTGACGGCTGTATTGCGGCGCCCCCGCGGCTTCTCTGAGCCGTCCCCGCAGCTCCTCTGCGGCTTCCCTGCGGCTCTTCCCGCGGCCCCTCTGTGCCCCCTCTGTGGCCCCTCTGTGGCATCTCGGCGGCATCTCGGCGGCGACCCCACGAGAGGGTTCGGAGGCCCCGAGTGATCACCAGTGATCACTCCGCGAGCAGCGAATCTCATCATTCGATATCACCGTGGCGTTTTTCCGCTGCTCGTTAGACTGAGCCGACCGCAGTGAGAAGCTGCGGCAACGACTGAGCGAGGAGCGCACGTGGGCCTTGTCGTGCAGAAGTACGGAGGCTCCTCCGTTGCCGATGCCGAAGGCATCAAGCGCGTCGCCAAGCGAATCGTGGAAGCCAAGAAGAACGGCCACCAGGTGGTCGTCGTGGTCTCCGCGATGGGCGACACGACGGACGAGCTGATCGATCTCGCCGAGCAGGTATCCCCGATGCCGGCCGGCCGTGAGTTCGACATGCTGCTGACCGCCGGAGAGCGGATCTCCATGGCCCTGCTGGCCATGGCGATCAAAAACCTGGGCCACGAGGCCCAGTCGTTCACCGGCAGCCAGGCGGGTGTCATCACCGACTCGGTCCACAACAAAGCGCGCATCATCGATGTCACGCCGGGCCGCATCCGCACCGCGCTCGACGAGGGCAACATCGCCATCGTCGCCGGTTTCCAGGGCGTGTCCGCGGACAAGAAGGACATCACCACGCTGGGCCGCGGCGGCTCCGACACGACCGCCGTCGCCCTGGCCGCCGCGCTCGACGCCGAGGTCTGCGAGATCTACACGGACGTCGACGGTGTCTTCACCGCCGACCCGCGCGTGGTGAAGAAGGCGAAGAAGATCGACTGGATCTCCTTCGAGGACATGCTGGAGCTCGCCGCCTCCGGCTCCAAGGTGCTGCTGCACCGGTGCGTCGAGTACGCACGCCGCTACAACATCCCGATCCACGTCCGCTCCTCCTTCTCGGGGCTGCAGGGCACGTGGGTCAGCAACGAACCGACAGGGGATCTGAAGGTGGAGCAGGCCATCATCTCCGGTGTCGCGCACGACACCTCCGAGGCCAAGATCACGGTCGTCGGCGTGCCGGACAAGCCGGGCGAGGCCGCGGCCATCTTCCGTGCCGTCGCGGACGCCGAGATCAACATCGACATGATCGTGCAGAACGTGTCCGCCGCCTCCACCGGGCTCACGGACATCTCCTTCACCCTCCCCAAGTCCGAGGGCCGCAAGGCCATCGACGCCCTGGAGAAGACGAAGGCCACGATCGGCTTCGACTCGCTCCGCTACGACGACCAGATCGGCAAGATCTCCCTGGTCGGCGCCGGCATGAAGACGAACCCGGGCGTCACCGCGGACTTCTTCAAGGCGCTGTCGGACGCGGGCGTCAACATCGAGCTGATCTCCACCTCCGAGATCCGCATCTCGGTCGTCACCCGCGCCGACGACGTCAACGAGGCCGTCCGCGCCGTCCACACCGCCTTCGGTCTGGACAGCGACTCCGACGAGGCCGTGGTCTACGGCGGCACCGGCCGCTGATCACGGCACGGTTCCTCCGATGAGCGGCAAGCCGACGCTCGCGGTCGTGGGAGCGACCGGGGCCGTCGGCGCCGTGCTGCTCCGGATGCTCACGCACCACGCGGACGTCTGGGGCGAGATCCGACTCCTCGCCTCCGCCCGTTCGGCCGGCCGCAGGCTGGCCGTGCGGGAGGAGGAGAGCGAGGTCCTCGCGCTGAGCGAGGAGAACCTGGAGGGCGTCGACGTCGCCCTCTTCCTCGTGCCCGACGCCGTCGCGGCGCGCTGGGCGCCGATCGCCGCCGCCAAGGGCACGGTGGTCGTGGACACCTCCGCGGCGTTCCGGGCCGACCCCGACGTGCCGCTCGTGGTCCCCGAGATCAACGCGCACGCCGTACGGATGCGGCCGCGCGGCATCGTCGCGAGCCCCGGCTGCTCCACCCTGGCGCTGATCGTCGCCGTGGGCGCCCTGCACGCCGAGTACGGGCTCACCGAGCTCGTCGTCACCGTGCAGCAGGCCGCGAGCGGCGCCGGCCGGGCGGGCACCGCCGCGCTGCGCCACCAGCTGGCCGTCGTCACCGGCAGCGAGCTGGGCATGCACCCGGGCGACGTGCGCCGGGCGGTCGGCGACGCCACCGGCCCCTTCTCCGGGCCGCTCGCCCTCAACGTGCTGCCCTGGTCGGGCGAGCTCGCCGCCGACGGCTGGTCCACCGAGGAGCTGGCCGTCCGCGAGGAGGCCCGCAAGGTCCTCGAACTGCCCGGGCTGCGGGTCGCCGCGACCTGCGTCCGGGTCCCGGTGGTGGCCGGGCACTCCGTCTCCGTGCACGCCCGCTTCGAGAAGCCCGTCACCGTCGCCCGCGCGCACGAGATCCTCGCCACCTCTCCCGGTGTGGTGCTGTACGACGATCCCGGCGCCGGAGACTTCCCGACGCCCGCCGACGTCGTGGGCACCGACCCCAGCTGGGTCGGCCGGGTGCGGCGCTCGCCGGACGACACCCGGGCCCTGGATCTCTTCGTGTGCGCCGACAACCTGCGCAAGGGCGCGGCGCTCAACGCCGTCCAGATCGCGGAGTCGATCGTGGGGACGGCCTCAACTTTGTAGGATCTGTGAACGCCTTGTGAGCAATTCGGCGTCGGCAGGCTCTTGATCAGGTCAGATGTCCTGGACGACGATGCTGTTCCCTCCCCGCTGCAACCAGCGGTCGGGCGGGAGCGTCTTCGCGTGCACCCAGGACCAGGTGACGTGAAGCACGCCGAGAGCGGGGCATCGGGGGAGAACGGGTACGCATGAGGGCAAACGACGCACCGTCAAAAACGGTGGCGTACGCGTACAACCCTGACGGGGGGAAGCGTGTCCAACAGGCGTGGCAGAGGTACTCGACATCGCGGCGGTCATCCCGCTGCACGGCACCGGGGTGCGACCGCTCAGGCGGCCGCGCCCGGTCGGCGGCATGCCGGTGATCGCGCCCATGCCCCTCAAACCCCGCTCCCTGCGGCCCACCCGTCCCGGCGGTCAGACCCCGGACCAGAGCACCGGTCAGACCGCTGGTCAGAGCACCCCGCCGCCGACCGTGAGCGGTATTCCGGCGCCCCGCGGGGGCGCTGACGACGCGATGGCTGCCGGCACCACCGTCGACCACCTCACCGAGACCTACCGCGCCCACTACCGGTCGCTGCTCGGTCTCGCCGCGCTGCTCCTCGACGACACCGCCTCCTGCGAGGACGTCGTGCAGGAGGCGTTCATCCGGGTCCACTCGGCCCGCAACCGGGTCCGCGACCCCGAGAAGACCCTGGCCTACCTGCGCCAGACCGTCGTCAACCTCTCCCGCTCCGCGCTGCGCCGCCGCATCCTCGGCCTCAAGCTGCTCTCGAAGCCCATGCCGGACATGGCGAGCGCGGAGGAGGGCGCGTACGACCAGCTGGAGCGCGACGCGCTGATCAAGGCCATGCGCGGGCTCCAGCGACGCCAGCGCGAGGTCCTGGTGCTGCGCTACTTCGCGGACATGACGGAGGCCCAGGTCGCCGAGACCCTCGGCATATCGCTCGGCTCGGTGAAGGCGTACGGCTCCCGCGGCATCGCGGCCCTGCGCGTCGCCATGGAGGCCACGTCATGAGCGGCTGGCGGCATGATGGGCGCGACGGTGACCGGGACGACCTGAGTGGATTCGGTTTGGTGAACGAAGCGCCGGAAGGCCGGGCGCCGGAAGGCCGGGCGCCGGAGGGCCGGGCGTCGGAGGGCCGGGCGCCGGAAGGCCGGGCGCCGGAGGGCCAGGCGCTGGAGGGCCGGGCGCTGGAAGGGCGGGCGGCTGACGGCGACACGGTGGAGGGCCGGGCGCTGGAAGGGCGAGCGGCTGACGGCGACGCGCCGGAGGACCGGGCGCCGGAAGGCCGGGCGGCGGAACGCTTGGGGGCCGGGGGCCGAGCGGCCCACGGCCGAGCGGCGGAAGGCCATGCGGCTGACGCGCACGCGGCTGACGGCCACGCGCCCGAGGTCGGCGGCGGTGGCGGTTCCCTCGACGAGCTCGCGTTGCGGCGGCTGCTCCAGGGGGCGGTGTCCGGGATCGAGCCGTCCACGGACGCGCTCGACCACCTGCGCCGGGCCGTGCCCGCACGCCGGGCCCGCAAGCGGCAGGCCGTGGTCGGCATGGCCGCGGCGATCGTTCTCGTCGGCACGGCCGTGCCGGCGCTCGTGCACGTCGCCTCGTCGGACGGGATCAGCACCGACAAGGCCGTCAACGCCGGGCACGGCGAGCAGGCCCAGGGCGGCACCGGCACCGAGACCGGCATCGAGGGCGGGCAGAAGACCACGGCCCCGTCCCCCGGGGCGACCGCGACCGGTCAGGGCGGTGCCGAGGGCATCACGGGCAGGCCGCCCGCCGCCACGGCGCCCGGCACGGGCGTCGGCAGCGGCGGCAAGCCCACGCCGTCCGTCGCCCCGGACGCCCCGCCGTCCTGTCTGGCCGGCCAGCTCGGCGTCGTCTCTGCCCAGGCCGGCGTCCCGGACGAGTCCGGGAAGGTCTACGGCACCTTCCGGATCGCCAACGTCTCGCCGCGCGACTGCCTGGTCGGCGGCCCCGGGAAGATCACCTTCGAGGCGCACGGCGCGGCCGACCGGACGAAGATCGCGGTGGTGGAACACACCGCGGGCGACGCGGCCGGCGGCCTGCCCGACCCCGCACAGGAGTCCCCGCGGCTGCTGCTCACCCCGAACAACGCGTACGAGGTGAAGTTCGCCTGGGTGCCCAGCGAGACCTGCCCGACCACCGGCACCACCCCGACGCCGACCCCGACCGATGCGACGAGCGGCGGCTCGACCACCGGGGGCACCACCACCGGCGGTTCCGGCACCGAACCCTCGGCCAACACGCCCGACACCCAGACGACGGACGGCGCCACGGCCGACGGCAGCATCGCCGTGACGCACACGGCGGACCCGGGCGGCCCGGTGGCCGAGACGACCATCCCCAACGCCTGTGCGGGCACGATCTACCGGACCGGGGTCCTGGACGCCTCCTGAGGCGTCCAGGACCGGCGGTGCCGGTTCAGAGCCCGAGGGCCGCGTCCCGCTGGGTCTCGACCTCGCGGCGGACGAGGCGGAACCACATGAAGGCCACGAAGCCCGCGAAGACGAACCACTCGGCCGTGTAGCCGAGGTTCTGGAACGCCTTCATGTCCAGGCTCGTGCCCGCGGCCGCGGCCGCCGGCACGGGCTTGAGCCCGGCGGGGGAGTCGGTGAGCGTGATCCAGGCGTCGTAGACGTCGTCCGGCACCACGTTCACCAGCGACGCGGCGCTGATCAGGCCGAGCTGCCCGGCGGGCAGCCCGCCCGTCGTGCGGACGCCCTTGGTGCCCGTGCCCTCCGAGGCCTGGAGGGCGCCGGTGACGGTGACCGGGCCGGCCGGCGGGGCCGGCGCCGCGGCGCCCGCGGGCAGCCAGCCGCGGACCACCGGCAGCGCCTTGCCGTCGTCCGTCTTCAGGAGCGTGAGGACGTACGAGCCGGTGCGGCCGTCCAGCTCCCGGTCCGGGACCAGGAACTGCTCCCCGTACCGCCCGTCGGCCCGCGCGATGCGACCCGAGGTCTCCTTGTCCACGGGCAGCAGCGCGTCCAGCGCCTCGGCCTTCTGCGTCGCCGGGTCGGGGCGCCGCTCGGCCTCCTCATGGGAGGCGACACGGTCCTCGAACCTGCCCAGCTGCCAGGTCCCCATGAACACGCAGAACGGGATGGCGAGGAGGACGAAGACGTTGATCCCCCACCAGCGGGGCGTTCTCAGGAACCGGTACACACCCCCACGGTACGGGGGGCGGCTCAGCCCACCTCCTTCCGGGGTCCGGAAGGCCCGGGCGTCCCCAGGTGCCGGGCCGCGAAGGCGAGATCGAGCGCCACCTGCTTGATCCGCTCGTCCACGACCAGCGAGCCGTGCCCCGCGTCGTACCGGTACACCTCGTGCACCGCGCCCCGGGCGGCGAGCCGGTCCACGTAGTTGTCGATCTGGCGGATCGGGCAGCGCGGGTCGTTGACGCCGGCCGTGATGTGCACCGGGGCCCTGACCGCGTCCACGTACGTCAGCGGCGACGAGGCCGCGAACCGCTCCGGGACCTCCTCGGGCGAGCCGCCGAGCAGCGTGCGGTCGAGCGCCTTGAGGGCCTCCATCTCGTCCTCGTACGCCGTCACGTAGTCCGCGACGGGCACCGCGGCCAGACCCAGCGCCCAGGCGTCCGGCTGGGTGCCGAGGCCGAGCAGGGTGAGGTAGCCGCCCCAGGAGCCGCCGGCCAGGATCAGCTTCGCCGGGTCGGCGAGGCCGCTGGCCACCGCCCACTCGCGGACCGCGGCGATGTCCTCCAGCTCGATCAGACCGACCCGGTGCTTCAGCGCGTCCGTCCACTCCCGGCCGTAGCCGGTCGAGCCGCGGTAGTTGACCCGCACCACCGCGTAGCCGTGGTCGAGCCAGGCCGCCGGGCCGGAGGCGAAGGCGTCGCTGTCGTGCCAGGTCGGGCCGCCGTGCACCTCGAAGATCGTCGGGAACGGCCCCTCGCCCTCCGCCGGGCGCTGCACCAGGGCGTGCACCCGGCCGCCCGGACCGTCCACCCACACGTCCTCCACCGGCAGCGAAGGCGGCGCCTTCGGGCCGGGCGGGTCGAGGACGACCGAGCCGTCCGTGGAGCGCACCACCGGCGGCTGGGCCGCCGAGGACCACAGGTACTCCACGGTGCCGTCCGGGCGGGCCGTCGCACTCGACACCGTGCCCGCCGGGGTCTCCACCCGGACGAGGGCGCCGGTCGCGATGTCGTACCGCCACAGCTCGCTGCGGGCCTCGAAGCCGTGCACGATCAGCAGGCCCGAGCCGTCCGGGAACCACTCCGCCGACACGTCGCCCGGCAGGTCGAGGCGCAGGTCGGTCTCGGTGCCCGTGGCCACGTCCCACAGCATCGGCTCCCAGCGGCCGCGCCGCTGGTGCCCGACGAGCAGCCGGGTGTCGCCGGCCACCGGTGCGAAGCCGAGGACGGTCAGGCCCAGCTCCTCGGTACCGCCCTTGGTGTCGTCCAGCTCGGCCACCACGGCGGAGGAGCCCGACGCGGAGGAGCCGGACGCGGAGGAGCCGGACGCCGCATCGGCGGCGTCCGCTGCGGCGTCGGCGCGCAGCACGCGGATCGCCGAGTGCATCGCGTCCCCGTGCTCGGTGTGCTCGATCGCGATCAGGGAGCCGTCGTACGACAGGTCGCCGACCCCGGCCGACTCACGGTGCCGGTAGATCTCCACCGGCTCGGTCGCGCCCGGCCGCAGCAGGTGCACGGTCGAGCCGTCCTCGTCCGTGGAGCGGCCCACCACGACCGTGCCCTCCCGGCCGAGGGCCAGGCCGGCCGGGTAGGAGGCGTCGAGTCCGGGCACCGCGGGCTCGTCCGCGCCGCGTTCGAAGGGCTGGCGCATCCACACGCCGAACTCGTCGCCGTCGGTGTCCGCGAACCACCAGATCCACCGGCCGTCCGGGCTGAGCGTGCCGTCCGTCGTCCCGTTCGGCCGGTCGGTCACCTGGCGCTGCCCGCCCGTCGCCCGGTCCCACGCGTACAGCTCGAACGTCCCCGTCGCGTTCGACACGAACAGCGAGCGGTCCGGGGCCTCCTCCGCCCACTCGGGCAGCGAGACCCGCGGTGCGCGGAACCGCTGCTCCCAGGCCGGGGCGCCGGCGAAGTCCGTACGCCTGCTCTGTTCAGTGCTCTGGTCAGTGCTCTCGGTCATGGAGCCATGATGCTCCGCGCCGCCGACAAATCGTTCGCCTCGCCCCCAACCTGTGGATAACCTCGCGGGCATGTACGCACCGACCCCCGACGACTGGCACGAGGCCAACCGCGCACGCTGGGACGAGCGGGTGCCGATCCACGTCGCCAGCGACTTCTACGGCCTCGACGACTTCCGGGCCGGCAAGGACGCGCTGCGCGACTTCGAGCTCGCGGAGGTCGGCGACGTCACCGGCCGCTCGCTGCTCCACCTCCAGTGCCACATCGGCCTGGACACCCTGTCCTGGGCCCGCCACGGTGCCGCGCGCGTCGTCGGCCTCGACTTCTCCGAGCCGGCCGTCGAGACCGCCCGCTCGCTCGCCGCCGACCTCGGACTGACGCCCGAGCGGGCCGCGTTCGTCGCCGCCGACGCGTACGACGCCGCCACGGCGGTGCCGGACTCCGCGTACGACATCGTCTACACCGGCGGCGGGGCGCTGAACTGGCTGCCCGACCTCGACCGCTGGGCCGAGACGGCCGCCTCGCTCGTGGCGCCCGGAGGCTTCCTCTACGTCGCCGAGTTCCACCCCATCAGCGACTCCTTCGACGACGAGACCGCCACGCGGCTGGTCAACGACTACTTCGTGCGCGAGCCGTGGGTGGACACCTCGTCCGGCACCTACGCCGACCTGGATGCCGCCACCACCCAGAACCGCAGCGTGGAGTGGGTGCACCCGGTCGGCGAGGTGGTCACCGCCCTCGCGAAGGCCGGGCTGCGCATCGAGTTCCTGCACGAGCACGACGTGACGCTGTTCCCGCGCTTCGCCTCGCTCAAGCGGCAGGACGACGGCTACTACCGCTTCCCGGCCGACCGGCCGCGGATCCCGCTGATGTACTCGATCAAGGCGTCGAAGGCCGGGCAGCCGGCCCGGCAGGCGGCGTCAGCCTGATCACGGCGCGCCCGCCCGCCGGGTCCACCGTGGAGCGGTGCGGCGGGGCGCCGTCCTCCTCGTCGTCACGCAGCACGAGGGAGCTTTGCCGCTCCTTCAACTCGTTCTGCTTGCCCTGCGAGAAGGTGGCGTGCAGCTGCTCGAAGCCGGTCGCCGAGACCTGGCCGGTCCGCTTCCCGCGTCCGGTGGCGCGCGCAGGATCTGATCGCCGAACGCGAGCAGCGTCAGCAGGATGACGAGCCCGGGCAGCGTCACGAACACGGCGAATCCCATGCCGCCACTGTGCCCGGGGCCCCGGAAACGGCGGAAGCCGTCGGCCTGTCAGAGGCCATGTCTACGATTGCGGCATGGAGTTCGCCTTCGTCGTAGCAGCAGTGTTCCTCCTGTTCTTCGGGGCCGGTGTGCTGCGCGACCGGCGCCGCTTCAGCAACGCCGTGTATCTCGGCCTGGCCGTCACCTTCCTCGGCCTCGGCCTGCTCGCCGGCATCGACGACGCCCCGCCCGGCGTCGGCGAGACGGTGATGGTCGTCGTGCTGCTCGTGCTCGCGCTCGGCCCGGTCGTGCTGGCCGGACTGCTGTGCGCGAACGGCGTGAAGATGGTCCGCAAGGAGGGCAGACGCCCGGCGAACCTGCTGGCACTGCTCGCCGGGCTCGGCATGTTCGGCGTGATGGTGCTGATGGCGGTCGCGTTCGTGACCCGCTCGGTGCGGCTCGGCGTGGTCGTCGGCACGCTCCTGCTCGTCCTCGGCTATGTCTCCTTCCTCTTCCTCTGCTTCATCGGCTACGCCTTCCTCTACGGCCGGATGGGCATCCGCCGCGACGCCGACTACGTCGTCGTGCTCGGCTCCGGCCTGATCGGCGGGCGCCGGGTGCCGCCGCTGCTCGCGAGCCGCCTGGACCGGGGCCGACAGGTGTACGAGAAGCTCGCCGAGCTCCGCGAGGTGGACCGCCCGCCGGTGCTCATCACCTCCGGCGGCCAGGGGCCCGACGAGCAGCTCCCCGAGTCGCACGCGATGGCCGACTACCTCGTCGAGCGCGGCTTCCCGGCGGACCGGGTCGTGCGCGAGGACCGCTCGCGCACCACCGAGGAGAACATGCTGTTCAGCCGCGAACTGATGGAGGCGCAGCGGCCCGGCGCCGAGTGCGTGATCGTCACCAACAACTTCCACGCCTTCCGGGCCGCGCTGCTCGCCCGGAAGACGGGGGTGAAGGGCCAGGTGGTGGGCTCGCCCACGGCCGCGTACTTCTGGCCGAGCGCCACGATCCGCGAGTTCGTCGCCGTGTTCCTCCAGTACAAGGCGGTCAACCTGGGGATCTGCGGCGCGCTGATACTCATGGGCGCCCTGGCCCTCGCCGCCGCTCCCTGACCCGGTGCCCTGACCCGGTCTCCTGACCGGCTCGCTGCCCCTCCCCGCCCGGCTCGCCGCCCCTCCCCGCCCGGCTCCCCGGCCCCGGGCCCAGCCGCAGGGAGTACTACCGCAGGTCGGATGGCGTGGGTCGTCCTACGCTGGAGGAGGCCGATACAGGCGGAGGCGACGTCATGAGAGCTCGGCACCACTTCCATATCGATTACCGGGGCCACTCGGTGAGCGCCACCGTCCAGACCGGGCACCGGCCGGTCGTCGAGATCCTGGTCGACGGCAAGGAGACGGGTCACGCGACGACCGAACACGACCGTCCGGTCACGCTCCACATAGAGCTGCCGACGGAGCCTCCGACGCCGGTCACCGTGCGGGCGACCCCGGGCCCGGGCGTGCCGCGCTGCCTGCTGCTCGGGCCGGAGGAGCAGGAGCCGCATGTGATGGCCCCGCGTATCTACTGATCCCGGTACCGGTTCCGGCACTGATCCTGGTAGCGACCCCCGCACTGATCCCGGCACTGATCCTTGCTGGGGCGGCCCCGCCCGGTCAGCTGAGCCAGGCCATCCCGATCAGCAGGAAGACGACGAAGGCGACGGCCCCGGCGACGGCCGCGGTACGGCGCGGGCGGCGCCGTGAGATGGCCGCGATCGGGTTCTCGGCGGGCGCGGCCGCGCGCCGCGAACGTGGTCCGGGTGTAGCCGGGCCGGGGACCGGTCTCGGAGGCGCGGAGTGCGGTGCCGCGTGCGATGCGGACCGCGGTGCGACGTGCGGCGCGGAGTGCGGTGCCGAGTGCAGTGCGGGCCGCGGTGCCGGATGCTGTGCGGGGTTCGGCACGGGCTGGGGATGCGGCGCGGGTACGGCCTGTGGCAGCGGCTGCGGCTGGTCGCGCCACGAGCCGGAGGCGAACCAGTCGGCGATGGCCTGGGCCTGTGGCCGCTGCTCCGGCTGCTTGGCGAGCAGCGTGAGCAGGAAGTCCTCGAAGGCAACCGGTATCGGCACACCGAACTGCCGCGGCGGCGCGGGTGGGGTGTCGATGTGCTGGTAGAGCAGCGCGGTCGCGGTGTCGGCGCGGAACGGAGGCTGGCCGGTGAGCAGTTGGTAGAGCACGCAGCCGAGCGAGTAGACGTCCGAGGCGGGCGAGGCGGGCTGCCCCAGCGCCCGCTCCGGCGCCAGATAGAGCCCCGTGCCGACGATCTGGCCGGTCGTGGTGAGCGCGGCCGACGGGTCGTCGACGAAGCGCGCGATGCCGAAGTCGGCGAGTTTGACGGTCCCGTGGGAGTCCATGAGCAGGTTGCCGGGCTTGATGTCACGGTGCACCACGCCCTGCCGGTGCGCCGCCGCGAGGCCTGCCGCCGCGTGCGCGGCGACGGTCGCGACCTGCTCGGCGGAGTACACCGTCGAGTGGTTCCGGTCGCCGGCGAGGCTGTCGCCGTCGACCAACTCCATGACGAGGTACAGCTTTCCGTCCCAGGTGCCGAAGTCGAAGACGCCGACGACGTGCGGGTGGCTCAGCCGTGCCGCGGTCTGCGCCTCCAGCCGGAACCGGTCGGCCGCCGACGGGTCGTGCTCGTGACCCAGCATCAGCTTCACGGCCACGTCGCGCCCGAGCACCTCGTCGGTCGCCCGCCAGACCTCGCCCATGCCGCCACGTCCGACGCACACCTGGAGCCGATATCGGTCCGCGACCAGCACCTGAGACCCACCCTTCTCTTGATGACTCATCGTAGAGCGGGTTCAGCGCGGCGCTTCCTCAAGCCCCGGTCTCCCGAGTGCCTGACGCTCAGGTTCCGGAGCCTCGAGTCCCCCGCTCGGGAAAGCCGTGGGTGCGCGCGCCGACGACCACGAGCAGCACCGGCACCAGGAGCAGCAGCACGCTCCATGGGAAGGACGCCGGGCCGAGGGTGTCGAGGAGGACGCCGCCGGTCACGCCGCCGCCCGCCATCAGAGTGTTCCAGACGGTGACGAGCAGGGCCTGGCCCCGGTCGCCGCCCGCGTCGGTGACCGCCGTCTGCAGCAGGGTGGCGAGCCCGCCCCAGCCGAGGCCCCACAGCACCATGGAGCCGTAGACGACGACCGCGTCGTCCGCGAAGGGGATCAGGAGCGCGGCGGCGAGCAGGAACAGGACCGTGCTGCCGATGGTGAGTTCGCGCAGCCTGCGGTCGATCAGAGCGCCGGTGACGAGGATGCTCACCATCGAAGCGAGGCCGAACACCAGGAGTACGAGGTCACGTTGGCCGCTCATGCCGTACGCGTCGAGGAACGAGGCGATGTACGTGTAGAAGGTGTTGTGCGCCAGTACGTAGGCGGCGACGACGAACAGCACGGCGGCGACGCCCGGCAGCCGGACGGCCCGCAGGATGGGCTCGCGGCGGCCCGGCCGCTGTCCCGGGTGGTCCGGGACCGACACGAGGATCCACCCCAGCAGGAGCACCGACACCAGGGTGACGAGCCCGAAGGTCACCCGCCAGCCGACCAGCGAGCCGAGGAAGGTGCCCGCCGGGATGCCCAGGGAGAGGGCGAGCGGGATGCCCGCCATGGCGATGGCGATCGCCCGGCCGGCGAGGTGGGGCGGGGCGAGCCGGCGGGCGTAGACGACGAGTTCGGCCCAGACGGCGGCCGAGGCGACTCCGGCGACCAGTCGGAACGCCATGGTCAGCGGATAGCAGGCGGAGAGGGCGGTGACGGTGTTGGCGACGGCGAACACCGCCACGGCCGTCACGAGCAGCCGCTTGCGCCGCCAGCCGGCGGTGAGAGCGGCCAGTGGCACGGCCGCGAGCCCGGAGGCGAGCGCGTACACGGTCAGCGCCTGCCCGGCCGCCGACTCGCTGACGGACAGGCCGCGGGCCATCTCGGGCAGGACACCGGCGGGCAGCGCCTCGGTGAGGACCACCACGAAGGCGGCGGTGGCGAGGGCGAGCAGGGGCGAGAGCGGAAGCTTCTGATCCGTGTCGACAGGACGTTTCGACGTACGGACCGAGGTCGTGGTCGTCATGCCCGACATCGTTAAAGATTCACATTGATGTGAGGGTCAAGCCGAGCGCCAAGCCGAGCGCCGAGCCGACGATCACGCGGGCATCCACGCACTGACGCAGACGGCGTACGGGGAGGTGGTCGTACGGGTCGGGAAGCCGTACGCCGTGAGCGCGGCCGCCGTCCGGGCGGCGGCCTGCGTCGAGCGGTCGGCCGGCCCCCCGCCGTACCCGAAGAACAGGTGCAGCGCCCCGCCGGGCACCAGCACGCGCTCCAGCACGGCGAGCTCGCGGTCCGGCGAGCGGGTCCAGAACACGTTGACGTTGAAGGCGAACACCGCGTTGAACTCGTGCCGTTCGGCCAGGTCGAGCAGGGGCAGCGTGCGGACCTCCGCCCGCCCGGCGGCGATCTGACCGGCGAGCCGGCGGCGCGCCAGGGCGGTGGCCCTGGCCGAGCGGTCGATCGCCACGATCCGTCCGCCGCCGCCGGAGAGCCGCTCGCACACGAGCGCGGCGGCCGCGCCGTTGCCGCAGCCGATCTCCAGGACGCGGTCGTCGGGCCTCAGATCGAGGACCGTCAGCGCCCAGGCGAAACGCGGGGGAATCGCAGCCATGCGGCCACCTTACGGCGGCGGCTCGCCGTGGAGACACCGGAAGAAGACCGTCAGGCCCGGCCTGTTCCCCTTCACGACACCCTGGCATCGCGGACTGTTCACGGCCCGCTCCTAGCGTCGCTGACACCCGGCTCTGCCGGGTGCGTCGCACCCGGCACACGACGGGGCCGAGGAGCGACGCCCAGCGTCTAGGAGCATCCGCATGCGCAGATCCGTCAGGATCCTGACGGTCGTCGCCACGACCGGCGCCCTCGCCGCCGGCAGCGCCGTGGCGGCCAACTCGGCGCCCCAGCACGGGGGCAAGGGCAACGAGATACGCAACGTCATCTACCTGCTCGGCGACGGCATGGGCCGCACCCACGTCACCGCCGCCCGCGAGCGGTACTACGGCGCCACCGGCAAGCTGAACATGGAGCGGCTGCCGAACTACGGCGCCGTCGCCACGTACGCCGTCGAGAAGGACAGCGACCAGCCCGCACTGGTCACCGACTCCGCCAGCTCGGCCACCGCCTGGTCGACCGGCGTGAAGACGTACAACGCCGCCATCAGCGTCGACGCCTACGAGAAGAAGAGGGCGACCCTGATGGAGCAGGCCCACCAGGCCGGCTTCGCCACGGGCAACGTCTCCACCGCCGAGATCACCGACGCGACCCCGGCCGCCCAGTTCAGCCACGCGCTGCTGCGCGGCTGCCAGGGCCCGGTCTACTCGGACGCCTCCTGCCTGCCGAAGAAGGCCGACGGCACCTTCGAGGACAAGCCTGCCGACCAGACCCTGATCACGCCGATCGCCGAGCAGATCGCCCGCAACGGCACCGCCGACGTCATCCTCGGCGGCGGCCTGGCCCGCTTCGAGCCGGACGACCAGAAGGCGCTGCAGGCTCAGGGCTACCAGGTCCTCGGCAGCTTCGGCGACCCGGCGCTGCCCGCGCAGACCGCCGCCACCCAGAAGGTCGCCACCAAGGCCGACCTGGCGAACGTCAGGCGCGGCAAGGTCGTCGGCCTGTTCAGCCGCGGCAACCTGACCGTCGAGCAGGCCAAGGCCAAGCTGCCTGCCGACGCGCCGCAGCAGCAGGAGCCGACCCTCGCGGAGATGACCAAGAAGTCCATCTCCCTGCTCGACGGCCGCTCCAAGAAGGGCTTCCTGCTCCAGATCGAGGGCGCCCAGATCGACAAGCGGTCGCACGCCAACGACGCGGCGCAGACCCTCGGTGAGATCAAGGCGTTCGACGACGCCGTCAAGGCCGCGGTCGACTTCGCCAAGAAGGACGGCCACACCCTGGTCGTCGTGACGGCGGACCACGAGTGCGCCGGCTTCAACATCATCGAGAAGGGCACCTTCACCAACGCCGAGGCGGCCGCCCCGCCGGCCAACACCGACGCGGGCAACCCGGCGAACAACTCCACGCCGTCGCGCTCCTCCTCGGCCAACGTCAAGGACCCGGCCCGCTCCACCGGCATCGTCAACGGCGCCGGGGCGAACGACCCGAAGAACTTCGGCCCGGCCACCTTCCGCACCCCGGACGACCCGGCGGACGTGCAGGACGGCAGCCCGGAGGCCAGCCTCTGGCTGTCCTACCTGTCCGGCAACCACACCGGCGCCGACGTCCCGATCTACGCGTACGGCCCGGGCGGCAAGCGCTTCGCCGTCAGCCAGAACAACGTCGAGCTGTACGGCAAGATGTACCGCTCGCTGTTCGGCACGGCTCCGCGCAACGACTGAGCCCGTTCGCGGGGCCGGGGCGCGTCCCACGCGGAGCGCCCCGGCCCCGCGCCTCGTCTTCGCAGGTCCCCGCGCCTGGTCTTCGCAGGTCCCCACCCTCCCCGGAGTTCGCCGATGAGCCCGCTCACCCGCACCACCAAGGCCGCCGTGCTCGGCCTCCTCGCCCCGGCCGCCCTGCTCGCGACGCTCACCGCCTGCGGCGGCCCCTCGGCGGACGGCGGGCAGGACGCGGCCCCTGAGCCCCGGCCGACCGCCACCGCGGCCGCCCAGGTCACCTTCCCCGCCCCGCGCACCGCCCCGCCCGCCGCGCCGACCCTCACCCCGGCCCCCACCAAGGGCGAAGTCCGCGTCGAACAGGGCCCCTTCACCGACCGCGTCCGCCTCACCCGCCTGGCGCTCGCGTCCGCTGCCGCCGAGCCGCGGGTCACCGGCCACCTGGCCATCACCTCCGACGTCAGCGACGTCCTGGCCCTCGAACTCCGCGCCGCCTACTACGACGAGCACGGCCGGCTCCTCGGCACCGGCTCCTTCCAGTACCAGGAGGAGGGCGAGGACGCGCACGGCACCGAGCGCCACGACGGCCCCCGCGCCGCCGGCGACGGCATCGACTTCACCGTCCCGGCGAAGGGCCTCACGGGGACGCCGGTGGCCGCGGTGGTCTCCGTACCGGTGCTGGTCAACGAGTAGCCTCGGAAAACCGTTTGGCGGACCAGGGCACGGCTGCTACTTTTCCGGAAGCCGTGCAAGAGAACGAGGAGGTGGTACCCGTGAACGCAGTATCGACATGGGTGCTCCCCTCCGGGGTCACGGTCGGGCGATAGGTCGTCGTCCGGGAGCGCCGTTTCACGAGCCCTCCCGAAAGGCACGACCATGCACTTCACTTCTGAGCAGCGCTTCGACGACGGCGTCCTCGAGCGCGAATTCACCCTGGGCGAGATCCCCGGCATCCTGTGGACCCCCGGATCCGCGTCCGCATCCGCACCGGTTCCGCTGATCCTGATCGGCCTCCCCCCTCTCGGACTGCACAAGGTGTACTCCCGGGTGGCGGGGCGAGCCCGCTTTTACGCGGCGGAGTACGGCTTCGCCGCGGCGACCATCGAGCTCCCCGGGAGCGGCGAGCGGCCCCGTCTGGCCGCCCTCGAACAGGCCCGGGCCGACCTGCGCCGGGCGATGCAGGCCGGCGAGCCGATCGGCGACGAGATCGTCGCCCCCCTCGTCCTCCCGCTGGTCGACCTGGCGGTCCCTGAGTGGCGGGCCACCCTGGACGCCCTCCTGGAGCTGCCCGAGATCGGCGGCCCGGTCGCGTACGAGGGCGGAGTGATCTCCATCGGCATCCGGCTGGCGGCGGTCGACCCCCGCATCGCGGCCGCCGCCCTCTTCGCCGGGACTTTCGTGCCCGCCGCCATGTTCGAGGAGGCCCGCCGGGTCACCGTTCCGCTGCAGGTCCTGCTGCAGTGGGACGACGAGGCGAACGACCGGCAGGCGGCCCTGGACCTCTTCGACGCCTTCGGCTCCAAGGAGAAGACCCTGCACGCCAACCTCGGCGGCCACACCGGCGTCCCGCAGTACGAGGTCGACGCCGGGGCCCGGTTCTTCACCCGCCACCTGAAGTGACACCGGGCCGTTCGCGGCCCTGATCGCTCGCCCCTCAAGAGGTCGAGGCGACTGCCACCACGGTGGCAGTCGCCGGCATCCGCCACGGCCGGACACGCGGGGAGCGACACCCACGCGACGTAGGCCCGGAGACACAGACAGGTGAGGCCGGTACTGAGATCAGTACCGGCCTCACCTGCTGTTTCGGCTGTCGGGGTGGCGGGATTTGAACCCACGACCTCTTCGTCCCGAACGAAGCGCGCTGCCAAGCTGCGCTACACCCCGATGTCGCTACTTTGGTCTTCCCTCGCGGCGACATCGATTACTTTAGCCCACCCGCGCCCAGAGACGAAATCCGGTTCTCGCGGCCCCCCACCGCAGGTCGGAAGCGGTCGGCCGTGACGAGAGCGAGGCCGAGGCCGTAGGAGGCGAGACCCAGGACGAGCGCGTTGACGAGGACGCCGGGGTAGCCGTGCGCGGGGACGTCCAGGAAGGGGTACGGGTAGCGGGTCGGGGTGTCGGGGGAGACGAGGGCGCCGCGGGTGAGGGCGAAGGCGAAGTAGGCCGCGGGGGCCGCGAGCCACTGGGCGGCGTGGCGCCACTGGAGGGCGGCCGGACGGGTGAGGAGGAGCCAGTCGATGAGCACGCCGATCGGGGTGACGGTGTGCAGGAGCTGATTGGCGACGGCCCGCGCGCCGGTGAGGCGGGCGATGGCGTCGGCCGCGTTGAACTCGCTCGACGCGTTGTCCAGGACCAGGTGGAAGACGAGCCCCACGACGGTGATGCAGAGGACCACCCCGCCCGTCCACAGCGCCGGGAGCGGTGGCTCGCGCCGCCAGGCCCGGACGGCGCCCAGGCCGAGGACGACGGCGACGGCGGTGTTCGACCAGACCGTGAAGAAGCTGAAGATGACGAGGGGGCTGCCCTCGACGCACTCGAGCACGATGCCGGTCGCCGCGGCCAGGGCGATCAGCACGCGGAAGGCGGCAGTGAGGCGATACGGCATGGGCCTCACCGTATGCGCCGTACGAGTGGCGGCGCAGGCGGCGAGGCCGAAGCCGTGCGGCTCGGTCGGCGGACCCGTACGGCTCAGTCCCGCGCCGTCAGCGTCAGCAGCGTCGCCTCCGGCGGGCAGGCGAAGCGGACCGGCGTGTAGCGGTTGGTGCCGCAGCCGGCGGAGACGTGGAGGTACGAGGTGTGGCCGCCGGCCGTGTGGGTGGAGAGGCCCTTCACGCGGTCGGTGTCCAGGTCGCAGTTGGTGACCAGGGCGCCGTAGAAGGGGATGCACAGCTGACCGCCGTGGGTGTGCCCGGCGAGGACCAGGTCGTAGCCGTCCGCTGTGAACGCGTCGAGGGCCCGCAGGTAGGGCGCGTGGACCACGCCGAGCGTGAAGTCGGCGTCGCGGTCGGGGCCGCCCGCGACGCGCTCGTACCGGTCGCGCTTGATGTGCGGGTCGTCGATGCCGGTGAACGCGAGGTCAAGGTCGGGCAGCTTGAGCCGGCCGCGGGTGTTGGTGAGGTTGACCCAGCCGGCCGCGTCGAAGGCGTCCCGCAGGTCCTCCCAGGGGTTGTGCACGGCGCCGACCACCGGCGGGTTGCCGTTCAGGCCGTGCTTGCCCTGCACCTTCTCCTTCAGATAGAGCGCGGGGTTGCGCAGCCGCGGCCCGTAGTAGTCGTTGGAGCCGAAGACGTACACGCCCGGGAACTCCATCAGCGGCCCCAGCGCGTCGAGCACCTCCGGCACCGCCTCCGTGTCGGAGAGGTTGTCGCCAGTGTTGACGACGAAGTCGGGGCGCAGCCCCGCGAGCGACTGCAGCCAGGCGCGCTTCTTGTCCTGGCCGGACACCATGTGGATGTCGGAGACCTGGAGGACCCGCAGGTCACGCATGCCGCGGGGGAGCACCGGGATGGTCACCCGGCGCAGTCGGAAGGAGCGGGCTTCGAAGCCCGCCGCGTAGACGAGTCCGGCCGCGGCCGTCGCCGCGAGGCCGGCCGTGATCTTCAGGGGGATCCCGTACCGTGCGCGCATCCCCTTATCGTCGCAGACCCGGTGAGCCGAAATGCGCGGGCGGTACCGGCCCGTCACCTGACACACTTGACCCCATGACCACGCTCAAGGCCAAGCTCCAGGACGACCTCACCGCCGCGATCAAGGGGCGCGACGAACTGCGCTCCTCGACCCTGCGGATGACCATCGCCGCGATCAACAAGGAAGAGGTCGCGGGCAAGACCAAGCGCGAGCTCTCCGAAGACGAGGTGCAGAAGGTGATCGCCAAGGAGGCGAAGAAGCGCCGCGAGGCCGCGGACGCCTTCACCCAGGGCGGTCGCACCGAGTCCGCCGCCCGTGAGCTGGCCGAGGGCGAGATCCTCGACGCGTACCTGCCCAAGCAGCTGAGCGACGAGGAGCTGGAGGCCGTCGTGGCCGCCGCCGTCGAGGAGGCGAAGGCCGCCGGCGCCGAGGGGCCGCGCGCGATGGGCGCCGTCATGAAGATCGTGAACCCGAAGGTCGCGGGCCAGGCGGAGGGCGGCCGCGTCGCCGCCGCGGTGAAGAAGCTGCTCGCCGGCTGACACCCCTGACGGCTGACATCCGTAGTCGCGGACATATGAGGGCGCCCCTCCCGGACCGGGAGGGGCGCCCTTCGTCATGCGGTGTGCGGGTCCGTGGCGTGCCGGCCCGCGGTGTGCGGACCTGCGGTGTGCGGGCCCGCGGTGTGCGGGTCCGTGGCGTGCCGGCCCGCGGTGTGCGGCTCTACGGCTTGTGGTGGCCGCGGCCGGTCGTCCCGCCGATCAGGTTCGGCGGGATGACGACGCCGCCCGGGAGTGTCGTACCGGGCTGCGGGCCATGCGGCTTGTTGTCGTCGGGGCGCTTGGCCGGGTCCTTCGTCTTGTCCTCGGGGTTCGCCCCGCGCGGCAGGACGACCGGGACGAAGGACGAGGTCTGGCCGGCGTCGAGCGCGCCGGTCATCGCGATCTTCCAGATCGGGCCGGGGAGGCAGCCACCGCAGACCTTGTCGTAGTACTGGCCGCCGATGGTGATGTCGTACATCGGCCGCTTCTCGCCGACGTCGTCACCGACCCACACCGCCGTGGACAGGTTCGGCGTGTAGCCGACGAACCAGGCGTCCTTGCGGTCGTTGGTGGTACCCGTCTTGCCCGCGTTGTCGCGGTCGCTCAGACCGGCCCGGGTACCCGTGCCGTCCTCGACGACGCCCTTCAGCATCTGGTTGACGGTGTCGGCCGTCTTCTCGCTCATCGCCCGCGAGCACTGGCTCTGAGGGACCTTCAGCTTCTCGCCGTTGGCCGTCGTGATCGACTCGATGATAACGGGGGAGCAGTACGTGCCGCGGTTGGCGAACGTCGCGTAGACGGAGGCCATGTCGAGCGGGGTCGCCTCCTGGCCGCCGAGGGTGATGGAGGGGAGCTCCTTCAGCGTCTTGCCGAGCTCGCTCTCGTACCCCATCTTCTTCGCCATCTGCACCGTCTCGCACAGCCCGGTCATCTGCTCCAGGTTGGCGAAGTACGTGTTGATGGACTTGCCGAGCGCGCTGGTCATGTCCCAGCTGCCGGTCTCGGTCTCCATCTCGTTCTGCAGGTCCCAGTTGCCGGAGCCGGACGGGGCGCCCGAGCAGGTGGTGTACGAGTTCATCGGCACCGAGATCTTCCACGGCGTCGAGAACGACTGGGCCGGACTCAGCCCCTTCTCCAGGGCCGCCGCGGCGGTGATCGGCTTGAACGTCGAACCGACCTGGAAGCCGTACGTCGTGCCGCCCATCTTCTTGCCGACGGCGAGGTTGAGCGTCGTCTGGTGCAGCTTCTGGTCGAGGCCGTACGGGCGGGACTGGCCCATCGAAAGGATCTTGCCGGTGCCGGGCTGGACCTGGACCACCGTGGCGGCGACTGGGTCGTCCTTGTCGACCTTGGCGACCGCGGCCTCGTTGGCGGCGGCCTGGGCGCGCGGGTCGAGGGTGGTCCGGATGGTCAGACCGCCCAGGTTCCACAGCTTCTGGCGCTCCTCGGCGGTCTTGCCGAAGACCGGGTCGTTGAGGATCGTCTTGCGGACGTAGTCGCAGAAGAAGCCGGCGCCGTCGACGGCGGTGATGCAGCCGTTCTTCGGCGACTTCACCTTCAGCTTGATCGGGGTGGCCTTCGCCTTGTCGGCCTCCGCCTGGCTGATGTCCTTCACGTCGGCCATGCGCTGCAGGACGATGTTGCGGCGCTTGGTGGCCTCCTGGATGTCGTTCACCGGGTCGAAGCGGCTCGGCGACTGCACCAGGCCGGCCATCATGGCGGCCTCGGGGAGGGTCAGGTCGGCGGCGTGCTTGGAGAAATAGCGCTGCGAGGCGGCCTCGATGCCGTACGCCTGCTGCCCGAAGAACGTGATGTTGAGGTAGTTCTCCAGGATCTTCTTCTTGCCCAGCTCCTCCTCGACCTGGATCGCGAACTTCAGCTCGCGCACCTTGCGGCCCAGGGTCTGCTGGGTGGCGAGCGCGACCTTCTCCGGGTCGTCGCCGGCCTCCTCGACGAAGACGTTCTTCACGTACTGCTGGGTGAGCGTGGACGCGCCCTGCGCGACCCCGCCCGACTGCGCGTTGCGGTTGATGGCGCGCAGCACGCCCTTGAGGTCGATGGCGCCGTGCTCGTAGAAGCGCGAGTCCTCGATCGCGACGATCGCCTTCTGCATGTACGGCGAGATCTTCTCGATCGGCACGACCTTGCGGTCACGCGAGTACACGGTCGCGATGTGGCCGCCCTCGGAGTCGAGGATCGTCGTACGCTGACTCAGCGGCGGCGTCTTCAGGTTGGACGGGATCTCGTCGAACCCCTCGACCGTACCCTTGGCGGCCAGTCCGAGCGCCCCGGCCGCGGGCAGGGCGATGCCCGCCAGCACGGCTCCGGAGAGCACACTGACACCGAGGAACTTGGCGGCTTGCTGGGTCCGGGTGAGACCACCGCCCGAGCGCTTCTTTGCCATGGGGGCAGCCTACGTTCTCATTCGCCGGACACACGTATATGCCTTGGCCTAAGCTGCTCCCAACTGTCACAGCAGTGGGGTCCCGCATCAAGACCCGTGCGTGACATCGGCGTGAAAACCGGCCTTGACCGGCCTGATCGGCGTGAGATTCCGCGTACCCGAAGCGCGGGACGTTCATGCCTGAATCCGAGTCATGTCCGGAAAGGGAGTTATGTCCCTCGATCACTCCCCTGGGTGATCTCACGCGCACGCATAGTCCGTTCGGGCCATTCAAGATTGGGCCCGAAGGGGGTGTTGCGCTGTCGCCACCTTCCGTAACGTCCCAACTGGCAGCGGTGAATATGCCGCTACCGCCGTGGGGGAGCCTCGATTCGGGAGAGGACGGCGCCGGTATGGGCTGGGTAGCTGACTGGAGTGCGCAGGCGGCCTGCCGCACTACCGATCCGGATGAACTTTTCGTGCAGGGTGCGGCGCAGAACAGGGCGAAGGCGGTGTGCACCGGATGTCCGGTGCGGACCGAGTGCCTCGCCGACGCCCTCGACAACCGCGTGGAATTCGGCGTGTGGGGCGGCATGACGGAGCGCGAGCGGCGCGCCCTGCTGCGCCGTCGGCCCACCGTCACCTCGTGGCGCCGGCTTCTGGAGACCGCGCGCACGGAGTACGAGCGGGGAGCGGGCCTGCTGCCCGTGGCGATGGACGACGACGCGACGTACGAGACGTACGCGGCGGTGGGTTAGCCCCGCCGGGCGCACCGAGCGGCGCCCGCGGCGGGATCGCGCCTCGGCTACGGTATGCGGCCGACCGTCAGACGGTCACCGATGGCCCGCAGTCCGTCGAGGTCATGTACGTCACCGGGAAGGGCGGCCACTTCGGCGACCGCCACCTCCGGGTGAAGCGCGGTGAAGCGATCGCGCGTGCGCTGCTCACGCGCGAGCACCTGCATCCGCTCGGCATGCAGGCGCAGCAGACCGGCGGTGAGTTCCCTGACGTCCGGATCGCTGACGTCGGAGTCGTGCGTGTCGGCTGTGGGGGCAGCCTCAGGTGCGGACAACTGCGGCGGTACGGCGGCGGTGGCGAGGTCTGACGGCTCGGGAGCAGTGGCCAAGGGGCCACGCCCAGCAGTCTTCCCGGCGCCCTGATCCACAATGCGGCCCTCGTCAAGATTTTCTGCGGCGGCCCGCGCCCGCTCGGCCGACAGCCGGGCGGCGCCGCTGCCATGGACCCGGTTCAGGACGAGACCGGCCAGCGGCATCTCCTCCGCGGCCAGCCGCTCCACGAAGTACGCCGCCTCGCGCAGTGCGTCGCGCTCCGGCGTGGCGACCACAAGGAAGGCCGTGCCCGGCGCCTGGAGCAGCTTGTACGTGGCGTCCGCGCGGGTCCGGAAGCCGCCGAACATCGTGTCCATCGCGGCCACGAACGTCTGCACGTCCTTCAGGAACTGACCACCGAGCAGCTTCCCCAGCGTGCCCGTCATCATCGACATGCCGACGTT
Source organism: Streptomyces sp. NPDC101160 (assembly GCF_044768205.1). Lineage (NCBI taxonomy): Bacteria > Bacillati > Actinomycetota > Actinomycetes > Kitasatosporales > Streptomycetaceae > Streptomyces > Streptomyces sp. NPDC101160. The sequence continues at coordinate 156,637 of NZ_JBIWPJ010000006.1, read as the reverse complement.
CAGGAACTTCATCCCCGCCCGGCCGCCGACCTTCGCCGGGGCCATGAGCAGCTTGATGAACTTCCCGTCCAGGAAGGACCCGAGCCGTTTCGGCGCGTCCAGGAAGTCCAGCGCCGAGCGGGACGGCGGAGTGTCGACCACGATCAGGTCCCACTCGTCCCGGGCCCGCAGCTGGCCCAGCTTCTCCATCGCCATGTACTCCTGCGTACCGGCGAAGCCGGCCGACAGGGACTGGTAGAACGGGTTCTCCAGGATCGCCCGGGCCCGGTCGGCGTCCGCGTGCGCCTCGACGATCTCGTCGAAGGTCCGCTTCATGTCGAGCATCATCGCGTGCAGTTCGCCGCCGTCGCAGCCCTTGATGCCGTCCACCTTGCGCGGCACGTTGTCGAGCGAGTCGATGCCCATCGACTGGGCGAGCCGGCGCGCCGGGTCGATGGTCAGCACCACCACCCGCCGGCCGCGCTCCGCCGCCCGGACGCCGAGCGCCGCCGCGGTCGTCGTCTTGCCGACGCCGCCCGCGCCGCAGCACACGATGATGCGGGTGGCCGGGTCGTCGAGCAGCGGGTCGAGCTCCAGGACGGGCGCGGTGTCGAGACCGCCCGCCTCCGGAACGGTCTTCCCCTTCCCCGCCGCCGTCTCGTCCTCCGCCCCGTCCGCGGTCCCGCTCTTCGTCCCAGCCTTCGCCTCGGTCTTCGTCTCGGTCTTCGCCCCGGTCTTCGCCCCGGTCTTCGCCCCGGTCACCTTGGTCGCCGTCACGCGCCCACCCCTTGTCCCCGCAGCTCCTTCGCCAGCCGGTACAGGCCGGCGATGTCCGCCCCGTCCCCCAGGAAGGGGAGTTCGTACGTCGGCACGCCGATGGCGTTCAGCGCCTCGCGCTGGGCCCGCTCCAGCTCCACCCGCTGAGCGTGCTCCGCCGCCTGCTCCAGGAGCGGTTCGACCAGCCGCGTACCGCCCTTGATGCCGACGGACGCCAACGCCCCGGCGACGGCATCCCGGTGGGCGCCGGAGGCGGCCCGTACCGCCGCCTCGTCGAGGACGTGCGGCCGGACCATGTTCACGATGGCGCGGCCGACGGGCAGTCCCGCCTCGCGCAGCTCCGCGATGCCGTCGGCGGTCTCCTGGACCGGCATCTCCTCCAGCAGCGTCACCAGATGCACCGCCGTGTCCGGCGACTTGAGGAAGCGCATGATCGCCTGTGCCTGGTTGTGTATCGGGCCGATCCGGGCGAGTCCGGCCACCTCGTCGTTGACGTTCAGGAAGCGGGTGATGCGGCCGGTCGGAGGCGCGTCCATCACCACGTAGTCGTAGGTGAAGCCGCCCTGCTTCTCGCGGCGGCGCACCGCCTCGCACGCCTTGCCGGTCAGCAGCACGTCACGGACGCCCGGCGCTATCGTCGTCGCGAAGTCGATCGCGCCGAGCTTCTTCAGGGCCCGGCCCGCGCTGCCCAGTTTGTAGAACATCTGGAGGTAGTCGAGGAGGGCGCGCTCGGCGTCGATCGCCAGCGCGAACACCTCGCCGCCGCCGGGCGCGACGGCGATCTTGCGTTCCTCGTACGGCAGCGCCTCCGCCTCGAAGAGCTGCGCGATGCCCTGCCTGCCCTCCACCTCGACCAGGAGGGTCCGCTTTCCCTCGGTCGCGAGGGCGAGCGCGAGTGCGGCGGCGACCGTCGTCTTACCGGTACCGCCCTTGCCGCTGACGACCTGGAGCCTGCTCACGTCTTCGAGCCTAACCACTGGCGGCCCGCACCAATCAGAGGGCCGCCCCGGAGAAGCCCCCGAGAAGCCCCGGAGACACCCCCGAGAAGCCCCGGAGACACCCCCGAGACGCTCCCCGAATGAGCCCCTACGGGAACGGGGCGCCTCCCCGCAGCGGCTACAGTCGGCTCATGACCAAGTGGGAGTACGCGACTGTGCCGCTGCTGGTGCACGCGACGAAGCAGATTCTTGACACCTGGGGCGAGGACGGCTGGGAGCTCGTCCAGGTCGTGCCCGGGCCGAACAACCCCGAGCAGCTCGTGGCCTACCTGAAGCGGGAGAAGTCCTGATGAGCGGGGCCGTCGAGGCGAAGCTCGCCGAACTGGGCCTGACCCTGCCGGACGTCGTGCCGCCGCTCGCCGCGTACCAGCCGGCCGTGCAGTCGGGCGTGTACGTCTACACCTCGGGCCAGCTCCCGATGGTCGCGGGCAAGCTCGCGCTGACCGGCAAGGTCGGCGCCGAGGTGACGGCCGAGGAGGCCAAGGAGCTCGCCGCCACCTGCGCGCTGAACGCGCTCGCGGCCGTGAAGTCGGTCGCCGGTGACCTGGACCGGATCAAGCGGGTCGTGAAGGTGGTCGGCTTCGTCGCCTCCGCCCCCGACTTCACCGGCCAGCCCGGCGTCGTCAACGGCGCCAGCGAGCTGCTCGGCGCCGTCCTCGGCGACAAGGGCGTGCACGCCCGCAGCGCGGTCGGCGTGGCGGTCCTCCCGCTCGACGCCCCGGTCGAGGTCGAGGTCCAGGTGGAGCTCGAGGCCTGAGAGCTCGAGCTCTGAGGGCTCGAAGTCGGTGACCTTGGAGCCTGAGAGCACGAGGTCTGTGAGCTTGGGGCCTGAGAGCGCGAGGTCTGTGAGCTTGGGGCCCAAGACTCGCGGCCTGAGGCCCGCGCCCGGCCCTTCCGCACGTGTGGAGCCGGTTCCTCCCGTCCAGGAGGAATCGGCTCTCGTGCATTTCGATGCTTGCGCATAGCATCCGGCCATGTCGAATGGTCAGACGAATGGTCAGTGGTATCCACCGGAATGGCCCGACCGCATCCGCGCCCTCGCCGCCGGTGAGCTCGTGCCCGCGGCCCCCAAGCGGGCCGCCACCGTGCTGCTCCTGAAGGACGGCGCGGACGGCCCCCTCGTGCACATGCTGCGCCGCCGCGCCTCCATGGCCTTCGCGGGCGGCGCGTACGCCTACCCGGGCGGCGGCGTCGATCCGCGCGACGAGCACCCGGTGCGCTGGGCGGGTCCGTCCCGCGAGGAGTGGGCGGCCCGGCTCGGCCTCGCCGACCCGGCGCAGGCGCAGGCCGTCGTCTGCGCCGCCGTCCGGGAGACGTACGAGGAGGCGGGCGTCCTGCTCGCCGGCCAGACGCCGGACTCGGTCGTCGGCGACACGACCGGCGACGACTGGGAGAAGGACCGGGAGGCGCTCGTCGCCCGCGAGCTCTCCTTCGCCGACTTCCTGGACCGGCGCGGCCTGGTGCTGCGCTCCGACCTGCTGGGCGCGTGGGCCCGCTGGATCACGCCCGAGTTCGAGCCGCGGCGCTACGACACCTGGTTCTTCGTGGCGGCGCTCCCGGCCGGCCAGCGCACCCGCAACGCCTCCACCGAGGCCGACCGCACCGTCTGGATCCGCCCGCAGGACGCGGCGGCCGGCTACGACCGCGGCGAGCTCACGATGATGCCGCCGACCATCTCCACCCTGCGCGGTCTGCAGCGGTACGGCACGGCCGCCGAGGCCCTCGCCGCGGCCCGGGGCCAGGACATGACCCCCGTGCTCGCGCAGGCGCGCCTCGACGGCGACGAGGTGATCCTGAGCTGGCCGGGGCACGATGAGTTCACGAAGCACATCCCCTCGGCCGGACGCGAAGGAGGGACGATATGAGCGACGCCCACGCCCTTCCCGGGCAGCCGCGCGGGGCCGTGGTCTCCGGGCCTGCGACCGCCCGCGCGGTCAACGTCCTCGCGCCCAACCCCTCCGCGATGACCCTGGACGGCACCAACACCTGGATCGTCGCCGAGCCGGACGCCGACCTCGCCGTCGTCATCGATCCCGGCCCGCTCGACGAGGACCATCTGCGGCGGGTCGTGGACACCGCCGAGAAGCTCGGCAAGCGGATCGGGCTCACCCTGCTCACCCACGGCCATCCGGACCACGCCGAGGGCGCGGCGCGGTTCGCCGAGCTGACCCGGACCAAGGTGCGGGCGCTCGACCCGGTGCTGCGGCTCGGCGACGAGGGCCTCGCCGCCGGTGACGTGATCACCACCGGCGGGCTCGAGCTCAGGGTCGTACCGACGCCGGGCCACACCTCCGACTCGCTGTGCTTCCACCTGCCGGCCGACCGCGCGGTGCTGACCGGGGACACCATCCTGGGGCGGGGCACGACGATGGTGGCCCATCCGGACGGGCGGCTCGGGGACTACCTGGACTCGCTGCGGCGGCTGCGCTCGCTCACCGTCGACGACGGCGTCCACACGGTCCTCCCGGGCCACGGGCCGGTCCTGGAGGACGCGCAGGGGGCCGTGGAGTTCTATCTGGCGCACCGGGCGAGCCGCCTCGCCCAGGTGGAGACGGCCGTGGAGGCGGGCTACCGGACGGCTCCGGAGGTGGTGGCCCACGTGTACGCGGACGTGGACCGCTCGCTGTGGCCGGCCGCGGAGCTGTCGGTGCGGGCGCAGCTGGAGTATCTGCGGGAGCACGACCTGATCTGATCGGTCCTTGATCCGATCGACCTCTGATCTGACCAGACGTCTGATCTGATCAGCGTGCGATTCGATCGGCCCGTGATGCGATCGGCCCGTGATCTGATCGGCCTCTGATCCGATCGTCTCCATGAACTGACCGGACCCTGGAACCCCTGGGCTGCGGCGGGTGTCTTACGCTCCGCTTACATTTGGCCGTAGCTCTCGGGGGGAAGCCCGTGTTCGTCATAGCCATCCTGCTGGTCATCACAGCGGCGGTGCTCTACTTCATCGGCCGCGCGAACGACACCCGCGGCCTCAAGCTGGGTGCGCTCGGCGCCCTGCTCGCCGGCCTGTTCTCGCTGGTCGCGAGCATGACGTACGTGGTCAGCGCGTACGAGGTCGGCGTCCCGGTCGCCTTCGGAAAGGTCGGCTCGCCGCTCTCCTCCGGCCTGCACATGGTGTCGCCGTTCACCAGCGTGACGACCTTCTCGACGCGCCCGGTGGACCTCAACCTCTCCGACAAGGAGGTGGTCGAGGTCCGCTCCTCGCAGGGTGGCGTGATGTACGCCGAGGTCACCGTGAAGTGGGCGGTGCACCCGTCGCAGGCCGTCGAGCTGTACCGGCTGGCCGGCAGCGAGGACGCCATCCAGCAGCGGCTGGTCTACCCGGACAGCCGTGAGATCGTCCGCAACGTCTTCGCCCGCCACACCAGCGAGGAGGGGTACGCCTCCGACCGCGAGGGGATCAACGCCGAGATCGCGGCCCTCATCAAGCAGCGGCTCGCCCCGCGCGGCATCCAGGTCACCACGGTCAACCTGCGCAACGTGAAGCCGTCCGACGCCCTGCAGGACCAGATCGACCGCAAGATCCAGCAGCAGCAGGCCACCGAGCGCGCCCTGGAGGCCTCCCGCACCGCGAAGGCCGAGGCCGACCGGCGCCGCATCGAGGCCGAGGGCATCGCCCGCGCCAACAAGATCCTCAACGACTCGCTGACCGACAAGGTCCTGATGAACCAGTGCATCGACGCCTACCGGGAGGCCTCGGCGAAGAACCCGGTCTACGCGGTGCCCTGCGGCGGTGGCAGCTCGAACCCGCTGATCGTGGACGGATCGAAGCGCTAGAAACAGATAGCGCCACTACCTATAAGTAGACGAAAGGGGGCCGCCCGGATCGACCGGGCGGCCCCCTTCTCGTACGTACGACTCCGCTGAGTGCGCTGAGTAGACCGCTTACCGCGAGCGCTTCGCGAGGCGCTCCACGTCCAGCAGGATCACGGCGCGGGCCTCCAGGCGCAGCCAGCCGCGCTGGGCGAAGTCGGCGAGCGCCTTGTTGACCGTCTCGCGGGAGGCGCCGACCAGCTGGGCCAGCTCCTCCTGGGTGAGGTCGTGGACGACGTGGATGCCCTCCTCCGACTGCACGCCGAAGCGGCGCGACAGGTCGAGGAGCGCGCGGGCGACACGGCCCGGGACGTCGGAGAAGACCAGGTCGGACATCTGGTCGTTGGTCTTCCGCAGGCGGCGGGCGACGGCGCGCAGCAGGGCGCTGGCCACCTCCGGGCGCGCGTTCAGCCAGGGCTGGAGGTCGCCGTGGCCGAGGCCGAGCAGCTTGACCTCGGTGAGCGCGGTCGCGGTCGCGGTGCGCGGGCCCGGGTCGAAGAGGGACAGCTCGCCGATCAGCTCGCCGGGGCCGAGGACCGCCAGCATGTTCTCGCGGCCGTCGGGCGAGGTGCGGTGCAGCTTGACCTTGCCCTCGGTCACCACGTAGAGCCGGTCGCCCGGGTCGCCCTCGTGGAACAGTGCGTCGCCACGGGCGAGCGTCGCCTCACTCATCGAGGCGCGCAGCTCGGCGGCCTGCTCGTCGTCGAGCGCCGCGAACAGCGGCGCGCGTCGCAGAACGTCGTCCACGAGTTCTCTCCTATGTCGACCTCAGGTGCGATCAATCACAACAAGTTTGACTCACCGGAGGGCCTTTCCGTACGTCAGGGGCCCGATTGGGTCGTGATCGGGTGCGCGCGGGGCGGATGTCGGCGGCGGCCCCTAGGCTGGCCGGGTGTCCAACTCGCCGGTGAGAGCACAGGCCAAGGGGGCTGGAAGAGTGCGGGACGAAGCTAATTCCGCTGTGGGCGAACGCGGTGTGTCGAAACAGGCAAATGCGACAAAAGGCTCATCGCGGGGCGCGGCTGGCACGTCGAAGAAGACGACGGCAGCCGTGAAGAAGGAGACGACGCAGGAGGCGGCGAAGAAGGCGGAGCAGGAGTCGGCGCAGGAGCCGGCCAGCAAGGCGGCCGCCGCCGGGCAGCCGGCTGCCGCGAAGCCCGGCGCGAAGGCTGCCAAGAAGACCGCGAAGAAGGCCGCCGCCAAGCCCGAGTCGCACCTCGGCATGGTCCGGCGGGCCCGGAAGATCAACCGGGAGCTCGCCGAGGTCTATCCGTACGCCCATCCCGAGCTCGACTTCCGCAACCCCTTCGAGCTCCTGGTCGCCACGGTCCTGTCCGCCCAGACCACCGACCTGCGGGTCAACCAGACCACCCCGGCGCTCTTCGCGGCGTACCCGACCCCCGAGGACCTGGCCGCCGCCGTCCCCGAGGAGGTCGAGGAGCTGATCCGGCCGACCGGCTTCTTCCGGGCCAAGACCAAGTCGATCATGGGCCTGGCCGCCGCGCTCCGGGACGACTTCGGGGGCGAGGTCCCCGGCCGCCTGGCGGACCTGGTCAAGCTGCCCGGAGTGGGCCGCAAGACCGCCTTCGTCGTGCTCGGCAACGCCTTCGGCGTGCCCGGCATCACCGTCGACACCCACTTCATGCGCCTGGCGCGCCGCTGGAAGTGGACCGAGTCCGACGACCCGGTGAAGATCGAGGCCGAGGTCGCCGAGATCTTCCCGAAGAGCGAGTGGACGATGCTCTCGCACCGGGTGATCTTCCACGGCCGCCGCATCTGCCACGCCCGCAAGCCCGCGTGCGGCGCCTGCCCGATCGCCCACCTCTGCCCTTCGTACGGAGAGGGCGAGACGGATCCGGAGAAGGCGAGGAAGCTCCTGAAGTACGAGAAGGGCGGCTTCCCGGGCCAGCGGCTCAACCCTCCCCCGGACTACCCGGGGCAGCCGGCGCCCCCGCTGGGCGCGAGCCCGGGCGCATGAGGGAACGAACGACGACTCCGACCGCGTTGTGAAACACGGGGGTGCCTATGACGCGCACTGGTGAAGAGGTCCACGGCGAAGAGCTCCACGGCAAGGAGATCGACGGTGTGGCCGACGGCATGACCGGGGGCCTGCTGAGCCGTGCCGGGCTGCCCGACTGGCTGGAGCCGGTCGACCGGGCGGCCCGCACGGTCGAGCCCGCGCAGCTGAGCCGCTTCCTGCCGCCCGAGGACGGTGCGGGGCGGCAGTCCGCCGTGCTCGTCCTCTTCGGCGAGGGCGCGCGCGGCCCCGAGCTGCTCCTGATGGAGCGCTCCGGCAGCCTCCGCTCGCACGCCGGCCAGCCGTCCTTCCCCGGCGGCGCGCTGGACCCCGAGGACGGCGATCCGGCCGACGGCGGCCTGCTCCGGGCCGCGCTGCGCGAGGCCCGGGAGGAGACCGGGCTCGATCCGGCCGGCGTCCAGCTCTTCGGCGTGCTGCCGCAGCTCTACATCCCGGTCAGCGGCTTCGTCGTCACCCCCGTGCTCGGCTGGTGGCGCCACCCCAGCCCGGTCGGGGTCGTCGACCCCGCCGAGACCGCCCGGGTCTTCACCGTCCCCGTGGCGGATCTCACGGACCCCGCCAACCGCGCCGTGGCCGTCCACCCGCTCGGCCACGAAGGGCCCGCATTCCTCGTCGCATCGGCTCTGGTCTGGGGTTTCACCGCCGGAGTGATCGACCGGCTGCTGCACTACGCGGGCTGGGAGCAGCCCTGGGACCGCTCCAGGAAGGTCCCGCTCGACTGGAGGGCATGACAGGCTGGCCCCCGGGCGACCGAAGACGAATCTGCGAGGCTCTTGACGGTGAACGTGCTGGACATCCTGTTGCTGCTCCTCGCCGTGTGGTTCGCGATCATCGGCTACCGCCAGGGCTTCGTGGTCGGCATCCTCTCGGTGATCGGCTTCCTCGGCGGCGGTCTCGTCGCCGTTCTGCTGCTGCCGGTCATCTGGAACCAGCTGACCGACCACAGCGAGGTCTCCACGGTGGCCACCGGGGTCTTCGTGATGGTGGTCATCGTCTGCGCCTCCGTCGGTCAGGCCTTCACCACCCACCTGGGAAGCAGACTGCGCCGGCACATCACGTGGACGCCGGCGCGCGCCCTGGACGCGACCGGCGGCGCGCTGGTGAACGTCGTCGCGATGCTCCTCGTGGCCTGGCTGATCGGCTCCGCGCTCGCCGGCACCGTCATGCCGACGATCGGCAAGCAGGTCCGCAACTCCAAGGTGCTGCTCGGGGTCTCCCGGGTGATGCCGGATCAGGCGCCCGGCTGGTTCTCCGACTTCACCTCGGCGCTCGCCCAGAACGGCTTCCCGCAGGTCTTCAGCCCCTTCGCCAACGAGCCCATCACCGAGGTCAGGCCGCCGGATCCGGCGCTCGCCCACAGCCCCGTCGCCGACCGCGCCAAGCGCTCCGTCGTCAAGGTCGTCGGTACGGCGCCCAGTTGCGGCAAGGTGCTCGAAGGCTCCGGCTTCGTCTTCGCCGACCGCCGGGTGATGACCAACGCCCATGTCGTCGGCGGCGTCGACGAGCCGACCGTGCAGATCGGCGGCGAGGGCAAGCTCTATGACGCCAAGGTCGTGCTCTACGACTGGAAGCGCGACATCGCCGTCCTCGACGTGCCCGACCTGGACGCCCGACCGCTCCAGTTCACCGACCAGGACGCGCGCAGCGGCGACAACGCCATCGTGGCCGGCTTCCCGGAGAACGGCGCGTACGACGTGCGATCCGCCCGCGTCCGCGGCCGGATCGCCGCCAACGGACCTGACATCTACCACCGCGGCGAGGTACGCAGGGACGTGTACTCGCTGTACGCGACGGTCCGTCAGGGCAACTCCGGCGGACCGCTCCTCACCGAGGACGGGAAGGTGTCCGGCGTGATCTTCGCCCGCTCCCTCGACGACGCCAACACCGGATACGCGCTCACGGTCGACGAGATCCAGCAGGACATCGCCCAGGGCCGCGCTGCCAACCAGCAGGTCGACAGCCAGGGCTGCGCGCTGTAGCGCGCCGCGGGCGGTGGTGTGACGTACGGGGCTTCCCGCTACGTACGGGTGTGGCGCAGCCGGGCCGAGACCCATCGGGCCCGGCGGCGCAGGATGCGCGAGATCCCCACGGCCGGCGCGGGGTGCGCGTGGCCCTGGTCCTGCGTGCCGCCCCGCTCAGGGGCGCCGGAGCCGCCCATCGAGCGTCGGTCGCGTGCTGTGTCACCGTAGTCGTGCGTCCAGCCCATACCGGGACGTCTGCCCGGGGCCCAAGGTCGGTAACCGCCCCGGGGCCCGCCAATTGGCGTATGCGCGGGGCACATGGCAGTTCGGTGGACGCCTGTGTGCGCCATCACCGAGCGGCCGGCCGTCGACGGACCGTCAGCGGCCCGTCGACAGCCCGTCAGCGGTCCGGCTCGGGGTCCTTCAGCCAGTTGACGAGCTCCGTGGTGAACGCGACCGGGTCCTCCTCGTGCGGGAAGTGCCCCAGCCCGTCGAAGAGCCGCCAGCGATACGGGGCCTCCACGTACTCCCCGGAGCCCGCCGCGCTGCGGGTGCGCATCACCGGGTCGAGCGACCCGTGCAGATGCAGTGTGGGCACCCGCACCGGCCGCTTCATGCGCCGGTTGAACTGGATGCCGTCGGGCCGCGCGAGGGAGCGCACCATCCAGCGGTACGGCTCGATCGAGCAGTGCGCGGTCGACGGGATGCACATGGCCCGCCGGTAGACCGCCAGGGCCTCCTCGTCGGCGGCCGACCGGGGATGCGGGCCGGACCACTCCTCGATGAGCTTCCCCACGAGCGCCGCGTCGTCGGCGACGAGCTGACGCTCCGGCAGCCACGGTCGCTGGAAGCCCCACACATGCGAGCCGGCGCGCGACTGGGAGAAGTCCGAGAGCATCGCCGAGCGCCAGCGGCGCGGGTGCGGCATCGAGGAGACCACCAGCCGGCGCACCAGCTTGGGCCGCATGACGGCGGCCGTCCAGGCGAGATAGCCGCCCAGGTCGTGGCCGACGAGCGCCGCGTCCGGCTCGCCCAGCGAGCGGACCACGCCGGTGATGTCGAGGGCCAGGTTGGCCGGATCGTAACCCCGGGGCGTGCGGTCGCTGCCGCCCACGCCCCGCAGGTCCATCGCCACGGCCCGGAACCCGGCCTCGGCGAGGGCCGGCAGCTGGTGCCGCCAGGTCCACCAGAACTGCGGGAAGCCGTGGAGCAGCAGCACGAGCGGGCCGTCGCCCATCTCGGCGATGTGGAAACGGGCACCGTTGGCCGCCACGTCGCGGTGCGTCCACGGTCCGTCGATGCGGACCGGGCTTCCGCCGTTGGCGCTGCTGCTCTCAGGGACGGTCATGCGGACGAGCGTGCCACAGACTCGCCCTTGTCCAGGGCGACCAGGTCCGCGCCGGCCGGCTCGGGGCGCGGGTGCGGCTTGACGTTCTGCATGATCGCCGCGGTCTCCTTGGCCGAGGCGATGGACTTCTTCGGCGGCTTCACCTTCTTGAACTTCGCGACCGCGACGGCCCCGAGCAGCCCGGCGAACAGCACGTTCGCGGCGAAGGAGAGCAGGAAGCACCAGAGCAGGTTCCAGCCGCCGTTGCCGTTGTGCCCGCCGGTCCAGGTGTTGATGGCGTAGGCGAGCGCGAAGCTCAGCATCGGCAGCGAGAACAGCAGGACCACCAGCGCGCCGATGCCGAGGATCGCGCCGATCCCGCCGCGCTTGACGTCCTGGCGGATCTCGGCCTTGGCCAGGGCGATCTCGTCGTGCACCAGTGCGGACATCTCGGCGGTCGCCGAGGCGACCAGCTGGCCGAGGCTGCGCTCGGTTCCGTCGAACGGGTCGCTCATGGCTGCTCCCTCTTCTCCCCTTACGGGCCGGATAGTGGCTCTCAGATCATGCCGGACGGTCGGCCTCATCGCGCGATGCCCCCGCCAGTTGGGCGCGCTCACGATGTTCGGCGGCCTTCCGCTCGTAGATCTCGGCCATCCTCAGGTGGTACTCCGGGTCGTGCTCCTCGTACACGTCGGGGATGCCGTCGTGGTCCTCGTCACGCTCCTCCTCGGCGCACAGCGCCTGGTACTTGCGCACCCGCAGCTTCAGCAGCACCGAGGCGAGCGTGGCGGCTATCAGCGAGCCGATGAGGACGGCCGCCTTGACCTCGTCGGTGAGGGCGGGGTCGCCCGCGAAGGCCAGCTCGCCGATGAGCAGCGAGACGGTGAAGCCGATGCCGGCGAGCGAGGCGACGGCGAAGACGTCCGGCCAGGCCAGGTCGGGGTTGAGCGAGGCCCGGGTGAAGCGGGCGGCGAGCCAGGTGCCGCCGAAGACGCCGACCGCCTTGCCGACCACGAGCCCGAGCACCACGCCGAGCGTCACGGGCTGTGTGAAGACGTCGCTCACGGCCTTCCCGGAGATCGTCACCCCCGCCGAGAACAGCGCGAACAGCGGCACGGCCAGACCGGCGGAGACCGGCCGCACCAGGTGCTCGATGTGCTCGCCGGGGGAGTGCTCCTCGCCCTCCCGGGCGGTGCAGCGCAGCATCAGGCCCATGGCGACACCGGCGATGGTGGCGTGGACGCCGCTGTTGTACATCAGGCCCCAGATGATCAGGGCCAGCGGCACGTACACGTACCAGCCGCGGACGCCCTTGCGCAGCAGCAGCCAGAAGACGGCCAGGCCGACGACGGCGCCGCCGAGGGCCGCGAAGTTCAGCTCGCCGGTGAAGAAGATCGCGATGATCAGGATGGCGAACAGGTCGTCGACGACGGCCAGCGTGAGCAGGAAGGCCCGCAGCGCCGAGGGCAGCGAGGTGCCGATCACGGCGAGGACGGCGAGCGCGAAGGCGATGTCCGTGGCCGTGGGCACCGCCCAGCCGCCGAGATCGCCGCCGCCGGCCACGTTGACCACCGTGTAGACCAGCGCGGGCACGGCCATGCCGCATATCGCGGCGATGACGGGCAGGGCGGCGGCCTTGGGATCGCGCAGCTCGCCCGCGACCAGTTCGCGCTTGAGCTCGATGCCGGCCACGAAGAAGAAGATGGCGAGCAGCCCGTCCGCGGCCCAGTGCTGGATCGACAGGTCGAGCCCGAGGGCGGCCGGGCCGATGTGGAAGTCCCGTATCGCCGCGTAGGCGTCCTTGAGCGGGGAGTTGGCCCAGACGAGCGCGGCGATGGCGGCGACCAGGAGCAGCACGCCGCCGACGGTCTCCGTGCGCAGCGCATCGGCGACGAACCGGCGCTCGGGCAGCGAGAGGCGGCCGAGGAACCTGCGGTCGTTGGCGGGCTTGGACGCGGTCGTGGGCGCGGGCACGGGGCGAACCTCCGGTCGGTGGGCAGCACAGAGCTCTTGCCGACCAGACTTCCCGGCGCACCTCGTAAACCCTTACTTTACCTAAAGATGCTCCGGTGGTGTCCGGTGATCTTCACTTTAGGTGCGTATGGGGATACCAGCACCCCCTGTGGACAACCGCCTGTGGACAACGCGAGGGCGCCTGTCCCGGATGCTCCGGGACAGGCGCCCACCTGCGCTTTACTGGCTCAGTCCGCCGCTCAGTCCTCGCTCGGGGCGGCCGGCAGCTTGCTCTGGATGAGGTCCATGACCGACGAGTCGGTCAGCGTCGTGACATCGCCCAGCTCGCGGTTCTCGGCGACGTCGCGAAGAAGCCGGCGCATGATCTTGCCCGAGCGGGTCTTCGGCAGCTCCGCCACCGGCAGGATCCGCTTCGGCTTGGCGATCGGGCCGAGGGTCGCGCCCACGTGGTTGCGCAGCTCGGCGACGAGGGCGTCGTCCTCGCTCGCCGTACCGCGCAGGATCACGAAGGCGACGATCGCCTGGCCGGTCGTCTCGTCGGCGGCGCCGACCACGGCGGCCTCGGCGACGGACGGGTGGGAGACCAGCGCGGACTCGACCTCGGTGGTGGAGATGTTGTGGCCCGAGACGAGCATGACGTCGTCGACCCGGCCGAGCAGCCAGATGTCGCCGTCGTCGTCCTTCTTGGCGCCGTCGCCGGCGAAGTACTTGCCCTCGAAGCGGGACCAGTAGGTGTCGATGAAGCGCTGGTCGTCGCCCCAGATGGTGCGGAGCATCGCCGGCCACGGCTCGGTGAGGACCAGGTAGCCACCGCCCCCGTTCGGCACCTCGTTCGCCTCGTCGTCGACGACGGTGGCGGAGATGCCGGGCAGCGCCCGCTGCGCGGAGCCGGGCTTGGTCTCGGTGACGCCGGGCAGCGGCGAGATCATCATCGCGCCGGTCTCGGTCTGCCACCAGGTGTCCACGATCGGGCAGCTGTCGGCGCCGATGTTCTTGCGGTACCAGATCCACGCCTCGGGGTTGATCGGCTCGCCGACCGACCCCAGGATCCGCAGCGACGACAGGTCGAACTTGGCGGGGATGTCGTCGCCCCACTTCATGAACGTACGGATCGCGGTCGGCGCCGTGTAGAGGATCGTGACGCCGTACTTCTGCACGATCTCCCAGAACCGGCCCTGGTGCGGGGTGTCCGGCGTGCCCTCGTACATGACCTGCGTCGCGCCGTTGGCCAGCGGGCCGTACGTGATGTACGAGTGGCCGGTGACCCAGCCGATGTCGGCGGTGCACCAGAAGACGTCGGTCTCCGGCTTGAGGTCGAAGACGGCGTGGTGGGTGTACGCGGCCTGGGTGAGGTAGCCGCCGGAGGTGTGCAGGATGCCCTTCGGCTTACCGGTCGTGCCGGAGGTGTACAGGATGAAGAGCGGGTGCTCGGCCTCGAACGCCTCCGGGGTGTGCTCGGCGGACTGCCGGGCCACGATGTCGTCCCACCACACGTCCCGGCCCTCGGTCCAGGCCACGTCCTGCCCGGTGCGCCGCACGACCAGCACGTTCCGCACCCGGTCGACCCGGTCGAGTGCCTCGTCGACGGCGGGCTTGAGCGCGCTCGGCTTGCCCCGGCGGTAGCCGCCGTCGGCGGTGATGACCAGCTTGGCGTCGGCGTCCTCGATGCGGGTGGCGATGGCGTCGGCCGAGAAGCCGCCGAAGACCACCGAGTGGGCGGCGCCGATGCGCGCGCAGGCGAGCATCGAGACGACGGCCTCGGGGATCATCGGGAGGTAGACCGCCACGCGGTCGCCCTTGGTGACACCGAGTTCGGTGAGGGCGTTGGCCGCCCTGGACACCTCGTCCTTGAGCTCGGCGTAGGTGATGGCGCGGCTGTCGCCGGGCTCGCCCTCGAAGTGGATGGCCACCCGGTCGCCGTGGCCGGCCTCGACGTGCCGGTCGACGCAGTTGTACGCGACGTTCAGCTCCCCGTCGGCGAACCACTTGGCGAACGGCGGGTTCGACCAGTCGAGGGTCTCGGTCGGCGCGGTGGCCCAGCTGAGCCGCTTGGCCTGCTCGGCCCAGAAGCCCAGCCTGTCCGCCTTGGCCTGCTCGTACGCCTCTGCCGTCACGTTGGCGTTCGCTGCCAGCTCGGCGGGCGGCGCGAAGCGGCGCTCTTCCTTGAGCAGATTGGCCAAGGATTCGTTGCTCACGACATCTCCCTTTCCCAGGGCGTCCCTATGTGCCTGTGTGTCCCGCGTCATAGCTCATCAGGCGGATGCCCGGGTGACAAGAGCCTCCGGGTAATTGGTTTAGACCTGTGAGGGGACGCGCGGAAGTGACGCCCGCTCCCCGAGCGGAAGGGAGCGGGCGTCACACCATGGCACGGACGCACGGAACGGATGGTTCAGCGAGCGCGGGGCCGGCCTCGCGCCGGCTCATGACGCCCGGGCCACCTCCAGGAGGGGGACAGCCGGCTCCGGTGCCGCGGACTTCCGCGTTTTCGGCGCGGGCGGCACATGGTTGAACACGTCGTCGTAGCTGTGCACCTCGTCCGTGCCGGCGAGCAGATACGCCTGGGCCTCGCCCACGTGGAAGTACATCCCGTGCAGAGTCAGGGTGCCCTCGGCAAGCCGCCGCGCCACCGACTCGTGCTGCCGCAGATGCTCCAGCTGCTGCACCACGTTGGTCAGGCACAGCTGCTCGACCTCGTCCGCCGGCAGCCGCCCGGCGATCCGGGCCCAGGCGTGGCGCCGGCTCGCCATCCGCTCCAGGCTCGGCCGGCCGTGCCGCAGCCAGCGCCGCAGCGGGGTCGACGGGGCGTCGGCGGCGCCGCCCAGCAGTGCCTGCATCGCGCCGCAGCCGGAGTGCCCGCAGACCGTGATCGACTCGACTCGCAGCACCTCCACCGCGTACTCGATCGCGGCCGCCACCGAGTCGTCCCCGCTCTCCTCGCCGGGCAGCGGCACCAGATTGCCCACATTGCGCACGGTGAACAGGTCGCCCGGGCCGCTGGACGTGATCATGCTCGTGACGAGCCGGGAGTCGGCGCAGGTCAGGAAGAGCTGCGAGGGCCGCTGCCCTTCCCGGGCCAGCCGCGCCAGCTCGTCCCTGACCAGCGGCGCGGTGTCCCGCTGGAACGCGCCGATACCGGTCGCCAGCCGGTGTCCGGTGCCGCTCCGGGTCTCGCCGGCCGGCTGCACCTCGCCGCACTGGTGGTTGCGCCACGGCGTCCACGGACGGCAGCAGGAGTGCGCGGCAGAGGAGCCGGCGGCCGCGGCGCCGCCACCCGGGGCGGGCGCTCTTTCGACGATCAGTCCGCCGCGGGGCCCGGTGGTCCGCACCGTGCCGCCGTGCGCCAGATGCGCGGTCTGCCAGTCGTGCAGCGTCTCGTACGCCGCGTGGTCCATGAACGAACCGTCCAGCTCCACGACGGCGTCGGCGCCCGCCGGGATCTGGTGCAGGGCCCGGCTCAGCCGCGGCACCGCGAGGAAGGTCAACTGGCCGCGGATCCGGACGAGGTGCTGGCCGTCCCGCTCCTCCCGGGTGATCCGGGTGCGGGCCAGCCGCTGCATCGCGACGGCCACCGCCACCGCGACCCCGAGGCCCACGCCTTCCAGGATCCCGAGGAACACCACTCCCGCCAGCGTCACCGCGTAGACCAGGACTTCACGATGACGGGTGACGGCCCTGATGTGCGTGATGCTGACCATCTGCACGCCGACCACCATCACGAGGGCGGCCAGCGCGGGCAGGGGGATGAGTTCGAGGACCGGGGCGAGGAAGAGGGCGGCGAGCACGATCCAGACGCCGTGCAGTATCGCCGAGTTGCGGCTCACGGCCCCGGCCGACACGTTCGCGACGCTGCGCACCGCGACCCCCGCGACCGGAAGCCCGCCGAGCGCGCCGGACACGATGTTCGCCGCGCCCTGACCCGCGAGTTCGCGGTCGAGCCGGGTGCGGGCGGCCGCGGGGGCGTCGGTGGTCCCCGTGGCGGCGGTGCGCTTGGCGACCAGCTTGTCGACGGCGACGGCGGAGAGCAGCGACTGCACGCTGGTGACCAGCATGATCGTCAGCACTCCGGCCGCGATTCCGAGGACCGGGCCGTCCGGCAGCCCGGGCAGCGCGTGGCTGCTCCACGACGGCAGGTCGACCCGCGGCACACCGAGCCCCGTGAGCGCGGCGAGCGCCGTGGCGGCGCCCACCGCGACCAGCGCGGCGGGGGCCGTCCGCAGCAGCCGTCCCGTACGGGCGGGCAGGCGCGGCCAGAGGAGCAGCAGCGCGACGGTGAGGGCGCTGACGGCGAGCGCGGCGCCGGACGCGTGGGCCAGCTGGTCCGGCAGGCCGAGTGCGTTGTCGACGGTGGAGCTCTGAGGGGTGCCGCCGAGCACGATGTGGAGCTGGGCGAGGGCGATGGTGACGCCGATGCCCGCGAGCATCCCGTGCACGATGGCGGGCGAGACGGCGAGGGCGGACCGGGCCACCCGCAGGGCGGCCAGACCCAGTTGGGCGAGTCCGGCGAGGACCGTGATGGCGCAGGTGGTGCGCCAGCCGTAGCGCTGGATCAACTCGGCCGTGACCACGGTCAGTCCGGCGGCGGGGCCGCTGACCTGGAGCGGCGATCCGCCGAGCCGGCCGGCCACGATGCCGCCGACGGCGGCGGCGACCAGACCGGCCTGGAGCGGGGCTCCGGTGGCGAGGGCGATGCCGAGCGAGAGCGGCAGCGCGATCAGGAAGACGGCGACGGACGCGGAGAGGTCCGCGCCGGCGACACGGAAGCGGCGGCGGTCGCCGTCCGGCGGGCTGTGGGGCCGCTGGAGGCGGGGCCGGGTGGTCGGTCGGGTGGGGCGGTAGAGGGTCATGTTCCCGTCTCCTCCGTGGCAGTGGCGGGGACACCGATCAACGCTCAGTAAATGGATAGTAATGGAGAGTAAAGACTCTGGCATGATTTTCGGGGCAAATAGGGCAATGATTCACCGGATCCGGTGACAGAACGTAGGCATGCCGCTTGTCGTTGCGGCTCCCCGGCCGACCGGGTGCGAGGTTTGCGCCGCTTGTACGGAAATCCGAGGATCCGAGGAGAGGTGGGCTACATGGCAGCCGCCGGGAGAAGCACCGGAAGAGGGACCACTGTCCAGCGGAGGGTGCTCGCCGTCGGCGCCCTCGCCGTCGCCCTGACGGCAGGCCTGGCCGGCTGCTCCGACTCGGGAGGTTCCAACCCGAAGGGCGCGCCGGGTGCGGGACCCGCGAGGAAGGGCGCTGCCGCGGCCCCGCAGAGCGCGGTCCGGCTGATCGGCGACGGCTCCACCGCCTTCACCGGCGCCCAGCCCAACCAGCCGGTCTGGCAGCGCCTGAAGCCCGGTCAGGTGCCGCCGCAGTTCGTGGTGTTCTCCTGGGACGGCGCCGGCGAGGACAGCCAGAAGCTCTTCTCCCACTTCCGCAAGGTGGGCAAGGAGTACGGCGCGACGATGACGTACTTCCTCAGCGGCGTGTACCTGCTGCCGGAGGAGAAGCGCGACCTCTACGACCCGCCGCAGCACTCCCCGGGCCGCTCCGACATCGGCTTCAACGACCTCGAGGGCATTCGCGACACCGTGCGGCAGCTCCGCGGCGCGTGGGAGGAGGGCAACGAGATCGGCACCCACTTCAACGGCCACTTCTGCGGCAAGGACGGAGGCGTGGGCACCTGGTCGGTCGACGAGTGGAAGAGCGAGATCAACCAGGCCAAGTCCTTCGTCAAGCACTGGAAGACCAACGCCGGCCTGAAGGCGGAGCAGCCGCTCCCGTTCGACTACGACAAGGAGCTCGTCGGCGCCCGCACGCCCTGCCTGGAAGGCCGCGAGAACTTCGTCAAGGCGGCCTCCCAGATGGGCTTCCGCTACGACACCAGCGGCGTCAACGACCAGATCTGGCCCAAGAAGGACCGCGGCCTGTGGGATCTGTCGATGCAGCTCGTGCCGGTCCCCGGCCGCGCCTTCCAGACGCTGTCGATGGACTACAACTTCCTGGTCAACCAGTCCGGTACGACCCAGGGTGACCCGTCGCAGCACGAGTACTGGGGCAACCAGATGCGCGACGGCCTCGTGCAGGCCTTCGAGCGCTCGTACCGGGGCAACCGGGCGCCGCTGATCATCGGCAACCACTTCGAGTCCTGGAACGGCGGCACGTACATGCGGGCCGTCGAGAACACCATCGCCACGGTCTGCGTGCAGAAGGACGTCAAGTGCGTCTCCTTCCGCCAGCTCGCCGACTGGCTCGACGCCCAGGACCCCGCCGTCATCGCCAAGATGCGCACCCTGAAGGTCGGCGAGGCACCGCGGGGCGGCTGGCAGTCCTTCCTGGCCCCCCAGCCGGCCGCCCCCGCCGGCGCCCCGGCCGCCGCTCCGGTCAAGCCGGCTGCACGGCACTGAACCCTTCGGCGAGGCCGAGCTCTTCGGACAGGGTGAGCCCTTCCGACAGCACGAACCCGGGGTCGACCTGCGCCGCCAGGTCGGCCCCCGTCTTGGCGTTGCCCCAGCTCTCCGCGTTGCGGAGGTGGAAGTGCACCATCTGGCGGGTGTAGCGCTCCCAGTCGCGGTGGGCGTACGAGTCGTCCGCCGCGTTCCGGAGGGTGCGCAGGGCCGTGCGGTTGGCGGGCTCCAGGAAGTCGAAGCGGGGCGGGCGGCCCTTCTCCATGGCGCGGACCCAGTCGGAGTGGCCGACCGTGACCAGGAGGTCGTCGCCGACCTCGGAGCGCAGGAAGTCGACGTCGTCCTCGCCCTGCACCTTGTTGCCGACGACCTTGAGCGCCACCCCGAAGTCCCGCGCGTACTCCTTGTACTGGCGGTAGACGGAGACGCCCTTGCGGGTCGGCTCGGCGACCAGGAAGGTCATGTCGAAGCGGGTGAACATGCCGGAGGCGAAGGAGTCGGAGCCCGCGGTCATGTCGACGACCACGTACTCGTCCGGGCCGTCCACCAGGTGGTTCAGGCACAGCTCCACCGCGCCGACCTTCGAGTGGTAGCAGGCCACGCCGAGGTCCGACTCGGTGAACGGGCCCGTCGCCATGAGCCGGATCTCGTCGCCGTCGAGCCGCACGGGCCGGGCGCAGGCCGCGTAGACCGGGTTGTCCTCGCGGACCCGGAGCAGCCGCGAACCCTGCCCGGGCGGCGTCGTCTTGATCATCGAGTCGGCGGAGGCGATCCGCGGGTTGTCGCCCCGCAGGTACTCCTTGATCAGCGGCAGGTGCGCCCCCATCGCGGGCAGCGCCGCGGCCTCCTCGTCGGAGAGGCCGAGCGCCGCCCCGAGGTGCTGGTTGATGTCGGCGTCGACCGCGACGACCGGGGCTCCGGTGGCGGCGAGGTGTCGGATGAAGAGCGAGGACAGCGTGGTCTTGCCGCTGCCGCCCTTCCCCACGAAAGCGATCTTCATGTTCACCTAGCGTAGTGGAATGACTGCGGTTCGTGGTCGGGATGCGTGAAGAAGACCACTCCAAGGTGGGGCGGGCCCGCCGGGCGCGTAGCCTCCCTACTTATGAGTACGCACGCCTCTGATCCCCTGGCCGCCCTCGGCTCCCTGCCGGGCGTCGCTGACTCGGTGGACTCCGTACGCAAGGCCGTCGACCGGGTCTACGGCCACCGTGTGATGCGCCGTCGCAGCAACGAGATCACCTCCGAGGCGGCGCTGCGCGGCTCGCGCGGTTCGGCCGCGCTCGCGGGTGCCGACTGGGCCCTGGAGGAGGTCCGCCGGCGTACCGACTTCAGTGCCGACCCGGAGGCCCGCACGATCGGCGCGGCCCTGCGGCTGACCGCCGAGTGCGGGCAGCTGCTGTCCATCTGGCGCCAGTCGCCGGTGCGCGTGCTGGCCCGGCTGCACCTGGTCGCCGAGGGCGAGCCGCTCGACTCCACGGGCCGGCCGCGCCAGGCGGGCGAGACGGTGGACGAGCCGCTGATCGAGGCGCCGCTGCCGACTCCCGCGGAGGTTTCGGCCCGGCTCGACGGGCTCGCGGAGCTGATCATCGCGGGCGGCGACGCCCCGGCCCTGGTCACCGCCGCCGTCGTGCACGGCGAACTCCTCGCCCTGCGCCCCTTCACCTCGCACAACGGCCTGATCGCGCGGGCGGCGGAGCGGATCGTGCTGATCGGCAGCGGCCTCGACCCCAAGGCGATCTGCCCGGCCGAGGTCGGTCACGCGGAGCTGGGGCGGGCGGCCTATCTGGCGGCCTTCGAGGGGTATCTGTCCGGGACCCCGGAAGGCATGGGCGCCTGGATCGCGCACTGCGGGCGGGCCGTGGAGCTCGGCGTCCGGGAGTCGACGGCCGTCTGCGAGGCGCTGCAGCGCGGCGCGGCCTGAACGTCCCGTGCGGGGCGGGGAAGTCCCCGTACATGGGTTGCGGCGGTACCAGACTTCGGTACCGCCGCTGGCACGTCTACCCAGTTACCAAGCGTCCTCGATATGTGCCCATCAGGCGGGGAACTTTGCCCTGCGCCTGGTGCGGCTGGCCCTTAATCGAAGGGTCGACGTCGCGTGGGTGCCAGGTTTCTGTGCGTTAGGTCCGTGGGGCCGACTTGCTCAACAGGTGATCCTCTCGGATGTCCTAGGTCTCGCGGGCCTGATTCCTTTCTACTCCTGTCCGGGAGGAAGCGAAAGTGCTGACTCCGCTTCTTTTCTTTCATCTCAAATCCGGGCAAAGCGATCGGCAAGGCCGAGCGGTCTAAGCGGCCTGGGCGGCCCGGGTCAGCGAGGCCGCCTGCCGGCGACGGCTGGCGTACCAGACGAGCGCGGCGGTGGCGGCCGCCGCGCCCAGCGCCGCCGCGGCGACGAGCGCCGGACGGGGCGGCATCTCGGGCAGCCGCTGCTTCAGCCGGACCGGCTTGTCGAAGGCGAGCACCGGCCAGTCCCGGGCGACCGCCTCGCGCCGCAGCGTCCGGTCGGGGTTCACCGCGTACGGGTGGCCCACCGCCTCCAGCATCGGCAGATCGGTCGCGGAGTCGCTGTACGCGTAGCAGCGCGAGAGGTCGTACCCCTCGGACTCGGCCAGCTCCCGCACCGCCTCGGCCTTGGTCGGCCCGTAGGCGTAGTACTCCACCTCGCCGGTGAAGCAGCCGTCATCGCCGACCACCATCCGGGTGGCGACCACCCGGTCGGCGCCGAGCATCTCGCCGATCGGCTCGACGACCTCGGCCCCGGACGTCGAGACGATCACGACGTCGCGGCCGGCCGCGTGGTGGTCCTCGATGAGCGAGGCCGCCTCGTCGTAGATGATCGGGTCGATCAGATCGTGCAGGGTCTCGGCCACGAGCTCCTTGACCTGCGCGACGTTCCAGCCTTTGCAGAGCGCGGAAAGATATTCGCGCATCCGCTCCATCTGGTCGTGATCGGCTCCGCCGACCAGGAACACGAACTGGATGTAGGCCGTCCGCAGCGCGGCACGGCGGCTGATCAGTCCGCCCCGGTAGAAGGACTTGCTGAAGGTCAGCGTCGAGGACTTCGCAATGACCGTCTTGTCCAGGTCAAAGAAGGCGGCTGCGCGCGGCATCGAGTGGTTTTCCACGAGCCCGAGCATAGGTGCCCGCCATTCGGCGTACGCTGGGGCGCGTGGGTTTGCCTGAGAAGGCTCTCGGGTACACCATGGAAGTCACGGATCGTTCGCGACCGTGCTAACCCGGACCGGCTCCTCCCCCCCCGAGTCGGCCGGAGAGACGACCCCCGCTCTCCCCCCCGGCGGGGGTCGTCGCATGTCCGGACCCGTTTTCGGCCTTCGAACCGACATGCCTGTCCCTCCTTCCAGCTCGCGCCCCGGCGCCGCCCGGGCAGCCGCACGACACGCCATTTCGTCACTCAGCGTAGTCGCTGGACTCCTCTCCGGGCAGCCCCTGTTTGGGTGGCGAAGTTATTCACAGGCGGCGGGTTATCCACAGTTTTCGAGCAAGATCCACAAGATTTCCGAGACGGCTGCACGGTGATTCCGGCCGCGAAGTTCGCGGACCGCTGGAATCGCGTGAGGAGTGTGCGCCGTGCACGGATCGAAGGCTTCCGGAAGGCCGGTTCGAGGCGGGTCCACCGCCCGCCGGGGCGCCGGCTCGGACATGGACACGGGCCCAGGCCCTCAGGCGGGTACGGGCGCGGGCCCGCGTGCGGGTGAGGAAGGGGTGCGGCAGGCCCGGCCGCTGATCGTCACCGAGGACCTGGTGCTCCTCGACGACCTGCTGCGGCTGTGCGCCGCCGCCGGCGCCGAGCCCGACGTGCACCACACCGTGCCCGAGCGCCCGCCCGGCTGGAGCGACCCACCGCTCGTCCTCGTCGGCGACGACGCGGCGGCCCGCTGCCGGGGCGCCACCCGCCGGCCCGGCGTGCTGCTCGTCCACAGGGAAGCCGACGACCCTGGCGTATGGAGGCGCGCCGTCGAGCTCGGGGCCGAAGGAGTCCTGACCCTGCCCGGCGAGGAGAACCGGCTGGTCGACCTGATCGCCGACGCCGTCGAAGGGACCGGCCGGCAGGCCCTCACCGTGGGCGTCATCGGCGGACGCGGTGGCGCAGGCGCCTCCACCCTCTCCTGCGCCCTGGCGCTCGCCGCCGCGCGGGCCGGGGAGCGCACCCTGCTCCTCGACGGCGATCCACTCGGCGGCGGACTCGACGTACTGCTCGGCGGCGAACGTGTCGAGGGCCGGCGCTGGCCCGACTTCGCCGCCTCGAAGGGGCGCGTGGCAGGCGCCGCCCTGGAGGAGTCGCTGCCCTCCGTCCGGGGCGTGCGCGTCCTCAGCTGGGACCGTGGGGACCCGGTGCGGGTGCCGCCCGAGGCCATGCGCTCGGTGCTCGCAGCCGCCCGCAGGCGCGGCGGAGTCGTCGTGGTCGACCTGCCCCGCCATGTCGACGGCGCGGTCACCCAGGCGCTCGCCCAGCTCGACGTCGGGCTGCTGCTCGTCCCCGGCGAACTGCGGGCCGTCGCCGCCGCCCACCGGGTGGCCGGAGCGGTCGGCACGGTGCTCCGTGACCTGCGCACGGTCGTCCGCGGGCCGTACGCGCCCGGGCTCGACGAATGGTGGATCGCCGATGCCCTGCGGCTGCCCCTCGTCGGTGAACTCCCCGCGGAAGAAGGGCTCCCGGCTGCCGGGGACAGCGGACCGCCGCCCGGTGCCGACGCCCGCGGCGGACTCGGCCGCTTCTGTACCGCCTTCTGGGAGCGCGTGCTCGCCCCGGAGCGTGCGGCATGAGCGGCGCGGGGCTGCTCGACGCCGTGCGGCAGCGGCTCGCCGAGAGCGGCGCCGAACCGACTCCGGCCCGCGTCGCGGCGGCGCTGCGCGCCCAGGGCCGGCTGCTCGGCGACACGGAAGTGCTCGGCGCTGCCGAGGAGTTGCGGTGCGAGCTCATCGGCAGCGGTCCGCTGGAGCCGCTGCTCGCCGACCCCCGGGTCACCGACGTCCTGGTCTCGGCACCCGACCGGGTCTGGGTGGACCGCGGCGCCGGACTCGAACCGACCGGGGTGACCTTCCCGGACGCCGCGGCCGTACGGAGACTGGCGCAGCGGCTCGCGGCCGTGGCCGGCCGACGGCTGGACGACGCCCGGCCCTGGGTGGACGCCCGGCTGCCGGACGGCACCCGCATGCACGCAGTGCTGCCACCGGTCGCGGTCGGCTCCACCTGTCTCTCGCTGCGGGTGGTGCGGCCGAGGGCCTTCTCCGTGGCGGAGCTGACCGAGGCCGGCACGGTCCCACCCGGCGGCGAGCCGCTGCTGCGGGCGCTGGTCGAGGCGCGCGTCTCGTTCCTCGTCAGCGGCGGCACGGGATCCGGCAAGACGACCCTGCTCTCCACGCTGCTCGGTCTGGTGGGCGAGCGGGAGCGGATCGTCGTCGCCGAGGACTCCGCGGAACTGCGTCCCGACCACCCGCATGTGGTGCGCCTGGAGGCACGCCCGCCCAACCAGGAGGGTGCGGGGCTCGTGACCCTGCGGGACCTGGTGCGGCAGGCGCTGCGGATGCGGCCGGACCGGCTGGTCGTGGGTGAGGTCCGCGGGCCGGAGGCGGTCGATCTGCTCGCCGCCCTCAACACCGGCCACGAAGGCGGCTGCGGGACGGTCCACGCCAACACGGCGGCCGACGTGCCGGCCCGGCTGGAGGCCCTGGGGACGGCGGCGGGACTCGACAGGGCCGCCCTGCACAGCCAGTTGGGCGCCGGGCTCTCGGCGGTGCTGCACGTGGTGCGGGACGGGTCGGGGCGTCGGCGGATCGCCGAGGTGCACGTCCTGGAGCGGGACCGGGAGGGACTGGTGGTGACGGTGCCCGCACTGCGCTGGACGGCCGGCGGGTTCGAGCGCGAGCGGGGCTGGGGGCGGCTGCGGTCGCTGATCGGAGGGGAGCGATGACGATGACGACGGTCGCAGCGGTGCTGTGTGCGGCGCCGGTGCTGTGGTGGACGGCCGTGCGGGAGCGGGCACTGCGCCGGGCCCGGCTGGTCCTGGCGCTGCCCGGCGGGACGGGAGCGCTGCTCCGGCCCGTGGCCGCCGGGCGCTGGTGGGAGGCGGTGCGCGGCCGGAGGGAGTGGTGGTGTCTGCCGGTGGCGGCGGTGTGCGCGCTCCTCGGAGCCTCGCCGCTCCCGCTGCTCGCGGGCGCGGTGGCGGTGCCGCTGATGGGCCGCAGGCTCCGGGCCGCGAGGGCACGCCGGGAGCGGGAGGCGCGGGCGGACCGGGTGGTGGACCTGTGCGGGGCGGTCGCCGGCGAGCTGAGAGCGGGGTGGCAGCCCGCCCAGGCGCTGGCGTTCGCGGCGCGGACGACGGGGGCGCTCGGCGGCGAGGAGGCGGCGGTCCTGGCGGCGGCCCGGTTCGGCGGGGACGTGCCGGAGACGCTGCGCCGGGCCGGACGGCGGGACGGGGCCGACGGGCTCGCCGGGATGGCCGCGTGCTGGCAGGTCGCCGTGGACGGCGGGGCGGGCCTCGCCACCGGCCTCGACCGGCTCGAGGCCGCGCTGCGGGCCCACCGGGACCAGCGGGAGCGGCTGCGGGCCCAACTGGCCGGGGCCTGGGCCACGGTGGCGGTCCTCGCGGTCCTGCCGGTCGCCGGACTCGGTCTCGGGGCGGCGCTCGGGGCACGTCCACTGCGGGTGCTGCTGCACACCCCGGCCGGCCTGGGATGTCTGCTCGTCGGCGGGGTCCTGGAGGCCGTGGGGCTGTGGTGGGCGGCCCGGATCGTGCGGGGCGGTGAGCGGCTGTGACGGCGGTTCTCGCGGTGCTCTGCGCGCTGGCGGCGGCGGTCGCGGCACTGTCCGCAAGACGCCGGGACCGTCGGACGCGTCGCCGGGCCGGGCTGCTGCTGCTCGCGACGGTACCCGCACCCGAGCGATGGCGCGGCCTGCGGCTGCCGCCCCGGGTACGAGCCTGGGCGGTGCCCTGCGCTGCGGGCCTGGCCGGGTACGTGCTGGTGGGCGGGGCGCTGGGGCTGCTCGTCGGAGCCGGCGTCGCCGTGGGCGCGTGGTGGTGGCGGGAGCGACATCCGCGCGACGCGCCCGAGATCGCGGCAGAACGGGCCGAAGTGGAGCGCCAGCTGCCGCTGGCCGCCGATCTGTTGGCCGCCTGCGCCTCGGCCGGGGCGGCCCCGGGCGAGGCTGCGGAGGCGGTGGGCCGTTCCCTTGGCGGTCCGGTCGGCGAGCGGCTGATCCGTACGGCGGCCGAGCTGCGGCTCGGCGGTGAACCGGCCGAGGTGTGGCGGAGGTTCGGGGAGATACCCGGGGCGGCGGGCCTCGCCCGCTGCCTGGAGCGCGCGGCCTCCTCGGGGGCGCCCGCGGCCGAGGCCGTGGCACGGCACGCCGAGGGCCTGCGGGCGGCCCGCGCCCGCGCGGCGGCGACCCGGGCACAGCGGGCACAGGTGCTGATCACGGCGCCGGTCGGGCTGTGCTTCCTGCCCGCCTTCCTGGCGGTGGGAGTGGCCCCGGTGGTGATCGGCCTCGCGAGCGGACTGCTCGGCGGCAGATGAAGACACGGCAGAAGACAGAAGACACGGCAGATCAAGACAGAAGTCGGCTGATGGCAGAAGTCGGCTGAAGGCGACGAATCGGACGAGGAGTTGGACATGAAGGTCGGGACGTGGACGTTCCTGAAGAAGTGGTGGCGGACCCGGACGGCGGCGGTACGGCGCGACTCCGGCATGAGCACCACCGAGTACGCCATGGGCACGATCGCCGCGGCGGCGTTCGCGGCCGTGCTCTACAAGGTGCTCACCAGTGGCACGGTCTCGAAGGCGCTGGAGTCGGTGATCGGGAAGGCCCTCGATGCGCCGTTCTGACCGGGGGGCGGTGACCGCGGAGACGGCGGTCGTGCTGCCCGCCCTGGTCCTGTTCACGGCTGCGCTGCTGTGGGCGCTGGCCGCGGCCGCCGCGCAGATCCGGTGCGTGGACGCGGCCCGGGCCGGAGCGCGGGCGGTGGCCCGGTCCGAACCGGCGCCGGCCGCCGAGGCCGCAGCCCGGGCGGCCGCTCCCGACGGCGCCCGGGTGACCGTGGCGCGGGAGGGCGAGCTGTGGCGGGTGACGGTGGAGGCGACGGCGCCAGGCCCCGGCGGCCTGGGGCTGACCCTGCGGGCCGGCGCGGCGGCGCTCGCCGAGGACACGGTGGGGGAGGCGGCGCCATGAGCCGGCGGCCCGGGACGGACCGGGGAGTGGCGACGGTGTGGACGGCGTTCGCCGCGTGCGCCCTGTGCGTGGTGTTCGGCGCCGTCCTGGCCCTCGGCCAGGCCGTCAGCGCCCGCCACCGGGCGGGTGCGGCCGCCGATCTGGCGGCCCTCGCCGCCGCCGACCGTGCCCTGTGGGGCGAGGCCGACGCCTGCGCCGCCGCCGGCCGGGTGGCCGTCGCCCAGGGGGCCGCGCTGCCGCGCTGCCGGGTCCGGGAGGACATCGCGGACGTCACCGCCCGCGTCACGCTCGGCCCCTGGTCCGCCGAGATCAGGTCGCGGGCGGGCCCGCCGGGTCTGCCGGGCCCGCCGGGTCTGCCGGGCCCTCCGGGTCTGCCGGGCCCTCCGGGTCTCGCTGGCCCCTCGGGTCTTCCGGGCCCACTGGGTCTGCCGGACCTCTCGGGCTCGGGTCTGCCGGACCTCTCGGGCTCGAGTCTTCCGGACCTCTCGGGCTCGGGTCTTCCGGGCCCACCGGGTCTGCCGGACCCTCCCGGTCCACCGAGGCCCCCGGGCCCGCCGGGTCTCGCCGGCCCCTCGGGTCTTCCGGGCCCTCCGGGGCTTGCGGGCCCACCGGGTCGTCCGGACCTCTCGGGTCCTCCGGGCCCACCGGGGCTTCCAGGCCCACCGAGGCTCCCGGATCCGCAGGGTCTTCCGGGCCCTCCGGGGCTTGCGGGCCCTCCGGGCCCTCGTGGCCCTCCTCGCCTTCCCGGGCCTGCGGCTGCGGCGCCTCGCGGAGGAGTTCCGTGAGGAGGCGGACCGCGCCGCGCTTGTGGAGGGGGTCGTTGCCGTTGCCGCACTTGGGGGACTGGATGCAGGAGGGGCAGCCGGAGTCGCATTCGCAGGAGGCGATGGCCTCGCGGGTGGCGGTGAGCCAGGCGCGGGCGGTCTGGAAGGCGCGCTCGGCGAAGCCGGCGCCGCCGGGGTGGCCGTCGTAGACGAAGACCGTCGGCAGCAGGGTGTCGGGGTGGAGCGGGACGGAGACGCCGCCGATGTCCCAGCGGTCGCAGGTGGCGAAGAGGGGGAGCATGCCGATGGAGGCGTGTTCGGCGGCGTGCAGGGCGCCGCCGAGGATCTCCGGGTTGATCCGGGCGGCGTCGAGCTGGTCCTCGGTGACCGTCCACCACACGGCCCGGGTGCGCAGGGTGCGGGGCGGCAGGTCGAGCTTGGTCTCGCCGAGCACCTCGCCGGTGATCAGACGGCGGCGGAGGAAGGAGACGACCTGGTTGGTGACCTCGACGGAGCCGTAGCAGAGGCGGCCGGCTCCCCAGGGGATCTCGGTGTCGGTGGACAGGACGGAGATGGAGGTGGTGTCGCGGGCGGTGGTCGAGTAGGGCGGGTTCGCCTCCTCGACCAGGGCCACGGAGTCCTTCAGGTCGAGCTCGCGGACGAGATAGGTGCGGCCCTGGTGGAGATGGACGGCGCCCTCGTGGACGGAGGCGTGGGAGGCGGCCTCGTCGACGGTGCCGAGCAGCCGGCCGGTGCCGGCCTCGACGATCCGGACCGGGCTGCCTCCGCCGCCCCGGATGTCGGTGAGGTCGGCGGCCCGCTCCCGGCGGGTCCAGTACCAGCCGCCCGTGCGGCGGCGCAGCAGCCCGGCCGACTCCAGCTGGGGCAGCAGTCCGGGCGCTGCCGGGCCGAAGAGTGTCAGGTCGGCCTCGGTCAGCGGGAGCTCCGCGGCGGCGGCGCACAGATGGGGGGCGAGGACGTAGGGGTTGTCGGGGTCCAGGACGGTCGACTCGACGGGCTGCCGGAAGATCGCCTCGGGGTGGTGGACCAGGAAGGTGTCCAGCGGGTCGTCGCGGGCGACCAGGACGGCGAGGGCGCCCTCGCCCGAGCGGCCGGCCCGGCCGGCCTGCTGCCACAGGGAGGCGCGGGTGCCCGGGTAGCCGGCGATGACCACGGCGTCCAGGCCGGAGACGTCGATGCCGAGCTCCAGGGCGGTCGTCGCGGCGAGACCGAGGAGTTCCCCGGAGTGCAGGGCCCGCTCCAGGGCGCGCCGCTCCTCGGGGAGGTAGCCGCCCCGGTACGCGGCGACCCGGCGGGCGAGGGAGCGGTCGACCTCGGCGAGGCGTTCCTGGGCGATCACCGAGATCAGCTCGGCGCCGCGCCGGGAGCGGACGAAGGCGACCGAGCGGACGCCCTGCACGGTCAGGTCGGTCAGCAGGTCGGCGGTCTCGGCGGTGGCGGTACGGCGGACCGGGGCGCCCTGCTCGCCGTGCAGCTCGGTCAGCGGCGGCTCCCACAGGGCGAAGACCAGTTCGCCGCGTGGGGAGGCGTCGTCGGCGACCTCGGTGACCGGCAGGCCGGTGAGCCGGCCGGCGGCCAGGGCCGGCTCCGCGGACGTGGCCGAGGCGAGCAGGAAGACCGGCTCGGAGCCGTAACGGGCGCAGACCCGCCGCAGCCGGCGCAGCACCTGGGCGACGTGGGACCCGAAGACACCCCGGTAGGTGTGGCACTCGTCGACGACGACATAGCGCAGGGAGCGCAGGAAGGAGGACCAGCG
Source organism: Streptomyces sp. NPDC101160 (assembly GCF_044768205.1). Classification (NCBI taxonomy): domain Bacteria; kingdom Bacillati; phylum Actinomycetota; class Actinomycetes; order Kitasatosporales; family Streptomycetaceae; genus Streptomyces; species Streptomyces sp. NPDC101160. The sequence continues at coordinate 126,643 of NZ_JBIWPJ010000006.1, read as the reverse complement.
GGGGTGGGAGGGGAGTATGCCGCGGTGCAGCATGTCGGGGTTGGTGAGCACGTAATTGGCGTACTGGCGGACCCATTCGCGCTCTTCCACCGGCGTGTCGCCGTCGTAGACGGCGGGCCGGATCCGGTTGCCGAGCGGGGCGGCCAATTGGCGTACGGTGCGTCGCTGGTCTGCGGCGAGGGCCTTGGTGGGGGCCAGGTAGAGGGCGGTGGTGCCGCGGCCGTTGGGCGCCTCGGCGCCGTCCAGGAGAGTGGACAGGACGGGGGTGAGATAGGCGAGCGACTTGCCCGACGCGGTGCCGGTGGCGATCACCACGGAGGTGCCGTCCAGGGCGTGCTCGGCGGCCTCCGTCTGGTGGGCCCAGGGGTGCTCGATGCCCGCCTGCTCGATGGCGGCGATCACCTCCGCCCGGATGCGGTGCGGCCACACGGCATGGCGGCCCTCACGGGCGGGCAGATGCTCCGTATGGGTGATGCGCGCGGCCCGGCTCTCACCTCGGGAGAGCCGGTCGAGCACCTCGCTCGGAGAGGGGCGGCTGCCCGTCTCTGCGGCGGGTCGGCTGGGGCGGTGATTCTCGGCCATCGGCACCGAGTGTGTCACCGGCGTGACGGACAATGCTCCCAAGGCGTCGTGCATGGCTGCCGGTAAGTGATTGAATGCCATCGCGGCCGGCGTCCGTCCCGTGGCTCCGCACGGGAGTCCAGAGGGACGGCCGCTCGATAGCTAGGTGCTGGAGGACCCGTGGACCTGTCTCTCTCGACTCGCACTGTGCCCGGCCCCAACGGCGACCGAACGGTCGTCGAGGTCGGCGGCGAGATTGATGTGTATACCGCGCCCAAGCTGCGCGAGCAGTTGGTCGAGTTGGTGAACGACGGCAGCTACCACCTTGTTGTCGACATGGAAGGCGTGGACTTCCTCGACTCGACCGGCCTCGGCGTGCTTGTGGGCGGGCTGAAGCGCGTGCGCGCGCATGAGGGCTCGCTGCGCCTGGTCTGCAACCAGGAGCGCATCCTCAAGATTTTCCGGATCACCGGTCTGACCAAGGTGTTCCCGATCCACACGTCGGTGGACGAGGCCATCAACGCTGCCGACTGAGGCCGCGCAGCCGTCGCGCGGCCCTCGCCCTCGTGCAGCCCTCGAGAACCCCAGGGGAATCGCATGGCCACTGTTGAACTCCTCTTCAGTGCTCAGCCCGAGCATGTCCGCACGGCCCGCCTGGTGGCCGCCGCGGTCGCCAGACGGGCCGGGGTCGACGAGGCGGTCCTCGACGAGGTCCGGCTCGCCGTGGGCGAGGCGTGTTCCCGGGCGGTCGGGCTGCACCGCAGCAACGGGGTCACCACCCCCGTCCGGGTCGTGCTGACCGAGGAGGAGAAGAGCTTCTCCATCGAGGTCGGCGACGAGGTGCCGGGTGCGGGTGTGGCGGCGGCCGACGCCGCCGGCGTGCCCGGCGCGCGCGACGCGGCGCCGGACGAGGACTTCGACGACGCGGGTGGCGAGGACGAGATGGGTCTCGCGGTGATCCGCGGGCTCGTCGACGACGTCGAGGTGAGCGCCGGCCAGGAGGGCGGCACCATCCGGATGAGCTGGCCCGCCAACCCGGACGCCGCGCTCGCCTGACCCTCGGCTGTGGCCGTGGCGGAAGCCGCGCCCGCAGCCGACACCACAGAGTGAAGAAGAGGCCCTGCCACGCAGGGCCTCTTTTCATGCCTCGGGCCCCGGATCCGCCGCGAATGCCCTGGTCGCATTGCCGCATTCGGCGGTACTTGAAAGGTATTCGCGAATTACAAATGCGGCGCCCTGCTTTGCCCGGGTTTCCTCCTTAGAATCCGCCTTGTCCTGACTTCATGACGTCAAGGAGGACGGAATGGCGGGTCTCGCAGCCGCGGTGCTCACCCAGGAGAACCGCGTGATCGTGGTCGTCGTCGCGGCCGTCGCGCTCGCGGCGCTGCTCGTGGCCCAGCTTCTCGTCCGGCAGGTGCTCCGGGCGGGTGAGGGCACGGAGAGGATGAAGGAGATCGCGGCCGCCGTCCAGGAAGGCGCGAACGCCTATCTCGCCCGGCAGCTGCGCACCCTCGGCGTCTTCGCCGTGGTCGTGTTCTTCCTGCTGTTCCTGCTGCCCGCCGACAACTGGTCGCAGCGGGCCGGCCGCTCGCTGTTCTTCCTGGTGGGGGCGCTTTTCTCGGCGGTCACCGGGTATGTCGGCATGCGGCTCGCCGTCCGCGCGAACGTGCGCGTCGCCGCCGCGGCCCGGGAGGCCACGCCGGCCCCCGGCGAACCCGAGAGGGATCTGACGGCCGTCGCCCACCGGGCCATGAAGATCGCGTTCCGCACCGGTGGCGTGGTCGGCATGTTCACCGTCGGCCTCGGCCTGCTCGGCGCCTCCTGCGTGGTCCTCGTCTACGCCGCCGACGCGCCGAAGGTCCTGGAGGGCTTCGGCCTCGGCGCCGCGCTCATCGCCATGTTCATGCGCGTCGGCGGCGGCATCTTCACCAAGGCCGCCGACGTCGGCGCAGACCTCGTCGGCAAGGTCGAGCAGGGCATCCCCGAGGACGACCCGCGCAACGCCGCCACCATCGCCGACAACGTGGGCGACAACGTCGGCGACTGCGCGGGCATGGCCGCCGACCTCTTCGAGTCGTACGCCGTCACGCTCGTCGCCGCGCTCATCCTCGGCAAGGCCGCCTTCGGCGACCTCGGACTCGCCTTCCCGCTGATGGTGCCGGCGATCGGCGTCGTCACGGCGATGATCGGCATCTTCGCGGTCGCCCCGCGGCGCGCCGACCGCAGTGGGATGAGCGCCATCAACCGGGGCTTCTTCCTCTCCGCGCTGATCTCGCTCGCCCTCGTCGCCGTCGCCGTCTTCGCCTACCTCCCGTCCTCCTACGCCGAGCTCGAGGGCGTCACCGAGCCCGGCATCCCCACCCACAGCGGCGACCCGCGCGTCCTCGCCCTGGTCGCCGTCGCCATCGGCATCGTGCTCGCCGCGCTCATCCAGCAGCTCACCGGCTACTTCACCGAGACCGGCCGGCGCCCGGTCCGCGACATCGGCAAGTCCTCCCTGACCGGCCCGGCCACGGTCGTCCTCGCCGGCGTCTCCCTCGGCCTGGAGTCCGCCGTCTACACGGCCCTGCTCATCGGCCTCGCCGTCTACGGCGCCTTCCTGCTCGGCGGCGCCTCCATCATGCTGGCGCTGTTCGCGGTCGCCCTGGCCGGCACCGGGCTGCTCACCACGGTCGGCGTGATCGTCGCCATGGACACCTTCGGACCGGTCTCCGACAACGCCCAGGGCATCGCGGAGATGTCCGGCGACGTGCAGGGCGCCGGCGCGCAGGTGCTCACCGACCTCGACGCCGTCGGCAACACCACCAAGGCGATCACCAAGGGCATCGCCATCGCCACCGCCGTCCTCGCCGCCTCCGCGCTGTTCGGCTCCTACCGGGACGCCATCGCGACCGCCGTCGCCGACGTCGGGGCGAAGGCGACCGAGGCGAACCTCTCCATGAACATCTCCCAGCCCAACAACCTCTTCGGGATGGTGCTCGGCGCCGCCGTCGTCTTCCTCTTCTCCGGGCTCGCCATCAACGCGGTGGCCCGCTCCGCCGGAGCGGTGGTGTACGAGGTGCGGCGGCAGTTCCGCGAGCACCCCGGGATCATGGACTACACCGAGAAGCCCGAGTACGGGCGGGTCGTCGACATCTGCACCAAGGACGCGCTGCGCGAACTCGCCACGCCCGGACTGCTCGCCGTGATGGCCCCCATCGCGGTCGGCTTCACCCTCGGCGTCGGCCCGCTCGGCTCGTACCTCGCCGGCGCCATCGCCACCGGCGCCCTCATGGCCGTCTTCCTCGCCAACTCCGGCGGCGCGTGGGACAACGCCAAGAAGCTGGTCGAGGACGGCCACTACGGCGGCAAGGGCAGCGACGCCCATGCCGCGACCGTCATCGGCGACACGGTCGGCGACCCCTTCAAGGACACCGCGGGCCCGGCGATCAACCCGCTCCTGAAGGTGATGAACCTGGTGGCGCTGATCATCGCCCCGGCGGTCGTGCAGTTCAGCTACGGGGCCGACGCGCGCGCCTGGCTGCGGGCGCTCGTCGCGGTCATCGCGATCGCCGTCATCGTGGCCGCGGTCCGTGTCTCCAAGCGGCGTTCGGTGGCGGTCGGCGACGACACGCCCGAGCGGAACGGTTCGTCGACGGACGCCACCGTCCCCTCGTAACCCTTGTTGATGCACCGTCAAAGCCCGGGTGCCGGCCGGGGGTCGACGGCCTGTTCCGACGTGACGTCCGCCCCTGTTCGCTTGGTTCAAACGGCTGCAATGCCGGATGAACCGGTCGCACGAACGGTGGATCCCACCCGCATGGCGTGTATGTTCCGGGGCCGAGAGCCTTGGAAGGGACCGATCCGGTGAACAAGAAGCTTGCGGCCGCACTGTCCGGCGGCGCGGTACTGATGCTCGTGCTGTCCGGTTGCAGCGACGACGAGGGCAACAAGGTCGACGACTGGGCCAAGACGTTCTGCGACCAGGCGCAGCCGCAGATCCAGAAGCGGGCCAACGCCAACCAGCTGATCATCTCCACGGCGGCCGACAGCAAGCCGGCTACCATCCAGGCCGCCGACTCCAAGGCATTCCAGGACATCGCCGCCGCCGACCGGGCCCTCGCCAAGGCCGTCGAGAGCGCCGGGGCGCCCCCGGTCGACAACGGCCAGAAGATCCAGCAGGACGCCATCAAGGAGCTCAACGCCACGGCCGTGGCCTACGACGGGCTCAAGAAGCAGGTCGACGCGCTCGACACGACGAACCAGCAGAAGTTCGCCGACGGGCTCAAGGTCGTCTCGGACAACCTGGCGAAGATCCAGAACATGGACCAGGACGCCGTGGCCAAGCTCCAGGCCGGCGAGCTCGGCCAGGCCATGGCCAAGCAGCCGGGCTGCCAGACCCCGAAGGCGTCCGTGCCGCCGAGCGCGTCCCCGAAGGCGGGCGCGCCGGACGCCCAGCCGTCGGGTGCCGCCAAGCCGTCCTCCTCCGCCACCTCCGCCAAGCCGTCCGGTTCCGCGAAGCCCTCCGACTCGGCGAAGCCCTCCGCCTCCGCCAAGAGCGAGTAGTCAAGCGAGTAGTCCGCACCGAGCCGGCGCGGCGGACTCCGCACCGGACTGACAAGCGGACTTCGCAGCGGACTCCACAACGGGCCGACCGGGCGCCTTCGCCGGGTCGGCCCGCCCGTTGTCGGTGGCGGCCGTCACAATGGGGCACGTGAGTACGACCAGCACGACCACCAGCCTTCCGGTGCCCACGCACGCCGCCCGACTGCGCGAGGCACTGCTCGCCGCCGACTTCACCGCCGACGGTCTGCTCGACCTGCTCGGCGCCCAGGCGTACGCCGCCCTCGCCCGCAGCGAGGTCGTGCCCGCCCTCCGTGCCACCCGCGGGGACGCCCCGCTGGACACTCTCGTCCGGTTGTTCCTGCTCCAGCGGGCCGTCGCGTACGAGCGGGCCGCCGCCGCCCTGCCCATGGAGGAGGCGCTCGCCGACGGCTGGGTGGTGCGGGAGGACGACGCCGTGCTCGCCACGGTCGACGTCCGGCCGTACGGCGGTCCGGACGGCGAGGACTGGTTCATCGTCTCCGACCTGGGCTGCGCCGTCGGCGGCGCGGGCGGCATCGGCAAGAAGGACGAAGGCGTCGTCCTCGGCGTCGGCGGGGCCTCCACCACCCTCGCCGGCATCACCGTCCGCACCCCCGTCGCCACCGCCCTCGACCTCGGTACCGGCTCCGGCATCCAGGCGCTGCACGCCGCCCAGCACGCCACCCTGGTCACCGCCACCGACCTCAACCCGCGCGCCCTCGACTTCACCCGGCTCACCCTCGCCCTCTCCGGGGCCCGGGGCGCCGAGCTGCTCCAGGGCTCGCTCTTCGAGCCGGTCGACGGGGACACGTACGACCTGATCGTCTCGAACCCGCCGTTCGTGATCTCCCCCGGCGCCGGACTCACCTACCGCGACGGCGGCATGGGTGGCGACGACCTGTGCCGCACGCTGGTGCAGCAGGCCGGCGACCGGCTCAACGACGGCGGGTACGCGCAGTTCCTCGCCAACTGGCAGCACGTCGAGGGCGAGGAGTGGCAGGACCGGCTGCGCTCCTGGGTGCCGCGCGGCTGCGACGCCTGGATCGTGCAGCGCGAGGTCCAGGACATCACGCAGTACACCGAGCTGTGGCTGCGCGACAGCGGTGACCACCGCGGCGACCAGGCCGAGTACCGGCTCGCGTACGGGCGGTGGCTCGACGAGTTCGAGGCCCGCAAGACCAAGGGCGTCGGCTTCGGCTGGATCACCCTGCGCAAGAACCCCGCGGTGGCCTCCGGCGCGGTCGAGCCGTCGATCGTCGTCGAGGAGTGGCCGCACCCGGTCGAGCAGCCGCTCGGCGACACCGTGCGGGCCCACTTCGACCGCCAGGACTATCTGCGCGCCCACGACGACGCGGCCCTGCTCGCCGGCCACTTCGTCCTCGCGCCCGAGGTCGTGCAGGAGCAGGTCGGCATGCCCGGCGCCGAGGACCCCGAGCACGTGCTGCTCCGGCAGAACCGCGGGATGCGCCGCGCCACCCGCGTCGACCACGTCGCCGCCGGCTTCGCGGGCGTGTGCGACGGCACGCTGAGCGCCGGGCAGATCCTGGACGCCATCGCGCAGCTCACCGGCGAGGACCCGGTCGTGCTGCGGGACCGCACGCCGCAGGCGATCAGGCTCCTGGTCGAGGAGGGCTTCCTGCTGCCCGCCGGATCGCGCTGAGCGGCTGAGGGACGCGTTCCGAGCCCTGACCGAAGCTCCGTTCCCGCGGCCTTGCCTGACGGACCCGCAGGCCGCGGGCGCGCGGCCTGCGGCACTGCGCCGGCGTGATGTGAGAAGAGCCGGGATGTGACGAAGAGCCGTGATGTGACGAAGGCAAAAAGAGGAGAGGGAAGAGGAGGGGAAGAAGGGGGAGGGGAGTACCGGCCATCCTCGTGAAACCGCTCCGGCCCGTGCCCGCCGTTCACCGGGAATTAGCCCTGCTGACGCCGGGAGGTGCCAGCCTCGGCCGCGGGGGCCGAAGAGCCATGGGCGAGGGAACGGGGCAGGGGTATGGAGAGCGGGCCGGCGATCTTCGCGGGGGCGGCGTTCACGCTGTTCGGAGCGGCGCTGCTGCTGTGGACGGGGGTCCGGGTCCGGCAGGGCGCACCCGTCGCGCTCGGGGTGGCGCCCGGGCCCGCCGCCGTGCTCACGGCGGTCTTCGGCGCGGCCTTCCTCCTGCTCGGGATCTGGTGCTTCGGCCGGCTGTGACGTGGACCCGCCGGGGAGGCTGTCCGGGAGTCCGGGCGGCAGGAAGGGGTGGAGTCGGGTTACCGTTCGAGTGGCCGTTGCGGGCTTTCGCCGTTTGACACGGGGGCGGGTTGTACCGTCACACTCCGCAGCGACGACAGTGTCACCGTCCGTGCCGCTGCCGTGCGTGCCAGCGCCGTACGTACGCCGCGCCGCGTACGCACGCAGTCAGTACGTGCCAGAGAGCGTCGACCGGAGAGAAGAGCGAAGTTGTCCCCGACCAGCGAGACCGCACACGGCGGCCGCCGACTCGTCATCGTCGAGTCGCCTGCCAAGGCGAAGACGATCAAGGGCTACCTCGGCCCCGGCTACGTCGTCGAGGCGAGCGTCGGGCACATCCGTGACCTCCCGAGCGGCGCCGCCGAGGTGCCGGAGAAGTACACGGGCGAGGTGCGCCGGCTCGGCGTCGACGTCGACCATGACTTCCAGCCCATCTACGTCGTCAACGCCGACAAGAAGGCGCAGGTCAGGAAGCTCAAGGAGCTGCTCGCCGAGTCCGACGAGCTCTTCCTCGCCACCGATGAGGACCGCGAGGGCGAGGCCATCGCGTGGCACCTCCAGGAGGTCCTGAAGCCCAAGGTCCCGGTCCACCGGATGGTCTTCCACGAGATCACCAAGGACGCGATCCAGGAGGCCGTGCGGAACCCGCGCGAGCTGAACAAGCGGATGGTCGACGCCCAGGAGACCCGCCGCATCCTCGACCGGCTCTACGGCTACGAGGTCTCGCCGGTCCTGTGGAAGAAGGTCATGCGCGGCCTGTCCGCGGGCCGTGTCCAGTCCGTCGCCACCCGGCTCGTCGTCGAGCGCGAGCGCGAGCGCATCGCCTTCCGCTCCGCCGAGTACTGGGACCTCACCGGCACCTTCTCCACCGGCCGCGCCGGTGACCCGTCCGACCCGTCCTCGCTGGTCGCGCGGCTCGCGACGGTCGACGGCAAGCGCGTGGCGCAGGGCCGTGACTTCGGCGCCGACGGGCAGCTGAAGACCCAGAACGTGCTCCACCTCGACGAGGCGAACGCCCGCGCGCTCGCCGCCGCACTCGCCGACACCCGGTTCGCCGTGCGCTCGGTCGAGTCGAAGCCGTACCGCCGCTCGCCGTACGCCCCCTTCCGCACCACCACGCTCCAGCAGGAGGCCAGCCGCAAGCTCGGCTTCGGTGCGAAGGCGACCATGCAGGTGGCGCAGAAGCTGTACGAGAACGGCTTCATCACCTACATGCGTACGGACTCGACCGTGCTCTCCGACACGGCCGTCGCCGCGGCCCGTGCCCAGGTCACCCAGCTGTACGGCGCCGACTACCTGCCGGACCAGCCGCGCGTCTACGCCGGCAAGGTCAAGAACGCCCAGGAGGCGCACGAGGCGATCCGTCCCTCGGGTGATCGTTTCCGCACCCCGGCGGAGACCGGCCTGACCGGCGACCAGTTCAAGCTGTACGAGCTGATCTGGAAGCGGACCGTCGCCTCCCAGATGAAGGACGCGACCGGCAACTCGGTCACCGTGAAGATCGGCGGCACCGCGGCGGACGGCCGCGACGCCGAGTTCTCGGCCTCCGGCAAGACGATCACCTTCCACGGCTTCATGAAGGCGTACGTCGAGGGCGCCGACGACCCGAACGCCGAGCTCGACGACCGCGAGCGGCGCCTGCCGCAGGTCGCCGAGGGCGACGCGCTCGCCGCCGAGGAGATCACCGCCGACGGCCACGCCACCAAGCCGCCCGCCCGCTACACCGAGGCCAGCCTGGTCAAGGAGCTGGAAGAGCGCGAGATCGGCCGCCCGTCGACGTACGCCTCGATCATCGGCACCATCCTCGACCGCGGCTACGTCTTCAAGAAGGGGACGGCGCTCGTGCCGTCGTTCCTCTCCTTCGCCGTCGTCAACCTCCTGGAGAAGCACTTCGGGCGGCTCGTCGACTACGACTTCACCGCCCGGATGGAGGACGACCTCGACCGCATCGCGCGGGGCGAGGCCCAGGCGGTGCCGTGGCTGAAGCGTTTCTACTTCGGCGAGGGCGGCCCCGAGGGCTCCGGCGCCGCCGACGCCGGGAACGGCGACGGCGACCACCTCGGCGGTCTGAAGGAGCTGGTCACCGACCTCGGCGCGATCGACGCCCGGGAGATCTCCTCCTTCCCCGTCGGCAACGACATCGTGCTCCGCGTCGGCCGCTACGGCCCGTACGTCGAGCGCGGCGAGAAGGACCAGGAAGGCCACCAGCGCGCCGACGTCCCCGACGACCTCGCGCCCGACGAGCTCACCGTCGCGCACGCGGAGGAGCTGCTCGCCAAGCCGAGCGGCGACTTCGAGCTGGGCGTGGACCCGGTCAGCGGCAACCAGATCGTCGCCAAGGACGGCCGCTACGGCCCGTACGTGACGGAGATCCTGCCCGAGGACACCCCGAAGACCGGCAAGAACGCGGTCAAGCCGCGCACCGCCTCGCTCTTCAAGTCGATGTCCCTGGACACCGTGACGCTGGAGGACGCGCTCCGGCTGATGTCGCTGCCCCGGGTCGTCGGCACCGACGCCGAGGGCGTCGAGATCACCGCGCAGAACGGCCGCTACGGCCCGTACCTGAAGAAGGGCACGGACTCGCGGTCGCTCACCGACGAGGAGCAGCTCTTCACGATCACGCTGGAGGAGGCGCTGGCGATCTACGCCCAGCCCAAGCAGCGTGGCCGCGCCGCCGCCAAGCCCCCGCTGAAGGAGCTCGGCACCGACCCCGTCAGCGAGCGGCCCGTGGTCGTCAAGGACGGCCGCTTCGGTCCGTACGTGACGGACGGCGAGACCAACGCCACCCTGCGCACCGGCGACAGCGTGGAGACGATCACGCCCGAGCGCGGCTACGAGCTGCTCGCCGAGAAGCGGGCCAAGGGCCCGGCGAAGAAGGCGGCCAAGAAGGCTCCGGCCAAGAAGGCGCCCGCGAAGAAGACGGCGGCGAAGAAGACGACCGCGGCCAAGAAGACCACGACGGCCGCGGCGAAGAAGACCGCCGCCAAGAAGACCACGACGGCGAAGAAGGCGGCTGCCGCCAAGCCGGAGTGACGTTGCCGACACGACGGGCGGGGGTACGGGTCGTGGGCCCCGTACCCCCGCCCGTTTGTTCGGTCGAAGGCCACGGGGAGCAAGGCCGTCCGGATAGGGTGGACGGATGACGCGAGCAGAGCAGCCATCCACCGACGCCGCACTCGTCGCGGATTCCAGGGAGCGTGCCGTACGGGCCCTCTTGCGCCATCAGCCCCTGCGGAGGCTGTGGAGCGCCCAGTTCGTCGGCGGCACCGGCGACGCCCTCGCCGTCCTCGTCCTGATCCTGCTCGGCTTCCAGGCGGCCGTCACCCAGCACATGCTGGGCGGCGGCTACCGCGGCGCCGCGCTCGCCGTCGCCGCCGTCATCGGCGCCCGGATGCTCGCCGCCGTCCTCTTCGGCGCCGCGCTGCTCGGCCCGCTCACCACGCTCACCGCGCCCGGCGGCCCGCTCGACCGCCGCTGGACGATGATCGGCGCCGACGCGCTGCGGCTCGCGCTGCTCGTCGTCGCCCCCCTGTGGATCGAGTGGACCCCCGGCAAGGCGCTGTGGTTCCTGCTCGGCACCGTCTTCGTCAGCGGCGCCGCCGAACGCGTGTGGACCATCGCGAAGGAGGGCGCGGCGCCCGCGCTGCTGCCCGCCCCGCCGATCGAGGGCGCCGCCGTCCGGCCGCTGCCCGACCACCTGGGCGCGCTGCGCACCCTCAGCCTGCGCACCGGCTTCCTGGCCGTGCCCGCCGCGGCGGCCGCGCTGCTGCTCGCGACGCTCGTCGGCAACCTGCTCGGCGCCGGCATCGACTGGTTCTCGCAGCACCAGGCCGCCCTCGGCTCGTACGTCGCCGCCGGACTCTTCGCGGCCTCCGTCTCCGTCCTGTGGTTCGTCACGCTGCCCGGCGACCAGACGCCGCGGCCCCGCTCTCCCCTTGAGGGCCTGCGCCGCCCCACGTACGGCGACCAGGGCCCCGAGAAGGGGCGCACCGGCGCGCTCGGGCTGCTCGTCCTGGCCTGCGCCACCGTCGCCGGCGCCATCGCCGCCGCCGCGGCCGTCGCCGTCCTGCACGCGTACGACCTGGGCGGCGGGCCCGTCACGTACGCCCTGCTGATCCTCGCGCTCAGCGGCGGCACCGGCGTCGGCATCCGCACCGCCGGATCCGTCCTCACCGTGCTCTCCCGGCGCCGGCTGCTCGCCCTCGCGCTCGCCGTCACCGGCATCGCGCTGCTCGCGATGGGCCTGGTGCCGGACACCGCGACCGTGCTGATGATCGCCACGCTCGCCGGTTACGCGGCCGGGGTCGCCGCCCGCACCGGGCACAGCCTCGTCGACCAGGAGACCGAGGAGGCCCGCCGGGCCCGGGTCACCGAGCACCTCCAGGCCGTCGCCCGCGTCGGCATGGGCGTCGGCGCGCTCGCCGCGCCGCTGCTCGCCGCCGCGATCGGCCCGCACCGGCTCGCCTCCGGCAGCTTCGTCTTCGCCCACGGCGGCGCCGCCTTCACGCTGATGCTGGTCGGCGCGCTGCTGCTGCCCGTCGCCGCGCTCGTCCTCGCCAGGACCGACGACCGCGCGGGCGTGCCGCTCCGCCGCGACCTGCGCGACGCGCTGCGCGGCGCCGACCCGGTCCAGGCGCCCTCGCCGACCGGCTTCTTCATCGCCCTGGAGGGCGGCGACGGCGCCGGCAAGTCCACCCAGGTCGAGGCGCTCGCCGAGTGGATCCGCGCCAAGGGCCACGAGGTCGTCGTGACCCGCGAGCCCGGCGCCACCCCGATCGGCAAGCGGCTCCGCATGATCCTGCTCGACGTGTCCAGCGCCGGCCTGTCCAACCGCGCCGAGGCGCTGCTGTACGCGGCCGACCGCGCCGAGCACGTCGACTCCCTCGTCCGGCCCGCCCTGGAGCGGGGCGCCGTGGTGATCTCCGACCGCTACATCGACTCGTCCGTCGCCTACCAGGGCGCCGGCCGCGACCTGTCCGCGACCGAGATCAGCCGCATCAACCGCTGGGCGACCGGCGGGCTCGTGCCGAACCTGACCGTGCTCCTCGACGTCTCCCCGGAGACCGCGCGCGAGCGCTTCACCGAGGCCCCGGACCGGCTGGAGTCCGAGCCGCCGGAGTTCCACGCGCGCGTGCGGGCCGGTTTCCTCGCCCTCGCCGCCGCCGACCCGGGCCGCTACCTGGTCGTCGACGCGGGCCAGGAGCCGGCGGCCGTCACCACCGTCGTACGCCACCGGCTCGACCGGATGCTGCCGCTCTCCGAGGCCGAGGTGAAGGCCCAGGAGGAGGCCCGCCGCAAGGCCGAGGAGGAGGCCCGGCGGAAGGCCGAGGAAGAGGCCGCCCGCAAGGCCGAGGAGGAGCGCCTGGAGCGCGAGCGCCAGGAGCAGCTCGCCAAGCTGCGTGCCGAGGAGGAGGCGCGGCGCAAGGCCGAGGAGGAAGAGGCCCGGCGCATCGAGGCCGAGCGGCAGGCGGAGGAGGCCCGGCGGCGCGCCGAGGAGGCCCGGATCGCCGCCGAGGAGGAGCGCAAGCGGCGCGAGGCCGAGGAGAAGGCCCGCCGCGAGGAGGAGGAACGGCTCAGCAAGCAGGCCGAGGAGGAGGCCCGGCTGCGGGCCGAGGCCGAGGAACGCCGCAGGGAGAAGCAGCGCAAGGCCGAGGAGGCGCTGCTGCGCGCCGAGGAGGCCCGCAAGCTCGCGGAGGCCGCGGCGGCGAAGGCCGCGGAGGAGGCCGCGCGGAAGGCGGCCGAGGAGGCTGCGCGGAAGGCGGCTGAGGAGAAGGCCGCTGCGGCGGCCGCGGCGGCGGCGTCGGCAGCGGCGAAGGCGGAGGCCGAGCGCAAGGCGGCCGAGGCGAAGCGCCTGGAGAAGCGCGCCGAGGAGTCGGCGAACGAGATCACGGTGGCGACGCCGGTCGTGAAGCCGGACGAGGCTCCTACGGTCTCCCCGAACGAGGTCACCGTCCCCACCCCGATCGTCAGGCTCGACGACGAGACGACCGTGATCCCGCGGATCAAGGCCGCCAAGGACGCCAACGACGCCAAGGACGCCAAGGACGCCAGGGACGCCGGGGCCGTCGACGAGACGGCCGTCCTGCCCTCCGTACGCGAGACGGATCCCGCCGACCGCGTGCCGCAGGACTTCTTCCGCGACGACGAGGCCGCCGGGGCCGCCGGGTCCACCGGGGTCGCCGGGGCGAACGACCGCACGCGCGAGCTGCCGCAGCTCGACGAGCAGGGCCGGCCGCGCCGCCGCTCCGACTGGGCGGAGGAGACCCCGCTCGACGACCTGCCGACGCTGGCGGACGAGCTGCTGGGCGGGTTCGAGGACGACGAGGACGACCGCCGGCGCCGCGGACGCTGAGTGTCACAGCGGTGCCCCACAATGGAAGGCGTACCTGAGGAGGGGCATCGGACATGGCCGTATGGGACGACCTCGTGGGTCAGTCGCGGGTCGAGGAGCAGCTGGCCGCCGCCGCGCGCGACGCCGACGCGCTCGTGACCGCGCAGGCCGCCGGCGAGCCCGCCCCGGAGGCGTCGAAGATGACGCACGCCTGGCTGTTCACCGGGCCGCCCGGGGCCGGGCGGGACACGGCGGCACGGGCGTTCGCGGCGGCGCTGCAGTGCGTGAGCCCCGACCGGGCGCTCGGCGGGGCGCCGGGCTGCGGCTTCTGCGACGGCTGCCACACGGCCCTCATCGGCACGCACGCGGACGTCGAGGTGGTCCGTACGGACCTGCTCTCCATCGGTGTGAAGGACACCCGCGACCTGGTGCGGCGCGCCCAGCTGTCGCCCGCCGTCGGCCGCTGGCAGGTCATCGTCCTGGAGGACGCCGACCGGCTCACCGAGGGCGCGGCGAACGTGCTCCTGAAAGCCGTCGAGGAGCCCGCGCCCCGCACCGTGTGGCTGCTGTGCGCGCCGTCCCTGGAGGACGTGCTGCCCACGATCCGATCCCGCTGCCGGCACCTGACCCTGACCACGCCGTCGGTGACGGCCGTGGCGGACGTGCTGATCCGCCGCGACGGCATCGAGCCGGAGCTCGCGCACTCCGCCGCCCGCGCCACCCAGGGCCACATCGACCGCGCCCGGCGGCTCGCGACCGACGAGCGGGCGCGGGCCCGCCGCTCCGTCGTCCTCAAGCTGCCGCTGCGGGTCGGCGACGTCGGCGGCGGCCTGCGGGCCGCCCAGGAGCTGATCGACGCGGCAGCGGAGGACGCCAAGCAGGTCGCGGAGGAGGTCGACGTCAAGGAGGCCGAGGAGCTGAAGGCGGCCCTCGGCGCGGCCCAGGGCGGCCGGATGCCGCGCGGCACGGCCGGCGCGATGAAGGAGCTGGAGGAGCGCCAGAAGCGGCGCCGCACCCGCACCCAGCGCGACAGCCTCGACCTCGCGCTCACCGACCTCACCGGCTTCTACCGCGATGTGCTCGCCCTCCAGCTGCGCGCCGCGACGCCGCTGGCCAACGAGGACGTACGCGACTCCCTGGAGCGGATCGCCGGCGACACCACCCCGGAGCGCACGCTGCGCCGCATCGAGGCGGTCCTCGCCTGCCGCGAGGCCCTCGACCGGAACGTGGCGCCGCTGCTCGCGGTGGAGGCGATGACGATGGCGCTGCGCGACTAGCCCTCGGCCGTTCTGCGGTTGTCCACAACGCGCCGGTTGTCCACAAGGGCGATTGGACACGTTCCGTCCCCATGCGGATACGCTCCGGGAATGGACTCCAGGCGCCTGCTCCGCATCACCGCCACGGCCATCGCGGCCGCCGGCCTCGTCCTTTCCGGCTGTACGGGCGGGAGTGGCGCTGCCGCGCCCTCGAAGCGCCCGTCGGGCGCGTCCGGCCCGGCCGCGCTCGAGAAGTACTACGCGCAGAAGGTGTCCTGGCGGGACTGCGGCGTCGCGAACTTCCAGTGCGGCACCGTCCGTGCCCCGCTCGACTACGCCCGGCCCGAGGGCGCCGAGGTCAAGCTCGCCGTCTCCCGGGTCCGGGCCACCGGCCCCGGCAAGCGGCTCGGCTCCCTCCTGGTCAACCCGGGCGGCCCCGGCGGCTCCGCGGTCGGCTACGTCCAGGGGTACGCGGGCATCGGGTACCCGGCCCCGGTCCGGGCGCGGTACGACATCGTGGGCGTGGACCCGCGGGGCGTGGCCCGCAGCGAACCGGTCGAGTGCCTGACCGGCAAGCGGATGGACGCGTACACGCAGGTCGACCAGACGCCTGACGACGCGGCCGAGCAGCAGGCGCTCGCGGACGCCTTCAAGGAGTTCGCGGCGGCCTGCCGGCAGAAGTCGGGCAAGGTGCTCGCGCACGTGTCCACGGTGGAGGCGGCCCGCGACATGGACATCGTCCGGGCGGCCCTGGGCGACCAGAAGCTGACGTACGTGGGCGCCTCGTACGGCACCTTCCTCGGCGCCACCTACGCCGAGCTGTTCCCCGCCCGGGTCGGGCGGTTCGTCCTCGACGGGGCCATGGACCCGTCGCTGACCGCCGAGCAGCTCAACCGGGACCAGACCGCCGGCTTCGAGACCGCGATCAACACCTTCGCCGCCGACTGCGTGAAGAAGACCGACTGTCCCCTCGGCACCACCTCCACCGCGGCGGCCCTCGACACGCTCCGGCGCTTCTTCCGCGACACCGACGCCAAGCCGGTGCCGACCGGCGAGAGCCGCCCGCTCGGCGAATCGCTGGCCACCACCGGGGTGATCGCCGCGATGTACGACGAGGCCGCCTGGCCCGAGCTGCGCGAGGCCCTCACCCGGGCGATGGGCGGCGAGGGCTCCGCGCTGCTCGCCCTCGCCGACAGCTACTACGAGCGCGAGCCGGACGGCACGTACGCCAACCTGATGTCCGCCAACGCGGCCGTGAACTGCCTCGACCTGCCGCCCGCCTTCCCCGGCGGCCCGGCGGCCGTCGTCAAGGACGTGCCGGCCTTCGAGAAGGCGTCCTCCGTCTTCGGCCGCAACCTCGCCTGGGCCGCCCTCAACTGCACCTACTGGCCCACCCCGGCCACCGGGCACGCCCACCGCATCACCGCCGGGGGCGCCGCCCCCATCGTCGTCGTCGGCACCACCCGCGACCCCGCCACCCCCTACAAGTGGGCCCGCTCGCTGGCCGACCAGCTCTCCTCCGGCACCCTCCTCACCTACGAGGGCGACGGCCACACCGCGTACGGGCGCGGCAGCGACTGCATCGACACCGCCGTCAACACCTACCTCCTCGACGGCACCCCGCCGGCCGACGGGAAGCGCTGCTCATAGCCTCTTCGCCGTCCCGGAGCGGGCCGGATCCGGGGGTGGTCGGAGCACCCCCGGAACCTGTGTAGACTTGGCGACGCTGCTGCACCCACCATGGGAACGCAGGGCGCGCCGCCTTAGCTCAGTTGGCCAGAGCAACGCACTCGTAATGCGTAGGTCTCGGGTTCGAATCCCGAAGGCGGCTCTAATGGAGACCCAGGACAGACGACTTCTGTCCTGGGTCTTTTCCTTTTGCGGAGCTTCCGCCTGGCATATGACCAAGAGTTGTCAAAGAACACCGGACAGTGCCCACGTTTCCTGGTCATAGCGACCTGATCAGGAGAGTCTCGTGGGTGTACTGGCAACGTATCGAGACGTCGCGGGCTCGCTCGCGGGTGGGCGGCAAGCTTCCCGATGAGGGTGCCTGCTGTTTCCCGTGCGTCCAGGTGCGTGCCACACGATGAGCAGGCCGCCGGGGGGCGGCAGGAGGGGAGCACATCCTGTACACCATCAGCAGACCGTCGCCGAAGGCCCCGTCGGGCCCGCCGGCTAAGGCGCAGAAGGCGCAGAAGGCACCGCCGCCGCCGAAGACCGCGGCGGCGCCGGCCGAACCGGACGACCTCGCTCCGGCGGGGCGCCGGCGCTCCACGGCGAAGGACCGACGACGCACGGAGCTGCGGGACTTCCTGGTCAACCGGCGTGGCCGGCTGACGCCCGAGGACGTGGGGATCCCGAACTACGGGCGCCGGAGGACGCCCGGCTTAAGGCGGGAGGAGGTCGCCTTCCTGGCAGGGGTCAGCGCCTCCTGGTACCAGTGGCTCGAACAGGGCCGGGACATCTCGGTGTCCCCGCAGGTGCTCGACGCCATCGCACGAGCGCTCCGCCTCGAACAGGCGGAGCGCAGTTACCTCTATGTGCTGGCCGGCCTGAACCCGCCGGTGGCCCTCGGTTCCGAGCCGCTCGAACTGGATGTCATGCTGGCGCGCCTTGTGGAGAACAACTCTCCGTACCCCGCCTTCGTCGTCGACCCGTACTGGAACCTGGTCATCGCCAACGAGGCGACGTACGACATCCTCGGGTACCGCAGGACCTACCGGAACTCCCTGGTGGCCTTCTTCACCAGTTCCCGGCTGCGTGAGCGCATCGTGAACTGGAACGAGCTGGCACCGTGGATCGCGGCGCAGTACCGGTACGGAATGATCAACCGGCCGCAGGACCTGGGATACGAGATCGTCGTCGGCGAACTCATGAAGAAGAGCCCGGAGTTCGCCGAACTGTGGTCGCGGCACGACGTGCGGGCCGAGGGCGTGAACTTCAAGATCCTCGACCATCCCGAGCTGGGAGAGCTGCACTTCGATGTCGCCCGCATGCGCATCCCCCAGTTCCCCGACCTGCTGATCGTCCTCTACACGCCACGGCCCGAGCGGGAGACGGGCGTGGACACCCAGGGGATCATCCAGCGGGCGGTCAACGCCTGATAAACGCAAGTGCCGGCGGTGTGCCCCTGGGCTAGAGGGGCACACCGCCGGCACGTCTGTGTCAGCCGTTGAGCGTGGCCATCATCGGGGCCGGGTAGCGGTCGCCGACGGCGGTTCCCGGGGCGAAGACCGCGGACAGCTCCTCGGCCTCCGCGTCGCTCAGGGCGATGTCCAGCGCCGCCGTGTTCTCGTCGACGCGCTCCGGGCGGGTGGTGCCGGGGATCGGCACGACCGACTCGCCGGCGCGCAGCACCCAGGCCAGCGCGACCTGAGCGGCCGTCACGCCCCGCTCGGTGGCGATCTCCTGGAGCCGGCCGAGCAGCTTGCGGTTGGCCGCGAGGTTGTCGCCCTGGAAGCGCGGGGCGATGCGCCGGAAGTCGTTGTCGGCCAGGCTGTCGACCGAGGAGATGGCGCCCGTGAGGAAGCCGCGGCCGAGCGGGGAGTACGGCACGAAGCCGATGCCCAGCTCCGCGAGGGTCGCCAGGACCCCGTCCTCCTCGGCGTCCCGCGTCCACAGCGAGTACTCGGACTGCACCGCGGTGATCGGGTGCACCGCGTGGGCGCGCCGGATCGTCGCCGCCGAGGCCTCGCACAGGCCGAGGTAGCGTACCTTGCCCTCGGCCACCAGCTCGGCCATCGCCCCGACGGTCTCCTCGACCGGGACGTTCGGGTCGACGCGGTGCTGGTAGTAGAGGTCGATGTAGTCGGTGCCGAGCCGCTTCAGCGAGCCCTCGACGGCCCAGCGCACGGTCTCGGGGCGGCCGTCCGGGATCCGCGGCGGGGTCTCGCGGGAGTACGTGCCGAACTTGGTGGCCACGACGAACTTGTCGCGGCGGCCGGCGATCGCCCGCCCGATCAGCGTCTCGTTGGTCTCCGGGCCGTAGTGGTCCGAGGAGTCGAGGAAGTCGACCCCGAGGTCGAGGGCCCGCTCGATGGTGGCGATCGAGCGCGACTCCTCGACGGAGCCGTACCCGAAGGTCATGCCCATGCAACCGAGGCCGACCGCCGAGACGTTCAGGCCCTGGCTTCCGAGCTGCGTCCTGCGCATTGTCTTCCCTGCTTCCTGCTGTGTGTGCGTGTGGGGGGATCAGATGGTGACGGGGGTGCCGTCGAATCGGGTGAAGGAGAGGCTGCCGCCCTCGTTGAACAGCGGCTTCTGGGCGCGCATCACCTCAAGGGCGATCGTCTCGCCCAGCCGGAACGCCTCGGTGTTGTCGCTGCGGTAGTGGACGCCCGCGGAGGCACGGCCCGAACCGATGTTGGCCGCCAGCTTGTTGAGCTCGCCGCCGATGGTCAGGGAGTCCTTGTCGGCGCCGGTGTACGGCACGAGGGACGTGCCGTCCGCGCTCGGCACGACCGGGTCGGTCAGCACGTACGACTCGTTGAACCACGCCTTGAGCACGGTCGTGCACGCGCCGGCGACGGTGCCGTGGCCGCTCTGGTACGACGGGCTCATCGGCGAGCCCTCGGGGAAGGACTGGGGCAGCAGGTACGAACCGTGCTTGGCCAGGGTCCGGTCCAGCGCCTCGGACTTCAGGATCTCCTCGGGGAGCAGTCCCTCGTAGCGTCCCGGGTTGCGCCGCAGGTGCACCTCGATGCGTCCGCCGAACGCCTCGGGGCGGAGCCGCCGGTGGACGTAGAACTGCTGGTACTCGGTGTGCTTGATGGCCCGGACGGCGACCTCGGCGAGGAGCGAGACCAGGTGCGGCGTGCCGAAGGTGGGGAAGCCCATCTGGTTCTTGGATGCCAGATAGGGGTTGCCCGGGTCCTGGGCCTTCGCCTGCGGCAGCGCCAGCATGATCAGCGCGGCGTTGAGGTACGCCTGGTAGAGGACGTCGAAGTGCGTGTAGTGCGCCATGTCGCGCGGGGTCTGCACATAGCGGGTGCGGACGAAGTCCCGCTGGGTGGCGCGCGCGGCGCCGCGCTGGAGCGCGAGCCACTCCCCGAACTCGGTGCCGTAGTCCACGCCCGGCTGGACGGTGTCGTGCAGCTGCGGCACGCGCAGGGTGCCGTACTGGACGGTCTGGAGCAGGAACTGCGAGACGAACGGTCCGGTCAGGTCGGCCGGGGTGTTCCCGCGGAAGAGCGAGTGCGGGGTGACCTTGCCGTCCTGCTTGGGCATCCGGCTGTCGGAGTACGTCGACAGGTCGGCGGCCGCGGCGGCGGCCAGCGCCGAGTCCTCGAAGTCGGTGAACCGCACGTCGCGCAGCAGCGCCAGCCAGTACAGCTCGGCCATCTCGGCAGCGGCGTGGGCGCTGTTCACCCGGGGCGCGGGCGGGACGACCAGCTTGGCGTAGTCGGGCCCGGCGAGGTCGTACGCGAGACCGCCCTGCGGGCCGAGCTGCTTGCGCTCGCCCGCCATGGGGATCGCGTCGAAGTCGGCGGGGTTGCCGCTCGTGAGGGCCTTGAGCATCAGGGCGTAGGCCGGGACGTCGACCTCACCGATGTCGTTGTGCGGCAGCCCCTTCGAGTAGTTGCCGATCCGGCCGGGCAGGGACGACTCGTCGCCGTTCACCGGGTGGTCCGGCAGCGTCGTCGGATAGTCCCGCTCGGCTGCCTGCCGGCGCAGCGTACGGCCGATCCGCGTCCGCTCGCTCAGCTGCGCCTTGTCGGCGACGGCTTCCTCGGCCGCGTACGAGGGGGAGGAGAGGCCCGCCTCCGCCGCCGTGAGGCCGAGGGCGGCGGACAGGGCCGCGGTGGACCTGAGGAGGGTTCTACGGTGCATCGGTGTTCCCGTTTCTCACGTGTGCGTACGTGTCTGGGGCGCTTCAGGCCCGCTCGGTCTCGAGGCGGAAGTCCTGGGCGTCGTAGTCGCGCTTGCCGAGTTCGAGGGCGCGCTCGATGCTCATCACGGGAGTGAGGCCGAGGACGGCGGTGATCTTCTCCATGCGCTCGGGCATGGTGCCGCTGACCCGGTACAGGGGGATCCCGAAGTCCTCGACGGTCTCCAGGAGCATCCGGTCGATCGTGTCGCGGAAGCCCTTGTTCATGGGGCGGTGACCGTCCGAGGTGATCTCCAGCTCGTGCTCGAGGTGGATGAACACGTCGTAGGTCTGGCGCACGTGCGCGCGGAACGCCTTGCCGTACTCCTCGACGACCTCGCCGAAGAAGCGCATCTCGTCGGTGGTCTCGGGGGCCAGGCCGCCCTCGTTGGCGGCGGTGGCGCTGGGGTTCATGCCGTGGGCCACGCGGGCGGCACCGTAGAGCCACTCCTGGAGGGAGGAGCCGTCGGACAGGAACGTGTCGCCGAGCTTGGCCTCCTCGACCGCCCGGCCGCAGTGGCGGCGCAGCATCAGGTGCAGGAACTCGGCCGGGGTGACCTCGGCGAGCGCCTTGCCGGGTACGGCCTCCGGCAGGATCTCGCGGATCGTCCTGGCGAGGGTGCGCGGCACACCCAGGTAGTGCGAGAGGGCCATGACCGTGGAGGTCTTGCCAGCCGAGTAGGTGCCGGAAACGGAGATCTTCATGTCAGGCCTTCAGGGTGGGCTGGTCGGCAGCGAACGCGGCGGCATTCGACGGGAGTTCATGGGCGAAGGAGCACTGCATCTCGTAGCCGCCCAGGAGCGAGCTGACCGTGACGTCGCGCCACAGTCCGCCGCGCAGCGGCACGAGCCACTTCTCGGTGAAGGCGGCGTGGGCGGTCGTGGGCTCGGCCGCGAGACGGTCGGGTCCGACGGCGGTCAGGACCGTCTGCTGCATCCACAGGGTGTTGCTGTCGCTGCGGCTGATTCCGTCGAGCTCGTACAGGAGCACCTGGATGAGCTGCAGGTTCGTGACGAAGCAGTCGATGGGCGAGAGGCCGGCCGCCAGCAGGTCGCCGTCCAGGCCGTCGACGACGGCCTCGTAGCCCGGCAGGCTCCGTGTGGTGACGGTCGCGGTGGCGGTGGAGGCCTCCACGTCGGCCCGGACGTCCTCGATCGTGTGCTCGCGCAGCTTGAAGCCCTCGCCGTAGTAGCGGCGGGCGGACGAGCCGAGGATCGCGTCGAGCGAGGCGTACTCGCCGTCCTCGGAGACCTGGACGGGCGACGCGTGCTCGATCTCGTACCGGGCCGTCATCACGCCCACGTGCGCGGTGAAGGTCGACACGTGGCCGCCCTCGGCGGCGGGGTCCTTGCGGGTGCGGCGGAGCTCGGCTCCCGCGGACAGGCCGGTCAGGTCCTCCTGCGGGGTGGTGCCCGCCTTCAGGGTGATCTTCCGGACCCGGGCCCGGCGCCGCTGCCCGGCGTCGAGCCGGTGGGCGTGGACCAGGTACGCCTCGCACAGCTGGAGTCCGAGCACCAGCATGTCGACGGTGCTGACGTGCGGGAAGAGGTCGGTCGACGCCTTCTTCTTCGACCAGTCACGCGGGTAGGAGAGCGAGACGACGGCGCTGACTCCGGGCCGGTCGCCGGTGGTGACGCGGACGCCGTCGACGGCGTATTCGGCCCGTCGGTAGCCGGCCGAGAAGAAGCGGGTCTCGGAGGGGCCGAGGTAGTCCTCGACGGAGGGCAGGCGCAGCAGGGTCGGGGTGGACATGACTCAGGCCTCCTTGCGGGCTCTCAGCGCCTGCTCGTACGCCTGGACCAGGGCGCCGACGGTGCGCAGGGTCACGAAGCCCTCGCCCTCGCCGTCGCCGAAGGGGTCGACGCCGACCTTGCTCTCCAGGCGGATGATGAGCCGGGCGAAGGCGAGCGAGTTGAGGCCGAGGGCGCTCAGCTCGGTCTCGGCGGTGACGTCGCCGAGGTCGTCGGCGACGTCCTCGTCCAGGACCGCGGTGATCTCGCCGACGACCACGTTCTGTACGTCAAGGGTCAGCATGTGATTCCTCCATCGATGACGAGCCGCTGGCCGGTGACGAAACCGGCCTGCGGCGAGGCGAGAAAGAGCACGGCGTCGGCGATCTCCTCACGGTCGCCGAGACGGCCGAGCGGGGTGCGGCGCTGGATGCGCTCGCGGTACTCCGGGGTGACCACCTCGGTCATGTCCGAGTCGAAGAAGCCCGGCACGACCGTGTTGACCCGGATGCCGGCGGGGCCCAGCTCGCGGGCGAGGCTGTGGGTCAGGCCGTCCAGGCCCGCCTTCGCGGCGCTGTAGGCGGCCACGCCGCGGTAGCCGCGGACGGCGTTGACCGACGAGACGTTGATGATCTGGCCGCCGCCCGAGGCCACCATGGACCGGGCGACCGTCTGGGCCAGGGCCACGGGCGAGGTCAGGTTGGCGGTGATGAGGGCTTCGACCTGCCGTGGCGGCATCGTCACGAACAGGCCCTGGTCGAGCACGCCCGCGTTGTTCACCAGCAGGTCGACCTGGCCGAAGTGCCGGATCGCGGCCTTGGCGGCCGCCCGCACGGTGTCGGGCTGCTGCAGGTCGGCCTCGGTCCAGAAGAACCGGTCGGGCTCGGCCTTCAGGGTGTCCTCGACGAACTCGCCCGCGCTCCGGCTGAAGGTGGCGACCTTCCAGCCCTCCGCGAGCAGCCGGGTGACCAGGGTCCGGCCGAGGCCGCGGCTGCCGCCGCTGACCAGCGCCACGCCGCTCATGCCGCGCTCCTGGTCTTCTTGAAGCGGTCCGAGTGCTGCTCGGCCTCGGAGACACGGACGACGAGAGGCACCTTGTAGGCCTCCAGACGGGCGGCGCAGTGCTCCTGCACGCGGGCCGCGACGGTCTCCTCGTCCTCCGGGCGCACGAGCTTGACCGTGGCCTGGACGATCATGCCGGTCACCGCGTTGCGCCGGCCGGAGACGGTGACGTCCGCGATGTTGTCCACCTCGAGCACGGCGTTCTCGACCTCGGCCGGGTAGACCTTCTCGCCGCCCACGTTGATGATCTCCGAGCGGCGGCCGAGGATCTTCAGGTACTCGCCCTCGCACACCACCACGTCCTGGGTGTTGAAGTAGCCCTCCTCGTCGAAGGGGGCGGGGGCGTTGAGGTAGCCGAGCATGGCCATCTCGGAGCGGACCCACAGCACGTCGTCGACGATCTTGTAGTCGAAGCCGCTGCCGCTGCCGAGCTTGACCCACAGCGAGGAGTCGTCCTTCGACTTGGTCGGCAGGATGCCCAGCTCGGACAGGCCGTAGGTCTGCTTCAGGCGGACGTCGGGCAGAGCGTCGTGGAAGGCGCGCAGCGTCTGCTCGGGCATCGGCTCGGTCCCGTACGAGACCAGGCGCAGCGAGGAGGCGTCGTGCCGCCGGACGGCTCCGGAGACCAGGGCCATGGTGAGGAAGGTCGGCGTGGTGGGCAGCACCTCCACGCGGTGCGCCTCGATCGCCGCGAAGACGCTGTCCGGGGTGCGCTCGGCGACGGTGACGACCGCACCTCCGTGCACCAGGGTGTGCAGCAGGGTGTTGATGCCGCCGATGTGGTCGAGGTTGAGGAAGGAGAGCGTGCGCGCGGAGCGTCCGCCCTGGTAGCGGGCGAGGACCTTGGTGAAGTCCAGGACCGATGCCTTGCTGCGCCCCGTGGTGCCCGAGCTGAAGAGGACGAGGCCGGGCCGCTCCTCGCGGCGCAGCGCGGCGAACAGCTCGTGGCTCGCCGAGCGTCCGGTCGCGGTGATGCTCAGGCCCGCGTCGGTCCCGTCGAGGGCGATGACCGTCTCGACTTCGGCGATCTCGTGGAACTCGGCGCGCTTGGCGTCCGGCAGCGTGACCAGCGGGACGATGATCGCGCCGGCCTCGATGAGGGCGACGAGCGCGGCGCAGGCCTGCGGCGAGTACGCCGACTCCAGCGCGACGACCTGCCCGGCACGGACGCCGTGCTCGTCGAGCCGGGCTCGCCACTGCTCGACGGCGGTCAGAAGGGACCGGTAACTCGTGGTCTGACCATGGAAGATGATCGCCTCTCGGTCGCCGTGCGACCGCAGCGCCTCTGTCAGTGACTGGATCATGCCTTGATCGTGAAGCCACCCAGAACAGAGAGAAAGGTGGCCGCTGGTCCTGGTGTTACGGCCACCAGCCAGTGGCTCCGTCCAGGACCTAGGTTGAACCGACTGTTCCCTTACGACACTTCTCGATCAGGAGCGCCGCCATGCGTGCGATCAGCCAGCAGAACGTCTACGGAGGCCCTGAGGTTCTCAAGGAGATCGAACTGCCGGTGCCGAAGCCGGGGCCCGGTCAGGTCCTCGTACGCGTCCGGGCCGCGGGCATCAACCCCACCGACTGGAAGGGCCGGGCCCGGAAGGGCTGGTTCGAGCAGCCCCCGCGGGTGCTCGGCTGGGACCTCTCCGGCACGGTGGAGGAGGTGGGCTTCGGAGTGGCCCTCTTCCAGCCCGGCGACGAGGTGTTCGGCATGCTGCCGTACCCGCACGGGGTGGGCTCGCACGCCGAGTACGCCGTCGGCCCGGCCCGCGCCTTCGCCCGCAAGCCGGACGGGATCGACCACATCCAGGCGGCCGCGCTGCCGCTGGCCGCCCTCACGGCCTACCAGGCCCTGGTGGACACCGCCGACGTCCAGCCCGGACAGCACGTGCTGGTCCACGCCGCCGCCGGCGGCGTCGGTCACCTCGCCGTGCAGCTGGCCAAGCACCTCGGCGCCCGCGTCACCGGTACGGCCAGCGCCGCCAAGCACGACTTCGTGCGCTCGCTCGGCGCGGACGACGTGATCGACTACCGCGCCGGGGACTTCCGCGACGCCGTCCGGGACGTCGACACGGCGCTGGTGCCGCTGATCGACGACACCCGGATCCGCACGGTGGACGTGCTGCGCCGTGGCGGCACCCTGGTGGCGCTCCTGCCGGGCGCCACTGAGGACGAGCTCGACGCGGCCGCCCGCCGTGGCGTCCGCTACGCGGCGATGCTGGTGGAGCACGACCACACGGGCATGAAGGCCATCGCCGACCTGGCCGGCAAGGGAGTGCTGCGCGCCCATGTGCAGGAGGTCATCCCGCTGTCCGAGGCCGCCCGCGCGCACGCACTGGGCGAAGAGGGCCATGTGACGGGCAAGTTGGTGCTGGTTCCCTGACCGGTCGGGGCGCGTCCCCGGGCGTCCCGAGTGCCCGGCGACGCTACGGCGCCGGGTCGATGCCCGGCTGGCCGAAGGTGTCCGGGACCGGGAGGGTGGCCCAGTGGCCGACCGGCCAGGCGAGGACGACGGCGCGGCCGACGACGTCGCTGACCGGCACCATGCCGCCGTGCGGGTCGGTCTGGTGGTAGCGGGAGTCCAGTGAGGACTGGCGGTGGTCGCCCATCACCCAGATCTCGCCGCTGGGCACCTTGACCTTGAACTGGCCGGGGGCGTCCGGGCTGCACGGCGTGTTGCCGGGGAACACGTACGGCTCGTCGAGCGGCTTGCCGTTGACCTTCAGCGGGCCGGAGCCGGCGCACTCGACGGTGTCGCCGGCGACGCCGATGACGCGCTTGATCAGGTGCTGCTCGCCGGCCGCGGGCATCAGACCGATGAAGCCGAGGAACTTCTGGGCCGCGTTGGGCTCCGCCACCGGGCGGCCCGCGAGCCAGCCGGCCGGGTCGCGGAAGACGACGACCTCGCCCCGCTCGGGCTCGGAGCCGAACCACGGGGTGAGCTTGTCGACGAGGACGCGGTCGTCCTGCTGCAGGGTGTTCTGCATGGAGCCCGAGGGGATCAGGAACGCCTGGAGCAGGAAGGTCTTGATCAGGAAGGCCAGGGCCAGGGCGAGGGCGACCAGGACCGGCAGCTCCTGCCACAGCGGGCGCTTCTTCTTCCCGTTCTTCCTGTCGTTCTCCTGGGCTCCGGGCCCGTCGCCGCCGGACGCGGGGCCGGGCTCCTGGCCGGCTCCCTCGCCGGGCTCGCCCTCCGGGCGCTCCCGCTCGGACCGCGCGTCGATCACCACGTCCCCCACGTCCACCGCTCCTGACTCCGTCGAACCCGTGTCGACGGCGGCGAAAACTCCTGCCGTCAAACGGGACCTTATGCCGGATGATGCCGTCGAGGGCGCCCACGGGCCCACTGTCACCACGTTCGAGTGACCCGGCGGGCCCCGGTCTTTGTTTCTCACGGAGGGGAATGGCATGAGCGGGGACGGCGGGGAGTTCGAGGTCACCGAGCGGACGCGGCTGCGGCGGATGCGGGAGAAGGGCAGCCACGCGCGGGCGGACCTGGACGCGGTGCTCGGGGCGGGGTTCCTCTGTCATCTCGGGGTGGTCGTGGACGGGGCGCCGATGGTGGTGCCGACGGTGTACGGGGTCGACGGGGACCGGTTCTACGTGCACGGCTCGGTCGCGAGCCGGAGCCTGGTGCAGGCGCCCGACGGCGTGGTCTGCGTGAACGTGACGCACGTCGACGGACTGGTGCTCGCGCGGTCGGTGTTCGAGCACGGCGTGAACTACCGCAGCGCGATGATCTACGGCGTGCCGCGGATCGTCACCGACCCGGAGGAGAAGCTGCGCGGCCTGCGGGCGCTGACCGAGCAGTCCTCGCCGGGGCAGTGGGAGTACGTACGGCAGCCCAGCCGCAAGGAGCTGGCGGCGACGGCGCTCGTGGCGCTCGACCTGACCGAGGCGTCCGTGAAGATCGCGACCGGCTTCCCGGACGACGGGGACGGGCCCGACGCCGAGCTGGGGGTGTGGGCCGGGGTGCTGCCGATGGTCACGCGCTTCGGCGAGCCCGTGGCCGACCCGCTGCTCCCGGCCGGCATCGAGCCGCCCGCGCACATCGCCGAGCGGGCCGGGACGGTCTACGGGGCCTAGCCTGCGTCGTCCTTGGCCGGTGTCCTCGGGCTTCGCCGGCGTCCTGCCTGGCCGGTGTCCTCGGGCTTCGCCGGCGTCCTGCCTGGCCGGTGTCCTCGGGCTTCGCCGGCGTCCTGCCTGGCCGGTGTCCTCGGGTTCCACCGGCGTCCTGCCTAGCCGGCGTCCTCGGACTCCTTGTCCGCCGGATGTTGCTCCATCGGGGTGAGCTCCAGCCGGGCCAGGTGCTCCTCGTCCGACAGGGCGTCCACGGCCGTGATCCGGTCGTCCAGGACGGTGAAGCGGAAGGCCGTCTCCGGGCGTCCGTCCGGTGCCGCCCGCAGCAGGCCCGCCGCGCCGTCCACCAGGGCCGGCAGGGTCGCCCGTACGCGCTCGGCGAGGGCCCGGGCCACCGGCCGCGCCCCGTGCGCGGGCGCCGTGGCGGGGCCGTCCGAGCGCAGCACCACGTCCGGGTCGAGGAGGGCGCGCAGGGCCGCGTGGTCGCCGCTGCGGGCCGCGGAGCGGAAGGCCAGGACGACCTCGCGCTGGCGCGCCGGGTCCGGGGCGGGCATCTCCTCGGTGCCCTCGAGGCGGTGCCGGGCTCGGGCGGCGAGGCGGCGGGTGGCGGCGGGCGCGCGCTCGACGACCGGGGCGATGTCGTCGTACGGGATCGAGAACTCGTCGTGCAGGACGAAGGCGACCCGCTCGGAGGGCGTGAGGACGTCGAGGGCGTCCCGCTCGGCGCCCGGCGGCAGCGAGCGGTCCCACGGATCCCGGAGGACCGGGCGCCGCGCCTCGCGCGAGCGCAGCAGGTCCAGGCAGGTCCGGGCGACGTCCTGGGGCGTCGCCCCCATCCGTACCGCCTGCCGGGCCTCGCCGGGCGAGCCGAGGAGGCGGCCGGCCATGGCCGCCCGTACGTCGGCGGGCGCGGTCGTGCCGGCGTCCGGCGCGTTCACCGTGGTCCCCGTCCCGGGTCAGTCGTCGCCGTGGCCCGGGCCGCCGCTGCCGAAGCCGCCGCTGGAGATGCCGCCCCACTTGCGCTTCTCCTCGGTGGGCGGCTCGGCCTGGGTCTCGCCGCCGTCCTTCAGCTGGTACGGCATGAGCCGGTGCTCGCCGTCGGTCTGCGGCATCTCCTTGGGCTTGCGGTACTCGGACGACTCGCCGGGCAGCCCGGCGTCCTCCGGCCGGTGCGGCTGGGCCTCCGGGTCAGGCGGCGGGAGCTCCTTGTTCTTGACCCTGATGCCGTACGCGAAAGCGCCGATGAGGACGGCGACCACGATCAGACCGCCCAGGACCTGGGCGAGGCCGGACTGCCAGACACCGGCCGCCGTGGTGACCGGAGCGGATGCCACGAGGAAAGTGTTCATACGGTCATGAATACCCCTTTTCTGGCGGTATGGACAATCGCGATCCGGCTGCGCTCGCGGGATCTCGTCGGACCTCGCGGGATTCGCTGAAACGCGCTGAAACATTTCCCGGGGGTCGTCGCGTCAGTGAGGTGTGAGCGCGAAACCAGCGCACACGAGCGAACTCGTGACAGCGACGGAGGGGAGGGACATGAGACAGTCCCGCGCGGACGGGTTCCTGGAGTTCGCCTCCGCACGATCGGGGCATCTCTTCCGCTCGGCATGCCTGCTGACCAGTGGCGACACACATCTCGCCGAGGACCTGACGCAGGAGACGCTGGGCCGGATGTACGCGCTGTGGGGGCGCGCCCACCGGATCGGCAACCCGGCCGGCTACGCACAGACCGTGCTCGTACGGACCTTCCTGAGCCACCGCAGGCGCCGCTCGGCCACCGAGCGCCCCCTCGGTGAGCTCCCCGACCGGGCCCCCGACAACGGTGAGGACCCCGCCCTGCGGATCGCCCTGCTCGACGCCCTCGCCGGGCTCGCGCCCAGGGACCGGGCGGTGGTGGTGCTCCGCTACTGGGAGGACCGCAGCATCGAGGAGACGGCGCACGCCCTGCACGTCAGCTCCGCGGCGGTGCGCACCCGCTCCTCGCGCGCCCTGGCGAAGCTGCGGGAGCGGCTCGGCGGCAGCCTGGTCGAGCTCGCCGCCCGCTGACCCCCTGACCTCTTCTTTTTTCACTCACGGACCGGAACGGTGATTCCGCCATGCCTCAGCACGAGGAGCACGACGTGACGAACGGACGATTCGAGGACGAACTGGGCGCTGTCCTGCGCCGCACCGGCGAGGGCTTCGTCGCCGACGACCGCCGCGAACTCGCCGCCGGCGGCCTCGCCCGCGGCCGCCGCCGGGTGGTGCGCCGCCGCATCGCCACGGCCGGCGGCGCGCTCGCGCTCGCCGCGATCGGCGTGGGCGGGGTGTACGGGGGCTCGCTCCTCGGCGGCTCCGGCGGCTCCGGCGGCATCGAGCAGGTCTCGGTGGCCGGCCCGAAGCCCGCCACCGGTGACAGCGCACAGGGCAGCGGCCAGAAGGGCGGAGCCGTCCCCGAGATGCCGCAGATCCCGGTCGCCGAGCTCGCCGCCGTCCTCAAGGCCAACGCCCCGGCCGGCCAGTGGACGATCGACAACGAGAGCGGCACCGGCCCCGGCCTCGTCACCGGCGTCTACGACGACGGCAAGGGCAAGGCGGGCGTCTCCGTCAGCCTGGGCCGCGTGGCCCCGGGCGGCGAGGCGGGCGCGGACTTCGTGACCTGCCCGGACAAGGTCTACGTCCCGTACGACGCCTGCACCAGCCGACGGCTGCCCGGCGGCGACCGGCTGATGGTCTTCCAGGGCTACGAGTACCCGGACAAGCGGGTCCTCACCAAGAACTGGCGGGCGGTGCTGCTCACCAAGGACGGCTTCGTCGTCGACGCGAGCGAGTACAACGCGCCGACCGAGAAGGACTCGGAGATCAGCCGCGAGACCCCGCCGTTCGACGCCGCGCAGCTGAAGACCCTGGTCACGGCCGAGGGCTGGCGCCCGCTGCTCAAGCAGTTCCCGGTGCCGAAGAAGCCGCAGCGCGCTCCCGGCCAGGCCTCCGGCGACGCGATCACCGAGCCGGGCGGCGCCCAGGTCCAGGCGACCCTGATCTCCCTGCTGCCCAAGGGGCAGGGCCTGAAGGTCGTCGACAAGGGTGGCCAGGGCGGCTACGTCGTCCTCGACGACGGCAAGGGCCGCAGCCTCGTCCAGATCAACGTCCAGCCCGGCATGAACGACGTCCGCGGGGACCTCTTCTCCGGCAGCGATGTCACGACCGAGGCCGACGGCACGGTCGTGAAGCTGGCGAAGCGGCCCGGTGAGAAGGGCGGCGAGGGCGTCGTCTGGTGGAGCGCCGACACCATGGGCAAGGACGGCTTCCGGGTCGTGATCTCGGCCTTCAACTCCGGCACCCAGCACGACGCCGCCACGCGCGCCGAGCCGGCGCTGACGACGGAGCAGCTGAAGACGATCGCGCTCAGCCCGAAGTGGCGGGCGCTCGTCAGGAAGTAGCGCCCGAAGCGGCTGCTGAACGTGTGGGTCCGGGCCTCGGCGGAGGCCCGGGCCCACACCCGCGCCGCCCCCTCACGTCTCACTTCGCGTCACTTCGCGTCGGAGTACCGCTCCACGGTCGCCGTCGTGAACGGGAAGCGCACCGGCGTCTGTCCGAACGCGATCCGGCCCGCCTCGTCGCCCGCCGCCCGGATCGCCTCCGTCACCGCCCCGGCCTCCTCCGCCGGGCAGTGCACGATCACCTCGTCGTGCTGGAAGAAGACCAGCTCCGCCCGCATCCCGGCGGTGGCGCGGCGCAGCGCCGCCAGCATCAGCAGGGCCCAGTCGGCGGCGCTGCCCTGGACGACGAAGTTACGGGTGAAGCGGCCGCGGGCGCGGGCGTCGGTCGACGCGTACCCCGGGACGTATCCGTCGGGCCCGTCCGCGCCCTCGACGCCGTCTGCCCGGCCCTGCGGCAGGCCCGCCTCCCCGTCCTCGTCCGCGCCCGCCGCCCGCGGGCTGGTGCGGCCGAGCCAGGTGCGGACGAGCCGGCCCTCCTCGCCGGCCCGGGCCGCGTCGTCCACATAGGCCACCGCGCGCGGGAAACGGCGGCGCAGGGCGGCCAGGTTCTTCAGGCCGTCGCCGCTGGTCTGCCCGTAGATCGCGCCGAGCAGCGCCAGCTTGGCGTGGTCGCGGTCGCCGGAGAAGGCACGGTCGGACAGCCGGGTGTAGAGGTCGTCGGGGTGCCCCGCGACCTCCATCAGGCCCGGGTCGCGGGAGATCGCGGCCAGCACCCGCGGCTCCATCTGGTCGGCGTCCGCGACGACGAGCCGCCAGCCCTCGTCGGCGACCACGGCCTGCCGGATGACCTTGGGGATCTGCAGCGCGCCGCCGCCGTTGGTGGTCCAGCGGCCGCTGACCGTGCCGCCCGGCAGGTACTCGGGCCGGAAGCGCCCGTCCCGGACCCACTCGGCCAGCCAGGACCAGCCGTGCGCGGTCCAGATCCGGTACAGCTTCTTGTACGCGAGGAGCGGGGCGACCGCCGGATGGTCGACCTTCTCCATCTCCCAGCGCCGGGTGGACCGCACCCGGATCCCCGCCTGCGCGAAGGCCCGTACGACGTCGGCCGGCAGGTCGGGGCGGACCCGGCGGCCGAAGGCGGCCGACACCTCGTCCGCCAGTTCCGCGAGCCGGCGCGGCTCGCCGCCGCCCGCGTACCGCTCGCCGAGCAGCCCGTGCAGCACCTCCCGGTGCACGTCGGCCCGCCAGGGCAGCCCGGCGCGGTACATCTCGGCGGCGACCAGCATGCCTGCCGACTCGGCGGCCGTGAGCAGCCGCATCCGGCCCGGATGGGCGGTCCGGTCATGGCGCCGCTGCTGCTCCGCGTACACCTCCAGGAGCGCCTCGAAGGGCAGCGGGGCGGCCGCCGCCGGCTCGAAGAGCGAGTCCTGCGCGGCCGGGCCGCCGGCGGGGCGCTGGGGCGGGTCGGGCGGCACCGGCGCGTTCCGCAGCCGAGCCCAGGCGGCGGCGGCCGAGCGGGGTTCGCCGAGCCGCCCCTCGTGGCCGAGCAGCAGCTGCTCGGCGTCCTCGATGTCGTAACACCGCTCGACCCGCACGCCCGCGGCGAGCAGCCGCGGATACACCTCCCCCGTGCTCCGCCACACCCAGCGCCCGACCTGGGGCCGCGCCCGCACCGCCGCCACCAGGTCCGGCTCGCGCCGCACCGCCCCGGCGGGCAGCCCGTCGCCCCCGAGCGGCACGAGCAGCGCCCCGTCCCCCTCCGGCTCGGGCGCCACTGCCCACTTCTCGTTCACAGGTGCGAGTCTGGCACCCGCCACTGACAATCGGCCGTTGTGCCCCGCTAAGGGCCTTATGCCGCCTTGTGGAAGAGGGCGGCCGCCTCGCCGCGGGAGGCGACGCCCAGCTTGGTGAGGATCTTGGCCACGTGGAACTTCACCGTGGACTCGCTGATGTGCAGCTCCTGCGCGATCTGCCGGTTGCGGTGGCCGAGGGCCAGCTGGGTCAGCACCTGGATCTCGCGCTCACCGAGGTCGCGCAGCGGGTTCAGGGTGGTGGCGGCCGGGGCGTCCGGCAGGGCGAGCGGGACGGTGGCGGTGATCGTGGTGCCCCAGTGGGGGACCGCGTCGAGGTCCAGGCGGCCGCCGAGCACCTCCAGGCGGTCGGAGATGCTGCCCGCGCCGAGCGGGCAGGCGTCGAGCAGCCCGGGGCCGTCGTCGCGGACGGTGGCCCGGATCTCGTGCTCGGTCAGCGTCCAGCCGACGTGGACGCGGCTGACCGCGTCCTGGTCCAGGACGACCAGGAGCAGCGCGCGGACCACGGCCCGCACGCCGTGCGCCACGTCGGCCGGCAGCGTCCGGGTGGCGTCCGGACCCTCGGGCGGGCCGAGTTCGAGCCGTACCGGGGTGTGCCGGAGCATCGGACGCAGCCCGTCCGCGAGCCTCGCGAACGCCTCGAAGGCCGGCTCCTCGGCGATCGTCCGGTCCCGCCGCGCCTCGGCCCGCAGCTCGATCAGCGCCGACACCGCGAGGTCGGTCGCGGTCGCCCGGGCCGCCGCGTCGTCCATGGCCCGGCTGCGCAGCACCCCGAGCACCCCGGACAGCGCCGCCGCGTGCGCCGTGGTCAGCTCGGCGATCACCCGGGCCCGGGTGTCGGCCGCCGCCCGCGAACGGGCCAGCGCACCCGGCATCGCCTCGCTCGCGAACCGGTCGAAGTGGCTGGTCACCAGGTCCCACAGGTGCTGGGCCAGGGCGAGTTCGGCCGCACCGGCCGCTTCGGCGCCCTCGTCCCGTACGAGCACCAGGACCGAGCCGCGGTGCGTGGCGTCGCTCCGCACCGCCACCACCTCCCGCTCCGCCCCGCCGACGCTCGCCCGCCCCTGCCACGGCCGGCCGGCGCGGCCCGCGGCGAGCAGTGGCGCCAACTCGGCCGCCGTGACCGGGACATCGGGGTCGTCGGTGTGCTTGAACGGGGAGTGCGCGCAGTGCGTGGACAGTTCGGCCGCCGACCGGTGCGGGATCAGCGGGGCGAGCACCTCGGACAGTCGCGGCAGGATCCCGCCCAGCGGCTGCCGGATGATGTCGTGGGCGGCCAACAGGGCGCCGGTCGCGGTGAGTTCCATGAGAACAAGGGTAGGGGCGCGGGCCGGCGGACGGCTGTCCTTTCGGCCAGGTGCGACTGGCCGTTCGGATGGCGGGAACAAAGAGGCGCCCGGAGCAAGCTGATCACATCGAAACGACGGACGAACGGACGAGGGGCCGGCCAGGCCGATCGGCCCGGCGCGTCCGATGACTCTCTGGGGGAGCGGAATCATGGAAGCGATCGTGTACGACGAGTTCGGCGGCGCCGACGTGCTGCGTCACGAGACCGGGGTGGCCGTGCCGGAGCCCGGTCCGGGCGAGGTGCGGGTGAAGGTGGCGGCCGTCGGCGTCAACCCGGTGGACTGGAAGCGGCGTTACGGCTGGGTGGAGCAGTTCTACCCGACCACCTTCCCGGCCGTGCCGGGCCTGGAGTTCGCGGGCACGGTGGACGCGCTCGGCGAGGGCGTGACCGGACTCGCCGTCGGCGACGAGGTGTTCGGCTGGACGAAGACCGGTGCCTACGCCGAGTACGCCATCGCCGACAACATCGTCCCCAAGCCCGCCGAGCTCTCCTGGGAGACGGCCGCGAGCCTTCCGGTCGCCGGCGAGACCGCCCAGCGCGTCCTCGACCTGCTCGGTGTCCGGGCCGGCGAGACCCTGCTCCTGCACGGAGCGGCGGGCGCGGTCGGCGCGGTGGCCGCGCAGCTCGCGGTCGCGGCCGGGCTGACCGTGATCGGCACGGCCTCGGAGCGCAACCACGGCTTCCTGCGCGACCTCGGCGTGACCCCGGTGACGTACGGCGACGGACTCGCCGACCGGGTCCGCGCGGCCGCCCCGCAGGGCGTCGACGCGGTCTTCGACGCGGCCGGCCACGACACGCTGCCGGTCTCCATCGAGCTCCTCGGCGGCGAGAAGTCCCGCATCGTCACCATCGCCGCCCCCGACGCCGCCGAGCACGGCATCGTCTTCTCCGGCGTGACCGCAGAGCCGGCCACCGTCCGCGGCTGGCTGACCGACCAGGCCCGCCTGGTCGTCGAGGGCCGGCTCCGCCAGGACATCGCGGAGGTGTTCCCGCTGAAGGAGGCCGCGCGGGCCCAGGAGCTCAGCGAGACGGGTCACGTGCGCGGCAAGCTGCTCCTGGTGCCGTAGGGCGCCGGGAGGGGCGCGGCGCGGAAGGGGCCTGGGTGCTGCCGGTACGGGGGTCCGGCAGGCCCGGGCCGCTTTCGCGGTGTGGCGGGCGGCCCGCGGGGTTAGCCTCGCCAGGTGACCGAGAGCCCCGCCCTTCCCTCCGCTCCCTCCTCTCCCTGCGCCGACCGCATCAAGATCTGGTTCCGCTTCGTGCCCCGTGAGGGCTGGCTGCCGCAGGACACCGAGGGGATGTGGGCCGAGCCGGTGGGCACGGACACCGCCCGGGTGGTCAACGTGCCCTTCCTGCAGGACGGCGTGGCCGAGGGAGACGTCGTGCGGTACCGGACGGACGAGGAGGGACTGCACTGGGCCACCGGCCGGGTGGCCGCCTCCGGGAACGTCACGGTCCGTGTCCTGCCCGTGCGGTCCGGCCCGCTCGGGCCGAGCGCCCGCGCGGTGCACGAGCGGCTGCGGCCGTTCGGGCTCGGCGGGGAGTCGTTCAGCGAGGAGTTCCCGCTGGTCGCCCTGACCGTGCCGGTCGACGCCCCGATGGCGGAGATCAAGGCGCTCCTGGACCGCGGCACGGCGGACGGCTGGTGGCACTGGGAGACCGGCTGCGGGACGGACGCCTGGCACGCGGCCTGAGCCCTTCGGGCCCTCCGGCAACGGGCGGGACGGAACGGGGACCCGGCTCCGACCCCGGTCCACGTTCCGTCCCGATGTACCAGCCTCACCCCTGAGCGGGTCGGCCGCACGCGGAGAGCGGGACCGGACGGCTCGCGAGGCCGCTCACGAGGTCGCTCACGAGTTCGGTATCCACAGGCTGTGGACGGCGGGCTGTGGACAGCGCCCTCGCGATCCCTACCCCTGCCGCACGGCCGAGACGAACACCTCCAGGCCGTCCCGCGGCTCCCGACCGCCGAGCAGTTCCCGCAGGTCGCTCCGCACCCCGCTGCCGTCCAGGAAGCCGAACGCGATCGCCGCGTACGTGCTCGCCAGCATCGGCACCTGGAACGGCCGGGCCCCCGACTCCGCGATCGCGGCCCGTGCCTCCGCGAGCGTCACCGGCTCGTACGTGTACGGGGCGCCGAGCGCCGCCGCCAGTTCGGCGCCGCCGAGCGCCCGCTCGCCGACGAGTTCGTAGACGCGGCCCGCGTGGGGCGCGGGGTCGGTGGCGACGGAGGCGGCGATGTCGGCGAGGTCGGCGCGGGCGACGACGGCGAGCCGGCCGTCGCCGAGCGGACCGGTGATCCGGTGGTCGGCGCCGGGCGCGGCGATCCAGGTCAGGAACTCGGCGTAGAGCCCGTTTCGCAGGATCGTCCAGTCCAGGCCGGACCGGCGGAGCCGCCGCTCGGTCCAGCGGTGCGCCAGCGCGTACGTCAGATGGTCGCCGTCGCCGGAGAGGCTGGTGTAGACGACATGACGGACCGCGGCCCGCTCGGCGGCGGAGATCGCGGCTTCGTGGCGGGCGACGACGACGTCGTCCTCCCCGTACCCCGCCGAGATCAGCAGCAGGGTGTCGACGCCGGCGAAGGCGTCCGGGAGCGTCGCCGGGTCGTCGAAGTCGACGAGCCGGGTCCCGGGCAGTCCGGCGCGGGTGCCGAGGACGACGTCGTCGCGGCCGGCGAGCCGCTCGGCGACGAGCGAGCCGAGCGCGCCGGAGACACCGGTGACGAGCAGCATGGATTCCCCCTGGGTGGATGCGAGAAGGCGGCGAGGCGCCCACGGCCTGCGACCTGCGACCATCGTGTACGGACGGGGCACGAGCGCGTAAGGAGGCACATTGATGTCGGAGGGGCACACCGGCGTAACCACCGACCCGGTCGTCAGCTGCGCCGAGGACTGCGGTGTGCGGGACGTCCAGGACCGTCTCGGCGACAAGTGGACCGTCCACGTCGTCGTGGAACTGGCCGCCGGGCCGCGCCGGTTCAGGGAGCTGCAGCGGCTCGTCACCGGCGTCTCGCAGCGCATGCTGACCTTCACGCTGCGCCGCCTGGAGCGCGACGGTCTCGTCTCGCGGCACGTCTACCCGACGACCCCGCCGCAGGTCGAGTACGCCCTCACCGAGACCGGGCACAGCATGACGCACCTGATCAAGCAGCTGGTCGACTGGTCCCTCGACCATCGCGCGACGATCGCCCGCTCGCGCGAGGAGTTCGACGCGAGGAACCCGGCATGAGTGGCAAGAGCACCGTCGAGAACGCATTCACGGCGCTGTACGCCGACGACGAGCACGCCGTCGACACGGCGGCGTCGCTGCTCGCCGCCGACCGCGGCGCGGACGCCGAACTGGCCCGGCGCGGCGAGGAGTTCCTCCGCACCCTCTGGTCCCGGGGCTGGCAGCCGGCCGACGTCGTGCGGATGGCCCGCCGTGAACTCGCCGACGAGCACACGCGGATCCTCGTCGGTCTCGTCCGCGCCGAGACGGCCCGTTACGAGCGCCTTCCGCACCGCTGGCAGGCGCAGCTCGACGCCCTCGACGCGCTCGACGCCGCCGCCGGCCGGCCGGCGCCGGACCGCTTCTCGTACGCGACCGCCGTCCTGGAGCTGTACCGGCTGCTCGTCCGGCTGCCGCGGCTCGACGCCGTCGGGCCGGCGCCGGGGGAGGCGCTGCCGCCGGCCGTCGCCGGTGAGCCCAAGCTCCTGACCAGGATCAGGGCGCTGCTCGCGAAGGCGGAGGCGACGACGTACGCCGAGGAGGCCGAGGCGCTGACCGCGAAGGCGCAGGAGCTGATGGCCCGGCACAGCCTGGACGAGGCGACGCTGGCGGCGGGCGCGCCGTCGCCGGAGACGCCGGGGGCGGTACGGATCGGGGTCGACGCGCCGTACGAGCAGGCCAAGGCGATCCTCCTGGACGCGGTCGCGACGGCGAACCACTGCCGGGCCGTGTGGAACGAGTCCTTCGGCTTCTCGACCGTCGTCGGCTTCGAGGCCGACCTCGAACCGGTCGAGCTGCTCTACACCTCGCTCCTCGTCCAGGGCACCGCGGCGATGACCCGCGCCGAGGCGGAGCAGCGGGCCGGCGGCCGCAAGCGCACCAAGTCCTTCCGGCAGTCCTTCCTGCTCGCCTACGCCAACCGGCTCGGCGCCCGCCTCGCCGCCACCAGCCGCCGGGTCGCCGCCGAGGCCCCGACGCTCCTCCCGGCCCTCGCCTCCCGCGAGGTCGCGGTGACCGCCCGTACCGACGAGCTCTTCCCGGAGACCCGGACCAGCCGAGTGCGGGCCGCCTGGGACGAGGCGGGCTGGACGCACGGCACGTCGGCGGCGGACCGGGCCGGACTGCGGGCACCGGGAAGCCGGGGCGAGATCCGCGGATAGGGCC
Organism: Streptomyces sp. NPDC101160; assembly: GCF_044768205.1. NCBI lineage: Bacteria > Bacillati > Actinomycetota > Actinomycetes > Kitasatosporales > Streptomycetaceae > Streptomyces > Streptomyces sp. NPDC101160. The sequence goes on along the minus strand of NZ_JBIWPJ010000006.1, from coordinate 88,023 downwards.
CCCACCAGGGCGGAATGCCGGTTTCGCCCCGCATCGCGGCTACGCTCACACCCATGAGCTGGCTCCGGGCGCTGAAGGAGACCGCCCGCTCGGGGCTCAGGGTCGAGCGGCAGCGGCTGGAGCCCGCCGTCGCGGCGCGCGGGGCGCTCGGGCTCGCGCTCGTCGTCGGGGTGTCGCTCACATGGTTCGGGCCCGCGGTGGCCGCGTCGTCCGCGTTCGGGGCGTACCAGGCGGCGATCGCGACCTTCCAGCGTTCGTACCGGCCGCGCCCCACCCTCGCGACGGCGTCCGGCGCGAGCCTCGCGGTCTCCACCTTCCTGGGCTATCTGACCGGTGCCCACATCGTCGCCTTCCTGATCCTCCTCGGGCTGTGGACGTTCCTCGCGGGGCTCTCCTGGGCCGTGGGGCCGACCGTCGGCATCATCGCCTCGTCGAACGTGGCGATCATGCTGGTGACCGTCACGCTCCCGACCTCGGTCGCCGCGGCCGCCGGCCACGCCGCGGTGATCGCGCTGGGCGGCCTCGTGCAGGCCGCGCTGATCGTCGCGCTGCCGATCCGCCGCTGGGGCGCCCAGCGGGACGCGCTCGCCGACGCGCTCGCGGCCGAGGCGGACTACGCGCGGCGGCTGTGCGAGAACCCGACCGCGCCCTTCGACCCCGTACCACTGATGACGGCCCGCAGCGCCGCCGCCGTCACCGCGCGCCAGGCCCGCCGCCGCCCCGCCGAGCTGCACGGCGCGCGCGGGCTCGCCGAGCGGATCCGCCCGGTGCTCGCCTCGCTCGCCGACCCCGCGGTCGGCGCGCCCGCCGAGGGCCCGGAGCGCGACCGGGTGCGGGAGCTGCTCGCCGCGGCCGGGGAGATCCTGGACGCCGCCGCGCACGCCATCCGGCACGGCGAACCGGTCGAGCTGCCGCCCGCCGCCCTCGCCGTGCTCCGCACCCCCGACACCGGCGCGATCCTGTCCGGCGCCCCGCGCCGCGCCGCCGTCCGGCTCGCCGCGCTGCTCGAAGACGTCGTGGAGACGGCGGAGCCGCGCACCGAGACCGAGCTCGCGAAGGAACCGGCCGTGGCCGCCGCCCGCAGCCGGCCCGGCCTGCTCCGGCTGGTGCCGGTGGCGCTCGGCACGATGCGGGCCGAGCTGCGGCACGAGTCGCCGGTCCTGCGCCACGCGATCCGGGTCACGGCGGTGGCGACCGCCGGCTACGGCCTCGGCACCGCCCTCCCGCTCGGCCACGGCTACTGGGCGCCCCTGGCCTCCGTGATGGTGATGCGCCCCGACTTCACACAGACGTACGCCCGCTCCGTCGCCCGCTTCGGCGGCACCCTCGTCGGCGTGGCCCTCGCGACGGGCATCGTCCAGGCCGCGCACCCCGGCACGTACCTCTCCGCCGCGCTCGCCGTCGGATGCGCCTTCGCCATGTACCTCCTCATGCGGACGGGCTACGCCGCCGGCCAGGTCTTCGTCGCCGCCTACGTCGTCTTCCTGCTCGGCATGGAGGGCGCGGGCGTCACCCAGACCGTCCGCGAACGCGTCCTCCTCACCCTCCTCGGCGGACTCCTCGCGATGCTGGCGTACGCCGTCTACCCGGCCTGGGAGACCCCGCGGCTGCGCGGCCGGCTCGCCGACTGGCTGAAGGCGGACGGGCGGTACGCGGCCGCCGTCGTCGCCCACTACGCCGAACCGGCCGGCCCCGCCGCCTCCGACGTCCGCGAGGCGCTGCTCGCCACCCGTGCCGCCCGGATCGCCTGGCAGGACGGCGTGGCCCGGGCCACCCACGAGCCGGTGCGCCACCGGGGCCTGTCCCGCGCGGCGGCGGACGACGCCGAACACGCGCTCGCCCAGTTCAGCCGCGTCGCCATGCTCCTGGAGGCCCACCTCCCCGAACGCGGCGCCGAGGCCGTCCCGGCCGCCGCCGCCCTCGCGGAGGCGCTGCGCCGCGCGACGGAACGCGGCGCGAAGGCCGTACGGGAACGCAGGGCGCCGCGCTGGGACGAGCTGCGCGAGACGGTCGCGGCCTGGGCGCGGGGGGAGGGGGCGCCGGACCACTTCCTGCTGCGGAAGGGGGCGGTGCTGCTGCTCGACGCGCTCGACGGGCTGACGGAGGCGCTCGGGCACTGAGGGGCCACCGAGATCGCCGGCCGTCCGTGTCATCCATGCGGGCCGTGGCGGGAGTTGGAAGAGGTGAGGGGCCCTCACCGGAATTCCAGACCCCAGGAGCACTCGTATGAAGAAGCAGTTCGTGGCCGCCGCCGTGGTCGCGGTCGCCACGTTGACCGCCACGCCGGCCCTCGCGGCCACCTCCGTCACGCATGCCGCGGCCTTCGCCACGCATGCCGCCCCCGCCGCCCGGTCCGTGACCGTGGCGCCCGCTCCCGCCGTCCAGGTCGTCCGGTCCGGCGAGCGCGTCGATGCCGGCGGCGGCTGGACGGTGTGGCTGACGCCCGAGGGCAAGCACTGGACCGGCCCGGACGGCTTCGAGAACTTCCGCAGCGTCGTCGACGGCAACATCGACCCGTCCCAGCCCGGCGTCAGCCACCAGTCCGAGGGCGACGCCACCCGCACCTTCCACTCCGGGCTCTACTACGGAACCAGGAAGGCCGGGAAGGTCGTCCTGACCGGTGCGGACGGCCGCAAGACCGCCGCGACCCTCCTCGAACTGCCGGGCCGCCCCGGCTGGGGCGTCTGGTACGTCACCCTGCCCGCCCACCGGGACGGCACGTCCGACGGCGTCCGCGTCACGCTGTACGACCGCGACGGGCGCCTGCTGGCCGAGCTCCCGCCGTTCTGACGCACGTGTACGCGACTCCGGGCACCCGCACGGCCCGGGACGGACAGGCAGGGCCCGGCACGGGGCGGGCCCTGCCCCTGTCCACCAAAACGAGCACGAGGTCCGTCACCGTGGCGCACGCACCCGCCTCCCACGCCGGCGGCGACAGCGACGACGGCTTCGCCGAGTTCGCCGTCGCCGCCTGGCCGCGCCTGGTGCGCACGGCGCAGCTCCTGACGGGCGACTTCCACGAGGCCGAGGACCTGGTGCAGACGACCCTCGCCAAGGTGTACGGGCGCTGGCGGCGCGTCCCGCGCGAGGAGATCGACCTGTACGTGCGGCGCGCGCTGGTGAACAACAACCTCAGCCGGTTACGCCGCAAGCGGGTCGCGCACCTGCTGACCCCGGTCCTCCCGGAGCCGCTGCGGCACGCGTACGCGGGGCACGCCGACGCGGTGGAACAACGCACCGCGCTGATGGGCGCGTTGGCGGACCTGCCGGCACGGCAGCGGGCGGTGATGGTGCTGCGCTACTGGGAGGACCTGAGCGAGCAGGAGATCGCGACGGTCCTCGACTGCTCGATCGGTACGGTCAAGACGCACGCCCGGCGCGGTCTCGCGGCCCTGCGGAACCACCCGGGCCTCACCACCCCCACGAACCCCACAGCCCCCACCGGAGTGCGACGATGAAGGACGACGAGCTCCGCGACCTGTTCGCGCACGCCGTGCGGGACGTCACCCCGGGCCCGGTGCCGCTGGCGGCCGTCCGGCGCCGGGGGCGGGCGCTGCGGCGCCGCCGCACGGTGACGGTCGCGGCGCTCGCGGTGCTGGCGGTCTCGGGCGTCACGACCGTGACGGCCCTGTTCCTGCCGGGTCCCGACCGCCCGGTCGAGCGCCGGGCGGCGGCCGCCTCGCCCTCGCCCGCCCCGGTCAGGGCCACCCCGTCCGCCACGCCCGTCCGGGTCGTACGGCCCGGGGAGCGGGTGGCCGCGGGCCGGGGCTGGACGGTGTGGCTGACGTCCGAGGGCAAGTTCTGGAAGGGGCCCGACGGCATCGAGAACTCCCGCAGCGTCACGGACGGCAACCTGGACACGGCCCGTCCGGGCATCTCGTACCAGTCCGAGGGCAACGCCTCCGGCGCCTTCCACTCCGGCCTCTACTACGGCACCCGCGACGCCGGCCGGGTCGAACTCCGCGGCCCGGACGGCCGCACGACCACCGCGGCCCTGCTCGAACTCCCGGGCCGCCCGGGCTGGGGCGTCTGGTACGTCCACAGCGCCGTCACCGGCCCGACCGTCGTGCTCTACGACCGGAAGGGCGCCCGCCTCGCCGACCTCCCCGGAACACCGACCGGTCGGTAACACGTTGAGTCGCGTAGTCGCTACGCCACCCCTCGTGCACGTGCATCTGCCCGTGCGTCTGCTCATGCAGAGGCATATGAACACAGCTATGATCCGAGGAAGTTGACACCTGCACCAATGACTCGGGGAGCTACCAGTGCACCACGCGCACCACGCGTACAACGGCATGGCGGCCACGGAGCTTCGCGGTGTCGTGTGGCAGAAGAGCCGGGCCAGCAACTCCCAGGGCGCCTGCGTGGAGTTCGCGAAGCTGCCGGGCGGAAACGTCGCCGTGCGCAACTCGCGCCACCCCGACGGCCCCGCGCTCGTCTACACGCCCGCCGAGATAGAGGCGATGCTCGCGGGCGTGAAGGCCGGGGAGTTCGACCACCTGGTGTGAGAGGAAACGTACGAGAGGGCCCCGGTGGCGATCGCCACCGGGGCCCTCTCCGTATGTCCGGGTGTCCGCGCGCTACTCCGGGCCCAGCCGGAACAGCGCCCACACCACCTTGCCGTGCAGCGTCCCCGCGAGCGGGTGCCAGCCCCAGCTGTCGCTGAACGACTCGACCAGGAACAGGCCGCGGCCCGACTCGGCCGCGAAGTCCTCGCCGCCCTCGCGGGCCTCCGGGCTCTCCCGGCTGGGGTCGCGCACGGCGCACACCAGGCGCGAGGCCCAGCGCATGAGGTGCAGCCGCACGGGCGGGTTCTGGCCGTCTTCCGGCGCCGGCTCGGGGCCGGACGGCACGGCGTGCCGCAGCGCGTTCGTGACCAGCTCGGACACCACCAGCGCCACGTCGTCGAAGCGCTCGTCGAGGTCCCAGTTGCGGAGCGTCTGGCTGGTGAACTTCCGGGCGCCGCGCACCGCTTCGTAACGCGGCGGGAGCGCGCAGGAGGCCGAGTTGGAGACGCTCGCGGGATCGATCGGCGGAAGCCCCTGCCTTAACGGCTCGAGCATGGTCGATGTGTTCGTCCCCATGCGAGGCACTCCCGGGAATCGCGACGTGTGGTGCGACAACTGGTGCGACAACGGTGCGGCAACACGAGCGAGTACGCGGCTGCGCGGGCACCATGGTTCCGAATGCGCCGAAGGGATGCAAGGGCAGATGCACGTGCATGCGCCGGACCTGTCCTGCCACGTGCCGATTCTGTGCATAAGTCGTCCACCCCTTCTGCTGAAGCTGCCCGGAACCGGTCCCCTATCCGTAATCGAATGTGTACGCGCTGAAGCGTTTAGTGGCAGAATCCGGGGCTCAGCGGGGACTCGGCGCGGACTCGGCGGGGACTCCACGGGGGCTCGACAGCGAAAAGGGCATCAGGGCAGCACCGTGAAGGGGAGGCTGGAGCCGTGACGGCAGGCGAATCGAGCGGGGCGAGCGGGAGCGTGGTGCGCCGCATCCTGCTGGGCTCCCAGTTGAGGCGACTGCGCGAATCGCGCGGCATCACCCGGGAAGCCGCCGGCTATTCGATCCGGGCGTCCGAATCCAAGATCAGCCGTATGGAGTTGGGAAGGGTGAGCTTCAAGGCCAGGGACGTCGAGGATCTGCTCACGCTCTACGGAGTCACCGAGGACAGCGAGCGCGGCGCGCTGCTCGGACTGGCCCGCGAGGCCAACCTGGCCGGCTGGTGGCACAGTTACGGCGACGTCCTGCCGGGCTGGTTCCAGACGTACATCGGTCTGGAGGGCGCCGCCTCCCTCATCCGCATCTACGAAGTCCAGTTCGTCCACGGCCTGTTGCAGACCGAGGCGTACGCCCACGCCGTCGTCACCCGCGGCATGCCCGACGCCCCGCACGCCGAGATCGAGCGCCGGGTCGCGCTCCGCCTGGAGCGCCAGAAGGTCCTCGTCTCCGAGAACGCCCCCCACGTCCACGCCGTCCTCGACGAGGCCTCGCTGCGCCGCCCGTACGGCGACCGGGCCGTGATGCAGGGCCAGTTGCGGCACCTCATCGAGATCTCCGAGCATCCCAACGTCACGCTCCAGGTCATGCCCTTCAGCTTCGGCGGCCACGCGGGCGAGAGCGGCGCCTTCACGATGCTCAGCTTCCCCGAGTCCGATCTGTCCGACGTCGTCTACCTGGAGCAGCTGACCGGCGCCCTCTACCTCGACAAGCGCGAGGAGGTCGCCCAGTACGGCCGGGTGCTCGAGCGGCTCGCCGAGGACAGCCCGGATCCCGCGGAAAGCCGTGATCTTCTCCGAGGACTCCTCCAACTCTCCTGATACGTCAGTACGATGACGGCACATCAGTGAGACGGCTGTGACTGTGGCTGCGTAGAGCCGCGTACGGCTACGTACCGCGGCGGAGCCGTCTCTTGCCGATTTGCCGACGTCCGCCACCGCGGGCGGGTAAGGGGTCTCGTTCCATGACGACGCCGACGTCCTACTTCACCGAACTGGCGCACCAGTACATCGACGGCGAGTGGAAGCCGGGCAGCGGCTCGTGGGACATCATCGACTTCAACCCGTACACCGGGGAGAAGCTGGCCGCGATCACCGTCGCCACCGCCGACGAGGTCGACCACGCCTACCGGGCCGCCGAGCGCGCCCAGGCCGAGTGGGCCGAGACCAACCCGTACACCCGCCGGCTCGTCTTCGAGCGGGCGCTGCGGATCGTCGAGGACCGCGAGCAGGAGCTCGCCGAGGTCATCGTCGCCGAGCTGGGCGGCACCCGCCTCAAGGCGGCCTTCGAGCTGCACCTCGCCAAGGAGTTCCTGCGCGAGGCGATCCAGCTGGCGCTGCGCCCCGAGGGCCGCATCCTGCCCTCGCCCGTCGACGGCAAGGAGAACCGCGTCTACCGCCTGCCGGTCGGCGTCGTCGGCGTCATCTCGCCGTTCAACTTCCCCTTCCTCCTCTCCCTCAAGTCGGTCGCCCCGGCGCTCGCCCTCGGCAACGCCGTCGTCCTCAAGCCGCACCAGAACACCCCGATCTGCGGCGGCACCCTCGTCGCCAAGGTCCTGGAGGAGGCCGGCTTGCCGGCCGGGCTGCTCAACGTCGTCGTCACCGACATCGCCGAGATCGGCGACGCGCTGCTCACCCACCCGGTCCCGAAGGTCATCTCCTTCACCGGCTCCGACCGCACCGGCCGCCACGTCGCCACCGTCTGCGCCCAGCACTTCAAGCACGCCGTGCTCGAACTCGGCGGCAACAGCGCCCTGATCGTCCTCGACGACGCCGACGTCGACTACGCCGTCGACGCGGCCGTCTTCAGCCGCTTCGTGCACCAGGGGCAGGTCTGCATGGCCGCCAACCGGATCCTGGTGGACCGCAGCGTCGCGGAGGAGTTCACCGAGAAGTTCGTCGCCAAGGTGAAGACCCTGCGGGTCGGCGACCCGGCCGACCCGGCCACCCACATCGGCCCGCTCATCAACCACCAGCAGGCCGAGGCGGTCGCCGCGGTCGTCGAGGAGACCGTCGCCGGCGGCGCGACCGCGCTGCTGCGCGGCTCGGTCGAGGGCAGCCTGGTCTCCCCGACCGTGCTCACCGGCATCGCCGCCGACGCGCCCGTCCTCAGCCAGGAGATCTTCGGCCCGGTGGCCCTGGTCCTCCCGTTCGACGGCGAGGACGAGGCCGTACGGATCGCCAACGACACCCCGTACGGGCTCAGCGGCGCCGTGCACACCGGCGACATCGAGCGCGGTGTCCGGGTCGCCAAGCGCATCCACACCGGCATGATCCACATCAACGACGGCACCGTGCACGACGAGCCGATCGTGCCCTTCGGCGGCGAGAAGCGATCGGGCATCGGGCGGCTGAACGGCGAGGCGATGATCGAGGCGTTCACGACGCAGAAGTGGATCTCGATCCAGCACGGCCGCAGCCGGTTCCCGTTCTAGCCATTCGGAGTCCCCCGGACGCATTAGGACAGCATCTGACCTAGTGGCTCCGTAAGTTGGTCGGTGTCGGGGAAACCCGGCACCGACCAACTTACGGAGGGTGGACAACATGGTGGCTCTTGTTCCCGCGGAGCAGCCCGGCGACGAGCGCGGCGCGTTCCTCAACTTCCTGCGGGCCCAGCGCGAGGCGATCGTCCGCGCGTCCCTCGGCCTCACCGAGGAGCAGGCGGCGAGCCGCCCCAGCGCCAGCGAGCTCAGCCTGTCCGGCCTGATCAAGCACGTCGCCGAGGCCGAGCTCAACTGGCTGTTCATGGCCCGGCAGCAGCCGAACCCGCGCCGGCGCGACGAGTCGACCTGGCACGAGAGCTTCAAGCTCGTGGGCGACGAGACCGTCGAGGAGACGGTCGCCTTCATGGCGGACGTGGCGAAGCAGACGGAGGAGTTCGTCCGGACCGTGCCCAGCCTGGACGACACCTTCCCGCTGCCCGAGGCGCCCTGGTTCCCGAAGGAAGGGCGGGTCTCGATCCGCTGGATGCTGCTGCACCTGGTCCAGGAGCTGGGCCGGCACGCCGGCCACGCGGACATCATCCGGGAGTCCCTGGACGGCAAGGGCTCCTTCGAGCTGATCGAGCTGGAGAAGAAGTCCTCCTAGCCGGTCCGTGACCCGGGCCCCCTAGGCTCGGGGCATGTCAGCGATCCGACTCCTCGTCCTCGGCGCGGTCAAGCAGCACGGCCGCGCCCATGGCTACCAGGTGCGCAACGACCTGGAGTACTGGGGCGCGCACGAGTGGTCCCACGCCAAGCCCGGCTCGATCTACCACGCGCTCAAGCAGATGGCGAAGCAGGGACTGCTGCGGGCCTTCGAGAGCGCGCCGAGCACGGCCGGCGGGCCGCCGCGCGTCGAGTACGAGATCACGGACGCCGGCCGCGAGGAGTACCTGCGGCTGCTGCGCGTGGCCCTGTCCTCGTACGAGCAGGGTCTGGACGTGCGCGCGGCCGGCATCGGCTTCATGGTCGACCTGCCGCGCGCGGAGGTCGTGGAGCTGCTGCGGGCCCGGGTGCGCGCCCTGGACGAGTGGCAGGCCCGGGTCACCGGTTACTACACCCCGGAGGGCGGGCTCGAGCAGCTCGGCCACATCGGCGAGCTCATGCGCCTCTGGGTGTTCTCGGCGGACGCGGGCCGGGCCTGGGCGACCGGGCTGATCGAGCGGCTTGAGGCGGGGGCGTACGTGTTCGCGGGCGAGGGCGGGGAGCCGTTCGTCGGCGTCCTCGCGGACGGCCAGGAGAACCCGTACGCCTGACGCGTGCGCTCCTCAGTGGTGGAAGGAGGTCGCGGCCTCCTTGTCGTGGGTGAACGGGCGCGGCTGGCGGCGCAGTTCGGGGAGCAGCAGCTGCAGGTCCTCGACGAGGAGGTGTGCCAGGTCGGCGGAGAAGCCGTTGCGGCAGACGATCCGCAGCACCGACAGGTCCTCCCGGTTCTTCGGGAAGGTGTACGCGGGGACCAGCCAGCCGTGTTCGCGCAGCCGCCGTGAGACGTCGAAGACGTCGAAGGCGGTCACGTCGTCGGCGGTGGTGAAGGCGAAGACGGGCAGCTGGTCGCCGTGGGTGAGGAGCCGGAAGTCGCCCATGGCCTCGATCCGTTCGGCGAGGCCGCGGGCCACGTCCCGGCTGGTCTGCTGGACCGTCCGGTAGCCCTCCCGGCCGAGCCGCAGGAAGCTGTAGTACTGGGCGACGACCTGGGCGCCGGGGCGGGAGAAGTTGAGGGCGAAGGTGGGCATGTCGCCGCCCAGGTAGTTGACCCGGAAGACCAGCTCCTCGGGGAGTTCGGCGGGCGAGCGCCACAGCGCCCAGCCGACGCCCGGGTACACCAGGCCGTACTTGTGGCCGGAGGTGTTGATCGAGGAGACCCGGGGCAGCCGGAAGTCCCACACCAGCTGGTCGTCGAGGAAGGGCGCGACCATGGCGCCGGAGGCGCCGTCGACGTGCACGGGGACGTCGAGGCCGGTGCGTTCCTGGAGTTCGTCGAGGGCGGCGCAGATCTCGGCGACGGGCTCGTAGGAGCCGTCGAAGGTCGAGCCGAGGACGGCGACGACGCCGATGGTGTTCTCGTCGCAGAGCGCGGCGGCGGAGGCCGCGTCCAGGTGGAAGCGCTCGCCGTCCATGGGGACGAGCCGGGGTTCGACCTCCCAGAAGTTGCAGAACTTCTCCCAGCACACCTGCACGTTGACGCCCATGACCAGGTTGGGGCGGGCCCCCGGGTAGCGGTCGGCGTTCCGCTTCGTCCAGCGGCGCTTGAGGGCCATGCCGGCGAGCATGCAGGCCTCGCTGGAGCCGGTGGTGGAGCAGCCGACCGCGGTCGCCGGGTCCGGTGCGTTCCACAGGTGGGCGAGCATCGAGACGCAGCGGCGCTCCAACTCGGCCGTGCGCGGGTACTCGTCCTTGTCGATCATGTTCTTGTCCCGGCACTCGCCCATCAGCACCCCGGCCTGCGGCTCCATCCAGGTGGTGACGAAGGTGGCCAGGTTGAGCCGGGAGTTGCCGTCCAGCATCAGCTCGTCGTGCACCAGCTGGTAGGCGCTCATCGGCGGCAGCGGCCCGTCGGGCAGCCGGTGGATCGGCGGGGCCTCCGTCATGCCGCCGACCGGGTTGGCCTCGCCGTAGAACGGGTTGAAGGCGAGGCGGCGGAAGGGTTCGGTCTCCTTCTCGTCGGGACCCTTGTGCAGCGCCACGGTGGATTCCTTCCTCGGGGGGCTTGGGTTCAGTGCACGGCGTTGCCGTGCTGGTCGAGTTCCATCTCCGGGCGGCCGGTGACGACCAGCCAGGCGGGCAGGGAGGCAAGGACGAGCAGCGCGACCATCGGTTGCGAGGCGGCGATGACGGCCGCGACGAAGAGGCTCACCCAGCCCTGGCGGGTGTGGGCGAGCAGGATGCCGAGGACGGCCGAGGCGACGGCGACCGTGGGGTGGATCTCGGGGACGAGCGCCTGGGCGAGCAGTCCGAACGAGGCTCCGATGAAGACGGCGGGGAAGACCCGGCCGCCGACGAAGCCGCACGAGGCGGCGACGAGCAGGGCTGCCGACTTCACCAGGGCCAGCTTGGCCAGTTCGCCCGAGTCGTAGGAGCCGATCGACTGGACGAGCTCCTTGGTCTCCGTCAGTCCCTTGAAGAGGGTCAGCTGTCCGCCGAGCGCGCCGAGCAGGCCGAGCACGAGACCGCCGAGCGGCAGCATCAGCATGGGGTGCCTCAGGCGCTGGAACGCCCGGTGGACATGGGGGAAGGCGTAGCCGGAGAGCAGTCCGAAGACGGCGGCGAGGGTGGCGACCACGAGGGCGGCGAGGAGGTCCTCGTAACCGGGGTCGTCCAGCGGGGGCAGTCCCATGTCGAAACTGGGATGGGAGAAGAGCTGGGTGGTCATGGCGCCGGCACCGGCGGCGAGCAGCGGGGCGAACAGGCGGTCCCACAGCGCGACGCCGGACGGCTGGGAGGGCTGGGGCGGCTGGGGCGACTGGGACGGCCGGGTGGCCAGCGCCTCGGAGAGGACGAGCGCGGCGGCCACCGGGGTGCCGAACAGGGCCCCGAAGGTGCCGGCGGTGGCCAGGGAGACCCAGAAGACGCCCGGTACGGCAGGCCGGAGCGTCTTGCCCGCCCAGAAGGTGAGGGCGATGGCGGCGGCGATGGTCGGGTACTCCGGGCCGAGACTGACGCCGCCGGCCAGCCCGAGGGTGCTGGCGGCCAGCAGGCCGGGGACCACGCCCGGCGGGACCGGCGGCCCGCCGAGCCCGCCCTCGGCCGGGTCGGGGCCCGCGTGCCCGTACACCTTCCAGACGACGAGGCCGACCGCGATGCCGGTCGCGGTGAGCATGGCGATGATCCAGAGCGAGGAGTACCGGCCGATGCCCAGCGCGTCCGGAAGGGTGTGCCAGAGCAGGTGCTCGAGCTGGTCGGCGATTCCGCTGATCCCGAGGAACAGCAGGGCCGAGCCCACCCCCACCACGAGGGCGGGCATGATCTGGGGCAGCAGGACCTGCAGCGGCGCCTCGCGGGCGGAAGTCTCGGTGGCCACGAGCCCCACCATAAGTGGGCAAATGCCGCATGACATCCCGAGATTCGGGGCGTCCGAAGAACCGGGCCCGGGCCGGACTTGCACCTCACGTCGCGTCAGGACCCAGGCTGGAGCGCGACCGACGAAGGAAGAGGGGGAGCCGGATGGGCTACGCCGTGGGACGGGTCGCCGGGTTCGCCGGGGTCACGGTGCGCACCCTGCACCACTACGACGCGATCGGGCTGCTCTCACCGAGCGGCCGCAACGCGGCGGGCCACCGCCGCTACGACGACGCCGACCTCGACCGGCTCCAGCAGATCCTGTTCTACCGGGAGCTCGGCTTCCCCCTCGAAGAGGTCGCCGTCCTCCTCGACGACCCGGCCGCCGACCCGCAGGAGCACCTGCGGCGCCAGCACCGGCTGCTCACGGCGCGGATCGGGGAACTGCAGCGGATGGCGGCGGCCGTCGAACACGCCATGGAGGCGAGACGCATGGGCATCAACCTCACGCCCGAGGAGAAGTTCGAGGTGTTCGGCGACAAGGACCCCGAGCGGTACGCGGAGGAGTCCGAGCGCCGCTGGGGCGGCACCCACACCCACGCCGCGACGCAGGCCCGCGTCGCCGGCTACACCAAGGACGACTGGCAGCGGATGAAGGACGAGATCGACGCCTGGGGCGCCGCCTACGGCGCCCTGATGGACACCGGCGCGGCCCCGGACTCCACGGCCGCCATGGACCTCGCCGAGGCCCACCGCGCCCACATCACCCACTGGTTCTTCGACTGCCACCCGAAGATCCACCAGGGCCTCGCCGAGAGCTACGTCTCCGACGAGAACTACCGCGCCTTCTACGACTCGCTCCACGAGGGCCTGGCCGAGCACCTGCGCGCGGCCGTCCACGCGAACGCCCGCCGGCTCGCGCAGACCTCGGCAGAACCGCGGACCTCGCGGACCTCGGAGACCTCGAAGCCCTCGTAAACGCTGTCAGGCGCGCGGCGCGATGACCGCGGCCGTGCCGTACGCGCACACCTCCGTGCCCACGTCGGCGGCCTCCGTGACGTCGAACCTGAACATCAGGACCGCGTTCGCGCCGCGCGCCCGCGCCTGCTCCACCAGCCGCTCCATCGCCTGGTTCCGGGTCTCCACCAGGGTCTTCGTCAGACCCTTCAGCTCCCCACCCACCAGCGACTTCAGCCCGGCGCCGATCTGGCTGCCGATGTGCCGCGAGCGGACGGTCAGGCCGAAGACCTCGCCGATCACCTGCTTCACCTCGAAGCCCGGCACGTCGTTGGTCGTGACCACCAGCACATCCGACTGGCCCGACTGGCCGCCGCCGTAATCCTCGATGCCCATGCGCATCCACCTCCTGATTCCTGATGATCAGCCTGGCGCGGGCGGCGGCGGCGCGCATCCGGGACGGACCCGGACGGGCCCCCGAGAAGTCCGGGCCCCGACCCGTAAGGGCCCCCGCCGGGGGAGCGTGGAACCCGGGGCGTTCACTCCACGTTGATAGCTTGGGGCGGCCGTCCCGTACGACAATCCCCTTGCACGCCCCCCGCCCCCACCGACCGCAGGAGCCCGGAACCCCGTGAACACGCTTGCCCTCGGACCGAGCTGGCTGGATCCGGACTACCTGATCCAGACCTTCGGCCTGATCGGTGTCCTCGTCATCGTCTTCGCCGAGTCCGGCCTGCTCATCGGCTTCTTCCTGCCCGGTGACTCGCTGCTCTTCACCACCGGCCTCCTGGTCACCACCAACAAGCTGGACTACCCGCTGTGGGCGGTGTGCGCGCTCGTGGTCCTGGCGGCCGTGCTCGGCGACCAGGTGGGCTACCTCTTCGGCCGCAAGGTCGGCCCGTCCCTCTTCAAGCGCCCCGACTCCAAGCTCTTCAAGCAGGAGAACGTGGAGAAGGCGCACGCCTTCTTCGAGAAGCACGGCCCCAAGTCGCTGATCCTGGCCCGCTTCGTGCCGATCGTCCGCACCTTCACGCCGATCATCGCCGGCGTCAGCCGGATGAACTACCGCTCCTTCATCACCTTCAACGTCATCGGCGGCCTCCTGTGGGGCGCCGGCGTGACGCTGCTCGGCTCCGCGCTCGGCAAGATCGAGTTCGTCCACAAGCACATCGAGCTGATCCTCGTCGCGATCGTGCTCATCTCCGTGATCCCGGTCGCCATCGAGCTGCTGCGCGCCCGCGCCCAGTCCAAGAAGAACCCGGACCAGAACGCCCACGGCGACCACGACGCCCCCGGCACCCCGGCCCGCGGCCGCCACGCCAAGCGGTAGGAGCGCCCGCTCCAAGCCGGCTGGAAGCCGCGCGTACGCTTGTCAGCCCGCCGGGCCGCCGCGCGCGGCGCCTGAGGCTCCGATCCCGTCAGAGGTCTCGCGCGGCGCCTGAGGCTCCGGTCTCGCCAGAGGCCGCGCCCGGCGCCCGCGGCCCCCGGGTCCCGCCGGAAGGCCGCGCGCGGCGCCTTGGGCTCCGGTCTCGCCAGAGGCCGCGCCCGGCGCCCGCGGCCCCCGGGTCCCGCCGGAAGGCCGCGCGCGGCGCCTTGGGCTCCGGTCCCGTCCGAGGTCTCGCACGGCGCCTGCGGCCCCCGGGTCCCGCCGGAAGGCCGCGCCCGCCGCCCGCAGCCCCCGGCCCCGCTAGAAGCCGCGCGTGCGCTTGGCGGCCCGCCGGGCCGCCGCCGCGCGCGGCGCCTGCATGAAGAGGCGGGCGAGCTCGCCACCGAGGTTCACGCCGATCGCGATCGCCAGCGCCAGCGCCGCCGCCTTCGCCAGCGAGGCGAAGCCCTGGTCCAGGTTGTTCTGGGCGATCGCCAGCACACCGAAGTACGTCGCCGAACCGGGCAGCAGCGGACCGATCGCCGCCGTCACGTACGGCAGCGACGACGTGTGGTGATAGCGCGCCGCCAGCTGCCCGAAGAGGCCCACCAGACCGGCCGCCACCGCCGTCGCCATCACCGCCGACCCGCCCGCCGTCACCGCGATCGACGCGTACACCACCCACGCCACCCCGCCGTTCAGCGTCGCGAACAGCACCGTCGCCCGCGACTGCTGCAACAGGACCGCGAAGGTCGCGCACAGCACCATCGACGCGGCGAGCTGCACCCACGGCCGCTCCACCGCCCGCAGCGCCCCCTCCGGGTTCAGCTCCGCCCCGAACTGCACCGCCAGGTACAGCACCGACAGCACGCCCACCACGATCGCCACGAAGAAGTAGCCGACCTCGAGCAGCCGGGCCGAGGCCGTGATGTAGAAGCCGGTCAGCCCGTCCTGCACCGCCGCCACCAGCGCCCGCCCCGGAATCAGCGCGAACAGGCCACCGGTGATCACCGCCGACGGCCGCAGCTCGGTGTGCGCGACCGACAGCGCCACACCCACCGCCGCCGGCGGCATCGCCGCCACCAGGAACTGGTAGAACTCCGGCAGCCCGCGCCCCGCGAACAGCCACGCCAGCCGGTCGCCCAGCATCGCGCCCAGCGCCGCCACGAAGAACACCGTCGGCCCGCCGCCCAGCAGCACCGAGGCCGCGCCCGCGAGCACGCCCGCCGCCAGCGTCAGCGCCCAGCCCGGATACGGATGCCGGTTGCGGCGAATCTCCGCGAGCCGCCGGTACGCCTCCTCCGGCGCCACCTCGTGGTCCGGGTCGTTGATGTCCGCGACCAGCTGGTACACCGCGGCCAGCCGCGTGTAGTCGGTGCCCCGCCGCCGCACCGTACGGTTCGCCGTCACCGGGTCGTCCACCAGCGACGGCTGGTACGTGACCGACAACAGCGTGAAGGTCACCGTCGGCTCGCAGCGGTCGAGCCCGTACGACCGGCAGATCGCGAACATCGCCGCCTCGACGTCCTCCGCGCCCTCCCCGCCCGCGAGCAGCAGCTCGCCGATACGCAGCGTCAGGTCGAGCACGCGCGGCACCGGCGGCCCCGACTCGCCCGCCTTCCGCGGCGCCTCCGGCACCGGCCGCTCGGCCAGCGGCAGCCGCAGCATGGTCCGCATCCGGTCCTGCCAGGGCGCGTCGTCCGGCAGCATCACCTGCGGTATCCCGTACGCCGGAGTGAAGGCCGGCGGCGAGCTCTTCGCCGAGTACGTCGACGGCGGAGCGAAGGCGGAACCTTCCTGCTCCGGCGCCGGCTCGGCCGCCAGGCCGTCCGGCAGCGCGAACTCCGAGGTCGGATGCTCCTCCTCCGGCGGCTCGGGCGGCGCCACCCCGGCCGGCGGGACGAACGCGCTGCGCGCCTCGTCCGACTGCGGCTTCCGGTCCTCCGGGGCCTCCTCGGGCCCGTTCGGCTGCGCCACCACTGTCCTCGCCCCTCGTCCTCGCTCGTCCCGACCCGAACAATCAAGCCAAGTATGAATGCGCGAAGGGCGGTGCACCTCGGTAGGTGCACCGCCCTTCACAGGCTCGTCAGAGCGGGGACTCAGTGAGCGCCCTGCTCCTTGAAGCGCTGGTACGACTTCTCGATCTCGGCCTCGGCCTCGGCGCGACCGACCCAGTCGGCGCCCTCGACCGACTTGCCCGGCTCCAGGTCCTTGTAGACCTCGAAGAAGTGCTGGATCTCCAGGCGGTCGAACTCGGCCACGTGGTGGATGTCGCGCAGGTGCTCCATGCGCGGGTCCGTCGCCGGGACGCACAGCAGCTTGTCGTCGCCGCCGGCCTCGTCCGTCATGCGGAACATGCCGATGGCGCGGCACTTGATGAGGCAGCCCGGGAACGTCGGCTCGTCAAGGATGACCAGCGCGTCCAGCGGGTCGCCGTCCTCGCCGAGGGTGTTCTCGACGTAGCCGTAGTCCGTCGGGTAGGCGGTCGAGGTGAAGAGACGGCGGTCCAGGCGGATCCGACCGGTCTCGTGGTCGACCTCGTACTTGTTCCGCGATCCCTTGGGGATCTCGATGAGAACGTCGAACTCCACGGGTGGATCTCCTCCTGAATCAACACATGTCAATGCTCGCGACGACGCGCGGTGGTTAAGTGTCTCTCACGCACGCTCTTGATCGCGAAAGGGGCTGGTCATCACATGCCGGAGCCGAGAACCTGGCAGGTCGTGGCGGGCTCCGCCGTGCTCGGTCTGGCCCTGGCCGCCGGAGCGGTGGCCGTGGCCGGCCCGTGGGACTCCGGTCAGCGTAAGGCCGAGCGGGCCCGCGCGGTCACCGCCGACGCCCGAGGTGGCGCACATCACGCGGGCGCCCCCGGCGACGCCGCCCCGCACCGCCCGGCCCCCGCCCCCAGCGCCTCCGGCGTCCTGCGCGCCCTCAGCCCCGCGGAAGCGGCGAGGACGACCACCCGCACGGGCGACGACCTCGCCGCCGTCCTCGTACCCCTGCTCGCCGACCCCGGCCTCGGCCCGCTGCGCACCGCCTCCGTCGTCGACACCGAGACCGGCCGCCAGCTCTACGGAGAAGGCGCCGGCACCCCCATGACGCCCGCCTCCGTCGTCAAGATCGCCACCACCGCCGCCGCGCTCTCCGCCCTCGGCCCCGACCACCGCATCACGACCCGCACGGTCGCCACGCCGGACGGCCGTACCGTCACCCTCGTCGGCGGCGGCGACCCCACCCTCGACCGGGCCCGCCTGAAGGCCCTCGCCGACGCCACCGCCCGCGCCCTCAAGGCCCGCGGCACCGGCTCCGCCACCACACCCGTACGGCTGGCCTACGACACCAGCCTCTACCAGGGCCCCGCCCTGCACCCCATCGGCCCCAACGAGAACATCGCCCCGCTCAGCGCCCTCATGACCGAAGAGGGCCGCCTCGACCACAGCCACAGCGGCCCCGCACCGCGCACCGCCGACCCGGCCGGCGACACCGCCGCCGCCTTCGCCCGCCTCCTGAAGAAGGCCGGCGTCACCCTCCAGGGCGACCCCACGCCCGGCAAGGCCCCCGGCGGCCCCCAGGCCGCCCTCCTCGCCCGCACCGACTCCGCGCCCCTCGCCGACCTCGTCGAACGCACCCTCACCCACAGCGACAACGACCTCGCCGAGGCCCTCGCCCACCAGACCGCCCTCGCCCACAAGCAGCCCGCCAGCCTCGCCGGCGGAGACAAGGCCGTCCACGACGAACTCGCCCGGCTCGGCCTCCCGCTGGCCGGCACCCGGTTCGCCGACGGCAGCGGCCTCGACCGGCGCGACCGCGTCTCCGCCGCCCTGCTCACCGGCATCCTCACCCGCGCGGCCGACCCCGCCCACCCCGAACTGCGGCCCGTCCTCACCGGACTGCCCGTCGGCGGCTTCAGCGGCACCCTCGCCGGCCGCTTCGACGACGGCCCCGCCGCCGTCGGCGCCGGCCTCATCCGCGCCAAGACCGGCACCCTCACCGGCGTCAACACCCTCGCCGGCACCGTCGTCACCACCGACGGCCGCCTCCTCGCCTTCGCCTTCCTCGCCGGCCGTACGAGCTCCCCCGACGCCGCCCAGGCCGCCCTCGACCGGCTCGGCGCCGCCCTGGCCCCGCCCCGCTGAGCCCCCCTCCCACCCTCCTCGCCGTCCCAGCCCGAGCCGACCCGGACCCGCCCCGGACCCGCCCCGGACCCGCCCCGGACCCGTCGCTGACCCGTCCCTGACCCGGGCGAATACTCGCCCGAACCCTCACCGAACGGGCGCCGAGAACGTACGGTTGACGCATGACGAGCATCGGTGGTGCAGGGACATCGGGGATGGTCGACTGGAATCTCGCCGTCGCGACGGCGACCCGGCTGGTCCGCCCGGGCCCGGAGGTGAGCCGGGAGGAGGCACGCGACGTCGTCGCCGAGCTCCGCAGACACGCCAGGGCCGCCGAGGAACACGTCCGCGCCTACACCCGGATGATCCCCGAAGGCCACGACGCCGACGACACACCCGTCCTCGTCGTCGACCGCGCCGGCTGGATCAAGGCCAACGTCGCCGGCTTCCGCGAACTCCTCACCCCACTCCTCGACAAGATGAAGGAACGCCGCTCCACCACCACCGGCGGCACCATGCTCAACGTCGTCGGCGGCAAGGTCACCGGCGTCGAACTCGGCATGCTGCTCTCCTTCCTGGCCTCCCGCATCCTCGGCCAGTACGAGACCTTCGCCCCCGCCACCCGCGAACTCCCCGCCGGCACCACCGGCGGCGGCCGCCTCCTCCTCGTCGCCCCCAACATCGTCCACGTCGAACGCGAACTCGAGGTCGACCCGCACGACTTCCGGCTCTGGGTCTGCCTCCACGAAGAAACCCACCGCACCCAGTTCACCGCCGTCCCCTGGCTCCGCGACCACCTCCAGGGCGAGATCCAGTCCTTCCTCGCCGCCACCGACATCGACCCCTCCACCGTCGTCGAACGACTCCGCGAAGCCGCCCAGGCCCTCGCCGGCGGCAACCGCCCCGAAGGCGAACAGGGCGAACCCGGACCCAGCATCGTCGAACTCGTCCAGACCCCCGAACAACGCGAGATCCTCGGCCGCCTCACCGCCGTCATGTCCCTCCTCGAAGGCCACGCCGACCACGTCATGGACGGCGTCGGACCCGACGTCGTGCCCTCCGTCGCCGAGATCCGCGAGAAGTTCCAGCAGCGCCGCGCCCGCGGCGCCTCCCGCCTCGACCTCGCCCTGCGCCGACTCCTCGGCCTCGACGCCAAGCTCCGCCAGTACCGCGACGGCGAACGCTTCGTCCGCGCCGTCGTCGACCAGGTCGGCATGGACGGCTTCAACCGCGTCTGGACCTCCCCCAACACCCTCCCCACCAAGGCCGAGATCGCCAATCCGGCCGACTGGGTGGCGAGGGTGCACCGTAAGGCAGACTCATGAGACGGATGTGTCGCACGACGGAAGAACACCCCACCAATCACCCGTCCGAGGGACCGTAGACGGCGGGTGGGGCGTGCAATGCTCGGGTAACGGCCAGGTTCTGTCACCATCGACGCACTCTGAGTGACCGAACCCCCACTTCCGACCGTTAAGACTCCGACCGAGGCACCCCACTCTCTCCACGAAGGGCACCGGACATGGGTCCCCATCCTGCGGTCGCGGCGATACGCCTGGCGGTCCGCCGCGTACTCCACGACGTCCTCACCGAACACACCCCCCAGCACCCCGCCGAGCACCCCGACGAGCGCTCCCCCCAGCGCCCCGGCACACCCACCGGCACCCAGCCCCTGGTGCTCGTCGCCTGCTCCGGCGGCGCCGACTCCATGGCACTCGCCTCCGCACTCGCCTTCGAAGCCCGCAAGCTCCCCCTGCGCGCCGGCGGCATCACCGTCGACCACGGCCTCCAGCACGGCTCCGACCAACGCGCCCGCGAAGTCGCCGACCGCATGACCGCCCTCGGCCTCGACCCCGTCGAAGCCGTCGCCGTCACCGTCGGACGCGACGGCGGACCCGAAGCCGCCGCCCGCGACGCCCGCTACGCCGCCCTCGACGCCGCCGCCGAACGCCACGGCGCCACCGCCGTCCTCCTCGGCCACACCCGCGACGACCAGGCCGAGACCGTCCTCCTCGGCCTCGCCCGCGGCTCCGGCATCCGCAGCCTCTCCGGCATGGCCGCCGTCTCCGGCACCGCCGGCCGCTACCGCCGCCCCTTCCTGGAGCTCGA
The DNA here is from genome assembly GCF_044768205.1 of Streptomyces sp. NPDC101160. Lineage (NCBI taxonomy): Bacteria > Bacillati > Actinomycetota > Actinomycetes > Kitasatosporales > Streptomycetaceae > Streptomyces > Streptomyces sp. NPDC101160. The sequence continues at coordinate 67,496 of NZ_JBIWPJ010000006.1, read as the reverse complement.
CCGCCAGACCGTACGCAAGGCCTGCATCGCCCAGGAACTCGCCGTCTGGGACGACCCCCACAACGCCGACCCCGCCTACACCCGCAGCCGGCTCCGCCACGAAGGCCTCCCCGCCCTCGAGAAAGCCCTCGGCAAAGGCGTCGTCGAAGCCCTCGCCCGAACGGCCCAGCTCTCCCGCGACGACGCCGACGCCCTCGACGCCTGGGCCGCCGACGTCGAGACCGCCGTACGCGACGAAGCCGGCCGCCTCGAATGCGCCAAGCTCTTCGGCCTGCCCCCCGCCGTACGCCGCCGCGTCCTGCGCCGCGCCGTCATCGCCGAGGGCGCCCCGGCCGGCTCCCTCTTCGCCCGCCACATCGAAGAAGTCGACCGGCTCGTCACCGGCTGGCGCGGCCAGGGAGCCATCAACCTGCCCGGACGCGTCGAGGCACTGCGGCAGGGTGGCAGACTGGTCATTCGGCAAGGCTGACCGCAAAGTCGCAAGCTGCAACGAAAGTGACCCGGGTGAACGAGAAGGACATGGGCACCGACCTCCAGTCGGTGCTCATCACCAAGGAAGAGATCGACGCGAAGCTCGCCGAGCTCGCCGCGAAGATCGACGCGGAGTACGCGGGCAAGGACCTGCTCATCGTGGGCGTCCTCAAGGGCGCCGTGATGGTGATGGCGGACCTGGCACGCGCCCTGTCCAACCCCGTCACCATGGACTGGATGGCCGTCTCCTCCTACGGCGCCGGCACCCAGTCCTCCGGCGTGGTCCGCATCCTCAAGGACCTCGACACCGACATCAAGGGCCGCCACGTCCTGATCGTCGAGGACATCATCGACTCGGGCCTGACCCTGTCGTGGCTCCTGTCCAACCTCGGCTCCCGCGAGCCGGCCTCCCTCGAGGTCGTCACCCTCCTGCGCAAGCCGGAGGCCGCCAAGGTCGCCATCGACGTCAAGTGGATCGGCTTCGACATCCCCAACGAGTTCGTCGTGGGATACGGCCTGGACTACGCCGAGAAGTACCGCAATCTCCCCTTCGTCGGCACCCTCGCCCCGCACGTCTACGGCGGCTGAGGACCTCTTTTCCGCAGGGGAACCCGCGCCGCTCTCCCTCCGTTGAACCAAGCAGAAGCGAGGGAGGACGGCCGCGGGCGCCCATGCTGGGGTACCGTCCGAAGAACAGCTTTTTCACACCGCAGCTACTCACAGCAGCACTCACCTACGGGCAGGAGGGACGGGGCGACTAGCGCGCCCCGTATGGATGGACGTGAAGCGATACTTCCGTGGGCCGGTCATGTGGATCGTGCTGGCCGTCCTCGCCGTGGTCGTGCTGATGCAGGTTGTCGGCTCGTCCGAGGGCTACAAGACGGTGGACACCGGCAAGGTCGTCCAGGCGATCGACAAGAACCAGGTCAAATCCGCACAGCTCACCACCGGTGACGAGCAGGTCGTCAAGATCACGCTTGTCGACGGCCAGAAGATCGACAAGAGCGGCAAGGTCCAGGCCAGCTACATCGGCACCCAGGGCGCCGACCTGGCCGACAAGCTGCAGGAGAAGTTCGAGGCGGGACAGATCGAGGGCGGCTACACCGTCTCCCCGACCAAGCAGTCCCCCTTCATCTCGGTCCTGCTCTCCCTGCTGCCCTTCGTCCTCATCGTGGTCGTCTTCCTCTTCCTGATGAACCAGATGCAGGGCGGCGGCTCCCGCGTCATGAACTTCGGGAAGTCCAAGGCCAAGCTCATCACCAAGGACACCCCCAAGACGACCTTCGCCGACGTCGCGGGCTCGGACGAGGCCGTCGAGGAACTCCACGAGATCAAGGAATTCCTCCAGGAGCCGGCCAAGTTCCAGGCCGTCGGCGCCAAGATCCCCAAGGGCGTGCTGCTCTACGGCCCGCCCGGAACCGGCAAGACCCTCCTCGCCCGCGCCGTCGCCGGCGAGGCCGGAGTGCCGTTCTACTCGATCTCCGGCTCCGACTTCGTCGAGATGTTCGTCGGCGTCGGCGCCAGCCGCGTCCGCGACCTCTTCGAGCAGGCCAAGGCCAACGCCCCGGCCATCGTCTTCGTCGACGAGATCGACGCGGTCGGCCGCCACCGCGGCGCCGGCCTCGGCGGCGGACACGACGAGCGCGAGCAGACCCTCAACCAGCTGCTCGTCGAGATGGACGGCTTCGACGTGAAGGGCGGCGTCATCCTGATCGCCGCCACCAACCGGCCCGACATCCTCGACCCCGCCCTCCTGCGCCCCGGCCGATTCGACCGGCAGATCGCCGTCGACCGCCCGGACATGCAGGGCCGCCTGGAGATCCTCAAGGTCCACCAGAAGGGCAAGCCGGTCGCCCCGGACGTCGACCTCGGCGCCGTCGCCCGCCGCACCCCCGGCTTCACCGGTGCCGACCTCTCCAACGTCCTCAACGAGGCGGCGCTCCTCACCGCCCGCTCGGACAAGAAGCTGATCGACAACAAGGCGCTCGACGAGGCCATCGACCGCGTCGTCGCCGGTCCGCAGAAGCGGACCCGGATCATGTCGGACAAGGAAAAGAAGATCACCGCGTACCACGAGGGCGGCCACGCCCTGGTCGCGGCGGCCTCGCCGAACTCCGACCCGGTCCACAAGATCACCATCCTGTCCCGCGGCCGGGCCCTCGGCTACACCATGGTCCTGCCCGACGAGGACAAGTACTCGACCACCCGCAACGAGATGCTCGACCAGCTCGCCTACATGCTGGGCGGGCGCGCCGCCGAGGAACTGGTCTTCCACGACCCGACCACCGGCGCCGCCAACGACATCGAGAAGGCCACCGCCACGGCCCGCGCGATGGTCACCCAGTACGGCATGACCGAGCGGCTCGGCGCCATCAAGTTCGGCGGCGACAACACCGAGCCCTTCCTCGGCCGCGAGATGGCGCATCAGCGCGACTACTCGGAAGAGGTCGCCGCGCTGGTCGACGAAGAGGTCAAGAAGCTCATCGAGACCGCGCACAACGAGGCGTGGGAGATCCTCGTCGAGAACCGTGACGTCCTCGACAACCTGGTCCTGGCGCTCCTCGAGAAGGAGACCCTGGGCAAGGAGGAGATCGCCGAGATCTTCGCCCCCATCGTCAAGCGCCCGGCCCGCCCGGCCTGGACCGGCTCGGCCCGCCGCACCCCGTCCACCCGCCCGCCGGTCCTCTCCCCGAAGGAGCTGGCCCTGACCAACAGCGCCAACGGCTCCTCGGCCGCCACGACCCCGGTCGACACCACCAAGTCGCTCGAGATCGCCCCGGAGGACACCCCGGAGCCGTAGGCTCCACGGATCCCGGACGGGTACCGGAATGGAAGCCGCGCCCCCACAGGTTCTAGCCTGTGGGGGCGCGGCTCTTTTCGCGCCAAGTCAGACAGACGGAACGAGGCACAGATGACCGACCCGGTGACGCTGGACGGCGAGGGCACGATCGGCGTTTTCGACGAGAAGCGCGCCGAGAACGCCGTACGGGAGCTCCTCATCGCGGTCGGTGAGGACCCGGACCGCGAGGGACTGAGGGAGACGCCTGCACGCGTTGCACGTGCATATCGCGAACTCCTGTCGGGGATGCGTCAGGAGCCAGAGGATGTCCTGACCACGACTTTTGACCTCGGGCACGACGAAATGGTCCTCGTGAAGGATATTGAGCTCGTTAGCTTCTGCGAACATCATTTGCTCCCGTTCCATGGTGTAGCGCACGTGGGCTACATCCCTGCGGAGAGCGGCAAGATCACGGGCCTGTCCAAGCTGGCCCGACTCGTCGACGTCTTTGCACGGCGTCCGCAGGTGCAGGAGCGGCTGACGACCCAGGTCGCCGATTCGCTGATGAAGATCCTCGACGCGCGGGGTGCGATCGTCGTGATCGAGGCCGAGCACATGTGCATGTCGCTGCGCGGCATCCGTAAGCCGGGCGCGAAGACGACGACCTCGGCGGTACGTGGCCAACTTCGTGACGCTACTACACGTGCCGAGGCTATGTCCCTGATATTGGCCCGTTAGTAGCGGACTGTCTGCTGTGCTCCATACCGTCCCGATCAGTGGAGTTGATCGCTGATCAAGGGGGCGGTATGGGGTACGGACCGACCAGCAAGATGCTGGTCAATCTGGTGGACGGCTGCGCGCAGGCCAAGAACGTGGTTCCGGGCAGCGCGATGTGGACGCTGGACGGCGACCGGACGGCGCAGACCACGGTCACACGGGTGACGGCGGTCAAGGGACGTGAGGCCGTCGATGTGGTCACGGACCACATGACCTTCACCGCCAGTCCGGATCTGCTGCTGGCCACGTCGGACGGCTGGCTGCCCGCGTGGGACGCGTCGGGGGCGATGATCGCCTGGACACCGGCGCGCAAGCTGTGCCGGGAGCGGTTCACTATTCGGCCGGGGCACGAGTTCGGGTACTTCGTGGGCGCCACCTGTGCCGACGGCACGGTCGGCAAGAACTACGTATCGCTGGTCGTGAACGAGGAGGAGTTCGCGGCCCGGTATGCGGCCGCTCTGGCGGCCTGCACAGGGCTCCCTGCACGGCTGGAAGCCGTGACCCGGCCCTCCGGTTATCTGAAGCGGGACCTGCCGGGCTTTCGGGTCCGTGTGGTCTCCTCGTTGCTCTCCGATGCGATGAGGCACTACGTGGGCGGAGACGCCCACCACATGCGGCAGCGCTTTCCGCGGGTGGTGCTTCGTGACATCGATACGTTCAGTGGGTTCCTCGACGGATACATCGAAGGCGATGGCCACCGCCTCAAGCAGTGGCGGGGGCGCGTGATCGCGAGCGCCAACGTCCCGTTCCTGGCCGAGATCGCCCCGATCATCGGAGCGCAGTTCACCCCGGCGACAAAGAGCATTTCCAAACTCTGCGTGTCGGACCGTTGGCAGAGCCGCGGCACCTTCACCCCCGAGCACCACCCCACCGCCCCGCCCGAGTCCTCCTGGGTCCGGGTCCGCGAGGTCCGCCCCCGCCCCGCCCTCGGTGCCAAGCCCTTCACCTTCTACAGCTACCGGCTGTCCCCGCACCCCACGTTCCTGGTGAACGGGCATCTGGTGCGCGAGCCCTGGTAAGAGGCGGGCAGCGGTCAGGAGACCGGGGCGTGGCCCTGGCCGTTGTGGTGGTCGGTGTCTTCGGGGAGTTTGCAGACGCGTTCGAGGAAGAGGGCTGCGGCGATGACGGCGATGCCTGCGAGGACCGCGAAGCCGGCGTAGATGGCCTGGTCACGGCGGGCGGGGATGTCGAGGGAGCCGAGGAGGAAGACGCCGGTGCCGCCGTACATGCCGGCGACGAGGGCGGCGACGAGGGCGCTGGCCTGGCCGAAGACGACGGCGCGGGCGGCCATGAGGGGTTCGACGCCCTTGGCGCCGGGGCGGCGCTCGCGCTGGGCCTTGAGGCGGGCGCGCAGCGAGAGGGCCGTGGCGGCGAGGACGGCGGCGATGACCGCGAGCACGATGGGGGCGGCGAGCGGCACGCTGGGGAGCGTGCCGAGCGCGTCCCAGAGGCGGGCGGCGCCCCAGGAGAGGACGCCCGCGGCGAGGAACAGTCCGGCGAGCACCTTGAGCCGCAGTTGTTTCACCGGGTGTCCTTCGTCGCGTGTGGGTGGGCGGTCTCCGTCGAGACTAACGACTACTCGGGCAGCCGGAGTTCCAGGTCGGCCCGTGCCGTGAGGCCGTCGCGGCCGAGGGCGGCGAGCAGGTCGGCGACGGCGCCGTGGCCGGGGAGGGCGGCCTCGGGGTCGATGTCGTGCCAGGGGGCGAGGACGAAGGCGCGCTGGTGGGCGCGGGGGTGGGGGAGGGTGAGGACGGGGTCGTCGGAGATGACGTCGGCGTACGTGATGATGTCGACGTCGATGGTGCGGGCGCCCCAGCGCTCCTCGCGGATGCGGAGGAAGGCTTCTTCGACGGCGTGGGCCCGCTCCAGGAGGGAGGAGGGCGGCAGCGTGGTCTTCACGAGGACGACGGCGTTGAGGTACGAGGGCTGGGTGCCGGGGTCGACGCCCCAGGGCTCGGTCTCGTAGACGGGGGAGACGGCCTTGACGCGGAGGCCGGGGGTGTCGCCGAGGGCGTCTACGGCGCCCTGGAGGTTTTCCAGGCGGTTGCCGAGGTTGGCGCCGAGGGCGAGGACGGCCCATTTGGGGTTGGAGAGGGTGGTGTCGGCCGCGTCGACGGCCGCGGTGACCGCGGCGGGGACGGGCTGCACGGTGGGGTCGCTGTGCTGGGGCTTCATGCGCGGCTCCGGGTGATGGTGATGGTCACGTCGTCGAAGGGGACGGTGATGGGCGCGTCCGGCTTGTGGACGACGACTTCGACCTCCTGGACGCCGGCGTGCTTGAGGCACTGTTGGGCGATGCGCTCGGCGAGCGTTTCGATGAGGTCGACGGGCTCGCCCTGGACGACGTCGACGACCTCTTCGGCGACGACGCCGTAGTGGACGGTCTTCGTCAGGTCGTCGGAGGCGGCGGCGGCGCGGGTGTCGAGGCCGAGGGTGAGGTCGACGATGAAGGTCTGGCCTTCCTCGCGTTCCTTGGGGAAGACGCCGTGGTGTCCTCGGGCCTTGAGGCCGCGCAGCGCGACACGATCCACGCGAATCACTCCTGCTGTCGTAGTTCGGGTGGCCACGCAGCCGGATGCGGACGGCCGGGTGTCCGTCATCGAATCTACCTGCGGGGTCTGACAGCCGGGTCGGCGCCCGGGGGGTGTGCCGGGGGCGGGTGGCTCAGTCGGTGTTGTCGTTGTCGTCGCCGTCGTTGTTCTCGGGGATGACGGGGGAGCCGTGGTGGGACCACACCTTCCACCCCTCCGACGTGCGGCGGAACACGTTCGTGGCGACGACGAGCTGGCCGACGAGGGGGCCGAGCTCGGCGCCGTCCTCGGCGGGTCCGCCGCTGAGGATGTTCTCGGTGCACGTGACGACCGCCACGTCGTCGGCGAGCGAGATCTCGACGTCGGTGAGGAAGAACTGGATGTAGTCGGTGTTCGCCATGATCAGGGCGTACGAGCGGAGGACGTCGCCGCGGCCGCTGAGGACGGGCCAGCCGGGGTGGACGCAGGAGACGGGGGTGGCGCCGTCGTCGAGCCAGAGTTCGGTGATGGTGTCGAAGTCGCCCTGTTCCATCGCTTCGTAGAAGGCGGTGTTGGCGGCTTCGACGGCGGCCCGGTCGGTGTCGCGGGGGTGGGGGCCGGGGCGGGAGGCGGTCACCTGGCTCCTTCGACGGCTCTGGCGACTCGTACGGCGTCGGCGGTGGCGCGGACCTCGTGGACGCGGACGGCCCAGGCGCCTGCGTGGGCGGCGAGGGCGGAGACGGCGGCGGTGGCGGCGTCGCGTTCGCGGGCGGGGGGCGGGGTGGCGCCGGGTTCGCGGGTGAGGACGTGGCCGAGGAAGCGTTTGCGGGAGGCGGCGACGAGGAGTGGCCGGCCGAGGGCGCGGAGCTCGGGGAGGTGGGCGACGAGTGCGAGGTCGTGGGGGGCGAGTTTGGCGAAGCCGAGGCCGGGGTCGACGACGAGGCGTTCGGGGGCCATGCCGCCGTCGATGACGGCTTCCATGCGGGTGCGGAGTTCGCGGACGACTTCGCCGACGACGTCGTCGTAGACGGCGAGGCTGTTCATGTTGTCGCTGAAGCCGCGCCAGTGCATGACGACGAAGGGGACTTCGGCGGCGGCGACGGCGGGGACCATCTGTGGGTCGGCGAGGCCGCCGCTGACGTCGTTGACGAGGTGGGCGCCGGCGGCGACGGCCTGGGCGGCGACGGTGGCGCGCATGGTGTCGACGGAGACGGTGACGCCTTCGGCGGCGAGGCCGCGGACGACGGGGATGACGCGGCGGAGTTCCTCGTCCTCGTCGACGCGGCTGGCGCCGGGGCGGGTGGACTCGCCGCCGACGTCGACGAGGTCGGCGCCTTCGGCGACGAGGTCGAGGCCGTGTTTGACGGCGGCCGTGGTGTCGAACCAGCGGCCGCCGTCGGAGAAGGAGTCGGGGGTCACGTTGACCACGCCCATGACCGCGCAGCGGTCCCACTCCGGCAGGCCGAGCGCCGTGCCCCGGTCGATCGTCGTACTCATGTCTCCAGCGTAGGGCCCGGCCGCCCCGCCGGGCCCTACGGGCTCAGGCGGTGGTCAGGCGGCGGTCAGGCGGCGTGGGCCTCGTGCTCCGTCTGGGCGGGGACGATGTGGCCGCAGGGGTGGGGTTCGGCGGTGCGCCGGCGGCGGCTGAAGGGCCGGGGCAGGGAGAGGTTCACGAAGCCCTCGGCCTGCATGGCGGCGAAGCCGATGCGGGGCAGGTCGCCGCTCTTGCGGTAGACGACGAAGCGGGGTTCCCAGCGGGGCTGGAACTTGGCGTTGAACTTGTAGAGCGACTCGATCTGGAACCAGCGGGAGAGGAAGACGAGCAGTCCGCGCCACATCCGCAGGACGGGGCCTGCGCCGATCTTCTCGCCGCGGGCGAGGGCGGCGCGGAACATGGCGAAGTTGAGGGAGATCCGCTCGATGCCGAGGCGGGGGGCGTTCTGCAGGGCGGCGACGATGAGGAGCTCGTTCATGCCGGGGTCGGCGCTGCGGTCGCGGCGCATGAGTTCCAGGGACATGCCGTCCTTGCCCCACGGGACGAAGTGGATGATCGCCTTCAGGTCGCCGTAGGGGGAGTGGGTGCCGGTGGGATCACCGGGGTCCTCTTTGTGGGCGGTCGCTATCACTGCTTCGCCGTCGCCGGGGCCGCCGATGCGGCCGAGGGCCATGGAGAAGCCGCGCTCGGTGTCGGTGCCGCGCCAGTCCTCGGCGGCGCGGCGGACCCGCTCCAGTTCGCCGTCGCTGAGGTCGCTGACGCGGCGGACCTTGGTGGTGTAGCCGTTGCGTTCGATGCGCTTGACCATCTGGCGGACGTTGCGCATGGCGCGGCCGGAGAGGGAGAAGTCGGCGACGTCGACGATGGCCTCGTCGCCGAGTTCGAGGGCGTCGAGTCCGGTCTCGCGGGTCCAGACCTGGCCGCCGGTCTCGGAGCAGCCCATGACGGCGGGGGTCCAGGAGTGGGCCTTGGCCTCGTCCATGAAGCGTTCGATGGCGCCGGGCCAGGCCTCGACGTCGCCGATGGGGTCGCCGCTGGCGAGCATGACGCCGGAGACGACGCGGTAGCAGACGGCGGCCTTGCCGCTGGGGGAGAAGACGACGCCCTTGTCGCGGCGGAGCGCGAAGTGGCCGAGGGAGTCGCGGGCGCCGTGCTTGGCGAGCAGGTCGCGCAGTCGGGCCTCGTCGTCCTCGGTGAGCCGGGCGGCGGGGTGTTCGGGCCGGAAGGCGAGGTAGATGGTGGTGAGGGCGGTCAGCATGCCGAGGGCGCCGAGCTGGTAGCCGACGGTCCAGCCGGTGTTGCCCGCGTAGTCGACGGGGCCTTCGGCGCCGAACAGGCCGTAGAGGACGTGTTCGAGGCGGTCGGTGAGGCTGGGGCTGCCGATGACGCGGCGCGGGTGGGCGCTGACGATGACGAGGCCGAGGGCGATGGAGCCGGCGCCCATGAGGACGAAGTTGGCGAGGGCTCGCCAGCGGCTGCGCGGGTCGGGCAGGGCGGCGAACTGGTCGCGGTGCACGCCGAGCAGGGTGAGCAGCACCAGGGAGAGCACGGCGCCGGTGACGGAGTGGCGCCAGGTGAGCTGGGCGGCGGCGCCGAGGGGCAGCAGGACGACGGCGGCGCGCCAGGCGCGGCGCTTGTTGCGCTTGAGGCCGTGGGCGAGCAGCAGCAGCAGGACGCCGGCGCTGAGGGAGAGGGCCGCGGAGAGCGGTCCGAGGGTGCCGGGGAGGACCTCGGCGGCGGCGTGCATCTTGCTGGCGCGGAACCGCGGGAGGACTCCTGCGGCGACGTCGACCAGGCCGATCACCGTGCAGGCCGTGCCGACGAGGGCCGGGACCCTCTCGGGTCGGGGTCCGCGCAGAATCCGGCGTACACGATCCGGAACCGATCCGGACTTGTCCCCATCTACCGTGACAGACATCGCTTCCCGTGCTTCCCGTGGTTCCGCGAGAGATCGTTGATCCGGAGGGCCGCGCGGCTGGTATCGGGCCGTTCCGGAGGTTTGCGCCTTCTAGGACGGAGCAGCGATGGGGCGGGTTCACTGCCCGCAGGAGAAATCTCAGGGAATTATCAGGGAAGAAAGCTCGGGCGTCTCATGGGTCTCACCAGCAACTCTGTTCTCGCGGTGGCGGTCGTCGCGGCCGTGGCGCTGTTCGGTGCCACGATCTGGCTGTGGCCGCGGCTGGCGCGTGGCGGCTGGCGTTCCGTTCTGGGGCGGGTCGGTGTGCTGCTCGCCACCCAGTTGGCCCTGTTCGCCTCGGTCGGCCTGCTGGTGAACAACACCTTCCAGTTCTACGGCTCGTGGGCGGACCTGTTCGGCCAGGAGCAGGACATGGGTGTGGTGCTCGATCACTCGGGCGGCTCCAAGGACGTGAAGGTGCTGGGGACGCAGGCGATCGACGGTGTGCCGGGCGGCGGCCGGCCGACGATCGGCGGGCAGATACAGAAGGTGGTGATAGCCGGTGCGAAGTCGAAGATCGAGTCGCCCGCGTACGTCTATCTGCCGCCGGAGTACTTCCAGCCCCGGTACGCGAAGGCCACGTTCCCGGCGGCCGTGGTGCTCACCGGCTATCCGGGGACGGCGGAGAACCTGCTGAAGGGTCTGCGGTATCCGAAGACGGCGTACCAGCAGGCCAGGGCGGGCAGGATGCAGCCGATGATCCTGGTGATGCTGCGTCCGACGGTGGCGCCGCCGCGGGACACGGAGTGCGTGGACATCCCGGGCGGCCCGCAGACCGAGACGTTCTTCGCCGAGGATCTGCCGAAGGCGGTCTCGGGCACCTACCGGGTGGGCACGAAGGCCCGGAACTGGGGCTTCATGGGGAACTCGACGGGCGGCTACTGCGCCCTGAAGATCGTGATGCACCACCCGGAGCGGTTCTCGGCGGCCGCGGGCTTCTCCGCCTACTACAAGGCGGCGGACGACGTGACGACCGGCGACCTGTTCCAGGGCGACGAGGCCGCGCGGCAGCGGGCGAACCTGCTGTGGAGCCTGGACCACCTGCCGCAGGGCGACGCGTCGTTCCTGGTGACGTCGTCCAAGCACGGCGAGGGGAACCTGAAGGGGACGATGGCCTTCATCAAGAAGGTGAAGGCCCCGGCGCAGATCTCCTCGATCATCCTGGACAGCGGTGGCCACAACTTCAACACCTGGAACCGGGAGATCCCGCCGGGCCTGGTGTGGATGAGCGGGAAGCTCAGCGCGAGCTGAGGTCCGCCGGGCCGAGCTCCGCCGGGCCGAGTTCCCTCGACGCCCGGCGCAGGGCCCGGTGGACGCCGTCGGCGGTGAGCGAGCCGAGCAGCCGGGCCGGGTCGCCGGGTGCGTGCACCGCGATCCGGCCGGCGTCGTCCTGGAGGAGGGCGGCGAGCGCTTCCTGGAGGGACGAGTCCAGGGGGAGCGCCGTCGGCGGTACGGGCTCGGGTACGGGGTCGAGCTCGGCCTCGGCCAGTGCGGTGACGGCGAGCCGGCGCAGCGCGCGGTCCGCGCCGACGAAGTCGGCCACGTACGGGGTGGCGGGGGCGCCGAGCACGCGGGCGGGGGTGTCGAACTGCTCGATGCGGCCCTGCCCGTAGACGGCGATGCGGTCGCCGAGCCGGACCGCCTCGGCCAGGTCGTGGGTGACGAGCAGCACCGTCTTGCGGACGGTGGCCTGGAGGTTCAGGAACTCGCTCTGGAGCCGTTCGCGGACCACGGGGTCGACGGCGCCGAAGGGCTCGTCCATCAGGAGGACGGGCGGGTCGGCGGCGAGCGCGCGGGCCACGCCGACGCGCTGGCGCTGGCCGCCGGAGAGCTGCTCGGGGTAGCGGTGCCCGTGGACGGCGGGGTCGAGGCCGACCAGGTCGAGGAGTTCGGCGGCGCGCTCGCGGGCCTTCGCCTTCTTCCAGCCGAGCAGGGCGGGCACGGTGGCCGTGTTGTCGAGGACGGTGCGGTGGGGGAAGAGGCCGACCTGCTGGATGACGTAGCCGATGGTGCGGCGCAGCCGGACCGGGTCGACTGCGGCGACGTCCTCGCCGCCGAGCAGGACGCGGCCCGAGGTGGGCTCGACGAGCCGGTTGACCATCTTCATCGTGGTGGTCTTGCCGCAGCCGGACGGTCCGACCAGGGTGACCAGCTCTCCCTCGGCGACCTCGAAGGAGAGGTCGTCGACCGCCGTGGTGCCGTCCGCGTACCGCTTGGTCACGTGCTCGAACCGGATCATGGTTCCCCATTCTTACCGTTTGCGGCCCGCAATGTGTGAAGGAAGTATTTCCACACGGTGGCACTTCCGGCGGGAAGCCCGGCGATTGTCAGTGGCGGAGGTTAGGGTCGCAGACGGATGTTCGACGAGCGCGCGGCGACGGGGGGTGCATGCGCATGGCCGGGGCGAACTGCCTGGTGACGAACGACTGGATCTGCGGGGAGTATCTGCGCACCCGCTCCCAGGAGTTGACCGACGCCACGATCCAGCATGTGGGAATCACCGTCGTGTCGGTGCTCCTCGGGATCGTCGTCGCCTTCCCGCTCGCGCTGCTCGTGCGGGCCCGGCCGCGGCTCGCCGGACCCGTCCTCGGGCTCACCACCCTGCTCTACACGATCCCTTCGCTCGCGATGTTCTCGCTGCTCCTGCCCTTCCTGGGGCTGTCGTCGGCGCTGGTCGTCACCGGACTGGTGCTGTACTCGCTGACGATCCTGGTGCGCGGCGTGCTGGCCGGGCTCGCGGCCGTGCCCGCCGAGACCCTGGAGGCGGCCCGGGGCATGGGGTACGGGCCGGGGCGGCTGCTGTGGGAGGTCGAACTGCCGCTGGCGCTGCCCGCGTTGATGGCCGGCATACGGACGGCGACGGTCTCCACGATCGCGCTCACCACCGTCGGCTCGCTCGTCGGCCGCGGTGGCCTCGGCAATCTCATCGAGGACGCGCTGCCCTCGTTCTTCAAGGCGCAGGTGCTCACCGCCGCGGTGCTGTGCGTGCTGCTCGCGGTCACCGCCGACCTGCTGCTCCTCGGACTCCAGCGGCTCCTGACGCCCTGGACGCGGATACGGGCGGCGGGCGGCTGGGCGCCGGCGGGCGGGGGTGCGTGAGATGGGCTTCTTCGCGGACACCTGGACGTGGCTGACCACCGGCGCCCACTGGTCGGGCGAGAGCGGTGTGTGGCACCGGCTCGCCGAGCACCTGTACGTGAGCGGGGCGGCGCTGCTGCTCGCCTGTGCCGTCGCGCTGCCGCTGGGCCTGTGGCTCGGGCACCTCGGCAGGGGCGGCGCGCTCGCGGTCAACGTCTCCAACGCCGGCCGGGCCGTGCCCGTCTTCGCGGTACTCGCCCTGTTCATGGTGTCGCCGCTGCGCAACGCCGGTGACATACCGACGGTGATCGCGCTCGTCCTGTTCGCGATACCGCCGCTGCTCACCCACGCCTATGTGGGCGTACGGGAGGTGGACCGCGCGGTCGTCGAGGCTGCCCGCGGCATGGGCATGAGCGGCGGGCAGCTCTTCCGCGGGGTCGAACTGCCCCTCGCGCGGCCGATGCTGATGACCGGTCTGCGCTCGGCCGCCGTGCAGGTGGTCGCCACCGCGACCATCGCCGCGATGGCCGGCCAGGGCGGCCTCGGCCGGATCATCACGGCCGGCTTCAGTACGTACAACACACCGCAGGTGGTCGCCGGAGCCCTGCTCGTGGCCCTGCTCGCGCTCCTCGTGGAGGCGCTGCTGGTGGCCGCCGACCGGCTCCTGGGCCACCGGGCACCGCGGTGACCCCCGCCCGCCGGAACGACGTCGAACAACGAAATGGGTGATCTTGTGAGCAGGAACTCGCGCATCGCGGGTGCGGTACTGGGCCTCGCGGCCCTGACGGTGTCCCTGACCGCCTGCGGCGGCGACAGCCTGGAGAAGTCGAAGGACGGCGGCTCGGCGGCGACCGGCGGCAGCGGCGGCGGCAGCAAGGGCTCGATCGTCGTCGGCGCCGCGTCCTTCACCGAGTCGAAGGTCCTCGCCGAGCTGTACGCGCAGCTCCTCGACGACGCCGGATACGACGCGAGCGTCACCACGGTGCAGAATCGCGAGCTCTACGAACCGTCCCTGGAGAAGGGCGAGATCGACGTCGTACCGGAATACGCGGCGACGCTCGCGGAATTCCTCAACGCGAAGGTGAACGGGCCGAAGGCGCCCGAGGAGAAGCCGGTCGCCTCCGGAGACCCGGCCGCCACCACCGAAGCCCTGAAGAAGCTCGCCGAGCCGCGCGGACTGAAGGTGCTCGCGGTCGGCGGGGCCGTCGACCAGAACGCCTTCGCCGTGAGCCGGGAATTCGCGGAGAAGAACAAGCTGAGCACGCTTTCCGATCTCGGCCGCGCCAAGCTGAAGGTGAAGATCGCGGCCGGTGACGAATGCGCGATACGGCCCTTCTGCGCGCCGGGTCTGAAGAAGACCTACGGCATCGACGTCGCCGGTGTCGATCCCAAGGGAGTCGGCACCCCGCAGGCCAAGCAGGCCGTCAAGGACGGGGTCGACCACCTCGTCCTCACCACCACCACGGACGCCACCGTCGACTCCTTCGGACTTGTCTTCCTCACCGACGACAAGAAGCTCCAGAACGCCGACAACGTGCTGCCCGTCGTCAATGCCAAGGACGCCGGATCGCCGCAGATAGCCGCCGCCCTCGACAAGATCACCAAGGTCCTCACGACGGCGGATCTCGCCGAACTGAACCGCAAGGTGGACGCCGAGCGTGCGAAGCCCGAGGACGTCGCCAAGAGCTATCTGGAGTCGAAGGGGCTGCTCAAGAAGTAGGCGCCGGACAAGGAGAGTCGGCCGGGCCCGGCCGGGAAAGGGGACGGCCCGGGCCGGCTACGGCGAGAACTCGCCAACAGATTGCCGGGGCGGCCCCCCATACGGCGCCTACGCACGGTAAATTTCAGGCCATGCCACGTGGACGTCACCGCCATTCCCCACCCCTGCACAAGCTCCTGCCGCCCTCCGCGGTCGCCGGGGCTTCGGTCGTCTGTGCCGCGGGCGCCTGGCTGATCGGTGACGCCGTGGTGCTGCGGCTGCTCGTCGCCGCCACGGCGGCCGCCGCCGTCACCGGCGCCGTCCTCATGCGCAGTTGGGACCGGAGCGCCGGCCGCCAGGTCGCCGAGCTGACCCGGGCCCGCACCGCCGACCAGTGGAAGCACGACGAACGGATCGCCGAGCTCGAGGCCGACCTGGAGGAGTCGCGCGAGCTGCGCACCCGCCTCGACGCCAAGCTCCGCGCCAAGCGCGTGGAGCTGGCCGGCCTGCGCAGCGAGCACGCCGACCTGCTGCGCCGCTACGCCACCGCCGAGACCGAACGCGCCAGCGCCCTGGAAGGCCGCCGCGTCCTCGCCCTGGAGAGCAGCTCGGCCACCGCCTCCCCGGCCAAGGCGCTGCCCCCGGCCGGCTCCACGCCGACCCCGGAGGCGTACCGCAGGGCCGCGGAGGCGCTGCGCAACCTGGAGGCCCGCGCGGAGCAGCAGCACGCGGAGGCCGAGGCGGAGGCGGAGACGGAGCCCGAGGCGCCGACGGCCGAGCCCGAGACAGCCGAGCCCGAGACAGCCGAGCCCGAGGCCAGGGCCGAGGCAGGGGCCGGGGCCGAGGCCGTCGAGCCGAAGGCCGCACCGACCCCGGCCGAGCAGCACGCCCGGACCGTGGGCCTGCGCACCGTGCCCGCCGCCGCCGCGATCGTCCCGTACGCCGCCCGCCGCCCCGTTCCGCGCCCCGCCGGCGGTTTCGACTACTTCGGCACGCACGCGGGCGCCGGCGCGAAGAAGGCGGCGGCCGCGATCGAGGCCGTGCAGAACACCGACCTCGCCGACGTCGTCGGCGAGGAGGTCCTCGCGGAGGCCGCGGAGGCCGCCGAGCGGCGCCCGGCCGGGCAGCGGGCGATCGGCCAGGTCATCGACCTGACGGCGCACGACGAGACCGAGCAGCTGGACGTGACGGAGCTGCGCGGCGCGGTCAACTCGTAACCGCACCACGTACGGCGAAGGCGCCGGCGGACCACGGTCCGTCGGCGCCTTCCGCGTAGATGCCCGCCTCAGGTGTCTGCTTCGGGTGCCTACTTGTCGATGTCGCCGACGACGAAGAACATCGACCCCAGGATCGCCACCATGTCCGCGACCAGCGTCCCCGGCAGCAGCTCGACCAGCGCCTGGATGTTGTTGTACGACGCCGAGCGCAGCTTGAGCCGGTACGGGGTCTTCTCGCCCTTGGAGACGAGGTAGTAGCCGTTGATGCCGAGGGGGTTCTCGGTCCAGGCGTAGGTGTGGCCCTCCGGCGCCTTGAGGACCTTCGGCAGGCGCTGGTTGATCGGCCCCTGCGGCAGCTGGTCGAGCCGGTCCAGGCAGGCGTCGGCCAGGTCAAGCGAGTTGTGCGTCTGGTCGAGCAGGCACTCGAAGCGGGCCAGGCAGTCGCCCTCCGACCGGGTCACCACCCGCAGCACGTCCGCCAGCTCCCCGTACGCGAGGTACGGCTCGTCCCGGCGCAGGTCGAAGTCGACGCCGGAGGCGCGGGCGATCGGCCCCGACACCCCGTACGCGTGCACGGTCTCCGGGCGCAGCACCCCGACCCCGCGGGTCCGGCCGCGGAAGATCTCGTTGCCGAGCACCAGCCGGTCGTACACGTCCATCCGCGACCGCACGTCCGCGACGGCCTGCCGCGCCCGTCCCAGCCAGCCCGCCGGCAGGTCCTCCTTGAGGCCGCCGACCCGGTTGAACATGTAGTGCATGCGGCCGCCGGAGACCTCCTCCATCGCGGCCTGGAGCTCCTCGCGCTCGCGGAAGGCATGGAAGACCGGGGTGATACCGCCCAGTTCGAGCGGGTACGAGCCGAGGAACATCAGGTGGTTGAGGACCCGGTTCAGCTCGGCGAGCAGCGTCCGCGTCCACACGGCCCGCTCCGGCACCTCCATGCCCAGCATCCGCTCGACGGCCATGACCACGCCGAGCTCGTTGGAGAACGCGGACAGCCAGTCGTGCCGGTTGGCCAGCATGATGATCTGCCGGTAGTCCCGCGCCTCGAACAGCTTCTCGGCCCCGCGGTGCATGTATCCGATGACCGGCTCGGCCTCGCGCACCACCTCGCCGTCGAGCACCAGCTTCAGCCGGAGCACTCCGTGCGTGGAGGGATGCTGCGGCCCGATGTTCAGCACCATGTCGGTGCTCTCCGCCGCGCCGCCGATGCCGACCGTCGTCTCCGTCATGCCGCTCAGTATCCCCCGTGCCCGGAATCGCCCGGGACCCCCGGGACCCCTTGGGCACCCTGCGCCTCATGGGCCCCACGCGCCTCGCGGGCCCCCGGCACCCGCTGGACGAGCCATAGGAAGTCGCCGAGCCCGCCCGCCGCGGTCAGCTCCGCTGCCTCGCCCGCCGCGGCGAGCGCGCGGACGTAGCCGGCCGGGTCCGTCGAGGCGAGGGAGAGCGGCGGGCGGGTGCCGGTCACGCCGAGCCCGTGCAGCGCCTCGCGCTGGGTGCGCAGCTCGGTGTCGACGGACGGCACGGCGGCCGCGCAGGCGTCCAGGGCCACATGAGCGGTCAGGTCGCGGCTGCCGTCGGGGGCCGGGGGGAGCTCGCGGCCGGCGCGGAAGGCGGTGAGGGTGCCGAAGGGGGGACGGGCGGCGCGCAGGTGGGCGTAGTCGACGGCGATCGCCGTGCCCGCCGCGAGGGAGCCGACGGCCGCGGCCCAGGCGGCGTCCCGGGGACGGCCGATCTCGGCGCGCTCGCCCGGTTCGCGCAGCGGCCACCAGCGGTCCAGCCACGCGGCGTCGGCGCCGGTGACGAGCGCGCCAGGCCGTTCCGTACCGTCGGCGCGCACCAGCACGTACCGGACGGTCCCGTCCTCGTCGACCATCGCGATGTCGACCGGCACGTTGTCGAGCCACTCGTTGGCGAAGAGCAGCCCGCGCACCCCGCCCTCCGGGATCCGGTCGGTCCAGGTGATCCGCGGGTCCAGGCCGTCCGGCCGGCCGGCCCGCTCGACCCCGTACGCCCGGATCCGCAGCCCCGGCGGCGCGGCGGCGAGCACGCCGGTGATCAGCTCGCCGCGTCCGGCGCCGACGTCAATGAAGTCGACCTCGTCCGTGTCCAGCTCCTCGGCGATCGTGGCGAGCAGCCGGGCGACGGCGCCGGCGAAGAGCGGGGAGGCGTGCACCGACGTACGGAAGTGGCCGGCGGGGCCCTCGGGGCGCAGGAAGAAGCCGTCGGGGCCGTACAGGGCGCGCTCCATGGCGGCCCGCCACCCCTGCCACTCACCCGCCCCGTCGGGCGTCCCGCCCGGCGTCCCGGCCGCTGCCTCGTCCGTCTCGTCGTCCGTCACGTGCCCCAGTCTCCACCTTGGGGAGTAGGTGCCGTAGCGGAAGGATGGGACCCACGGTTGACCCCTGCACCTATCTCTCTTCCCTACGCTTTGCTGTGTGCAGCGTCTCTACGACTTCCTCCGCAGACACCCGACAGGCGTCGACACCTTCTGGGCCGTCGTCCTCTTCGGGATGTCCGCGCTCTGGGTGGACACGTCCGCCCCGAGGATCGGCCAGCCGCTCGTGTACGGCGTCGTGGCCGCGCTGTTCTCGCTGGTCGTCGCGTTGCGCCGGCGCATGCCGGAGAAGATGCTGCTGCTCGCGGTCGTGCTCGGGCTCGTCCAGCTGGCGCTGGGGATCGTCCCGTTCATGCCCGACTTCGCGATGCTCGTGATCATCTACACGGTCGCGGCGCACGACGGCCCCCGCTGGGCCTCCCGGCTCGCGCTCGCCGGCGGGCTGAGCGCGGCCTTGCTGTCCCAGCTGCGCTGGCCGGTGGAGGCGTCGCACACCTCCGCCGGCACCGTCTTCTTCGTCGTCATCATGACCGTGCCGTTCGCGCTCGCCTGGGTCCTCGGCGACTCCGTGCGCACCCGCCGCGCCTACTTCGCGCAGCTGGAAGAGCGGGCCTCGCGCCTGGAGAAGGAGCGCGAGGCGCAGGCCAAGGTCGCCGTCGCCGCCGAGCGGGCCCGGATCGCCCGCGAGCTGCACGACGTCGTCGCCCACAACGTGTCGGTGATGGTGGTGCAGGCGGACGGCGCCGCGTACGTCATGGACTCCTCGCCGGAGACCGCCAAGCAGGCCCTGGAGACCATCTCCTCCACCGGCCGGCAGGCGCTCGCCGAGATGCGGCGGCTGCTCGGCATCCTGCGCACCGGTGAGCACCAGGAGGCGGGGGAGTACGTGCCCCAGCCGGACGTCAAGCAGATCGAGGACCTGGTCGAGCAGGTCCGCGGCACCGGCCTCGCGATCGACTTCAAGATCGAGGGCAATCCGCGCCCGCTGCCCAGCGGCGTCGAGCTCACGGCGTACCGGATCGTGCAGGAAGCCCTCACCAACACGCGCAAGCACGGCGGCCCCGACGCGGGCG
Source organism: Streptomyces sp. NPDC101160 (assembly GCF_044768205.1). NCBI lineage: Bacteria > Bacillati > Actinomycetota > Actinomycetes > Kitasatosporales > Streptomycetaceae > Streptomyces > Streptomyces sp. NPDC101160. Next base: position 48,099 of record NZ_JBIWPJ010000006.1, on the reverse strand, counting down.
CGAGCGTGCGGCTCGTCTACTTCGACGACGGCCTCGGGCTGCTCGTCGAGGACGACGGACGCGGGGCGCCGCAGGAGATGTACGAGGACGGCGGCGCCGACGGCCGCGGTCACGGCCTGATCGGCATGCGGGAGCGGGTCGGCATGGTCGGCGGCACCCTGGACGCCGGTCCGCGCCCCGGCGGCGGCTTCCGCATCAGCGCTCTGCTCCCCCTCAAGACCGCTCACTGACGACCTTTAAGGATCTCCATGTCCATCCGCGTGATGCTCGTCGACGACCAGGCGCTGCTGCGCACCGGTTTCCGCATGGTGCTCGCCGCCCAGCCGGACATGGAGGTCGTGGCGGAGGCCGGTGACGGTGTGGAGGCGCTGCAGGTCCTGCGGTCCGCGGAGGTCGACGTGGTCCTGATGGACGTGCGCATGCCCAAGCTGGACGGGGTGGAGACGACGCGCCGGATCTGCGCCGAGCCGGACGCGCCGAAGGTGCTGATCCTGACCACCTTCGACCTCGACGAGTACGCGTTCTCCGGGCTGAAGGCGGGCGCCAGCGGCTTCATGCTGAAGGACGTGCCGCCGGGCGAGCTGCTCGGCGCGATCCGCTCGGTGCACAGCGGCGACGCGGTGGTGGCCCCGTCCACCACCCGCCGCCTGCTCGACCGCTTCTCGCCGATGCTGCCGTCGACGGGCCGGGAGCGATCCGCCGACAGCGCGGTCGACAAGCTGACCGAGCGCGAGCGCGAGGTCATGCTCCTGGTCGCACAGGGCCTGTCGAACGGCGAGATCGCGGCCCGGCTCGTGCTGTCCGAGGCGACCGTGAAGACGCACGTGGGCCGCATCCTCACCAAGCTGGGCCTGCGCGACCGGGTGCAGGTCGTGGTCCTCGCGTACGAGACCGGGCTTGTGCGGGCGGGCGGCGGGCGCTGACGTGCTGCTCTGGATCAACGGGCCGTTCGGCGGCGGCAAGACCCAGACCGCGTACGAGCTGCGGCGCCGCCTGCCGGGCAGTGTCGTCTGCGACCCGGAACACATCGGCTTCGGCCTGCACCGCACCCTGCCGGCGGAGCTGCGCGGTGCCCGCGGCCGGAGGCCGCTGATAGATGCCGCCAGGACCTGCCGGCCTGGCGGCAGGGCGTGTACGAGGTCCTGGACCCGGCGCTGCGGCGGCACGACGGCCCGGTGCTCGTGCCCATGACCCTCGTCGAGCCCGCCTACTTCGCCGAGATCGTCGGCCGCCTGCGCGACGCGCACGGCGAGGCCCGGGTGCGTCACTTCGCGCTGCTCGCGGAGCGCGAGACGGTGCTGCGGCGGCTCACCGAGCGGGGCCTCGGGCGCGGGCTGAAGCGGGAGAGCTTCGCCGTGCGGAAGCTGGACGGCTGCCTGGCCGCCCTGGCCGGCCCGGAGTTCGCCGACCACATCCGTACGGACGAGCTGACGGTCCCCGAGGTCGCCGACCGGATCGCCGGACTCGCCGGCCTGCGGATCGCCCCGAACACGGACGGCCCGCTGCGCCACCGGCTGCGCCGCGTGCGGATCGGGCTCTCCCACATCCGCTTCGACTGACGTCGGCCACCTCGGCACCGGCTCCAGGAAGTCGCTGCCGAGCCGGGCGACCACGGAGAAGTCCCGCTGGTGCAGCACACAGCGACCCCGGCGCCGGGTGGTGAGCGGTCCGGCCTTCTTCAGGACGGAGAGGTGGCGGGAGACCTCGGGGGCGACTCCCCGTCCCTCCGGGCTCAGTCCGGAATCCGCGACAGGAACTCCCGCGTCGCCTCCTTCACGTCCTCCTTCGTCCACTCCAGCCCCGGCGCGCCCACCGTCACCTCCGTCATCGCCATGCCCGGCGGGCCGCCCACGGGGGCGGGGAACCAGCGGCGGAAGAGGGTGGTCCCGGTGTCCTCGGCGAGGGAGAGGGCGGCTGCGGTGAGGGTGTCGGGGTCGTAGGGGAGCCAGACCTGGAACTGGTGGGTGTGGGGTATCCCGGGGTGGACCCGGAACCAGCCGACGCCCGCCTCCGTGAAGGCCTCGCGCAGCGCGTCCGCGACGACGCGCGCGTGCGCCACGTACGAGGGCAGCGCGGGCAGCTCCGTGTCCAGGCCGCGCAGGGCGGAGAGGGCCGCCGGGTACTGCGAGAAGATCTGGCCGCCGTACCGGTGGCGCCACAGCTTGGCCTCCGCCACCAGCTCCTCGGGGCCGGCCAGGACCGCACCGGACATGCCGCCCAGCGACTTGTAGAACGACACGTACACGCTGTCCGCGAGGCCCGCGATCTCCGGCAGGCTCCGGCCGAAGTGGGTCGTGCACTCCCACAGCCGGGCCCCGTCGAAGTGGACCACCGCGTCCCGCTCCCGGGCCGCCTCGACGACGTCGACGAGCTCGTCCCACGTGGGCAGGACGAAGCCCGCCTCGCGCAGCGGCAGCTCCACCATCAGCGCCCCGAACGGCTCCGGGAGGTCGCGCACCTCGTCGGCCGTGGGCAGCCGGGGCTCGCCCGTGGGGTGGATCGTGCGCAGCCCGCTCACGGTGCCGAAGGCGTCGCTCTCGTGGCCCTCCGGATGGGCGAGCGGGTGCAGCGCGACGACCGCGTTGCCGGTGCGGCCGGCCCAGCTGCGCAACGCGACCTGCTGGGCCATGGTGCCGGTGGGGAAGAAGGCGGCGGCCGGGAAGCCCAGCTCCGCCGCGACCCGCCGTTCCAGCTCCTCGACGACCAGGTCGCCGTACGTGTCGACCGGCTGGTCCGCGTACGGCGTGGCCGCGGCCCAGTCGGCCAGCTCGCGCAGCCGCGCGGCGACGGTGCCGTCCGGCGAGGCGTCCTGCAGCTTGCGCGCCGCCCCGCCCCACACCCGGGCCCGGTGGACCCGGGCAGGCAGCTCCTGCTCCGGACCCTCCCTCTGATCGTCCCGCTGCTCCCGCACGTGCTCCTCGGCGCCCTGCTGTTCCATGTCCATGGCCCGATCATGGGCCATGGACGACTCCCCCTCCACGGAGATATCCCCACCCCCGGTCCGATCGTCATACCGCCACCCACACCCTGTGGACAGCCCGCGGGATGGCGTCGAAACGCTGGCGTAGCATGACCAGAAATCGTCCGGTACCCCCCGCGGACTGGAACGGAAGGCCGATCCGAACAGTGAACGCACCACCACCCGAGCCCGCCGAGCCCACGGCGCACCCCCGGCACGCGGACCGCGCCGAGGACCGCCCCGCCCGGCTCACCGTCGGAGTCGTCGGCGCCGGCCGCGTGGGTCCCGCCCTCGCCGCCGCCCTCCAGCTCGCCGGACACCGCCCGGTCGCCGTCTCGGCGGTCTCCGACGCCTCCCGCCGCCGCGCCGCGGCCCTGCTCCCCGACGTGCCCGTCGTCGAGCCGGCCCAGGTGCTCGCGCTGGCGGACCTGGTCCTGCTCACCGTCCCCGACGACGCCCTGCCCGGTCTCGTCGAGGGCCTCGCCGAGACCGGCGCCGTGCGGCCCGGCCAGCTCCTGGTGCACACCTCGGGGCGGTACGGGGTGCGGGTCCTCGACCCGGCCCGGCGCGCCGGCGCGCTGCCGCTCGCGCTGCACCCGGCCATGACCTTCACCGGCACCTCCGTGGACGTCCAGCGGCTCGCCGGCTGCTCCTTCGGCGTCACCGCGCCCGAGGAGCTGCGGCTGGCCGCGGAGGCCCTGGTGATCGAGATGGGCGGCGAGCCCGAGTGGATCGCCGAGGAGAACCGGCCGCTCTACCACGCGGCCCTCGCCCTCGGCGCGAACCACCTGGTCACCCTGGTGGCCCAGGCCATGGAGCTGCTGCGATCGGCCGGCGTCGCCGCCCCGGACCGGATGCTCGGCCCGCTGCTCGGCGCGGCCCTGGACAACGCGCTGCGGTCCGGCGACGCGGCCCTCACCGGGCCGGTCGCCCGCGGCGACGCGGGCACCGTCGCCGCGCACGTCGCCGAGCTGCACAAGCACGCGCCCGGCACCGTCGCCGGCTATCTCGCGATGGCCCGCGCCACCGCCGACCGGGCGCTCGCGCACGGCCTGCTCAAGCCCGAGCTGGCCGAGGACCTGTTGGGCGTGCTCGCCGAGAAGGACGACCACCGATGACTCTCACCCCGGTCCGTACGGCCGCCGAGCTCCGCTCCCTGAAGGGGGGCGAGGGCCGCCGCGCCGTGGTCATGACCATGGGCGCCCTCCACGACGGGCACGCCACCCTGGTCCGGACCGCCCGCGAGCGGGTCGGCGCCGACGGCACCGTCGTCGTCACCGTCTTCGTCAACCCGCTGCAGTTCGGCGCGGGCGAGGACCTCGACCGCTATCCGCGCACCCTGGACGCCGACCTGGCCCTCGCCGAGGAGGCCGGCGCCGACGCCGTCTTCGCCCCGGCCGTCGACGAGGTCTACCCGGGCGGGGAGCCGCAGGTGCGGATCACCGCGGGCCCCATGGGCGAGCGCCTTGAGGGCGCATCCCGGCCCGGCCACTTCGACGGCATGCTCACCGTCGTCGCCAAGCTCCTCCACCTCACCGCGCCCGACCTGGCCTTCTTCGGCCAGAAGGACGCCCAGCAGCTGGCCCTGATCCGCCGGATGGTCCGCGACCTGAACTTCCCGGTCGAGATCGTCGGCGTGCCGACGGTCCGCGAGGCCGACGGCCTCGCCCTGTCCAGCCGCAACCGCTACCTGTCGGCCGGGGAGCGCCGTACGGCCCTCGCGCTGTCCCGCGCGCTGTTCGCGGCCCGCGACCGGCTCGCCGCCCAGGAGGCGCTGCGTGCCCGCGCGGAGTCGCTGCCCGGCGCCCAGGGGCGGGGCGAGACCCGCGCCGAGGCGCTGTCCCGGCTCGGCGAGGCCCGCGCCGCCGCCGACGCCCACGCGATCGCCCAGGCCGCCGAGGCCGGTGGCGCCGACGCCGTACGGGCCGCGGCCCTCGCGGTGCTCGACGACGCGGGGAAGGCCGAGCCGCCGCTCACCCTGGACTACCTGGCCCTGGTCGACCCGGCCGACTTCACGGACGTCGCCGACGGACACGAGGGCGAGGCGATCCTCGCCGTCGCCGCGCGGGTGGGGACCACGCGGCTCATCGACAACATCCCCCTGACCTTCGGAGCCACGAAGTGATCGGAGTTGCCAAGTGACCGGAATACGGCTGCACGCGCCCGCCCCCGGCTGGTCGATCGACGCCGACGTCGTCGTGGTCGGCTCCGGCATCGCCGGTCTGACCGCTGCCCTGCGGTGCACGGCCGCCGGGCTGCGCACCGTCGTCGTCACCAAGGCGCTGCTCGACGCCGGCTCCACCCGCTGGGCCCAGGGCGGCGTCGCCGCCGCGCTCGGTGAGGGCGACACCCCCGAGCAGCACCTCGACGACACCCTCGTGGCCGGCGCCGGGCTCTGCGACGTGCAGGCCGTGCGCGCCCTGGTCACCGAGGGCCCCGACGCGGTGCGCCGGCTCATCGAGACCGGCGCCGCCTTCGACCTGACCGCCGACGGCGCGATCGCGCTGACCCGCGAGGGCGGCCACCACCGCCGCCGGATCGTGCACGCCGGCGGCGACGCCACCGGCGCCGAGATCTCCCGCGCACTGGTCGAGGCGATACGGGCGCGGGGCGTACGCACCATCGAGCACGCCCTCGTGCTCGACCTGCTCAAGGACGACGCCGGACGCACGGCCGGCGTCACCCTGCACGTGATGGGGGAGGGTCAGCACGACGGCGTCGGTGCTGTCCACGCCCCCGCCGTGGTCCTCGCCACCGGCGGCATGGGCCAGGTCTTCTCCGCGACCACCAACCCGTCTGTCTCCACCGGCGACGGCGTCGCCCTCGCGCTGCGCGCCGGGGCCGAGATCTCCGACCTGGAGTTCGTCCAGTTCCACCCGACGGTGCTGTTCCTCGGCGCCGGCTCCGAGGGCCAGCAGCCGCTGGTCTCCGAGGCGGTACGCGGCGAGGGCGCCCATCTCGTCGACGCCGACGGGGTCCGCTTCATGCTCGGGCAGCACGAGCTGGCCGAGCTGGCGCCGCGCGACATCGTCGCCAAGGCGATCACGCGCCGGATGCAGGAGCAGGACGCCGAGCACATGTACCTCGACGCCCGGCACTTCGGCGCCGAGATGTGGGAGCAGCGCTTCCCGACGATCCTGGCCGCCTGCCGGGCGCACGGCATCGACCCGGTCACCGAGCCGATCCCGGTCGCCCCGGCCGCCCACTACGCCTCCGGCGGCGTCCGCACCGACCTGCACGGCCGCACCACCGTGCCCGGCCTGTACGCGTGCGGCGAGGTCGCCTGCACCGGCGTGCACGGCGCCAACCGGCTCGCGTCGAACTCGCTCTTGGAGGGCCTGGTCTTCGCCGAGCGGATCGTCGCCGACATCGCCGCGCACGGCCCGCACCGCGAGGGCACCCCGGTCGTCGACGACACGACCACCATCCTGACCCTGCTCGCCCCCGAGGCCCGCCGCGAGCTCCAGCTGACCATGACCCGGGGCGCGGGCGTGCTGCGCTCCGCCGCGAGCCTGGCCGAGGCGGCCGGCGCCCTCGAAGGGCTGCGCCAGGGCGCGGAGGACGGACGCAAGGCCGCCGAGCCGGGCGTCGAGTCCTGGGAGACCACCAACCTGCTGTGCGTGGCCCGGGTCCTGGTCGCCGCCGCGCGCGAGCGCGCCGAGACCCGCGGCTGCCACTGGCGCGAGGACCACCCCGACCGCGACGACGCGACCTGGCGGCGGCATCTCGTCGTACGCCTGAGGCCCGACCGGAGCCTGGCGGTCACCCGTACCGCCACCGCAGACTTCCCGCCCGTCACCCCCGAGGCGGGCGCCCCCGTAACCCCCGACGCACCCAGGGAGCAGCTGTCGTGAGCACGCCCGAGGAAGCACGTCCGACGCCCGTGGACGTCCCCCTGATCCACATCAACGCCCCGGCCGAGCCGGCCGGTGGCTGCGGCGACGGCTGCGGCTGCGGCGAGGCCGACGAGTTCGAGTGCGGGCTCGACCCGGCGCTCGCCGAGCTGCTCGCCGACGCCGGGCTCGACCCGGTCCAGGTCGAGGACATCGCGCACCTGGCCATCGCCGAGGACCTGGACGGCGGCGTGGACGTGACGACCGTGGCGACCGTCCCCGAGGACGCCGTCGCGACCGCCGACTTCACCGCCCGCGAGGCCGGCACGGTGGCCGGCCTGCGGGTCGCCGAGGCGGTGCTCTCCATCGTCTGCACCGACGAGTTCGAGGTCGAGCGGCACGTCGAGGACGGCGCCCGGGTCGAGGCCGGCCAGAAGCTGCTCAGCGTCACCGCCCGCACCCGCGACCTGCTCACCGGTGAGCGCAGCGCCCTGAACATCCTGTGCCGCCTGTCCGGCATCGCCACGGCCACCCGCAAGTGGGCCGACGCCCTGGAGGGCACCGGCGCGAAGGTCCGCGACACCCGCAAGACCACCCCGGGCCTGCGTGCGCTGGAGAAGTACGCGGTGCGCTGCGGCGGCGGCGTCAACCACCGCATGTCGCTGTCGGACGCGGCCCTGGTCAAGGACAACCACGTGGTGGCGGCCGGCGGTGTGGCGCAGGCGTTCAAGGCCGTGCGCGAGCAGTTCCCGGACCTGCCGATCGAGGTCGAGGTCGACACGATGCACCAGGTCCGCGAGGTCCTCGACGCGGGCGCCGACCTGATCCTGCTCGACAACTTCACGCCGGTCGAGACCGAGGAGGCGGTCGCCCTGGTCGCCGGCCGGGCGGCCCTGGAGTCCTCCGGCCGGCTCACCCTGGAGAACGCGGCGGCCTACGCGGCCACCGGCGTCGACTACCTCGCGGTGGGCGGCCTCACCCACTCCTCCCCGATCCTCGACATCGGCCTCGACCTGCGCGAGGTCGACGCCTGATGCTGCTCACCATCGACGTCGGCAACACGCAGACGGTGCTCGGGCTCTTCGACGGCGACGAGATCGTCGAGCACTGGCGGATCTCGACGGACCCGAGCCGCACCGCCGACGAGTGGGCGGTCCTGCTGCAGGGCCTCATGGGCATGCATCCCCTGCTCGGCGCCGAGCTGAGCGACGGCATCGGGGGGATCGCGATCTGCGCGACGGTCCCCTCGGTGCTGCACGAACTGCGCGAGGTGACCCGCCGCTACTACGGCGACGTCCAGGCCGTCCTCGTCGAGCCGGGCGTCAAGACTGGCGTCCCGGTCCTCACGGACAACCCCAAGGAGGTCGGCGCCGACCGCATCATCAACTCGGTCGCGGCCGTCGAGCTGTACGGCGGACCGGCGATCGTCGTCGACTTCGGCACGGCGACGACCTACGACGCGGTCACCCGGCGCGGCGAGTACGCGGGCGGCGCGATCGCCCCGGGCATCGAGATCTCCGTCGAGGCGCTGGGCGTGAAGGGCGCGATGCTCCGCAAGATCGAGCTGGCCCGCCCGCGCAGCGTCATCGGCAAGAACACGGTCGAGGCCATGCAGTCCGGCATCGTCTTCGGGTACGCGGGCCAGGTGGACGGCGTCGTCGCGCGGATGAAGCGCGAGCTGGCCGGCCCGGACGGGAACCCGTCGGACGTGACCGTGATCGCCACGGGCGGCCTGGCGCCGATGGTGCTCGCCGACTCGAAGGAGATCGACGCGCACGAGCCGTGGCTGACCCTGATCGGCCTGCGGATGGTCTACGAGCGGAACACAGCGCGGCAGTAGAGCCCGGCCCGGGAGTCCGGGGCGGGCACCGACCCGCCCGGGAAGATCGAAAAGCGGCAGATTTGTCCGATTAGCGCGTATCTTCGGCCCATGCCCACGCCCTACGGACCCCGCGGCGGCATGGCGTTCAGCGCGGACGAACTGCGCGTGCTCCGCCGCGCCCTCGCCACCGCACTCAACCCTGCCCCTTTGCCGGACGACGACGTCCAGGACTGCCTGCGCCTGGCCGATTCCGTGGACGAGGCGGTGCGCGAGGCCGGCCGGCTGCGCGCCTTCCTCCTCGCCGACCTGGTCCGCTACCGCCAGGCCCTGCCCGGCTCGCTGGCCGGCTATCTGGAGCTGCTCCAGAACGCCCTGGCCGCCGGGTACGACCCCCAGGCGGACGACCTGGCCGCCCTGCGGGCGCTGCGCGGCAACCCGGCCGCGGCGGCGCTGCTCGCCCGCTGCCAGGTCCTGGCGGAACGATCCGTCAGAGCCCGCCTCGCCCGCGTCGCCCAGGCCCAGGCCCGTACGCCGCTGGTCCCCGCGCCCGCCCCGCGCGTCCGGCTGCTCGCGCTGCCCGGCGGCCGGGCAGCCGCCGACGACCAGGGCCAGGGCCCCAGGCCGCCCGCGCCCGCCAAGCCGGCCGCCCCCGGCCCCAAGGCGCCCGCGCCCGGACGCCCGGCACCCAAGCCCTCCGAGGTGTTCCCGCCACGCCGCCCCGTACCCCCGCCCCCGCCCGAGGAACGCGCGGCCGGATAGCTACTCTGGACGCCATGGACTACGTATCCGCGCTCCTGCCCCCCGTCGTGATGGCCGCGTTCTTCATCGGCCTCGTCGTCACGATCGTCAAGAGCCAGGGCGGCCCGAACAAGGCCAAGGAGGATGCGGCCGTGGACGCCGCCCTCGCCCGCGCCGAGGCCGCGCAGCAGCAGGGCGGCGCCGCCGCCTCGTAGCGGGGTCCGCGCCCCCGAGGACGTACGGCCGCCGCCAGGCCGTGCGTCCTTTTTGCTGCCTTCCGGGGCGTTTTCTCCACTAAAAGACATGTATGCGGTGATCTCGCACTAAGGTGGCATTGTGCCCCGTCCATTGGGAGAGCTGGAAGACGCCGTCATGACCCGCGTCTGGCAATGGAACCGCCCGGTGACCGTCCGGGAAGTCCTGGAGGATCTCCAGCAGGAACGGTCCATCGCCTACACCACCGTCATGACGGTATTGGACAATCTCCATCAGAAGGGCTGGGTGCGCAGGGAAGTCGAAGGCCGCGCCTATCGATATACGGCGGTCTCCACGCGGGCCGCCTACTCGGCCGCACTGATGAACGAGGCGTGGGGGCAGAGCGACAACCCGGCCGCGGCCCTCGTCGCGTTCTTCGGGATGATGTCGCCCGAACAGCGCGAGGCGCTGAACGACGCCATCCGCATCGCCCAGCGGGACACCCCCGAGCCGGCGGCCGCCCCCGCAGCCGCCGAAACCGCAGAGGGGGGCGGGGGAAGCGCGGAGTCCGGGCGATAACGTCCCCCCATGTCATCCGCTTCCACCAATGCCGTGACCGTGCGCCGTGCCCGCACCTCCGACGTCCCCGCCCTGCGCCGGCTCGTCGACCCGTACATCCGGCGCGGCATCCTCCTCGACAAGGCCAATGTGACCCTTTACGAGGACATCCAGGAGTTCTGGGTCGCCGAACGCGACGAGGACGCCACGGTCGTCGGCTGCGGCGCCCTGCACGTGATGTGGGAAGACCTCGCCGAAGTGCGCACGCTCGCGGTCGATCCCGACTTCAAGGGCGCCGGAGTGGGGCATCAGGTGCTCGACAAGTTGCTGCACACCGCGCGGTGGCTCGGTGTACGCCGGGTTTTCTGCCTGACCTTCGAAGTCGACTTCTTCGCGAAGCACGGCTTCACCGAGATCGGGGAGACTCCCATCGACGGAGATGTCTACAGCGAGCTCCTGCGTTCCTATGACGAGGGAGTCGCGGAGTTCCTCGGACTCGAACGAGTGAAGCCGAACACCTTGGGCAACAGCCGGATGCTTCTGCACCTGTGAGCCGCGCGTGGATCGGAGCGTCTATGTCCGAATCGCGCACGTTTCCCGCGTTCCCAGGGTTCTGAACCTCTCCCAGGGGTTTGTGTTTTTCCGGGAAAAGCGGTTTCCTTTCCGCGTACTGCATTTTCGATGAAGGGAAATCCGGTGGCACAGAAGGTTCAGGTCCTTCTTGTCGACGACCTCGACGGCGGCGAGGCGGACGAGACCGTGACGTTCGCTCTGGATGGCAAGTCCTACGAGATCGACCTCACCACCGCCAACGCGGACAAGCTCCGCAGCCTGCTCGAGCCGTACGCCAAGAGTGGCCGTCGCACCGGCGGCCGCAGCGCCGGCACCCGTGGCAAGGGCCGCGTCGTGGCCTCCGCCGGCAGCCCGGACACCGCGAAGATCCGCGCGTGGGCCAAGGAGAACGGCTACAACGTGAACGACCGCGGCCGCGTGCCCGCCGACATCAAGGCGGCCTACGAGGACGCCAACCGCTGAGTCGTCGACTGAGGCGCGGCTGAGGCGTCAGCCCGCGGCTCGCTGCTGAGCGGCCGTCCCCGCCCCCGGCTCCGGCCGGTGGGCCGGGCAGCACTCAGCAGCCGTACCCGGTGGCATTCCGCTGCGGCGGCGGCCACGAGCCGCACCAGGCAGGGGACGCCGTCCGCACCGCCCCGGGGCGAGGGCCACAGGGCCGGCAGCGAGGCCTCGACCTCGCGCCCCGGCTCAGGGGCCCTCAGCCACACCGCGGCGCCGCCCGCCTGGCTCGGGCCGGAGCCCGTACGACCGGTGGGCCGCCATCCCGGGGGGACGGGGGCGGTCATCCGGCCGTCGGTGCCGAGCGTCGCCAGATCCAGTGAGATCCCGCCCCACTCCAGCCAGTCGAGCAGCCCCGGCAGCTCCTCCGCGCTCCCGGCCGCCACGAGCAGCCGCATCCGGCGCCCCATGAGCGCCACGGGGCCGGTGGCCACGCCCGCCCGGCGCAGCACGCCCCGACCGGCCTCGGCGGGCAGCTCCAGGACGTCGAACCGCAGCCCCGTCACGAGCTGCAGCGGAGGCCCCGCCACCGACGCCCAGCCGAGCTCCCGCTCGTACCAGCGCGCCGCGGCGGCCGCCGCCGCGGTCGGCGCCGAGCCGCCGTCGAGCGGCGCACGGGGCGAGGGCACGGTGAAGGGCATACCGGGGGAACGCCGCCGGGTCGGCTTTGGTCACGCACGGTCCTTGATCGGGAGCGCCGAGTGTCCATGATGGGGGCGTACGCACGCATTCGAGCGCGCAAGGTTGTTCGCCCGTAGCGGAGGGAACCGGGGTGCGCGGCATGGAGTGTCCGTGCTTACGGGTAAGACATTCCATGTGAGGAGGGGCGTCTCGCGGGCAAGAAGCGTCTCACGTTCGCCATCGGCGTACTGAAGGCACGGGTAACAGCTTGGCCTGCGGGAACATCGTCTCGCACCATCGAGTTGGAGCATTTGTCGGCTGTTCGGCAGGCGGTCTCCCCAAGAACTGAGGGGGTGATCCGGACGGATGTCGGCAGTTGGAATGAGCGGTCCCCGCTTGCGGGACTAAGCTGCGGAAGGACAGGGAGGGGATCGACCCCTAACTGACTGACCGCTCTGAGGAGCGATTAACGATGTTCGAGAGGTTCACCGACCGCGCGCGGCGGGTTGTCGTCCTGGCTCAGGAAGAAGCCCGGATGCTCAACCACAACTACATCGGCACCGAGCACATCCTCCTGGGCCTTATTCACGAGGGTGAGGGTGTCGCCGCTAAGGCCCTGGAGAGCCTCGGGATTTCGCTCGAGGCGGTCCGCCAGCAGGTGGAGGAGATCATCGGCCAGGGCCAGCAGGCCCCGTCCGGGCACATCCCCTTCACTCCTCGTGCCAAGAAGGTCCTGGAGCTGTCGCTCCGCGAGGCCCTCCAGCTCGGCCACAACTACATCGGCACCGAGCACATCCTGCTCGGCCTGATCCGCGAGGGCGAGGGCGTCGCCGCCCAGGTGCTCGTGAAGCTGGGCGCCGATCTCAACCGGGTCCGGCAGCAGGTCATCCAGCTGCTCTCCGGCTACCAGGGCAAGGAAGCCGCCACCGCCGGCGGCCCTGCCGAGGGCACGCCCTCGACGTCCCTGGTCCTCGACCAGTTCGGCCGCAACCTCACCCAGGCGGCCCGCGAGTCCAAGCTCGACCCGGTCATCGGGCGCGAGAAGGAGATCGAGCGGGTCATGCAGGTGCTGTCCCGCCGGACCAAGAACAACCCGGTCCTCATCGGCGAGCCCGGCGTCGGCAAGACGGCGGTCGTCGAGGGCCTGGCCCAGGCCATCGTCAAGGGCGAGGTGCCCGAGACCCTCAAGGACAAGCACCTCTACACCCTGGACCTCGGCGCGCTGGTCGCCGGCTCCCGCTACCGCGGTGACTTCGAGGAGCGCCTGAAGAAGGTCCTCAAGGAGATCCGCACCCGCGGCGACATCATCCTGTTCATCGACGAGCTCCACACCCTGGTGGGTGCGGGCGCCGCCGAGGGCGCGATCGACGCCGCCAGCATCCTCAAGCCGATGCTGGCCCGCGGTGAGCTCCAGACCATCGGTGCCACCACCCTCGACGAGTACCGCAAGTACCTGGAGAAGGACGCCGCCCTCGAGCGCCGCTTCCAGCCCATCCAGGTCGCCGAGCCGTCGCTGCCGCACACGATCGAGATCCTCAAGGGTCTGCGCGACCGCTACGAGGCCCACCACCGGGTCTCCATCACGGACGAGGCCCTCGTCCAGGCCGCGACCCTGGCCGACCGCTACATCTCCGACCGCTTCCTGCCGGACAAGGCGATCGACCTGATCGACGAGGCCGGCTCCCGGATGCGCATCCGCCGGATGACCGCGCCGCCGGACCTCCGCGAGTTCGACGAGAAGATCGCCGCCGTCCGCCGGGACAAGGAGTCCGCGATCGACTCGCAGGACTTCGAGAAGGCCGCGTCCCTGCGCGACAAGGAGAAGCAGCTCCTCGCCGCGAAGGCCAAGCGGGAGAAGGAGTGGAAGGCCGGCGACATGGACGTCGTCGCCGAGGTCGACGGCGAGCTGATCGCCGAGGTCCTCGCGACCGCCACCGGCATCCCGGTCTTCAAGCTGACCGAGGAGGAGTCCTCGCGTCTGCTCCGCATGGAGGAAGAGCTCCACAAGCGCGTCATCGGTCAGAACGACGCGGTCATCGGCCTCTCGCGCGCCATCCGGCGTACGCGGGCCGGCCTGAAGGACCCGAAGCGCCCCGGTGGCTCGTTCATCTTCGCCGGCCCGTCCGGTGTCGGTAAGACCGAGCTGTCCAAGGCGCTCGCCGAATTCCTCTTCGGCGACGAGGACGCGATGATCTCCCTCGACATGTCGGAGTTCAGCGAGAAGCACACGGTTTCCCGTCTCTTCGGTTCCCCGCCCGGATACGTGGGCTACGAAGAGGGCGGCCAGCTCACCGAGAAGGTGCGCCGCAAGCCGTTCTCCGTGGTCCTCTTCGACGAGGTCGAGAAGGCCCACCCCGATATCTTCAATTCCCTTCTCCAGATCCTGGAGGACGGTCGCCTGACCGACTCCCAGGGCCGGGTCGTGGACTTCAAGAACACGGTCATCATCATGACGACCAACCTCGGGACCCGGGACATCTCGAAGGGCTTCAACCTCGGCTTCGCGGCCCAGGGCGACACGAAGTCCAACTACGAGCGGATGAAGGCGAAGGTCAGCGACGAGCTGAAGCAGCACTTCCGCCCGGAGTTCCTCAACCGTGTCGACGACATCATCGTCTTCCCGCAGCTGACGCAGGAGGACATCCTCAAGATCGTCGACCTGATGATCAGCCGCGTCGACGAGCGCCTGAAGGACCGGGACATGGGCATCGAGCTCTCCCAGTCGGCGAAGGAGCTCCTCGCGAAGAAGGGGTACGACCCGGTCATGGGCGCCCGGCCGCTGCGCCGGACGATCCAGCGCGAGATCGAGGACACCCTGTCGGAGAAGATCCTCTTCGGCGAGCTGCGCCCCGGCCACATCGTGGTCGTGGACACGGAGGGCGACGGCGAGGAGCGCAAGTTCACCTTCCGCGGCGAGGAGAAGTCGGCCCTGCCGGACGTCCCTCCGGTGGAGGCGGCGGGCGGCGGCCCGAACCTCTCGAAGGACGCGTGACGTAACGCTGCGCTGAGCCTGAACGGCTGAAGGGGCGGCCCCGGAACCTGGTGGTTCCGGGGCCGCCCCTTTGCGTGGTGCGGCGACCCCTCGCCTATGCGACGGTCAGGCGGTCGCCGAGGGCGGCCGCGCCGAGGATGTCCTTGCGGGGGACGCCGGTGACCCAGACGCGCAGCCCCGGCCGGGACCGGAGTGGAGTGAGGTCGACCGGCTCCTCGCCGGACCGCAGGACGTCGAGCGTCAGATGGCGCAAGGCCGGCAGATCGGCGACCGGGTCCAGAGCCGTCACCCTGGGACAGCCGCTGATGTACAGACGGTCGAGCCGGCCGCAGTCGAGCGAGCGGAGCACGCCGAGCGTGCTCAGGCGGTGATTGAAGGCGAGGGCGAGGGACGTCAGGGGCCGCGTGCCCAGGCCCTCGACGATCTCGGCTTCGGCGAAGTCCCCCACCAGGAGGACCGCCGTGAGGTGGGGCAGTTTCCTGAGCAGCCGAAGTTGTACGGAGCTGCTGACTCCGACGCTCTTCGTCGGCTCCAGCCGCGAGAGCACCTGCTGGACGAAGGGCTCCTGCGGGAAGGACGACCAGTGCTCCGCGAAGTGAGCTGCCTCGCCCGCCTCCGCGAAGGAACGTGCGTAGGGCAGCGCCGCGGTCCCACCGACCAGTGCGATGAGGTTGGCGACCATCCCCGTGGTGCCCGCCGGCACGTCCCCCGGCCCCGGCAGCAGCGGCAGCAGCTGTGGGCCGAGCCTGGCCAGCTGCCTCATCTGCTCGGGGCCCCGCGGCGGGATCACCGACCGCACCGCCTTCTCCACCCGCCTCCGCAGCGCCTCCTCCAGCCACGCCTTGTGCTGCGCGGCCAGTGCCGCCAGCACGTACAGCGTCGTCTTCAGGTCCTTCTTCCGGGTCGCGGAGCCCGCCTTCAGCAGGCCCTCCACCAGGACCGGCAGCTCGCGGCGCTTGCAGTGGCCGGCGGCCAGCAGCAGCACGTCGTGCCACTGCTGGTCGTGGGCGTGCTGCAGCAGCTCCTTCAGCAGGTCGTCGTCGACGAACTCCTTCGCCGCGAGGAAGTCCTGGAAGGTGCGGTGGGCGAACTGGAAGACGTCGTCCGTGCGCTCCTGGAGAAGGCCGCTGCGGTTGATCAGGTGAGTGAGGATCTCCTCGGGCGTGCCCTGGGCCCGGACGTCGGGCATGCCGGGGAGGGCCCGCTCCAGGCGCTGGAGGGCCTGGTCGCGGGTGAACTCGGTCTGACCGCCGCGGACCAGCCAGGCGGCGAGGCGCTGGAGGAGCTCCTGATGCTCCTCGACGGACATCCGGATGCCGTCGGGCGCGTCGACGCGGCGGTGCTTGTCGCGGGTGCCGAGGAGCATCGTGAGGGCGGAGTCGTACAGCTCCCAGCGGGTCTCGGGCAGGAAGCCCTCGCGCAGCCGGTGCAGGGCGCAGATGACGGCGCAGAGCAGCGGCGTACGGGCGAGCTCGGCCAGGTTGGGGTTGTGGCGGAACTGCTGGGCGAGGTCGCGTTCGAGGTCGTCGAGGGCGGCCCGGTCACGTGCGTCGGCGTCGAGCCGGGCGGCCTCGTGCCAGGCGGCGACGAACGCCTGGATGTCCTCGGCGCGCAGCGGGAGGAGGGTGAGCTCCTCGAAGTTCTCCGCGCCGAGCCAGTCGGGGGCGACGGCGTGCGGACGTACGGTCGCGACGCAGCGGGTGTCCGGGTAGCGGGCGAGCAGTCCGCTGAGCCAGGTGTAGGCGTCGTCGCGGTCGTCCTGGGTGACCTCGTCGAGGCCGTCGACGAGGAGTAGGGCGCGACCGGCGGCGAGGACCCGGCCGGCCCAGCCGTCCGGCGGCGTGTCGATGACGACGTCGCCGACGCGGACGAGCTCGGAGGGGGCGGGGAAGCCGGCGCCGCGGGCGCGCAGGGAGCGCAGCGGTACGACGAAGGGAACGAGCCCGTTGAGGTCGGCCAGCTCGGGGCCGAGCGTACCGGCGGCGGCGTGGGCGGCCAGCCACCACATGAGGGTGGTCTTGCCGGCGCCCGCTTCGCCGCGGAGCAGGACGCGCGGCCGGCTGGCGAGCAGGTCGTCGATCCTGCGCGGTACGGGGACGGAGTCCCGGTCGCGGGTGCTGGCCTCCAGCGACAGGTAGGCGGTGTCGAGGTCCCACCTGGAGGCGCGTCTGCCGAGTTCGTCGAGGCCGAAGATCCGGGTGTGGCGGTAGGCGTCGCCGACGGCTTCGGCGTACTCCTCCTCGTAGTGCTGGTCGCCGGGGTGGGTGGCGGTGACGGGCCGGGGCGGGGCGAAGTCGTCGGGGAGCCAGCGGTACGCCTCCTTGTCGGCGAGGAGCGCCGTGAGCGGGAGGCATTCGAGGCGGCGGTGGCCCCGGCCGCGCGGGACGGCGCGGACGATGCCGAGGAGTCCGTCGTCGGCATAGACAGGGGCGCCCGAGAGGCCGGAGAGCGGGGAGGGGCCGTCCACGGTCTCGATGACGGGCGGGCCGTCGAGCTCGACGGTGAGGGTGTGGCGCAGGAGCCCGGCCATGGGCAGGACGGTGCCCGTGAACTGGTCGAGGTCCGGTCTGCGCTCCTCGTACCGCTGGATGCGAGGGAAGCCCAGGATCACGCAGCCGGGGATCGGGCGGTCGGTGGCGACCTTGCTGAGCCGGGGGGTCGGGCCGAGGCGCTGCTCGCTGACCAGCAGGGCGGCGTCGAGCCGCTCGTCGGACCAGACCACCCGTAACTTCTGGGGTTCTCGCTGCGCGCCGGCCACGACGGCGCTGTGGACGCCGCCTATGACGTGGGCGGCGGTCAGGATCACGTTCCGGGCGAGGAGCACTCCGGTGCCCTGTTGCCTGCCCTGGACGGCGAAGACGGACTGGCTGCTCCTCACCGGCCCTCAGTCCCGGTTCCGGGGCCACCGAAGTCCGACAGGTCCGCCTCGTCCTCGTTCCCCACCAGCCACGCCGTGCCCGTCGCCGCGTTCCTCGGCCTGAGGGTGAAGGAGACCCGGTGGGTCTCGCCGCGCGTGCGGGAGGCGTCGGCGCCCGCCTCGACGACCCAGGCCTTCACCTTGGTGCCGCCCTTGAGCTCCCTGCGGAGCTCGATCGTGAAGTCCATCTGGATGTCGCCGACCTCGAAGGCGACGGGGTGGCCGGTGGCGCGGTTGGCGGCGTCGACGAGCTGGTCGCGTACGGAGGCGATGGCGTCGGCGAGTTCGATCTCGGTCATGGCATGGAAGCTAGCGCCGCCGAGAGGGGGCCGGAGGGGGTTCCGAGGGCTTCGGTTGCGTGACCCAGGTCGCATTCGGGGCCGCCGCGTGGTGACAAGGCGCACAGGCGTTTTCGGCGGTACTAGCCGGAATAGTGGTGTGATTCCGGGAGGAAACGGGACGTTCACGGGTCAACCAACGGGACCGTGGTCCCGCCCCGTACCGGAGTGGAGGGCACGCGGGCTGCCGGGCGGCGGGGGCGGTCGCGACATGGGTCTAAACGGGTCTACGCGTGTCGATTTCTCCCGTTTCGTACGGCCTCGGCGGAGCCGTCAAGAGGTGAACGCGGCCGGAGATCGCTACGACGCAATGTCGTAGATGGGGTGTTTTGGCCAGGCCGGGGGCCCGGGTTACCAAGGATGAGCAAGCCCGGTGCTGAGCCGCTCTCACGCCGGGTCCCGTTCTGTCCGGAGGTTCTCCCCCGTATGTCGAAGCGCGTCACGAAGCCCAGCATCCGTACCACCGCCGTCGCCCTCGCCGCCGCGGGTCTGGGAGCGTCGCTGGTGGCCGGTGCCGGCTCCGCGTTCGCCGCCGAGGGCAAGGCCGCCGTCGCGGGCACCACGAACGTCGCCGCGTCCGCCGCCGTCGCCCAGCAGGCCACCGTCCAGGCCCACGTCGCCGCCCAGGCGAAGGCCGCCGCCGCCAAGGCCGAGGCCGCCCAGGTCAAGGCCGCGCAGATCAAGGCCGCCGCCGCCAAGGCGCAGGCGAAGACCGTGGCCGCCAAGAAGGCCGCCTCCTGGGTCAAGCCGGTCACCTCCTACGCGCTGTCCGCCACCTTCAACCAGGGCGGCGCCATGTGGGCCCACAAGCACTCCGGCCAGGACTTCGCCGTCCCGGTCGGCACCCCGGTCCACGCCGCGGCCGCCGGCACCGTCGTGAAGGCCGGCCCGTACGGCGGCGGCGACGGCCCCGCGTACGGCAACGCCATCGTGATCAAGCACGCCAACGGCACGTACTCGCAGTACGCCCACCTGTCGAAGATCCAGGTGAACATCGGCCAGAAGGTCTCCGCCGGCCAGCAGATCGCCCTCTCGGGCAACACCGGCAACTCCTCCGGCCCGCACCTGCACTTCGAGATCCGCACCACCCCGAACTACGGCTCCGCCGTGAACCCGGTCGCGTTCCTGCGCGCCCACGGCGTCACGGTCTGACGCCTGCGCTGACGCCTGCACTGGTCGGCGCCTGCGCTGAGCCCCGCGGGGCTCAGCGGCCCGACTGGGCCTGCTCGATCAGATCGAGGGCGACCTCGAGGACGGCTTCCTGCTTCTCCTCGGGGTCGCCCTCGACGTTGTTCATGAAGAACGTGCCCGCGTGCAGCGTGAAGATCGCGCTGACACAGCGGACCTTGTCCGTCATCACCGAGCCCGGCTCCTGGAGCAGGTCGTTCAGCGCGAGCATGCGCTCCTTGAAGGTGAGCCCCACGCTGAGCTTGCTCACCGCCGCCTGGTTCTCCTGCATGAAGCGGAAGAGCGGGGCCGCGGCGAGCAGCGCCACCTGGTAGCGGCGCAGCACCTCACGCTTGGTCTCCAGGGTGCTGGGCTGCTCGCGCCCCCACTCGATCAGCTCGTCCATGGGGCGGGTGAGGTCCTCGAAGATGCCGACGAGGATGTCTTCCTTGGTCTTGAAGTGGTAATAGAGCGCGGCCTTGGTGACGTCGAGGCGTTCCGCGATCTCGCGCAGCGAGGTCTTCTCGTAGCCCTGCTCGGCGAAGAGCTCGAGGGCCACGTCCTGGATGCGCTGGCGGGTGTTGCCTCGGGCCTGGGCCATGGTCTCTCGCTTCCCACAACAAAACTTACTTGACGACCGGCAAGTTACGGGTCTACTTTCCACAGTGTAGTAACTAGCCGGGCGGCAAGTAAGGGAAGACGGGACATGGCGACGAAACCGATAGCTCAGACAGTCGAGGGGGAGACGGAGCAGCAGGCGCCGGCGCAGGCACAGCCGCGCAGCGTCCGGGTCGTCCTCCTCGCCCTCATGATCGCGATGCTTCTCGCGATGCTGGACAACATGATCATCGGCACCGCGATGCCGACGATCGTCGGCGAGCTCGGCGGCCTGGAGCACCTCTCCTGGGTCGTCACCGCCTACACCCTGGCCACCGCCGCCTCCACCCCGATCTGGGGCAAGCTCGGCGACATGTTCGGCCGCAAGGGCGTCTTCCTCGGCTCGATCGTGCTCTTCCTGATCGGTTCCGCGCTGAGCGGCATGGCCCAGGACATGGGCCAGCTCATCGGCTTCCGCGCCGTCCAGGGCCTGGGCGCCGGCGGTCTGATGGTCGGCGTCATGGCGATCATCGGTGACCTGATCCCGCCCCGTGACCGCGGCAAGTAC
The DNA here is from genome assembly GCF_044768205.1 of Streptomyces sp. NPDC101160. Taxonomy (NCBI): domain Bacteria; kingdom Bacillati; phylum Actinomycetota; class Actinomycetes; order Kitasatosporales; family Streptomycetaceae; genus Streptomyces; species Streptomyces sp. NPDC101160. The sequence goes on along the minus strand of NZ_JBIWPJ010000006.1, from coordinate 27,723 downwards.
CAGGGCATGATGGCCGGAATCATGGCGCTCGCCATGATCGGCGGCCCGCTCGTCGGCGGCTCCATCACCGACCACTGGGGCTGGCGCTGGGCCTTCTACATCAACCTGCCGCTCGGCGTCGTCGCCCTCGCGATGCTCGCCACCGTGCTCCACCTGCCGAGGAAGGAGCGTGCCGCCGGCACCCGGATCGACCTCCTCGGCGCCGCCCTGCTGACCCTCGGCATCACCGCGATCGTGCTCGTCACCACCTGGGGCGGCACCGAGTACGCCTGGGGCTCGGCCACCATCGTCGGCCTCGCCGTCGGCGGAGTCGTCGCCCTCGCGGCCTTCCTCTTCGTGGAGACCCGCGCGAGCGACCCGATCATGCCGCTGCACATCTTCCGCAGCCGCAACTTCACCCTGATGTCCGTGATCGGCTTCCTCACCGGCTTCGTGATGTTCGGCGCGGTGCTCTTCCTGCCGCTGTTCCAGCAGTCCGTGCAGGGCGCCTCCGCGACCAACTCCGGCCTGCTGCTCCTGCCGATGCTGCTGTCGATGATGGTCGTCTCGCTGGTCGTCGGCCGGGTCACCACCAGCAGCGGCAAGTACAAGATCTTCCCGATCATCGGCGGCGCGCTCATGGTCGTCGGCCTGTACCTGCTCTCCACGATGGACACCGGCACAACCCGCCTCACCTCCGGCGTCTACATGGCCGTGCTCGGCGCCGGCATGGGCTTCCTGATGCAGATCACGATGCTCGTCGCGCAGAACAGCGTCGAGATGAAGGACATGGGCGTCGCCTCCTCCTCGACCACCCTCTTCCGGACCCTCGGTTCGTCCTTCGGCGTCGCGATCATGGGTGCCCTGTTCAACCACCAGGTCCAGCACGAGATGGCCGCCCGCGGCGGTGCCGGCGGCTCGCAGCTGACCGAGCGCTCGGCCCAGCTCGACGCCGCCAGCCTCGCCAAGCTGCCCGCCGCGCTCCGCGAGGCGTACCAGCACGCGGTCGCCGCCGGCACCCACTCGGCGTTCCTGGTCGGCTCGGCCGTCGCCGTGCTCGGCTTCGTCCTCGCCTTCTTCGTCAAGGAGGTCGCGCTGCGCGGCGCCGGTGCCACGAAGAAGGACGGCTCGGTGGAGGACAGCGCCCCGAAGGTCGCCGAAGCGGTCTGATCTCCTCCCGCTGCTCGACGGCCCCCGGTGTCCTCACGGACGCCGGGGGCCGTTGTCGTCGGTCGATTGTCAGTGGCGCGTGCCACGCTTTGGTACGTGGAGACCAGCACCCACGCGGGTGCGCGCCCGGCCCTGCTCCGCCGGCTGCGCCTCGCCAAGGACGTCATGGACCGCGACTGGGCCGAGCCGCTCGACCTGGACGCGGTGGCGGCGCGTGCCGGCTATTCGCGGTTCCATTTCGTACGGGTCTTCAAGGCGGCGTACGGGGAGACGCCCGGCCAGTACCTCTCGCGCCGCCGCATCGAGCGGGCCGAGGAGATGCTCCGCACCGCCGACCTGACCGTCACCGAGATATGCAACCTGGTCGGCTTCAGCAGCCTCGGCACGTTCTCCACCCGCTTCAAGCAGCAGACCGGGCTCAGCCCGAGCGAGTACCGCGCCCGGCACGTGGGCCGCGGGACCGCGCTCATACCCGGCTGCTTCGCGCTGCTGTACGCGGGCGCGTTCCCGGGGCGGCGCCGTCCCGACGGCCAGGGAAGCGGTTCCGACGACCCTGGTTCCGAGGACCGTGGATCCGACAACCGTGGTTCCGAGGACCGCGGTTCCGGCGACCGCAATTCCGGAGAAGCGGGCTGAGAGGAGGGCCGCCTACGGTGGACGCATGATCAAGGGACTGGGCATCACCACCGTCTGGACGCTCGACCAGGAGCGCACCAGGAAGTTCTTCACCGAGAAGCTCGGCTTCGAGGTCCGGGACGACGTCGCCATGGGGCCGATGCGCTGGGTCACCGTCGGCGCCAAGGACCAGCCGGACGTCGAGCTGGCCCTGATGAGCCCCGACGGGCCCGCCATGGACGAGGAGTCCGCGACGGCCCTGAAGACGCTCATCAGCAAGGGCGTCCTGGGCGCCGGGGCGTTCCGCACCGACGACTGCCGGGGGGACTACGAGACGTTCAGGGCGAGGGGGGTGGAGTTCGTACAGGAGCCGAAGGAGCGGCCGTACGGGATCGAGGCGATCTTCCGCGACGACAACGGCAACTGGTACTCGCTGACCCAGCGCAGCGAGGAGCTGGACTTCTCCAAGGACTTCGGGACCGCGCCCGAGCGGTGACCGGACGGCCGGTCAGTCGGTCAGCCGCAGCACCGGGAAGCTGCCCGTGTCCGTCGGGGCGTGCTCCGGCAGCCAGAGCACGGCGATCGCGCCGCCCGCGCCGTCCGGGGTGCCCTCGGGGGCCGCGTTGCGGAAGGTCAGCCGGGCGCCGAGGACGCGGGCCTGGCCGGTCGCGATGGTCAGGCCCAGGCCGTGGCCCTGGCCCGCGCGGTCGCTGCTGCCCGTACGGAAGCGGCTCGGGCCCTCGCGGAGCAGCGCCTCGGGGAAGCCGGGGCCGTGGTCGCGGACCCGGACCACCCGGCCCTCGACGGTGACCTCGACCGGGCCCCTGCCGTGCTTGGCGGCGTTGGCCAGGAGGTTGCCGAGGATGCGTTCCAGGCGGCGCGGGTCGGTGTTGACCCAGGACTCGTGGACGACGCGGATCACCGCGTCCGGGTCGAGCGCCCGCACCCGCCGCTCCACGAACTCGCCGAGCGCGATCTCCTGCAGCTCGGCCCGCTCGGACGCGCCGTCGAGCCGGGCCACCTCCAGGACGTCCTCGACGAGGGTCCGCATGGCCTGCGCCCGGTCCCGTACGAGCTCGGTCGGGCGGCCCGGCGGCAGCAGTTCGGCGGCGGTGAGCAGCCCGGTGACCGGGGTGCGCAGCTCGTGCGCGATGTCGGCGGTGACCCGCCGCTCGGCCTCGATGCGCTCGTTCAGCGCGTCGGTCAGCGCGTCGATCGCCCGGGCCAGCTCGTCGGTCTCGTCCCGTACGACGCCGCCGATGGCGTCCCGGACCCGGAGGTCCGTGTTGCCCTGGGCGACCCGGCCGGCCGCCGCGGCGGCCTTGCGCAGCCGGCGCGAGAGCTGGCCGCCGATGAGCACGCCGAGCGCGCAGCCGCCGAAGACCACCGACACCGAGCCGATGATCAGGGCCCGGTCGAGGTCCTTCATGATCGTGGCGCTGCGGTCGGCGAAGGGCACGTGCAGCGAGAGGACGTCGCCGTTGGCGAGCGGCACGGCCGCCCAGACGTCCGGCGCGCCGCCGTTGTGCTCCTGGACGTAGGTGCCGCGGCGCTTGTCCCGCATCAGCTGGTCGAGCTGGGGCGGCAGCGCCGGGTCGTTGATCTTGGTGCCGAAGCGCGGCTCCTTGGGCTTCGACGTCTCGTACACGCGCTGGGCGAAGAGCAGCCGCCACATCTGCACGTCACGGGCGTTGTCGAGCATGGAGACCCGGGCCGCGTTGTGGACGACCAGGCTCAGCGTGACCGCGATGAGCGCGCCGACCGCCGCGATCGCGACGGCGATCTTCCAGCGGACACCGGTCCGCAGACCGCCCGCCCGCAGACCACTCGCCCCGGCTCGCAGACCACTCGCCCCGGCCCGCAGGCCGCCGGCCCGCAGACCACTCGCCCGCGGCCCGGTCGTGCGCAGCTCGCGCGTCTGCCCCTTCACGTCCACCGGCCGGTCAGCCCTTGAGCTTGTAGCCGAAGCCGCGGACCGTCTCGATCCGGTCCTGGCCGATCTTGGTGCGCAGCCGCTGCACATGGACGTCCACCACCCGGGTGTCGCCGCCCCAGCCGTAGTCCCAGACCCGCTCCAGGAGCTTGTCCCGGGACAGCACCGTGCCCGGCGCCGACGAGAACTCAAGGAGCAGCCGCATCTCGGTCGGGGTGAGCGCGACCGGCACGCCGGCCCGGCGCACCTCCATGCCCTCGGTGTCGACCTCCAGGTCACCGAAGGCGAGCACGCCGCCCGCGGCCGCCGCCGTGGTCCCGGCGCCGTCACCGGCCTCGCCCGCGTGGTTGAAGCGGCGCAGCACGGCGCGGATCCGGGCCATCAGGACGGAGCCGTCGAAGGGCTTGGTGACGTAGTCGTCCGCGCCGGCCTCCAGGCCGAGGACGACGTCGATGGAGTCGGCCCGCGCCGACAGCATGATCACCGGCACGGTCGACTCGTCGCGGATCCGCCGGCACAGGCTGACGCCGTCCATGCCGGGCAGCATGACGTCCAGGAGCGCGATGTCGGGCCGGTCGGCCCGGAAGGCGTCGAGGCCGGAGAGCCCGTCGGGCACGGCGGTCACCGTGAAGCCGTCCCGCTCCAGGGCGAGCTGGGTGGCCTCACGGATGACGTCGTCGTCCTCGACGAACAGGACATGGGTCTCGGCCATGGGTGGTGCCTTCCGCGTACGCGCTCTGTGGGGGGTCGGATCGGGTGCTGAGGCGGGGAGCCGGGGGCTAGCTGGACGGAGCCGGCGCGGGCTCGGTCCCGTCCAGTCCGCCGTCCCCGGCCGCCTTGCTGAAGTCGTTGTGCACCCAGTCGTGCTGGCTGAACCTGTTCCCCGTCCAGCGGTAGGTGATCACGTCCTCGCCCGAGGGGTACGCGACCGGGTCGCCCTTCGCGTACACCTGCTTGGTGACGATGAGGTCCCCGCGGTCGATCGTCCCGTACACCGCCGCGTCCTCGGCCATGAACACGTTCGTGTACTTGTCGTTCTCCTCGCGGTACACGTACATGCCGATGCCGACCATGTCGCCGCAGCTCATCACGTTGACGACGATGTCGGGCGCCCCGGAGTTGGTGAGGTTCCCGTAGGAGGTGTCCACCGGGTAGACGTCCGCCGTGCACGGCTTCAGGTCGGACTTCAGCCGCTCCCCGATCTTCGGGTCGCTCTTCAGCAGGGCGATCGGATCGACCTTCGGGGGAGCCTGCTTGGAGTACTCGCCGGGCGCGTTCGACGACGAAGGGGCCTGCGGGGCCGTCGACGCGACCTCGCCGGAGCGCGCCGCACCCTCGTCGCGCGAGCCGGTGCCGCCGGTCGAGCAACCGGCGACGAGCACGCCGACGGCGGCGAGCCCGGCCATCGCCGTGACGCTCGCCGCCCGTTCCGTGGGTCTGGCACTCAGGCCGCGCACCGCTCCTGCTTCCGCTCGTCGCCTCGCCGTCCGGCCGCGGTCGTCACGCCGCCGCCCGGATCGACCCGTCCGTCCGCTCCAGGACACCCGTGTCCAGGGCGCGGGCGTCGCCCTCGGCGGCCCGGCTCTCCAGCTCCTGGCGCAGTCGGGCCAGGGCGCGGTGGAGCGTGCTCTTCACCGTACCGGTCGACATGCCGAGCGCGGCAGCGGTCTCCTCCGTGCTCATCTGCTCCCAGTGGCGCAGCACGACCACGCTGCGCTGCTTGGGCGCGAGCACCTTCAGGATGTCCATGAGGAGGGCGCGGTCGGCGTGCTGCTCGGTCGGGTCCTCGACCCGCGCGTCGGGCATCTGCTCGGTCTCGGTGGGGACCTCCTCCAGCTTGCGGGCCCGCCACCACTCGGTCCGAGTGTTGATCATGACCCGGCGGAGGTAGGCGTCCGCGAGCGACTTGTCGGCGATGCCGTCCCAGCGCCCGTACGTGCGGACCAGCGCGGTCTGCAGCAGGTCCTGGGCGTCGACCGGGTCGGGCACGAGACGACGGGCACTGCGCAGCAGCGCGTCCTGCCGCGTGCGTACGTACTCCTCGAAATCGAGCACCTTGCCGAGCGTCTCGCCATGCGCCATCCCGAACCGCCTCCGATCCCCGTGACCAGACCCATCAGACCTGTTTCCGTTACGTCGAAGACGCTACGGAGCGCTTGTCACGGGGCTGTCCGGGCGAGCCGTCGGCGGGCGCACGGCTGTCCATCGGTTGTGTAACAGCGGCGGATCCGGAGGTTTCGGTTCGGGTGCTCGGGGAGAAGGGCGCTCAGCTCAGCGGGAGCCGGTACCGGCCGCCCTCCAGCGGTTCGACCAGGCCGTCGGCGACCAGGCCGTCCAGTGCCCGGGCGCGCTGCACCGGCTCGTCCCAGACCGCGTCCAGGTCCGCCTGCTCCACCGGGTCCACGGCCTCGCGGAGTACGGCGAGCAGCTTGCCGCGCACCTGCCGGTCGGTGCCCGCGTACGTCTGGCCGCGGCGCGGCGGGCCGTCGTGGGCCGGCTTGCCGGCGAGCAGCCAGGCGCAGCGGTCGGCCAGCGGGCAGCGCCCGCAGTCCTCGTTCTTCGCCGTGCACACCAGCGCGCCCAGCTCCATCGAGGCCGCCGCCCAGCGGGCCGCCGTCGGCTCGTCGTCGGGCAGCAGGGCCCGGGCGAGCCGGCGCTCGGCGGCGGTGGTGGCGTTCGGCGGGTACTGCACGCCGGTCGCCGCCCGCGCGAACACCCGGCGCACGTTCGTGTCGAGCACCGGATGGCGCTGCCCGTACGCGAACGAGGCCACGGCCGCCGCCGTGTACTCCCCGATCCCGGGCAGCGCGAGCAGCTGCCCGTGGTCCTTCGGCACGTCGCCGCCGTGCCGCTCCGTTATGGCGACGGCCGCCGCGTGCAGCCGCAGCGCCCGGCGCGGATAGCCGAGCCGGCCCCAGGCGCGGACGGCCTCGCCGGGCGCCTCGGCGGCCAGGTCGGCGGGGCGCGGCCAGCGCGCCAGCCACTGCTCGTACACCGGGAGCACCCGGACGACCGGGGTCTGCTGGAGCATGAACTCGCTGACCATCACGCCCCACGCCCCCGCCTCCGGGCGGCGCCACGGCAGGTCGCGGGCGTGCCGGTCGAACCAGGCGAGGACGGGCCCGTGCAGCGCGTCGGGCGCGTGCAGCTCGCCGGGCGCGTGCGGCGCGTCGGGCACGGCGAGGTCGGAGGAGCGCGCGGCGGACGGCGCGACAGGGGTCTCGGGGGTGGTGTGGATGGAAGTCATGGCACTTCCGATCCTGGCATGCTCCCGAGTCGATCAGTACGCGCCGTGGCGTGCGCCTCCGGGGCGCGCGGAGGCACGAACGCGCGGACCGCGCCCCACGCACCACATGACTGCGCTGCTCCGGCTGGACCGGGCCGTGTCGACCAGGGCCCGGGCCGGGCGGCGGGCCGCCTTCATGACGACGAACGCGACCACGGCGCCGGTCAGCAGGCCGACCGTGACGTCGTGCGGGTAGTGGACGCCGACGAAGACCCGGGAGAAGGCCATGAGCAGGGCCATCGGCGCGGTCAGCCAGACGATGCCGCGCCACGACAGCGCGAGCGCCACGGCGGCGGCCCCGGCGATGGCGGAGTGGTTGCTGGGGAAGGACCAGTCGCCGTGCGGCGGGCAGGCGACGAGCGAGGCGGGTGCCCCGGCGACCGCGCGGCACGGTCGCTCCTCGTCGACCAGCGACTTCAGCGCCTCGTTCACCACGTAGCCGAAGGCGGTCGCGAGCGGGGCGAGCAGCGCGAGCGCCATCGCGTCGGCCGACCCGCGCCGCATCCGCCACCAGCCGGCCACGAACAGCACTCCGAAGAGCAGCAGCCCGAGCTCGGTCCACACCTCCGCGATCTTCTGGAACCAGTGCGGGGTGGAGTGGGCGAAATCGACGATGTCGAGATACAGCCCGTCGGTGAGGTGAGGGAGGTTGTCCATGGTCGATGACGTTAACCCGCTTCCGGAGGAGCTCGCTCCGGCCGAGGGCCGACGGCCGTCCCCGAGGAGAGCAGGGGGTGCCGCGGGCGTCACGGACCGTGCCGGGAACAACGCGGACGGCGCCCGTGGAGTTCCCGCTCCGGACCGGACCGCGTCCCGGATGTGATCATCGGCAAAACTTGGCGTCTGGGGCGGCATGGGGGGCGGGAGTTGGGGCTGATCTCTCGTAAGGTTCGTGACGTGGGATCACTGCGCAATCCGGTCGGGCCGCTTCCCTCCTCCATCTACTGGCGTCGGAGGGCCGTGGCGCTGTGCCTGGTTGCCCTGCTCGCGCTGATCGCCGCCTGGGCGTTCACGTCCGGCGGCGGCGGAGGCAAGAAGCCGGACGACAACGCCAACGGCTCCTCTCCCGCGCCGTCGATCACTCCCGGTCCCTCCGGCTCCGGTCCGGCGATCAGTCAACACCCGGGCGGCCGCGACGAGTCGGGCTCCGGTGACGGCTCCGGTTCGGGTTCCGGCTCCGGCTCCGGTGACACCGAGGGCGGTGGCGACGCCGGCCGCGACACGGGCGGCGGCGACGGCGGTACGGACGCGGGCGCGGACTCCGGGGCCACCGGCGGCAAGAACGGCGACACGGACGGCGCGGGCGGCGACGGCGGCGCTGGTACGGGCGCCGGACAGCAGGTTCCGGCCAATTCCCCGCTGCCGAACTGCGCGCCCGGCGCACTCCAGTTGAGGCTCACGGGCGCCAAGAACGCCTACGAGCCGGGCGAGAAGCCGCGCTTCAAGCTGGCCGTCACCAACACGACCGGCGCCGACTGCAAGACCGATCTCGGTCCGAAGAACGCGGTGTTGACGGTCCGTGACACCACGGGCGTGCTGTGGTCCTCGAAGGACTGCCCGCGCCCCGCGACCCCGCTCTTCCTCAGGGTCCCGGCGCACACCACGATCACCCACACCGTGGAGTGGGACCGCCGCCGCAGCGCCCCGCAGTGCGCGACGACCGCCCCGGCCGGCCAGGCCGTCGGCCCCGGCAACTACCTGGCGGAGGCGTCGGTGCCGGGAGCGCGGGTGACGCCGGTGTCGTTCCAGCTCGCGAAGGACTGACCGGCCGGCTCGGAAGAGACACGAGGCCCCGGGACGGCGATCCGTCCCGGGGCCTCGGCGTATGCGCAGGTGGCGGCGGACTAGACGTACCGCTCCAGGATCGACGACTCCGCGAGCCGCGACAGGCCCTCGCGGACGCTGCGCGCCCGGGCCTCGCCGACGCCGTCCACGGTCTGCAGGTCGTCCACGCTCGCCGCGAGCAGCTTCTGCAGCCCGCCGAAGTGCTCCACGAGCCGCTCGATGATCGCGCCCGGCAGCCGCGGCACCTTGGCGAGCAGCCGGTAGCCGCGCGGCGAGACCGCCGAGTCCAGGGTCTCCATGGAGCCGCTGTAGCCCATGGCACGGGCCACTATCGGCAGTTCGAGCAGCTCGGCGTGGGTCAGCGCGTCCAGCTCGGTCAGCGCCTCGGCGACCGTGCGCGAGCGCTTGGCAGTCGGCTCCGGCACGTAGTCGCGGATGACGAGCTCGCGCTCCGGCTCCACGCCCGCGATCAGCTCGTCGAGCTGGAGCGAGAGCAGCCGGCCGTCGGTGCCCAGCTCCACCACGTACTCGGCGATCTCGGTGGCGATCCGGCGCACCATCTCCAGACGCTGCGCCACGGCCGTCACGTCCCGGACCGTCACCAGGTCCTCGATCTCCAGGGCGGAGAGCGTGCCGGCCACCTCGTCCAGGCGCAGCTTGTAGCGCTCCAGGGTCGCCAGGGCCTGGTTCGCGCGGGACAGGATCGCGCCCGACTCCTCCAGGACCCGGCGCTCGCCGTTCACGTACAGAGCGATCAGGCGCATCGACTGCGACACGGAGACCACGGGGAAACCGCACTGCTTGGAGACCCGGTCCGCCGTGCGGTGCCGGGTGCCGGTCTCCTCGGTCGGGATCGACGCGTCCGGGACCAGCTGCACGCCGGCCCGGAGGATCTTGGAGATGTCCTTGTCGAGGACGATCGCGCCGTCGAGCTTGCACAGCTCGCGCAGCCGGGTGGAGGTGAAGTCGACGTCGATGACGAAACCGCCGGTGCACATCGACTCGACGGTCTTGTCCATGCCGAGGACGATCAGACCGCCGGTGTTGCCACGGAGGATCCGTTCGAGCCCGTCGCGGAGGGCGGTGCCGGGGGCGACGGCACTGAGCGACGCACGCATCAGTGCCTCGTTGTCCTTGGCTGCCACTGCACTCCTCCGGCTCGTACGGATGGGCGAGACCAGGGCAAAGTCTAGCGACACCGCCCCGCAGCCCTCCGCGACCAGCCGAGCCCGTCCCGGCGGCACCTGCCCTTCCGCTCGCCTTTCGCTCCCCTTCGGCCGCCCTTCCGCTCGCCTTCCCCTCGCCTTTCGCTCCCCCTCGGTCGCCCTTCCGCTCGCCCTCGGTCGCCCTTCCGCTCGCCCTCGGCCGCCCTTCCGGTACGCCTCCGCTAGCCCTCCGCCCCCTCGGGAGCCCTTGGCCTGCGGCTGCGCGGCAGCACCCGCAGGGCGTCGCCCATGTCCGCGACCTCGATGACCTTCATGCCCGCCGGCACCTTCCCCGGGTCGCCCGGGACCAGCGCGTGCGTGAACCCGAGCCGGTGCGCCTCCGCGAGCCGGCGCTGCACACCGGTCACCCGGCGCACCTCGCCCGCCAGCCCGACCTCGCCGATCGCGACCAGGTTCTTCGGCAGCGGGGTGTCGCTCGCGGCGGAGGCGAGCGCGAGGGCGATGGCCAGGTCGGCGGCCGGTTCGGACAGCTTCACGCCGCCGACGGTCGCGCTGTAGATGTCCCGCTTGCCGAGCGCGCTGATCCGGCCGCGCTGCTCCAGGACGGCCAGCATCATCGACACCCGGGAGGTCTCCAGACCGGAGGTGGTCCGGCGCGGCGACGGGATCTGCGAGTCGACCGTCAGCGCCTGCACCTCGGCCACCAGCGGCCTGCGCCCCTCCAGCGTCACGGTGAGACAGGTGCCGGGCACGGCCACGTCACGGCGGGTCAGGAAGAGGCCCGACGGGTCGGCGAGCCCCGTGATGCCCTCGTCGTGCAGCTCGAAGCAGCCGACCTCGTCCGTCGCCCCGTACCGGTTCTTCACGCCCCGGACCAGGCGGAGCCGCGCGTGCCGGTCGCCCTCGAAGTGCAGCACCACGTCCACCAGGTGCTCCAGGAGCCGGGGGCCCGCGATGGTGCCGTCCTTCGTCACATGCCCGACGAGCAGGGTCGACATGCCCCGCTCCTTCGACGCCCGGATCAGTGCGCCGGCCACCTCGCGGACCTGCGCCATGCCGCCCGGGGCACCGTCGATCTCCGGCGAGGCCACGGTCTGCACCGAGTCGAGGACCAGCAGCGACGGCTTCACCTCGTCCAGATGCGCGAGCACGGTCGACAGGTCGGTCTCGGCCGCCAGATAGAGGTGGTCGCTCAGCGCCTTGATCCGGTCGGCGCGCAGCCGGACCTGGCTCGCGGACTCCTCGCCCGTCACATAGAGGGTGCGGTGCTCGTCGCTCGCCGCCTTCGCCGCCACGTCGAGCAGCAGCGTCGACTTGCCGACGCCCGGCTCGCCCGCGATCAGCACCACCGCGCCGGGGACGAGACCGCCGCCGAGCACCCGGTCCAGCTCGTCGACGCCCGTGCTGCGGGCGGTCGCCTGCCGCCCGTCGACCTGCCCGATCGGCAGCGCGGCGGAGGACACCCGCCCGGCGGCGGTCGTCCGCACGGCGGGCGCGCCGTACTCCTCGACCGTCCCCCAGGCCTGACACTCAGGGCAGCGGCCGAGCCACTTCGCGGTCTGCCAGCCGCACTCGGTGCAGCGATAGGACGGCCGGTCCTTGGCGGTTTTGGTACGAGCAGCCATGCCGCACACGGTAGCGGGACCCACTGACAACCCCGCCCCGCCCGCTCGCCCCAGCCGCCGCCGACGGGCCCGCGCTCCGGCTCGTGTCCCCTTTCGAGTGGTCGCTTCACCCGTATGGATTAAAAGCGCGCAAGCGGTGCGAAGACCCCCCTCCCTCCTGCCTACCGTCGCCGGGTGACGAGCAGCAGGCTGGAAGACACAAGGGAACACCCCACCCGCCCCACCGGCGGTCCCCGCACCCTCGGCCAGCGGCCGCCCGCCCGGTACGAGGAGTACCTGGACGGCCTGTTCACCTACTGCCTCTCGGTTCTGTGCGACCACGACACCGCCACCGCCGTCCTCGGCGACGTCCTCGCGATCGCCGAGCGGCACCACGGCCGCTGCCCCTCCGACGAGCCCGGCCGCCGCGCCTGGCTGTACGCGCTGGCCCGCTGGGCCTGTCTGCGCAGCCTCGGCGAGCAGCGGAGCCGGCGGCAGGGCGGCGCGCACACCGGCCGTCCCGCCGTGGCCGAGCCGGAGCCGCCGCGCGTGGCGCCGGAGGTCGCCGAGCGGCGCCGGGCCGAGCTGGCCGCGCTCGCCTGGCCCGAGGCGGCCGGCACGACGCCGGAGCAGCGCGAGGCCCTGGAACTGGCGGTACGGCACGGGCTCGGCCACCGCGAGGTCGCCGCCGTGCTGTCGCTCGACCCGGTCGCGTGCCGTGAGCTGCTGCAGTCCGCGGCCTGCGAGGTGGAGCGGACCCGGGCCGCGCTCGCGGTCGTGGAGACGGGCGACTGCCCGACCGTGGCCCGGCTCACCGACGACCACCAGGTGCTGCTTTCCGCGGCCCTGCGCGCCGAGCTGGTCCGGCACGTCGACGACTGCCCGCGCTGCCGCCGGGCCGCCGAGCGCGCGGGGGCCGGCGCGCCCTGGCCGGGCGCCCCCACCGCCGTCCGCCTCCCGATCGTGGAGGCGCCGCGGGCCGCCGCGTACGTGGCGATGCTGCACGTCCCGCGCGCCCGGGCCGGGGCCCCGCGGTTCGGGCCGACGGGCTTCCCGATGGACCCCAAGGACCACGCGGCGCGCCGTGACCGGATGCGCACCCGGGCCGTCACCACGACCGTCGTCGCCGCGGTCGTCGCCGCGCCGGTGCTCGCGCTGTGGGCCTCGTACCGCGGCACGCCGGTCGCGGGGGAGGGCCAGGACGGCGCCCGGATCAGCGCGCGGGACGCGGACGCGACGGGCGCCGCGCACTCCGGCGGCGCCGACGGGCGCCCGTACGAGCGCTACGAGAACACCGGCAACGCCCGTACGACCCCCGACCCCCGCTTCACCCGCGGGAGCCGCGCCCCGGACGTGACGGTCGAGGTGATCAGCCCCGGCGCGCCCGCCGCCCCGACCCGGCCCGGGCAGCCCGCGCCGGCCCGGATCGCCGTCGCCGCGCGCGGCAGTGGCGGGACGACCCTGCTGACGCTCACCAACGAGGGCGGGCAGCCGGGCGCCTGGGCGCTCTGGTCGGACGCGCCCTGGTTGTACGTGAGCCGGGCGTCGGGCACGCTGCGCCCCGGCGAGTCGGTCACCGTGCGGATCTTCGTCGACCGCGCCGGCGAACCGGCCGGTGCCTGGAGCGCGCGGGTCGGCGTCAACCCGTCGGGCGCGGTGGTGCGGATCGGCGGCTACGGGGCGACCCCGCCGCCCCCGACGACGACCGAGCCCACGTCCCCGCCGCCGAGCACGACGGACCCGACGACCCCGCCGCCCACCAGCGAGCCGCCGACCACTCCGCCGCCGTCGACGACCGAGCCCACGACGGACCCGACGACCGGGCCGCCGACGACGGACCCGACCACGGACCCGACGCCCGCGCCGAGCGACTCGTCGTCCACGGGCGGGTCGCCGACGAGCACCGACCCGGCCCCCGCGGGCGGCTAGGCCTGTTCGGCGGATCAGGGTCGGACAGGCCCTGGTCCGCCGGGTCGGCGGGGTGCGGCGATGCGGGCGGCTAGTCCGCCGGGTCGGCGGGGTGCGGCGCCACCAGTGGCAGTTGCGACGCGAGCCGCGCCTCGCACAGGCCGACGAGCACCTCGTACGCCGCCTTGCCCATCATCTCGACGAGCTCCGGCTTGTACGAGACGTAGACCGGGTCCTTGCCGACGTGCGCCGAGCTCGCGGTGGTGCAGTACCAGTGCAGGTCGTGGCCGCCCGGGCCCCAGCCGCGCCGGTCGTACTCGCCGATCGACACCTGGAGCACCCTGGTGTCGTCGGGCCGGTCGATCCAGTCGTACGTGCGCCGCACCGGCAGCTGCCAGCAGACGTCCGGCTTGGTCTCCAGCGGCTCCCGGCCCTCCCGCACGGCCAGGATGTGCAGCGAGCAGCCCGCGCCGCCCGCGAAACCGGGCCGGTTCTGGAAGATGCAGGAGCCCTTCCAGCGGCGGGTCTGCCGGTCGCCGTCCTCGTCGACCTGCGTCCAGCCCGTCTCCGTGCCGACGTCGTGGAACTCCCACAGGTCGGGCGTGAGCCGGGCCACGTGCTCGGCGACCCGCTTCTCGTCGTCCTCGTCGGAGAAGTGCGCGCCCAGCGTGCAGCAGCCGTCGTCCGCGCGCCCCTCCTGGATGCCCTGGCAGCCGTTGCCGAAGATGCAGGTCCAGCGGGAGGTGAGCCAGGTCAGGTCACAGCGGTAGACCTGCTCCTCGTCCTCCGGGTCGGCGAACTCCACCCAGGCGCGCGGGAAGTCCAGGCCCTTCTCGTCGGGTTCCTGGTCCTTGGCCCGCTTCTTCACGGCCTTCGCGGCGTGCGAGAGCCTCGCCTGCCCGGCGGCGTCCTTGGCAGTGTCCTTTGCGGTGTCCGTGCTGTCTTTGCCCGGCTTGACCTTTTTCGTCTTTGGCACAAGACCAAGCGTATGCGGGCGCGCGCAGTAGCGTTTCGTCCATGAGACTCGGAGTCCTCGACGTCGGTTCGAACACAGTGCACCTGCTGGTGGTGGACGCCCACCCCGGCGCCCGCCCGCTGCCCGCGCACTCCCACAAGGCGGAGCTGCGCCTCGCCGAGCTCCTCGACGAGCGCGGCGCCATCGCCGAGGCGGGGGTCCGGCGGCTCGTCGGCACGGTCCGCGACGCGCTCATCGCCGCCGAGGACAAGGGCTGCGAGGAGGTGCTGCCGTTCGCCACCTCCGCGGTGCGCGAGGCCAGCAACGCCGACGCCGTCCTCCAGCAGGTGTACGAGGAGACCGGCATCGCGCTCCAGGTGCTCAGCGGCGAGGAGGAGGCCCGGCTCACCTTCCTGGCCGCCCGCCGCTGGTTCGGCTGGTCCTCCGGCAAGCTCTTCCTCCTCGACATCGGCGGCGGCTCCCTCGAAGTCGCCTTCGGCATCGACGAGGAGCCCGACGCCGCCGTCTCCCTGCCGCTCGGCGCCGGCCGGCTCACCTCCGGCTGGCTGCCCGGCGACCCGGCGGATCCGGCCGACGTGAAGTCGCTGCGCCGCCACGTCCGCGCGCAGATCGCCCGTACGGTCGGCGAGTTCAGCCGCTTCGGCTCCCCGGACCATGTCGTGGCCACGTCCAAGACCTTCAAGCAGCTGGCCCGTATCGCGGGCGCGCCGGGCTCCGGCTTCGGCCTCTACGTGCAGCGCAACCTGTCGCGGAAGTCGCTGGAGGAGTGGGTGCCGCGGCTCGCCGCGATGACGGTCGCCGAGCGGTCCGCCCTGCCCGGCGTCTCCGAGGGCCGGGCCGCCCAGCTGCTCGCGGGCGCGCTGGTCGCGGAGGGCGCGATGGACCTGTTCGAGGTCGAGGAGCTGGAGATCTGCCCGTGGGCGCTGCGCGAGGGCGTGATCCTGCGGAGGCTCGACCACCTGCCGTAAGACCGGCGCGGGCCGGGGGCGCGCGTACGGGTACGGGTACGGGGGCGCGGTTACCGGGAGCGGGGGGCCGGACCCGGAGGTGACCGGAACCACCCCCCGGCCCCCAGGCCCGCCCCGTACCCTGTCTCCGTGGCAGAACCAGCGGTGCGCATCCCGGATGCGAAGGTCGCCCTGTCGACGGCCTCGGTCTATCCGGAGTCGACGGCGACGGCCTTCGAGGTCGCCGCGCGCCTCGGTTACGACGGCGTCGAGATCATGGTGTGGACCGATCCGGTCAGCCAGGACATCGAGGCGCTGCGCCGGCTCTCGGACCACCACCAGGTCCCGATCCTCGCCGTGCACGCCCCCTGCCTCCTGATCACCCAGCGCGTCTGGTCCACCGACCCGTGGGTCAAGCTCCAGCGTGCGCAGGCGGCGGCCGAGAAGCTGGGCGCGTCGACCGTGGTCGTGCACCCGCCGTTCCGCTGGCAGCGCCAGTACGCGCGGGACTTCGTGACCGGCATCTGGCGGATGGCGGACGAGACGGACGTGCGCTTCGCCGTGGAGAACATGTACCCCTGGCGGTACAAGGACCGCGAGATGCTCGCGTACGCCCCCGAGTGGGACGTCACCAAGGCCGACTACCGGCACTTCACGATCGACCTCTCGCACACCGCGACCGCCCGCACCGACACCCTCGCCATGGTCGACCGCATGGGCGACCGGCTCGGCCACGTCCACCTCGCCGACGGGCGCGGCTCGGCGAAGGACGAGCACCTGGTCCCGGGCCGGGGCAACCAGCCGTGCGCGGAGCTGCTCGAGCGGCTCGCCCACAACGGCTACGACGGCCATGTCGTCATCGAGGTCAACACCCGGCGCGCGATGTCCTCCGCCGAACGCGAGGCCGATCTCGCCGAGGCGCTGGCCTTCACCCGGCTCCACCTGGCCGCCGCCTCCCGGGGCACGCACGCGTGAGCGACGGTTCGACGGGCGGTGCTCCCCGGCGGCGCGGCCGTCCCTCGCGTACGGCCGCGGACGACGGCGGACCGGGCGCGCGGGAGCGGATCCTGGAGGCGGCGCGGGAGCTGTTCGCGGAGAAGGGGTACGACAAGACCTCCGTCCGCGGCATCGCGAAGGCCGCCGGGGTCGACCCGGCGCTCGTGCACCACTACTACGGGACGAAGGACGAGGTCTTCGCGGCGGCGATCGAGGTGTCGTTCGAGCCGACGGCCGTCGTCCCGGCGATCGTCGCGGGCCCGCGCGACGCGATCGGCGAGCGGCTGGCCCGCTTCTTCGTCGGCGTCTGGGAGAACCCGGCGACCCGCGCCCCGCTCCTCGCGATCATCCGCTCGGCGCTGACGCACGAGGCGGCGGCGAAGGTGCTGCGGGGCTTCGTGCTGCGCCGGCTCCTGGAGCGGATCGCGGCGGACCTCGACGTACCGGAGCCGAAGCTGCGGGCGGAGCTGGCGGCCTCGCACATGATCGGGATCGCGATCCTGCGGTACGTGATCCAGGTGGAGCCGCTGGCGTCGGCGGACCCGGAGGAGATCGTGGCCCAGGTGTCGCCGACGCTGCAGCGCTACCTCACGCAGCCCTGACCCTTCGGCCGCCGCCCCTCGGCCCCTGACCACGAGCCGAACATTTATCTCGCATGCCGGACGCGGTTGTCCGGATCTTGGAGTCGAAGCGTACGCTCGACTGCAAGCACACCCATCACGAGGAGCGAGCGACGATGCCCGAGCTGAGGTCCCGCACAGTCACCCACGGCCGCAACATGGCGGGCGCCCGCGCCCTTATGCGCGCCTCCGGTGTACCGGGCGCGGACATCGGACGGAAGCCCATCATCGCGGTGGCGAACTCCTTCACCGAGTTCGTCCCCGGCCACACCCACCTGCAGCCGGTGGGCCGGATCGTCTCCGAGGCCATCACGGCCGCCGGCGGCATCGCCCGCGAGTTCAACACGATCGCCGTCGACGACGGCATCGCCATGGGCCACGGCGGCATGCTCTACTCGCTGCCGTCCCGCGACCTGATCGCGGACAGCGTGGAGTACATGGTCGAGGCGCACTGCGCCGACGCCCTGATCTGCATCTCCAACTGCGACAAGATCACCCCGGGCATGCTGATGGCCGCCCTGCGGCTCAACATCCCGACCGTCTTCGTCTCCGGCGGCCCGATGGAGTCCGGCCGCGCGACGCTCGTCGACGGCACGGTCCGCACGCTCGACCTGGTCGACGCGATCTCCGAGGCCGTCAACGACAAGGTGTCGGACGAGGACATCCTCCGCATCGAGGAGAACGCCTGTCCGACCTGCGGGTCGTGTTCCGGCATGTTCACCGCCAACTCGATGAACTGCCTCACCGAGGCCATCGGCCTCTCCCTGCCCGGCAACGGCACGGTCCTCGCCACCCACACCGCCCGGCGCGCGCTGTACGAGAACGCCGCCCGCACGGTCGTGGACCTCACGCGCCGCTACTACGACGAGGACGACGCGTCCGTCCTGCCGCGCAACATCGCCACCCGCGCGGCGTTCGAGAACGCCATGGCCCTCGACATCGCCATGGGCGGCTCCACCAACACGATCCTCCACCTGCTCGCCGCCGCCCAGGAGGCCGAGCTGGACTACGGCCTGACCGAGATGGACGCCATCTCGCGCCGCGTGCCCTGCCTGGCGAAGGTCGCGCCGAACGTCGCGCCCCGCGGCACGTACTACATGGAGGACGTCCACCGGGCCGGCGGCATCCCCGCCATCCTCGGCGAACTGCACCGCGCCGGCCTGCTCAACGAGGACGTCCACGCCGTCCACAGCCCCTCCCTCGCCGACTGGCTGAAGAACTGGGACGTCCGCGGCGGCTCCCCCTCCGAGGACGCCGTCGAGCTGTGGCACGCGGCCCCCGGCTGCGTCCGCTCCGCCACCGCCTTCTCCCAGTCCGAGCGCTGGGACACCCTCGACGTGGACGCGGAGGGCGGCTGCATCCGCGACGCCGCCCACGCCTACTCCAAGGACGGCGGCCTGGCGGTCCTGCGCGGCAACCTCGCCGTCGACGGCTGCGTCGTGAAGACGGCGGGCGTCGACGAGTCGATCTGGACCTTCGAGGGCCCGGCCGTCGTCTGCGAGTCGCAGGAAGAGGCCGTCGAGAAGATCCTCAACAAGCAGGTCAAGGACGGCGACGTCGTCGTCATCCGCTACGAGGGCCCCAAGGGCGGCCCCGGCATGCAGGAGATGCTCTACCCGACGTCCTTCCTCAAGGGCCGCGGCCTCGGCAAGACCTGCGCCCTCGTCACCGACGGACGCTTCTCCGGCGGCACCTCCGGCCTCTCCATCGGCCACGCCTCCCCGGAGGCCGCCTCCGGCGGCACCATCGCCCTCGTCGAGGACGGCGACCGCATCCGCATCGACATCCCCACCCGTGCGATCGAGCTCCTGGTCGACGACGCGACCCTGGCCGCCCGCCGCGATGCCCTTGGCGGCGTCTACGCCCCGAAGAACCGCGAGCGCAAGGTCTCGGCGGCGCTGCGCGCGTACGCGGCGATGGCGACGAGCGCGGACAAGGGCGCGGTGCGGGACGTGACGAAGCTGGGCTGACGCCCGCGGCGTGACCGAGTAAGGACGAAGGGGGAGCGGCCGACCGCTCCCCCTTCGTTCTTCCTGCTTCGTCGTACCGTCCGTCACCAGTGGGCGGGGTCCCGCCCGTCCACCGCGAACACCGACCCGTCCGGCGCCGTCCCGTACACGCGGTCGCCCGTCACCACCGGCGTCGGCACGGAGGCCGTGAAGCCCAGCCTGCCGTCGTGGAGCCGGGGCTCGGTCTGGCCGAGGACGGTGCCGCGCGCGGTGTCGACGGCGAACAGGCGCCCGTCGGCCGCCGAGAAGTAGAGGCGCGTGCCGTCGGCCGAGAGGACCGGCTGGGAGACGTGCCCGGCGGAGGTCTCCAGCTGCCACAGCGTGCGGCCGCCGGCGCCTCCGCCGGAGCCGGCCGTGTCGACGGCGACGAGCGCGCCGGTGTGGTCGAGGAGGTAGACCGCGGTGCCGTGGGCGGCGATCCGCGGGTCCTCCATGCTGAAGGGCAGCGGCACGCGGTTCGTGGTCCCGCGCGCCGGGTCGTGGCGGACGACCGCGCCGGTTCGGCCCTGGAACCCCTGGGACGTCAGGAAGAGCGTGCCGTCCGCGCCCGTCGCGCCCGCCACGAGGTTGCCGGGCAGGCGGTGCTGGTGGACGACTTCGCCGCTCCTCGCGCGCACCGAGGTGACCAGGGTGTGGGCGCCGTCGGCGGACGCCTCGAAGACGTGCACGAGGCCGGTCGCCGGGTCGTACGGACCGGTCTGCGGGGCACTGTTCCCGCGCAGCGGGTGCTGCCAGAGCCTGCGGCCGGTCGCGCCGTCGAGGGCGGTGAACGTGCCCGAAGGGGAGCCGAGGAGCAGGGTGTCGCCCGCGGCGAGCGGGTCGGCGAAGTACGCCGACATGTCCGCGCTCCAGCCGGGCCTGCCGGTGCGCGGATCGTAGGTCGTGTAGCGGTCGCCGCTGACCGTTCCGAGCCGCCCGCCGGCGAGCACGGGCGCGACGGCGTCCGTGCCGTCGCCACGGCTCGGCACCGACCAGGCCTGCTTGCCGGTGCCCGCGTCGAGCCGCGCCACCGCGGTCGTGCCGCGCGCGGCGCAGAACAGGGCGCCGTCGTACGGAGCCACGGCGCAGACCGGCGCCGCGGCGCCCGCGCCGGGCAGCGCGGTCCGCCAGACGTCGAGCGGCCGCGACGCGGCCGTCCGCTGCGCCCGTTCCTCGCCCTCGCTCCCGCCGAGCTGTACGGCCAGCAGGACGCCGCCCGCCGTCAGCGCCGCGAGCACGGCCGCGGCCACGACGGCGAGCGGCCGGCGGCGGGAGCGCCGCGGTGCCTCGACCGCCTCGGCGCGGGGGACCGTGGTGGCGGCCGAGTCGACACCGGAAGCCCTGAGCGCACGCGTGTCGGTGTCCCCGGCCACCGCAGGCATCGGCGAGGATGCCCGGCGCTGCGCCGGTATGAACGCCGCCGCCTCGTACGACGGCGGCAGCAGCGCCGCCATGACCTCGTCCGGCGTCGGCCGCTCCGCCGGCTCCTTCGCCAGGCAGCGCGCGACGAGCGGCGCCAGCTCCTCCGGGACGCCCGTCAGGTCCGGCTCGTCGTGCACGACCTGGTACGCCACGATGTACGGGCTGTCCGAGTCGAACGGCCCGCGCCCGGTCGCCGCGTGCACCAGGACCGAGCCGAGCGCGAAGACGTCCGCCGCGGGACCGACCTGCCGGGGCCGCTGGAACTGCTCGGGCGCCATGAACGGCGGCGAGCCGATCAGCTTGCCCGTCTCCGTGTGCAGATCGCTGTCCGCGGGCCGCGAGATGCCGAAGTCGATGACCTTCGGTCCGCTGTCCGTGAGCAGCACGTTGCCCGGCTTGAGGTCCCGGTGCACCACCCCGGCCCGGTGGATGTCGCGCAGCGCCTCCGCGAGCCCGGCCGTGAGCCGGCGCAGCTCGGCGGGGCTCAGCGGGCCGTTCCTCTTGACCTGTTCGGCGAGCGTCGGCCCGGGCACGTAGAGCGTGGCCATCCAGGGCCGCGGCGCGTCCGGATCGGCGTCGACGACCGGCGCCGTGAACGCGCCGCTCACCCGCCGCGCCGCGGTCACCTCCTGCCGGAAGCGGGCCCGGAACTCCGGGTCCGACGCATAGGTGGCGTGGACGATCTTGACCGCGAGTCTCAGCCCGGAGGCCGAGCGGGCCAGCCGGACGATGCCCATGCCGCCGGAGCCGAGGACGGCCCCGAGCCGGTACTCGCCCGCGTACTCAGGATCTTCCGCTTCCCGGCCGACGCCGGTGCCGCGCAACGGTGGCATAGCCCCACCCCGTGTGTTTCCCCGTCAGTGCCGTGCGCGCGCACGACGCACGGAGCCTAGACCATGGCGCATCGAATCCGGACATGGCTTGGTAGCCTGCGCGCGTCGTCCGAACGGGGGAGAGCTCGAATGTCCAATCGCTATCAGATCGCGTCCGGATACCGGGTGAACGTACGGTCCGGCCCGAGCACCAAGTACCCGATCGTGCGCACGCTGCCGGCCGGTTCCTATGTGACGATCTACTGCCAGACGCCGGGCGAGTGGATCAGCGGCCCGTACGGCACCACCAACCTCTGGGACAACATCGCCGACGGCGACTACGTCTCCGACGCCTACGTGCACACCGGCAGCGACGGCTACGTCGCCCCGCGCTGCTCCTGACCCCTCTTCACGGGGGGCGGGGACGACCGAGCGGGATAATCGACTCGTGAGCGACGAGAACCGCACCCCCGCCCCCGAGAAGCCGGCCGGCCCCCAGCCCGAGGACATCCGCTTCTTCGGGACCACCTGGCTGGACCACTCCGGCCACTACGGGCTGCGCCGCGCCGCCGTCGCCGTCGGGTCGCTCGCCGCCGCGGTCGCCGGCTGCCTCGTGCTCCGCTTCGCGTACCAGGGCCTGGAGATCGCCGAGGTCGGCGGCTTCGTCAGCGTCCTGGTCGTCGTCATGTTCGCGATCTGCAGCGCCATCGCCTTCCGCAGGACCTGGGAGGGCTTCTCCCGCCGCCCGGCCGACCCGGCACGCGAGGACGCGCTGCGCAGCGTGAAGGCGATCGGCTTCATCGGCTCGCTGCTCGCGTACTTCTTCCGCGCGCTCTCCGAGGCGCCCGGCGAGAGGCTGCACCGCACGGAGTACGAGACCGCCCGCGCGCAGTACGAGAAGCGCCGCGCCGGCCGTGCCGGCAACCCCTCCCAGCGCAAGAAGCCCAAGCGCTAACCCACTCCAGGGCTCCAGGGCTGCAGGGCTGCAGGGCTCCCGGGTCCTTGACGTGCGGCACCTCCAGGCCCACTATTCATCACATGATGAATAAAGCGGTCGACGGTCCCGTCGACGGCGCCATCACCGCCTCCGGCCTCACCGTCGTCCGCGGCGACCGCACCGTCCTGCGCCACCTCGACTTCACCGTCCCCCGCGGCCGCATCACCGGCCTCCTCGGCCCCTCCGGCTGCGGCAAGACCACCCTCATGCGCGCCGTCGTCGGCACCCAGGCCAAGGTCACCGGCACCCTCGACGTCCTCGGCCGCCCCGCCGGCGACCCGGCCCTGCGCGCCCGCATCGGCTACGTCACCCAGGCCCCGTCCGTCTACGACGACCTCACCGTCCACCAGAACCTCGACTACTTCGCCTCGGTCCTGCTCCCCGGCCGCGCCCACCGCGACCAGCGCCGCACCGCCGTCGACCGGGCCATCGAGGACGTCGACCTCGCCTCCCACGCCCACGCCCTCGCCGGCCGGCTCTCCGGCGGCCAGCGCAGCCGCGTCTCGCTCGCCGTCGCCCTGCTCGGCACGCCCGAACTGCTGGTCCTCGACGAACCGACCGTCGGCCTCGACCCCGTACTCCGCCGCGACCTGTGGGACCTCTTCCACCGCATCGCCGCCGACCGCGGCACCACGCTCCTCGTCTCCTCCCACGTCATGGACGAGGCCGAGCGCTGCCACCGGCTGCTGCTGCTCCGCGAGGGCGAACTCCTCGCCGAGGACACCCCCGACGCACTGCGCCGACTGGGCGGCACCGCCACCGTCGAGGAGGCGTTCCTCCACCTCGTCGACGCCGCCGCGGCCCGCGCCCGCACCCGCACCCGTACCGAGGAGCCCCACTGATGAACGGTGCCCGCACCCTCGCCACCGCCGCCCGCGTGCTGCGTCAGCTCCGCCACGACCCGCGGTCGATCGCCCTGATGCTGCTCGTGCCGTGCGTGATGCTCTTCCTGCTCCGCTACGTCTTCGACGGCAGCCCGCAGACGTTCGACGCCATCGGCGCCTCGCTCCTCGGCATCTTCCCGCTCATCACCATGTTCCTGGTGACGTCCATCGCCACCCTGCGCGAACGCACCTCCGGCACCCTCGAACGCCTCCTCGCCATGCCGCTGGCCAAGGGCGACCTCATCGCCGGCTACGCGCTCGCCTTCGGCCTCGTCGCCATCGCCCAGTCCGTCCTCGCCACCGGCCTCGCCCTGTGGTTCCTCGGCCTCGACGTCATCGGCTCGCCCTGGCTCCTGCTCCTGGTCGCCCTGCTCGACGCGCTGCTCGGCACCGCCCTCGGCCTCTTCGTCTCGGCGTTCGCCGCGTCCGAGTTCCAGGCCGTCCAGTTCATGCCGGCCGTGATCTTCCCGCAGCTGCTGCTCTGCGGCCTGTTCACCCCGCGCGACCGGATGGCCCCGGCCCTGGAGGCGATCTCGGACGTGCTGCCCATGTCGTACGCCGTCGACGGCATGAACCAGGTCCTGCGCCACACCGACATCACCGTGGACTTCGTACGGGACGCCCTCGTCGTCGCCGGCTGCGCGGTCCTCGTCCTCGGCCTCGGCGCCGCCACCCTCCGCCGCCGCACCGCATGACCGTTCCGTGGACAGCCGACGCGCCGGACAGGGCCCGGTGCGAGGATGACGACACGTAACCCCCTCCGGCGAGGTGAACAGAACGATGACCCAGACCGTCGCAGTCCTCGGCACCGGCAAGATCGGTGAAGCGCTCCTCAGCGGCATGATCCGCGCCGGATGGCGCCCCGCGAACCTCCTGGTCACCGCCCGTCGCGCCGAACGCGCGGCGGAACTCCACGCCCGCTACGGCGTCGAGGCCGTCAGCAACGCCGACGCCGCCAAGCGCGCCGACACCCTCATCCTCGCCGTGAAGCCCCAGGACATGGGCCGGCTGCTCGACGAGCTCGCCCCGCACGTCGCCGCCGACCGCCTCGTCATCAGCGCCGCCGCCGGCATCCCGACCGCCTTCATCGAGGAACGCCTGACCACCGGCACCCCCGTCGTCCGCGTCATGCCCAACACCCCCGTCCTCGTCGACGAGGGCATGTCCGTGATCTCCGCCGGCAGCCACGCCACCCCCGAGCACCTCTCCCACACCGAGGAGATCTTCGGCGGCGTCGGCAAGACCCTGCGCGTCCCCGAGTCCCAGCAGGACGCCGCCACCGCCCTCTCCGGCTCCGGGCCCGCGTACTTCTACTACCTGGTCGAGGCCATGACCGACGCCGGCATCCTGCTCGGCCTGCCCCGCGCCCAGGCCCACGACCTCATCGTCCAGGCCGCCATCGGCGCCGCCGTCATGCTCCGCGACAGCGGCGAGCACCCGGTCAAGCTCCGCGAGGCCGTCACCTCCCCCGCCGGCACCACCATCTCCGCCATCCGCGAGCTGGAGAACCACGGCGTACGGGCCGCCCTCATCGCCGCACTGGAAGCCGCCCGCGACCGCAGCCGCGAGCTCGCCTCCGGCAACGGCTGAACCGACTACACGGCCGTCCCCTTCAGGACGTCCTCCGCGGTCACGACCCGGGCGAACTTCCCGCCGTGCAGCGACACCGCCGTCGCCCGGGTCAGCTCCTCCGCCGACCGCGTCCACCCGAAGGGCCCGGCCAGGTCGAAGGTGTGCATCGCGTCGATCGGGAACAGCACGTCGTAACCGAGGTTCCCGCCCATCCGCGCGGTGGTCTCGTTGCACATGTTCGTCTGGATGCCGACGATGACGAACTGCCCGATCCCGGCCTCCTTCAGCCAGGTGTCCAGGTCCGGCTCCCCGTAGAAGACCGAGTTCACGGTCTTGGTGACCAGCAGCTCCGGCCCGGTGCCCCTGCCCCGCCGCTCCTCGACGAAGTCCTTGAAGGCGTTGCCCTCGGACTCCGGCGCCAGCGGCGAACCAGCCCGCGGAGAGTCGTGCCGTACGAAGACGACCGGGCGTCCCGTCTCCTGCCACCGGTCGATGATCGCCGCCATGTTCCGCTCGGCGTCCGCGTTGTCCCGCCGGCCCCAGAAGGCGTCCTCGAACCCCTTCTGCACGTCGATGACGATGAGCGCCGCGTTCGCTTCGACCTTGATGTTCTCCATGATCTCCATGCCCACGATCCTGCTGCCCCGGGCCCTTCCGCCCCAGAGGCGGAAAAGCCGTCGATCGATGGTTTACTGCCAAGCGTGACAGAAGCCGTCCAGCGCATCGCCCTCCTCGCCTTCCCCGGCATCCGCGCCTTCGACGTCTCCGTCGTCACCGAGGTCTGGGGCACCGACCGCCGCGACCGCGGCGTCCCGCCCTTCACCCTCCTGCGCGCCGCCGCCGACCCCGCCGTCCCCGTCCCCCTCCGCGGCGGCCTCAGCCTCACCCCCGACACCCCGCTCGACAGGCTCGACGCACTCACCCCCGCCGACCTCGTCCTCGTCCCCGGCATCGAGGACCCCGACGCCGACGTCCCCGCTCCCGTCCTCGACGCCCTGCGCCGCGCCCACACCGCCGGCATCCCCGTCGCCTCCCTGTGCGCCGGCGCCTTCGTCCTCGGCCGCGCCGGCCTCCTCGACGGCCGCCGCGCCGTCACCCACTGGCGCCACGCCCGCACCCTCGCCGACCGCCACCCCCGGGCCACCGTCGAACCCGAAGCCCTCTTCATCGAGGACACCGGCATCTGGACCTCCGCCGGCACGGCCGCGGGCATCGACCTCTGCCTCCACCTCGTCCGTACGGCACACGGCGCGGAAGTCGCCGCCACGATCGCCCGCTCCATGGTCACCGCGCCCTTCCGCACCGGCACCCAGGCCCAGTTCATCGAGCACCCCACCCCGCGCGCCGACCGCGACGCCGACGCCCTCGCCGCCGTACGCGCCCACGCCCTCGCCCACCTCGACGCACCGCACACCGTCGCGACCCTCGCCGCCCGCGCCGGCATGTCCGCCCGCTCCTTCGCCCGCCACTTCCAGGCGACCACCGGCACGACACCCGCCCGCTGGCTGATCGCCCAGCGCGTCGCCGCCGCCCAGAAACTCCTCGAACGCACCGACCACCCCCTCCCCGAGGTGGCCCGCCGCGCGGGCTTCGGGAGCGAGGTCACCATGCGCCAGCACTTCGCCTCGCACCTCGCCACCAGCCCGCGCGACTACCGTGCCGCCTTCCGTCACACGGCGGGCTCCGCCGGCAGCAGCCCGATCGCCCGATAGGCCCGGTCGACGACCGGCCGCGCCATCCCGTGTGCCCGCTCGGCCCCCTCCCGCAGCACCCCGGCCACGTACCCCGGATCCGCCGCCAGCTCCGCATGCCGCTCCCGCACCGGCCGCAGCAGCTCGACCACCGCCTCCGCGGTGTCCTTCTTCAGGGCCCCGTACGAGTCGTACGCGTCGGCCAGCTCGGCCGGACCCTTGCAGCCGGTGGCCGCGGCGAGCAGATCCACCAGGTTCGCGACCCCGGGACTCTCCTCCCGGTCGTAGACGACCACACGCCCGCTGTCCGTCACGGCCCGCATGATCTTCCGCCGCACCGTGTCCGCGTCGTCGAGCAGATAGATGATCCCGGACCCGTTCTCGTGCGACTTCCCCATCTTCGACGTCGGGTCCTGCAGATCCATCACCCGCGCCGCCACCACCGGGTTCACCGCCCTCGGCACCGTGAACACATGCCCGTACCGCTGGTTGAACCGCACCGCCAGGTCCCGCGCCAGCTCCACGTGCTGCGTCTGGTCCTCGCCCACCGGCACCTCGTCGGTCCCGTACGCCAGGATGTCCGCCGCCATCAGTGCCGGATACGTCAGCAGCGACAGCCGCACGCTCTGCCCGGCCTCCCGGGCCCGGACGCTCTTCTCCTTGTACTGGATCATTCGGCGCATCTCGCCGTCCGTGGCCACGCACTCCATCAGATACGAGAGCCGCGCGTGCTCGTCCACATGACTCTGTACGAAGACGGTGCACCGTTCCGGATCGAGCCCGGCCGCCAGCAGCAGCGTCGCCGCCTGCCGGCTCAGCCGGGTCACCCGCCCCGGATCGTGCTCCACGGTCAGTGCGTGCAGGTCCACCACGCTGAACAGCGCGTCCGCCCGGTGCTGGTCGACTTCGACCCACCGCCGCACGGCCCCCAGGTAGTTCCCCAGCGTCAGATGCCCGGTCGGCTTGACCCCACTGAAGATCCGCTTCATGGCCTTGGCTCTCCCTCTCCTGTCGGACGCCCGCCGACTCGTCGGCCGGGCTCCCGGAGGGGGATACGCGAACGGCCGCCGAGGCGGCGGCCGTTGTGTTGCATGCGCGAGTGCGGCCGCCGGGTCAGGCGGCCCACCACTGGGTGCTGTGCGCATGCGTAGTCATGCGCACAGGCTACCTAGCCGGACCCGGGTTGACACGGGATTCCCAGGTCCGTAGTGTTCTCCGAGTTGTCCGACGTGAGCACCGACCCCGGTCGGCCCCGGACAGCGATTCCGCAAGAACCACTCAACGCCTGACGGTGTGCTTTGTCGCGTCGCCGTCTTGTCTTTCCGTGCGTTTTTGCGAAATGAGGAATCCGCGTTCGAGGTTTGAGCGTGAG